>NZ_OV788641.1:1587500-2486895 GCF_928721695.1 Dialister succinatiphilus | reverse complement strand
ACTGAAAAAGCACTAACTGTTATGGTTAGTGCTTTTTTGCTGTGCGTATCATTTATTCCCGAAGGTTGATGTGCACATCCTGCATAGGATGTGCAAGTCGGCCGAAGTAGGCCCTTAGCCTGCCCATAAAAGGGCCTTCCATTTAGTCGGCCGACCGTGGTCTTTCGCCGCGAGGGTTGATGGCGCCGCCGGGCCTGACGGCCCTGGGCACCAAAGGTTCTGCCTGTGATCGGCTGACGCCTCCCGGACGGGTTGAGGGCTCTCGCCCTCGGGAGGTATGAAGCACCGCTGCGCTGGCGAGGTACGGCGCCCATAAGGGCGCCATTTTTTATGCCGTCTTTGGCGGCGAAAACCGGACAACCGGGCTTTCGCCCGTCGGAAAACCATACAACAGCCCTGCGGGCGAGGAAATGCATCCCCCTTTGGTGGCTGGCGCCACCACCTTTTCCCCTCTTCGAGGGGGCACTATGGGTGCTTAGCAATGGAGCCATGTCTCTGCAGGAAAGCATAGAGCGATTTATTCTGTCCCCCGGATGGGGGACAGTCCGGCGCAGCCGGATAAGGGGGGAGCCGCGCAGCGGCTAATCACCAGAATGCCAATCAAGCCCTATGACACAGAAAAGCAAATCCCGTAACGCCTCTTGCGTCCCCTTTAGGGGAAGAGGGCCACGAAGTGGCGAAGGGATGTACGAGGGTAAGAATGATTATGATACTCGATGTGGACGTGACCGCCGAAAGGCGGCATTATAATACTCATCGCCCAAAGGGCGATACCACAACCCTCGGCCCGAAGGGCCGTCAAACTTACGAACCCTCCGGCCCATAGGGCCGGTCCATCTTAAGAACCCTCCCTCATAACGCTGGCTTTATGTTCATCGCCCCCTTAAAGGGGAAACGACTCACTACATTTTGCGCGTCGCTAGCGCTCCTTCACCCTCTGCTGTCACTGACTCACTGGATTTTCAGGTCGCTGATGCGCCCCTACAAATCCAGTTCGCTGTGCATCGCTTCGATCGGGGGCCGCCGATTGGCGGTCAGGACCGCGATGGAGCATCCTATCGGTGCTCTGCCCCGTACACCCTTTCCCGCTTCGCGGGACTTCCCCTCAAGGGGAAACGAGAGATATGAGGGAAAAACAGCGAGTCATATACTTCACGTACCATTTCGGCGTTTTCCCCCTTTGGTGGCTGTCGCCACCACCTTGCCCTGTGGGAGGCATGTCATATGACACTGAAAGTAAATCCGTAACGCTGACTTTATAAGCATTGCCGCAGAGCGGCAATCCGCAACCCTCGGCCCAAAGGACCGTCAAACTTAAGAACCTTAAGAACCTTCGGGGCGAAGCCCCGTCAACCCTCACGCCGCAGGCGTGTCCAAGGGCGAAGCCGGAAAGGGGGAGGCGAGCGCAGCGAGCCAATCAACAGAATCCTATCATAACGTATGATACAGATAGGTAAATCCGTAACGCTGACTTTATAAGCATTGCCCGAGAGGGCAATCCGCAACCCTCGGCCTGAAAGGCCGTCAAACTTAAGAACCCTCCGGCCGCAGGCCGGTCCATCTTAAGAACCCTCCCTCATAACGCTGACTTTATACTCATCGCCCTGCGGGCGATACCACAACCCTCGGCCTGAAAGGCCGTCAAACTTAAGAACCCTCCGGCCGTCAGGCCGGTCAATCCTAAGAACCTTCACACCGTAGGTGTGTCCAAGGCCCATCCATCTTACTTAAGAACCTTTCCCTCTGAACCTTTTGAACCTTCTGAACCTTCTGAACCTTCAAGCCCCAAAGGGGCTTGTCCATATGGCATTATTCTTTCAGTACGCAGCCGAAGGCGTGTTTTTTACCGTCTTTTCCGTCTTCCACGTAGACGCCCTGGACTTCCGGGGGGAAGCCGGGGAGGGCGTTGATGCTGTCTACTAGGTCCATGAAGTAATGGATGGCGGTTTTTGTCCACCGTTCTCCGGGATGGATGCAGAGGATGCCCGGGGGATAGGGGAGGGCGCCTTCGAGGGCGATGCGGCCTTCTGCGTCTTTCAGGTCTATGAGTTCTCCGTTTCCGCGGAAGTATTCTCCTTCTGCTTCTCTGGGGCTCATGGCGTAGGGAGGCAGGTGGTCTTGGTCGAAGAGCTGCTGCTGCAGGGCGGCCACGTTTCTTTCTTTGTAGAAATCGTGCATTTTCTGGCAGAGTTTCCTGATGGTATAGCCTTTGTAGTATGTTTCATAGGCGTCGTATACCTGGGGCAGTACTTTTTCCATGGGGGCATCCTGGTCTATGACGGTTTCGAACTGCACCAGTTTCTCTAGGAGGCGGTGCAGTTTTTCTTCTGTTTCTGCAGGGGTCATGAGGAAGAGGATGTCATTGAGGTCGCATTTTTCCGGAATGATTTTGTTTTCCCGGAGGTATTCGGCCACAATGGTTCCGGGGATGCCGAAGTCTTCGTAGGTGCCTGTGGGGATATCAATGCCCGGGGTGATGAGCATGAGTTTCATGGGATCCAGGAAGTACTGGTTTTCTCCGTATCCTTTGAATCCGTGCCAGCCGGCTTTGGGGCTGAAGGCCCAGAAGCGGCGGTCTGCCGCAATCTGGGCGGTGTCTGCATTTTCCCATTTCCTGTTTCCCACGGTATCCGGGAGGAAGGGCTTCAGGTAGTGGCACTTTTTTATGATTTCTTTCCGGAGTTCGATACCCAGGATGAGGGCGTCTTTCCAGAGTTTCTTCCCCCCTTCTCCCTCGTGAATCCGGGCGTTCATGTCCAGGGCAGCGAAGAGCTGGTAGAAGGGGGAGGTGGAGGAGTGCATCATGTAGGCGTTGTTCATCCTTTTGTGGGGCACGTAGCGGTGCTGGCCACGGATGTGGGCGTCTTTTTTATGGATCTGGGAGGTCATGGAGAAACCGGCCTGCTGTTTGTGGACGGACTGGGTGACGAAGATGCCGGGGTCGTCGGGGCCCAGTTCCAGCAGCAGGGGGGAGGCGTCTTTCATCATGGGGATGAACTGTTCGTATCCTACCCAGGCGGAGTCGAAGAAAATGTAGTCGCAGAGGTAACCGATGCGGTCGATGACCTGGCGGGCATTGTAAAGGCAGCCGTCATAGGTGCCCAGTTCGATGACGGCCAGGCGGATGGGCCGTTCTTCTTTGGCTTTTTCCGGATTTTTTTCCGCCACCAGTTTCCGGATATAGTCTTCATCAAAGCAGGCTTCGGGAATGCCGCCGATGGAGCCGGCAGCGTTACGGGCGGTTTCCATGTATATGGGAATGGCGCCGGAGAGGATGAGGCCCAAATCGATTGATTTATGGTTGTTCCGGTCGTAGAGTACTATATCACCGGGCGCCAGTACGGCGTTCATCACGATTTTGTTGGCCGTGGAGGTGCCGTTCAGCACGAAATAGGTTTTGTCTGCATGAAATACCCGGGCTGCATGTTTCTGGGCGGAAAGGGCGGGCCCTTCATGGATGAGGAAGTCCCCCAGGTCCACGTCGGAACTGGAAAGGTCTCCGCGAAATACATTGGGGCCGTAGTAGTCGTAGAAAATGCGTCCTGATGGATGTTTCCGGTAAAAGGCACCGCTCTGGTGGCCGGGAGAGTCGTACTGGTCATTTTTCCGGGATGTATATTTCATGAGGGCCCCGAAAAAAGGAGGCAGCAGGTCTTTTTCATACTGCAGGGCTGCCCGGGTAATTCGTTTCTTCCAGGATGCTTTCTCCTTCACCGGAAGGAGGGTGCCTGATATGGCAGACATATTCCTTCCCGCCGCGGCGCCGGTGTCGAGAATGAAAAGGGGAATGGAAAAAGCATGAATGGTGTCATAGGATGGGGGAACTTCGTCCCGGCTGGTCATGACTACGGCAGATACGTCAGTAAGATCTGCGCCTTCCAGGGGCACTGTCTTCCAGTTCTCCTGGGAAATGCCGCTTTCTGCAGCTAAGGCAGTTAAAGCGATTTTTAACTGTTTCATGAAAAACCTCCCTGTTTTTTTGCTTGTATTATAGGGATGGAAGGCAGGGTATGTCAATAAGGAAATCAGAGGAAATCGAAGGAAAATAGAGGAGAGTCGGCAGGCATCACAATTTTTTGCATATGGCTGTGATTTATTGAGTATAGCTATGAAATATTGAATAAAAAAGGGGTACTGTTGGGATATGGGCTGGGGACAAGCCCCTTTGGGGCTTGAGGGTTCAGGCGCCTTCGGCGCGGTCGGGATCGGGAGCAGGACCTGGGCGGTGCTTTCCTGTATTCCCGAAGGTTGACGCGGCTTCGCCGCGAGGGTTGATGGCGCCGCCGGGCCTTTGGCCCTGGGCGCCAAGGGTTCTGTCCGGGACCGGCTGACGCCTCCCGGACGGGTTGAGGGCTCCGCCCTCGGGAGGTATATAGTATCGCTGCGCTGGCGAGGTGGGCGCCCTTTGGGGCGCCATTTTTTATGCCGCATTTAGCGGCGAAAACCGGACAGCCGGGCTTCGCCCGAGGGAAAACCATAGAACCGCCCTGCGGGCGTCGGAAATGCACCCCTTTTGGTGGCTGGCGCCACCACCTTCCCCCCGGCGGGGGGACTTTATTCTTCGCTATGCGTTGAGTGAAGGGATTGCTTTGCGGAGCTTTATTGTCCACTGTGCACATCCTGCATAGGATGTGCAAGTCGGGCGAAGTAAGGCGCCTAGCCTGCCCATAAAGGCGCTTTCCTTTTGTCGCCCGACCGATACTGCGGGGGGGGAAGGTGGTGCCGTAAGGCACCAAAGGGGGGAAAGCCACCGAAGGTGGCTGATCACCGTAATGCGTATCAAACTATATGACTCATAAAGCCAATCCCGTAACGCTGACTTTATACTCATCGCCCCCTAAAGGGGAAACGACTCACTACATTTTGCGCGTCGCTAGCGCTCCTTCAAAATGTGTTCGCTGTGCACCGTAAGGGCGATACCACAACCCTCGGGGCCAAAGGCCCCGTCAAACTTAAGAACCCTCCGGCCCATGGGGCCGGTCCATCTTAAGAACCTTCCCTCATAACGCTGACTTTATACTCATCGCCCGATAGGGCAATACCACAACCCTCAGCGCCGCAGGCGCTGTCGCCCCCTGAGCGAAGCGTACACAACCCTTCTACACAACCTGCCGCCGACAGGCGGCCACAACCCTCGGCCCGAAGGGCCGTCAAACTTAAGAACCCTTGGGCCGAAGGCCCATCCATCTTAAGAACCTTTCCCTTCACAACCCTCGGGGCGAAGCCCCGTCAACCTTCCCCCTCTGAACCTTTTGAACCCCTTGAACCCACTAAAACCTCACACCGCAGGTGTGTCCCACAGGGAAGTGTGGTATAATTTATAAATTACCACAAGTCATTAAATGAAATTTCCAAGAAAGGGATACTTATGGTAAACTAAAGGCAAAAAGTGTAAGAGATCATACAGGGAGTGATTTTGTAAAGGAAAGGGTATGGATATGAATACATTTTGCAGGAAGCGTTGTGTCATGGCGGCGGCTGTGCTTTGCATGGGGGCTGCTGTTTTCTTTACGGGCTGCGGCAGCAGCGCGCAGCCGAAGTCTTCGGCTGTTTCGGTGAAGGCTATGAAGGTAATCCAGCAGGATACCAGTGTGTCTCATGACTATTCGGGACAGGTGAAGTCCATGGATGCGGTGGTGATTAAACCGAAGGTTTCCGGGTCTATTACGGAGAAATATTTCAGAAGCGGCGATCTGGTCCATGAGGGGCAGGCGCTGTACAAGATCGATGACCGGCAGTATGAGTCGGAGGTGCTTTCTGCCCGTTCCAATGTGGAGAAGGCTAGGACGGCGCTGAATAATTCCATCATCGACCTGGGAAGGTACCAGAGGCTCCTTTCTTCGGGGGCCATTGCGGAGCAGACGGTGACTACCCAGGAGGCCACGGTGGCGTCTAACCAGTCCAGTTATGATGATGCCAATGCTCTTCTGCAGAAGGCGGAGGAAAATCTGGATGATACGGTGATTCGTGCGCCTATTTCGGGCAAGCTTTCTGTGGATGATGTGGGTGTAGGCACCTATGCTACGTCGGGAAATACGTCCCTGGTGTCTGTGGGCTCTATCAACCCCATTTATGTGCAGTTTTCTATCAGTGAAAATGAATACCTGAATTTCCGCACCGGCGATAAGCCGGAGAGGGAAGGCGGGGAGGAGCCCCGTCCGCCGAAGGCGACTCTGACTCTGAGCAACGGCCAGAAGTATGACGAGGTGTCTACGGAGTATATTGCAGACCGTGAGCTTTCCGAGAGTACCGGCACCCTGACGCTGAAGGCTGTTTTTGATAATGCCGACGGTGTGCTGCTGCCGGGCATGTTTGCCCGGGTGACGGTGGAGGGAAGGCCTTTGAAGGATGCCATCCTTGTGCCCCAGCGGGCGGTGCAGCAGGTGCTGGATAAGTCCTTTGTCATTGTGGTGGGATCGGATAACAAGTCCGTTTCCCGGCAGGTTACCCTGGGGGACCAGGTAGGCAGCTATTATGTAGTGAAGAGCGGCCTGACGAAAGATGACAATGTGGTGGTGGAAGGGCTGACGAACCTGAAGGAAGGGCAGGAGCTGAATGTGACGGAAACCACGGCTGATGAGCTGGGGCTGTCTCTTACTTCTTCCGACGGTTCCACTTCCGCCAGCGCTTCCGTGAGCGCGAAGTAAGGAGGAGCCATGTCAAAATTCTTTATCCGGCGGCCTATCTTTGCCATCGTCATTTCCATTATTATTGTGCTTCTGGGCACCATTTCCCTTCTGTCCCTGCCCATTGCCCAGTATCCCCAGATTTCACCGCCTACCATCAGTCTGAGCGCCAGCTATACCGGCGCCAATGCGACTATTGTGAACCAGACGGTGGCCCAGGTCATCGAGGAACAGCTGAACGGGCTGGAAAATATGTCCTACATGTCTTCCACTTCCAGCAATGACGGATCCTACAGTTTGTCCATCGTGTTCGATCTGTCCAGTGACGGCGATACGGACTCGGTGAATGTGCAGAACAATGCGAACCTGGCTAAGAACAGTCTCCCCAGTGACGTGCAGACCACGGGCCTCACGGTGCGCAAGTCTTCCGGCGACATGGTGCTCATGGCCAACCTCTATTCGCCGAACGGCACCTATGACCAGGCCTTTCTCAAGAACTATGCGGACATTTACCTTCTGGACAAAATCCAGCGCATCAATGGCGTAGGCAACGTGAATACCTTCGGCTCCAGCTATGCCATGCGGGTATGGCTGAATCCGGATAAGCTGGCAGAAAGAAATCTCACTGTTTCTGATGTGATTTCCGCCATTAAGGAACAGAACATTTCCGCTCCTGCCGGTACCGTAGGCGGCCAGCCGGCGCCGGAAATCCAGGAAAAACAGTACAGCGCCAAAGTAGAAGGCCGGCTCACCACGCCGGAACAGTTTGGCAACATTATCCTGAAGTCCGCGTCCAACGGCCAGTTCGTGTACCTGAAGGACGTGGCCAAAATCGAGACCGGTACCCAGAACGCAAGCAGCAATTCCAAAATCAACGGCAAGAACGGTATCGGTTTCGGCGTGCAGCTCACCAACGACGCCAATGCCCTGGATACCATCAGCCAGGTGAAGCAGGTGCTCAGCGAAGCCAAAGAGAACTTCCCGCCTGATCTGGACTACATCATCGTCATGGATAACACCAGCTTCATCAATGCCTCCATCAGCGAAGTGAAGGATACCTTCGTGGAATCCCTGCTCCTCGTTATCCTGGTGGTATTCATTTTCCTGCAGAAATGGAGAACCACCCTCATTCCGGTGCTGGCCGTGCCTGTTTCCATTGTAGGCACCTTTGCCACCTTCATTTTCCTTGGTTTTACCATCAATACCCTGACCCTCTTCGCCATGGTGCTGGCCATCGGCCTGGTGGTGGATGATGCCATCGTGGTTATCGAAAACGTGGAAGAGCACATGTCCAAAGACGGCCTTTCCGCCAAAGAAGCCACCGAAAGAGCCATGGTGGAAGTACAGGGACCGATTATTGCTACCACCGCCGTGCTGGCCTCCATCTTCATCCCCGTGGCCTTCATCGGCGGCGTCACCGGCGTGCTGTACAAACAGTTTGCCATTACCATTACCGTATCCGTGGCCATTTCCGCCTTCGTAGCCCTCACCCTGACACCGGCCCTCTGCGGCCTCCTTCTGAAATCGGACGACAAAGGCTTTACCGGCGGCCCCCTGGCCTTCTTCTTCCGGAAATTTAACAGTGCCTTTGAATCCTGGCGCGAGAAATACACAGGAAAAGTGGGCTGGATGATCCACCATCTGAAATACGCGGTCATCTTCCTCGTCCTTGTTACCGGCCTCATGGGCCTCTTCTATCAGCTGCTGCCTTCCACCTTCGTGCCGGAAGAAGACCAGGGATTCTTCATGGCCAGTGTCACCATGCCTGAAGGCACATCCCTGAACCAGACCGTGAAGACCGTGGATGCCATTGCTGATGAAACGAAAAAAATCCCCGGTGTAAAGGACATTATGACCCATGCCGGCGGCTCTACCTCCAACTCCGGCAACGTCTATATTTCCCTGGACAGCTGGGACCAGAGAAAGTCTTCCGACCTCAGCGTGAACTCCATTATTGCCAAATTCAACAAAACCGTGGTGCCTCTCCATCCCGAAGCCCGGGTGGCAGCCTTCAATACGCCTGCCCTTCCAGGCCTTGGCATGGAAGGCGGCTGGACCATGCAGCTTCAGGATAATGTAGGCCTCTCCGATACCGAGCTGGGCCAGGTGGCTGACCAGGTGGTGGCAGCCTGCAGCGCAAGGCCGGAGCTCTCCGGCGTCCGCACCAGCTACGCCACCAATACCCCCAGCGTGCAGTACGCCGTGGACCGTGAAAAGATTAAAAATCTGGGCATCAGCCTCTCCGACGTATTCACCGCCCTCCAGGCAAACTTCGGCGGCTCCCAGGTCAACGATTTCAACCAGTTCGGAAGAGCCTACAAAGTCATCGTACAGGCAGATACCCAGTACCGCTCCCAGGCGGACAGTCTGAAATTTATTTCCGTGAAATCGGCCTCCGGGAAAATGGTGCCTTTGGACACCCTGCTCACCAGCTCCATTACCACCGGTCCCTCCTCCATTACCCGTTTCAACGGCGTACGGAGCGTCACCATCCAGGGCAGCGCCGCCAGCGGCTACAGCTCCGGCGAAGCCATGAAAGCGGCGGAAGAAGCAGCCAAGAGCGTCATGCCTTCCGGATTCACCATCGAATGGTCCGGCCAGAGCCGTGAAGAAAGCACCTCCTCCAGCTCCACCATGAAAGTCCTCATCATGGCCCTCATCTTTGCCTTCCTCTGCCTGGCAGCCCTCTACGAAAGCTGGTCCATGCCCTTCGCCGTTCTCTTCACCGTGCCCACCGGCATCTTCGGCGCCGTGTTCTCCGAATACATCATCCGCACCCTGGCATCTATGACCGGAGGAAACGCCACCGGCTTTTTGAACAGCGTGTACATGCAGATCGGCATTATAATGATCATCGGCCTGGCAGCGAAAAATGCCATCCTCATTGTAGAATTTGCCAAAGAACGAGTGGATAAAGGCATGGATCCCATGGACGCCGTGGTGATTGCAGCCAAACTCCGCCTCCGTCCTATCCTCATGACCGCCTTCACCGCCATCATCGGC
This sequence comes from Dialister succinatiphilus, assembly GCF_928721695.1. Lineage (NCBI taxonomy): Bacteria > Bacillati > Bacillota > Negativicutes > Veillonellales > Veillonellaceae > Dialister > Dialister succinatiphilus. The sequence continues at coordinate 2,477,266 of NZ_OV788641.1, read as the reverse complement.
TGCCTGCCCCTGGCCCTGGCCACCGGCGCCGGCGCCGGCGCCCGCTGCGGTATGGGCGTAGCCGTTGTAGGCGGCATGACCTTCGCCACCCTCTGCGGCCTCTTCCTCATCCCCGCCTTCTATATCGTGTCGGAATACCTGGCCAGATACTTCAGGAAAGTGACGGGATTTAAGGGAATCAAGTTCAAACATCGCATGCTGAGGAGGTAAAATGGACATGCCCTGTCGGGCGTGAGGGTTCTAAAGTTTGACGGGGCTATCGCCCCGAGGGTTCTTAAGTTTGACAGCGGCTATGCCGCTGAGGGTTGTGGAGGGCGCCTCTAAATTGATAGAAGGCGCCAGTTTGTATAAAACCTTCACAACCGGGCATTCGCCCGTGGGAAAACCATACAACCGCCCTGCGGGCGAGGAAATGCATCCCCCCTTTGGTGGCTGGCGCCATATGAACAAGCCCCTATGGGGCTTGAGGGTTCTAAAGTTTGACGGGGCTGTGGCCCCGAGGGTTCTTAAGTTTGACAGCGGCTATGCCGCTGAGGGTTGTGGTGGGCGCCTCTAATTTATAGATGGCGCCCTCTTATGATAAAACCATACAACCGCCCAGCGGGCGTCGGAAATGCACCCCTTTTGGTGGCTGGCGCCACCACCTTCCCCCCGGCGGGGGGACTTTATTCTTCGCTATGCGTTAGCTTTATTCTGTCCCCCGGATGGGGGAAAGTCCGGCGCAGCCGGATAAGGGGGAGCCGCGCAGCGGCTAATCACCAGAATGCTTAACATGCCATATGACACAGAGAGCCAATCCCGTAACGTCCTTGCGTCCCCTTTAGGGGAAGAGGGCCACGAAGTGGCGAAGGGTGTGCAAGCAAACTGGATTCATAGGGGAGCTTCGCGACCCGCGAATCCAGTGAGACGCCATCCAGCGAAGTCGGTATGTACGAGGGTAAGAATGATTATGATACTCGATGTGGACGTGACCGCTGAAAGGCGGCATTATAATACTCATCGCCCGAAGGGCGATACCACCACCCTTTGAACCCTCTGAACCTTTTGAACCTTCTGAACCCTCACGCCGCAGGCGTGTCCAGCGGCAATCCGCAACCCTCGGCCTGAAAGGCCGTCAAACTTAAGAACCCTCCGGCCGCAGGCCGGTCCATCTTAAGAACCTTTCCCTTCACAACCCTCGGGGCGAAGCCCCGTCAACCCTCACACCGAAGGTGTGTCCAATTTCACACAAGGACCCTGATACTATGATCTTTCATTCATCGGAGAAAAAAGCCCGTTTTATGCTATGGACCACCGCCCTCATCTGGGGTGGTGGTTTTGTGGCTGGTAAAATGGCGCTAACCGGTCTGTCGCCCTGGGGCGTGCTTTTCTGGCGGTTCGGGCTGGCGGCGCTTTTATTTCTTCTGCCCTTTCATAAAGCCATCATGGGGCAGGGGAGGAGGGTCCTTGCCTTCGGCATCCTGTCCGGCGTCCTTCTGGCGCTGTCTCTGGCGGTGCAGCTTCTGGGGCTGTCTTACACCACCAGCGCCAGGCAGTCTTTCCTTTTTACCACCTATGTGGCTTGGACGCCTTTTGTGAGCTGGCTCGTTTTGAAGAAGAGGCCGGGAAAGAGGGCCTTTGCCGCCGCCTTTCTGGCGGTTCTGGGCATCGGTCTCATTGCTGCCGGAGGGGAGGGGAAAATCCGCCTGGGGGACGGAATCACCTTGGTATCTTCTATCCTTTTTACGCTGCAGATCGTGTTTGTGGGAAAGCATATGAAAAAAGAAATGGACATCTTTGCCTTTTCCTTCATCCAGTTCGCCGCGGCGTCCCTCTTTTCCCTTTTCCTCCTTCTCCTTATGGGAGAGCCCCTCATCCCGGAGGGTAGGGAATGCTGGGAAGGCGTGCTTTTCCTGGGGATTTTAAATACGGCCGCCGCCTTTACCCTGCAGAATGAGGCCCAGAAATACCTGCCTGACGTGACAGTCTCCCTCATCAGCAGCATGGAATCGGTTTTCGGCTTCCTCTTCTCCTGCCTCTATTACGGAAATCCGGTGACCCTGCGCTTCCTTTTCGGCGGCGCTTTGTGTTTCATGGCTATCTGGGTGAAGGGGGCTGGAAAGGACAAGCCCTTTCGGGCTTGAGGGTTCTAAAGTTTGACGGGGCTATCGCCCCGAGGGTTCTTAAGTTTGACAGCGGCTATGCCGCTGAGGGTTGTGGAGGGCGCCTTCGGCGCGGTCGGGATCGGGACCGGGATCGGCGCGGTGCTTCCCTGTATTCCCGTAGGTTGACGCCCTGCGGGCGAGGGTTGATGGCGCCGCCGGGCCTCAGGCCCTGGGCGCCAAGGGTTTTGCCTGTGATCGGCTTCGCCTTACAGGCGGGTTGAGGGCTTTCGCCCTCGGGAGTTATATAGTATCGCTGCGCTGGCGAGGTACGGCGCCCTTGAGGGCGCCAGTATAAATGCCGCCTTTGGCGGCGAAAACCATACAACCGCCCTGCGGGCGTCGGAAATGCACCCCTTTTGGTGGCTGGCGCCACCACCTTCCCCCCGGCGGGGGGACTTTATTCTTCGCTATGCGTTAGCTTTATTCTGCCCCTGTGCACATCCTGCATAGGATGTGCAAGTCGGTCAAAGTAGGCCCTTAGCCTGCCCATAAAAGGGCCTTCCTTTCGATTGACCGACCGAACTGCGGGGGAAGTCCGGCGCAGCCGGATAGGGGGAGCCGCGCAGCGGCTAATCACCAGAATGCGTATCATACCATATGACACAGAAAACCAATCCCGTAACGCCTCTTGCGTCCCATTTAGGGGAAGAGGGCCACGAAGTGGCGAAGGGTGTGCAAGCGAACTGGATTCATAGGGGAGCTCTGCAACCCGCGAATCCAGTGAGACGCCATCCAGCGAAGTCGGTGTGTGCGAGGGTAAGAATGATTATGATATTCTTATTCTATGTCTTATCGCCCTTCGATTGGGGGGCCGCCGATTGGCGGTCAGGACCGCGATGGAGCATCCTATCAGTGCTCTGCCCCGCACACCCTTTCCCGCTTCGCGGGACTTCCCCTCAAGGGGAAACGAGAGATATGAGGGAAAAAACAGCGAGTCATATACTTCACGTACCATTTCGGCGTTTTCCCCCTTTGGTGGCTGGCGCCACCACCTTTCCCCCGCAAGCGGGGGCACAATAAAGCTTCGCGGTTCCATCTTTTCATAAGTTGCTCTACGCTAAGCATGGGTTGTTCTGCCCCCTGCATAGGGGGAAGTCCGGTGCAGCCCGGATAGGGGGTGGCGAGCGCAGCGAGCCAATCAGCAGAATGCTTTTCATGCCATATAGTGCAGAAAGGCCAATCCCGTAACGCTGACTTTATAAGCATTGCCGCGGAGCGGCAATCCACAACCCTCGGCCCGGAGGGCCGTCAAACTTACGAACCTTAAGAACCCTCGGGCCAAAGGCCCGTCAACCCTCACGCCCGCAGGGCGTGTCCAAAGCGGCCCAAAAAATATACTTGACATAATGAGTCCGGCGCATTATAATAGCCACAACTTAAGAAAACAAACCGTTGAAGCGGAGATAAAAATAATTCGTGCACTCACAGGGAGCCGGGGTATTGAGAAGCCGGCAGGACGCAGGTTATTAAATGGACCGCTGAGGGCGCGGTGAAAGGGATTTCCTTAGTAGCTCGCGACGTAGGGCATACGTCAGTTGCCGGAGATATGTTGGTATCTCGCTAAGAGCAGGGGTCATACCCTGAAGCAAGGTGGCACCGCGGAAGTATATCCGTCCTTGACAAGTATTTGTCAGGGACGGATTTTTTTATTACCTCCCTGAAGGAGGAAATCATGGATTCTATCAGACGATGGCAGGTAAGGGAAGCATAGCAGGAATCAAGTAGATAACCGAAGCAGGAGGAATAAAAAATGATTAAAGAAGCCATTCAGAAAATCGTAAGAAAGGGAGATCTCTCCTATACCGAAGCCTATACCGTAATGAACGAAATCATGAACGGTGAAACCACTGCCACCCAGAACGCCGCATTCCTGGCGGCCTTATCCACCAAGAGCACCAAGGCGGAAACCATTGACGAGATTTCCGGCTGCGCAGCGGCCATGAGGGAACATGCCATTCCTGTTCCCCATCCTGGTATGGAAGTCCTTGAAATCGTAGGTACCGGAGGCGATAAGTCCAACAGCTTCAACATTTCCACCACCGCCGCTTTCGTGGTGGCAGCAGGGGGCGTGAAGGTGGCCAAGCACGGCAACCGGGCCGCTTCTTCCAAGTGCGGCACCGCCGATGTGCAGGAAGCGCTGGGAGCCAATATTTCCCAGAACCCCGAAAAAGCCCTGGACATGCTGAAGAAGGTGGGCATGTGCTTCCTCTTCGCCCAGAAGTACCATGCAGCCATGAAGTACGTAGGACCGATCCGCAGGGAGCTGGGCTTCCGTACGGTATTCAATATTCTGGGACCCCTCACGAATCCGGCCAATCCCGATTTCTTCCTTCTGGGCGTCTATGATGCCTACCTGGTGGAACCGGTGGCCAAGGTACTGGACAAGCTGGGCGTGAAGAAAGCGGTAGTGGTCCATGGCATGGACTGCCTCGATGAAGTTTCCCCCAGCGCGCCCACCCTGGTATGCGAACTGAAGAACGGCTACTATCGCACCACGGAAATCAAACCGGAAGACTTCGGCCTCACCCGGGGTAAGAAAGAAGAACTGGTGGGCGGCACACCGGAAGAAAACGCAGAGATCACGAAGGGCATCCTTTCCGGTAAAATCCAGGGCACGAAGAGAAATGCCATCCTCCTCAATGCAGGCCTGGCCTTCTATGCAGCCGGCGTGGCAGACACCATGGCAGAAGGGGTGAAGAAAGCGGCTGACCTCATCGACAGCGGCGCTGCCGAAAAGACCATGGAAGCCTACATTAAAGTCTCCAACGAATAAGGTGCACCATGATACTGGACGATATTGCACAGGAAACAAGAAAGCGCATAGACCGGCTGGAAAGGGAAGGATACTATGATGAAATCCGCCGGCGCATGAAAGATTTCATCCCGAGAAAAGGACATGCCTTCTATAGAAATCTGAAAGCCCCGGGGCTCTCCTATATCTGCGAGCTGAAAAAAGCGTCTCCCTCCAAAGGAATCATCAGTGAAGATTTCCCCTTTGAAGAGATTGCAAAGGAATATGAAGCAGCCGGCGCTTCAGCCATCTCCTGCCTCACCGAACCGAAATGGTTCAAAGGGGACATCGCCTACCTTCGAAAAGTGGCCTCGGAAGTGGCTATCCCGGTGCTCCGGAAAGATTTCATCATTGACCCGTGCCAGATCGAAGAAGCAGCCCTGGCAGGCGCCTCCGCCATTCTTCTCATAGCCGCCATTCTTACAGATGAAGAAATCAAAGGCTTCATGAAAGAAGCGGAAAATCTGGGACTGGATGTGCTGGCGGAAGCCCATGACGAAAAAGAAATGGAACGCCTGCTTTCCGCCGACGCCCGCATTGTGGGAGTGAACAACCGGGACCTCCGGGATTTCACCATCCACATGGAAACCACCGAGCGGCTGGCAGCCCTGGTGCCCGAGGGAGTGCTCCTTGTTTCCGAAAGCGGCATGACCGATGAAAAAGCAGTGAAACGGATGAGACAGGCCGGCGCAGATGCCGTGCTCATCGGCGAAATGCTGATGAAGGCAGAAAACAGGCCGGCCCTCCTCAAAAAAATGATACAGGAAAATTCATGAGAAAAGGATGGAATACATATGAAAACAAGATTTGGTGAATACGGCGGACAGTATGTACCGGAAGTACTGATGAATGAAGTCAATAAAGTGGCAGAAGCCTTTGAAGAATGCAAAAAAGACAGGGAATTCCAGGACGAACTCCACCGCCTCTTCGTGAACTACACCGGCCGCCCCTCCATGCTCTATGAAGCGGAAAACATGGAAAAAGACTTGGGCGGCCCCCGCATCTTCCTGAAAAGAGAAGACCTCAACCACACCGGCGCCCACAAGATCAATAACTGCATCGGCCAGGCCCTTCTGGCAAAACGGATGGGCAAGACCCGCCTCATCGCCGAAACCGGCGCCGGCCAGCACGGCGTAGCCGCTGCCACCATTGCCGCCCTCTTCGGCATGGAATGCGAAGTCTTCATGGGTGAAATCGATACCGAAAGACAGGCGCTGAACGTATACCGCATGAAACTTCTGGGCGCCAAAGTTCACGCAGTGAAGACAGGATCCCGGGTCCTCAAGGACGCCGTGAACGCTGCCATGCAGGAATGGAGCCGCCGCTGCGATGATACCCACTACATCATCGGATCCACCACCGGCCCCGCTCCCTTCCCCGAAATGGTACGCTACTTCCAGAGCTGCATCGGCCGTGAAGCCAGAGCCCAGGTACTGGAAAGGACCGGCCGCCTTCCCACCAGAGTCTACGCCTGCGTAGGTGGCGGATCCAACGCAGCCGGCACCTTCTACCCCTTCCTCCAGGACCAGGGCGTGGCCCTCGTAGGATGCGAAGCCGGCGGCAAAGGCGTGGACACTCCCTACCATGCAGCCACCATCACCAAAGGATCCATCGGCGTCTTCCATGGCATGAAATCCATTTTCTGCCAGGACAAAGACGGAAATATCACCGAAGTCTATTCCATTTCCGCCGGCCTCGACTATCCCGGCGTCAGCCCTGAACACGCCTACCTCCATGACATCGGCAGAGCCAGATACATCGCCATTACCGACGAAGAAGCGGTACAGGCCTTCGAATACCTGGCCAGAAAAGAAGGCATCATCTGCGCCATCGAATCAGCCCACGCAGTGGCAGGCGTACTGAAAGAAGCCAAGACCATGAACAAAGACGACATCGTCGTCATCACCCTGTCCGGCCGCGGAGACAAAGACGTGGCTGCCATTGCCCGCTACCGCGGCGAAAACCTGCATGATTAAGGAGGATCCCCACATGAGCCATATCAATGAAGCATTCAAAAACGGTAAAGCATTAATCGCATTCCTGACCACCGGCACACCATCCATCGAAGACACCGTCAGATACGTACTGGACATGGAAAAAGCAGGCGCCACCCTCATCGAACTGGGCGTCCCCTTCTCCGACCCCATCGCCGACGGCCCCGTCATTATGGAAGCCGACGTGAAGGCCCTGAAAAACGGCATCCACCTGCCCCAGGTCATGGAAACAGTGAAAGAAATCCGCAAACACACCGCCATCCCCATCGTCCTTCTCACCTACTACAACCCCGTCTTCCGCTATCCCGCAGACCGCTTCTTCCAGGAAGCAAAGGAAATCGGCATCGACGGCGTCATCATCCCCGACCTTCCCGGCGAAGAACAGCAGGAAATCCGTCCTTTGGCCGATGAAAACGGCGTAGACATCATCCAGATGGTAGCCCCCACATCAGAAGACCGGATCCGCAGCAACGTGAAAAACGCCACAGGCTTCGTATATGTAGTCTCCTCCATGGGAGTCACCGGCATGCGCGGCAGCATCCAAACCGACCTGAAAGACATTATCCGGGTCATCAAAGAAACCACCGACACCCCCGTAGCCATCGGCTTTGGCATCCACACCCCCAAGCAGGCAAAAGAAATGGCCGCCCTGGCAGACGGCGTTATCACCGGCAGCGGCGTGGTGGATATTATCAACAAAGAAGGAAACAAGGCAGACAAAGACCTCATGGACTATATCGGAGGACTGAAAAAAGCCATTGGATGACAAGCCCCTTTGGGGCGGTCGGGATCGGGACCGGGACCTGGACCTGGGCGGCGCTTTCCGGTATTCCCGAAGGTTGACACGCCCTTATGGGCGTGAGGGTTGAGCCAGCCGCCGGGCCTTTGGCCCTGGGCTGCCAGGGTTCTGCCTGTGATCGGCTTCGCCTTACAGGCGGGTTGAGGGCTTTCGCCCTCGGGAGTTATATAGTATCGCTGCGCTGGCGAGGTGGGGCGCCCTTTCGGGCGCCAGTATAAAAGCCGCCTTTGGCGGCGAAAACCGGACAGCCGGGCTTCGCCCGTCGGAAAACCATACAACCGCCCTGCGGGCGTTGGAAATGCACCCCTTTTGGTGGCTGGCGCCACCACCTTCCCCCCGGCGGGGGGACTTTATTCTTCGCTATGCGTTAGCTTTATTCTGCCCCTGTGCACATCCTGCATAGGATGTGCAAGTCGGTCAAAGTAGGCCCTTAGCCTGCCCATAAAAGGGCCTTCCTTTCGATTGACCGACCGAACTGCGGGGGAAGTCCGGCGCAGCCGGATAGGTGGAAGCGAGCGCAGCGAGCCAGTCAGCAGAATTGTTATTTTGCCATATGACACTGAAAGTAAATCCCGTAACGTTCTTGCGTCCCCTTTAGGGGAAGAGGGCCACGAAGTGGCGAAGGGATGTACGAGGGTAAGAATGATTATGACACTCGATATGGACGTGACCGCCGAAAGGCGGCATTATAATACTCATCGCCCCCTAAAGGGGAAACGACTCACTACATTTTGCGCGTCGCTAGCGCTCCTTCAAAATGTGTTCGCTGTGCACCGTAAGGGCGATACCACAACCCTCGGCCTGAAAGGCCGTTAAACTTAAGAACCCTTGGGCCGAAGGCCCATCCATCTTAAGAACCTTTCCCTTCACAACCCTTGGGGCGAAGCCTCGTCAACCCTCACGCCGTAGGCGTGTCCAATGAACCCTCCCACCGAAGGTGTGCCATTTTTCAAAAAAAATTTTCCTCTTCTTTTCAAAAATGAGGACCTGCCGTTACTTATATAGTAGAGGGACATGAAAGGCCCGCGGTTTTGAAGAAACCGGCTCCGTATATTTCCAAGTTGCGCATAAGAAATGAAAGGACGGGGCAGGGGAAATCAAAAGATGGTACCGCCTTTTCCCTCACCTTTTCCGGAAAAAGGTAGAAAATCAGTGTAAACTGAAAAAATAGCAGAGAAATCCAGGACTTCATCATCTATCTCGGCAGAAATGACGGGAGACTCATGTATGGCGCGCGCCGTCGTACCTTGTACAGCAGCGGCCGTAGACCATGCAGACACCGAACTCATTGGGCATAGGGGATGGGAAGGCACCGGGTTTCTTTGTGGTGAAAAAGCAGCTTCATGGGGAGCTGCTTTTTTCTTCACTATAAAAAGGACAGTACGAAAACATGGACATAGGCAGCCCATGTGAATGAAGCAGCCCCCAGAAAAGAGACTTTGGCACTTCGCCATTTACCACTGGAGACAGGAAGGTAAATCCCATAACGTCCTTGCGTTCCCTTGCGGTGGCAAGGAAACTTGATTCGTGGGCCGCTTCTCTCTCCTATGAATCCAGTTCCTTTGCCACCCTCTATGCAGGGGCATAATAGAATCAATGATGAGAAGGCTGCTCTTCAGAGCTTTATTGTCCACTGTGCACATCCTGCATAGGATGTGCAAGTCGGGCGAAGTAAGGCGCCTAGCCTGCCCATAAAGGCGCTTTCCTTTTGTCGCCCGACCGATACCGCGGGGGAAGGTGGTGCCGTAAGGCACCAAAGGGGGGAAAGCCACCGAAGGTGGCTAATCACCGTAGTGCTTATCATGTCATATTACACTGAAAGTAAATCCCGTAACGCTGACTTTAAAAATTGCGGCGTCAGTAGCCACCACCACCCTCTGAACCTTTTGAACCCCTTTGAACCTTCTGAACCCTCACGCCTGCAGGGCGTGTCCAAGAGTATATCAACAAATCCCTGACTGATACATCTTCCCAGTCTCCCTGACTATATGACCAGAGAGGCGAAAAGGCCTGGCGAAAGAGCTTTCTAATTCCCGCGGTGCACAATCCATGGAAGCGGGGAGGAAAGACTGGGAACCTTCATGAATTTTTCCTCTCCGGCGCGCCGAAAACTCCATAAAAACTCCTGAGGCATGACCTGTCAGACATGACGGTGGCAACAATGGCTATACCTGTTCTTCCTTGACGACACAGACATTCCGCTTAGGTGGCTACCCCTGGCCGATTCATCGAAGCCGAAGGCCTGAGCCCTACCGTGGAACGGCATGGGACCAATCAGGAGTTTTTACCATGAAAAAAGCAGTCCATGAAGGGCTGCTTTTTTCATGCTGTCAAAAGGCAGCACAAAAACACGGATGGTATCCGAGCCAGTCAGTATGGCGGGCCTCTAGGGAAGCGCTAATTAAATCATTGTCTGCTTTTATTCGTGAATTTTTATGCAATGCAAGGAATGGGATGACGCAAATAGCGAGCTATTTAAGGAGTCCCATGACGCAGCAGTGCAGAAAAATTCTTATAAAGGCAGACTCTGTGAATTAATTAGTGCTTCCCTGAAATCAGGCGGCAGCGCTAAACTGTAGGAAAATCCTGCGTCAACCCTGCTCTTGTCGTCCGGGAATGCGGGCTCATGCTGCAAGGGATGGTATCCGTGTTTTTATTTGGTTGTCTTGCTTTTTACGAATCTGCAGAATTCGTTCCGATTTTCCCGGGAAAATCTGGGAGGAAAATCAGGAGCCTGTACAGGGATTCATGGTGTCCTTTCTGTCAAAGCTGCATTCCGGCCGGAATATTCGCGATATACATGACAGATGGGACAGAGAATCCTTCCATGGAGTTTCCGGATTTCCTTCTCCATACATTTATATTGCATAAGCACCCCTTTTTCACAACCTTCCTTAAAAATTTTACTTTGATATGCAGATAGCACCATCAGGATTCTGTCATTTCTAGGGAAGCACTGAGGAACACTGAAATAAATTTTCAAAATTTTTTCTTTCAAGGGGTCTAGAAATCGAACCCTCTGCGATATTAATAATAGAGGGATGAAAAGACCTCATGAGACGATGAATCCGATTTCCAAACGGCCATCCTCCACATCCGCGGTAAAGAGAAGGGCAGGGGAATGAAGAATCATCAGGGAATTCCACTTTTCAATCCTCCCTTCTTCTACAATCGGCCGATGATAGACAGAAGAAAATGCAGTACCCAAAAAACAGAAGACAGAAAAGCAATAAGGAAGAGCGCTCGCAGGACTTTCCTCTCTCTGATGTGCGTATCCTGCATAGGATACGCAAGTCGGGAAAAGTTGGCCCTTAGTCTGCACATAAAAGGGCTTTCCTTTTAATTTCCCGACCGTCCATGTTCCGAGCAGCACCCACGTAAGCGGGAGAGCCAAGGCGCGGACGCCTGATTCATTGGTTGAACTTACCTGGAGACTCCCCTGATAGGCTTTTCTGTTTTTTTGCGTGGCATGACATGGATTGTCATGCCTTTTTGCATAATAGAAAGCAGGGAAACATATTTCATTATTTTTTCTACGAGCCCTGGTATAATACAGGTAGTAATTGTAAGGGGGTTCCTATGGCTGACATCATTGATTTGAAGGACGGCGTATATGAGAAGGTTATTTCCCGGGACTTTGATAAAAAGCTGACAAAGGCGCTGGCGGATAAGGAAATCTGGGCGGATCGGGAGGATGTGGATGCCCAGGAGGCAGTGGGGTATTTGTCCTCTTATCTGGAAAAGCTGATCCGGCTCTGTCTGAAGGAGATTGCCGACGAGAATCAGGACCACTGCGTGAAAGATGAGCTGGCACTGACGAATGAGCTGGTAGAAAAGCTGGCGTCTCGCATTGCGAATCTGGGAGATGGACATGATGTGACGGCGGAGCAGTTCCTTTTGAAATCCCTGGAGCATCGGGCCAATAAGATTGCCAGAAAGAAATGGGAAGTGCCGGCTACATCACTGGTGAATTCCTTCCTCTTTACCAATTCTCGGAATGATGTATCCATGATTCATGAGCTGAACCGGGAAATCATGACCTGTGACCGCATGGATATGCTGATTTCCTTTATCCGCTTTTCCGGCCTTTCCCTCATTCTGCCCTGCCTTCGCCAGTTTACTGCCGGCGGCGGCCATCTCAGAGTGGTGACCACTACCTACATGGGTGCCACAGATCCCAAGGCAGTGAAGGTGCTGTCGGAGCTGCCCAATACGGAGGTTCGGATTTCCTATAACGTGAAGGAAACAAGGCTTCATGCGAAGTCCTATATGTTCTATCGGGACAGCGGATTTTCTACGGCTTACGTAGGATCCTCCAATCTGTCCCGCGCCGCCATTGCCGATGGTATGGAATGGAATATGAAGGTCACTGAGCAGGACCTGCCCGGTATCATTGCCAAGATGAAAGCCACCTTTGATACCTACTGGCATTCCGACGAATTCCAGCCATTTCAGGCATCGGACTTTGATAAACTGAGCCGTGCCATCGACCGGGAAAGGGGACGAAAGGAAGAGGGGAGCGACACCACCTATTCCTTTGATATTGAGCCCTATCCCTACCAGCAGGCCGTGCTGGATGCCCTCCGCACAGAAAGATTGGGGAAGAACCATTGGTATAATTTGGTGGTGGCGGCAACGGGCACAGGGAAAACCGCTATTTCTGCCTTTGACTATCGGAATTTTTATCAGAGCCGCAAAGGAAAGGCCAAGCTTCTTTTTATAGCCCACAGAGAGGAAATCCTGAAACAGAGCATTTCCTGCTTCCGCCAGGTCATGAAAGATCCGAATTTTGGACAGCTGGCTGTGGGAAATTACCATGCCACCCGCAGCGAGCATCTTTTCATGTCCATCCAGACCTTTAACAGTCAAAAGTTCTGGGAAAAAATGGATCCCTTCTACTATGACATGATTATTGTAGATGAATTTCACCATGCGGCGGCCAAAGGCTACCATAAGCTTCTGGACTGGTTTCATCCGAAAATCCTGCTGGGCCTTACGGCTACGCCGGAACGAATGGATGGGAAGAGCATACTGAACTATTTCGGCGGTCATATGGCGGCAGAAATCAGGCTTCCCGATGCCATTGAACGACGCCTGCTCTGCCCCTTCCATTACTTTGGCATCGACGATCCTGTGAGCCTTTCCAATATCAAGTGGACCGGCGGCCATTATGATATAGAAGAACTGGAAAATGTATATACCGGGGAAGGAGCCTTGGCCAGCCAGCGGGCCCGTGCCATTATCCAGGCTCTGGAGCGGTATACAGCGGATATGAGAGACGTGAAAGCTCTGGGCTTCTGCGTTTCTAAAAAACATGCCCATTTTATGGCAGACTACTTCAACCGGCAGGGCATCAAAGCCCTGGCCCTGGACGCAGACAGCCCGAAGGATGTCCGAAATGCGGCCAGGCAGAAGCTGGAAAGCGGAGACATCACCATCATTTTCGTAGTGGACCTTTTCAATGAAGGGGTGGATATTCCTGCGGTGAATACAGTCCTCTTCCTTCGTCCTACTAACTCCATGACCATTTTCCTTCAGCAGTTGGGGCGCGGCCTTCGCCTTTTCCCGGAGAAAGACTGCCTCACGGTACTGGATTTCGTAGCCCAAGCCAACAGGAAGTACGACTTTGCCTCCCGCTATGCCTCTCTTCTGGGCAAAAGTCATGTGGTCATCAAGAAAGAAATTCAGGATGGATTTCCCCATGTACCTAAAGGCTGCTCTATTCAGCTGGAAGAAATCGCTGCCCGCCATGTACTGGAAAATATTAACAGCCGCCTTCGAAAAAATGAATTTTACATGGACATGGTGAAGGAACTGGCTTCGGCCACCGGCCATATTCCTACACTGGAAGAATTTTTCAAAGCCACCGCCATCCATCCCCATACCTTTTATAATGAAAAACATACCTTTGCCCGCCTTTTGGCTGATGCCGGGCTCATTCCCGATTTTCCCGTCACTGAAGAGGAAGAAGTTCTTCGGAAAGCCCTGCCAAGAGTGCTTTCTATGGACTCACCCAAATGGATTTCCTTCATGGAAAAATGTTATGAAACTATGCCGCCTGCCTTGACGGAGATGGAGAAAAAATATCTCCGCATGTGGCAGCTCACCCTGTATCCGGAAGGTGGGAAATGGACTTGTCCGGCACCGGAAGACGCAGTGCGTCGTTTCCAGGGACAGCATGAACTGACCGATGAAATCAAGTCACTGCTCCGCTGGCAGTATGACTCCATCGATATCATTCCGGAAAAGCCGGACCTCCCTTACCAAACGCCTCTGGAAGTATACTGCAACTACAGCAGGGATCAGCTCTTTGCGGCCCTGGGCTTTGCCAAACCCGGCAGCATCAGGGAAGGCGTGAAATACCTGACACCAGAAAACAGCGATGTGGTCACGGCGCCTACCGATGTATTTCTGGTGACTCTCAATAAATCGGAAAAAGAATTTTCCGATACCACCCTGTATGAAGACTACTCCATAGACAGACAAACCTTCCACTGGCAGAGCCAGAGTACCACCACGCCGGAATCCAAAACAGGACAGCGCTATATCCACCAGAGAGACAACGGGACCACAGTGCTCCTTTTCGTACGAAGTGCCAAACAGGACGCCTACAAATCCTCCATGGCCTATACCTTCCTGGGCCCCGCCCACCTCATGAGATGGGAAGGCTCCCAGCCCATGACCATCATTTACCATTTGGATAACCCCATCCCGGCCAAATACATTACCAAAACCGACAGCGCCGGCGTGCTGTAAGGGAAACAGGAAGCTGCGTACCCATCCTTCCCGCCGCCCATGTCATTTCGAGCGGAGGCACAAGCCGCTATGAATCCCTCTTCCCATGGAGCCAGTGAAAGAGAGACGAGAAATCTCCCTGCACTACGTTAAGAATGGTTTATGGCATTTCTAACGACATAGCCCCTTCCCGCCGGGCGGGTCATTCTGAACGCAGTGAAGAATCTCGGTACATGACGTTAATGACTTATAAGCGGTTAAATACCAGTCAGCGAGAAGAGCGGCTGCATGACGCTGCAGCCACCTGCCGCCCTGGCAATTCTCAATTCTCAAATCTCTATATTCCCAAAGGAGACCAAATGCGTGAAAATCCAAAAGCCGGAGAAATCTGGCACCACTTCAAAAACCACGACTACCAGATCATAGCCATAGCCACCCATACAGAAACAAGAGAAAAACTGGCAGTCTACCGGGCCCTTTACGGCGACTACGGCATCTACGCCCGGCCTCTGGCCATGTTCCTGTCGGAAGTGGACCATGAAAAATATCCGGACGTGAAACAGAAATACCGTTTTGAAAAGAAATGCGAAGGAAAAACTGATGAAAACCATTCATGTGGCAGCGGCGGTGATTGTAGAAAATCATAAAATATTTGCTGCCCGCCGGGGCTATGGAGAATTCAAAGGATACTGGGAATTTCCCGGCGGTAAAATAGAAAAAGACGAAACGCCGGAAACAGCCCTTCGGCGGGAAATCAAAGAAGAACTGGCCGCTGATATCAAAGTAGACCGATTCCTGGGCACCGTGGACTACGACTATCCCCACTTCCACCTCACCATGGAATGCTACCTGTGCCACGTAGCAGGGGGGACCCTGACTATCCTGGAACATTCCGCCTTCCGGTGGGTGAAGAAAGAGGAACTGGAAAAAGTGGACTGGCTTGGCGCGGACAGGATAGCGGTGGAGTGGGTGAAGAAACTGCCTACCCTTCTGTAGACCGGAAAAGAAGAGAATGATACAATATAGAAAAGTTCCTGTCTGCAGTTCGGATTATTCCTATTTAGAAAATCCCCGCCGATGGGCATGAAATCTAAGAAAACAGAAGGTCAAAGGGTGAAAATAATGAGAAATCCAATCAATTGGAAATCCCCGCCGCAAAAGGGCCATAGAGAGCCCACCCCGTGGGGCATCCCAGGCCTGCTGTGAAAAAAGAATCCCCAAACATGGGGACGAAAACTTGTTAGTCCTTATATGCTAAGGCCCAGCAGTGGAATTGTGTGAAAAAAGAATCCCCAAACATGGGGACGAAAACTGTAGTGCTTGGCATAATCTTTTACCTCCATTATCTTGTGAAAAAAGAATCCCCAAACATGGGGACGAAAACCTCATGTACTCTTTTGGGTCTTCTCTTCTCAATCTTTGTGAAAAAAGAATCCCCAAACATGGGGACGAAAACTTTGATAAGGCTAATAATCAGATGGGATACAACGAGCATAAGTGAAAAAAGAATCCCCAAACATGGGGACGAAAACTTCACCCCCACTGTTTGGGCGTTACTAATTGGCTCTGTTGAGTGAAAAAAGAATCCCCAAACATGGGGACGAAAACAATCGCGATTGCTTTTTTGATACTCATAATTCTGCCAGTGAAAAAAGAATCCCCAAACATGGGGACGAAAACATTTGCCGCACTTGCCGTGCGGTGGGGTCAATATCTTTGGTGAAAAAAGAATCCCCAAACATGGGGACGAAAACCGCCACGTATAGCCGCCATACCTCATAGTTCCAGCGACGGTGAAAAAAGAATCCCCAAACATGGGGACGAAAACCTATCAATACGCATGTATTTATCATCACTTTTAAAATAATTGTGAAAAAAGAATCCCCAAACATGGGGACGAAAACCCGTCAAGGGGGACAAGGATAATCGCCGTTGTCACGTTGTGAAAAAAGAATCCCCAAACATGGGGACGAAAACTGAATGGAACGTTCGATGTTACCGGTGAAACTATTTTTTGTGAAAAAAGAATCCCCAAACATGGGGACGAAAACGGGAACGCCGTGTCCACGATAATGCCCATCTTGACGGTGTGAAAAAAGAATCCCCAAACATGGGGACGAAAACTTGGTGTCGCCTGTAAGGGTGATATCGGCAATGGTGATGGTGAAAAAAGAATCCCCAAACATGGGGACGAAGGGTAGGATTGTATGGCTTTGATTGTATGAGAGGTGATTCAGCATGAGCTGGCTCTACTTGACGGAAGCTGGAGCAAAACTTGGATTACGAGAAGGACGGTATGTCATCAGCCGTGAGAACGAAACTATGGCAGAAGTTCCTTCGGAAATGGTAGAGGGAGTCACTTTGATAGATGCTATTCAGGTCTCGTCCAAGGTGATTGTGGATTGCTTGAAACGGAATATTCCGGTTACCTGGCTATCTACAGAAGGTAAGTTCTTTGGACGGCTGGAATCTACTTCTGATAGAGATGTAATACAGGTTAAAAAACAGTTTGATATGCTGCAGGATGGTACATTTTGTCTCAATTTAGGGCGCATGGTGATATTTCGCAAATTCTATAATCAGCGTGCTGTTTTGAGAAGCTATAATCGACGGGCTGGTCTTGAAGATGTCAAGGAGGCTTATAATCGCATACGTATACTTGCAGATCAATTACATAAAGCGAAAAGGATAGAGGAAGTGATGGGATATGAAGGAGCCATTTCCCGGATTTACTTCAAGGCTTTGTCTTCCTTTTTGCCTTCGGAATTTCAATTTGAAAAAAGATCGAGAAGGCCACCTAAGGATTTCTTTAATTCCATGCTGAGCTTTGGCTATACGCTTCTCATGTACGACTTTTATAGTGCTATCACCAGAACTGGACTGAGTCCCTATGTTGGTTTTCTTCATGCTCTTCGCAAGGGGCATCCTGCATTGGCATCAGATCTTATGGAGCCGTGGCGGGCTGCTATTGTCGATTCTTTTTGCCTGTCACTTGTTACTCATCATGAAATAGATAAGGACTGTTTTGTAAGAAATGATGATAACGGTGGTGTTTATCTGAATCGTGTAGGGCGTCGAATTTTCATTCAGGCCTATGAACGGAAATTGCGAAGTGTCAATTCTTATTTTGACGGCAAGTATTCATGGCGACATACAATTCAAATGGAATGCGACTCCTATAGGCAGGCTCTGCATACTAAAAATCCGGAGACATTGAAAGCCCTGGTGATTCGGTAATGAAAGAGGAAGAACTGGTCTCTGCAGATGATTCCAGGATGATTATTCTGATTATTTATGACATTGTGAATAATAAGAAAAGACTGGCTATGGTAAAATGTTTATCCCGCTATGCAGTACGGGTACAGAAGTCCTGTTTTGAAGGATTTTTGACTCCGCGCCAGTGCGAGCAGATGGAGTTGGAAGCCAGCCGTATTATTGATTTTCATGAAGACTCTCTTCGCGTATACAAGCTGCAGGATCATACCAAAGTTAAGTCCTGGGGCAAGGGGGAGATAAAGACGGAGGACGTGATTATTTACTAAAGGACATTGAATCATTATCATTTCTGTATGATGGCGTTAGAATAGCGCTATTTCTCATTGGAATGTACCTGTGTCACGCAGCAGGGGTACCCCGACCATCCTGGGACATTCCGACTTCCGATGGGTGAAGAAAGAGGAACTGGAAAATATGGACTGGCTTGGTGCGGACAGGATAGCAGTGGAGTGGGTGAAGAAACTGCCTATTCTTTCTGTAGACCGGGAAAGAAGAGAATGATACAATATAGAAAAGTTCCCTGTCTGCAGTTTGGATTCTTCCTATTTAGAAAATCCCCGCCGATGGGCATGAAATCTAAGAAAACAGAAGGTTAAAGGGTGAAAATAATGAGAATTCCAATCAATTGGAAATCCCCGCCGCAAAAGGGCCATAGAGAGCCCACCCCGTGGGGCATCCCAGGCCTGCTGTGAAAAAAGAATCCCCAAACATGGGGACGAAAACGTCATTTCCGCAATCAGGAATACCTTGCCGTCTCTTTTTGTGAAAAAAGAATCCCCAAACATGGGGACGAAAACGTGTTCCCGGCTTTCGTCGGGAAGTTGGTATCCACAAAGGTGAAAAAAGAATCCCCAAACATGGGGACGAAAACAAGAATATGAGCATACAATTATCATTGTGCTCATCAACGGAAGTGAAAAAAGAATCCCCAAACATGGGGACGAAAACTCTGAAATCATTTCATCCTTTTCAATCTCATACTGGTAGTGAAAAAAGAATCCCCAAACATGGGGACGAAAACTTCATGTAGTAATAACCTTCGAATCCGTCGGAGTTCTTGTGAAAAAAGAATCCCCAAACATGGGGACGAAAACTAGTCAGGTTCCACAATCTTCAAATCCTCATCTGTAAGGTGAAAAAAGAATCCCCAAACATGGGGACGAGATAGTTTAAAATATTGTTCTTATTATTCCTTAGTGTAAAATTTTACTCGGTAAGGGAATTTTTCCAGAAACAATAAAAGAGGAAAGCCTCCCCTTGAGTGGAAATGTTATAATTTCCGTGGCAAAGAATAAAACAAAGAAAGGGCTTTCCTCATGGATATTATAACAAAAACTGGAGAAATTTGGAGTGAAAATGCAATTGGTGCAGTCATTTCTCTCATTAAGGAATCTGATGACTCTATCGAGGCTGAAAGGAAGCTAACTCATTGGCTCACTGAAATGAACTGTCAGCTTATAGCTATGGCCCTGGCGCGTATTGACACTGAGCTGTATCAGATTTACAAGGCACAGGGGTGGCGTGTGGCGCGCCGGGACTCTAGGACGATTTGCTGCCGCTATGGAGAGCTGACCTATACACGAAGACTTCTGCAGAAAGAAGGGAAGAGCTTCTATCCCCTGGACTGCAAAATGGGCTTTGAGTCCAGAAAGCACTACAGCTTGGGAATGATTGAGCGGATTGTCGAGGCTGTTGCAATTACCACATCTCGCAGTGCCAGCGAACTCCTGCAAAGCCTGGCCGGGATTACCATCTCCCATCAGTCCGTTATCTCACTCAAGAACTATGCCGGCGAGAAGGCGAAGACTTATGAAAAAGCATTGGCAGAAGAGGAAAAGGTTGAAAAGCCGACACAGCCGGAAATTATAGCGATTGAAGGAGATGGAATTGTACTCAAGAACAAGGAGAAAGGCAGCGTTTCGGAAGTGCACCGCCTCCAGATATATGAGGGAGTCAGGAAAAATGGCAACAGGACAGAACTGGTAGGACTTCGCTGCTTTGCATCTACCAGCAGAAAAGAACTTTTTGCAATGGTAAGAAGCTATCTGCTTGGGCACTATGACCTGTCTAAGACCACAGTGCTGTCGAATGGGGATGGAGGGTCCGGATACCAGTTTCAGGACTTTGAGCGAATGGTAGAAGGCTGCCTGGATCACCAGCACTTCCGCGACTGCTATCATGTGCATGAAAAGATCCGGACCCGGCTCAGCTTCTGCAACAGGAAACTGATAGACCGTATTATCCGAGAACTTCACCGGACCGACAATATTATGAAACAGATTCCCGTATGGATGGACACTGCCCGGAGCTGTGCCCGGACAGAGGAGGATTTGGAGGAGGTAGACAAGCTGCAGAGCTATCTGGAGAGAAATGCCCCCTATATCCCCAGCCTGAGTCAGCGCGGCATCCATACAGAGATTCACCTGGGGACTGCAGAAACAAACCACCGGTTCTATAGCTATCGCATGAAGCGGCAGGGACGGAGCTGGTCCAGCGAGGGAATGGAGTGTATGGTTTGGGTATTGACCGCCCGGAAGAATAAAACACTTACAGCAGCTCTCCTGTACCATGCTAATGGGAAAAGCTACAAAAAGATGGATAGAGCCATGCACAAGGCTGCGGTGCAGGCAGAGCGTAAAATCGCCCAGAATGTCCGGAGTGAGGCGCAGAAGCGTAAAATGAGAAACTATAGGCCAGGATGCCTGGAGGGGCGTATAGGCGTTTATGGAGCTTCTTCTTCACCAATGGGGAGACTGGCCAGAGCTATACAGAAATACTGATTAAACCGAAGCCACGGAGATAGTAATCATCGACAGTCAAATGAATTACCGAGGAAAACTTGACACTTACTTATTATTCTTTGCGGGATGGCTATCTGCATGCCATCATGCTATAATTAAATTAGATAAACACATTCATTCTCATCAATTTTGCTGTGAGGTGGTACAATGGTTGATCGATTAAAGACAGCTGCACTTGCTTCTTTGCTTCATGATGTGGGAAAAGTAAATTATAGAGCCGGGAAAGAGAAAAAGTCCCATTCCCTTTTAGGCTCTGATTTTTTGCGCCCTTTTTGTGAAGGCTCTGAAGCAGGTGGGGCCATCCTGCGTTGTGTCCGCTATCATCATGGAAGGGATTTAAGCGGGGCTCATCTGGCAGTGGATGATCTGGCTTATCTGGTGTATGAAGCGGATAATATAGCGGCCGGTGCGGATCGGAGAGACAAGGCTGATGGAAAGAAAACTTTTTCCTTTGATCCGTCCATATGCCTGGAGAATGTTTTCAATGTATTTGAAGGAACAAAGAAGGAAGAAAAGTCCTATTTCCCGTTGAAGGAGCTGGATGCCAGGGAGGAACCTAATTATCCGGTCGGGAATCCGAGCCTTGTGGCAACGCCGGGGAAATACCAGACTATAGTGAATGACCTGAAAGCTAATTTCCAGCGGAAGGCGCCACAGGATATGGAACCTGATGAGCTGCTTCGTATTTTGGAGGATACGGTCAGTTTCGTTCCTTCCAGCACGGACAGGAATCAGGTGGCTGATATTTCCCTGTATGATCACGTAAAAATGACAGCAGCTATCGGGACCTCGCTTTTCCGGTATCTCGAAAGTCAGGGGAATCATGACTACAAGGACTACTGTTTCACCCACGGAAAGGACCATCGCCGGGAGAAGAATATGCTCTTTATTTCCGGTGATTTTTCCGGTATACAGAAATTCATTTACCGTGTGCCCACCAAAGGAGCCATGCGTATGCTTCGGGGCCGGTCTTTCTATCTGCAGATTGTTCTGGAAAATGTGGTGGATGAAATACTGTGTAGACTGGGGCTTTCAAGGGCAAACCTTATTTATTCCGGCGGCGGTCATTTCTACATGCTGGCAGACAATTCCGCCGAAACAATACAGGTTTTGGAAGAGGCTTTCCAAAAGGTGAATGACAAGCTGCTCTCCCTTTATGGAACAAGCCTTTATCTGGCCGCAGGCTGGGTACCGGTATGTGCGGAGGATCTGATGGGGGAAAAGGTGGGGGAAGACTCCATATTCCGCCGGGTGAATCGAAAGGTGGCAGAGAAGAAGCAGGTCCGATACAGTCCGGCTCAGGTAGAGCTCATGACTTCTGAAGACAGCCCGCTGAACATTATGGAAAGCGGTATGAAGGAATGCGGTCTCTGCCACCATTCCTTGAAGGAATCCCTTCTTTCCAATTACATGGCGGAGAGGGGAGACAATGAAGAAAAGCTCCAGGTCTGTCCGCAGTGCAATGGTATGTATTATCTGGGAAAAATGATGATTGATAGAAATCCCGATAGGGAGAGCACTTTCTTTGTCGTATTGAATCGGGAAGAGCCGGACAGCATTCTTCTTCCTGCCCCCTTTCATGACCAGTGGCTGAAGGCAGTGACTCCCTCGGAAGGTAAGGAATATATGAGGGACGGAGTGATTGAACGGATTTATAGCAAGAATGATTCCACCACCTCAGACGTCATTGCCACCCGTCTGTGGGTAGGAGATTATGCAGCAAGGGAGGATGGAAAAATTCTTGACTTTGCGGATTTGGCAGAAAGATCCGGCGGCAAGGGTGAAACGGGTATTTGCCGGCTGGGCATCCTTCGGGCTGATGTGGACTGGCTGGGAGCTGTCTTTATGGCAGGCCTTCCGAAGACATATGGGACTCTTTCCCGTTATGCTTCCATGTCACGCAGCCTGTCCATGTTTTTTGCCGGTATCATTTCCCATATCTGCAGAAAAGAACTGCCAAAGGGACAGCAGCCTTTTTATCTTTTCCATGAGAAGAAAGGCAGCCGCGCTGTTCATATTGTTTATTCCGGCGGCGACGATATTTTTATAGCTGGTGCCTGGGACGATCTGCTGGAGCTCTCAGTGGATCTTAGAAGAGCATTTCACAGCTATACCAATGGTCAGCTTTCCTTCTCCGCTGGTCTGGGGCTTTTTTCTCCCACCTATCCGGTGATACGGATGGCTTCGGATACGGGAGAGATGGAAGATGGGGCAAAGAAGAAGAATGATGCCGTGAAAGACAGCCTGGCCCTCTTTGGCAGGAATGAGCTGGAAGACACTCTGCCTGTTTTCCGTTGGAAGGAGCTGGAAGAGGGCATCCGGGGGAACAAGCTGCAGTTCCTTCTGACTCATTTCCGGCTGGCTGGACTGAATGATTCTGAAACTCGGCAGACCCTGCTTCCGGCGGGGAAGTCTCTTCTCTATCGCATTTTAGGAATCCTGAAGGAGCCGACCTTTAATCTAGCTCATTTTGCCTATGCTATTGCCCGGCTGGACCCGGAAAGCAGTGGGGGAAAGAAATGCAGGGAAGAAGAGAAAAAGTGCTACAGTGAAGTCCGTGACGCTCTTTTCCGATGGGGGAGAAGCTCCGGAGAGGATCGGGCAGAATTGGAAACGGCACTTCGTCTTGTAATTTACGGCATGCGGGATAAATAAGGAGGAATTATGGATAACTATGTAGATCGGGCTGACAAAGTCATGCGTGCATTAAGCGAAGAAGCACAGAAAAGCTATGGCTCTAAAATGGTGACGACCTCCCAGATCAGGAAATTCCTGACAGCTGTGAATCGGGTGAACGGCAAGATAGACCAGTTTAAAAATGGGAATAAATCATCTGCCTCCGGCAGGATTCCAGAGGATTTACAGATGGAAATCAAGTTTCTCAAGGTCAAGCTGGCTTACCAGATTGGGCGGGCTGATTCTGGACGGAATCGCGCTAATCCGGTGAAAGAATTTGCAGACAAATCAGGATTAATTGGTGAAATCGATAAAATCGGAGACAGTCTGGAAAGGTATGAAAACTTTGCCCGCTATGTGGAAGCGCTGGTGGCATTTCATAAGTTTTACGGAGGGAAGGATTAATCATGGAACAGACACAGCTTTTAGAAAAGGTGATTATTCGCGCAGTATTGACTGTGAAAACCGGCCTTCATATCGGCGGTTCCAGTGATTATGCTCCTATCGGTGCCGTAGACAGTGTATTTGTGCGGGACCCTCTCACCAAACAGCCCATGATTCCGGGAAGCTCGGTGAAAGGGAAAATGCGTACCCTTCTGGCTAAAACGAGGAATGGCGGTGGTATAGGCAATTCTCCGGACAATGATGAAGAAGTGGTGCTTCGCCTTTTTGGCTCCGCCCAGAAGAATCACATTCTTTTCTCCCGACTCCAGTTTTCTGATTCCTTTGTGAAGGACACATCGATAAAGCAGTTTTCCAGCCTGGATACGGATACCTATCTGGGAGAAGTGAAATTTGAAAATACCATCAATCGTGCTACCGGTGTGGCCAATCCAAGGCAGATTGAAAGGGTACCGGCGGGCATGCAGTTTGATTTCCGGCTGGTCTACAACTTGGAAAAGGAAGCAGATTTTACGCAAGACATGGATGCGCTCAGAGATGGCTTCCGTCTGCTTCAGTTGGACTATCTGGGCGGTCATGGTTCCCGGGGGTATGGACGAGTGGCTTTCTCCGGTTTTTCTGTGACCAGGGTGGATGCTCATACGGGTAAAGCGAAACCGGATGCAGAACTGGCCGGTCAGTTTGAAAGTGCTTCCTTATGAGTACCTATATCATTCTTCCCCTGAAATTTACGGCTCCTGTCCATTTTGGCGATGCATCCGGCGGGGGAGGACTGGATGCGGTGCAGCCCATCTGCAGGGCGGACACCTTTTTCAGCGCCCTTTGCAGTGAAGCGGCCCGGCTGGGTGGACAGATGCTGGATAAGCTGGTTCAAAAGGTGAATCATGAGGAAATCGCTTTTTCTGACTTATTTCCCTGGGTTCGGAGAGATGGGATTTATGAATGGTATATTCCCAAGCCTGTGATTTCTATTCCTGCGAAAGACATGCAGGTAGAGTCTCTGCAAAAGGCAAGGAGCATGTCTTCTTTCCGTAAGAAAAGCAAAAAGAGAGCTTTCCTCAAGGCTTCTGATCTGGGTCTTTATATAGATGATCTGCGCTATGGCTCTGCATCCCTGGAGGAGGAGCCTGTTTTTGGAGAGGCCCTGTCCGTGGTGCATTTTAACGGAAGAACGAGGACACCCTATTCTGCTGGTTCCTATTTTTTCGCTCCCCATTCCGGTTTGTATGTGCTGGTCCGTTTGGAAAATCCCGCTGATTGGGAGTGGCTGGAGTCACTGATTGGCTTGACAGGTATGGCGGGAATCGGTGGCAGAAAATCAAGTGGCATGGGAACTTTTATAAAGGAGCAGGATGGGATTTCCCTTTCCTCTAAAAGCGATAATGAGGATGAAGCGTCCTTGGCCAAACTTTTGGAAGATGGAAAGACC
Organism: Dialister succinatiphilus; assembly: GCF_928721695.1. Lineage (NCBI taxonomy): Bacteria > Bacillati > Bacillota > Negativicutes > Veillonellales > Veillonellaceae > Dialister > Dialister succinatiphilus. The sequence goes on along the minus strand of NZ_OV788641.1, from coordinate 2,452,219 downwards.
GATTGTCAGATGGCATTATCCGTATTTCTTCCGGCAGATGATGAAATAGAGGAAGCATCTCGCGGTTCAGGGCTCTGGGTACAGCGGAGCGGCTTTACCTGGACACCGGGCATGGAAAGTCCTGTCAAAACAAAATCAGTCTATATGCTGTCATCGGGCAGCTGCTTCTCGTCCCGTCTCCATGGCCGGGTGGCGGACGTCAGCACCGGGGCAGTCAGTCATCCGGTGTACCGCTATGGGAAAGGACTGTATCTGGGGGTGCCGAAATGAGTATGCATTATTGGAAGGTATCGCTGGTGTGCTTGTCGCCGGTCTTTGTGGGGAGCGGCGAAAAGTTTAAAAAGAGCGAGTACATTTACGATAAAAGGGCAGGAGAAGTACATTTCCTTGATGAATCAGGATGGATTCGCTTTCTTGGCCGTCATGGAATCATGGAAGATTTTTCTAATGCACTTTTGGCCAATCCATTCCATCTGAATCTGTTTGGCTATTTGTCTCATCAGGACAGGCTGTGCAGGGAATATGGCAGTATAGGAAACATAATGCATGCCATGAAACAGGAAGAAGCTATCCTTCGTACGGAGCCCTATCTTGGAAATCGGGATAAAGGGCCCGGTGATATAGCCGGATTTGTGCTGGATGCCAGGGGAAATCCCTATATTCCCGGCTCTTCTTTAAAAGGAGCTTTCCGTACCGCCATTCTGGCTCATCATATTCTGCAGAATCGCGGCGCATACAGCAAGGATTGGGAAAATATCAGGAGAGCTGCCGGAAATAAAAGAGACATGGGAAAAGCCATGGATAACCTGGAAAGAGAGGCGGCCATTCCTATGGATAAAAACGGGAAAAGGGACATGGTGAAAAGCTATTTCCGGGGGCTTACGGTCAGTGATGCCAGGCTGGTCAATGGCGGCCTGTGCGTTGTGCCTAAGACAGACCTGGGCCTTCATACCTTCCGCACCCATGAGGTGTCTCTGTTCCGGGAAACCCTTAAGGCCGATTCTACTCTGGAATTTACTCTTGGCCTTGATGACGATGCATCAGCCATGGGTCATTTTGGAATTCATAACTTCAAAGATTTTGTGGACGTACTCAGAGAGTTTGTCAAATTCCAGTATGAAATCCTGAAGAAACCTTTTGAGTCTTTCGCAACGGATGAGCTTCATGATATAAAGGGGGCCAAGAATGCGGACCTGGTCCTGGGAGGCGGTGCCGGATACATTTCCAAAACACTGGTATATGCTCTGGCGCCGAACAAAGAGGATGCGGTGTACGTGGTCAGAAAGCTCATGGAGAACATGTTCAAGAGGGGCCATCATGGGTGGGATACGGAAATTTCACCTCATGCCCTGAAACTGTCAGAGGTGGATGGGCGGAACTATCTCATGGGCCTCTGCTATCTGGATGGGGAGAAACCACTATGCTCAGACAGGTAGAATTTGAGCTGACTCTTCCGGCGGGGGAAAAGCTGAATCAGTCCATGGGATCTCTCCTCCAGGGACTCCTGATGGAAAGGACGGACTCATCCTGGGCACAGGAAATGCATACCCAGCAGGTACGGCCCTACAGCCAGTATGTCACTGTGGTAGAGGGAAAACCGGTATGGCGTATACAGACCATTACCGATGAAGCCTTTGAACGACTGATTTATCCCCTGCTTAGTAAGAACCGATATCGCCTGAAGCAGAGAGACTATGACCTGGAACTGTCCCATTTCCGCGTTGTCAGGCAGGAGACTTTCGGAGACATAGAGTCTAAATATGTACTGAATCATAATAAAATTCATCATATCCATTTCCGATTTCTGACTTCCACCTCCTGTAAGACCCAGGGAGGCTATGCTGTTTTTCCTTTCCCCTACCTTATATTGAAAAATCTGGTGAGTAAATGGAATGTCTATACGGACAGTTCCCTCATTGATTCTGACCGCACGGCGGATCAGCTGGATGAAGAAATGCAGGTGGTAGATTACCATTTGCACATGCACCCTTTCTCGCTGGAAGGCAGGAGAATCCGGGCTTTCCGGGGAGATGTGTCTTATGGCCTTTTCCGGAATGATATGGCTTCCCGACTCACAGCGGTGCTGGCGGACTTTGCAACCTATGCAGGGACAGGCATGAAAACGGCTCTTGGCATGGGCGGGACAGAGGCGGAGATTTCATTTTTTAGAGAGGTGAAATAAATGCGTATTTTATTTACCCCTGCCGGTGATACAGACCCGGTAAGAGGCTATCGCGATGGTGCCATTCTTCATATTTTGCGGCATTATAAGGTAGATAAAGTGATTCTTTTTCTGACGGCGGATATGGAGAAAAAAGAAGAAGATATGGCCTGTTATACAAAAGGCATACACTCTGTCTCACCAGATACGTCCATTACTTATATCAAGAGCGGCATTACAGAGCCTCAAGAGTATGAAAACCTGACTGTTATGCAGGAAGACTTTGCCAGGGCCTATGAAGAGAATCCTGGTGCAGAATGGCTTCTCAATGTAAGTTCCGGCACGCCTCAGATTAAGACGGTCATGGCTCTTCTGGCGCTGGACTATCCAAAAGCGAAAGCCATCCAGGTACACAGCCCGGAAGGAAGCTCGAACCGCGACAACCATCCCTGCCGGACCAGTGAAGAACTGGTGGAAATGCTGGACTGCAATGAAGATAATGAGGAAGGGGCGCCTGACCGCTGCGAAGAGCCGCCGCTGCTTCTGCTGAAACGGCATGGGATTTCCATGCAGATCGAGTCCCTTGTAAGAAACTACGAATATGCCGGCGCCTATGAACTGGTGAGACTGAATCCCACCCTTTTTTCCGATACTACCAAAAAAATGCTCCACCATGCCATGTATCGGAGAGACCTTCTTTGGCGTCAGGCTAATAAGGTCATTTCCCAATACAAAGGGAAACCGCTCATTGCCAGCCCCGATGATTTTTCAGAATATTTCCAGGTCATGGAGCTTCGTGAGAGAAAAAAGCAGTATCCTGAATTTGTGGTCAAGCTGTCACCGGTATTGATGGATTTAGGAATTAAATATATGAAAAAACTGACCTGCTTCCACCTGGAGGACTGCTGCGATAAGAAAAGAAATGTAAAGTACTATGTCAAAAGGTACCTGCTGAATCGGCAATATCCCAAACTCCTGGCTTATCTGGAAACACAGCTGGGAAATACCTTCCGCGATGGCCCTTTATACTTCAGCACCATGGTCATGATTTGCGAATATCTGCAAAACAATGATTTGAAGGGGAACAGCGGACATGAAAGGATTACCCGCATTTTCACCTGCCTTCGAGTGGTGGAAGAAAGAACCAGAAACCTGGTGGCCCACGAAATCACGAATCTGGATGATGAAATGATACAGAAAGCCACGGCAGAAAGCTGGGACAAATCGCCTGGTATACCTGGCGGGCTGCGGGCAAAGGATATTATCTCTTTACTTCATGAAGCAGCCCGGCTGATTATGGGAAGAGATATTCCATGGACCTATGACAGTTTAAATGATAAAATCATAGAGAGCCTCAGGCAGAGTGAATAGTCAGAAAAGACGACAGGAATAAAAATCTCCGCCGATAGGCATGAAATCTAAGAAAACAGAAGGTCAAAGGGTGAAAATAATGAGAATTCCAATCAATTGGAAATCCCCGCCGCAAAAGGGCCATAGAGAGCCCATCCCGTGGGGCAGCCCGGGCCTGCTGTGAAAAAAGAATCCCCAAACATGGGGACGAAAACATAAAACTCCATTTCTTCCAATTCGTCTAACCTTGTGAAAAAAGAATCCCCAAACATGGGGACGAAAACAATACATGGGAAATCCCCCTACCGCCGTAGATGAACGGGTGAAAAAAGAATCCCCAAACATGGGGACGAAAACGCTACAGAGGCAAGGACGTTTCGTCCGTTTTCGTCAAGTGAAAAAAGAATCCCCAAACATGGGGACGAAAACTATAAAGTACTACGGTATTATCATTTACAATTTCCATCCTGTGAAAAAAGAATCCCCAAACATGGGGACGAAAACATAAACGGGCAAATGCCGTCCATCTTGACGGTGCCGCCGGTGAAAAAAGAATCCCCAAACATGGGGACGAAAACTTCATCACGTCACCGCTATCGGTGTACGTTGTGAACACGTGTGAAAAAAGAATCCCTAAACATGGGGACGAGGAAAAGACTTGTGTGGTTTTGATTGTAGGAGAGACTGCCTACCCTTGATGGAACCGGTAGCCAAGCTGGACTTTGAAAAGGAGCGGTATATTATCAGCGGTGAAAATAAAACTGCGGTCGAAAATCCTTCGGAAAGGGTGGAAGGAGTTGCTTGAATCGATAAAATATAAAAAACCTCTTATTTCACGCAGGGAAATAAGAGGTTTTTGTGTGTCAATGATGATTTCCTCAGTCCTTACTGGAGGGGGGTCCATCCTGGCGGGAGGCTGGCTTTGGAGCCCAGGGCGGTAACGGGGGAGTTGTATCCTTCGGTACCGGCGCCGGGGCGGCCGGTGGGGTAGTAGACGATGCGGGAGGGATCTTCCCGGTCCACGGAGTAAATGTGGTCGGCGTCTTTCTCCTGGAAGTACAAAAGGGCAGGAAGTGTCGGAGCACTTCCTGCCTTTTGCATTCATTTATTATAATTTCATTCTGTAGTTTTCAAGCATATGGAAAAAGCCTGCTATATAAACAATATCTTCATTAACGCGATAAATAACAATGTAGTCATGTTTATAAAGAGAGAATTTGCGGTATCCTTTTGCACGAAGGTAACTATCCTCACAAAAGGCGAAGCTGGCAGCATCCTTTTCCAGGGTATTGTAGACGTGGAGAATATCGTCCAGAATATCAGCAGCGGCTTTCGGATTTTTCAGTACTTCAGTTACATATGCGATGGCCTTTTCGATTTGCTTCTCTGCCTGCTCAGCGATCAGAAGTTTATAGACCATATTTCTTCCTCAATTCCGCCAGTGCTTCTCTGGCCGGTGCCACCTTGCCTTCTGCTATCTGGGCTTCAGCAGTTTCCAGTTCCCGGTAGAGGCCTTCTTTTCGGCGCATTTCTTCGTACACTTCCATGCTCATAAGCACCATGTCTCCGTAGCCGTTTTTCGTAACAAAAACCGGTTCATGGGAGCTGTGGCAGAGTTCAGACATTTTTCCGGTGTCCTTCAGGTCTTTGATGGGGATAATCTTGGGCATAAAATCACATCCTTTCTATGGAATTATTATACCATAATTGTGGTAGATAAAATGGACACGCCTTTGGCGTGCACAGCGAACATGATATGAAGGAGCAAAGCGACGCACAAATCATAGTGAGTCGTTTCCCCTTTAGGGGTGAGGGTTGACGGCCCTTAGGGCCGAGGGTTCTTAAGGCCTGAAATCCCGTGAAATTATATCTATTTCGGGTTGCGACTCTCATTGCATCATACAGAGCCATCTGCTTCTTTGTTATCTCTGAAAGATGATAGGCTTTGCCTGGCTGTTGGTAAAGCTCAATTATATCCAAATCATCCAGCAGTGTCTGCATCGTATACCCTTGAAATCAGAAAAGAGGGGAAAACCGTAGTTTCCATCCGGCCGGGGGGCTGCCCACCGGCGGAAGAAAATCATGAGAAATGACAAAAGACGCCTTTGACAGGGCGCCTTTTGCAGTATGACATATTTTTTTAACTTAGATCCCATCGTTCATTGCCTGTCCCTGCCATGTGTTATGACCATCATAAGGGGAAAGGCACAGTTTCTGGTTTCATCTGTTTCATAGAGGGAAAGCGGAACAGGGAGGGGCAGGGACTTGCCCGGGATTTCGTATTTCCTCAGTCTTTACCGGAGGGGGTCCATCCGGGCGGGAGGCTGGCTTTGGAGCCCAGGGCGGTGACGGGGGAGTTGTATCCTTCGGTACCGGCGCCGGGGCGGCCGGTGGGGTAGTAGACGATGCGGGAGGGATCTTCCCGGTCCACGGAGTAAATGTGGTCGGCGTCTTTTTTCTGCTGGTCTGCCAGGGCGAAGGGGCGGTTCAGGGGCAGTTTGGAGCGGGCCATTTCTGTTTTTCTTGTCTGCTTCAGCAGCCATTCGTAGCAGGCCGGTGTGCCGTGGCCGTAGAACCAGGCGGACATATGGCTGACGCTGCCGGTGAGGACGGCCTGGTAGATGCCTGTTTCATTGGGCCTTGCGGTGAGGCGGCGGATGGATGCGTTCCGTTTCCTGGCGGTGGTGGTGCTGTCGAGGAGGAGTTCTTCCCGGGGGATGGTCAGGCCGGCGAGGTCCTGGTAGAGTACCCGGTATTCCGTATTTTCCTGGGCCGTATTGAGGTAGAGGATGTTGTCGTCGGATACCATGTAGAGCCAGTTGTTGTAGTTCACCGGATTTCCGTGGCTGTCTTTCTGCCATACGATGGTGCCGTCGGCAGGCATGTTGTAATAGGCAGTGCCGTTGAAGGGGTAGTCTTTGTTGAAGTTGTTGCCCCATTTGCAGCTCATGGGCAGGAGGGCGGCGAAATAGTTGTCCCGCTGGGCCGCCATGGCCATGATGGTCATGCCGCCCATGGACTGGCCGCTGCCGTAGATGCGGTCGGGATCGATGTGGTACTGGCGGGTGAGGTGGTCCATGAGCTGCCAGATGGCGGGTTCGGCGCAGCTCAGGGTCCAGTTGTCCCTGGCCATTCGGAGCTCATAGTGGGGATGGGCTTCGTCCATGGCGTAAAATTCGGGAATGGCGGGGCATACTACGATGACGCCGTCCAGACCGTTTTTTCTGGCGAAGTTCTGGAAATCTTCAGAAGCGTAGTTGGAGGCGGCCTGGGATTCGGTGAGGGTGGGGCGGGGGTCGGCGCTCATGGAGCCGGCGTCATGAATGTGAAGGAGCAGGCCGTAGGTTTTATGGGGGTCATAGTCTTTTGGCACGTAGAGGGTGTAGGGCAGGTCCAGGTCCCAGTACTGGCCATTGGCTTCGTCGAAGCAGTGGACGGCGTGGAAGGCGGTGCCGTTTTCCAGTGTATGGAGCTGGTATCCTTCGATGCCCCGGATATGGTAGGAGCCTTCTTTTGCGTAGTTGTAATATTCCGGCGCCCTGGGCTTTCCTGTCTGGGGGTCATAGCCTACGTAGGTTTCTTTCGTGTAGTTGGTAATGGCTTCATCGGATGGGAGGATGATGCCCTTTTCCGCCCGGATGGCTTTCTTCTGGGTTACGCCGGCATACATGGTAATGGCGTAGGACCGGGGGAACCGTCCGGTCTGGTAGTCTGTATTCACTTCGATGATGACATAAGAGCCCGAGGAGGTGCCGCCTTTGGCGTCCATTTCCGGCTTGTCATTGACATAGACTTTTTTGATTTGACCGGGGTCTTTTCCCTGGGTCAGGTCTTCTTGGCGAAGGGTGGTGCCGTAATCATCAATGGAGTAGGTGTCTGTATCCACCGATGAAGCAGGAATGGCCCGGTCGTAGGACAGGATGACGGCCTGCAGCTTGGAGCCGTCGGTATCCACAAAGCCGGCGGCTTCCATATGTTTCACTGCGTCTTTGGCAGTGGTTACAAAAGAAAGGGCGCCTGCATCTTTAACGGAAGATGCAGCAGCATTTGATGCATACACCCCGGCAGGCGCGGATACCATGGCCAGCGAGACGGCGGCCAGTAAGGAAAGAAGGACTCTGTTTTTACGTTTCATGAAAATGCCCCTATCTGACATGAACAGGCTATGCGGCGGCATAGCTTTGCTTTTTGAAATGAAATAAAAAATCACGCTTCCTTCATGCATGTATCTTAGATTCTCCACAAACCAAAATACAGAAAGGTGGTACGTGATACAGTCATTATACATCAAAGGGGCTGAAGTTTAAAGGTGACGGAAGATATTGACCTTGAGGAAATTTATTGGGGACAAGCCCTGACGGGCTTGAGGGTTCTAAAGTTTGACGGGGCTATCGCCCCGAGGGTTCTTAAGTTTGACAGCGGCTATGCCGCTGAGGGTTGTGGAGGGCGCCATAGGGACAAGCCCCTATGGGGCTTGAGGGTTGACGGCCCTTCGGGCCGAAGGTTCTTAAGGGGCTTAAGTTTGACGCGCCTTTGGCGTGCACAGCGAACATGATTTGAAGGAGCAAAGCGACGCACAAATCATAGTGAGTCGTTTCCCCTTTAGGGGCGAGGGTTGTTGTAGGGCGCCTTCTAATTGATAGAAGGCGCCCTCTTATGAAAAAACCATACACCCGCCCTGCGGGCGTCGGAAATGCACCCCTTTTGGTGGCTGGCGCCTTATGGACAAGCCCTGTCGGGCTTGAGGGTTGACGGCCCGATGGGCCGAAGGTTCTTAAGGGGCTTAAGTTTGACAGCGGCTATGCCGCTGAGGGTTGTGGTGGGGCGCCTCTAAATTATATAAGGCGCCCTTTTATAAAAAACCTTTACAACCGGGCTTTCGCCCGTGGGAAAACCATACAACCGCCCTGCGGGCGTTGGAAATGCACCCCTTTTGGTGGCTGGCGCCTTATGGACAAGCCCTGTCGGGCTTGAGGGTTGACGGCCCGATGGGCCGAAGGTTCTTAAGGGGCTTAAGTTTGACAGCGTCTATGCCGCTGAGGGTTGTGGAGGGCGCCTCTAAATTTATATAAGGCGCCAGTTTGTATAAAACCTTTACAACCGCCCTGCGGGCGTCGGAAATGCACCCCTTTTGGTGGCTGGCGCCACCACCTTCCCCCCGGCGGGGGGACTTTATTCTTCGCTATGCGTTAGCTTTATTCTGCCCCTGTGCACATCCTGCATAGGATGTGCAAGTCGGTCAAAGTAGGCCCTTAGCCTGCCCATAAAAGGGCCTTCCTTTCGATTGACCGACCGAACTGCGGGGGAAGTGAGCGCAGCGAGCCAATCAGCAGAATTCCTATCATAGCGTATGATACAAAAAGGTAAATCCGTAACGCTGACTTCATACTCATCGCCCGATAGGGCGATACCACAACCCTCGGCCCGAAGGGCCGTCAAACTTAAGAACCCTCCGGCCGTAGGCCGGTCAATCCTAAGAACCTTTCCCTTCACAACCCTTGGGCCGAAGGCCCATCCATCTTAAGAACCCTCACGCCCGCAGGGTGTGTCCATGAGATAGCCGGGGTATGTTATAATAGGGACAGAAAGAGACATTGCCTGTTTTTACAGGATAGGAGATGAAGTCTTATGCGAAAAGAAAAGGGTCAGGATATCATCGAATATGCACTGATGCTGGCCGTGGTGGTGGGCATCGGGTTTGGTATTTATTCCTATGGCGGACGGGGGATAGCGAATTCCATTTCCAATGTCTTTAATAATGCCGGTTCCCTTCTGGACAGTGCATCGCTTCCTGCAGCTTCTTCTCCAGAGGATATCATCAAGCGGCTGGGCGATGGACGATACCAGGGTCTGGCGGATATATTGAAGGGAAAGCCGGCTAGTGTGGTGGATATTGCCTTTGACAGTGAGGAAGGCCAGGCGCTGGCCCAGAAGCTGAATATCCAGACTCCTGAGGGCGACGGCTGGTATGCCCGGGTGAATACGAATGGCTTTTTCGTGGTGACCTACTACTCGGCAGCGGCTAATAATTGGGTCACTTTCAAACAGCTGAGAGATAATTACAAGAGCAATCCTGCTAAATATGGTAAGGACGAGAGTACGGGCGTCTATAAAACTACGATAAACATCAATGAAGGATATTACGATCAAAATGGGATAGAGAAATACAATGGTACAACCACAGGCCATGTAGAAGGGCTCAATGGCAGCATGACGAGTATTTATCCTGGTACCTATGAAAAGCCGAAGGACCAAAAGTGATGGTATGAAAAGAGCTGTGAAAAATGTAAATCATTTCTTCGCAGCTCTTTTTGTATGTCTTTATTTTGGGTCAATGGCAGCAGGCAGCCTGCTCCATGGTCATCTCGAGGGGAGTTCCATGTCGGCTGCAGGGCCAGGGGAAGTGAGTACTATGGAGACTCTGGGCTGAGAGATTTCCTGCCGCCATGCTCTCGCTGCCATGAGGGAGTGGGATTTCTCCACACCGCTTCGCTTTCGTCGAAGTGAGGGGGGCGGGAGAGCTTTTGGGATGAAATTTTTCTATAGGTGCATAAAGAAAAAGTATGATGCGGACTTATGGTAAAATAAAGATAAATCCATGTACGTGAAATCGTTGTGTTTTTGGGAGGGGAGGGAAAAGCCGGTCTTATCGATTTTTACAATTTCACAGCAGCTGTACTTTTGTTTCTATTTGGGGACTTCCCGGCTTCTTAGGGGCAGGGGAAGGATGGTTTTGAAGGAAAGGGAAACAGTATGGACAGGAGAAAGGGACAGAATCTGGTGGAGTATGCCCTCATGCTGGGCCTTGTGGTGGGATTGGGTTTTGGTTTCTATACCGGCGGGGCAGGGGGACAGGCGGGAGAATCTATCCGCTCTGTTCTCAGCCATGCCGACACGCTTCTCTCGGAGGCGGCGGACCGGGGCAGATTTTCGCCTTTATCGCCGGTAGAGGTGATCCATAAGCTGAGGGAGGGCCGGTTCAGCGGGCTGTCAGAGGAGCTGATGAGAAAGTGCTACAACCCGTCTAAACCTCTGTGCATTCCTTCCTATAGTGAAAAGGGCCGGAAAATTGCAGAGGACCTTGGCATCCGCATACCCCATGGAGATGCCTGGTTTGTGCATATTTACTATGCCGGCACTTTTGAGGCGGCCTATTATTCTGCAGAGGCCAATCAGGGTATGACCTACGAGGCGCTGCGGGAAGATTATTTCAAAAGGCCCGACAGATACTACCGGCCCGGATATTCACTGAACGAGCGCTATCCCCATAAGGTGGTCATCACAGATGGCATTTTTTATCCCAAGGAAATCAGTGAACGGCACGAGGATCATTGGGTAGATTTTGGCCGCAGGGAGGGCCGGGTGAGCACTGAAAGGGCCAATAAGGGGGATATCAGTATTTTTTTGTAAATGGGATCGGGGACAAGCCCTGACGGGCTTGAGGGTTGACGGCCCGCTGGGCCGAAGGTTCTTAAGGGGCTTAGGTTTGACGCGCCTTTGGCGCGAGGGTTGTGGAGGGCGCCTCTAAATTTATAGAAGGCGCCCTCTTATGATAAAACCTTTACAACCGGGCTTCGCCCGTGGGAAAACCATACAACCGCCCTGGCGGGCGTCGGAAATGCACCCCTTTTGGTGGCTGGCGCCACCACCTTCCCCCCGGCGGGGGGGGACTTTATTCTTCGCTATGCGTTAGCTTTATTCTGCCCCTGTGCACATCCTGCATAGGATGTGCAAGTCGGTCAAAGTAGGCCCTTAGCCTGCCCATAAAAGGGCCTTCCTTTCGATTGACCGACCGAACTGCGGGGGAAGTCCGGCGAAGCCGGATAGGGGGAGGCAAGCGCAGCGAGCCAGTCAGCAGAATGCTTATCATAACGTATGACGCAGAAAGGTAAATCCCGTAACGTCCTTGCGTCCCCTTTAGGGGAAGAGGGCCACGAAGTGGCGAAGGGATGTACGAGGGTAAGAATGATTATGATACTCGATGTGGACGTGACCGCCGAAAGGCGGCATTATAATACTCATCGCCCGTAAGGGCGATACCACAACCCTCGGGGCCAAAGGCCCCGTCAAACTTAAGAACCCTCCGGCCGTCAGGCCGGTCAATCCTAAGAACCTCTCCCTCTGAACCTTTTGAACCCTATGAACCCTATGAACCCTCACGCCGCAGGCGTGTCCAAGGCCCATCCATCTTAAGAACCTTTCCCTTCGCAACCCTTCTACACAACCCGCGGCGTCAGCCGCCACCACAACCCTCGCGCCGAAGGCGCGTCAAACTTACGAACCTTAAGAACCCTCGGGCCAAAGGCCCGTCAACCCTCATGTGCGCATTCTGCATAGAATGCGCAAGTCAGCCGAAGTTGGCCCTTAGCCTGCCCATAAAAGGGCCTTCCTATTGTCGGCTGACCGTTCGAAGGCGTGTCAAATCCCTTTGAACCCTCTGCCTCTTTATCATATAATATGTACAAGAGCTATGGATGAGGCACTGTTTTCGTGTAAGGAGATTTTAATTTTTCTACCCTATTGAAAAAACGGTGCTGTTTCTATATGATTATAGAGATAACTATTTTGATGTTATGAATTAGGAGGCCGGCATGAGCGCGATTTCACTACAAGGTCGTTCGGTTCTCGCCTTAGCTGATTTTTCAGCGGAGGAGATTGAACGGATCCTTCAAGTAGCAGCACAGATGAAAAAGATTGTTTTGTCTGACAACAAGAAGAGAGATTTCCTCAAAGGGAAATCCATGGTGACAGTGTTTTCCGAAGCATCTACCAGAACACGCAGTTCTTTCGAGCTTGCCGGTAAATATTTGGGAGCCGATGTGATCAATATTACAAAGAGCGGCAGCTCGATGACGAAAGGTGAAAGCATGCGAGATACATTGCTTACCGTTTCCGCAATGGGAGTGGATGCAGTGATTATTCGTGATTCGTCAGAGGGTGCCGCTCTTTTTGCATCCAAAGTGATGAGCCCGAAGGTGAAGGTGCCGGTGGTGCTGAATGCCGGCGACGGGGCCCATGCCCATCCCAGCCAGGCGCTTCTGGAGCTCTTTACGCTGAAGGAAGCGGGGAAGAATATCAAGGGCATGAAGTATGTGATTATCGGCGATATTCTTCATTCCCGGGTGGCCCGGAGCGATATCGTGGGATTTACGAAGCTGGGTGCTGAGGTGCATCTGGTGGGACCCCGTACGCTGGTGCCGAAGGAGCTGGAGGCCATGGGCTGCATTGTGGATGATGATCTGGAAACGGCGCTGAAGGATGCGGATGCTATCAATATTCTCCGTATCCAGCTGGAAAGGGCGGCTGCCGGTTTCATTCCTACCACCCGCGAGTATGCCCGTCTCTTTGGCATCAACAAGAAGCGGCTGGCTCTGTGCAAACCGGATGTGGCGGTGATTCACCCCGGTCCCATGAACAGGGGCATCGAAATCGGTTATGATGTGGCCTATGATGAGAAGTCCTGGATCCAGGAGGAAGTGCGCAACGGCGTGGCTGTGCGTATGGCTCTGGAGTATTTGACACTGACGGAGGGTAAAGACATTGATGCTCTTAATTAAAAACGGAACCATTGTAAATCCCGCAGAAAAGCAGCATGAAGTGGGAGATATCCTCGTAGAAAATGGAAAGATTCAGAAAATAGCAAAGGAAATCCCCGTCCCGGAAAGTGATGTGGAAGTGTTTGACGCTAAGGGTCTGGTGGTGGCGCCGGGGCTCATTGATATGCATGTGCATCTCCGCGAACCGGGGCAGGAAGCGAAGGAAGATATCCATACAGGCACCGAGGCGGCTGCTGCCGGCGGCATCACCCGGGTAGCTACCATGGCCAATACGAAGCCTGTCATCGATAATTCCGCGGTCCTCCGGGATGTGCAGAAGCGGGCAGAAGATGTGGGCGTGGTGAAGGTGAGCGTTATCGGTTCCATTTCCAAAAATCTGGAAGGGAAGCAGCTCTCTGAAATGGGAGATATGGCAGCCGACGGGGCTGTGGCTTTCTCCGATGATGGCCATTATGTGGAAAATGCCAATTTCATGCGCCGGGCCATGGAGTATGCAGATATGCTCCATAAAATGGTGATTGACCACGCCGAGGACATGACCATGTGCGGCGGCGGTTTCATGAATGAAGGCAAAGTGTCCTATGCCATGGGCGTCACCGGACGGCCGGCGGCAGGGGAAAATATTGCAGTGGCCCGGGATCTGCTCCTTTCCGAGCTCACGGGCTGCCATATCCATATCGCCCATGTGTCCAGCAAAAAGGCGGTGGACCTCATCAGGGAAGCGAAGAGGAAGGGCGTGAACTGCTCTACGGAAGTGACGGCCCAGCATCTCTATTTCACCGATGAATGGCTGAAGGATTATGATACGGCTTTCAAGATGGCTCCTCCTATCCGCAGTGAAGAGGACCGGGAGGCGCTGATTGAAGGCCTCCGGGACGGCACCATCGATGCCATCATGACGGACCATGCGCCTCACTGCAATGAGGAAAAGAATGTGCCTTTCAACTGCGCGCCCAACGGCATTGCGGGGCTGGAAACGTCTCTGGCTTCCACGCTGACCGTGCTTTATCACCAGCAGGGCTTTACGCTGGACCGCATTGTGGAGCTCATGAGCGTGAACCCTGCCAGGCTTCTGGGCGTGGAAGGCGGCGTGCTGAGGGAAGGCGCTCCTGCAGATATTACTGTATTTGATCCGGAGAAGGAGTGGACGGTGCACGGGGAAGACCTCTACACCAAGTCTCTCTTTACTCCCTATGAAAATATTTCCCTGAAAGGAAAGGCAGTCCTCACCGTGGTAGATGGGGAAGTGGTTATGAAAGAAGGAAAGGTGCTCAAATGAAAGGCCTCTTGATTTTGGAAAACGGCGCCCGTTTCGAAGGGGACCTTCTGGGAACGGTGGAAGGTCTGGGAGAACTGGTTTTCAATACGGGCATGACAGGATACCAGGAATGCTTTACGGATCCTTCCTATGAAGGACAGATCCTGACCCTGACTTATCCATTAATCGGCAACTACGGCGCCAACGACCTGTTCATGCAGAACAGGAAGCCCGCAGCCGCCGGCTATGTGCTGGACCAGATTGCAGACCATCCCAGCAACTGGGAATGCAAGGAAAAGATTACTGATTTCATCGAAAGATACCATGTACCCTGCCTCTACAATGTGGACACCCGGGCGGTGACCCGCATGGTCCGCACCCAGGGCGTCATGAAGGCCATCATCGTCAGTGCCGACAGAAGCGAGGAATTCATCCAGGCCGAGCTGGCAAAGCCCCTCCACCGGGACCAGGTAGAACGGGTGACTACGGCCTATCCCTATACCTATGGAAATGGGAAATACCAGGTGTCCCTTCTGGACTGCGGTCTCAAGAAGAATATCCTGGTGAGCCTGGCAGCCAATGACTGCACGGTCCACGTATTTCCTGCCCATACATCGGCTGAAGAACTGCTGGCAGGCAATCCCGACGGCATTTTCCTCTCTCCCGGACCGGGGGATCCCAAGGATGTGCCCTATGTAGTGGATACGGTGAAGAAGCTCATCGGGAAGCGCCCCATTTTCGGCATCTGCCTGGGCATCCAGATGCTGGCCACCGCTCTTGGGGGACACACCTTCAAGCTGCCTTTCGGCCACCGCGGCTCCAACCATCCGGTGAAGGATCTGCGCACCGGAAGGGTGTACATTACCAGTCAGAACCACGGCTACGCCATTTCCGATGAAGGCCTTCCGGACTCCATCGTAGTGACTCACCGCAGCGTGAACGACGGTACCATCGAAGGCATCCGCCACAAGACCCTGCCTATCCAGGCCGTGCAGTACCATCCGGAAGCATCTCCGGGACCGAAGGATAATTTCTATCTCTTTGCTGAATTTACCAAGGCCATGGAGGAATTTAAAAAATGATTAATAAAGACGTGAAGAAAGTCCTTGTCATCGGTTCCGGCCCCATCGTCATCGGCCAGGCAGCGGAATTTGACTACGCCGGCACCCAGGCCTGCCGCTCCCTTCGGGAAGAGGGGGTGGAAGTGGTCCTGGTAAACAGCAATCCTTCCACCATTATGACGGACGTGGACATTGCGGACCGGGTCTACATCGAACCGATTACCCTGCCTTTTGTGACGGAAGTCATTAAGAAAGAAAGACCTGATGCCCTGCTGGCTACCCTGGGCGGCCAGGTGGGCCTCAACATGGCAGTGCAGCTCTCCGAAGCAGGAGTGCTGGAAAAATACAACGTGAAGCTTCTGGGCTCTTCTCTCCATGCCATCAAACATGCGGAAGACCGTGAACTTTTCAAGGAAGCCATGGAAGAAATCCACCAGCCCGTACCGGAATCGGAAATTTTTGAAGAACTGGAACCGGCCGTGGCTTTTGCGGATAAAATCGGCTACCCTGTCATCATCCGTCCCGCCTATACCCTGGGCGGCACCGGTGGCGGCATTGCCCATGACCGGTATGAAATGGAAGAAATCGCCAACCGCGGCATCAAGCTGTCTCCTATCAACCAGATCCTGGTGGAACGGTCCATTGCAGGATGGAAGGAAGTGGAGTTTGAAGTCATGCGGGACAGCGCCGACAACTGCATCATTGTCTGCGCCATGGAAAACATTGACCCCGTAGGCGTCCACACCGGCGACTCCATTGTCGTGGCCCCCACCCAGACTTTGACTGACGGCCAGTACCAGATGCTCCGCACCGCCTCCATCAATATCATCCGCTACCTCCAGATCGAAGGGGGCTGCAACGTACAGTACGGTTTGGACACCAAGACGAACCAGTACTATGTGATCGAAGTGAATCCCCGCGTGAGCCGTTCCTCCGCCCTGGCCTCCAAAGCCACCGGCTACCCCATTGCCAAAGTGGCAGCCAAGGTAGCCCTGGGTATGCATCTGGATGAAATCACCAATGCCATTACAGGCAATACGAAGGCCTGCTTCGAACCGTCCATCGACTATGTGGTCTGCAAATTCCCCCGCTGGCCTTTTGAGAAATTCACCCTGGCGGACCGTGAAATCGGCACCCAGATGAAGGCCACCGGCGAAGTGATGGCCCTGGACCGCACCCTGGAAGGGGCGCTCCTCAAGGCCCTCCGGTCCCTGGAAGTGGGAGAGGGGTATCTGCACCTGAAGAAACTGGACAGCCAGTCCCTCTACGATATCCGCTGCCTCCTGAAACGCATCGACAATGAAAGAATCTTCGTGGTGGCCGAAGCCCTCCGCCGCGGCATCGAACCGGAAGAAATCAACCGCATTACCCGCATCGACCTCTTCTTCATCTATAAAATCCAGAATATCATCAAAATGGAAAGACGCCTCCTGAAGGAAGGCCTCACCGAAGACACCCTGAAAGCGGCCAAACGGATCCAGATGCCTGATGAAGCCATCGCCCACTTTGCAGAAGTGACGGTCAAGGAAGTGGAAAATTTCAAAAAGAAACTGGCTTTCCACCCCGATTTCAAAATGGTAGATACCTGCGCTGCTGAATTTGAAGCCCACACTCCGTACTACTATTCCACCTACGGCGCCGAAGATGAAGTGAAACCCCAGGGCAAAGGCTCTGTAGTCGTCTTCGGTTCCGGCCCCATCCGCATCGGCCAGGGCATCGAATTCGACTACTGCTCCGTCCATGCCTCCTGGGCTTTGAAAAAGGCAGGAAAGAAATCCATCGTCATCAACAACAATCCGGAAACCGTATCCACCGACTTTGATACCTCCGACTCCCTCTATTTCGAACCCCTCACTGAGCAGGACGTGATGGAAGTCATCGAAAAGGAAAAACCGGAAGGCGTAATCTGCCAGTTCGGCGGCCAGACCGCCATCAACCTGGCCACCCCCATGGCCAAGAGAGGCATCCGCATCATCGGCTCCTCCAATGAATCCATCGACATGGCAGAAGACAGAGAACGGTTCGACACCCTCTGCGGCCAGCTGGGCATCCCCCGTCCGAAGGGCTGCCTGGTGGAAAGCGTGGAAGAAGCCATGCAGAAAACGGCAGAGCTGGAATATCCCCTCATCGTACGCCCCAGCTACGTATTGGGCGGCCGGGCCATGCAGATCGTCTATGACCCGGCAGAGCTTCGCCAGTACCTGAAAGAAGCGGTGGTGGCATCCCATGAACACCCCGTCCTCATCGACCAGTACATGGTAGGCCGTGAAGTGGAAATCGACGCCATCTCCGACGGCGTGGACGTATGCATCCCGGGCATCATGGAACAGATCGAACGCTCCGGCGTCCACTCCGGCGACTCCATTGCCGTGTACCCGCCCCAGCACCTGTCTCCTGAAGTCATTGACACCCTCACGAAATACACGAAAGACATTGCCTGCGCCATGAACGTCAAAGGCCTGGTAAACATCCAGTTCATCGTGGTAGGCGGCAAAGTCTACGTCATCGAGGTGAACCCCCGCGCCAGCCGTACCGTGCCCTTCATGAGCAAGATTACCGGCATCAACATGGTGGAATACGCCACCCGCGTGGCCCTGGGCGAACCGCTCCATACCCTGGGCCTGCCCCTGGGACTGGTACCGCCGAAGAACTACGTGGCCATCAAGGCACCGGTCTTCTCCTTCTCCAAACTGGGACTGGTAGAAATCAAGCTGGGACCGGAAATGAAATCCACCGGTGAAGTCATGGGTATCGGCCACACCTACCAGGAAGCCCTCTACAAAGCTGTAGTGGCAGCCAACCTCATGGTTCCCGCCGGCGCCAATGTGCTCATCACCGTCAGCGACCGGGATAAACCGGAAACCGCAGAACTGGCAAAGGGCTTCGTAGACTTGGGCTACCACCTCATCTGCACCTCCGGCACCGGTTCCTATTTCCAGAGCCTCGGCATCCCCGTGGAAATCATCAAGAAGATTCACGAAAAAGGGGAAAACTGCGAAAAGTATCTGAAATCGGGCAAAGTGGATATGGTGCTGAATACCATTTCCTACGGCAGCCAGATCGAGCAGGAAGGATATGACCTGCGCCGCATTGCGGTGGAACTGGCCATCCCCTGCATTACCTCCCTGGATACGGCCAAGGAAGTGCTCCGCGTCATGGCCTCCAGCGGCGCCGAACACCATGTAGAAGCCATCCAGGACTATGTGAAGGAGTAATACCATGTCAGGTTTTGTAGAAAAAGGAATCATCCGGGTCCATAACCATGTGGGCCCTGATATCTGGCTCATGCAGATCGAACTGCCCCGCATCGCCAAAGAAGCGAAACCGGGCCAGTTCATCCATGTGAAAGTGAACGACCCCCGCTATATCCTGCGCCGTCCCATTTCCATCGCCGGCACCGATGCAGGCAGGGGCATCGTGGAAATCATCTACCGCATTGTAGGAAAAGGGACAGAAGCCATGTCCCATCTGAAAGTGGGGGATACCCTGGACTGCCTGGGACCCCTGGGCACCTCCTTTGATATGGACAAGGACCATATCGTAGGCATCGGCGGCGGCGTAGGCATCGCCCCCATCCTCTTCATGGCCCGCGCCTCCCGGGAAGGCCAGATGACCGTAGTCATCGGCGGCAGAAATAAGGAAGAAGTCTTCTGGAAAGACCTCTTCCCGAAGAAAATACGGCAGATGATCGTCACCACCGACGACGGCTCCTACGGCATCAAAGGCTTCTCCGTGTCCGTGCTGCCCAAACTCTTCGCTGAAGAAAAAGTGGACGAAGCCTGCGTCTGCGGACCCGGCATCATGATGAGAACCGCCGCAGAAATGGCAAAAGAAGCCGGTGTTCCCTGCGAAGTTTCCATGGAAAGACGCATGGGCTGCGGCATCGGTACCTGCCTTGGCTGCGTATGCGACAGGAAAGACGGCAAAGGCCACTACAAAGTCTGCGCCGACGGTCCTGTATTCAATGCAGAGGAGGTGGTCTTATGAGCAGCCTTACAGTAAACTATCTGGGCATCCCCATGGCCAGCCCCGTCATCGGCGCTTCCGGCACCGTAGGCTATGGTCTGGAACTGAATGACTACATCGATATGAAAAAAATCGGCGCCCTCTCCGGCAAAGGCCTGGCGCCCACCCCCTGGAAAGGAAACGAAGGCGTCCGGGTGGCCGAAACCACCTCAGGCATGCTGAACTGCATCGGCCTTGAAAACCCCGGCGCCCCCTGGTTCATCGAACACTACCTGCCGGAAGTCAGGAAACTTCCTACCGCCTTCATCGCCAACATGGTAGGAAAGAGCGTGGAAGAATACGCCGAATGCGCCAGAATGCTCACAGTCCCCGGCATTTCCGCCCTGGAAGTGAACATCTCCTGCCCCAACGTCAAAGAAGGCGGCGCCGCCTTCGGCACCGACCCCGCCCAGGCAGCTGCCGTCACCAGAGCCGTCAAGGATGCCACTACCCTGCCGGTGATCGTGAAACTGTCACCAAACGTCACTGACATCGTCTCCATTGCCAAAGCCGTGGAAGACGCAGGAGCTGACAGCATCTCCCTCATCAACACACTCCTTGGCATCGCCATCGACACCCGCACCCGCCGCCCCATCCTGGGCAACATCACCGGCGGCCTCTCCGGCCCCGCCATCAAACCCGTAGCCCTC
This sequence comes from Dialister succinatiphilus, assembly GCF_928721695.1. Lineage (NCBI taxonomy): Bacteria > Bacillati > Bacillota > Negativicutes > Veillonellales > Veillonellaceae > Dialister > Dialister succinatiphilus. Next base: position 2,432,177 of record NZ_OV788641.1, on the reverse strand, counting down.
CGCATGGTATGGCAGACAGCCAAAGCCGTACACATCCCCGTCTGCGGCCTGGGCGGCATCATGACCGGCGAAGACGCCATCGAATTCATGATGGCCGGCGCCAGCACCGTGCAGGTAGGCACCGCCAACCTGGCCGACCCCACAGCCATGGAACGCATCGTGAACGAAATGGACGAATGGTGCGATAAAAATAACGTAAAAGACATCAACGAAATCGTGGGAACACTGAAAGACTGAAAAAGCAGCGGCCTGGCCGCTGCTTTTTTCCTTCACACTTGCCTCCCCCATCTATGGGGGAGGGGGACCGCGTAAGCGGTGGAAGGGGTTTTTTATGGACAAGCCCTGCGGGATTGAGGGTTGACGGCCCGCTGGGCCGAAGGTTCTTAAGGGGCTTAAGTTTGACAGCGGCTATGCCGCTGAGGGTTGTGGAGGGCGCCTATGAATTGATAGAAGGCGCCAGTTTGTATAAAACCTTCACAACCACCCTGCGGGCAAGGGAAAGCCACCGGAGGTGGCTGATCGACGTAATGTTTTTCATGCCATATGACACTGAAAGGTAAATCCCATAACGTTCTTGCGTCCCCTTTAGGGGAAGAGGGCCACGAAGTGGCGAAGGGATGTACGAGGGTAAGAATGATTATGATACTCGATGTGGACGTGACCGCCGAAAGGCGGCATTATAATACTCATCGCCCGCAGGGCGATACCACAACCCTCGGCCTGAAAGGCCGTCAAACCTAAGAACCCTTGGGCCCGAAAGGGCCCATTAATCCTAAGAACCTTTCCTTTGAATCATAACCTGCAAACTATACAACGCATAAATACAAAAGTATTTGACACCCTATAGCCCCACCATGCATTTTCATTCACTTCGCTCTGACCAATACTCTGGAATCAATACATGTGAACGAATATTTTATAAGATATGTATGCTATGAAATATATGAATGGCCATTCAAGTGAGAAAACAAACTTTGTCAAAGAAATATTGGATAATGGGGTATAAAAGATATATATTATAGACATAAGAGATATGTGTGTATCAACATAGAAAATATGTTGATGACCCGCAGAGAATCGGGTACTTTTTATGGAGGCAGAATAAACAATGAAAGAACAGCAGGTTGAAAACGAAGTTGTAGTAGAAGAAGAAAAACAGGAAGAAGTATGCTGGGCATTACTGGAACTGGCATCCATGAATAAACATTAATTTCCATCGACCTGCTGCCGCAAGGCAGCTTTTTTTATTGGCGTTATGGACACGCCCTGTCGGGCGTGAGGGTTGACGGCCCGCTGGGCCGAAGGTTCTTAAGGGGCTTAAGTTTGACAGCGGCTATGCCGCTGAGGGTTGTGGTGGGGCGCCTCTAAATTATAGAAGGCGCCCTCTTATGAAAAAACCATACAACCGCCCTGCGGGCGAAGGAGCTCCCCCTTTGGTGGCTGGCGCCACCACCTTCCCGCCCCGCTGGGAAGCGTGTCACTTGATTCTCAGTCGTCTACGACTCCCTGCGAATCAAGTTCCCTTGCCACCGCGGAGCGGTGGGACTATGGCTGCCTAGCCATGGAGCCATGTCTCTGCAGGAAAGCATAGAGTGATTTATTCTGTCCCCCGGATGGGGGAAAGTCCGGCGCAGTCGGATAAGGGGGAGCCGCGTAGCGGCTAATCACCAGAATGCTAATCATGCCCTATGACACCGAAAGCAAATCCCGTAACGTTCTTGCGTCCCCTTTAGGGGAAGAGGGCCACGAAGTGGCGAAGGGGTGGACGGTGGTAAGATAGTGCAAAATGTGTTCGCTGTGCATCGATTCGCTCGGGGGCCGCCGATTGGCGGTCAGGACCGCGATGGAGCATCCTATCGGTGCTCTGCCCCGTACACCCTTTCCCGCTTCGCGGGACTTCCCCTCAAGGGGAAACGAGAAAATAGGTGGCACTGGATATTGTGTCACATATGACACAGACAGCCAATCCCGTAACGCTGACTTCATAAGCATTGCCCGAAGGGCAATCCTCAACCCTCAGCGCCGCAGGCGCTGTCGCCCCCTGAGCGAAGCGAACACAACCTGCCGCCGACAGGCGGCCACAACCCTCGGGGCGAAGCCCCGTCAACCCTCGCGCCGCAGGCGCGTCCAAAGGGCGCGCCCAAACCATTGACATCTTCCCATGGCAGCCTTACAATAAGAATACTAATACTGTTTATATGACCGGTCAGCGGGAAGTTCCCCGAGCCTGGTGCAATATAATAAATCCATGAAAACGGGATGAACTTTCATTTCGCTTTCCAGAAGTAAAGGAGAGATTTTTATGGCAATTCGTTTTTCCGATGTACTTGCAAGTATGAAAGGTTCCGACCTGGGTCCTCTTCTGGCCCTCACAGCACAGCCGGACATTATTTCCTTTGCCGGCGGTCTTCCCGCACCGCAGACATTTCCGCTGAAGGAACTGACTGAAGTAGCCATTAAAGTAAGAGAAGAAGATGGCGCCGGTGCTATGCAGTACGGCCCCTCCCTTGGCTTCATGGGACTTCGTCAGGCCATTGCCGACCGTATGAACCGCATGTACCAGCCCATGGGCATGTACAAAGTAGACCCGAAGAACATTATGATTGTCACCGGTTCCCAGCAGGGTCTCGATATTACGGGCCGTGTATTCCTGAACAAAGGCGACGTAGTTGTCTGCGAAAGCCCGACATATCTGGGCGCTATCGGTGCTTTTGATTTCGAACAGCCAAATTACGTAGAAATCCCCACCGACGATGACGGCATTATTCCGGAAGAACTGGAAAAAGTACTGTCCACCAATGACAAAGTAAAATTCATTTACGTCATTCCGAACTACCAGAACCCGAGCGGCCGCTGCATGAGCCTGGAACGCCGTAAGAAATTCATGGAAATCGTAACCAAGTACGAAATCCCTGTATTCGAAGACAACCCCTACGGCGACCTCCGTTTCGAAGGCGAAGAAATCGCTCCTCTCATCACCATGGATCCGAAACACCTGGTTATGTACTCCGGCACCTTCTCCAAGACCCTGGCTCCTGGCATGAGACTGGCATGGATGGTTCTGAATGATGAACTGCTGCCGAAATTTGACCTCGTCAAAGGCTCCACCGACCTTGCCACACCGTCTGTTACCCAGCGTGAAGCCGCTATGTACATGACGAACTACGATTTCGATGGACATATCAGAGAAAACTGCAAACTCTACGGACATCGCCGTGATGTGATGTGCAACGCCATCAAGAAATACTTCCCCTCTGACGTGAAATGCACCTATCCCCATGGCGGCCTCTTCCTGTGGGTAGAACTCCCCGAAGGCTGCAATGCCCGTGACCTCTTCAAATACGCTCTGGAAAGAAAAGTAGCCTACGTACCAGGCGACTCCTTCTTCCCCCAGACCAAGAAGAAGAACTTCTTCCGTCTCAACTTCTCCTACAACGATGACGACGTTATCGAAGAAGGCGTAAAGAGACTGGCTGATGCCCTCAAGGCTTATCTGGCTGACCAGAAATAACATATAAAAAAAAGAAGCTGCTCCGGCGGCTTCTTTTTTTGTGGGGAAATTGGTAGTATAGTAAGGAAAGACAAGCCCTGCGGGCTTGAGGGTTCTAAAGTTTGACGGGGCTGTGGCCCCGAGGGTTCTTAAGTTTGACAGCGGCTATGCCGCTGAGGGGTGTGGAGGGCGCCTCTGAATTGATAGAAGGCGCCAGTTTGTATAGAACAACTTTAGTGAGCTAGTGGCTGGTGGCTGGGGAGCGCCTGACGGCGCGGCTCCGCCGACTGGTAGTTAATAGCATTTCTGTCACTTGCTTTTCTTGCCAAGATCCTTCGCTTTGTGGAGACCCTGCAGAGGGTCTCCAAGTCAGCCGAAGCCCTCCCTTAGCCTGCACATAAAAGGGCCTTCCGATTGTCGGCTGACCGACCTCGGATGACGAGTGTCCGGCGGGAAGAAATCGAGGCAGCACTGGTCATGGGATGGCCCCTTGATTCTGTCATTCTGAACGCAGTGAAGAATCTCGGTGCGTGGCGAGGATGACGTCATTGGAATTCATGCAGGGGCCTGGTACTTCGCCTTTCCCGCCGACTGGTATTTACTATCGATTAGCTCATAAGTGCCTTGTGCCGAGATTCTTCGCCTACGGCTCAGAATGACGATGAGGGCGGGAAGGAATTCTCGTAACGCTGACTTTATACTCATCGCCCGATAGGGCGATACCACAACCCTCGGCCTGAAAGGCCGTCAAACTTAAGAACCCTTGGGCCGAAGGCCCATCCATCTTAAGAACCTTTCCCTCTGAACCCTCTGAACCTTTTGAACCCTCACACCGCAGGTGTGTCTAAAGTAAAGGAGTTGCATCACATGACATACATAAAACCTATAGCCCTGGCGGCAGCCCTGCTGGCGGCTCTCACCATTTCCTTCCCGTTGGAAGCGAAGTCCGATACCCTGTCCTCTGCAGAAGAAGCGGTGGAGGAGGGGAAGATTTCAGACAAGGACCTGGATCTTCTCTTTCAGCAACTGAAAGAGGCTTACAGGAAGGGCGGGAATGACAGCAGCTTCGACTGGAAAGGCATGAGCAGCGTCATTCTGGGCGAAATCCTGAAGTCCGATGATGTACAGAAAAATAAGAAACTGAAAGACATCCTGGATATTCTGACCGGCGGCAGCAGTCCAAAAGAAGAGCCGGCACCGGAAGAACAGGGACCTGACCGCACCCTGGATGCCGAAGTGCGTCCCAATGACGGGATTCGCAGGGCCGTCATTTCCGCTTTCCACATTCCCCCAAAAGACTGGAAGACCACTCACTACTCCTACAACTTCATGGACCTTGACCACGACGGGAAAATGGAAGTCCTGGTCCTCGTGCAGGGCCCTTATACCAGCGGCACCGGCGGAGACACCCTCCTGATTCTGAAAGAAAAGGACCAGGACTGGGAAAAAGACCAGTCCATCTCCGTCATCCACGCCCCCATTCTGGTAGCGGCGCCGGGCGAACTGCACCTTCCCTCGGATCGTAAAATCCTCATCTTCAAACGAAGCGGCGGCGGAGCCAAAGAAGCCTACGCAGCTCTCACCAGCAAAGATGGGATCTATTGTACCGCTGCAGAAGCGGAAGAAGTGAAGGACCAGGAAATCCACGGCACCCTGCTCTTAGTCCAGAAAGACCCGGCTCCTACGCTTGAAGAAAAAGAAAAATAAAAAAAGCACTGCCCTTCGGGGTGGTGCTTTTTTTTTGGACACTATGGACAAGCCCTGACGGGCTTGAGGGTTGACGGCCCACTGGGCCGAAGGTTCTTAAGGGGCTTAAGTTTGACGCGCCTTTGGCGCGAGGGTTGTGGTAGGGCGCCTCTAAATTATAGAAGGCGCCATCTTATGATAAAACCTTCACAACCGCCCTGCGGGCGTCGGAAATGCATTCCCCCTTTGGTGGCTGCGCCACCACCTTGCCCGGTGGGAAGCATGTCATATGATACAGAAAGTAAATCCCGTAACGCCTCTTGCGTCCCCTTTAGGGGAAGAGGGCCACGAAGTGGCGAAGGGGTGGACGGTGGTAAGAATGATTATGATATTCTTATTCTATGTCTTATCGCCCTAAAGGGGAAACGACTCATTACATTTTCGCGTCGCTCCGCTCAGGGGGCCGCCGATTGGCGGTCAGGACCGCGATGGAGCATCCTATCGGTGCTCTGCCCCGTACACCCTTTCCCGCTTCGCGGGACTTCGCCCCGGTGGGAAGCATGTCACTGGATTCGCGGGTCGCGTGGCTCCCCTATGAATCCAGTTCCTTTGCCACCTCAAGGGGAAACGACTCACTACATTTTGCGCGTCGCTAGCGCTCCTTCAAAATGTGTTCGCTGTGCACCGCGGAGCGGCAATCCGCAACCCTCGGCCCGAAGGGCCGTCAAACTTAAGAACCCTCCGGCCGTCAGGCCGGTCAATCCTAAGAACCTTTCCCTCTGAACCCTTTGAACCCTCTGAACCTTCTGAACCCTCACGCCCGCAGGGCGTGTCCATCTTGAGAACCTTTCTCCTCGAAATATTTATCAGACATAAACTTAATAAATTTCTAACACATAAATATAGCATACTATGTCTTCTGAATTCATTGATTACTGGAAATTGTAAAGACAGACATAGGGGACAAGATTTGAATAAATAATATATAAAATACAGATTTTACCGAGAATTCTGCTTTGCAGGCATAGCATTTACAAAATCATGTTCTTAATAACGATTTATTTCTATTCTAAATTAAGGCCATATCGAATCATGCAGCAAACATATACATACCATTGAATATGCATTTTACATCAACTATAATAATCGATGTACTTTTAAATAATTGAGAATTCAGAGGATTTAGACCGCTTAATTCGAATAATATAGATTTAGCATGGTAAAGAAGTGACGAAATTCAAGGGCATTTATACCCCACTTTATAATCGATTTTCTTGAATGCAATGCATTTTTCGCGTATAATGCAGGTAGAAATTGTGTATATACAGTCTGTTGGACGTCATTTTTTTACTTTTACATTCACTAAACAGATGGAAAGGGAACGCGTTATCATGAACAGAAAGAAAGAGAGATTGGTCCTTGTTCTGGCTGCCCTGGCTGCTATGCCGGCTGTGTCGCTGGCTGCGGAGCCGCCGGTTATTCCGGACTCTGCCCGCACGGCCATGGAGGCCGGGAGGAATCAGGCAGAGGCTTTGATGCGGCAAAATGAATGGAAAGACCGGCAGCGTCAGATTTCCCAGACCCGGACCGGCGAGTCCAGGGTGGAAAGTCAGGAAGAAGAAACGCCGTCCCTGAACATTCCTGAAACGGAAAAGGTGCTGGTGAAGGATTTCACCATCGATGGACAGGATATTTACTCTGAAGACACCTTGAAGGCCCTTCTGGCTGACAAGAAAGGCAAGGAGCTCTCTTTCAAGGATATCCAGGACGGGGCGGACAGAATTACCCGCTATTTCCGCCAAAAGGGCTATATCGTAGCGAAGACCTACATTCCGCCCCAGGATGTGACTGCCGGTATCGTTCACTACCATGTGGAAGTGGGACGCTTTGATGCTCCCTCCATTACGAACAAGACGAATATCCGGGACAGCGCTATCAGAAAGCAGGCCCAGGCCGTGAAGGAAGGGGAATACGTGACCAGGGACAAGCTGGAAAGAGCGGTGTGGCTGGTATCCGACATGGCCGGCGCCGATGCCCGTGTGGCGCTGAGCCGCGGAAGAAATCCCGGTACGGTGAAACTGGATATGACGGTAGAGCCTTATGTGGGGAAACACGGTCTGGTGTCTGCCGACAACTACGGCAGCCGGGCCATGGGCTACAATGAATACTCTCTGGACTATGATTTTTGGAATCCCGCCAGAAACGGGGATCACCTCATGGCATCCATTTCCACCACCGGCCGTCATATGTTCAACTGGGGCACCAACTACATCACGCCCCTTGCCAAGGACGGCCTGAAGCTCACCGTAGGATACAACGTATTCAGCTACGACATGGGCGACGAATGGGCCATGTATAAAGGCGTAGGCACCTCCCGGGTCACTTCTCTGGGACTGGACTATGCCATCCGGAGAAGCCGGCGCCATAACCTGTACACCGGCCTCCGCTTCGAACACAGTGAAATCAAGGACGAATACAGAGCCTATGATGCCACCTACGGCGACAAGACAGGAAACGCTCTGGTACTCTCCCTCTACGGAGACGACCAGGACACCGCCGGCATGACAGACTGGCGTCTGGACTGGAAACTGGGCCATATCAACAACCGGGCTTTCCACTCCGATAACATCTACGCCCGCTGGATGGCCGGCGACCCCGACACCAACGGCGATTACTCCAAGATTCGCGGACATATCGAAAGACATCAGAACATCAACGAAAGATCCTACCTCCTGCTCTCTGCCTACGGACAGTACGCTTTCACCCCGCTGGATTCGTCGGAACATTTCTCCCTGGGCGGCCCTTACGGCGTGAAAGCCTATCCCACCAGTGAAGGCTCCGGCGACAGCGGCTACATTACCAGAGCCGAATACCGCTGGCTCATCCCTCTGGAAGCCCACGACCAGCAGTTCCAGCTTGCCTTCTACGCAGAGCATGGCGGCGTGTGGATCGATAGAAACGGAGGAGACTCCGGTACGAAGAACCATAGAAACCTCCAGGGCGCAGGCATCGGCATTATCTGGCAGCGCTGGCAGGACTGGTTCATCCGGGCTGACTACGCATGGAAACTGGGCGCCGAAGACCCTGTATCCGACACCAGCCACAACAACGGCCGCTTCTGGCTCCGCGGCGGATTCTACTTCTAAAGGACAGGGAAGCGAAGCTTCCCTGAAGGTTCAGAGGGTTCAAAAGGTTCACAGGGTTCAGAGGGTGGTGGTAGGCGGCTGCGCCGCCAGTTTGTATAAAACCATACAACCGCCCTGGCGGGCGAAGGCAAAACATGCAAACCGCCCTGGGGGCGTTGGAAATGCACCCCTATCCCCGCCTGCGGCGGAACTTCCCCCGGAGGGGGAAGTTCTAGCGACACTATGCCTTGAGATACTTATGAAATGATTGCTTCTCGGCGGGTTATAGTCCCACCGCACAGCGGGGGGAAGGTGGTGACGTAGGCACCAAAGGGGGAAAAGCCGCTGCAGGCGGCTAATCTCCGAAATGCGGTTCATAACGTATGAGATAAAAGTTAAGCATAGAGCAAACCTCCCCCTCCGGGGGAGGTGCCGTAGGCAGAAGGGGTGCATTTCCACGGGCGAAGCCCGGTTGTTTGGTTTTTCCGCCGTCAGGCGGCTATAAACTGCGGCGACAGCCGTTTCCACAACCTTCAGCCCTGAAAGGGCTGTCAAACCTAAGAACCCTCCGGCCAAAGGCCGGTCAATCTTAAGAACCCCCAGCGCCAAAGGCGCTGTCAAATACATTCAAAACCAATTCATCATATATAAGGAGAAAACGAAAATGCACAACTATGGACATTGGAAAAAGACACTGGCCCTTCTGGTCATGTCTGCCCTTTCTCTGGGTGCATCCAGCGTGGATGCCATGCCGGAAGGCGGAGTCGTCCGTTCCGGTTCCGGCTCCGTCACCCAGAACGGGAAGGAAATGACCATTCGCCAGGACTCGGGACGCCTGGCCATGGACTGGACCGGCTTCAGCGTAGGAAAGGACGAAACTGTCCGTTTCCAGCAGCCCGGAAAAGACGCCCTGGCCCTGAACCGGGTCACCGGCAATCAGCAGTCCGTCATTGACGGCAGCCTTCTTTCCAATGGCCACGTGCTCCTGGTGAACCCCAACGGCGTGGTTATCGGTAAAAACGCTTCCATCGACGTAGGGGGTCTGGTGGCCTCCACTGCCCAGATGAAGGATAATTTCATGAAAGAATTCGGAAACAGCACAGGCTCTTTCAGCCTGGGCGGCGTTTCTGATGGAAAAATCATCAACGAAGGGACCATTAAAGCCGAAGGGGGCCTGGTGGCTCTCCATGCTGCCAAAGTAGAAAACAGCGGCACCATTTCCAATATCGGCGGCTCCGCAGTTCTCGCTGCAGCAGATACCCTTACCCTCACCCCTGACGCCGACGGCAAACTGAACTTCACCGTAGACGGCAAAACAGCAGAAGCCTCCGCTCTCAACAAAGGTGCCATCACCGCCGATGGCGGCACCATCGTCATGACCGCCGACAGCGCCTCCGACGTGATGAGCACTGTGGTCAATAACTCCGGCACCCTCCAGGCCAGAACCCTCCGCAAAAACGAAAAAGGCCAGATCCTCCTCGAAGGCGGCGATAAAGGCCAGGTAGAAGTGAGCGGCACCCTGGACGCCTCCGGCACAGAAGATGGCCAGAGCGCAGGAAATATCAAAGTCATCGGTGAAAAGACCATCGTTCACGACGGGACAAACCTCCTCGCCAAAGGCAATGTGGACGGCGGCAAAATCGAGACTTCCGGCGACGTGCTGAACCTGGGGGATAACCTCAATATCGACGCTAAAGGCATCAACGGCAAGGCAGGAGAATGGCTGCTGGACCCGCTGGAAATCCTGATTCAGGATGACAAGCCTACGCAGCGCAGTATGGATCAGACCGTTGGCACGGTCAATGAAGGCAGCGGAACGCAGATTACCTATAATGATCCACCTTCTGCCACCCAGAATGCCGATTCTACTTATGATTCCACTTCCTGGATCAAGACGAATCTGATTACGGATATTCTGAATAAGGGCACGGATGTGACGATCCAGGCGGCATCTACCAGTCAGGCTGCCAGCATTACGGTCAATTCTGCTATCAATCCGACTGTTGCCGGTGATGGAGAAGCGACACTGGCCCTGGAAGCCCAGCGCAATATCACGATCAACAAGGAGATAAAGGCTAGTGGCGGCAAACTGAATGTGAAGCTGAATTCTGATACGGATGGCGATGGTGTCGGTGCGGTCATCATCAATGCGGATATTTCCACCAATGGCGGTACTTTTACTTCTGGCAGCGGCGGTAATGTAAAGTTTACGGCGCCATCAGGAACCGAGGCGGGTGCATATGCTGCTACTGGTATAGAGAAAGACACGAAACCTAATATAGCAGGCCATACCGTTGGTACTTATTTCGGTTATGTGGTTCCTGAAGGGAAATCCGCCATAGATTTGTCCGGAGAACAAAATAATCGGAAAATCGCGACCAATGGCGGTGCCATTACACTGGATGGCGAAGTCGCCATCGGCTTGAATGGCGGTGTCCTCACTTTAGATACCAGAGATACCAGCAAAAAGGATGGGACAGCTGGCGGCAATGTCAATATCACGGGAATCATCAATTCCGGGAATAGCTATGACACCTATATTTTCGGAACGGAAAAATGGAATAAACTGGTAGAAAATCTGGTTAAGGATTACTTGACTCACAATACAGTTCCTTCCTACCGTTTTGTAGGAATCAACTATACGAAAAATAAAGATGGGACGTATAGCTATACTACCCAAGCCAAACATTTTGACAAAGGAGAATCCCATTATGCCTTCCATGAATTGAACCCTAAAGATGTGAATGGGGCGAACTGGACCTATACAAATTCGGATGCAACGCTGGATACCCAGCATACCCGCTGGTATGCAACGACTAAGGCTGGAGATGGCTACAATTCTTTCATCATGGAAGGGACCACGCCGGAAACCTCCCAGATGTCTATCGATGACTGGCTGATTTATTACCGCCGGACTGAGCCGGATAATTATGCAAAAAAATATGCTAACGGTAACAAAGATACAAATAGCAATCTGGTGACCTATGAAAAGATTCAAAACGATCCCACCAAAATGGCAACGCTGGAGAGCGATATCAGAGCGCTCATTGCCCATAACTGGTTTGCCAGTGAGAGCTTGGCTAATCCAGGGGATAAGTCTGGTGCCAATCACGGGGACAGCTATCTGGCCACCATTACCACGGCACTGGAAAACTCCCTCTCCACTCCCAACTCCCAGAAAACCCTCTGGGTCGGTGGCATGGGGTCCGGTGTACGCAACAAGACCAACGATAAAACCACCAACCCCTATTCCCAGTATCCGGCTGATCCCAGCCATCAGGACGGATTCTATTGGGTGACCGGGCCCGAAGGTCTGGTCACCACAACGGTTACCAACGCAGATGGCACTACCACTACTATCAAGGGTACAAAATTCTGGGACACCAGTAAATCTTACTGGAACAAAGATCTTAAAAAGTCCAATTATGGGGAACAGGTCTATGGCTATACCAAATGGTCCAGCTGGAGCGGTGGCGGACAGCCGGACAACAGCGCTCCCTTTTTGACCGTGGGCTATGGCAACAACAATGCCTGGGATGATGCCGCTATTGATGGGGGAACCACCGTAGGCTTCGTCCAGGAAACCAATCTGTACAATTCCAGCCTGAATATCAAGACGGACGGGGGCAAAGTCACCCTCCAGGGGGATCTTGGGAAATCTGTAGGTCTAGATACGGTTAAGATTGATGCTGGCTCTGGTTCTGTGACTACCGGCAACACCAAAAATACTGCAACAAAATACAATAATGGTACTATTTATGCCGATCATGGTGTATATATCAATGGTGGTGAGGTAACCGTAGGCGGCGAAATCCATTCCGGCGGCACCGATGTAGAGGCCACCAGGAATACGGATTCTTCCTTTAGTGACTATCTGGACAATGTAACCATTAACTCTGCTGGCGATATTGAAGTTCACGGCATTACGTCCAATACCTATAATGTTGCCAATGATGGTACAACGACTACCCGCGGCGGCAAGATCAGCCTGACTTCCACTGGAGATTCCGGCAAGATTACGTTGGGGGCTGGTGTCGATTATGATGGCAATGCTACTGCTGGGACGATCGCAGCCGGCAGCTCGGATAATGGCGCTGTCATCATTGATGCTCAGGGCAAGACAGGAGCATTCATTAATAGCACTAATCCTAAGTCTCCCGCTATTACTACTGCTCCCCATGGCACCTGGCAGGTCTATGTGGCTTCTCCAAGCGACTATGGAACTGTTTTGGGAGGTAACCTGAATAGCGAAACCAATGCCCAGTGGTCGTCGGAATCCACAAAGAAGTCTACTTCTGCTGAATCTGATAAAAATGCAGCGGGTAGGGACATTGGCACCTATACGGATCAAACGCATAACAAATTCATCTTCCAGGTGACGCCGACTATCACGGTTTCTGGTCAGGATATGACGAAGACTTATGGTGATACTTTATCTGATGAAGATTTGCGTAATAAGTTGACAATTACATCGGCGACATTTAAGGCTTCCGATGATACCTCAGCTCATAGTGTGGATGACTATAGCAAAAATTTCCAAGAAGCAAGTGATAAATCAGCTTATATCGCCAGCACTACAGATGCAACAGATACTGGCCTGAAGAATATTTCTGTATACAGTGGAGCACAGGATGACGCTGCAACCCGTATGGACGGCTATAAAGACCCGACGGGCGGAACGATAAAGTCGACCTATCACTTCAACGTTGGTAAGGAAAATGCTACAGGTCTGAACGGCTATGATTTAGCAACAGAAAATGCGGATATCGAAATTCTCCGGAAGACCGTGACCATCAGCACCGATGGCACCCAGACCTACGGTAATACTGCAGTGACCAATGGGACGCCTTCCTACGACAAAACCCAGCTGGTGAACGGAGATACGCTGGGCGATATCCAATATACCATTGCCACCGACGGCAGCTATGCGGACAGCAAGGGCAGCAACGATACGGCCCACGTAGGCAGTTATGAAAACCAGTATCTGACCACCGGTGCCAAAGTAAAAGCCAGCGACGGCAGCGACGCTTCCGCCAACTATGCAGTCACCGGCAGCGGCACCATCACCGTGAATCCGGCAGACCTTTACCTGACGGTGGGGAATGTGTCCACCACCTATGGCACGGCCTTTGATGATACCCAGTATGGCTATACGGTGGATGACGCCAAAGGTGGGCTGGTGAATGGGGATACCAAGGATGCTGTACTGGGAGACAAATTCCTCAACTACACCAATACCGGGGCGAAAACTGATGCTAGCAACGACAAGGTGAAGACTCAGAATGCCGGGAGTTATGAACTCCAGGGGATTGCCAGCAAGAATCTCTCTGACTATACCGTCCATATCACCAACGGGAAATCTACGGTGGAAAAGGCCAAACTGACCTTGACTGTGGGGAATACGGAAACCACCTACGGAACTGCTTTTGATCCCAATACGTACAGCTATACCCTGTCTGGAAACACCAATGGGGATACGGCAGAGGATGTAGAACACAACAAGATCACCGTTGTTACCTACACCAATGGCGGGGAGAAATCCGATGCGGCCAATGACAAGGTAAAGACCCAGAATGTAGGCGACTACAATCTGACAGGAACCTTCACGCTCAGCGGCGATACGGCAGCTAATTACGAAATCGGCACCGTGAAGGCCGGCAAGGCTGAGGTCACCCCGGCGGAAATCCATCTGAAGCTCAACGACGTATCCACCACCTATGGTACAGCTTTCGATACCAGCAAGTACGGTTACGACGTCAGCAAGCTGGCAATGGCCAATGGGGACAACACGGATGTAGTGACGAAAGTCATTGCCAATGGGGATATTACCTACACCAACACTGGGGACGCTACGGATCCGGACAATGAGAATGTGAAGACCCAAAACGCAGGAACAGGATACAAACTGACCGGGACCACGGAGAAGACACTGCAGAATTATAAGGTGTTCATCGACGGGGCTGATGCCACCGTGGATAAAGCGGACTTGACCCTGACCCTGAAAGATGTCTCTACCACCTACGGGAATGAGTTTGACGGCAGCACCTATGGGTACAAAAAGGATGCGGCGGATCTGCAGGGGCTGACCAACGGGGATGCCGCAACGGCCATCACCGATGTCCTCCAGGATAGCGATTTTACGTATGTGAACGGCGGGGCGAAATCCGATCCCAATAACGAAAATGTCAAGACCCAGAACGCAGGCAGCTACCAGATCACCGGCAGCACCACCAGGACCCTGGACAACTACAACATCAAAGTGGTGAATCCGGGGACTTCCACGGTGGAAAAGGCCAAACTGACCCTGACCGTAGGAGACGTGAGCACGGTCTACGGTACGGGCTTCGATAGGACGAAGTACACTTATACCATTTCCGGCAACGCCAACGGAGATACAGATGAAACCCTGAAGAACAACCAGATCAGCGTCAACTACACCAACACCGGGGAAAAGGCCGATGCCAATAACGACAAGGTAAAGACCCAGGACGTGGGAGACTGGAAGCTGATCGGGAATTTCACGGTTGCCGGCGATACAGCCAACAACTATGATGTTACCTACGTGGATGGGACATCCACTGTCACTCCGGCAGAAATCCATCTGAAGCTCAACGACGTGTCCACCACCTACGGTACCGCCTTTACGGATACCAACACCTATGGATACGATGTCAGCAAGCTGGCGATGGCCAATGGGGACAGCACGGATGTAGTGACGAAAGCCATTGGCAACGGGGATATCACCTACACCAACACCGGAGACGCTACGGATCCGGATAAGATTGCCAAGGGCGCCAAGACCCAGGATGCGGGTACTGGATATCAACTGACCGGGACTACAGAGAGGACCCTGAAGAATTATAAGGTGTTCATCGACGGAGCTGATGCCACCATCAACAAGGCTACCTTGAAACTGAAGGTGGGTGACTATACCGAAGCTTACGGGGCTGCGGACAAAGTGGGAGCGGACCTGAAGCAAACGGAAGTCACCGGGGAACAGAACGGGGATGACTTGGCAGATCTGGTTTCTGAAATCGGCATCCACAACACCTCTGGGGCCCTTTTGAGCGACACCCGGACCAATGATGTGAAGTACAAGACCGACGGCAGCCTGGACAGCTACCGAATCGATACCCAGCTGGATAAAGACACACTGAAGAACTACAATCTGGAACTGTCCGAAGGGACCATGACCCTGACCCCGGTGGCCATCACCGTGGACAACGAAATGATCCAGACCTACGGTTCGGCGGACCGGTCCTTCAAGGAAATCGCTACGCCGCTTCTGGTGAATGGGGATACCATTTCTACCGATGGGCTTACCATGACCCCTAAAGCCGGCGGGGCCTATGAAACCAACCAGGCCGGCCGGACAACGGCAGATGCCGGGAAGTACGAGAATGACCTGGAATCGGATGGCGGCGGCATTGTCCATGAAAATGGCAGCGATGCCCGCAAGAACTACAGCGTCACCATCAAAGGGGATATTATCGTAAATCCGAAAGATATCTACACGGAGGTTAACGGTAAAGGTTCGACTCTGAAGGACCTTACCTGGGAGATAGTGAGAGATCCGAAAGACCAGATGGTCAATGGAGATAGTGTAGAATTTACCTATACGCCAGGAAATCTGATTTCCTATGATAACCAGACCTTCGATGTGAATAGCTTTATCAATGGTACCCAGATCTATGACTCCACCACCGATGTACCACGCTATGGGAAGAATTATATTTTCCATTCCAAAGGTATCGTCCAGCTCACCTTCAACCCCATTGTGAAGCCTGATGTATGGGCCCACAGCGGCGGTTATCGCCCGCGGAACAAGATCGAAACATCTCTTCCTGTCTTCCGCGTGGAAGACGCAAAGGTAGGCCAGTATGGCACCTATGGCGTGGAACACGATGAAGAGGGAGACAGACTGGTTCTCTCTGCTACCGGCATGAGACTGCCGGAACCGGACCAGGTGCCTGATGAAGAAAGAACTTTCACCACCACCCTTTCCACTGAAACAGGAAGCGGTACCTTCAAGCTGGTATACAACGGCGTTTCCCTCAAAGTCTATCCGCAGGACAAGGAAGCAGAAGAAACGGTCCGCGCAGGCGATAAGAACAAAAACGTGTCCCTCTCTGAAAAAGCTCTCTATGTGGGCTACACAGAAATGGGCCTGGACCTCATCGACCTCAAAGGCGTGTACATCTACTTCAACTGATTTACCTGAAACCAGGACAATCAAAAAACTCCTCTCTTTTCAAGGGAGGAGTTTTTGATTTGAGGAAGGGGCCCTATGGGGCTTGAGGGTTGACGGCCCGCTGGGCCGAAGGTTCTTAAGGGGCTTAAGTTTGACAGCGGCTATGCCGCTGAGGGTTGTGGAGGGCGCCTCTAAATTTATAGAAGGCGCCAGTTTGTATAAAACCTTTACAACCGCCCTGCGGGCGAGGAAATGCATTCCCCCTTTGGTGGTTGGCGCCACCACCTTGCCCAGTGGGAAGCATGTCACTGGATTCGCGGGTCGCGGGGCTCCCCTATGAATCCAGTTCCTTTGCCACCCCCACTTCGCGGGGGCACTATAAAGCTCCGTTATGCTGTAAGCGACTTATGAAAGGAATGCTTCGCGGTGCTTTATTCTGCCCCCTGCATAGGGGGAAGTCCGGCGCAGCCCGGATAGGGGGGTGGCGAGCGCAGCGAGCCAATCACCAGAATGCTAATCAAGCCCTATGACACCGAAAGTAAATCCCGTAACGTTCTTGCGTCCCCTTTAGGGGAAGAGGGCCACGAAGTGGCGAAGGGGTGGAAGGTGGTAAGATAGTGCAAAATGTGTTCGCTGTGCATCGCTTCGCTCAGGGGGCCGCCGATTGGCGGTCAGGACCGCGATGGAGCATCCTATCGGTGCTCTGCCCCGTACACCCTTTCCCGCTTCGCGGGATTTCGCCCCGGTGGGAAGCATGTCACTGGATTTTCAGGTCGCTTCGCTCTCTTACAAATCCAGTTCCTTTGCCACCTCAAGGGGAAACGAGAAAATAGGTGGCACTGGATATTGTGTCACATATGACACAGACAGCCAATCCCGTAACGCTGACTTCATAAGCATTGCCCCCTAAAGGGGAAACGACTCACTACATTTTGCGCGTCGCTAGCGCTCCTTCAAAATGTGTTCGCTGTGCACCGAAGGGCAATCCGCAACCCTCGGGGCCAAAGGCCCCGTCAAACCTAAGAACCCTTGGGCCGAAGGCCCATCCATCTTAAGAACTTTTCTCCTGACTGCCCGAAGGGACTCTCTATTTCTCTATTTCATAGGGCCAGTCCAGGATGCCGCCCATGTCTCTCACGTCACTATAGCCCAGTTCGACCAGTTTCATGGCTGCTTTTTTGCTGCGGACGCCGGAGCGGCAGTAGACGATGAGGGGCTTTTTCTTGTCCGGAAGTTTGTCTTTGATGGTTTCGTCGATGGTGCCCAAGGGGATGAGGCGGGCGCCGGGGATGTGGCCCTGCTGGTATTCGGCCGGTTCTCTTACGTCTATGAGGGTGACAGGCTCTTTCTTTATCATTTCATAGCCTGCCTGGGGCGTGATTTTATGGTAGGCGTCGGAAGCGGAGGGGGCGCAGCCGCCAAGGAAGACCAGGGGAATGAGAAGGGCGAAGCATAAGAAGATGGTATTGTGCATGATAGTTCCTCCTTATTTGTGATGGCCGAAGGAGAAGAAGTTTTTTACCTTCTGCCAGAATGACTGTATTTTTGAAATTTTCACCGGTGCCTTGGGCGCCCGTGCCATGCCGGCCTGGCGGACGAGCTGCATGTTCCGGTGGGCTGTGCGGGTGACGATGCGGGGCGGCGGGGTAAAGGTTTTTTCTGCCGTTTTTGCTTCGTTTTTCATGGAAGGCAGGGCGGCATGGGCGGCGCGGATGGTGCGTTTCTGGTGGCTTCGGTCCACCACTTTAAAGGTGATGCCGTCCTTTTCCTGACGGGGCAGGGGAGCGGCCGTTTTTTCAGGCTTATCGTCTACAATCTGCCCTGTTTTCAGGTCAAATTTAGCAAATCCCGCTTTGGCGCTGAAAGGGTTTTCATCAAAGTCGTGAACCCGGGAGGAGTTCTGTTCCATGGAAATGACATCGGCTGCGTCTTTTCTTTCGGCTGTTGCCTTCCGGGCTTCTTCCCGTTTCAGCTGGTTCACCAGCCGGTTCTTGGCCCGGCTGTCAAAGGCCGGTTCTTCGGCAGCCCAGAAACCGGACTGCTGGATATTTCTTTTGTCCAAATCATAGGAAATCCGGGCGCCGCAGCGGGTGCACCGCACGGTGCCTTTCCGCTTCTTCACGTCCAGGTCAAATAAAGTCAGCTTCTGCCCGCAGGCGTGGCAGATGAGGGTAAATGCCATAGGTTAAGACCTCCTTACTTATTTAGTATAATGGGGATCAGGGGAATGGTAAAGGGGCGCTTAGGGACAAGCCCCTTTGGGGCGTGAGGGTTCTAAAGTTTGACGGGGCTGTGGCCCCGAGGGTTCTTAAGTTTGACAGCGGCTATGCCGCTGAGGGTTGTGGAGGGCGCCTCTAAATTTATAGAAGGCGCCAGTTTGTATAAAACCTTTACAACCGGGCTTTCGCCCGTGGGAAAACCATACATCCGCCCTGCGGGCGAGGGAAATGCATCCCCCTTTGGTGCCTTACGGCACCACCTTTCCCCCGCAAGCAGGGGCACTATGGGTGCTTAGCCATGGAGCCATGTCTCTGCAGGAAAGCATAGAGCGATTTATTCTGTCCCCCGGATGGGGGAAAGTCCGGCGCAGCCGGATAAGGGGGAGCCGCGTAGCGGCTAATCACCAGAATGCCAATCAAGCCATATGACACTGAAAGTAAATCCCGTAACGTTCTTGCGTCCCCTTTAGGGGAAGAGGGCCACGAAGTGGCGAAGGGGTGGACGGTGGTAAGAATGATTATGATACTCTTATTTTATGTCTTATCGCCCTTCGATCGGGGGGCCGCCGATTGGCGGTCAGGACCGCGATGGAGCATCCTATCGGTGCTCTGCCCCGTACACCCTTTCCCGCTTCGCGGGACTTCCCCTCAAGGGGAAACGAGAGATATGAGGGAAAAAACAGCGAGTCATATACTTCAGGTACCATTTCGGCGTTTTCCCCCTTTGGTGGCTGTCGCCACCACCTTGCCCGGTGGGAAGCATGTCATATGACACAGAAAGAAAATCCCGTAACGCTGATTTTATAAGCATTGCCGCAGAGCGGCAATCCACAACCCTCGGCCTGAAAGGCCGTCAAACCTAAGAACCCTTGGGCCGAAGGCCCATCAATCTTAAGAACCCTCACACCGAAGGTGTGTCCAGGCGGTCCCATATCAAATCCCATTTCCTTTCTCTTCCTTTTCATGCTACAATAAAAATATTAAAGTATACATACATAGTACCGGCGGATGCCGGTTTTATATAAAGGAGATTTTTCCATGTTTTTGGGACAGATACAGGGACTGTTTATGACCATGAGGCTCTGGGATATTCTGGATATCCTGGTGGTTGCCTTTTTTCTATATCGCATTTATATTTTGATTCGCGACACCCGGGCCACAGCTCTTTTGAAGGGGCTGGTGTTTCTGGGAATTTTTACGGTGATTGCAGGCTGGCTGCAGCTTCATGTGGTCAGCTGGATTCTGGACAAGCTGATGACGGTGCTCATCGTGGCTCTGCCGGTGGTGTTCCAGCCGGAGCTTCGCCGGGCGCTGGAGCAGATCGGCCGGGGGAAGTTCTACGTTTCGTCCCGGGTCATGAATGAGGTGGAGTGGGACCATGTCATTGATGATGTGGTGGCCGCTACCATGACCATGTCTGCCAACAAAATCGGCGCTCTCATCGTCTTTGAACGAAGTGTAGGGCTGGATGACCGCATTGATACGGGCATCCGCATTGAAGGTCTCGTTTCCAAGGAGCTTCTTGGAAATATTTTCATCGTGAATACGCCTCTCCATGACGGCGCTGTGATTATCCGTGAGAACCGGGTCATGGCGGCAGGCTGCCTGCTGCCTCTCACCCGTGACCATAACCTGTCCACGGAGCTTGGCACCCGGCACCGTGCGGCTATCGGCATGTCCGAGCAGGCAGACTGCGTCATCGTGGTGGTCAGTGAGGAAACGGGCATCGTTTCCTATACTTACGGCGGTCATATTTACCGCGGCCAGGATGCGGAAAGTCTGAAGAACATCCTCCGGAATTACCTGGTCACCAGTAAACCGAAGGGCGTCAGCGATGTACTGCAGAAATGGAGGCCTTTGAAATGAAATATACAAGATTTGAATGGTGGCTTCCAAAACTCCTCTGTCTCATTGCTGCCTGTGCTCTGTGGGTGTATGTGATGAATGAGCAGAATCCCCAGGTGGAAAATACCTATACGGTACCGGTGGAAACAAGAAATTTGGACCGCTCCCTGGTGGCTACCAATGTGCCTTCTACGGTGAAGGTGAAGGTTCGCATGTCCAGAAGCGATATGATTTATATGCGCTCCGATAATATCAAGGCCTATGTGGATTTGACCGGTGTCACCGACGGGGACTATCCCAATACGCCCATTCATGTGTCCGTACCGGGCGATGAATCGGTGGTGTCGGTGACTCCGAAAACCTTTGACCTGAATGTGGATACCTATGCCGTCAAGACGCTGCCTGCCAATGTACAGATTTTCGGCACGCCGGAAACGAATTTCTCCGTAGAAAGCAAGAAGGTAACGCCTGATACCATTACTATCGCCGGCAGCTCCGCCATGATTGCCAAGGCAGACCGGGCTGTGGTGTCTGTGAATATTGCAGGCAAGGAAAAGAGCTTCACTGAATTTGACAGTGTGAACATCCTCGATGCCGATGGAAATACGGTGACGGGACTGGATATCATGCCCAGCCAGGTCAAAGTGGCGGTGAAGATGAAGGAAGCCACCAAGCTGGGCAACCTGCCCATCCGAATCGATACGAAGGGAGAACCGGCCAAGGGATACAAAGTAGGCAGGATTACCATTACGCCGCCGGTAGCGACTATTACGGCACCGATTTCCTTCTTCTCCAGCAATAAGACACTGGACCTGGATCCTATCGACGTCACCGGCGCCAGCTCCGACATCCACCAGGTGGTGAATGTGAACGTGCCTTCCGGAGGCAGCGTGGCGGTGCCTAAGGTGACGGTGGTTGTGGAAATAGATAAGGATTAAGGTTTATGGACAAGCCCCTTTGGGGCTTGAGGGTTCAAATGGACAAGCCCTGACGGGCTTGAGGGTTCTAAAGTTTGACGGGGCTGTGGCCCCGAGGGTTCTTAAATTTGACAGCGGCTATGCCGCTGAGGGTTGTGGAGGGCGCCTCTAAATTTATAGAAGGCGCCAGTTTGTATAAAACCATACAACCGCCCTGCGGGCGAGGAAAATGCATTCCCCCTTTGGTGGCTGGCGGCACCACCTTTCCCGTGGAGAAAGTCCGGCACAGCTGGATAGGGGGGGTGTATCTGCCGAAGGCAGATAATTCAGCAGAATGGTTATTTTGCCATATGACACTGAAAGTAAATCCCGTAACGTTCTTGCGTCCCCTTTAGGGGAAGAGGGCCACGAAGTGGCGAAGGGGTGGACGGTGGTAAGAATGACTATGATACTCGATGTGGATGTGACCGCCGAAAGGCGGCATTATAATACTCATCGCCCTGCGGGCGATACCGCAACCCTCGGGGCCAAAGGCCCCGTCAAACCTAAGAACCCTTGGGCCGAAGGCCCATCCATCTTAAGAACCTTTCCCTTCACAACCCTTCTACACAACCTGCCGCCATCAGGCGGCCATAACCCTCGGGGCGAAGCCCCGTCAACCCTCGAGCCAAAGGCGCGTCCCCTCTTACTTGACGAAATCCCTCTTTAGATGTATGATTTGAAAGTTATTTCAAGAAAATTTTGGGAGGAATATGAATGGTTACTTTATTTGGTACAGACGGTGTGCGCGGACTGGTGAATTCGACCCTCATGCCGGAGCTTGCCTATCAGCTGGGCAGAGCAGCAGGTGCTTATTTCTGTAAGACGAAGGGCGAGCACCGTTTCCTTATCGGCATGGATACCCGTATTTCCGGTTCCATGCTGACCGCTGCCCTTTCCGCAGGTCTCTGCGCATCCGGCGTCAATGTGGATGTAGTAGGCGTGATTCCCACCCCCGGCGTGGCTTATCTGACCAAAACGGAAGGCTATGACGCAGGCGTCGTGATTTCCGCATCCCACAATCCTTTCCCCGACAACGGCATCAAATTCTTCGACCGGAACGGTTACAAGCTGCCGGATAAGACGGAAGAGGAAATCGAAAACATCCTTCGCCATGATGAAGAAATCGTCCGCCCCACCGGCGATGGCATCGGTGTGATCCGCGACTATCCGGAACTGGCTGAAAAGTACAGAAACTATGTGAAATCCACAGTGGACGGCGATTTCAAAGGCATGAAAATCGTCACCGACTCCGCCAACGGCGCAGCCAGCAGTTTCCTCCCGGGAATCCTTGCCGAACTGGGGGCAGAGGTAATCCCCATTTTCAATCAGCCCAACGGCGTAAACATCAATAACGGCTGCGGCTCCACCCATATCGAAACCCTGCAGAAAAAAGTAGTGGAAGAAGGCGCTGACTGCGGCATTGCCAACGACGGCGACGCTGACCGCTGCCTCTTCGTCGATGAAAAAGGCAAAGTCCTGGACGGTGACCATCTCATGGTCATCAATGCCCTGCAGATGAAAAAAGAAGGCCGCCTCAACGACAACATGGTGGTAGGCACCGTCATGAGCAACCTGGGCTTCGGCAAAGCGCTGAAGAAATACGGCTGCCAGACCGTTTCCACCAAAGTAGGAGACCGCTATGTACTGGAAGAAATGCTGAAACATAACTACTCCATCGGCGGCGAACAGTCGGGCCACATCATTTTCCCGGAATTCAACACCACCGGCGACGGCCTTATCACCGCCGTACAGACACTCCGGGTGCTCCGCGAAAACGGAAAGAAACTCTCCGAACTGAACAGCCTCATGACCACCTATCCCCAGATTCTTAAGAATGTAGAAGTATATAGCAAGAACGGCTGGGAAGAGAACGAACTCATTATGGACTCCATCAGGGCAGGCGAAGAAGAACTGGGCGCCGATGGCCGCATCCTGGTCCGCGCCTCCGGCACCGAACCCCTCATCCGCGTCATGGGTGAAGGCAAGGAGCTGAACCAGCTCGAACGAATCGTAGATGACATCGCTTCCGTGGTGGAACATGAACTGGGCGTAGAAAATAACTGAAAACCATGAAATCTAAAGCACCGCTCCTTCGGGGACGGTGCTTTTTTATGGACAAGCGCCTTTGGGGCGTGAGGGTTCAAGCGCCTTTCGGCGCTCGGGTTCTATCGTTCGTGTGCTGCGCACCGAACGATGGGTTCGGCCCACAGAGCGGGCTGGTTCAGAGGGGAGTTTTATATGCCGCTGCCTGGGGCAGCGAAAACCATACAACCGCCCTGGCGGGCGAGGAAATGCATTCCCCCTTTGGTGCCTTACGGCACCACCTTCCCCCCGCGGAGCGGTGGGACTATGGGTGCTTAGCCATGGAGTCATGTCTCTGCGGGAAAGCGTAGAAATCTATTCTGCCCCCTGCATAGGGGGAAGTCCGGCGCAGCCCGGATAGGGGGTGGCGAGCGTAGCGAGCCAATCACCAGAATGCCAATCAAGCCCTATGACACCGAAAGTAAATCCCGTAACGTTCTTGCGTCCCCTTTAGGGGAAGAGGGCCACGAAGTGGCGAAGGGGTGGACGGTGGTAAGATAGTGCAAAATGTGTTCGCTGTGCATCGCTTCGCTCAGGGGGCCGCCGATTGGCGGTCAGGACCGCGATGGAGCATCCTATCGGTGCTCTGCCCCGTACACCCTTTCCCGCTTCGCGGGACTTCCCCCCGGTGGGAAGCATGTCACTGGATTTTCAGGTCGCTTCGCTCTCTTACAAATCCAGTTCCTTTGCCACCTCAAGGGGAAACGAGAAAATAGGTGGCACTGGATATTGTGTCACATATGACACAGAAAAGTAAATCCCGTAACGCTGACTTTATACTCATCGCCCTGCGGGCGATACCACAACCCTCGGCCTGAAAGGCCGTCAAACTTAAGAACCCTTGGGCCGAAGGCCCATCCATCTTAAGAACCTTTCCCTTCACAACCCTTTTACACAACCCGCCGCCGAAAGGCGGCCATAACCCTCGGGGCGAAGCCCCGTCAACCCTCACACCGCAGGTGTGTCCAATCATTTCTTTGTCCTACTTGAACAAGGGTATATAATAAGATAAGTAAATAGTAAGAAATTAAAGCGGATGAATTAGCGTTTCATATATTGAAAATTGCTATTTACCAATAAAAATACAAGGGGAGTGTACTATGTCATTAAAATCTAAAGAAATTACAGCCCTTTTAGCCGTACTGGCTTTGACAGGGGCAGGCAGTGTCAGTGCTGAAACACCGGTGTATACGCTGAAGGGTATTACGGTTACTGCCAACAGGCAGGCGGAAAGGCTGCAGGATGTGCCGGCCAATGTACAGGTGGTTACGGAGAAGGATATCCAGAAGAGGAATGTGCAGAATACAGCCCAGGCTTTGGCTATGGTGACCGGTGTATCGGCATCCCAGTCTGTGGAGGGTACGGTGAATCTGAGAGGATATAATTCCAAGAATATTCTGGTGCTGGTGGATGGTCAGCCCATGAACACGGCCTGGGACGGGGATGTGGACTGGAATATGATTCCCGTGGAAAATATCCGTAAAATCGAAGTGGTCTCCGGCGGACAGTCCGCTCTTTACGGCGGTCGGGCTGTAGGCGGTGTCATCAATATTATGACCAAAACCCAGAAGCAGGACGGTCTCCACGGCTCTGCCACTGTCAGCTATGGCAGCAACGCCACGGTAAAGCAGAATTATAATGTTGGCTTCAAAAAGGATAAGTTTGATTTTGGCGCCTTTTATGGCAGCATGAATACCCATGGCTGGAAGGATTACGATGTTTCTGTCAGCAAATCCGGGAAAGAGGAAGGTTATGATTCCGATGCGGAAGGAAACGCCATCATCGGTAACAGAGGCAGCAAGAAAGTTTTGAATGAGTCCTTTGGGTTCAACATGGGCTACAGTTTCAACGACAGCCAGAAATTGACCTATAAATATACCCATTCAATTTATGACTGGAAGTATGACGACCCCATTTCCTACATTGATGGGGCTCATCGCTGGAATGGAACAATCGGAGAAAATAATATGAGCTACAGCCCGTCCAGTTTTCTGGGGACGTGGGGATGGCGTGCCTATAATCTTCATTCTTTAACCTATAATGATAAAGATAATGGCATCCATGCTCACTTTGGCTTGACCGATTATTACAAAGATGGTTATACCTCTCCGGCTACCTCTCCGGACACAAGCGTAAATCCGGAAAAGAATTTTGATGGCCCCGGTAAGAAAGTGTCTTATCCGTCCAGGTCCTGGAATTTCGATTTGAACAAACGCTGGATCTTAGGAGCCCATACCGTGCTGTTTGGCGGATCCTATACAGAAGATAAGTTCTCAGAAACCATAGAAAATAATGTTTATGACTGGAAGTCCTGGAACGGAGCATCTGATGGAATTGATCAGCGGCTGGGCGGAAAAGATAAGAGTTACGCCCTGTATCTGCAGGATAAATGGGCTGTTTCTCAGAAATTGACCGCTTATATCGGCGGACGGTATGACCATTATAAAAAATATGATGGGTACTCTCAGTACAGGGGAAAGGATGAAAAGGATTTCGATTCTTCTTCCTATGACAAGTTCTCCCCAAAGATTTCTCTTGATTATGCTTTTAATGACAGCACCAATGCTTATGTTTCCTATGGGAAATCCTTTAATCCGCCTATTCTGTACCAGGTGTACAGATACTCTGACAACAAGAGAGGGACCTATCGTCCTAACCCTGACCTGGATCCGGAAACTACAGATACTTGGGAATTAGGACTGAAAAAGAAATTTGGCAGCAAGACCGATGTTCATGCCGATGTGTTCTATGCAAAAACAGATGATTATATCAAGTTGAATAAAGAGAACGCATCTGCTTATTTCTATGAAAACGCCGGCGACGCCAAGACCCATGGATTTGAAATTTCCCTGAACCAGCACCACAGTGACGCCTGGACTTCCTATATCAATTACACCTGGCAGACAGGAAAGGTAGAGGGTGAAAAGAATTATGACATTCCCCGCCATCTGCTCCACCTTGGTACTACGTACAGCAAGAATCCCTGGACAGTGAACCTGGACGGCATGTTCATTTCCGACAGGACGGAAGCAGGGAAGGAAAGCGGTCACTTCATGGCTCGGGATGCTTATTTCCTCATGAACCTTTCCACCAATTACCAGTTCAATAAGAACTTCGGACTCCAGTTTGCTGTGAATAACCTCTTCGACAGGGAATATTATGATGACAACAACCATTATTACATCGGTGACGGCAGGACCTACACCCTTACCGCCAGATATTCCTTCTAAAATGGAACAAAAAAGCACCGCCCTTTCGGGACGGTGCTTTTTGTATGGAAATATAAAATGGCAAGGCTCCTTCCTGTGGAGAAGAGGGCAACGAAGCGGCGAAGGGGCGTAGGAGGGTATCATTCAGAATGATACTCTAGGGAAGCGCTGATTAATTCGTTGTTTGCTTTCATTCTTATGAAAGTAGACTCTATGAATTAATCAGTGCTTCCCTGGGCAGTCCTGATTGCCGAAAGGCAGCTTCCTGTGGGGGATTTCTCGACTCCGTTTCACCGGCTCCATGAAAACATGCGATTCATACCGGCTTGTACTTCCGCTCGAAATGACGGGGAAGCACAGATGACACAACTGCAGGTCCCGTAACGCTGACTTCATATTGCGCCCATAGGGCGCCTCCACAACCCTCGCCCGCAAAGCGGGCGTCAAACCTAAGAACCCTTTGAACCTTCTGAACCCTCATGTGCGCATTCTGCATAGAATGCGCAAGTCAGCCGAAGTTGGCCCTTAGCCTGCCCATAAAAGGGCCTTCCTATTGTCGGCTGACCGTTCGCAGGCGTGTCCACGTGCCCTACTCCTCGTCCCAGGGCAGGTGAATATGAGGGGGCTTCAGGAAACGGGGAAGAATGCCCTGATCCTCTCTGGGATGAGCTGGAACGAAGACGGGAAGACGGTTGGGAAGGATTTCCAAATCCAGAGGGAAGGTGGGGCCCAGGTCGCCGTCTACGTTGGTGACAAGGGGTTCGTTTTCCCGGATGGAAAGGTGGGCTTTCTTGAAGCTCACTACGGTGAGGAAGTCCGGCCCCATCTGCATGCCTGCCAAGAGCTTTGGCGCCGATTTCAGGGCCAGGAGCCATTCAAAATCGTGGAAGAGGCAGAGTTTGATGACCCCTTTATTTCTTTCCGACGGCGGAATGAGGTTATGGAAACTTCCGGCGGAGTCGGTGAGCATGGCCGCAATGAGGGGAGAGGACACTTCGATGACGGTGCCGTTTTCCTCTTCAATTTTGAAATGGTAGGATTTCTGCTTCGATACCACCTGCATGCCCTTCATGTAGTACGCCAGGGATCCGAAGAGGGTCTTTTCCTTGATGGTAACCTTGCCTACAGCTTCGGAAATGCTGCCGGCGCCCACCACATTGATAAAATAGCGGTCATTCACCCGGCCAACGTCGATATTCGTTTTCACCGCCGTTTCCAGCATGTGGATGGCTCCCTGGGGGGAGCGGGGAATGTGAAGGGCCCTGGCCAGGTCGTTCACCGTGCCGAAAGGGACAAAGCCGAAGGTGGAGCTGCTGTTGACAGGCACCATGCCATTGATGACTTCGTTAATGGTACCGTCGCCGCCCATGCATACCACATCCCGCCCTGCTTCTGCCGCATCTCTGGCAAAATCCGTGGCATCCCCTGCCTTTTCCGTCAGTCTGATGATGATATCCTCAAACCGTTTGGAAAGAACAGAATGGAGAAGGGGAATATATCGCGGTGCCCGTTCATGGCCCGATGTAGGGTTGACGATGATGGTACACTGTCCTTCTTTTTTCATGACTCTCACACTCCGTGCAATGGAGACCGGGGTCTCCTGAATTCTATCTATCCTATTATACCAAATAGAAAGGAAAATTTGACAGATTCATAAAAGTTTCCTGCCGAGTTGAAACACAATGGTGCCATGCCGGATAGGGAACCATATGCGAACAGTTTCCTGTGAAGGTGAAACGCAATGGTGCCATGCCGGATAAGAAACCATATGCGGAAAGTTTCCTGTGAAGGTGAAACGCAATGGTGCCATGCCGGATAGGAAACCATATGCGGAAAGTTTCCTGCTGAGGTGAAACGCAATGGTGCCATGCCGGATAGGAAACCATATGCGAACAGTTTCCTGTGAAGGTGAAACGCAATGGTGCTATGTGGAGTAGGAAACTATATGCGAAAAGTTTCCTGTCATCATGAAACGCAATGGCCCCATGTGGAGGAAGAAACTTATTTCCTCAATCAATTTTTTCAAGAAATCTATTGACAAGAACTGACCCGGGTATTATACTCTATGCATAACCGAAAACCCAAAGATACAAGGAACGGGAAAAAGGAAATTTCCTTGATTTACAGAGAGCCGGCGGTTGGTGTAAGCCGGTAAGAAGAAAACTTCCAACACTCACCCGTGAGTATTTCAGCCGAACTAAGTAAGCGGAAACGTCCATTCACGTTACGAATAGGAACACCAGAGTATAATGTAGGGTGGTACCGCGAAACTTTCGCCCCTATCTTCAAAAGAATGAAGATCAGGAGCTTTTTTATTTGGTATCATCGGTGTTCCACTGAGCGATAAACCAGGGTGGTACCGCGTATATGCGCCCCTGCCGGATGAATCAGTCCGGCAGGGGTTTTTGATTGGATAACAATTTTCATTATATATCAGGGAGGAAACGAAAATGAAGAAATGGATGAAAGCAATGGCAGCAGCAATGGCAGCAGCAGCAGTATGTGGAGCATTTGCAGGATGCGGCGGTGACAAGAAAGCCGCTTCTTCCAGCGCAAAGGCAGCCAGCGGTGATACAGTAAAATTTGGTTTTGTTACCGCCTATACCGGCCCCGGCGCCGCTTATGGCCAGGCTGAAAAGGAAGGCGCAGAACTGGCTGTAGAAGAAATCAATAAAGATCCGAAAACAAAGATGAAAATTGATCTGGTGACCTACGACAGCAAGCTGAACAAGGCAGAAGCCATCAATGCCTTCAAGCGCCTCATTGAACAGGATAAGGTACTGGCTATTCAGGGCCCCATGACTTCCGGTGAAATTTTCGCCGCAGGCCCCATTGCCCAGCAGGCTAAAGTTGCCGTTTTCGGCACCAGCACCACAGCTCCGAAGGTAACAGACATTGGCGACTACATTTTCAGAAACGCCATCCCCGGTAAGCTGGCTATCCCCACCACAGTCAAGAAAGCCCATGATAAACTGGGATTCAAGAAGGTAGCTGTCATGTACTCCAACAACAATGACCAGATGGTCGGTGAAAATGAAATTTACCAGCAGACCTTCAAGGATATGGGCATTGATGTAGTGGCTACCGAAACCTTTGCAGACAAGGATACGGACTTCTCCGCTCAGCTCACCAAGATTCAGGCGGCCAATCCGGACGTCATCTGCATTGCAGGCTTCTACCAGGAAGGCGCCCTCATTGTAAAGAAAGCCAGAGAAATGGGAATGAACCAGCCCATTATCGGCAACAACGGCTTCAACAGCCCCCAGTACATCAAACAGGCCGGCGATGCAGCCAACGGCACCCTGGTAGCAACACCCTGGAACCCGGATAGAAAGAGCGACAAGGCCCAGAACTTCCGTAAAGCCTTCGTAGCTAAGTACGGACACGAACCGGACCAGTTCGCAGCCCAGACCTACGATGCTTTCTACATTATGCATGAAGCCGCTGAAAAATCCGGCTCCACCACAGACCGCAAGAAATTCCGCGATGCACTGGCCCAGATTAAGAACTTCGAAGGCGCTACCGGCAAGTTTGAATTTGATGAAAACAGGGATCCAAAGATGGATCTGGATGTACTCCAGGTACAGGATGGAAAATGGGTTCCTTTCGCTTAATAGGCTGACATGTCAGTAAAGCAGCAGGGAAGCATGGAAATCAGAAAGAATGTAAGGAAGCAAGGAAGAATAGAAGGAAAAGGATGGAAGTATAGGAAATAAAAAGGCGAAGCGTCATGCTTCGCCTTTTTACGTGGGATATGGCGGGAAATTTTATCGGCGCTTACTGTAGAGCCTCTTATGAAGTGACTGTTTCGCGGTGCTTTCCGGTATTCCCGAAGGTTGACACGCCCTTACGGGCGTGAGGGTTGAGCCAGCCGCCGGGCCTTTCGGCCCTGGGCTGCCAGGGTTCTGCCTGTGATCGGCTTCGCCTTACAGGCGGGTTGAGGGCTCTCGCCCTCGGGAGTTATATAGTATCGCTGCGCTGGCGAGGTACGGCGCTTTCGGCGCCATTTTTTATACCGCCTTTGGCGGCTAAAACCATACAACCGCCCTGCGGGCGAGGAAAATGCATTCCCCCTTTGGTGCCTTATGGCACCACCTTCCCCCCGCGGTGCGGTGGGACTATGGGTGCTTAGCAATGGAGCCATGTCTCTGCAGGAAGCATAGAAATCTATTCTGCCCCCTGAACAGGGGTGGCAAGGGAACACGATTCGTAAGGAAGCGAAGCGACCTGAGAATCGTGTGACACGCTTTCCCGTGGAGAAGTCCGGCGCAGCTCGGATAGGGGGGCGAGCGTAGCGAGCCAGTCAGCAGAATGCGTATCAAGCTCATAAAGCCAATCCCGTAACGCTGACTTTATAAGCATTGCCCGTAAGGGCAATCCACAACCCTTTGAACCAGCCTGCCAAAGGCAGGCCGAACCCTCTGAACCTTCTGAACCCTCATGTGCGCATTCTGCATAGAATGCGCAAGTCAGCCGAAGTTGGCCCTTAGCCTGCCCATAAAAGGGCCTTCCTATTGTCGGCTGACCGTTCACAGGCGTGTCCAAGACGAACCCTCTGAACCCGGGCCACAGAGAAGACCATCAAAATACCACTGGAAACTCCGGGCTATCTGTGGCATGATAAACCCATATAAGGAGGAAAGAATGATGGATGAAATGAATGAACTTTTTTATAAAGATGCCTACATGAAGGACTTTGACGGTGTAGTAGTGAGCTGTACGAAGGGGAAGAAGGGCTATGAGGTGGTGCTGGACGACACTGCCTTTTATCCCGAGGGCGGCGGACAGCCGGGGGACCAGGGGACCCTGGGCGATGCCCGGGTGCTTGATGTACACCGGAAAGAGGGTGTAGTGGTCCATTATACCGACAAGCCCCTGGGCGTGGGAAGCAGGGTGCATGGAACCATTGACTGGCAGCGGCGCTTTGATTTCATGCAGAATCACTCCGGGGAACACATCTATTCCGGCCTGGTGCATAAGAAATTTGGCTACGACAATGTGGGTTTCCATATGGACAAAGTGGTCACCGTCGATTTCAGCGGTCCCATGACCATGGAAGAGGCGCTGGAAATTGAGAAGGAAGCCAATCAGCTGATTTACAGCAATGTGGAAACAAAAATTACCTTCCCCACGGAAGAAGAACTGAAAACCATTCCTTACCGGAGTAAAATCGAGCTCACCGGCAAGGTGCGCATTGTAGAATTTCCCGGCGGCGATATCTGTGCCTGCTGCGGTACCCATGTGGCAAGGACGGGAGAAATCGGGCTGATTAAGGTGCTTTCCCTGATGAACCATAAGGGCGGCGTACGCATTGAACTGGCCTGCGGCCGGTGGGCCATGGAAGATTATGACAGGGTCCATGATTTGAACCGGGATATAGCAGTCCGTTTTTCCGTCAAACCCTATGAAACAGTGAAGGCTGTGGAAAAGATGGAA
Source organism: Dialister succinatiphilus (assembly GCF_928721695.1). Classification (NCBI taxonomy): domain Bacteria; kingdom Bacillati; phylum Bacillota; class Negativicutes; order Veillonellales; family Veillonellaceae; genus Dialister; species Dialister succinatiphilus. Next base: position 2,399,935 of record NZ_OV788641.1, on the reverse strand, counting down.
AAGGATATGGCAGAACTCCGGCAGAAAATCAACGACATGAACCGCCATTACTTTGCTATGCGGGCTGCTTCCCTGCCGGAAGGAAAGAAAGCGGTGCTTCTCTATGAAGAAACCATGGCCCCCATGGAACTTCGGAAATTCTGCGAATACCTGATGGGAGAAAAGCCGGATACCCTTTTCTTCCTTCTCTCCAGAAAGGATGAAAAGGCGCTGAACTACGCCATCGGCAGCGGCAGCGTGAATCTGAAACCCCTCCTCAAAGAATGGAACACCCGCCTTCACGGCCGCGGCGGCGGAAAGGACATTATGCAGGGCTCCTTTGCCTGCTCCCTGGATGAAGTCAGGAAACTGGTGGAGGAATTGGAATAAGACTGAAAATTTTTTGGCTTTTTACTTCTCGTCCCTTGAGCAAAGCGATGCACAAATCATAGTGAGTCGTTTTCTTGTGGGGACAATGTTTATAAAGTCAGCGTTATGAGGAAGGGTTCTTAAGATGGACCGGCCCTATGGGCCGGAGGGTTCGTAAGTTTGACGGCCCTTCGGGCCGAGGATTGTGGTATCGCCCGCAGGGCGGTTGTAAAGGTTTTCGCTGCCCCGGGCAGCGGCATATAAAATTCCCCTCTGAACCAGCCCGCTCTGTGGGCGGAACCCATCGTTCGGTGCGCAGCACACGAACGATAGAACCCGGGCGCCGAAAGGCGCCTGAACCCTCACATCGCAGGTGTGTCCAAGAGCCGCCACCACAATTTTCAGCGGCTCCTCATCCATGCCGGCAGTTTTAATGTTCCTCCGGCGGCCCATACGCCCAGAAGGATAAGGGCGGCGCCGGCCAGTTCGCCGAGGCCCATGTTTTCACCGAGGAAGAAGTAGGCGAAAATGGCGGCGAACACGGGCTCCAGGGAGAAGATGAAGCCTGCCCTTTCAGGGGTGGTGTATTCCTGAGCCACCGCCTGGATGGTAAAGCCGTAGGCGGAAGAGAAGACCGCCAGCCCCAGAATGGCGGTCCATTCCGGCAGGGTATGGGGCATTCTGGGCGCTTCCAGAAGGAGGCTGACGGCGCCGGCTATGATTCCGGCAAAGCCCATCTGCCATAGGCCCAGAAGGAGGCTGTCTACTTTAGAAACGAAGGTATTGGTGAAGAGGATATCCAGGGCGTAGAGAAATGCTGCCAGGAGGCAGAGCACGAATCCTTTGTCCAGGCTGATGGAAGTGACGCCGTTCAGGATGAAAAGACCGGCGGTGACGATGGCGGTGCCAAGCATGATGGGAAAAGACGGCATTCTCTGAATCCACAGGCCGTGAAGGATGGGCACCATAATGACAGAAGTGGAAATCAGAAATCCCGCCGTGGAGGCAGAGGTGCCGATGACTCCGTAGATGACGCCGATAAAGACACCGGCAATGAGAAATCCGGTGATGGCGCTGTATTTCAGTATTTTCCCGTCGGTCTTCCGAAGACGTTTCATAAAGAAGGGGAGCAGGATGAAGAAGGCAAAAAGGCATCGCAGTGCGGCAATGGAGACAGGCGGCATGGTCTCTGCGCCCAGTTTCATAAATCCATAGGAACTGCCCCATACGAAGGCTGCGGTAAAAAGTAGGAAATCAGCTTTATTTTGACTCATGAATCCTCCTTAAATGAATCAGATGCTTTTGCTATTCTATCATAATTTGACAATCCTTATCATTTCTCTTTAGAATGATTTGAGAAAATGGTATAATCCATATAGATTTTATGAAATGAGAGGAGACTTGCTATGTCTTTTAAAGAAATCCCTGTGGAAGAATGCGGATTGAATCCGTTTACAAAACTCGCTGATTACTGCATTGTCACAGCAGGCAATAAAGAAAAATGCAATCCCATGCTGGTGACCTGGGGCGGTTTCGGCATTATGTGGAGAAAACCGGTGGCATCCATCTATATCCGTCAGAGCCGTTTCACGAAGACCATCCTGGATGCCCAGGATTATTTCACCCTGTCTTTCCCGCCCGTATCTTATAAGCCAAAGGAATCCTACATGGGCTCCCACTCCGGCAGGGACGGTGATAAATTCGAAGGCAGCGGCCTTCATCCCTATGCTATCGGTGATGAAGCGGTGGGCTTGGAAGAAGCGGATCTCATCCTGGTATGCCGGAAGATTTATACCCATGAAATGAAAGAGGAATTCTATACGGATAAGGAAACCTATGAAAGGTGGAATTCCGGCAGACAGGCCGGCAATAACCACAGCATTTATATGGGAGAAATCGTCAAAGTTCTGAAAAAGTGCTGAGAAATAAAAAGTCCCCGTCAGTCATCACTGTGACCGGCGGGGACTTTTTATTGCGGGATGGTTTTCTGTCCGGTGTGGCGCATTGGGGAATCATCACGGCAGGAAACTATTTTTATGACTTATCCTCTGCGCCCAGCACCATGTCGGAGCTTTTGAGGATTCCTTCTTTTCTTCGCTTTTCAAATTCCGCCGTGGCAGTAAAGAGAACGTCGCTGGAGCTGTTGAGGGCTGTTTCACAGGCATCTTCCAGTACGGAAATAATAAATCCTACGCCTACTACCTGCATGGAAATGTCGCTGCTGATGCCGAAGGAGGCGCAGGCCACGGGGATGAGGAGGAGGGAGCCGCCGGCTACTCCGGAAGCTCCGCAGGCGCCGATGGTGGCTACCAGGCAGAGGAGGAAGGCTGTGGGAATGTCCACGTCGATGCCCAGGGTATGGGCAGCAGCCAGGGAGAGGACGGAAATGGTGACAGAAGCGCCGGCCGTATTCACTGCAGCCCCCAGGGGGATGGAAATGGAGTACATGTCCGGATCCAGTCCCAGACGGCGGCAGAGGTTAAGGTTCACCGGAATATTGGCGGCGCTGCTTCTGGTGAAGAAGGCGTAGACGCCGCTTTCCTTTAATGTGGTCAGCACCAGGGGATAGGGATTTCTATGAACTCTGGAAAATACAAGAAGAGGATTCATCACCAGAGCCACGGTACCATAGGCACCAATCAAGACGGCCAGGAGATGGAGGTAGCCCAGAAGGGCGGAAACGCCCTGGCTGCCTACGGAATTGGCCACCAGTCCCATAATGCCCAGGGGCGCCAGATGGATGACCCAGCCTACGATCTTTGTCACTGCTTTGGCAGTGTCATCGAGGAATCGTTTCGTGCTGCCTGTTCCCATGGATTTCATGGCAATGCCGAAAATGACGGCCCAGAGAAGGATGCTGATGTAATTAGCCTTCAAGAGGGCGCTGACCGGATTGTCAATGGTGCTCATCACCAGGTTGAAGAGCACTTCCCCGATGCCGCTGGGCGGCGCGGTGCTGCCTGCATCGGCAGCGGCCTGCAGGGTGAGGGTGGTGGGGAAAAGGAAGGAAAAGGATACGCCAATGATGGAAGCCAGGAAGGTGCTGGTCATGTACAGGGTGACGATGGGCTTCATGCTGCCTTTCTGGTTTGGCTTCTTCTGGGCAATGGCATTGATGACAAGGAAAAATACCAGCACCGGCGCCACGCTCTTTAATGCTTTCACAAAGAGGTCACCGAATACGGTAAGAAAGGGTACTGACTGGGGAAGAGTGACGGCCAGCAGAATGCCAAGCACCAGTCCCAGGGCAATCTGGTGAATCAGTTTGATATGGGAAAGAATGGATTGTATTTTGGAAATCAAGAGAATCCTCCTATATAAGTAAAAAGAGATGCTACGGTTTTTCATTATACGCTTATTTACAGGGGAACGCAATGTTTTCGATATATTATATAAGGTAAGGAGAAGAGGAAGGAGAAATTGAAATTCAAATTTGAATTATATATAATAGGGATAGAAAATCAATCAGACAGGGACAGGCATCAGATGTCCTTCCCTTTCATGCATATCCAGCTTGTAAGGAGGTGGCGGCATGGATAAAAAAAGAAAAGCAGCCCTTGGCATGGTTTCCCTGTTAGCGGCTGCTTTTTGCATGGTTCCCCTTTCCGGAAAAGCAGAGGAACCGGTGAATCTTGAGAAAACGTCATGGACGGCTCTGGCGTCCATGTACGGGAACCCCTATTTCACAGAAGAAAAGGGAGCCACCCTTTCGCCGGAGGTGCTGGCGGAATGGTGGAAAGTATTTCATGATGATACCCTGGACTCCCTGATTTATACCGCCCTGGACCATAACCGGGACCTGGCCCAGGCAGAATCAAGACTGAAACAGGCCAGGGAGGCGCTGGGCATGACGAAAGCATCCCTGGTACCCTGGATGAATGCAGGCGCCGGCTGGGTGAGGGCTGAGGCGCCGGAAGGAGTAATCACCGATGTCACTCCATCGGCTTTGGAAAAAGTGCCGGGCATGACCATTGATAACAGCCATAATCTTACCTACACCGGACTGGATGCGTCCTGGGAACCGGATTTCTTCGGCAAAAACCGGTCCAAGGTGAAGGCGTCGGAAAAATCGCTGGAAGCCCAAAGGGCGGCCCTCTACTCCACCTGGGTATCCCTTTCGGCGGAAGTGGCCATGAATTACATCACCCTCCGCACCCTGCAGGAGGAGCTGGCGGTGACGGAAGCCCATATCCATAACCAGAAAGAGAATCTCGCCCTTCTTCAGGTGAACGAGAATGCAGGCCTTCTTTCATCCCTCCCTGCAGACCAGGCGTCCTATACACTTCATGAATCGGAAGCGAAAGTGCCGGAGCTGAAGACGGAAATCGCAGATACAGCCAATCGGATTTCCATTCTCACCGGTACGGTGCCGGGAGCGCTGAATGAAAAGCTCCTCACCCCTTCGCCTCTTCCGGAAATCGACAGCGCCATGTACAATGCCATTCCGGCAGAGGTGCTTCGCCAGCGGCCGGATGTGCGCGCGGCGGAAATGGCCTGGGCTGCGCAGATAGCAAAGACAAAAGAAGCCAGGGCGGAAATGAAGCCGAAGTTTTCCATTCTGGGCGTACTGGGGCTGGCAGCCCTTTCCGGCGGCCTCTTCTCTGCCGGCAGCCACGCCTTCGGCATTATGCCTCAGGTATCCTATCCCTTATTTAACGGCGGCGCGCTGAAAAGAAATGTAAGGGTACAGAGCGAAAAGGAAAAAGAAATGCAGAGTGCCTATGAAAATACGGTGCTCAAGGCGGCCGGTGAAGTACGAAGCGCCATGACTGCCATCAGCCAGGATAAGATCCGGAAGGACTCTCTGGAACAGGGAAGAAATAAGGCCAAAGAAGCACTGGATCTGGCACAGAACCAGTTCACCTACGGCCTTTCCGACTACATGGGAGTCTTGGACGCAGAGCGCCATTACCTGTCCCTGGACCAGAACTATACCCTGTCCAAAGGAAAGGAACTCACCGACATGGTATCTCTCTTCAAAGCATTGGGCGGCGGATGGAAACCGCTGGATGAGGGACTGGAGAAAGATAGAAAATAGAGAGCAGACCTGTCGGCTTCCGGCTGTCCGATTCTCCCGGGATGGCATAGGTGGCGTTCTTAGGGAACGAGCTTTGCGAAGCGGTGCGGATAGTTCTTTATACTCATCGCCCGCAGGGCGAAGCGAGCAAACCTTCTACCCAACCTGCGGCGCCAGCCGCGCCCCTTAACCTTTGAACCCTTTGAACCTTTTGAACCTTCTGAACCGTCTGAACCCTCATGTGCGCATTCTGCATAGAATGCGCAAGTCAGCCGAAGTTGGCCCTTAGCCTGCCCATAAAAGGGCCTTCTTATTGTCGGCTGACCGTTCGAAGGGCGTGTTTAATATAAAAATGTGAGGTGCATAGTATGTTTGAAAAATGCAGGGAGCATAAAAAAGCCTTTATCCTCATAGCGGCCCTTCTTATACTGGCTGTGGGCTTTGGGTGCTATGAGTACAGGAGCCGCAAAGCGGCGGAAGAGGCTGCGCATCAGCTGGTGCTCTATGGCAATGTGGATCTCCGGGAGGTGTCACTGGCCTTTAAGAACAGCGACCGTATTTCCGATATCCTTGTGGAGGAAGGGGATGCGGTGAAGAAGGGACAGGTGCTGGCGAAGCTGGACACGGCGGATCTGGAGCATCGCATGGACATTACCCGTTCCCAGATTGATGCCCAGCAGGCGGTGGTGGATAAGCTCCATAACGGCACCAGGGAAGAAGATCTGCGGAGCGCTGAAGCCAAGGTCCGGGAAGCCCGGGCAGAAAAGGATTTCCTTGCTTCTGACTACCAGAGGAAACAGGATGCTTTCCAGGCTTCCGGCGGCAAGTCCGTAAGCCGCCAGGTCCTTGAAGATGCCAGGACGAAGCTTCAGGTGGCCGAGGCAAAGGTGAATGAGGCAGAGGAAGCACAGAATCTGGCTGTGGCCGGCCCCAGAAGCGAAGATGTGGCGGCCGGGGAAGCCCAGCTCGATGCGCTTAAGAATACGCTGAAGCAGGAAGAGTATACCTTGTCCCAGTCGGAACTGACGGCGCCCCAGGACGGCGTCATACGGTCCCGTCTTATGGAAGTGGGGGATATGGCTTCTCCCCAGAAGCCGGTGTTCCGCATGTCCCTGAATACGAAGAAATGGGTACGGGTGTATGTGAAGGAAGGGGACCTGGGCAAAATCCATGAAGGCATGGACGCCCGGGTGTATACGGACAGCGATCCGAAAAATCCGGTGAAGGGCCAGATCGGATATATTTCCTCCACCGCTGAGTTTACGCCGAAAAATGTGGAGACCTCGGAACTCCGCACGGCCCTTCTCTATGAGGTGCGGGTGTATGTGACAGATCCGGAAAACAGACTGCGCATGGGCATGCCGGCTACGGTAAAAATCGGACTGTAAAGGGTGATGACATTGGAAGACTCTGTAATCAGGGCCAAAGACCTGTATAAAGGCTTTGCCATCAAAGGAGGCGTCCTTCCTGCCCTGGACCATCTGTCCCTTTCCGTGAAAAGGGGAGAGCTTACGGCGGTGATCGGTCCTGACGGCGCCGGAAAGACTACCCTCATGCGGCTCATTGCGGGCCTCATGGCGCCTTCCTCCGGCAGTCTTTCCGTACTGGGTCTTGACAGTGTGAAAGATGCGCAGGAAATCCAGAGCCGCATTTCCTACATGCCCCAGAAATTCGGACTTTATGAGGACTTGACGGTGGCGGAGAATATGAATCTCTATGCCGACCTGCACGGCGTTGCGAAGGACAAGCGGCCTGCCCGCTTCCAAAAGCTCTTGGAAATGATGGGGCTGGAGCGGTTCACCGGCCGATTTGCGGGGAAGCTGTCCGGCGGCATGAAGCAGAAGCTGGGCCTTGCCTGCACCCTGGTCCGTTCACCGGACCTGCTTCTCCTGGATGAGCCTACGGTGGGGGTGGATCCCCTGTCCCGGCGGGAGCTTTGGGACATTCTGAAGGAGTTTGTGAAGGAGGAGCATCTTTCTATTTTCGTCAGCACTGCCTACATGAATGAAGCGGAAATGTGCCGTCATGTGTTTGTGCTGAACAAGGGCCGTATCCTGGCTGACGGCACGCCGGAGGATCTGCGGAACCTGGCCAGGGGACGTACCTACCGGGTCATGCCGGAGGCAGGGATGCCTACCCGGATTCTCCAGGCCCATTTACTGGACGATGATGATCATGTGGTGGACGCGGTGCCTCGGGGCGGGGAGGTCCATTTCATTGCCCGAAAGCAGGGCATGGTAATTCCCTGTCTGGAAGCCGGAGGTCTCAAGGCGGAAGCCGATGAACCCCGTCTGGAGGACGGCTTTATGATTCTTCTAAGGAAAGCGGAGCCATCGGTGCTGAAATCTTCGCCGGACAGCGAAAGAGCTCTGGATGAAGGCGGCCGGCCTTCAGAAGAGGTCAATATCCGGGTGAAAAATCTGGTGAAGAAGTTTGGCGATTTCACGGCGGTAGCCAATACGTCCTTTGAGGTGCATAAAGGAGAAATTTTCGGCCTGCTGGGGCCTAACGGCGCTGGAAAGACCACCACTTTCAAAATGCTCTGCGGCCTTCTGCCGGAAACCAGCGGTTTCCTTTCGGTGGCAGGGGTGGATTTGAGAAAGGCCAGAACCAGGGCCAGGGCCAACATAGGCTATGTGGCTCAGAAATTTTCCCTTTACAGCCACATGACGGTGCGAGAAAATCTGAATTTCTTCGGCGGCCTCTATGGACTGGCACCGGCAAAGAAGAAGGAACGGATCAGGGAAGTGGTGAAGGAATTTCATCTGGAAAACCGGCTGGACATGAAGGCGGGAGATCTCCCCGGCGGCTACAAGCAGCGGCTTTCCATGGCCTGCGCCCTTATTCATGAGCCGAAAATCCTGTTTCTCGATGAGCCCACCTCCGGCATCGATCCGCTGGCAAGACGCAATTTCTGGCGGCAGATTACCACCCTGGCTGCCCGGGGGACCACCATTATCATTACCACCCATTTCATGGAAGAGGCGGAGTACTGCGACCGTTTCATGATTCAGGATAATGGCCAGCTGCTGGCCATCGGAAGTCCTTCAGAAATCAGAAGAAAACTGAAGGAACCCCGGGCGGATATGGATGATATTTTTATTAAAATCGTTGATGAAGCAAGGAAGAAAGGAGAGAAAAATCCATGGAAGGATTCTGCCGGCGCATGAAAGCGCTGATTTACAAAGAATTTCTCCAGCTCATCCGGGATTCCAGCTCCCTTCTTCTGGGCATCGTGCTCCCCATCATTCTGATCCTGATCATCGGTTACGGCATATCCCTGGATGTGAAGAACGTACCCTGCGCCGTGGTGCTGGAAGATGCATCGCCTAAAGCCCAGGATGCCGTGAGCTTTCTGAACGGCTCCGACTACTTTTCACCGGTTTATGTGACAAGCATGAAAGAAGCGGAAAAGCAGCTTCTGGACAGGGACGTAAATGTCATTATAGATATTCCTCCCGATTTCACCTCCTCCCTCTATGAAGGACGGGCGAAGGTTGAGGTCATTATGGACGGTGTGGAAACGGCTACGGCCATGAGCACCGGCTCCTATGTGGAAAGCTCCCTGTCCGCCTGGATGGCAAAGGAAGGACTTACCGGCCAGGGCGGGATTTCCATCGTTTCCCGCATGTGGTTTAACGATGCCAATTCCAGTACCTGGTTTTTCATTCCCGGTCTTATCATGCTCATTATGACCATCGTGGGGGTCATGCTGACCTCTGTGGTTATGGCCCGGGAATGGGAGCGGGGTACCTTTGAATCCCTCTTCGTCACGCCAGTGAAGCCCATGGAGCTGGTGCTGGCCAAAATGGTGCCCTATTTCTGCGTGGCCCTTCTGGGCATGGGCATCTGCCTGGTGCTGTCCCGCTTCCTCTTCGAAGTACCCCTGGATGGGTCCCTGATAGCACTGATTCTGATTTCCATGGTGTATCTTCTGGTGGCCCTGGGCATAGGGCTGGTGATATCTGCCATTACGAAAAGGCAGTTCCTGGCCTGCCAGTTTTCTCTGCTCATCAGCTTCCTGCCCTGCCTGGTGCTGTCGGGCTTCATTTTTGACCTTCGCTCTACGCCGGAATTCGTACAGGCCGTAGGGGAAGTGCTGCCCTTTTCCCACTATCTTATTTCCATCAGGACCCTCTTCCTCTCCGGCACCGATACAGGCCTTCTTCTGAAAGAGGGAGGGCTCCTTATGCTGTATGCCCTGTTTTTCGTCAGTGCTGCCTTCGGCATGACCAGGAAGAAGGTGGAATGATGGATGACATCAGACTCTTCCTCCAGCAGCTTCGGGTAATCTGCGTGAAGGAAATCATGGCCATCTGGAATGATCCCGCTACCCGCCGCATCGTGGTGGTGCCGGTCATCATTCTGGGGTTCCTTTTCGGCTATGCCGCCAATTACAATCTGGAAGACGCGCCCTATGTGGCAGTGGATGAAAGCAGGAGCTATGATTCCTCCCGCCTCCTTTCCCGCTTTGATGGCACCGGACTTTTCCATCGGGTGGCCACGCTGCAGAATCCCGATGAAATGGGAACCATCATTACCCGGGGCGATGCGGTGATGGCGGTGTTCATTCCCGCCGATTTCCAGCGAAAACTGGATGGGGGAGAAAAAGCGGATATCCAGATTATTACGGACGGCAGAAATACCATGACCGCCAGCCTCTCTTCGGCCTATGCCGCCCATATTGTGGGACAGTTCAATCTGGAAAGGGCCGGAAGGGAAAGCCCGGTGACCATAGAAAGCAGGACCTGGTTCAATCCGAACCAGATTACCCGCTGGTTCTTCCTGCCCGGTATTATCGGCCTTTTAAGCTTTGCCCAGGTCTTTCTCCTGGCAGGCCTTTCGGTGGCCAGGGAAAGGGAAGAAGGCACCTTCGAGCAGCTTCTGGTGGCGCCGGTCTCTCCGGCGGTGATTCTTGTGGGGAAGGCGGTGCCTCCCATGATCGTGGGCTTTATCCAGTGCACCATTCTCCTCTGCATCAGCTACTTCTGGTTTAACGTGCCCTTTGCAGGCTCCCTTGTGACTTTCTATACAGCTCTTTTCTTCTACCTTTTAAGCTCTACCGGCTGCGGACTCATTGTATCCTCTATTTCCAAAAACATGCAGCAGGTGCTGGTCTATGTCATTGTGTTCATGATTCCTATGGCCCTTCTTTCTGGCATTATTACGCCGGTAAGGAATATGCCTCTTTTCCTGCAGCTTGTGACCTATGCGGATCCCCTGCGCTTTGCCCTGGAATTGATACGGCGCATTTATCTGGAAGGCCTTACCTTCGGAGAGCTGGCCTGGAATTTTGTGCCCCTGACCGTCATATCCCTGGTGACCCTCACCATTGCGGGGTACCTGTTCCGGCATCATATGAATTGAAGGTGAATCTATGAAATCCATCAAAAAGAATACAAGGGAGGACGGCGCAGAAACAAAAGCCCGGCTCATTCAGTGCGCCGGCCGCCTGATAGCAGACCAGGGCTATGACCGTACCACCAGCAAGGATATCTGTCGTCTGGCAGGGGTCAATATGGCGGCTGTGAACTATCACTTCGGCAGCCGGGAAGGTCTCTATCAGGCGGTGCTGGATGAGGTATACCACTATGTCCTTTCGCCGGTGGAAATAGAAACCATTTACCATATGGACATAGGGCCCCGGCAGAAACTGATGAAGCTCTTGGATTTATATGTGAAGGAAGCCCTCTTTTCTGAAAGCTGGCAGGTGAAGGTGAGCATACGGGAACTCATTAATCCGTCGGACGTATTCACCAGGTTTGTGGAAAGCTATATTGGGCGAAAGCTGACGCCGGTGCTGGATATCCTTTCCAGTTACCTGGGCCTTCCTGCCCATGATGCTAGAGTGCCACGGGCCTTTCTGGCAGCCCTTTCGCCTTTCCTCATTTTCCTTCTTTCCGGCCATCGCCAGATGGGCCTTGTTATGTACGGCCTTTCCAAAAGAGACAGAAAAGAAAAAATGGAAGAAGCGGACCTGTTGAAAGAATTCGTCTTCGCCGGCCTGGACCGGCTGAAGGAGAAATGGAAAGGGAAGGAGAAGTAAGATTTTAAGATTTAAGGATAGGAAAAGAGTCAGACGGCAGACTTCTTTTCATCGGGCGCCGTCATTCTTCACCGGCGGCGCCAGCCGCTGCTGCAGCCCCCTGAATCTTCTGAACCCTTTGAACCTTCCTTTCCATTTGATATACTTAACTATATAAATTCACGTAGGGGACAGGAGGAATTCCCATGCAGGAGCATTTAAAGGTTGCATATACGAAGAAGGCGCTGGAGCTGTTTGCGCCTATTCCCACACGGAAGGCTGCAGCGGCAGAAGAAACGGATTTTACAGATATTGCTGCCCTGGTGGTGACAGTGGAAGACGAATCCATCATCCATGACAGAAGGGTTAAGGCTTTTCACATTCCCCTTTTCCTCATCGTCCATGGCCATGAGGAAAGGACGGATAACACCCTGGGCCATGTGTACGGCATGATTGACACCCGGTCCCTTTCCCGGCCTTATTTTGAACGGCAGATTGAACAGGCCGCTTCTGCCTATGAAGATTCCCTTCTGCCACCCTTCTTTAAGACCCTGAAAAACTATGTGGACTGCGGAAACGCCCAGTTTGACTGCCCCGGGCACCAGGGAGGAGCCTATTTCAGAAAGCATCCGGCGGGCCGTATTTTTTATGATTTCTATGGGGAAAATGCCTTCCGCGGCGACCTCTGCAACGCCGACGTAGCCATGGGGGACCTTCTCATTCATGAAGGAGCAGCCCTGGCGGCCCAGAAACATGCGGCCCGGGTGTTTAATGCAGACAAAGCCTATTTCATTCTGAACGGCACGTCCGGTGCCAACAAGGTGGTTATGAATGCCCTCCTCACGCCGGGAGATCTGGTGCTCTATGAAAGAAATAACCATAAGTCCGTAGGCTACGGCGCCCTGATTCAGGCCGGTGCCATCCCCATCTACCTGGAAACCGCCAGGAACCCCTTCGGCCTCATCGGCGGCGTGCTGGATCACTGTTTTAATGAAGAATACATCCGCATGCTCATTGCGGAGAGAGATCCCCGGCGGGCCCGCATGGACAGGCCCCTTCGGGCGGCGGTAATCCAGCTGGGAAATTATGACGGCTGCATTTACAATGCCCGGCAGGTGGTGGAAAAAATCGGCCATCTCTGCGACTACATCGTCTTCGATTCCGCCTGGGTAGGCTATGAACAGTTCATCCCCATGATGAAGGACTGCAGCCCCCTGCTCCTTGACCTTAAGCCCGACGACCCCGGCATCATTGTGACCCAGTCCATTCATAAGCAGCAGGCCGGTTTCTCCCAGGCCTCCCAGATTCTGAAAAAAGACTCCCACATCAAGGGACAGGCGCGGTATGTGCCTCATAAGATCTTTAATAATGCCTTCATGGTGAATTCATCTACTTCCCCGAACTACCAGATTTTTGCCTCCCTGGACATGAATGCTAAAATGCAGGAAGGCGATGCAGGGAAAATGCTGTGGCATGAATGCATTGTCAATGCCATTGAAGCCAGAAAAAAAGTGCTCCGCCACTGCCGCTATCTCCGTCCCATTGTGCCGCCTGTGGTTCATGGGAAGAAATGGGAAGAAGGGGATACGGAACAAATGGCGGAAGACATTGCCTACTTTGCCTTCGAGCCGGGCGGCAAATGGCACTCCTTCCAGGGCTACGCCAAGGGCCAGTATTTCATAGATCCCCTGAAACTGCAGCTCATGACACCGGGTATTCATATGGAAACCGGGGAATACGAAGACTTCGGCATTCCCGCCGTCATTTTGGCCGATTACCTCCGGGACTGCCAGATTATTCCCGAAAAGTGCGACCTCAACGATATTCTCTTCCTCATGACGCCGGCAGAATCGAAAACAAAGCTGGATAACCTGATTACTAAGCTCATCCGGTTTGAAGCTCATATAGATAACGATTCCCCCATGGGAATGGTACTTCCTACGGTATACAGGAAATATCAGTCCCGCTACGAACGCTACACCATCCGGCAGCTCTGCCAGGAACTCCATGACTTTTACAAGGCAAAGAAAATCAACGTACTGCAGAAGAAAATGTTCCTGAAAGCCTACTTCCCCGAATATTTCATGAGCCCCCAGGAAGCCAACTGGGCCCTGGTGAGAGGACAGGGAGAACTGATTCCTCTGGACGAGGCAGAAGGCAGAGTGGCGCTCCAGGCCGCCGTGCCCTACCCACCGGGCGTTACCTGCGTGCAGCCCGGAGAAAGATGGACCCGCATCGCTTTAGACTACTTCCTGGACTTCGCAGAAACCGCCGATATCCTCCCCGGCTTCGCCCCGGAGCTGCAGGGCGTGTACCTGGAAAAAGACAGCATGGGCCATGGAAAAGCCAAAGGCTATGTGCTGAAAAAGGAATATGAAAAAGACTATAAGAATGTCTGAGAAATAGGGAAATGGCATCGAGCGAGACCGCTGTCAGTTGTCAGCCCCCAGCTTGGCAGGGCCGCCCCCTTCCGTCTCGCTGCGCTCGCCACCCACCCCCGGAAAGGGGGTGGGCAGGTAACATGGAGGAGAGGACTGCGCTCTTAAGCCTTGCCTCCCACCGCTTGCGGGGGGAGGGGGACCACGAAGTGGTGGAGGGGGGGAGGCCTCCAATGGAGGCCGGTGCCCGCCAAGCGGGCTATAAAACTTATCGCCCGCAGAGCGATACCACCACCCTTTGAACCTTTTGAACCCTCTGAACCCGGGCACCAAAGGCGCCGAACCCTCACGCCCCAAAGGGACTGTCCATAAGGGCACCCACCTCCCCAGTGGTAACGCCCTTCGGGCGATGAGTATAAAGTCAGCGTTACGGATTTACCTTTCTGCGTCATACGTTATGATAGGCATTCTGCAGTGGAAACCATACAACCGCGCCTGGAGCGCGAGGAAATGCACCCCTATCCCCGCCTGCGGCGGTACTTCCCCCGGTGGGGGAAGTCTGCTCTGCGCTTGCCTTACTGCTAACTTAAGCAGCTCAACACATAGCGAAGAGTAAAGTCCCCCGCCCGGGTGGCAAAGGAACTGGATTCATAGGGGAGCTCCGGGACCCTCTAACCCAGTGAGACGCCATCCAGTGAAGTCGGTGTGCATTCCCTCACCCGCCAGAGCGGGTATATAGTTTTTATCATATAATTTGGCGCCTTTTATAATTTAGAGGCGCCCACCACAACCCTCACGGCCGTAGGCCGTGTCAAACTTAAGCCCCTTAAGAACCTTCGGCCCGAAGGGCCGTCAACCCTCAAGCCCCATAGGGGCTTGTCCATAGAAAACCACCGCCCTCAAAGAGGACGGTGGTTTTCTGTTGTAGAGGATGTTATATGGTATGGCCTGTTCTGCCCCAGACAGGCCATATTTTTTTATTTTTCCGCAGCTGCAGGAACAGCGTTAGCGGGAGCTTTGCCGGAGGCCATGGCTTCGTTGTCGGCTTTGGCCTTTTTCAGGTCGAAGCGGTCGGATACGAAACCGTAGAGGGTCCAGCCGAATACGGTGACGATGGCGCCGTAGGTCATGGCTTCAAAGCCGGAGGCGTAGCATGCATAGAGGCTGTAGAGGGAAGCAATGAAAGCAATGAGTTTCGTGGTTTTCAGTTCGCTGCCTACATGGTCTACAGCTTTCATGATGACTACCACAGAAGCCATGCAGAGGAGGTAGGGCATGATGTTGGTAATGACTGCCAGGTTGACCAGAGTCTCAAACTGTTCATTCAGGGAGGGGCTGATGGTCATAAGGGAGAAGAGGGACTGAATGATGGTGATGGCCACCATGCCGGCGATTGGAGCGCCGTGGGAAGTCACTTTCTTCAGGAAGGCCGGGAAGTATCCTTCATCGCTGCCTGCCTTGAATACGTTGGCAATGGTGAACTGCCAGCCCAGGAGGGAACCGAAGCAGGAGAGAACCATGAGGCCCATGATGATCTTGCCTACGGTGCCGCCAAACATCTGGGAGAATACGAGGCCGAAGGGAGCGGAGCTGGAAACGAGAACGTCAGCAGGAACGATACCGAAGATAATGTTGGTGGAAACGATGTAGCAGGCTGCTGCCAGCAGGGTGCCGCCGAGAACGGCTTTCGGCACGTTCTTTTCCGGATTATCCACGGCGTCCGCATTGGCGCAGGCCGATTCCATACCCAGGAAAGCCCACAGGGTCATGGTGATGGCGTTCAGTGCTGCTTCACCGAAGCCCAGATCATGGACATTCCAGTTGGCAGTGTACATGGAGGGGGAGAACCAGAACCAGCCTACGAAAGCGAGGCCGATACAGGGAATGATAACGCCCCATACGGTGATGGAGGAAACCTGGCCGGTGTACTTGGCGCCGCCGAAGTTAAGAACGGTAGCCAGCCAGAGGGTGAAGATAGTGGCAGCGCAGGTCATGACCGGGTCCAGAGTCGTATCCAGGAAACCCAGGGCATAGCCTACGGCGGAAATGGCAATGGCGGTGTTCGCAAAAATCAGGGACACCCCATAGGTGTAGTTGGCAAGGAAATTGCCGGCCTTGCCGAAAGAATATTCAGCATAGCCGCCCATGCCGCCGCCTTTTTTACTGTACATGCCGCACTTGGCAAATACATAGGCCAGAGCCATGGATCCCACGGCCGTTACCAGCCAGGAAACGATGGACAGGGCACCCACCTGAGCCAGTTTGGACGGGAGCATGATAATGCCGGAACCCATCATATTGACCGCTGTCAGGATGGTGAGCTGGAAAACGCTCATTTTGTTTGCTTTACTCATGATATTCTCCTTTGATAAGGAAGGATGGGGAAACCCTGTTTCCCCGCTTCCCTATAAGTTTATTTCTTTTCAAATTCCTTCTTCAGCACATAGCCGTAGGCATGTTTCTTTCCATCAGCGCCGGGCTGTACATAAACGCCCTGAATTTCAGGGGCAAAGCCGGGCAGCTGGTTGATGCCTTCCACCAGGTCCAGGAAATAGGTGACAGCGGTTTTGGACCACTTTTCACCGGGATGTACGCAGAGCACTCCTGGCGGATAGGGGAGAGCGCCTTCCAGGGCGGTGCGGCCTTCTGCATCAGCCAGGTCCACCAGTTCGCCATGGGCTCTCATGAATTCATACTGCGCTTCCTGCGGATTCATCACGTATTCCGGGAGATAGTCCTTCAGGAAAAGTTCCTTCTGCAGAGTGGAAACCTTGCGGTCCTTGTAGAAATCATGCATTTCCTGGCAGAGGCGGCGGATGGTGTAGCCTCTGTATTTTTCTTCGTAAGCGTTATAAATGGAGGGGAGCACTTCAGACATGGGCGCATCCTGGTCGATGAGCTGTTCGAAACGGATGAGCTTTGCTACCAGGTCGTTCATCTTTGTTTCGCTTTCCGCAGGGGTCATGAGGAAGAGGATGTCGTTGAGATCGCATTTTTCCGGAATAATGCCGTTTTCGCGGAGGTAGTTGGCCAGAATGTTTCCTGGAATGCCGAAATCTTCATAGCCTCCGTTTTCTACATCAATGCCGGCAGTGACGAACTGCAGCTTCATGGGATCGATGAAGTACTGGCCCTTGCCGTAGCCGTCGAAGCCATGCCATTTGGCGCCCGGTTCGAAAGCCCAGTAATTGATGTCGTTAGCCATCTTTTCGGTGTCTCCATCTTCCCATTTCTTTCCGTAAACCACCGGAGGAACCAGAGGACGGATGTAGTGGCAGTTGCGGAGCACCTGTTTTCTTGTTTCAATCACAAGCTTCACAGCGTCCATCCAGAGCTTTCTGCCTGCTTCGCCTTCATGCATCTTGGCATTCACGTCAAGGGCTGCGAAGAGCTGGTACAGCGGGGAAGTGGAAGCGTGCATCATGAATGCATTATTCACTCTCTTATGAGGTACATAGCGGTCCTGGCCCTTAATATGGGAGTCTTTCTTATGAATCTGGGAGGTCATGGAGAAGCCGGCCTGCTGCTTGTGGACAGACTGGGTGACGAAGATGCCGGGATCTTCCGGTCCCAGGTCCAGAAGCAGGGGAGAGCAGTCCTTCATCATGGGGATGAACTGTTCATAGCCTACCCATGCGGAATCGAAGAAAATGTAGTCGCAGAGATGGCCGATCTTATCCACTACTTGGCGGGCATTATAGATGCAGCCGTCGTAGGTGCCCAGCTGGATGACTGCCAGGCGGATCGGTCTTTTAGCCTTGGCTTTTACCGGATCCTTTTCAGCCACCAGTTTTCGGATGTAATCTTCATTGAAGCAGTGTTCCGGAATGCCGCCGATAGAGCCGAAGGCATTTCTTTCCGTTTCCAGATATACCGGAGTTGCACCGGCCAGTACCAGAGCGCCGTGGTCAATGGACTTATGGTTATTTCTGTCGTAGAGGACGATATCGCCAGGAGTTAGGACAGCGTTCAGCACCACCTTGTTGGATGTGGAAGTGCCGTTCAGTACGAAGTATGTCTTGTCAGCATTGTAGACCCGGGCTGCGTGCTTCTGGGCTGCCAGAGCCGGGCCTTCATGAATGAGGAGGTCCCCCATGGCCACGTCGGCGTTGCACAGGTCGGCGCGGAAGGTATTTTCGCCGAAGAAATCATAGAATGCACGGCCTGCCGGGTGCTTGCGGAAGAAAGCGCCGCCCTGATGGCCTGGGCAGTCAAACTGGGAGTAACCGTTTTCCACATATTTTTCCAGATCCTTGAAGAAAGGAGGAAGCAGCTGATCTTCGTAATGGGCAGCTGCGCTTTCAATCTGTCGGCTGTAGAAAGCATGATCTGTGTCGTTCAGGTCAATCACCCGATATACCTTGCTGATGACATCATCAGCCACCGGGCCTTCCTTGGTGCGGATGAGAAGTACTGGAATATGGAAGGCGAAAATCATTTCCTTCTTGAGCACATCGGTATCGGTGTCTGTAATGATTACAGCAGCCACATCGGTGAAATCGGTATCATTCACGCCCACAGCTTCGCGGGAGGAAATGCTTCCGAAAATTTCGAGAGCTTTGTCAGAGTAAGCAATTTTTAAACGTTTCACGATTGAAACCTCCTGTACTGAACATTTTGTTATGAATGGGAAGCGGAAGGTGTGTGCACATCACCGAAGCCGCTTTCCCGGCAGGGGACTTATGTCCTTTACTGAGCTTATTGTATAGAAAATGGAGAAAATACTCCAATACCGATTCCATGCAAAAAATAAAAATCCCCGAAATGATTACAAATAGCATAGATAAAAAGAAAAGTGGGACTATTTATAACAATATTGCTATAAACAGTCCCGATGAATGGCGCCCATGCAGAACAAATACATGTCTATATTATGTAAATAGTTTGTAAAATCATGGATTCTATGAGAAGCAAAGAGAATGCCGGAAAGAAGAAGGCGGAAAAAATCTGTATTTCCTGAAAGAAAGCATGGCTGGCAGAAAAAACTCCGAATAATAATAACAAAATAGTTATTATTATTCGGAGTCATTACCTTCCGTGGACCCATTTCCAGTAGGACAAAAGGCAGAGGGCGTAGCCGCCAGTCATGAGGAGCCCCAGAGGGAGAGCCGTATCTTCCCCGGCAATACCGGTGAGAGGCATGGTTAAACTGCCCGGAGCTACCGTAAAGAATCCCAGCAGCGCAGAGGCAGCGCCGGCATTCTTCCCCTGCCTTGCAAGGGCCATGGACATACTCACCGTTTCAGTAATGGATAAAGGAATGACCGTGATAATAAGGATGGGAATGAGCAGGTGAAGGGGCCAGAGGAAATAAAAACCGGCCAGCAGGAAAAGACTGGCTATAAAGGAAAGAATAATAGAATGGCGCAGCATGGCATCATCCAGCACCTTCTTCGCCAGGGCTGCCGGAAGAAGGCCTGTAAGCAGAAGCCCCACGCCCACCACGCCCAGAATCAAACTGTAAGTCTGGGCACTGAGACCGTAAATATGCTGGAACAGGAACGAAGAACCGGCCAGATATCCGAAAAAGGAAATGAAAAGGAACCCTTCCAAAAGACAATGCCCCATAAAGTAGGAATCATGGAAAAGATGGGGATAGGAGCGGAAAGCGGCAGTGAGCCGGGGAAGACGATGGCCTTTGGGAAGAGTTTCCCGGTAGGGAATACAGGACAGGGCCAGCAGGAGACCGATGGCTGTCAGCACATAGAAAACGCCTCTCCAGTCAGTCCAGCGGAGAATCTGCCCTCCTGCCACAGGAGCCAGCACCGGCGCCAGACCGTTAATCATCATGAGGGCGGAATACAGGGTAAGAAGCTCAGTGCCTGTCTTGATATCCCGGGCAATGGCTCTGGCAATGACCAGCCCGAAAGAGCCGAAAAAGCCCTGCAGGAAACGGAAGAAAAGGAGCACCGAAGGCGTAGAAGCCTCACTGGCGCCGTAGGAAGTCAGAGTAAAAACAGTCATGCCCACAAGGATAGGAACCTTTCTTCCGAAACGGTCGGAAAGAGGACCGCCAAAGAGCTGCCCCAGCGCCATGCCCGCCATGGTCATGGTAAGAGTCAGCTGGGCCAGGGATGGAGAAATACCAAAGGATTCCGCCAGCTCGGGAAGGGCCGGAAGATACATGTCTGTAGCCAGCGGCGCCACTGCCGTCATGAGACCCAGAAAGATAAAAAGGCCGATTTCAGATACTTTCATACAAACCTCCAGAAAATACAAAAGGCTGGCTGCTCTGCAAAAAAAGCCGCCCAACGCTAAACAGCGCTGAACGGCTTATATTGCGGATGCTCAGAAAACGCAGCTCTACTGTGTGGAGTCCAAGACTCCTTATCTTGAGTAAATGATAACAAGAGGGCTGGAAATTGTCAAGGGCAGGCGGTGGAGGTGCCTCTATCACTTGCGCTCCCCTACTCGTCAAGTGATACGCTGCTTTTTCATTACCAAAAGCCCTCAGCCGCGTCTTTTTTTTAAAACTGCGGCGTCAGCCGCCACCACAACCTCTGAACTATCGGAACCCGGGCCGTAGAGAGGCCCATACAGCCGCCCCCTTCCGACTCGCTGCGCTCGCCACCCACCCCCGGAAAGGGAGTGGGCAGGTAAAAAGGAGGAGAGGATCGCACTCTTTAAAATCTGCGGCGTCAGCCGCCACCACAACCCTCGGCCTGAAAGGCCGTCAAACTTACGAACCCTCCGGCCGTCAGGCCGGTCAATCCTAAGAATCTTTACTGTTCCCGTTGACACCATCCCACAGGGGTGATATACTCTTGACATACAAATACAAAGCCATAGAACAGGAAGAGTAGTCCTGATGGAAGCCATCCAAGGGAGCCGGCGCAAGTGGAAGTCCGGTATGGCAGTCTGGATGAATGGGCCTGGGAGGTGCTGTTTCGAACCATAGGTGTAGAGACAGACGGATTTCACCGTTACAGGAAACTGAGTTGGGCATTTGCCAAGTTGGGTGGTACCGCGGAAATAGATCCTTTCGTCCCTTTGCTTTTCAGCAGAGGAACGAAAGGATTTTTTGTTATATTGATTAAGGAGGAATGTCATGATGGAACAGGTTATGGATGTATCAAAACTTGTCTTTACCAAGGCGAGGGGAGGTCGGTTCCGCTGGCTTACCATTTCCACCCTCATGCTGGCTATCGGCATGCTGCTCCATCTGGTCTCTCCGTCGGTGGCAGGTTTTACGCCGAACTGGATGATCGCCTGCTATGTGGTGGCCATTCTTCTGACGAAACCGAGCTACAAGCAGTGCCTGGGCATCTGCATGGTGGCGGCGCTGATGGAAGTCTTTACCAGTAAGTCCGCTTTCCCTTATGGCGACTTTGCCTCTGAATTCTTCGGGGCCTATGTGGCAGGATTCTTTGCCCATTCCGTGCCGCCCATTAAAATCGGAAAATTTTCTCTCCGCCCTGCCATTGCAGGATTCATTACCACCTGCGTGTCCGGTTTTACCTTTGTTTCCATTCTGACCCTGGTCATGGGGATTCCTATGAAGGTATACCTCTATGGCATGCTTCCGGCAGTAGCCATGGTAGGTATTGGAAACGGCATTATCACACCGTTCCTTTATTTCCCGGCGCTCCGTCTTTTCAAATCCATGCATTACATGGCAGAGTCTGACGTAGAGGACAGCGACCACAGCGGTCTGGTGCTGAAGCAGCAGCAGGAAGGGGTCATCAGCGTAGAGCACCTGACCTATACCTATCCCTTCTCTAAGAAGAAAGCATTGGATGATGTATCCATGGCAGTATCCAAAGGAGATTTCGTGGTAGTTACCGGCCCCAACGGCGCAGGCAAAACCACCCTTCTCATGTCCATGGCCGGCGCCATTCCTCATTACTACGGCGGCACCATGGAAGGCATGGTCTTCACCGGCGGCAAGGCCGTGACCCAGCACACCATTGCGGATCTGGCTTCCTCCATCGGCGTCATCCTTTCAGACTACAAGGCCCAGATCGTTACCCTCACTGTGGGAGAGGAAATGGCATTTACCCTGGAAAACCACGGATTCCCGCCGGATGAAATCCGCCGCCGGTCAAAGGAAGCTCTGGCCAAGGTTCACCTGGACGGACTGGAGGAACGGAAGGTTTCCACCCTTTCCGGCGGCCAGTGCCAGCGTCTGGTGGTGGCTGCGGTGCTGGCGGAAGAACCGGAAGTACTGGTATTTGATGAACCGACCTCTGCGCTGGATCCGGAAGGCATCCGTGAATTTTATGAAATGGTGGGCGAACTGAACCGGAAGGAAGGACTGACGGTTATCGTAGCGGAACACCATCTGGAAGCTGCCCTGCCTTATGCGAAGAAATTTGTCCTCATGAATCAGGGAAAGATTATCAGCCAGGGCACGCCGGAAGAAGTGATGCGGGCCATGAAACAGAATCACATTTACGAAGAAGCCATTCCGGATATGTACCGTGCCCAGCTGACTCTGGAAGACCAGGGGATTTCCTTTGAAAAACCATTCCTTAATATAAAGGATGCACAGCAGTCTGTGATGGATTCTTTCGAGAAAGGAGAGGGGAAACATGCTTGAACTGAAAAATGTGTCCTTCCGTTACGCCAAAAACCTGCCCCTGGTGCTTGATGGGGTGTCCCTCTCCTTTGACAAGGGAGAATTCGTAGCCATCACCGGACGCAACGGCAGCGGTAAAACCACCATTACCCGTCTTCTTACGGGACTGGAAAAACCGGCTTCCGGAGATATTGTCTACAATGGCACCTCTGTGACAAAAGAAGATGCTTCGAAGAGAAGCCGCTTTATCGGCTATGTGTTCCAGCAGCCGGACCGGCAGATGTTCATGCCCACGGTGCGCGAGGAAATCGCCTTCGGCCCCTTCCATCAGGGAAAACGAGGGCAGGAACTGGAAGATGCCATCGACCGCGCCATGGCGGATACCGATACGGAAAGTTTATCGGCGGAATACCCGAGAACCCTTTCCCGGGGCGACCAGCAGCGGGTAGCCATTGCCTCCGCCCTGGCCATGGATACGGAATACCTGGTGCTCGATGAACCTACCAGCGGACAGGACGGCAGAGAAAAGAAAAGACTCATGGCCCTCATGGAAAGACTGCAGCAGAAAGGCATTACCATTATCCTGGTTACCCACGACATGGACATTGTAGCCAGAGACTGCACCAGGGTGGTGGTCATTGCAGGCCATCAGGTGGTCTTCGATGACAAGCCGGAAATCCTGTTTTCCGAAGCCAACCGCCCCGAAGACTGGGGCCTGGCCTATCCGCCGGCAGTTCTTCTGGGCCGGCGCCTCCCCGGCGCTCCCTACTGCCGGGACATGGACAGCTTCTGCAAAGAATTTATGAAACGGAAAGGAGGAGCTTCCTTATGAGAAATCTGGTACCACTGACAAAAATCCTTTTAACCCTGGGCACTGCCGTATGGGCCATTGTGCTTCACCGGCCGGAAAGCCTCCTTTACCTCTGCGTTCTGGAACTTCTCATCCTTCTCGTATCCGGTGAACTTTTCAAAAATATCAAAGCCCTCATTATGCTCATCATCTTTGCTGCCCTTCTGGGAGTCATTGAAAAAGTGGGCGGTGGCTCCACAGAAGAATCGGTGGTGGCGGCCCTTCGCATGCTGGGCATGACCATCATCTTCATCTATCTCCTGGGCACCGTGAAACTGCAGGACCTCACCGCCTCCATGGTGCGCCAGCTGAAGGTACCCTATGAATACGCCTTCATGTTCACCGCAGGACTTCGCTTCATCCCTGATTTCATTGAAGAAAACAGAGCCGTCTCCGAAGCCCAGGCCTGCCGCGGCCTGGCTGTCAAAGGCAACTTCTTCAAACAGGTCAAGCGCTACATGTCCATCGTTCGTCCGCTGATGCTCCGCTCCCTGGGAAGAAGCGAAACCATGGCCCTCTCTCTGGAACTCCGCGGCTTCGGCGGATCCCGGAGAACCTTCATGGAAAGCGTGGCGCCCAAGGGAAAAGACTACGTCTTCATGGTCCTCATCCTCCTCGTCACCGCTGCCGTCATCTACGGCCGGGTGAAACTGGGAATGTGAAACAGGTATAAAAAAAGCACCCTGCCAAAGGGTGCTTTTTTAGTGGATTCGTGGGCTGGTAAAGACCGCTGACCGCTGGCTGCTGGCTATATTCCCAAAAGGAGGGCGCATCAAACACCATTACATATATAATAATATTTAATATTGCGCCCGCAGGGCGCCACCAACACCCTTTGAACCTTGTGAACCCTCACACCGAAGGTGTGTCCAAAGGCGTCACTTTTTAAATGAAATGAACTTACCGATTATCTACTTTTTCCGGATTCATATCGTGATGGAGCAGACGGAAACGGGCGAAATCCTTCCATTCTGTACCGGGAATGCCGTAGTTGCAGTAGGGGTCGATGGAAAGGCCGCCCCGGGGGAGGAATTTTCCCCATACTTCAATGTACCGCGGCCGCAGCAGACGGATGAGATCGGTCATAATCATATTCACGCAGTCCTCATGGAAATCACCATGATTCCGGTAGCTGAAAAGATAGAGCTTTAAAGACTTGCTTTCCACCATGTACTTGTCAGGAATGTAGGAAATATAAATGGTGGCAAAATCAGGCTGTCCCGTCTTCGGGCACAGGCTCGTAAACTCCGGGCAGTTGAACTTGATAAAGAAATCCCGGTCACTGTGCTTATTGGGAATCTTCTCCAAAAGGCCCGGGTCATAATCATAGGTATATTTCGTGTTCCGGCTGCCCAGCTGTTTCAGCTCATCCAGCCCTTCTCTCTTTTCTGTCATAACGCACCTCACATTCATATAATTCAATGTAACTGCTACAAGGATATCATAGAGAAAGGGAGATGTAAATAGGGGGGACGCCTCGGTCGAGGTCGGGATCGGGATTGGGGTTGGGATCGGGATAGAGGTCGGGATCGAGGTCGTGATGGACGAGAGAGGAGAGGGACGTACTCTTTAAAAATTTAAAAAATTGCGGCGTCAGCCGCCACCACCACACTCTGAACCTTTTGAATCCTATGAACCCTCCCATCGAAGGTGTGTCCAATGGTGCCCGACAGCATCGTCATCTCGAGCGGGGGGATGTGCCGGTATGGGGGTAGATGCAAACCGCTCCGATGATACTCTGAGTCGAGAGATCTCCTGCCGTAATGCTGCCCGTACCATCAGAGGGGGGGAGATTTCTCCACTCTGTGGAGACTCTGCATAGAGTCTCCAAGTCAGCCGAAGTTGGCCTCTAGCCTGCACAATAAGAGGCTTTCCTATTGGCGGCTGACCGGCTACGGTCGAAATGACGGGGATGGGAGCAGCGTTTTTGTCATTTGTCCCTTTCTGAAATGACTGTATGCTGCTCGCCAGGCGGCATTATAAAACTCATCGCCCGCAGGGCGATACCACCACCCTGTGAACTCTTTGAACCCTCACACCGAAGGCTCGTCCAATCACATGGGAAATTCGCTGTTTGCCTTTTCTCTCACGTATTCCCAGAAGTGGTCGATAATGTATTCCCTGAGGAGCACGGCGGAGAGGGACAGCTTTCCTTCTGTTTTCCAGGAAAGATTCAGGTAGCGGTGGCAGTCCATGTCTCCTACGGGGAGCGAGGCCAGGCCGCTGTAGGCGTTGTACCAGGTCATCTGGGGGACCAGGGCGATGCCAAGGCCGGCATTGACGAATTCATGGATGGTGTCGGGGTTGTCGCTTTCCATGACGATTTTTGGTGAAAATCCAGCTTTTCCGCAGTAGGTTTCAAGGATGTCCCGGAGCACGAATCCCTTGGGCGGGGCGATGTAGTTTCTGTCTGCAAAATCAGCCAGATTGATGTAGGGCAGCCGGGCATGGCGGTCGGAAAGGGGAAGTACCATGACCAGGTTTTCCCGGAAAAGGGTGACGGTATGTTCATTTTCCACATGATGAATGCTGGAATAGAGTGTGAGATCCGTATGTTTCGGAGCGGCTTCCATCTTGGGGTTGATGATTTCCAGCATGGCTTCGGGATGGTCTTTCCGGAATTCCGCCAGAAATGAAGGAATGAGCTTGGTGGCAGAATGGATGGCAAGGTTCACCGTCATCTGCTGGAGATTTTTGGAATCGGCGAATTCCTGCTGCATTTCATCATATTCCTGCAGGAAATTTTCCGCATGCTTCAGAAGGATGTGGCCATCCCTGGTGAGATGGATATTTCTTCCTTCCCGTTCAAAGAGGGTGACACCCAGCTCCTCTTCCAGCCCCCTGATGGTTCGGGAAAGGGCAGGCTGGGCGATATGGAGGGCCTCCGCTGCTTTGGTGAGATGCTCCATTTTCGCCGCTTTCCAGAAATATTCCAGGGAAGTGAAATTTAATTTCATGGCTGCCTCCTGACTTCAAACTTTCTGCAGGAAAGAGAAAGGCTTTCTGAAGGATATCGAAAGATTTGCCTTTTTCTTGCTATAGTAGTATACTATAAGTGGGTATTAAAAATACCAATAAAACATTTCAAAAATTTGACCGCTGGTACTTTACCTGTTTATAAGGATAAGGACCAGCTCTATGCAATCATTATATCATAGACCCTTTGGGTTCATGTCAGATTGTGACATTTTTCACAAAAGAAAGGAGGACAATATGGAAATCGGTGAACTGATGGACCTGGAAATGTACGGCAGCATGTACCTGCTCTTTGCCATGGCTTTCTTCTATGTAGAAGGAGCCAATCTTCTTGTGCCGTCCCGGGTGAATTTCAATTTCAAACGTATCCTTTCTCCATTTGCCTCCTTCTTCAAAGGTTTCATCGGTGCAGGAGGATGGAATCATTACGCCTCTGTGATTTTGGGGCGCAAGGATTTTGTACAACTGAATGACGGGGCATCTGTTTTGGGATGTCCGGTTTCCGCCGCTGTCTGACACGCGGGGGAAACCCTGCGCGGCGGCACAGCCATGAAACTTTCAAATGAAAGGCTTTTTCAGTGTTCTCAGAAAAAGCCGGCTTTGCAGAACTTTCAATGGAAGACGCCTCGCGGCGTCTTTTTTGATGAAATTTCTGGAGAGTGCATTTACATGTTATTCGTAAAAAAAGATATTAAGAAACTGCTGTCGGTGATGATACCGATACTAGTGGCCCAGGTATCTACGGCAGGAGTGACTTTCATTAATACCACCATGGCCGGCCATGCCGGCGCCGACGATCTGGCCGGCGTCTCTGTGGGAGCGGGACTCTTTTACCCCCTCCTGGCTTCCATTATCGGTCTCCTCATGGCGGGAATGCCCCTCATGGCGCAGCTCATCGGACGGAAAGAAAGAGAAAGCCTTCCCTTCATCGTAAGAAGCGGCATGGTCATCGGCCTTTCGGTGTGGGCTCTCTTCACAGCAGCCTATTTCTTCTTCATTGATGACCTCCTGGCCTCCCTGGCTCTGGAAGCAGCGGTGGAACACATTGCCCGGTACTACCTGATGACCATGATTGGCGTGGTATTCTTCCTGGCCCTCATGATTCCGCTGCGCTGCCTCACCGACACTGCAGGCTCCACTTCCATTTCCATGAAACTTTTCCTCATGGCACCGGTGATTAACGGTATTTTCAACTACCTCTTCATCTACGGCCACGGCGGTATGCCTGCCCTGGGCGGTATCGGAGCCGGTCTTGCCACCATGATGACCTACGGTTTCCTCCTGGGACTCTTCCTTCTGGTAGTTATGAAATCGAAAGATCTGGGCGGAAGACAGATTTTTGCAAGCCTTGCCCTGCGTTCGAAAGACCTTCGGGAATACCTGGTCGTAGGCGTGCCCAGCGGCCTTTCCATCTTCATGGAAATGAGCCTTTTCAGCCTGATTATCGTATTCCTTTCCCGCTACGGTACCGACGCTCTGGCGGCCTACCAGATTGCCGACAACTTCGCCAGTCTCGTATACATGCTTCCCGTATCCTGCTCCATGGCCCTCACCATCCTCATTGCTACAGCAGTGGGAGCCGGTGATATGACCCTGGCACGGCGGTACAAAAAAGCAGGCTTTGTGGTGGCCATGGGAGGCGCCATGATGACCGCCTCCTTCACCGTTCTCTTTAGAAACTCCATCGGCTCCGTCTACACCGACGATGCCGCCGTAGCTCTCATTGCAGGACAGTTCCTCATCTACAGCGCCGGCTGGCAGCTCTTCGACGCCATTTCCACCCCCATCCAGGGCATCCTTCGGGGACTGAAGGACACAAGGATTTCCTTCATCCTCATGGTTCTGGCCTACTGGGGCGGCTGCTTCCCCATGAGCCTCTTCCTGGATAGTCACACCGCCCTGGGCGCCGACTCCTTCTGGCTGGGACTTGACTTCGGCGTAGGCTGCTCCGCCTTCCTCATGATACTCCGTCTTCTCTACGTAGAAAGAAAACTGGACGACCGGCCGCTGCCCTCCCTCAGTTGGCTCCTTTCCCTTATCCCCGGCAGAAAAACAGCGCCTGCTGCTGTCTATGCCATTTCCCTCCAGAGAAATATAAAGAAAGCAGAAGAACTGCTGGACCTCTGGACCGCCATGGAAGAAAAAATGTCCATGCTTATGCAGGAAATCAAAGAATCGGAAGTGGATATCTACGAAGCCCTGGGAAGCATCCTCCCCATCCGCCTATCCCTTCTGACCGACCTTCACCTGTCCATCATAGGCCACGCCTCCAGGGCCTATATCCCATAGGTACCTTAGATAAAAAAAGCTCTCTGCTCTATAGCAGAGGGCTTTTTCAGTGGGGATGTGCCAAAGGCGCGTCTGACGTCTCCCGCCGAATTGTCTCCGCATCCTTTACAAATTTATAATTCTTTTACCTCACACCGTATCATCATGTGCTATTATAATAGTAATAAATAACTAAAATAGACTTATATCAGTCATTTCTATAGAAAAAGGTGAAGTTATGAAGATTCTTGTAACCGGCGGTGCCGGCTTTATTGGTTCCCATCTAGTGCGTCAGCTCATGGAAGCAGGGGATGACGTCGTTTCTCTGGACAATCTTTCCACAGGCCTTCGGGAAAACCTGCCGGAAGGAGCCTGGCTGGAAGTGATGGACACCCATGACGACAAAGTGGAAGACCTCTTCCGCCAGGAACATTTTGACGCTGTAGTCCACCTGGCTGCCCAGACCCTGGTGAGCGACTCCATGGTGGATCCTGAAAACGATATGTACCAGAACATTGCAGGTACCGTTCATATCATGGAATGCTGCAGGAAATACGGCGTAAAGCGGGTGATTTTCTCCTCCTCCGCCGCCACCTATGGTGACGTGGACGAAAAAGCCCTGCCAGTGCAGGAAACGCTCCCGCAGATTCCCCTTTCCTTCTATGGTCTGACCAAAATGACCGTAGAAAAATACCTGGCTCTCTACCATATGGCCTTCGGCATTCACTACGTGGTACTCCGTTTCTCCAACGTATACGGCGAACGCCAGGGCGATGGGGGAGAAGGCGGCGTCATCAGCATCTTCGCCAAACGCCTCGCTAAAGGACAGGACATTACCATCTTCGGAAACGGCAAACAGACCAGAGATTTCGTCTACGCCGGCGACATTGCCCGGGGCATCCGACTGGCGCTGACCACAAAAAACGCCGACACCTGCTACAACCTCAGCACCCAGACAGAAATCAGCCTGAACGAACTGGTTACCATCCTTTCCCGCATTACCGGAAAAGAAATCACTCCATCCTACGGCCCCGCCAGAGAAGGGGACATCTATCGCTCCTCCCTTTCCAATGAAAAGGCAGTGAAAAACCTCCACTGGATTCCGGAAGTATCTCTGGAAGAAGGACTGAAACGGACCTACCAGTACTTCCAGAAACAATGAAATACGAAAAGCGCCCTCTTGAGAAAGAAGGGCGCTTTTTTATTGATAGAAGGCGCCCGTGGGAAAACAGGACAGCCCGGGCGGGCGAAGTCCCCCTTTGGTGGCTGGCGCCACCACCTTGCCCGGTGGGAAGCATGTCACTGGATTCGCGGGTCGCGGGGCTCCCCTATGAATCCAGTTCCTTTGCCACCCCCTCTTCGAGGGGGCACAATAAAGCTCCGCGGTTCTATCTTTTCATAAGTTGCTCTACGCTAAGCATGGGTTGTTCTGCCCCTGTGCACATCCTGCATAGGATGTGCAAGTCGGTCAAAGTAGGCCCTTAGCCTGCCCATAAAAGGGCCTTCCTTTCGATTGACCGACCGAACTGCGGGGGAAGTCCCGCGTGGCGGGAAAGGGGGGAGGCGAGCGCAGCGAGCCAGTCAGCAGAATGCTTATTTTGTCATATGACACTGAAAGTAAATCCCGTAACGTTCTTGCGTCCCCTTTAGGGGAAGAGGGCCACGAAGTGGCGAAAGGGTGGATGGTGGTAAGAATGATTATGATACTCTTATTCTATGTCTTATCGCCCTAAAGGGGAAACGACTCACTATGATTTGTGCGTCGCTTCGCTCAGGGGGCCGCCGATTGGCGGTCAGGACCGCGATGGAGCATCCTATCGATGCTCTGCCCCGTACACCCTTTTGCCACTACGTGGCATTTCCCCTCAAGGGGAAACGAGAAAATAGGTGGCACTGGATATTGTGTCACATATGACACAGACAGCCAATCCCGTAACGCTGACTTCATACTCATCGCCCTGCGGGCGATACCACAACCCTCGGCCTGAAAGGCCGTCAAACTTAAGAACCCTCCGGCCGTCAGGCCGGTCCATCTTAAGAACCCTCACACCGAAGGTGTGTCCAAGGGCAATCCACAACCCTCGGGGCTAAAGGCCCCGTCAAACTTACGGACCCATGGGCCCCAAGGGCCCCAAGGGCCCATCTATCTTAAGAACCTTTTTTCCGCAACCCTTCTATACAACCTGCCTGCGTCAGCAGGCCATAACCTTCGGGCCGCAGGCCCGTCCACACTCTGAACCTCACGAGACCTGCGGTCTCGGCCCCTTTGGTACTGCGTACCACCTTTCCGCTCGCAAGCAGTGGCACAATAAGGATTTCAAATTTCTACTTCCCCCCTTAGATGTAAACTTTTTAAAATAGATATTTTTTATTCTTTTTTGTTAAATATATTGACGAAAAATGTAAAATTATTTATGATGATACCAGCAAGTACCGGTATATAGGAGGAAATGCAAAGATGGCAAAGGGAGATATGGTGCGCATTACTTATGTGGAACTATGGAATTTTAAAAATGTCAGGCATGGAAGCATTAACTTATTATTGCAGCCCGAAGGCTTTAAGTCCTCTGTGCTGGGCATTTTTGGACAAAATGGTTCCGGAAAGACAGCATTCATAGATTCACTGAATATTTTGAAGCAGGCGCTGTCTGGGAGAATCTTAGATAATCAATATGCAGGATACATTATGTATGGTGCTGAGTGTGCTGTCCTGTCATTTCATTTCATAGTATCAGCAGGCAATATACATTACAGGGTAAAATATACATTTAAATTAAGAAAAGAGGCCGCACTGCCGGATTCCAATGTAGAGGCTTTTAGCGAGACCGAGGAAGACACAGTACAGTATCGCCCTGTGATTTTTGATGAAGAATTGAAATGCGCGGTAGAAACGGAATCTTTAAAATGTCCTATGACCACCGTCATGAATACAAAATCAAATAAAGCCGTATTTCTGCCCAAAGCTAAATATGACCTTCTCATTGACGATAAAACTGCCTATATACAGCTCATGGGGGATAAAGGGATGGCATTGAAGCTGGGGAAATCCTTCCTTTTCTCTTCAGAACTTCTTTCCTTCATACGTAAAAATAAAAATGCCGAAATTTATCGGTTATTGCTTGACTCCCTGGTGCGATTTGGAAACTTCGAGTTATTTGTCATGAAAACAGATATGAACGGGATCATCAGTTTATCCGGGCTTCCCTTTGCATTCCATCTGGAAGGAAGCGCCATTGGGCAAACACTGCTTCCGATAAATAAACCGCCGGTCATTCCAAAAGATATGTTTCGTGTCCTATCTGAAATGATTGGTTATATGAACATCGTCCTCCAGACGCTCATCCCTGGATTGACCATAGGAGTTCACGATTTGGGCACTGCCTTTGTGGGTAAAACGCATATGGAAGGAATCAGGATAGGGCTGACCTCCTGTCGCAATGACCGAGAAATTCCGTTGGTTTATGAATCGGATGGTATTAAGAAAATCGTCTCCGTCCTGCAGCTCTTTATAGAAATTTATAATAGACCGTCTATGACCGTGGCAGTGGATGAATTGGATTCCGGTATCTTTGAATACCTTTTGGGGGAGCTCCTGTCCATCATTCAGGAAAGAGGAAAAGGCCAGCTGATTTTTACATCCCATAACCTGAGGCCTCTGGAAACCTTGCCGACTCTGTGCACCGCTTTTACCACAACAGATCCCGATGAGCGATATATTCGAATCAGAAATATGAAACGCTCCAATAACCTGCGCAGCAGCTATTACAGAAATATTATTTTAGGAAACGATCATTACACATTATATGATGAAACAGAAAATTATAAAATTGCAGCAGCATTCCGCAAGGCCGGAATGCAGGAAGAAGAACGCAGGTTAAATCCCAAAGGGGGCAAACCCAATGCGTAAAAAAGCCATGATTTTCATTTTGGAAGGCCCTTCAGACGATACATCACTTGCCGGCTCCTTAAAGTATATTTTTTCATCAAGCCGGATAGAACCCCTGGTTATGCATGGAGATATCACATCGGATAGGACCATCACAAACAGGAATATAATCAAAAGGCTTCATGAAGAAATCAGAGCATTTTGTAACAAAAAATTTCTTACGAAAAGCAACATCCTTAGAATCGTCCATATTATTGATACGGATGGAGCCTTTATTCCCGACGATTTAGTTCAAGAAGCCCCTGACTGCAGTCAGATTGTTTATTCAGAAGATAACATCAGATGCAGCTCAAAACAAAACCTCTGCCGAAGAAACCATATAAAGCAACAAAATGTCCAAAAACTGCTTGATACTCATAAAATAGGAGGATTATCCTACAGCGTATACTATATGTCATCAAACCTCGAACACGTCCTTCATAATCGCATCAATCTATCAGATGATGAAAAAGAACAATTATCCTATGATTTTGCAGAACACTGTATGAACAAACCGGAATACTTCATCCAATTAATGACATCCAAAGCTGTTTATATAGATGAATCATATAGAGAAAGCTGGGATTTTATCAAAAGCGGAAAGCATTCACTGGAACGTCACTCCAATCTGGCCTTATGCTTCCACGGCTCATTCGGCTACGAGAGTATAAATAGTCAATAAAGACGAGCCACTTATGGTAAAAACCATTAAAACCGCCTCAAGGGGCGAGGGGAAAACCGCAAAACCGGACTTCGTCCGCTGGAAATACACCCCTTTTGGTGCTAACGCACCACCTTTCCCCCGGAGGGGGCACTTTTACCGGCGCTATGCCTTGCGTTGCTTATGAGGGCAAATACTGAGTGGAGAGCAAACTTCCCCCTCCGGGTGGAAGTACCGCGCAGCGGGGATAGGGGTGCATTTCCTACAGGCGCAGCCTGGTCGGCATGTTTTCCTTTCGCGCCAAAGGCGCGGTTGTATGATTTTACCAAAAGAGGCGGCCCTCTATGATTGTAAAGGCCGCCCACGAAAGGCCCGAAGGGCCCGTCTGAAGTCTGATTGCCTGACCGTCTGACGGCTCCCGTCTGATTGTCTCTACATCCTCAAACCTCAAATCTCTTCCTCGTCTATCATCTATCGTCTGACGGCTTGCGCCGTCTCCCCCTTTTGGTACTGCGTACCACCTTTCCGCCCGCAGTTCGGTGGGGCGGCAAAAGGAAAGCGCCTCTGAATTTCTCGTTTCCCCTTGAGGGGAAATGCCACGTAGTGGCAAAAGGGTGTACGAGGGTAAACATACCATTGAAACTCACCATCGTTCTCCTCAGCCTTACTTCGCCCCACTTGGAGGTCCTATGCAGGACCTCCACAGTGGCAGAACAAACCTTAATCCTCAAAGCTCTCTTGCTCTTATTTATAAAAAATGCTATTTTTATAAACGAAGCTGCTTTCATTTACAAAAATGCTTGTTTTTATAAATGAACAGCGTATCTGATCAAAAAAAACACCGATTTTATAAATAAAGACCATCCTCGGGGCGAAGCCCCGTCAACCCTCACACCGAAGGTGTGTCCAATGTCTCAATTCTCAAAACCATCTTTTTCCCCACGGTAAGCGAACAGCGGATGGCGGACAGCTGAGCTCTCTCTCGCCACGTCATTTCGAGCGAAGCGAAGCGGAGTCGAGAAATCTCCCTGCACTAAATTCCTGTCATAAGTGGAGTATACGTTCCAAGGCGCACTGCCAGTCTGAAGTCTGATTGTCTGACCGTCTGACGTCTCCCGTTTAATTGTCTCTACATCCTCAAATCTCAAATCTCAAATCTCTTTCCTCCCCCTTCCTCAATTGTGATATAATATCTACATTCACTAAGAATAGACTAGACATAGAGAACAATCCGGGGGAATTTATGGATCATCATATACATGAAGCGAAGCAGAATGCAGACGGGAGACTGATACCGTCTCTTATTTTTGCCTTGGGCGACTATGCCGCCCTGGCAGTGGCAGGGATACTGGCAGTGTATATCAGGAACTGTATCATGACCTACAGCACCTTTCAGGTGGCTGAAGGCTATCTTTTCCTGTGGCTGCCGCTGGTTTTTATGTTTTTCAATTTCTATAGCGGACTCTACGGGAGACGCATGCTCATATATCGTATGGTGGAGCGTCTCTTTTTTGCGTGCCTGGAAGGCACGGTGCTGGGCATTATCCTCATGTTCTTTGCCCAGGTCTCAGGACAGGTATCCCGCCTCTTTGTGGTTCTCTACACCATTCTGGCCTTTACGCTGATGGCAGTGCTGCGTGTGGTATTAAGCAAAGTGATGAAGCAGGTGAAAGCTTTCCAGATTCCCGTACTTATCGTAGGTGCCGGAAAGACGGCGGAGCTGGTGGTACAGCAGATCCTTCGTGACTCCGGCATGCGCTATCGGGTGGTGGGATTTCTGGAAGACCGGCATCCCGTCAACATTCCCATCCATGGATTTTCTGTGCTGGGTGGATTTGATGATATGGAAACAGTCATTCAGGAAACAGGGGTCCGCACGGTACTCATCGCAGCGCCGGGGCTTCCCCAGGATGATCTGTCAGACCTTATTTACCGCGCCCAGTCTCTGGTGAAACAGGTAGACGTGGTTCCGAATCTGGTGGCTGTCCCCATGTCCAATGTAACTGCAGAATCCTTCTTCGATGCGAAAATCATGGTCCTCCACATCCGGAATAACCTGGCCAGCCCCTGGAACCAGCTGCTGAAACGAATCTTCGATATCGTGGCTACCATCTGCGGCGGCATCCTCATATCGCCCATCCTTCTGGCCATTGCCATCTGGGTCTATCACGACTCCCCGGGCCCCGTCATTTTTAAGCATCGGCGGGTAGGGAAAAACGGAAAAGAATTCAACTGCTACAAATTCCGCTCCATGTGCGTAAACTCGAAAGAAGTGCTGGAGCACCTCCTGGCTACCGACCCGGCGGCTAAAGCGGAATGGGATAAAGAATTCAAACTGAAAGACGACCCCCGCATCACAAAGAGCGGCGCCTTCCTCCGAAAGACCAGCCTCGACGAACTCCCCCAGCTCTGGAACGTGCTGAAAGGAGAAATGAGCCTCGTAGGACCCCGGCCCATCGTGCAGGCGGAAGTTCCTCGTTATGGAAAATATATTGCAGAATATTACGCTGTCCTTCCTGGTATCACCGGCATGTGGCAGACAAGCGGCAGAAGCGATATCTCTTACCCCGAGCGTGTGCAGATGGACAGCTGGTACGTCCACAACTGGAATCTGTGGCTGGACCTCGTTCTCCTGTGGAGAACGGTGGCAGTCGTTGTTCATCATGAAGGGGCCTACTGACGGAAGCATCCATTCTTTTACTGCGCATGGGATTGCATATACAGAATTTTGACAGGAATTGTAGAGGACAGGTTTCATTGAAAGAACGTAACAATAAGCTTATGAAGAAAATGGACAGGTACATAGGATGTCCATTACTGTTTGGCCTTGGCTTATTTCATAAAAAGAGAAAGTTTGCTCCCTATGCCGGGAAGAATCCATCCATAGCCCTTCTGAAAACGGCGGCCATGGGGGATACCATTTTGATGGAAGCAGTAATACAGGAAATCAGGGCGGACTATCCGGATAGTAAAATTACATTTATCTGCTCCAAGTCCAATCTGGGCATGACGAAGGCCTTGAGTGGAATTGACCGGGTATTTGAGTTCAAAATGAAAAATCCCCTTGCCTCTCTGGCCCAGGCCAGAAAGCTGGGGCATTTTGATTACCTCTTTGACTTTGCTCCCTGGGCGCGGATCAATGCATTGATTTCGTACTGCATGGATGCTGACTTCAAGGTGGGCTTCAAGAGGAAAGGAATGCACCGCCATTATATTTATGATAAGGCAGTCGTTCATTCCGACGATGTCCATGAAGTAGAAAACTACCGGAATATCCTCCGCGCAGCGGGCATGGATATCCATTCCTACAATCCCCATTTTGCTTACAGCGGTGAACCCATACTGGATGGAAAATATGTGGTTTTCCATCTGTACCCTGCGGGATCCAGCACGCTGCTCCGTATGTGGGACAAAGAAAAATGGGTGGAACTGGGGAAGAGAATTTACAAAAAATATGGCTATACCATTCTTCTTTCCGGCGGCAAAGAAGATGCTGCCGATGCGGATGGGGTAGTCAGCCGCCTGCAGGCAGCCGGAGTGAAAGCCATGAACGGTGCCGGCCGCTATAACCTGAAAGAAATGGAAAATATACTGGGCCATGCGGAATTCCTTGTATCCGTCAATACAGGAATCATGCATATGGGCGCTGCGGTGGGAGTACCTCTCATCGCCCTGCACGGAGCTACCTCTGTGAAAAGGTGGGGCCCCCTCTCTGATCGTGCCCGGAACATCTGGACCCATGAGAAATGCCAGCCCTGTATCAGCCTTGGCTTCGAATCGAAATGTAAAGACCCTATCTGTATGAAGCACATTACGGTGGATATGGTGATGGATGAAATTGTGTCGATGGAGGAAGCAAATGGATATAAAAACTGAAATAGAAATGCATCAGAAGACCGTGGAGCTGTTTAAAGAACAGTGCATTCCCACACTCCGGAAGATTGCGGAAACCTGCCGGGATGCCCTGAAGAGTGGCCACAAGATCATGCTCTGCGGCAACGGTGGAAGCGCTGCGGACAGCCAGCACATTGCGGCAGAATTCGTGGGCCGGTTCCATAAAGAACGGATCAGCCTGCCTGCCATTGCCCTCACGACGGATACCTCTATCCTCACTGCCGTAGGAAATGACTATGGCTATGACGTGGTTTTCAAAAGACAGGTAGAAGGCCTTGGCCGGGAAGGGGATGTGCTCATCGGCATTTCCACATCCGGTAACAGTAAAAACGTGATTGAAGCCTTTATGGAAGCGAAAGCTAAAGGCATCAGGACCATTGCCTTTACGGGAGAAAAAGAGAGCCGCTCTTCTGAAGTGGCAGATATCACACTCCGGGTACCTTCTACGGTAACCGCACGGATTCAGGAATGCCATATCCTGTCCGGCCATATTATCTGCTCTTTTATTGATGAGGAATATTGATCTATGGCAGTGGACAATGCGGAAATCCTGGATTTCCTGAAAAACAAAGCGGACCGCTGCCGTATCCTGGTGGTGGGGGACCTGATGCTGGACCAGTACTTCTACGGTACCGTCACCCGTATTTCCCCGGAAGCGCCGGTTCCCGTGAATCTGGTGAAAGGGATCAGAAATAAGCTCGGCGGTGCAGCCAATGTGGCTCATAATCTTTCCCGCCTGGGGTGTCAGGTCTATATCAGCGGAGCCATTGGCGAAGATAATCATGGGGATATCCTGAAAAGCCTTTTGGCTGAATTATCGATTGACCGGAGCGGCATCATTACCACCAAGCAGCGGACGATTACGAAGATTCGTATCCTTGGCGGACACCAGCAGATGCTGCGTCTTGACTTTGAGGATAAAGAAGACCTTTCTAAAGAACAGGAAATGGATACCATGAAGCTGGTCCATCATATTTTGTCGGGCCATGTGGATGGCATTATCCTGTCAGATTACAACAAAGGCTTTTGCACACCCGATCTTTGCCGGCAGGTAATCCATGCAGCCCATGAAAGCAATATCCCCGTTTTTGTAGATCCTAAAGGCGTGAACTGGGATAAGTACGATGGGGCTGACTGCATTACACCGAATGTGAAAGAACTGAGCGATATCATTGGCCATCCTGTAAATAATGAAGATGAAGACGTAGTGCAGGCTGCCAGAAAGATTATGGAAAAGTACCATCTCCCTCGTATGGTGGTAACCAGATCAGAAAAAGGAATGACCGTACTTTCCGGCACAAGAGAGCATACCATCCCCACAGAAGCCAAAGAAGTATTCGATGTTTCCGGCGCAGGAGATACGGTCCTTGCCGCGTTTGCTGCGGGAGTGACCGGTGGTCTTTCTCTGGAAATAGCAGCTTCCATGGCGAACCGGGCAGCTGGCATTGGCGTTGGTAAAGTAGGTACATACGCAGTGAGTAGGGAAGAAATTATAAAGAGCTTAGCATAAAATATTAAAACACTTTGTTAATACTTCATAGTAGGAGATTGATTGCTAATGAAAATTATTATTCTTGCTGGTGGCAGCGGAACGCGTTTATTTCCTTTATCTAGGACATGTTTCCCAAAGCAGTTTCTTCACATTGCCGGTAATAAGTCTCTTTTGCAGCAAGCTATTGAACGCTTCGAAGGTCTTGTAGATCCGCGTGATATGGTGATTTTGACCAATTCCACATATCTTTTTACTGTAAAGCAGCAACTTTCTGAAATTCATGCAGAAGGAGCACATATTGTCTGCGAACCCATTGGA
Organism: Dialister succinatiphilus; assembly: GCF_928721695.1. Lineage (NCBI taxonomy): Bacteria > Bacillati > Bacillota > Negativicutes > Veillonellales > Veillonellaceae > Dialister > Dialister succinatiphilus. The sequence continues at coordinate 2,361,265 of NZ_OV788641.1, read as the reverse complement.
AGAAATACAGCTCCTGCCATAGCACTTGCCATGGATTACTGCATGGAAGAGATGGGATGTGATGGGGATGAAATCCTTTTCGTAACTCCTTCTGACCACCTGGTCCAGCCCAAGGATGCATTCCAGCAGTTGATTCGTTCCGGTATTGAACTCGTTCAGAAGCAGTATATTTTAACACTGGGGATTGTACCGACAAAACCGGAAACTGGCTATGGCTACATCCATCAGGGGAAACCGTTGGCAAATGGATTTGCAGTGGAAAGCTTTAAAGAAAAACCGAATAAAGAAACGGCAGAGTCCTACTTGCAGACGGATTCTTACTTATGGAATAGTGGAATGTTCATGTTCCGCATTGATACCATGCAACATGAAATGGAAAAATACAATTCCGATATCAATAACCTTGCAAAACAAGGATATGCAGCTATGGTAAAGAGCTTTGTATCCCTTCCTGATATTTCTATCGATTATGCGGTGGCAGAGAAGTCTGACAGGATGGCAGTCCTGCCGATGAAAGATATTTACTGGAATGATATTGGTAGCTTTGACTCTATTTCAGAAGTTTTGGAAGATAAAAATGGAGATGCCATCAGTGGTGATGTCCTGACCAAAGACTGTCACAATACTATGATTTTAGGGAGCAATCGTTTAATTTGTGGCATTGGCTTGAAGGATCTCATGGTTGTGGATACACCGGACGTACTCTTAGTAGCACGGAAAGGGAAATCCCAAGACGTAAAGAAAATCTATGAGAAGCTGAAAGCACAGAAACGTAAGGAAGTCACTGAAAACGTGACCATGTACCGACCTTGGGGGAGTTATACTATTCTTGCAGAGGGACCAGGTTATAAGGTTAAGCGGATTGAAATTAAACCGGGGGGAAAACTGAGTCTCCAGCTCCATTATCATAGGAGTGAACACTGGACTGTTATCAGTGGTACCGGTAAATGTACACTTGGAGATAATACGGTTATCTTTAGGGAAAATGAAAGCACTTATATTCCTATTGGGGTGAAACATCGTTTGGAAAACCCAGGAAAGATTCCATTGGCCATTATAGAAGTGCAAAATGGCAAGTATTTGGGTGAAGATGATATTGTTCGTTTTGATGATGCTTATGGAAGAGAGTAAGAAATAATGAAGAGAATAACCGTAGATGGTCGGATGGTTAATTCCTCTGGCATTGGTACTGTAATACAGAATGTGATGAAAAGGCTGGTCTTAATTCATCCAGACTGGATATTCTCCATTATCGGTTCGTCGAATGAACTTGGCATGTTTGAATTTGCCCATCAATCGAATGTAGAAATCATTCCTTCAGATACTCCTATCTATTCCATTCAGGAGCAAATTAAACTTCCCTATCTTATACCGAAGGATAGTAACCTGCTTTGGGTGCCTCATTATAATATTCCAGTCTTTTATCAGGGACCTGTGATTGCTACAGTTCATGATGTTTTCCATCTTGCTATGCCACAGTTTGTGGGGGGACCCCATAAACTGTTGTATGCTAAATTGATGTTTCATGAAGTGGTGAAAAAAACGAAGCATATCATCTGTGTCTCTCAGTTTACAAAAAATGAACTAGTAAAATATACTGGGGTTTCAGAGGAAAAAATTAGCGTTGTGTATAATGGGGTAGATAAATTTTGGAGTTCTCCATTAGAAAAGGCTGATCGGATTTATCCAAAACCTTACATTTTATTTGTAGGTAATGTTAAACCACATAAGAATCTGCGACGACTGGTTAAAGCCTTTCAGTTGATAGCAAGCCAGATTCCACAAGATCTCATTATTGTTGGGAAAAAGGAAGGCTTTATTACTGGTGATACAGAAGTAGCGAAAATGGCAGAAATCATGGGAAATCGTATTCATTTTACCGGTTTCGTTTCTAATGAAGAATTGAAGAATTACTATCATTACGCTGATTTATTTGCTTTTCCATCACTGTATGAGGGATTTGGCCTGCCTCCGTTGGAAGCTATGAGTGCAGGGTGCAGAAATATTGCAGTAAGCGATATCCCTGTTCTTCATGAAATATATGGGGATCATGTTTCTTATTTTGAACCGGAGAATGTGCCTTCCATAGCAAATCAGCTACTATTTCGTCTAAGAAAAAGGACAGTCAAAGAGGATATAAGCCAGCCATCTTTTGACTGGGATTCTTGTACAGCAGCATATGCTCGTATTATGGAAGAAAGTATTACTTAAGGAGAACTCATGAACTTTACATTGATTGTTGCCACTTTAGGCAGGTCAGATGAAATAAGACGACTTTTCGATAGTTTGCTTATGCAGAGTTATAAAGAATTTGACGTTATTATTGTAGATCAGAATTCTGATAATCGAGTGTTTAAAATATACAACGAATACAAAAATAGAATGTCAATTCAGTATATCCATACCAACGAAAAGGGGCTATCTCATGCTCGGAATTTGGGAATGAAGCAGAAACTGAATGATATTGTAGCATTTCCCGATGACGATTGCTGGTATGCAGTAAGTACGCTAAAAGAAGTTAATGAAATTTTCACACATTCTTCCTATGATGTTGTTAGTGGGCAACCCTTGGACCCGGATGGAAATCTTTTAGTGCGCAACTACTTGAAAAACAGCAGTAAGATAGGTTTTAATAATGTCTGGAATGCAGCTATTTCTATCTCAATTTTTATAAAGAAAAATGTAATTGAAAAAGTAGGATTTTTCGATGAAAAGTTAGGAGTAGGTAGTGGCACCATATATGGGTCAGGGGAAGAAACAGATTATATTTCGCGGGTATTGAACTGCAACTTTAATGTACAATATGATACACGAGTTAAGATAATACATCCTAAAGAAGTTGGCAGTAAAGATGATAAGGAAATTGACAAGGCATTTCTATATGGATGTGGTATGGGATATGTTCTTGCTAAACATCATTTTCCATTGTTCACGAAATTAAAAGCGCTTATTAGACCTTTTGGTGGAGCATGTTTAGCATTTGCTATGCATGATTCTCATCTATCAAGAATTAGGTATAATACGTTTTGTGGTAGATTACAAGGAATGAGAGCGAAATTTTGACAAATTTTGGCTGTCTTTGCATGTATAAGGACTTAGTAAAAACAAAATGATACCCCAAATAATACATTACTGCTGGTTTGGTGGAAAACCTCTGCCAGATGACGTTAAAAGATATATAGCTTCTTGGCGCAAATACTGTCCAAAATATGAAATTAAGGAATGGAATGAATCCAATTTTGATATTAATCAAAATGATTACTGCAAAAAGGCATATGCAGAAAAGAGATGGGCTTTTGTAGCAGATTATGCAAGAGTTAAGATCCTACATGATTATGGCGGGATCTATATGGATACTGATGTTGAGCTAATTAGGCCTTTTAACAATTTACTTGAATACGATGCATTTATGTGCTTCGAATCTGATGATGCAGTTTCCATTGGAACTTTTGGATCAGTTAAGAATCTTGACCTGCTAACGGATTTGCTGGAGACCTATGATCATTTACGCTTTGAGTGGAATGATTCCCATATGGTTACAAATCTCATGATTCTTACTAATTTATTGGTAAAAAAATACAATTTGAAATGTAATGGGATGAAACAAATATTGAGCCGGAATATCGCTATATTTCCTATGGAGGCTTTTATTGCAAAAGACTATACAACTGGTTGGATTATGATGAATGAGGAAACTTATGCTATTCATCATTACGCAGCATCTTGGCAGGATGAAACGAGTAGGCGTATGGCTGAACGAAAAGCCTATTATTTACGCCGCTATCTGCGTCAGGTTCAAAAGCCTTTAGAAAGATTAGCTTCATGTCGTATTGCATATGATGATGGTGGAATGATTGGACTTATACGAAAAATAATATCTCATTTTTATATGGGGGGGGGTAAAGGATCAAAATAAATATTTTTTTCAGATGATCCATAACTTATTCCTCTCTGCAGGAGTATTATTATGATACCAAAAATAATTCATTATTGCTGGTTTGGTGGTAATCCTAAGCCTAATGATGTAAGGCATTATATAGATTCTTGGCGAAAACATTGTCCGGATTATGAAATTAAAGAATGGAACGAATCGAATTTTGATATTGCCGAAAATAATTATTGTAAGGAAGCTTACGATGCTAAAAAATGGGCATTTGTCACTGACTATGTACGATTGAAAGCTCTCTTTGAGGAAGGAGGGTTTTATATGGATACCGATGTAGAAGTGTTAAAATCATTGGATCCGCTTCGTAAATATAATGCAGTATCCGGTTACGAGTCGCAGAAGAATATCCCGACGGGCACAATGGGTGCTTGTCGTCATAATGAATGGATTGGTATGTTGCTTCATAATTATGACAATAGGCATTTTATAATGGAAAATGGACAATATGACTTGACTACAAATGTTGCAGTTATCTCGAAGTTAACAGTACAGAAATACCATATAGAACTTACTGGTGATATTACTTTTTTTGGTAAGAATATGGTTATCCTTCCATTTGATTACCTGTGTGCTAAATATTATGAAACGGGAGAAGTAAATCCTACAAAAAATACATATACTATCCATCATTTTGCTGGATCCTGGTGGGATGCTAATGTACGAGAGTACGAGGAAGCAAAACGTAAATATTTTTCTAAATATCATAATTTACTTCCATATACATTTTCATATAATTTGGCTAAAGTCTTAGCTGCATATGAAACTGGTGGTATGCAAGGATTAATGAAACGCTTTTTTAATAAACTAAAAAAAGGATGAACTGAAATGCCATTTCTTACTATTTTTACGCCTACGTACAATAGGGAAAAGTTGTTACCTTGCTTGTATAATTCATTATGTAAGCAAACTGATAAAGATTTTTGCTGGCTTATAATTGATGATGGTTCACAGGATAATACTAAAAACTTAGTGAAGCAATGGGTGCTAGATAACCAAATTGCTATTCAATATGTATATCAAAATAATGGTGGAAAGCACGTGGCACATAATCATGCTGTTGAACTGTGTGAGACGGACTTATTCTTTTGTGTAGATTCGGATGACACGTTATCAGATAATGCGGTATCAATTATCCATTCTTATTGGGAAAAGGATAAGAAAAGTGCCGATAAGTTTATGGGCTACTGTACAAAGAGAGGTGGGGAATCTAACTATATTAATGCGAATTCTCCATACTGGCCAAAAGAGAACACATTAGTAATGACATTTGAGCTAGGAGCAAAATATCATTACAAAGGAGAAACTGCATTAATCTGGATAACTAAAGAATTAAAAAAATATAGCTTTCCCATTTTTCCAGGAGAGCGTTTCGTTACTGAAATAGTACTTTATTTCCAATTTAAAAAACCAATGAAGGTAAAAAATGATATTTTTTATTATTTTACTTATCAGCCGGATGGATACACAAAGTCAGGATTTACTCTTCAGATAAAAAATCCGATAGGAACAGCCATAGAGAAAAAAGTATTAAATCTATTCACTGACAATTTTCTTACTAAATTAAAAGGCGTTATTAAATATTATGGATGGATTTATTGTTTCCACCTGAAGCTTGACCAAATAGAAAAGGCATTTAACGCAATGCACTTTGAAAATCGAAGAATATCTCCAGCCCTAAATTTGCTCGGCGTTTTTTTTGGTGTACCATGCGGATTTTTATATAGAAGGAAAATAAATATATCGAATGAGAAGCAAGGAAAATGAGAGAAAAGTAGGAACTGCGTTATCATATGTAAATACAGTCTTGCAAGCACTGCTGGGCTTTGTTTATGTACCACTTTTGCTATCGTATCTAGGAACCTCACAATTTGGTATTTATCAATTAATGGGATCTCTGATTGCGTACTTTAGCATTATGGATTTTGGTTTATCAACTGCTGTTATTCGATTTTATATATACTATTATCAGAAGTCCTCTAATATATTCCAGACTTTTCTTGCTACCGTTCAAAAAGTCTACATATGTATTTCACTTTTTACTATTATGATTGGTGGAATCATTTATTCCTTATTTGATGTGATATTTAAAAATGGACTAACCCCCCAGGAAATTATCGATGCTAAAAGTATATTTGTCCTTCTATTAATTAATATTGTTATCACGTTGCTTGGTATGCTGTACAGGGCGATTATTACAGCAAATGAAAACTTTCTATTTTTGAAAAGTATGGAAACAGTTCAGCTGGTTTTTCAACCTGTAGCAGTTATAGCAGTTATAAATGCATGGCCTACTGCATTTGCAGTAGCACTTGTTATGACGGTTATTAATTTGATATTGACGATGGTTCGATATATATATTGTCGCCGAATGCTTCAAATAAAAATATCTATTTGGCATACACCATTTGATTTTGGGATACTAGCCCGGCTTAAAGATTTAATGACTAGTACCTTTGTTGTTTCTATTGTAGATCAGATTTTTTTAAAATCGAACCAGGTTATATTGGGAATAATTTCAGGGACCGGATCAGTTGCCATATATTCAATTGCAGCTATTATATATACTAGTTATTTGTCTTTATCCTATGCAATCAGTGGGGTATTTTTACCTAAAATTACGCAATTAATTTTGTCACCTGGAAAAGAAAAAGAAGTATCCAGTATCTTTATAAAGATAGGAAGATTTCAATTTGTTGTTTATGGCTTGGTTTTAACTGGATTCATAATATTTGGAAGGGAATTTATAAATATTTGGGCTGGATCTGAATTTACTGATGCATGGCAAATGGCACTCATCATTATGATTCCATACACCATCGATATGATTCAAAATATTGGACTTTCAATTTTACAGGCTAAAGATATGTATGGCATACGTGCACGGGTTTATGGGATTACTGGAATCCTTAGTATTATTCTAAGCGTGTACTTCGGAAATCGGTATGGTGCCTTTGGCTGTGCTGTAGCAACTGCTTTTTCGATTCTGGCATCAAATTTTATTATGAATTGTTATTACTATAAAACCATACATTTAGAAGTATTTCAATTTTGGAAATCTATATTTTATATTGCTTTAGTAATGGCTCCTGTATTGATATTAGGAATACTTATTAATTATATCTGGACAGCATCTAATATACTCGTGCTCATCTTTAAAATTATTATATATACTGTATTGTATGCATTCGTCACTTATTTATTGGTTTATAAAAAGGGGAAAATGAAACTTCAATGAATCAAATTACTTTACATAAGCTGCAGGAAGCCTGCTTCATGGGGATGATTATATTTTTGCCATTTGGAAATATTCCCCTTAGATTTCGGCTCGTGAACACATTACATTCTTTACCATTTATTTGCTGCCTTATCGGTATTCTTCTCTTGATCATAGAGCATATAAAGAGTCATGAATTTATGGAGGATTCTTCACAAGTCGCAACAAATGAAAAAAGATATAAGCGTTTTGCTTTAGCTTATGGGATTTGGCCCATTTTTTGCATTATTATAGGGAGTTTACAATATCCGTTTTTTGCAGACACAAATATGTCAACAGCACCTTGGATTGGGAAGTTAAAAGTTTTATTTTCATTTGTTGGAGATGATTATTTAGATTCTATAACTTCAGCAACTATGTTTATATATAGGGACTTCAAGGAAGAATTATTTCCTGCTATTGGGGGAAGTTTATTTACTTATTATTTATTTAAAAGCAATTTCAGGAGAGGAATCAAGCTTTGCGTAATTAGTGTAATTATACTCATTTCTTTTTGTATCATTTATTCTATTCCTGAAATTCTTTGGCTGTGGACAAATAGTGAATTTTGCGAAGAAATATTAAAGCATGTAAATATATATATATATGATGTACCTGTTCCACCTGCCTGGCATCCTCCGTTACTTTGGTGGGGGCAGCTTAGGTCACTCTTCGATGAACCTTCCTCTTTCGGTATCGTTGGATCATTTTGCTATCCATTAATGATGTTAGTACCTGATAAATCTAAGTACCAGCTTGTGTATAAAGTTTTTTTACTAGCAGCATTTTGCTTAATGATTATTATGACACAGTCTCGGACTGCAGTGTGTCTTTTCATTGCTGAAACTATCCTTATGGCAGGATATCTCTTATTAAAAAAATATAAGAAATCATTCATTATTATGCTTATATCTGTCATATTTGGATTATTTATCTATAACCTCGGTCCGGTGCTCTTACCCCAGGGATCTTTATCTGATCACCACCAAAACGGAGATACTCTTTCTCAACAAGGTAACTATATATCTCGTAATGTAGAGTCATTAGCGGGTACTGGAAAACGTTCCAATGGTGCACGTTATGGTATGACTATCTCTTCTTTAAAAGTGGGAATTCAACATCCAATTGTTGGCGTGGGGAAGGGATATGAATCTTTATACATGGAAAAAGTATTACCTGATTTTGCGAAAGATAATGATGAAATTGGTGCATGGATGAAGAATACCAAAGAAAAGGGGATTACTAAAATGGGTTCTTTCATTTTAAACCAGTACACTGAAAGCTTAGCCACCAGTGGACTCATTGGTTTAATTCTTTTAGTTACTCCACCTGTTTATTTAATCTATTCATTGATCAAGAGAAAGTTGATTAATCGAACAATACCTGCAATTTTGCTAATAGTCTTAATCGGGCAGTTAACAGCAATGTTATCAGGCCCGTACTGGTATACATATCCTATTACAATCGGTTTACTACTCTGTTGCATTAATGATGCTAAGTACATGCACTGACTATTTTTCTATATCGGCGTGTAAACTTGGTAGAATAGTTATATATTTTTAGTAGTTTTAGGGTTTTATTGTAGATAGACTGGATACAAATAACTATAAAAAGATATCTATTCATTATTGGCATAAGACCAAAGGACGATAAAATGAGCTCCAGCAATAAAAAGAGTTTAAATTTCACTAAGAACATCGATTATATTTCTCTACTTTCCGTTATATCTGCTTTTGCAGTGGTATCTTTACATACCAACGGATGTTTTTGGGAGTTTAGCACAAAGCGATACTGGTTCACTGCGAATATATTAGAATGCCTTTGGTATTTTGCAGTTCCGGTTTTCTTTATGATTTCTGGGTCTACTCTTATAGATTTTAGGAAACGTTACAATCTAAGAACATATTTTTGGAAGCGCATTAATAAAACGGTCATTCCATTTATTTTCTGGAGTCTACTAGGGCTTGTTTACAAAATTACAATTGACCATTCCATATATATCAAGGATATTAATTTACTGAGTTTGTGGAATGGTATAGTTGGAAGTGAGTATATAGTAATTTACTGGTTTTTTATTTCATTATTTATTTGTTATTTATGTATTCCTCTCTTTTCAGCAGTTCCCGAGGGAAAAAGAAAGGACATTTTTCTCTATCTAATTGGACTGGCTTTTGTTTGTAATTCTTTGGCTCCATTTTTAATTAAAATGAATATTCCGCAACAGGTGTACCGCCTATCCGAAAAAGCGGTACCGCCTTTCCGCGGAAAGTGTACCGCTTATCCGCCAAGGTGTACCGCTTATTCTTTAGGTTATGATGTTAAAATAATTTAGTCATTTTTCGCATCGGTGCTATTCAAATATTCTCTCATATTCATTGATCCGCAATTGATGTGGTAGGCATTGTGAATGATTCTGTCCATAATCGCATCGGCCAGAACCCCATCACCGAGGCGCGGATACCATTCTGAGCTTTTGTACTGGGAACAGAAAATAGTAGAATGGGCATCGTACCTGTTTTCCAAGATTTCAAGAAGATACTGCTGCTCCACTTCCGTCGGCATCTCGAGAAGCCATTCGTCGATGATGAGGAGATCGTAGCCGGAGAACTTCTTTACAATGCTGGCCACGCTCCGTCCGACTTCGGTTCCATAATTGAACTGTTCCATAAGCTCCGGCATGCGGAAATACTTGACCCTGTACAGATGGCGGCAGGCCTCTTTCCCTAAAGCACAGGCGAGGTGGGTCTTTCCTACTCCGGTAAATCCGTTGATGATCAGATTCTTATGGCGTTCAATGTAACCGCAGCTGGCATAGCCCAGGATTTCTTCGCGGCTGAAACCTCTTCCCTGCAGGATAAGGGTGTGAACATCGGCATCAGGATAGCGAAACTTAGCAATATGCGTCAGCCTCCGGATGCGATCATCCAATTTTACTGAATAGCATTCATCGATGGCCAGTGTCAGCCTCGAATCGAAGTCCAAAGGGGCATAAGATTCCAGATCACTCTGCTGGTTCTGCAGGGCTTCTACCAGAGGTTCCATTTTCATGTTGCGGAGTTTCCGCTGTGTTTCTTCATTGATCATTTTGTCTTTCCTCCATAATAGTCTGCGCCGCGGATGTAAGCGCCTTTTTCGGAAATACTGTGTTTTCCGGTATTTTCATAACGGGCGGAATGTACGCCGTCCAGGATTTTGTCTTGATTGTTCCCCAATACAGCTTTAAGATAGTTGTAGCGGGGCGATGTTGTGTGGGCTAAAGCATACTGGCAGGCATTCTCGAAGCGGTCCTTCGGATATTTCTGACTGAGATGCAGAACGGCCAATGAAGCATTATAGCCCTGCTCTTTTATGGTTACACTGTCAAAGATCCTCCTGATGACTTCCGACGTACACGGTCCGATTTTCCCGGCCCAGGCACAGATGCGATCTTTGTCCATTTCCGGCTGGTTGAATTCATCCGGCATATCTCCCGGGCGTGTGGAATAGTGGTTGGTCATGTAGTCAGGAAATCTGATGTGGGAGGCAATACGCCGGTTTCCGCAGTAGATTTCCACAAGTTTGTCGGTGTAACGGATGTCCACGGACTGCCCGCGGTATACGTAGGGAACGGAGTACCAGTTTTTCTTAAAGGAAACGTGGAAATTGGGATATACTTTCCTTCCCAGAATAACCGCGGCGATTTCATAAGGAGCTCGTGGAAGAGCCCGGAGATATTTCTTCTCGTCCAGCCATACTTCATAGCGGCTTCCCTGCCTTTTCTGGAAGGGCTGCCGGTTGTACTTATCTGTAGCAGTTACTACATCCTTCTGCAGCTCGCCAAGAGTAAAGTAAACCTTATTGCGAAGACGGGCGATGATAGCGGTGGCAATATTTCCAACCGTATTCTCCACGGATGCTTTCTGCTTGGGCTTCCGCACACCGGCAGGCATAATAGCAGTTGAATAATGAAGCCCAAGTGCCTCATAGGCGTCGGTGAGAACCACTTCACCCTCTTTGGGATGCTTCACAACGCCGGTTTTGAGATTGTCACAGACTGTCCGCACAGGAACGCCGCCAAATGCCTCGTACATGTGGACATGGCACCGGAGCCATGTATCCATCTTCATATCCAGCGTGGCCTCCACGTAGGCATACCTGCTGTATGTGAGGCAGGAAACAAAGAGATGCACGGAAATGGTCGCGCCGGTATCACGGTCGATGATCTGCATGGTCGGCCCGCTCCAATCGACCTCGCACTGGGCTCCGGGCTTATGCTCCAGATGATTGGTCAGGTCATGGGTTGTGCAGTACCGGCCGTAATCCTCACAGAACTTGGTATGCCCTACAGCAATGTTTCCATTCTGGTGACACCTGTCACGATACTCCGTCCAGAGCAATGAAAGAGTCACACCCGGCTTCTTGAGCTCTTTATGGATGGATTCGTAATCCGGCAGCTCGTACATGTCTGAACCTTCCGGTCGGTCAGGGAAGAAGAGCTTTTGTAGTGCTGCATCATCCAGCTTGCGGATGCCCGCATAAGTGATGCCCTTCTTCCGCGCTGTTCGCAGTACGGTAGTAATCGTACTCCTCGACATGTGACGGGAGCGGGAAATCTCATCTTGAGACATTCCGCGGTCATGGAGCTCCAGGATGAGCCGGATCCTGGCAAAATTGGCCATATTAAAAGGCCTCCTTTCATAGAACAAAGGGAAATACTACGTCCCTGTTTTCATTCTATGGCAGGAAGCCATATATTAATATATTTATTAAAAGAATTTAGGAGTATTTCAGCTGGCATGTACACCAATAGTTCAAGAAGTTACCTAAAAATGGCAAGCGGTACACCTCGGCGGACAAACGGTACACCTTGGCGGACAGGCGGTACACCTACTGCGGAATACTCAAAAAAATAAAATTTTTTATTTTCCATGTTCACATACAAGCGATTTTTTCTATTATATAAGTAGAAGGGACAAGTTTATAAGGCAATTCTGAAAGCAGGCACTTTCCTGCCAATCCTAGGCCCGGCAGGAGAGGGTATTTCGGACACGCGGGGATCCCCTTGTTTCCTTCCATCCAATTTGGCCAAAAAGGATAAAAGATATGAACTACACAATGAACCCAGGACTCTAAATCAGCTCCACATATGCAGAAATGACGGGAGACTCGTGTATGGCGCGCGCCGTCGTACTTCGGTACAGCAGCGGCCGTAGACCATGCAGACACCGAACTCATTGGGCATCATGCTGATTTTGAGATACCGGGTCTTTTGTGCTGCCAAGTATTTTATTGAATTTTTATAACTATAGCGGACCTTAGAGATATAGAGAAATAGCTGCATAGAGGGAAAAGGACCGTTTTGTCCGGCATGGCCGGGGAAAGTGTCCAGGTACAATGAAGGAGGAATTTACAGAAGAACTGGTGCGCCGCGCCAAAGATGGAGATATGGCGGCAAAGGGAATGTTATGTCAGCAGTTTAAGGATTCGATTTATAGGATGGCTCATACGACTTACAAAACGCTGGATGCAGAGGATGTGGCCCAAGAATTATGGCTCTGCTTTTTCGAGGAGCTGGCAAAGTATGATTTCAAAGCAGGCGTACCTTTCTCTGCTTATATCAGGACCAGACTGAAATGGCGGGCGGTGGGATGCTGCCGGATTCATGAAAAGAAATTGTCTGCAGAAAGAACGGCTGACGGCATCCCGGACAGCAGGGGAAATGATGGTATGAATGATATGAATGAAGAAGATCTTCATGAGTTCATCAGCCGTTTCCCTCTTACAGAGATGCAGAAAACTATGCTGGAGAAACGTCTTTCCGGCATGACATGGGAAGAGATAGCGGCAGAGAGAAAAGTTTCCCGCTGCGGAATCTATGGATATATGCGGCGTATCAGAAAAATTTTTATGGCCAGCCGGGATTTTAAAGAAATTTTTGCTGCATGACGTTCACATAAAACCGATTTTTTCTATTTATATAGTAGAGGGTGAAATGAACGGAACATCCCAGGGCCCGGGATGGAAAATCCGAAGTGCCCTGGAAGGAGGAATGTGAATGAAGACACTGCAGCTTGTGTTTGCGGCAGGATCCAATGCCACTTCTACTCTCACCATTGCCAATCCGAAAGACGGGCTGACTCTGGATGAAGTGAAAGCGGCTGTGGCAAAGATCCAGCCCATCATGGTGACCCGCTCCGGCGCGGCGCTTACCGGCTTTAAGAAAGCAGTCATCGTGAGCACCACGGAAGAGGAATTGGTGTGAGTCATGTGAGGAGGGAGAGGGGTGAGGCAATAGAGGGGGAGTAGCTAGTAGCTAGTAGCTTGTAGCTAGGAACTAGGAACTAGCCACTAGGAACTAGCCACCAGCTACTGCGTCGTCAGGCGCCCCCCAGCCACTAGCCACCAGTCACCAGATCAATCCCACCAATGACTCTACCCAAATCACAACCTATGAATTAGAAAACAAGAAAGGAGGTAACCTATGGCTGTTGCAAAGGAACTTACGGACCTGAAACTCCAGATTCGTGTAGCAGATGGCACTACATCTGCAGGAGCAGCAAAAATCAAAAGCCTGAGCTATTCCAATATCAAACTGGATGCCACTGACCAGGAGCTGATGGATGCAGGTAAGGCGATTGTGGGTATGACCAATTACCCGCTGGCTGGAATCCGCTGCGTACTGACTAATGATATGAGTGATAACGGTTAAGGAGGTGATCCGAAAGGGCTGTGAAGAAATGCTTATCCATTCTTCACAGCTCCTTTTTCTATGATTTTTTTGATGCGAATCGGCTCTTCGCCCATGCGTCATCTCGAGCGGGGGTACGCGCCGGTATGGTTACAAATGTATTCCTTGTCTGTTATGACTTAGAGTCGAGAGATCTCCGGCCACCATGATGCGTGTACCATTGGGAGATAAGATTTCCACAGTCCGCTCCTACCGCCGAAAGGGCATTGCTTTCGCAGGATGTCAGATGACAGGAAACATTTATGAAACAACAAAAATTAATATGTAACAGTTGGTAACATTTCTACTATTTTAATTGTTGCTAAAAAGCAAAAGAAGTGTAGACTTTTATTGAACTATTATGGAAATTGTATATTTGTTGTTATAAATTTTTTATTTAACAAGACGACTAAATAAATCTTGCATATTATAAATATACCCGTTATACTAAATATATGCGTAATGTGTCCTCAGAACTGAGGGAATCCGGTCCCTGCCACGAGCCGGAATCAGCTGCAATGTGGGGATTCATAAGTGACGCATATCAGTCCAAAATTAACTTTTCATATGATGCATGTAAATTGCTTTCTGCTGTCAGACAGAAGCGGCTGTTTACATGCTCGGTCTGTGATAAATTATCGAAGGCCGGGCTAACCATGCCCGGCCTTTTTCTTGTGTCTTTTTCGATTATTCCCTGGTTTATTTCAGGACAGTACTGATTCTGCTGCAACTCTCCCTGTTATAGGGGCTGTATCTTTACCGGCACTGCCCTTTGTAACTGATATTTCATCAGAAAAGGAGATGGTCTATGCAAAGTTCAAGTCATTTTCAGTTCATCCTGACAAGAGCAATTTATTGCGGAAAAGTTAAGAATCGTGGCAAATTCGGACTGTTTCTGCTTCTCCTTCTTTCAGCTGTCTGCGGGACTTTCCTGTGGGGGGAAAGGAAAGGGGGACAGATAATAGACTGAATACACCATAGATGAAAATCTGAAAAAAGAAGGCCTGGCAGGTGGTGGCTGGGAGCGCCTAACGGCGCAGTGGCTAGTATCTAGTATCTGGTTGCTGGTGGCTAGTAGCTAGTGGCTGGTGGCTAGTTACCAGCTACCAGCTACCAGCCACTAAATACCAGCCACCAGCCACTGGCCGCTGGCCGCTGGCCAATTTCTTATATCTCTATTTCCTGTTTTATTTCTCAATGATTCCTGTATTACAACAGAAAGGTTATCACCATGGAAAGATCCTATCAAATTGCCTTAGCTTCGAACCGTAAAGTGAGAATTTGGGAAAACCGGTCTATGACCTGGCATGAGCTGGTGGAGCGGATGAGCCGCCCTGTGAGGACGGGGGAAACGGCGGCGGAGTACCGGCAGATGCCGAGGGCCCGGCAGGCGGATGTGAAGGATGTTGGCGGATTTGTAGGCGGGGCGCTGAAGGACGGGCTTCGGAAGAAGAGCCATGTGCTTTTAAGATCCCTTCTGACCCTTGATATGGACTACGGGTATCCCGGTGTTGTGGAGGATGTATTAGGAAAACTTTCCTGTACCTGTTTCCTTTATTCTACCCATAAGAGCAGTCCTGAGAAGCCAAGGCTTCGTCTGGTGATTCCTCTTTTGAGGGATGTGAGCGCTGCGGAATATGGAGCCATTTCGCGGAAGGTGGCCGAGAAACTGGGCATGGAGCTTTTTGATCCAACCACCTTTGAGCCGGAGCGTCTCATGTACTGGGGATCCGTTTCAAAGGACGGGGAGTATGTGGCGGAAGGGCAGGAAAGGGAGCTGCTGGATCCGGATCACGTGCTTTCAGAGTACAAAGATTGGACGGACCTTTCTTCATGGCCATCGGCGGATGGAAAGGCAGTGGTGGCGACGGTGGCGAAGGCAGAGGACCCATATGGGAAGAGGGGACTGGTAGGCGCGTTCTGCCGTGCCTGGCCCATGGACGATGTGATCCGTACATTTCTTTCAGACCTTTATGAGCCCTCTGTCATTCCCGGGCGCTATGACTATAAGCCCGCCGATTCGTCGGCGGGGCTGGTGGTGTATGATGGGAAATTTATGTATTCCTTCCACGCCACGGATCCTTTCTCGGGAAGGCTGCTGAATGCCTTTGACGCTGTGCGGCTGGCCCGTTTCGGGCATCTCGATGCAGATACCGATGCCGGCACTCAGGTGGACCGTCTGCCGTCGTACAGGGCCATGATCGACTTTGCTAAAAAGGATGAGCGGGTAAGGGAAGAGATTTTGAAAGAGAAGGCCCGGGAAGCGGAAGAGGATTTCAAGGTGCCTGTGCCCATAGCAGCGAAAGCAGGGACAGTGAAGAGCCTTACGGCAAGGCTGAAATTCCGGTCTGACGGCACCGTGGACAACTGCCTTACCAATTTTCTGACCATTCTTCGCATGGATGAGAAGCTGTGGCCCATTTCCTACAACCTTCTGACGGACTCCGTAGACGTGAGAGGCTCCCTTCCATGGCCCCGGATCAAACCGGGCTGGTCGGACAATGACATGGCCCAGCTCAATTCCTATATTTCCAGCCATTATGGCATTTACGCGCCTATGAAATCCAAAGACGCCCTCATTACCGTGGCCAGCGAGCGCCAGTTCCATCCCATCAGGGAATTTTTCGCATCCCTGCCGACCTGGGATGGAGTAAAGCGGGTGGAAACGCTGCTGGTGGACTATCTGGGCGCAGAGGACAGCGAATACACAAGGGCGGTTACAAAGAAAACTCTGGCCGCCGCCGTGGCAAGGGTGTATGAGCCGGGGGTGAAATTTGACTCCGTCCTGATCATCAACGGGAGCCAGGGGATCGGTAAATCCACCCTCTTTTCCCGCCTCGGGGGACAATGGTTTTCCGACAGCCTCACTCTGACGGATATGAGGGACAAGGCCGCGGCGGAAAAGCTGCAGGGCTATTTTATCCTTGAACTGGGAGAACTGGCGGGCATGAAAAAAGCGGATATTGAAACGGTGAAATCCTTTATTTCCAGAAGGGATGACAAGTACCGGGCCAGCTACGGCATTACCGTGGAAAGCCATCCAAGGCAGTGCGTCATCGTGGGCACCACCAACGCTGAAAACGGCTTTTTGCGTGACGTCACAGGAAACCGGCGCTTCTGGCCCGTGGCGGTCAGCGGAATGACCATGAAAAAGCCCTGGCATTTGACGATGAATGAAATCTGCCAGATCTGGGCCGAGGCCATGACCATATGGAAAGCCGGGGAACCGCTGTACCTTGAAAATGAACTCCTTTCCGCTGCCCGGAAACAGCAACAGGCCGCCATGGAAACAGACGACAGGGAAGGACTGGTCAAAAAATATCTGGAAACCAAACTGCCCAGAAAATGGGACACCATGGATTTAACAGAAAGGAGGCTTTACCTTTCCGGCGCAGAAGGCCTGCCGGAAGAACCGGGCGCCGTCATGAGGGATACCGTCACCCATATGGAAATCTACGCGGAATGCTTCGGGCTCGATCCTGCCCGTATGAAGAAACAGGACAGCTACGACATTTCTTCCATCATGAGCAAAATGGAGGGATGGAAGAAAGCAGCCAGCAAGAAGTGCACACCCTATGGACGGCAGAGGTTTTATGAGAAAGAATAGAAAACTGATTGTCTACTGAGTGAGGTGGAACAAGACGACATATATTCTTGTTCCAGCTTGTTCCAACTCGTTCCAGCTTGTTCCACAGGAACAGATTTTCACCTATGTGATTTTATGAAGTTGTTCCAGCTTGTCCCATCTTGTTCCACCGCTTGTTCCACCGGATTTCTCAGTCACCATCGTGTAAAACAGGCCAATGGAACAAGTGGAACAAGATATTACCTATAGAGATATACAAGAGAAAAGAGGGGTGTAAATGGCATATGTACGATATATATACACGCGCGCGAGGAGCTTGTTCCATGGGCCGGTGCTGTTAAGAGTCATGCCCTTGTGCTTTCATCCTCCATAAGGATCTTCTCTTCACGCTGATAAAGATAGTACGAAAGGAGCCGATATGGATCACATTGAAAAACTGATTGATTTATACCCTTTGAAAACCGTAAGCACGGTGCTGCTGATTTTCCTCATGGATGCAAGAACAGTCCTCTTCCTCTGTTTTGCCCTGCTGGTGGTGATTGACTGCCTCACAAGATGGACGGCCATCAGCTTCAAAAGCCTGGCGGAAAGGAACGGAAAAGCGACGCTGGCGGCAGCTCTCTGGGGCATACCCGCAGCCAGGAGGAAAGGGCTGATACGGAGTTTCGACATGAGAAAGGGGATGGATAAACTTCTTCTCTACCTTCTCTGCACACTGGCCGCCTCATCCTGCGATATGATTTTCGGTGTCCTTGGCACACCGGCCTGGATGACCAGTTTCATCGTAGGTTACATGAGCGTAACGGAAATCCTGTCCATTATTGAAAATTTGTCAGAAGCGGGAGTGGGGAGCATGGAGAAGCTTGCTCAGCAGGTAAAGAAGAGGCTGTAAGGGAGCGCCGGAGGCGGGACCGGGATCGAGATCGGGGCCGGGGGCGCCTGACGGCGGGATTGGGATCGGGATCGGGATCGAGATCGGGGTGGGTCCTTCGGCCCCGGTCACGGCCTCGGTCCCAGCGCCTTATGGCGCGATCGGGATTGGGGTCGAGATCGGGATTGTGGGCGACTGCGGCGTGGGTTCCTCGGTCCCGGCCGCCAATGAATCAAATGGTATAGCGTCACAAATGACTCCATTCCCGAACTCGGTCCCGGCCTCGGTCCCTACCGGCAATGAAACAAACGGTATAGCGTCACTCATGACACAATCCCCGATGACTCCATCCCCGGCCTATAAACCAATACTTTCGTATTTTTTTATCAGCCCCATAAGCATTCTGGAAACTTTATCCTCCAACTTTAGTACCGGAGTGATATTTTCTCTTGTCAAGTAACCCAGGTCAACGCAGGTGATTAACTGGGCTTCTAGTTCGTAAATGGAGCCGCGGGCAATGTACAGGAAATGGACTCTGTCCTTTACTGTCTTTCTTCCGTATCCTTCTGCAATGTTAAAGGTAATGGAAGTGACTGCTCTTCGCATTTGCGAAGATAGGGCGTAAATTTCACTCTTTGGCAGTTTAGCTATGACTGCTTTATAAGTCAGTATGTTCAGCTGTCTTGAAAGTTTGAAAACGTCTAAATCGTGATAACTACCCATGGGAAGCCTCCTTGTTAATCACAGTAAAGAACGGTTTCTGATTGACGATTTGTAACTGGTTATATTATAGCATGGGAAGCGCCTGATGGCGCGGGCGGGATGCGCCTGACGGCGGGATCGGGATCGAGATCGGGATCGGGATGCGCCTGACGGCGCGATGGGGATCGAGATCGGGATGCGCCTAACGGCGGGATCGCGATCGGGGTCGTGATCGGGTTCGGGGTGGGTTCCTCGGTCCCTACCGAGAATGAAACAAACGGGATGCTATCCCCGATGACACAATAATCGGTCCCGACCTCGGTCCCGGTCCCTATCGAGAATGAAACAAACGGGATGCTATCCCCGATGACACAATCCCCGGTCCCGACCTCGGTCCCGATCATCCTATCCGGTGACAGTAGGGTAATTTACAACGAAAGGAAGCAATATGACAACAGGCATCGATGTATCAGAGCACAATGGAGAAATCGACTGGAAGAAAGTTGCGGAAGAGGGCATAGGTTTTGCCATCATCCGGGCAGGCTATGGAAGCGCATATCTTGACAGCCGGTTTTATGAGAACGTGAATGGAGCCCATGACGCGGGACTGAAACTGGGGGTGTACCACTTCGGTTATGCCCGCCATGGGGGAGAGCTGGAGGTGGAAAGGGATTTCCTTCTCTCTATCCTGAAAGACTGCGGTCTGACACCAGACCTCCTTCCTCTGGGGGTCTTCTGGGATGTGGAAGAAGATTCTTATCGGGGAAGGGAGTTTCCAAGGCCGGGGGTGATTAACCGGATGTGCCACGCCTTCTGTGAAGGAACGGCGGCTGCGGGCTATCGAGCAGGCATCTACGCCAGCGCCAGCTGGCTTCAAAGCTACATCAAAGCGGCGGAATTTGCCGGACATACACTCTGGGCCGCCCAGTGGTGGAAGGAATGCACCGTAAAGGAAGCGGGAATCTGGCAGTTTACGGACCATCTGGAAGTGGCAGGGCAGATCTTTGACGGAAACAGGATCCTGGAGAAGACGGATGGTGATGAATGATGAAACACTATGCCGCCGCCTTCTGCCTCTTCTTCTTACTTTTCTTCTGGGCTTTGCCGGTGGATGCGGCCTCACCATTTTCCTCGGAGAAAACGTACCGGATCACGGAAACAGAGCTTTCCAGGCTGGAATCGGACTTGGACAGAGCCTTGCTGGAGAACGAGAAACAGAAAGAACAGTCAGAGAGGCTCAGGATACAGCTGAAAAACTTGGAGAGTCAATCGGAAGAGAGGAAGAAAGCCTTAGAGACGGTAAGGAAATCCTTCGAAGAGTACGCCAGAGAGGAGCAGAAAAAACGGGAGAGCCTTAGAAGGGAAAGAAATGGGGCCCTGGGACTGGTGGGGCTGATGGTAGTGGCATTGGCAGCTCGCGCCTGATGGCGCGGCCGGGATCGGGATCGGGATGCGCCTGATGGCGCGGTCGGGATCGAGATCGGGATTGGGGCGCCTGCGGCGCGGGTCTTTCGGTCCCGGTCCCGGCCCCGGTCATCCCCTCCAGTGACACAAATGTAAACCATATCGAAAGGAGAAGAAACAACATGCAAGACATCATAGACCAGCTTGCAGTCATCCGCGTGCAGCTTGACGAGCTGGAAAAGGAAATCCGCCAAATGATGACACAAAAAGAGGAAGAAAAGCCGCCAGTCACCATGGCGGATGTGCGAGGGCTCATGGCAGAGAAATGGAACCTGGGGAAAAGGAGCGAGGTGAGATCCCTTCTGGCAGAGTATGGAGCCCAAAAGCTGACGGAAGTATCGCCGAAGCACTATGAAGAACTGGCAGAAAAGATAGAAGCATTATGACGAAAAGGAGCACACATGAAAGACTTGAGGAAAGTGGTGACAGGACCGAAAACAAGATTTTCCTATGCCAACGTATGGGAACCCAGAAAATTCAAGGGAGACAGGGCAAGATACTCCATCTGCCTCATCATTCCCAAAGAAGACGGAGAGACCCTTTCCAAAGTGGAAAAGGCCATAGCCGAAGCCTACCGGCAGGGACAGGAAAAACTGACAGTCAATGGAAAGACAGCGGCCCTTTCCAGCCTTACCCTCCCGCTTCGTGACGGCGATATGGATAAAAGGGAAGATTCCGTTTACCACCATGCCTACTACATCAACGCCAGAAGCGATATGCCGCCGGGCATAGTAGACAAAAACCTGAACCGCATTACCGAAAAATCCGGCTTCTACTCCGGCTGCTACGGCAGGGCCTCCATTCACTTCTATGCCTTCAGCTACGATGGTAAAATGGGCATCGCCTGCGGGCTGAACAATCTGCAGAAACTGGCAGACGGACCGGCGCTGGGAAACTGGAGTACGCCGGAAGAAGATTTTGGAGATGAGATTTTTGGGTGAGAATGGTGGCTGGGACGCCCTGTGGGCGCGGTCGGGATCGGGATCGGGATCGGGATCGGGATCGAGGTCGGGATCGGGATCGGGACCGGTGCTTGCCGGTATTCCCGTAGGGGCCTGCGCCTGCGGCGCAGAGGGGCGTATGGCATCCATCGGGCCTGTCGGCCCTCGGTGCCAAGGGTTGTATAGAAGGGTTGCACCCCACAGGGGAAACGACTCACTATGATTTGTGCGTCGCTAGCGCTCCTTCAAATCATGTTCGCTGTGCATCGCTTCGCTCAGGGGAAAGGCCTCGGTAGGCGCCTTTTAAAAAGAAGGGGCGCCATTATGATAAAACCTTTACAACCGCCCTTACGGGCGAAAGAAAACAGGCAAACCGCCCTTCCGGCGATGGAAATGCACCCCTATCCCCGCCTGCGGCGGTACTTCCCCCGAAGGGGGAAGTCTGCTCTCCGCTTTCTTTAGTGCTAACTTAAGTAGCTCATTGTATAGCGCCGCTAGAACTTCCCCCTCCGGGGGAAGTGGTGGCGCCAGCCACCGATAGGGGTGCATTTCCACGAGCGAAGCGAGGTTTTGCGGTTTTCCATTCTGCGAAGCAGAATCATAAAACTTCATCGCCCGCAGGGCGATACCACAACCCTCGGCCCGAAGGGCCGTCAAACTTAAGAACCCTTGGGCCGAAGGCCCGTCAACCCTATTCCAGCCACTTACGCACTATGATTACTCAAAAGAAAAGGTACTCACATGACACTCACAATCGACATCGAAACCTATAGTCCCATAGACCTTGCCCGCTGTGGGGTATACAAGTATGCGGAGCACCCGGATTTCTCCATTCTCCTCTTTGGTTACGCCGTGGATGATGGGGAAGTGAAGGTGGTGGATCTGGCAAAGGGGGAGCGCATCCCCGAGGAGATTCTTTTAGCCCTTACGGATCCCCTTGTGACGAAGTGGGCCTTCAACGCCGCCTTTGAAAGAGTCTGCCTGTCCAGGTATCTTCGGGAACACTGTCTGTCCCATTTCCTTTCCTACGGAAAGCAAAGAGACACGGTGGGAAAGTATCTGGATCCCCTGGGCTGGAAGTGTTCACAGGTCCTTGCCTCATCTCTGGGATTTCCGCTCTCCCTGAAGGATCTGGGCGAGGCGCTGGGGCTTTCAGAGAAGAAGATGGACGAGGGGAGCCGCCTCATAGGGCTCTTCTCCCTGCTCGGGCCGGAAGGGAGAAGGAAGCCGGAAGACTATCCGGAAGAATGGGAGCTTTTCAAGACATACAATGCCCGGGACGTGGAAGTGGAAATAGAAGTCCGCAGAGCCTTTTCCCCTTTCCGGACGCCTGCGGCGCTTTGGGATGAGTACCATGAGGACCAGCGGATCAATGACCGGGGCATCCCCGTGGACATTCCCTTTGTCCATGCCGCCATGGCCATGGGAGACAGGGCGCAGATGGAACTTCTGGGACGGCTGAAACACCTGACTGGCCTTTTGAATCCCAAATCCCCCTGCCAGATGAAAGCATGGCTTTCAGCCAAGGGCCAGAAAGCGGACTCCCTCACGAAAAAGGAAACGGCAAAGCTCCTTGCTTCTTCTACAGGCGCAGTCAAAGAGGCCCTCATGCTCTATGGACAGGTGCAGAAATCATCCCTTGCCAAGTACGGCGCCATGATTGACACAGTCTGTGATGACGGAAGGGCAAGGGGCATGTTCCGCTTCTACGGCGCCGCCAGAAGCGGCCGCTGGGCGGGAAGACATATCCAGCTCCAGAACCTTCCTCAGAACCATCTGGAAGATCTCCTGCTGGCCCGCTCCCTGGTGATGGAGGGGGACTATGAGAAAATGGATTTCCTCTACGGCTCTGTTCCCGATACCCTGTCCCAGCTCATCCGCACCGCCTTTGTGGCAAGAAAGGGCTATACCTTCATTGTGTCCGATTTCTCATCCATCGAAGCCAGGGTACTTTCCTACATGGCCCGGGAAAAATGGCGTATGGACGTATTCGCCGGAAATCTGGATATCTACGCCCAGTCGGCGTCAAAAATGTTCAGTAAACCCGTAGTCAAAGGAGGGATCAACAGCGACCTCCGGCAGAAAGGGAAAATCGCCGAACTGGCTTTAGGCTACGGCGGGGGAGAAGGAGCCCTCATGGCCATGGGCGCCCTGGACATGGGACTGACAAAGGAAGAACTGCCAAACCTTGTGAAATCCTGGCGCCATGCCAATCCCCACATCGTCTCCTACTGGTGGCAGGTGGACAGAGCCGTGAGAGAAGCCATAGAGCAGCTTCGGATCACCAGAGTGGGGGCCCTTACCTTCTACATGAAAAAAGGCACCCTCTTCATCGCCCTCCCCTCAGGGCGCCGCCTTGCCTATCCCGGCGCCGCCCTGAAAGGAAGCGCCTACGGAAAAACAGCTATCACCTACATGGGCCTTGACACCAAAAGAAAATGGAACCGCATCGAATCCTACGGCCCTAAATTTGTGGAAAACATCATCCAGGCCATCTCCAGGGACATACTGGCCTACGCCATGCATAACCTCAGGGATTACTTCATCTGCGGCCATGTCCATGACGAAGTGATCGTGGAATGCAGGGAGGGGACTCCGGTGGAAGAAATCACAGGAATCATGGAAAGAACACCGGACTGGATGCCGGGACTGCTGCTGAGGGCCGATGGGTATGAGACGAGGTGGTATCGGAAGATGTGACACTTACTATGACCTGCTGGAGAGTCATGGGAGGGATTGGAAGCTAGTGGCTGGTGGCTAGTGGCTGGGGGCTGGAGAGCGCCTGACGGCGCGGGATCGAGGATCGAGGATCGGGGGGATGTCAAGAATTTTGTGTTTTTAGATTAACCAATCGTATTTAGCGATTAGTTTGCTCATACGTTCGTCAATCAATAATTGGTTCATAACAGCCTGCCAGTTAAAGACCTTTCCTTTGCCCTTCCATTTGGTGTTCTTGAGCTCAAGGACACGGAGGTAGAGAAGCTTCAGGATGGCCTCGTCATTGGCAAAAGAGCCCTTACGGGTTACCTTTCTGAAACTGGAATTGATGCTTTCTATGGCATTGGTAGTGTACATGACTCTCCGTACATTAGAGCCGTAGTTAAACAGCTGTTCCACGTGCTGGAAGTTGTTTTCCCAGACCGCTATAGCCCCAGGATAGGCTGCCCATTTTCCCTTGAACTTTTCAAACAATCTGCGAGCTTCTGCTACATTGGTAGCCTTGTAGATTTCTTTCAGTTCTTTCAAGAACTCTCTGGATTTGTTCCAGGGAATATACCGCATGGAATTACGGATCAGATGGACAATGCAGCGTTGCACCACTGTGCCAGGGAAGATGGCAGCAGCGCCTTCTTCAAGGCCGCTGACACCATCCATGGAGATGAAACCAATGTCCTGTACTCCCCGGTTCTTGATTTCATCGAAAATCTGCATCCAGGTATGCTTACCTTCCGTTTCGTTGATCCAGATACCAAGGATATCCTTCTCACCATTGATGTCATACCCAAGGATGACGTAGACAGCCTTTTGTTTCAGGGCTCTGTCAGTCTTCATGGGAACATACAGACAGTCGATGAAGAGAAAGGTATAAAAAGGAAACAGTGGGCGATTCTGCCACGCATATACTTCGTCCAGGATCCGGTCCGTAATATGGGCAATCTGTTCATGGGAGATGGAGAAACCGTAGATTTCTTCAATGGTCGAAGAGATGTCTCTCTGGCTCATTCCACGGCCATACATGGCAAGAACTTTCCCTTCGATAGAGGAAACATCACGCTGGTATTTTTGGATTAACTGGGGTTCAAAAGTACCTTCCCGATCACGAGGGACTTGGATGGGTACCGTTCCCATGGAGGTCTTCAGGTTCTTCCTGGAATACCCATTTCTCGTATTCTTGGAATCCTCAGGGGTGCTGCCGTTCTTGGGATAGCCTAAGTGGTTATCCAATTCACCCTTAAGAGCTGCTTCAAACAATGGTCCAAAGACACTCTTTAAGGCGGACTGCATCTCTTCGACAGTGGTCGGTTTGTAGGTTTCGTAGATTTCCTGCGCAATTTTTTCGCCAGGGGTAGGGGTACGCTTTGCCATGGTAGTAACTCCTTTTCCTCTTTCTCCCCTTAAGTATGAGGTATGAAAATATTTTGAGCAAGATTCATTTACACAAAATATTTTACACTACCGAGGATCGGGGATCGAAGATCGAGGGGCACCTGACGGCGCAGCAGCTGGTGGCTAGTGGCTGGTTCCTTGTTCCTAGCTACAAGCTACTAGCAACTAGCTACTTGCACACCCGCCCTCCAACGTCATCCTGAGCGAAGCGAAGGATCGTCGGTCGACCAATTAAAAGGAAGGCCCTTTTATGGGCAGGCTAAGGGCCAACTTTGGCCGACTCGCGCATTCTATGCAGAATACGCGCAGTAAGAATGATAAGTGAGTGAAATGCCGATAAATACCACTCAGCGGGGCGGCGCGGTCAGGAGCGTGCCTGACGGTGCGGCAGCTGGTGGCTGGGGGGCGCCTAATGGCGCGGTCGGGAGCGGGAGCGGGATCGAAGATCGAGGAGCGGTAGAGACGGCATTTTGCAAATGGAAAATTTTAAATGATGAAGTATAAATAATCAATGAAAGTGGCGTCCTGTAGGAATGTAGGGCGCCTTTTTTATTGGCTGCCGCTGGAAGCAGATGATACTCAATGAGCGAAACAAGCCAAATCTGTAGTCGTCAGTGGTCGTAGCAGCAGCGGAAAAATACATTGCGATACTTAGTGTAAAATTTTACTCGGTAGGGAAATTTTTCTAGAAACAATAAAAAAGGAAAGCCTCCCTTTGAGTGGAAATGTTATAATTTCTGTGCACAAATAAAACAAAGAAAGGGCTTTCCTCATGGATATTATAACAAAAACTGGAGAAATTTGGAGTGAAAATGCAATTGGTGCAGTCATTTCTCTCATTAAGGAATCTGATGACTCTATCGAGGCTGAAAGGAAGCTAACTCATTAGCGCGAAGAATTGAACTGTCAGCTTATAGCTATGGCTCTGAGATGCATACTAAGTAACTTAAATGGTGCAAAATAATTAATATGAAAGAAAAGGCGGCAGCTTCGCAGTTGCAACGGAGTACTTCGCCGGAAAAACTTTATTTTATAAAAAGAAAGATTTCACTTCAGGTATCAGGTATTATTAGGGAAGAGTATATTGATAAAGAACAAAGTGCATTGTGGTATTTGAAGGATTATTTGAAAGTTTTAAATGACAAGTGAAGAAACATGGCTTCATTGGTAAATTTTTAGGGGAATTCCTGTATTTATGACTATTATCGTGACCGGCGGCGCCGGATTTATTGGCTCCAATTTCATTTTCTATATGATGAAGAAGTATCCGGACTATCGCATCATCTGTCTGGACAAGCTGACTTATGCGGGAAATCTGTCTACTCTGGCACCTGTGATGGATAAACCGAATTTTCGCTTTGTGAAAATGGATATCTGCGACAGGGAGGGGGTGTATGGCCTCTTTGAAGAGGAGCATCCGAATGTGGTGGTGAACTTTGCGGCAGAATCCCATGTGGATCGGTCTATCATGAATCCGGAAATCTTTCTGAAGACAAATATCATCGGTACTTCTGTGCTCATGGATGCCTGTCGGAAATACGGTATCGGGCGGTATCACCAAATTTCTACGGATGAGGTGTATGGTGACCTGCCGCTGGACAGGCCGGACCTTTTCTTCACGGAAAAAACGCCGTTCCACACCAGCTCTCCTTACAGCAGTTCCAAGGCCGGGGCCGATCTTCTGGTGGGCGCATACCATCGGACCTATGGCCTCCCCGCCACCATTTCCCGCTGCAGCAATAACTACGGACCTTACCAGTTCCCGGAAAAGCTGATACCTCTCATGATGATGAACGCCCTGAAAGATAAGCCTCTTCCGGTGTATGGGGATGGGAAAAACGTAAGGGACTGGCTCTATGTAGAGGACCACTGCAAGGCCATCGACCTGATCATCCATAAAGGCACCGTAGGGGAGGTCTACAATATCGGCGGCCATAATGAAATGGCAAACATCGACATTGTCAAACTTATCCTCAAGGAACTGGGAAAACCGGAAAGCCTTATCACCTATGTGAAGGATAGAAAAGGACATGACCGGAGATATGCCATCGATCCGGAAAAGATCCATGAAGAGCTGGGATGGCTTCCGGAAACGAAATTTGCTGATGGCATCAAGAAGACTATCCGCTGGTACCTGGAGAATAAGGAATGGTGGATGGGAATCGTAAGCGGAGAGTATCAGAATTACTATAAGAAGATGTATGAGTGATCCGTTGTCGGCTGTCGGCTATCGGCTTCCGGCGTGCCTTCGGCAATCCCCCCTCGCCACTGCGTGGCCCTCTCCCCCCTGACAAGCAGTGGGGCGCAAGAGAGTACACTGGGATGGCTTCCGGAAACGAAATTTGCAGATGGCATCAAGAAGACCGTCCGCTGGTACCTGGATCATAAGGAATGGTGGATGGAAAGATGAGATTGTAAGAAATTTGGGGAGGCAGAGGCATTTAGACGGGAGACGTCAGACAATCAGACTTCAGAATGACAGCGCAGATTGCAGCATATACTTCAATTACGGCAGGGGTATGGCGGTGGGAGATTTCTCGGCTTCGCTCGAAATGACGGAGGGGGGAGGTCTCGGCTGTCCGCTGACGGCTGTTGGCGGCTGGCTTCCGGCGTGCCTTCGGCAATCCCCCCTCGCCACTGCGTGGCCCTCTCCCCCCTGACAAGCAGTGGGGCGCAAGAGAGTATATAGGCGCTCGCCACCCAGTCTCGTTCGGGGTGGGCAGGTCAAATGGAGTGAGGACCCTTGCCAAAAACGTGCGTTCTCATTTGAAGCGGCGAAGGAACTGCCGCCCTTTGAGAGAAAACAGACACAATCTTCGCCGGCAGGCGGCTATATCCCTTGCCCGCAAAAAAAGACCGCCGCGGCGGTCTTTTTTCATATCAGCATTCCAGGTCCAGTTCCACCGGGCAGTGGTCGCTGCCCAGGATATCGGAGTGGATGGAGGCGCCTTTGATG
This sequence comes from Dialister succinatiphilus, assembly GCF_928721695.1. Taxonomy (NCBI): domain Bacteria; kingdom Bacillati; phylum Bacillota; class Negativicutes; order Veillonellales; family Veillonellaceae; genus Dialister; species Dialister succinatiphilus. Next base: position 2,332,733 of record NZ_OV788641.1, on the reverse strand, counting down.
TGGTCTTTCCATACGCTGGAGACGAGAAAGTAGTCGATTCTCCATCCCACGTTTCTTTCTCTGGCTTTGGCAAAGTAGCTCCACCAGGAGTAGGCGTCTTTTTCGTCGGGGTGAAGGTGACGGAAGGAGTCGGTGAAGCCAGCGGCAAGGAGGTCTGTCATACGGCCTCTTTCTTCATCGGTGAAGCCAGCATTTTTATGGTTGGAGGCGGGGTTGGCAATGTCGATATCTTCGTGGGCCACGTTCAGGTCGCCGCAGAGGATCACCGGCTTTTCTTTTGCCAGTTTTGTCATGTATTCTTTCATAGCTTCTTCCCAGGTCATGCGGTAGGAAAGGCGCGCCAGTCCCCGCTGGCTGTTGGGGGTATAGCAGCAGAGAAGGTAATGGCTTCCAAAGTCGGCGGTAATGAGCCTTCCTTCCTGGTCATGTTCTTCGATGCCCAGGCCGTAGGTGACGGAGAGGGGCTCTTCTTTTGTGAAGATGGCGGTACCGCTGTATCCTTTCTTTACGGCGCTGTTCCAGTACTGGTGATATCCCGGCAGGTCCAGCTCGATCTGGTGGGGCTGCAGTTTGGTTTCCTGCAGGCAGAAGCAGTCTGCATCAAGGGCATTGAAAGCGTCCATAAAGCCTTTTTTTATGCAGGCCCGAAGTCCGTTTACGTTCCAGGAAATATATTTCAGTGTTTTCATGGGAGTCTCCTTATTTAAATAGTTAGATATACTGTATCTATTATACAGGGGAGAGGAGAATTTGAAAAGGTGGGAATGGGGTGTCGGGGATCGGGATCGGGGTCGGGATCGGGGTCGGGATCGGGAATCGAGAGCCGTCGGCGGGCAGCAGGCTGCCATTTGGTCAATTTCCGTGAAAATGAATGTATACAAAAGGGGCTGTGAAAAAATGGTCATCATTTTTTCGCAGCCCTTTTTCACATACCCTATCAGTTGGTGAGGGATCTCATGGGGGCGGGAATCTTTCCGCCGCGGTTGATGAATTCGTCGGCCCGGAATTTGTTGATTTCCAGGACAGGGGCATAGCCCATGAGGCCGCCGAACTGGACCATGTCGCCCGGTTTCTTTCCCGGTACGGGGATGAGGCGGGTGGCAGTGGTTTTGTTATTGATCATGCCGATGGCTGCTTCGTCAGCCAGAATGGCGGAGATGGTGGAAGCCGGGGTGTCGCCGGGGATGGCAATCATGTCAAGGCCTACGGAGCAGACACAGGTCATGGCTTCCAGTTTTTCCAGGCAGAGGCTGCCTTTTTCTACGGCCTGAATCATACCCAGGTCTTCGCTTACCGGAATGAAGGCGCCGGAGAGGCCGCCTACGCTGGAGGAGGCCATGAGGCCGCCTTTTTTCACAGCATCATTCAGGAGGGCCAGGGCAGCTGTAGTTCCCGGGCCGCCGCAGCTTTCAAGGCCCATTTCTTCCAGTACCTGGGCCACGCTGTCGCCTACGGCGGAGGTGGGGGCCAGGGAAAGGTCGATAATGCCGAAGGGGGCATGGAGTCTTTCGGTGGCAGCTTCGGCTACCATCTGTCCCAGACGGGTAATCATGAAGGCGGTGTTTTTAATGGTGCGGGCTACCACGTTCAGGGGAGCGCCTTTCACGTCTTCCAGGGCTCTCTTTACCACGCCGGGGCCGGAAACGCCTACATGGATGGCGGTGTCCCCCTGGGTGACGCCATGGAAAGCACCGGCCATGAAGGGGTTATCTTCTACAGCGTTGCAGAATTCCACCAGCTTGGTGCAGCCATAGGCGTCCTGGTCTTTGGTGAGTTCTGCTGTTTCTTTCACCACTTCCCCCATGCGTTTGACAGCATCCATATTGATGCCGGCTTTGGTGGAGCCTACGGCTACGGAGCTGCAGATGCTCTTTGTGGAAGCCAGGGCTTCAGGAATGGAGTCAATGAGAATCTTATCGGCCGAGGACATCCCCCGGTCTACCAGGGCGGAGAAGCCGCCCAGAATGTCTACGCCTACTTCATCGGCTGCTTTCTGCAGGGTCTTTGCAATGGACACATAGCTTTTGGCCGGAATGCCGCCGGCGATGAGGGAAACAGGGGTAACGGAAATACGGCGGTTGATAATAGGCACGCCGTATTCTCTGGAAATATCATGGCTCACTTCCGTCAGATGTTCGGCTTTGGTGCAGATGGTGTCGTAAATCTTGCGATTCAGGGTCTTTTCATCATCGGAAACGCAGCCTAAAAGGGAAATGCCCATGGTAATGGTGCGCACGTCCAGTTTGTTCTGGTCAAACATGCGCTCAGTGGCCAGGATTTCTTCAATATCGAGCATGGCTCCCCCTTTCAGATACGGTGCATGGCATAGAAAATATCAGCCAGCTGGGCCCGTACATCGACGCCCAGTTCTTTTCCCAGGGCGCCCAGTTCATCCTGGACTTCCTTTAAGGAACCTTTGGCCTTTTCCATGTCGCAAATCAGGACCATATCAAAAATATCGCCAAGAATGGTTTGGGAAATGTCAAGGATATTAATGTTTTCCTTTGCCAAAGCTGCCGCAACACCGGCAACAATGCCTACACGGTCAGCACCGATTACAGTGACTACGATTTTTTTCATACATCTGCTCCTTCCGTATTTCATTCCATAGAAATCAGACGCTGCAGCCCATTTTCCTGAAAGTATCCTTCTGCAGAATGTCTTTTCTCATTATAGCATATATGGGGAGGGGGATGGGGAGTGGGGGATGGGATCGGGATCGGGATCGGGATCGGGATCGGGATTGGGATTGGGAGCGAGGTCGGGATTGGGAGCGGGAGCGGATAGCGGATAGCTGGGAGTGGGGACTGGGGAATCGGGAATGGGGATTGGGGAGTCGGGAATGGGGATTGGGGAGTCGGGAATGGGGGCTGGAGACCGGAGACTGGGAGTCGGGAGCTGATAGTGGACAGCCGATAGCCGAGAGTCGGGAATGGAGACTGGGGATTCAGGAATCGGGAGTCGTTAGCTGATAGCCGATAGCTGATAGCCGATAGCCGTCAGCGGCTCTTTCTGCAGCCGGGCTGCTTCCTGACATATTTTTTATAAAGGAACACACAGATAATGACAGACAGAAGGGAGCCTGCCGGTGCGGCCATGCCCATGGGATAAAGGGTGGATGGGAAGAGGAGGGCGGCGGCATAGGTGCCGGGGATGCGGACAGTGAAGATGGAAATTACGTTGTGGATGAAGGAGAAGGCCGCTTTCCGGCAGGCTGCAAAATAGCCGGAGAAGCAGAAGTGGATGCCAGCGATGGCGCAGTCTGCCACATAGGATTGGAAGTAGTCGTTCCCCATGGCAATGACGGCGGTTTCTCCCGGTACGAAGAGGGCCACGATTTCAGGGGCTTTGAAATGGATGAGGATGATGCAGAGAAGGCCGAAGACGACACAGACGGTAATGCCATAGCGGAGGGCCTGCCTGCTCCTTTCTGTCAGACCGGCGCCCAGGTTCTGGGCGGCCGTAGCCGATACAGTGGACATCATGGCAGAGGGCACCAGGAAGAGGAAGCTGATAATCTTTTCTACGATGCCTACCGCCGCTGCGGCTTCCACGCCGCGGCTGTTGGCAATGGCGGTGATAATGAGGAAGGATATCTGGATAAGGCCGTCCTGGCAGGAAATGGGAACGCCGATGGAAAGGATGCGGCGGGTCCATTTTTTCCCGGGAAGAAAGGAGCGGCGGGTCAGGGAGAGGGGCGCCAGTTTCCGATGGAGGTAGAGAAAGGAAAGGACCACGCTCACCACTTCACTGGCAAAGGTGCCCCAGGCAGCGCCGGCGGCGCTCATGTGGAAGGAGCCGATGAGAAGGTAATCCAGAAAAATATTGACTATGCCGGAAATGGCAATGAAGGTCATGGGGGCTTTTGTGTTTCCCATGCCCCTGAAAAAGCCGCTCACTGTGTTATACAGCACAATGAGGGGCACTCCGGCAAAGCAGATGGTCAGGTAGGCTCGGGTATCTTCCAGTGCTTCCGGCGGTGTCTGCAGCAGCTCCAGAATGAGGGGCATGGAGAGAAAGAGAAGTCCAGTGAATACAAGGGAGAAGGGGATGAAAAGGGCGGCGGCGCTTCCCATGAGGCGGAAGGCTTCTTTTTCATCTTTCGCGCCTAGGGCCCGGGCGATGGAAACGGCGCTGCCGATGGTGAGGCCTGCAATCATGACGATGATCATGTGCATCACCTGGCTGCCGATGGATACGCCGGTAACGGGGGCGGCGCCATAGTACTGGCCGGTAATGAAAAGATCCGCCATGCCGTAGAAGGTCTGGAGGAAGCAGGCTGCCAGATAGGGAATGGCAAAGCGCATCATTTTGGGAAAAAGAGGTCCCCGGGTCAGATCATTTTGAAGTATCATAGTGATTTCCTTATAAAAAAAGACAGAATATTCTTATTTCAAAAGAATATCATGTCTTTTTCAGAAAGTAAAAAGAAGAAAAATCGTCGATTCAGCACTTTTTTTCATGGAAATAGGAAATGAAGCGGCGAAGGGAAGGGGATACGTGGGATGGATTGTATACCAGACAGGTCCATTCTTCAAAGCAGGGAGGCAGGGGGAAGGCGCAGAGATTTTCACTCTGGCCCGGCGGGAGGGGAAGAATGGAAAAGCCGCCGCCCAGGGACAGGCGGAGCAGCTGTTCCGTATAGTTTGATACCTTCTCGCTCTTTGCAAAGGAGGTATGGTACACTTCCTCAAATTTCTTCCTGCAGCTGTCCACATAGGAAGGACTGTGAGATTTCGTCAGGAAGGAAAGGGAACCAATGAGGCGGGGGATATCTTTGTACTTTTCGCTGCTGGATACAGAGCATACCAGGCACTGGGGAACGGGCATAAGAGGAATGGTGGCAAACCGTTTGGGAAAAGCAATGGCGTCGGGGCCTATGATTCCGTCCAGGGCCCCTTCATCAAGGGCCTTTTCCAGCTCCGGCACCGGTGCCATATGGTAGGACAGACTGATTTGCGGAAAGGCCTGCTGCAGGGCCGGAAGGAAATCAAGACCCCGGTATTCCTGGGATGCCAGGCCCAGACGGCAGAGGGCTTTTGGGGCGGTAAGAGAAGAAAGAAGGGCCTCATAGTCTCCATGAATTTTTTTCATGCCTTCATAAAACTGGCGGCCTTCCTTTGTGAGAGAAAGTCTGCTCCTGGAACGAAGGAAAAGGGTGCAGCCCGTTTCCTTCTCCAGCTGGGCAATGTACTTGCTCATGGTGGTCTGGGCAATGTGGCACCGATCGGCGGCTTTGGTAAAACTTTCGGATTCTGCCGCCGCAAAGAAATAGTACAGTTTATCAATATCCATAGAAGCCTCCCGGCATGACGTTCTTATGTGCATTATATCACGGCGGAGAGGAATGCAAGTAACGCTGGCTCTTTCAGAAAGGAACCGGGAGAAAGGGCTTAGGAACTAGTGGACTAGTGGGCTAGGGAAGCACTGATTAATTCATAGAGTTTGCTTTTATAAGAATTTTCATGCACTGCTTCGTCATGAGGCTCCTTAAATAGCTCGCTATTCGCGTCGCCTCATTCCTTGCATTGCATAAAAATTCAAGAATAAAAGCAAACAACGATTTAATCAGCGCTTCCCTAGTGGGCTGCCTGGGTCACTGCCAGCTGCTTTTCTCCTGTGTCATGCACCACTGGAGACACAAAAGCCTATCCCGTAACGTCCCTTGCCTCCCCCCCTGCCTCAGGGGAGGTGGCGAGCGGAGTGAGCCGGAAGGGGTCAGCTGCTTTTGGCAGCTCCTTCCCGCCGATTGGTATTTACTGACATTTTTGTCACTTACGATTTTTACTGCGCGTATTCTGCATAGAATGCGCGAGTCGGCCAAAGTTGGCCCTTAGCCTGCACATTAAAGGGCCTTCCTTTTAATTGGTCGACCGACGATCCTTCGCCTACGGCTCAGGATGACGGTGTTCGGCGGGGAGGAAAGCACGTAACGCTGACTTCATACTTATCGCCCCCTAAAGGGGAAACGACTCACTACATTTTGCGCGTCGCTAGCGCTCCTTCAACCACTGCTGTCACTGACTCACTGGATTTTCAGGTCGCTGATGCTCCCTTACAAATCCAGTTCGCATAGTGCATCCTCTGCTGTCACTGACTCACTGGATTTTCAGGTCGCTGATGCTCCCTTACAAATCCAGTTCGCTAGTGCAAAATGTGTTCGCTGTGCACCGAAGGGCGATACCACCACCTTCTGAACCCTCTGAACCTTCCGGGCGCCGGGCGCCAGCCTCGTCAACCTTTCCTTCCCCGTCTACCTTTACTGTCCATTCTGTGATAAAATAAATCAGTTATGACTGAATCAGTTATGACTGTTTCATTTTGTAAAAAATTTTTATTATATAAAAGGTGTAAAATCCATGAATCATGCAAAGAGCGGTTCCGAAAGAGAGACTCGGAAGACGAAAGACCATATGAAAAAAGAATACCGGGAGAGCCATATTTCTTCTCCTCTGCAGAAGGAAAGTCCCGGCCACTGGAAACGGTGGTGGGCGGCTGCCACGCTGATTCCTTTCTGTTTGGCTTTCTTCCTGTCCTGGTATTTTGGCGCTCCCGGCGGGTATGAACCTTTTTCCCAGGTGAAGGTATTTCTTCTCTTCCTGCAGGTGGGATTTGTGACGGCTTACTTCATCCGCCATCATTTGAAGAGAGCTGCCGTCCATCTCTGGCTGACCATTGGCTTCCTGTGGATTTTGTCTCTTATCGTGCCTTATCTGGCGTCCCAGACGGAGGTGCTTCTGGATATGTCCGATGTGAGCGGCGAACTGTCCACACCGCTCTACCTCTTTGTGTCCTGCCTGTCGGCGGCCTGGATTCTGCCGGGGAAGGCGCGGATGATTGCCCGCATAGCCTGCGTGGTGCTGATTATCCTTTATATCCTGGTGCAGTTTACCTACATTGGCTATTATGTGATTACCCATTCCCTCATTTCTATTAATATGCTGCTGGCTCTGGCCCAGACGAATCTGGCGGAAACCATGGAGTATATTGAGGTGAATATTCCCTATGCGGAAATCGCAGCCGGTGTGGCAGCGCTTCTTATTCTGGGCTGGCTCATTTTCAAAGCAAGCCGTTTCAGCTTCAACCGGGAGCAGGTGTCCAGGAAGACCTGGTTTGGCATGCTCCTCCTTTTCTTTGTGAATGTGGGACTCTGCGCCCTTTCCATCGGCGGCACCAGACTGGCCCATGTGTATTATGAAACTTATGAAACCCTGCATAGTTTTTCTGATTTCCAAAAAATGGTGAATGCAAGGCGTCATATGCATATTGCAGACAAAGATATTGTGCGGCAGCTGAAGGCGGCACCGGACGGGGTCTATGTGCTCGTTATCGGGGAATCCCTGACCAGGGATCATATGAATGTGTACGGTTATTCCAGAAAGACTACGCCCTTCCAGACGGAAGCGGCAGCCGATCCGCACTATGTGTTCTTCAATCACGGCTATTCCTGCTATACCCAGACGGTGCAGGTGCTGACGGAAGCGCTGACGGAAAAGAACCAGTACAATGACATGAATCTGGCAGAAGCCTATTCCATTATCGACCTGGCAAGGGAGGCAGGCTTTAAGACCACCTGGATTTCCAACCAGTCCCGTTTCGGCGTCTGGGATACGCCGATTGGCGCCATCGGTTCGGCCTGTGATGACCAGTACTGGATCAATTCCTATGTAGGCACCGACGTGGTGACCAAGGATTACGACACTGCCCTTATTCCCTACCTTCGGAAAGTGGATCCCAATAACCGCCGCCAGCTGATTGTGGTGCACCTCATGGGCAGCCATGTAAGCTACTGGGATCGGTATCCGTCGGAATTCTACCATTGGCCCCGGAATCCCGGAAATACTAGAAGTACTGCGGAAATCATGAATGATGAGTATGATAATTCCGTCCTTTTCAATGATTACGTGATGGAAAATATTATGAACGAGGCCACCAATTGGCTCCACGCTGACAGTGTGCTCTATTTCTCGGACCACGGGGAACAGGTGACGGAAAGACCGGGACACAATGCGGACCAATTCGACTACACCATGGTCCATATTCCTTTCTGGATTTACACATCCGATGCCTACAGGGCTTCCCATCCTGTGGAAATGAAGTCCATGATAGAAAGAAGAAATATGCCTTTCTCCAACGATATGCTCTATGATACCTTCATGGGCATCATGGGCCTCACCGCTGCTCATTACGATCCCACTGCCGACATCTTCTCTCCCCGCTTCGATAAAGATGTGACCACACTGATGACCATGTACGGCAATGTGATGATTCGAAACGACGTGGAACAGCTTGGAAGTGACCAGGCCTTCATGGATGACCAGTGGAACAGGCAGATTGCAGACAGAGCCAGGGCCGATGGAAACAGGAGCTTTGACTGGGACAATTTCCACCAGATTCCTATTTCTGCCCAGCCTATGCCGGAGGTAGAAAATTCCGGCACCAGCCAGGAAACTTAAAGGCGCACATCATGGGGCAGGCCGCCCGGGAGAGGGGAGATTCGTACCCTGTTGTGACAAACCTTTCGGGCTGTGATACTATAAGAATAAATCAGGATATATTTCCTGTATTTCCCAAGGAGGATATCGAATATATGAGGCTTCGCAGGAAACCGTGGATTGATGAAGCAATCAAAGAATACACAGATATTTTGTATCTGGAAGAACCGACCGACCAGAAAGGAAAGTGGCGAAGCGTATTTCCCCATCCGGAAAATGAGCTCCATGTGGAATTCGGCACCGGCAAGGGTCAGTTTATTTCCGGCATGGCTGCCATCCATCCCCAGGTGAATTTCATCGGCATGGAGGTGCAGGAAGGGGTCATTTACTATGCCGCCAAAAAGACGGCGGAAAAAGAACCGCCGCTGACCAATGTGCGTCTGATTCTGGGCGATGTGAGCGAAATCCTGAATATCTTCGGCGAAGGGGAAGTGGATGTAATTTATCTGAATTTCAGCGATCCCTGGCCCAAGAAACGGCATGCCAAGCGTCGTCTCACTTACAGGGATTTCCTGAAACGGTATGCCCTTATCCTGAAGGAAGGCGGAGAAATCCGCTTCAAAACCGACAATAAGGACCTTTTTGATTTTTCCATTGAAGAATTTAAAGCGATGGGCTGGGAACTTTCCCATGTGACCTATGACCTTCATGCCGCTCCGGTGGCAGGGGACGTGGAAACGGAATATGAGGAAAAGTTCTCCAGAAAGGGGAATCCGGTATGTCGTCTCGTAGCGAGACGTCCCTGATTGATATGAAGTATGCGCCCCGGGCACTGCAGAAGATGTTCATCGTGGCAGGCATACTGATTATCCTGGGGGCTTTTAATGTATACAGCTCTACCTATTACATGAATATGGAGTCCGGTGCCAATCCCTACAGTCATATCCTGCGGCATCTGGTTTTTCTGGGAGTGAGCAGCCTTCTTGCATTCATTCTGTCCCGGGTGAATTACCATGTGATTAAGAAGGGGGCTTTCCTGTGGTGCCTGGGCACCATTGGTCTTCTGGCTCTTGTTATGGTGGCAGGACGGACGGTGAATGGGGCTACCCGCTGGATTTCACTGGGACCTTTTTCCCTCCAGCCTTCGGAAATTGCCAAAGTCACCGGCCTGGTCTGGGCATCGGCCCATCTGGCCAAAAAGATTGATGCCCGCATGGGCATGTCCATTTTCGGACACCTGTTCCTGCCGGTGGCGGGACTTTTCATTCCCTCCCTAAGGAAAAAGAAGAGTGCCACCTTTGCTGGCCTTTTTCATTATTTCACCCCGCTCTACATGCCCCTCATTATGGCGGTGCTGGTGCTGAAACAGCCTGATATGGGTACCGCCGGCATGATACTTATTTTTCCGGGGCTTCTCTACATCATTGCAGGCATGCCTCTTCTGGAAATCCTGCTGTCCTTAGGGATTTCCTTTATTCTTTTCCTGGGGCTTGCCATTGTGGCGCCCTACCGCATGGCCCGGCTGGTGGTGCTCCTCCATCCGGAAGACTATGCCCAGGGCATGGGCTACCAGACCATGCAGAGTCTCATTGCCGTGGGCTCCGGCGGCATTCTGGGCCAGGGCATGGGGGAGGGGTTCTCCAAATTCCTCTATCTGCCGGAACAATATACCGACTTTGCCTATGCCGTATTCAGTCAGGAGTATGGCTTTATAGGCTCCGCCACCCTGCTCTGCCTGTACCTGGCTTTCATGCTTTACGGGCTGTCAGTGGGAAGAAAACTGAAGGAAACCTATCCGGCCCTTCTGGTATACGGTCTGACCCTTCTGATTTCCGTGCAGGGGCTGGTGAACATTGCCATGGTTATCGGCTGGTTTCCGGTCACCGGCATACCACTGCCTTTCATCTCCTTTGGTGGCACGTCTCTTCTCATGAACATGGCTGCCCTGGGTCTCATCTGGGGTACTGCGACCCAGAGCCTTCGGGAATATGATGAACAGGAAAGAAGAAAACGGATTGCCGCCATGGAAGGCCGTCCTCTTTCCTTCGGCGAACTGTCGGGCTCCGTTTACGGTTCAAGGTCTTGAAACCAAATCAAAAAGGGGCTGTGAAAAAATGGTGACTCATTTTTTCACAGCCCCTTTGACGGCCTCAGAGAGGCAGGGCGCATACAATTTCTATTACAGGCAGATGCTATGGATGAATCGGTGTTTTCCCGGCGGAAAGATTTACAGGGAAAGGGATGATGGAAATGAAAGAAAAAAGATTACTGCAGGTGTATGCCTTTTTCAAGGGAGATTCGAAACCTTCTTTCCTTCTCCAAAAAGCGGCTTCTTCCCTTTCGGGGGAGGGGTTGGACCTATCTTTGGCTTTGGCAGGGGACATGGAGGAAAGGTCTGTCGAAGGGGGCCAGGAAGGCAGCATTCTTGCCTTTTTTGATACGCCGGAAAAAGCGGGCCGTTTCGCCTTTTTTGCCGGCAGGGCAGGGGGAAAGGGTCTTTCCCTCTATGGCGGAACGCCCTTTGGCATCAGTCTGGCAGAGGCCAATGTACTGTCCTTCTTCCAAAAGGAAGAGTTCCATTCTGCTTTGATTTACACTGCTGACTGGGCCTTTCCCATTATTTCTGACAGGGACCTGGAAAAGAAGGGGGCTCCCTTTCTTTTATCCCTCTACAGAGGCCTCATGCTCTATACCGCAGGGAAAGAGGCTACCCTCCTGGGCGCCATGGACAGGGGAAGAAGGTTACCGGAAAGACGCTGAGTCAAGGAGCACTGATAAGTGTGACCTTTGATTTCCCTTTCCTGGGTGGAGGAGGAGTGATAGGGACAGAGGCTCTTTATTTTCCGAAATATCTCTTAGCCAGGCTCCAGGCAAAGCCGAAGGATTTCTGGAAGAGCCACAGATAGAGGGCTTTTTGGGGATGAAGAATCCAGTAGGCCCTGGTGATGGGTTCCAGTGGCTTTAATACGTCCGGCATGGAAGAATCGGGCCTTGCCATTTCTTCCATCCTGTTTTTTGCCTTCGGCTTTAATTTTTTGGATACCACAGCGGCAGCCAGAGCCAAAAGAAGTGCTTTTACCAGTTTAGACAGATTCATAGGTATCCCTCCTGTGCCAATCAGTTTCACTTGATTTCTTATTTTTATCATAGCAGATTCAGAGGAGGAGTTCAAAACGGAGACGCCCTGTTTTCTTTTTGACAGGTAAAAATTTTGTTGCAGTCCTTCCTGTTGTGGTATACTTTTAAAGGGTGTTATCTTTAATCATCATTGGAGGATTTTATGAACGCTGATTCGAATGTATTGCTTTTGCCACTCTGCTTTTTCGGATTATACATGATCCTGGAAGCAGCGGATTGGGGCCTGTGCCTTTCTGCACCGCTGGTGTGCCGCAGCCGGGATGAAAACAGGGCGGTGCTTGGCCTTCTTCGTCCCTGTCTGGACGGTAATGAACTCTGGTATTTCCTGGGGCTCTTTATGATGGGAGCCGCCATTCCCGGTGTTTCGGATAATTTATTCCACACGGAAAATATTGTCCTCATCCTGCTGGTAGCAGCAGGGGCCCTTCTTCGCATGGCAGCGTCCCTTTTCAGAAATTCCTTCAGCCAGCCGGCGGTGATGAAGGTAATTTCTGCCTTTTCCTATGCAGCCCTTGCGGTGATGGGGCTGGCCGGTTCTTCCCTTCTTATGAATGACGGTTCTCAATTTTCGGTTCTCGGCATTTTCTGCGCTCTCTGGATGATTCTGGCTGCTTTCCAGCTGGGCACCCTGTATGGGGCGGTGAAGGCGGTGAATCCCCTGGCAGAACGGTTCCGCGCCGCTTTTCTGGTATCCAGCGTTCTCACCGTGGTGGTATACATCATTCTGGCCATCCTTCTTAAGAGTCATGCCGGTGATTCCAATACCTACGGCAGCTTCTTCTGGATCAGTCTGGTGGCCACAGCCATTCTCTTTGTGGCAGCCTTCTTCATGACCCGTATGCGCCATGTGAAAGTGGGACTGGCAGCGGCGTATGTTTCTTCTTTCTTTGCCATTGCCATTTACCTTTCGGCCTATGCCGCTGTTCTTCCTTCCCTTTTTACGGTGGAAGTGGATTCCCTGAAGCAGGCCATGGACGGCATGCCGAGTACGGCTCTTCTGGTGATTGCCTTTGTGTGGACCCTGGGGGCCTTCCTTTGGCGGCAGATTCGTAAAAAAGAATATTATGAATGGAAAGATCATGTGTAATGGAGGACGATACTGATGGGTGAACTTTTTAAGACACAGCATACGATTGATGAAATGCTGGACCGCATGGGTGTGAAAATCGTGCTGGATTCGGAACACCTGACGGAAGAGGATAAGTTTGAAGCAGAAAAGCAGGGCTCTTCTGTGGTTCTGAAAAAAGTAGAAAAGAAGGATACAGAAGAAAAGGAATAAGGTTCATAGAAAAGCAGGCTTGGAAGGCCTGTTTTTTTTATGGAAGTTTCACTGGAACAACCATTCTGTTTTATGATATAATGAATCAAGAAAAAATGTTCTAGGAGGAAATATGGATATCGGAGAAAAACTGGACATTCTGGCAGATGCGGCTAAGTACGATGTATCCTGCTCATCCAGCGGCTCCAGCCGGGCCAACGCAGGGGGACTGGGAAACGGCCATAAGAGCGGCATATGTCATACCTGGACAGCCGATGGCCGCTGTGTGTCTCTTTTAAAAATACTGATGACTAATTCCTGCATTTATGACTGTGAATACTGCGTGAACCGGCGGAGCCATGATACGAAGCGGGCCATGCTGACGCCGGAAGAAATCGTGACTCTCACCATTGAATTTTATAAGAGAAACTACATTGAAGGCCTTTTTCTTTCCTCCGGCATTATCCGCTCTCCCGACTATACCACGGAGCTTCTTATCCAGGTGGCCCGGCTGCTTCGGGAGCGGGAGCATTTCAACGGCTATATCCACATGAAAGGCATACCGGGCACGGATCAAGCCCTTCTCAATGAACTGGGACGGTACGTGGATCGGGTAAGCGTGAATATAGAGCTGCCGTCGGAAAAGTCCCTCCGCCTTCTGGCGCCTCAGAAAACAAGGAATGCCATTCTGGCACCGATGAAATTTTTCAAAGAATCCATCGAAGTGCACAAGGAGGAAAAGAAACATTTCAAAAAGGCTCCCTCCTTCGTGCCGGCCGGTCAGACTACCCAGCTCATTGTGGGGGCCAGCGGAGAAAGCGACCGGCAGATCCTCCTTCTTACCCAGGGGCTTTACCGGAAGGCCGCCTTGAAAAGGGGGTACTATTCCGCCTATGTGCCGGTGATGAAGGGAAAGAATCTGCCTGCCTTAAGGCGGCCGCCCCTTTCCCGGGAGAACAGGCTGTACCAGGCAGATTGGCTCCTTCGGTTCTATCATTTCCAGGCAGAAGAAATCCTTACGCCGGAGGAACCGGATTTTGATGAGGAGCTGGATCCCAAATGCACCTGGGCCTTGAGGCACAGGGAACTCTTTCCTGTAGAAATCAACCGGGCTTCCTATGAAATGATTCTCCGGGTGCCCGGCATCGGCGTGAAAAGCGCACTCCGCATTGTCAAACTCCGGCGTTACGGGAACCTTTCTTTTGAAGATGTAAGAAGGGTTGGTATCGTCATGAAAAGGGCCTGTTATTTCATGACTGTGAACGGCCGCTATTACGGTGGGATTTCTCTTGACAGCCAACAGCTACGCAGCCGCCTGATTTCCAGGACGGCCGTTAGGGAAGTGCGGGAAATGAGTCTTTTTGATACCCAGAGTTGAGGAAGGGATACTATGTATTTCTTTTATGACGGAACCTATGTGGGCTTTTTGACCACCGTTTATGAAATCTACCACCACGGGACCAGCCATCTGGAAGGCATTCTGTTGGAAGGGGGAGAAGTGCCCCTTTTCGGCGCCCAGAGCATTGTCATCACCCGCCTGCCGGATGCGGAAAAAGTGGCGGCGGCCTTTGAAAAGAAGTGCGGCAAAGAAGCGATGCGCTGGATGTACCGGGCTTTTCTTTCCAACGAAGAAGGAAAGGAAATGAAAATCTTTTATTTTATGAAAGAAGGATTCAAGCGGGAAAAGAAGATTTATACCTGCCGGAAAGAACCCTGGGTGCAGGATATTCTTGCCATGTGCCGGGAAGTGGGAAACGAAGCGGAAAAATTTCGGGGCATTCTCCGGTTCAGCGAACTGGATGACGGCATGCTCTATGCGGTCATGAAGCCGGACCACCACATTCTCCCCCTCCTGGCTGTTCATTTCCAACAGCGGTTTTCTCAGAAACGCTGGGCTATTTACGATAAGGGACGCCGGGAAGCAGCCATCTACGAAAACGGCCATCTCTTCATGGGTATGGTGGAACAGGAAGACCAGCAGGTCAGATACAGCGGATCAGAAGAAGATTTCCGCCGGCTGTGGAAAAACTACTACCGCCATATGGGTATTGAAGAAAGAAGAAATCCCAGGGAAAGAAGAAATTTCCTCCCCAAGAAATACTGGGGCCTTCTGACAGAAATGGAAGATCCCTATAACCGGTCGGATCTGCCGCTGAAAGGGGAGGAAAGGCGATAGAAGCGGTTTGGCACGTTGATTGCAAGTCGGTGCCGACAGAGGGATGCGTTCGTCTTTCTGCAGAACTGATTTCATGAAAAAGCACTTGACTTGAAGTTTACTTTAACTTGTAGAATAGTATCATTGATTTTATCCATTCATTTTATCATCATCATAGAGACATGAAAATAAAGGAGAAACAGAATGAATCAGAAATGGACAGCCCTGCTCGTGGCTTTGGGACTGACTGCTGCCGTCACTGCGGGCTGTGGAAACCAGGCGGCTCCTTCATCCAGACAGGCCGCTTCCGGCCCTGTGACGGAGACCATGAAGCCCTTTAACGTGCATCAGGTGGTGGCAGGAGATAATGAAAAGGGACGGACTGTCATGTGGGAAATGCCTACGGACAAGGAAAATTCTCTGGAATATAGAAAGAAAGGAACCGACACCATTTACAGCGTTTCCGCTTCCGGTGAAAGGCTGGAAGGAAATCGGGGCATTTCTAACGGCACTGTATATACAGCAGAGCTGAAGGGGCTGGAAAAAGGGACGGATTATGAATACAGAACAAGGGAAGAAAACCGGGTGAGCTCCTGGTATCCCCTTCATACCGATAATGGAGGCCCTTTCAAGGCCATTGTGACCTCTGATTCCCAAAGCTCCGATTATACGGACTGGAAGAATCTGATACATGAGGCGGCTAAGGACAACCAGGATGCTGCTTTCATGATTGCTCTGGGAGATCTGGTAGACAATGGAGAAGATGAATACCAGTGGCAGACCTGGTTTGAAAGCAGCGGGGATCTTCTTTCCCGCATCCCCGTGGCACCGGCGCTGGGCAACCACGAAGCCTACTCCCTGGACTGGAAGAACCATATGCCTCAACGCTATCTCACCCATTTCAATCTGCCCGATAATGGAAATAAGGATTTGAAAAACCATTACTATTCCTTCGACTGGGGCGATGTGCATTTCACCGTACTGGATACATCGCTGTATGAAGAAAAAGAGTGGCTGCCGGATCTGTATGAAAAAGAAAAGGTATGGCTGGAAAAGGATCTTCGGGAAACAAAACAGAAATGGAAAGTGGTGCTCATGCACAAAGATCCCCTGCAGTACGGCTTTGCCGATGAAAATCGTCCCCACCGGGAAGAGGGCTTTTCGGAAGAAGGACAGGCCTTCATGCCTTTCTTTGACAAGTATGGCGTGGATCTGGTGATTTCTGCGCACCTGCATACCTATCGGGACAGAGGTCATATCTATGACTTCAAGCGGTCAGATAAAGGGCCGGTGTATGTCATTGACGGCCTTTCCGGCAACGTACGCTATCCGGATCTGTGGAAACAGCATGCACTGGATCAGTACGTGGCTCCCCAGCCGGAAAGTGATAACTACTCCATTCTGGAAGCGGATGGCAGCCAGTTGACCCTGACCGGTTATCTCCCCGACGGTACCAAACTCCATGAAACAGTAGTTAAGAAGGGAGAATAGGGATAGGCATACCGATTCATTGAGCGGCCCTTGGAATATAAGAATCCCCCTGCTGCGGTGTCATGGATTTCCTGCAGGCCATGAAAGTACAGGAATCACGGGAAATCATTGTATAGGACGCCTGCCCATTCCAGCTGCCTCCCCTGAAAGGCAGCCACGGGAAACAGGAAAAACCAAAAGAGGCTGTGAAAAAATGGTAATCATTTTTTCACAGCCTCTTTTTACTTTTCATGAACTATATGCCAGTTTCGGAGAAGTACTTTTTTCCCTCTCCAGGCGAAGGCGTAATTTTTATAGGTTTTATCGAAGGCTCGGTTTGACATGGATTCCATCATTTCTTTTGTGAGGAAGGGAATCCGGTTTTCCCTGATTTCAGGAAGGGGAGAAGGCGGCGCTTTCCTGTTGTAGGGGCAGCAGTTCTGGCAGCCGTCGCAGCCGAAAATAAGGGGAGTTTTTCGGATGATGGCCTGCTCTTCTTCGGTGAGGTCTTCTTTTTTCTGGGTGAGATAGGATTTGCAGTGCCAGGGGTTGAAGGGCTCTTTCCCTATGATTTTCCCGGGGCAGGCCCTTTCACAAAGGCGGCAGTCTCCGCAGGAAAGGGTGAGGGGGGTATCGGGAGCAAGGGGAAGGGTGGTGAGGATGGCGCCGATGGTGACATAGGAACCGTACACCGGATGGATGAGGCAGTGGTTTCTTCCGAAGAAGCCCAGCCCTGCGGCGTAGGCCAGCCACCGGTCCACCATGGGGGACGTGTCGGTGAGAGATTTGAAACGGGCCTGGGGAAAGGCTTTTGCTGCCACCTCTATGATGCGGTCCATGTACCGGTGATTGACCCGGTGATAGTCTTCACTTCGGGCGTAGAGGGCAATGTTTCCCATTTCCCTTTCTTCCGTTTTATAGGGAAATAGAATGACAAAGAAAGAGCGGGCACCGGGAAGGAGGCTTTCCGGCGAAAGCCGTTTTTCCGCTTCCGCCGGTGCAAAGGGGACGGGGCCGGCTTTGGAGAGAGCCTGAGAAAGGTCCTTTGAAAAATCAATGCTGCAGGCGCCGCAGGCTGTGAGCCGAAGAGATCGGGCGGTTTCCAGGAAAAGTGTTTTCGGATCCATGGGAATTTCCTTTGAAATGAATAAAGCGGCGCTTTCAGGGCGCCGCTGCTTTTATTTAACCATTCGTCTGGCCAGAAGTTCGCTGACCCTCTCCGTAGGCATATCATCGCTGTCGTAAAGAAGTCCCTTGGGGCTCTTGATAATGAGCCGGTCCATGAGATTCTGACTGATGAGGTCATTGGTGGCAGAGAGGAAGGCCATGCAGGCTTTGTCGTGATGGTCCTTCGTAATGAGCCGGGAAAGGCCGGGAGCTTTCAGCCGCTGCTGAAGGAAGAGCTGGTGAATGGCCTTCCAGCTTTCCTTTTTCGGGCAGGCCCGAAGGAGTACGCAGATTTCATAGCCCATGTCTTTCAGGTAGGGAATATAGTCCAGCGTATGGGCCACGTTTTCCAGAGAACCTTCCTGGAGGATGTGGTACCGGCCTTCTGCCGCCTTTTTCATGGTCAGGTCCGACAGGTATTTCCCCTGTTCTATGGAAAAGCAGGCGCAGTACTGGCCGTATTTCTTGAGCAGCTGCCGGAAACGGGGGTGGAATCCCCGGAAATTATCACTCATGGACTGGATGATATTACCGCCGTACTCTTCGATAATCATGGAAGACATGCGGGTCTTTCCGGAACCGGGCTGTCCGGCAATGATGAAGGCCATGGGGTGCTTCTGATTTCCCGTTTTGTTTTCCTTCACCGACGGCCAAACAGTGCGCTCAAAGAGGTCATTCATTTCATCCTCATGAAAGCCGCTTTCCCTCTCAGCCATCTGGCGGGCAAGCTTCATGTTCACCGGACGGAAAATCTGGTCCGCCATGTAACGGGTTTCTATATTATATGCTTCCTGGAGCATGCCTACCTGGGTAGACATGGGAAGACCGTGTCCTTTGCGGAGCTCAATGAGTGACATCTCGCGGATGGTGGTGCGCCAGAGACTGTACAGACGGGACTCATCAGCCCTGTCGATTTCCACTTCATCTTTCACGGTCCAAAGCAGGTTGTGGATGGTGGTAAAAATTTCCGCATTCACTTCCAGCTGGATTCCCATAGGGGTAATTTCCGCAGATTCACTTAATTCGCTGATTGTCCGCTCGTCATAGGGCATAGCCTGACCAACTCCTTTTTATAAATACAATATACTATTATCAATCATAACAAAGAGCAGGGGATTTGTCTATTTTTTTAATGGGGAGTGGGGAATGGGGACTGGGGACTGGAGGCTGGGGACTGGGGAATGGAGAATCGGGAGCCGATGTAGGGACCAGCTGTCCGCTATCCGCTTACCGCTTTCCAAATTTGCTTATCGTTTTTTTAAATGATTTGAACAACCAACTGGGGACTCGGGAATCGGAAAGCTGACAGCCGACAGCTGGTAGCCGATAGCCGATAGTCGGGAATGGGGATTATGGCCCCTCTTTTACTCCCTTTTCTTTTCATGAACAGACCGCTTTCTGCCGTTATTAGTTCTCTTTGGGCGGGGTGTTCTTTAATTTGTTCAAATCTACAGCATCCGGTGTCTGCAGGAGGGGCGATGCATTCCAGGGGTGGTCGTATTTTACCAGGCATTCTGTGACCGATTCATAAGCAGCTTTTGCCAGGGCGGCGCCCAGTTCGGAGAAGGGGCCGGCGTCGGTGAAGAGGGGGCCCTTGGGATCGGTGATGAAGGTAATGCCGTCGGTGCCGGTTCCGGTGGCAGGAAGGCCGTTATTGACATCGGCAATGCCCAGGTCCTGAAGGGCGGCGGTTTTCCCTTCGGTCAGGGTGATGAAGGCCCTGGCCATAATGCCGTCGGGGAGGCGGCCTTTCAGGAGTACCATCATGTTGATGGTGCCCAGAGGCGCAAAGAGGCCTTCCTCTTCCCGGTAGAGGGCAGGGGAGGAGGCGCGGCAGGCTGTTTTTTCTACGCCGCCGGTGGTTACGATTTCCACGGTTACCGGACCGGTTTGGATGATTTTATGGGAATAAAGGCTTACGGTGGCGGCAGTGAGGAGGACGGCGCTTTCTTCGGGATCCGCAGTCAATCTTCTGGCGCACTCTTCCAGATAGGCTGATACGGAGCCGCCGGGGAAGTCTTTTTCCGATGGGTAATAGTGAGTGAGCCTGTGGTTTAAGGCATAGCGAATGGTTCTGAGTCCGCCGCCGTAAATGGCGGTGGAAAGGGAGCTGAGCGGCCGGTTTGAGGTAATAAGCAGGTCATCATCGGATACGGACAGAAAACATCCGGGAATGGCAAGTTCTATTTCTTCCATCATATTCTCCTTTGCATTTATAGTAATATTATTATACTATGGGTACCATGGTATGATTGAAGTGAATCCGAAAATATGATACCATGTAACTGAATTTATGTCAGTTTATGAGAATGAGGAGATTTCATGGTTATTATTCCTTATATAGTGCTCGCTGCGGTAGCAGCGCTTTTCTTTGCCGTTTCCTATTTCATTATCTGCGGTTTCCCCATGAAGCGCAGAAAAGCAGAAGAAATGGAGAACGGAGAGGAGGAAAAGAAGGGGCTTCCTGATTTGGAAAAGGAGAAGAAGTCTCCTGTCCATAAGGCCGCTCCCGTGGATGATGCTACCCGGATTATTCCTGTGAAACCGAAGCGCCCCGCTCCCGTGCGTTTTGATGAGGAGGAAGAGGAAAAGACGAAAGTGTTCACCAGGAAGGATTTTGGTGAATCCAAAGCCCGGGATGCCTTCTCTGCTGCCAGTACCGGCAGTCCCTTCCCGCCGGAAAAAGAACCTCATGTGTTTACTTCGGCGCCGGATCTTACATCGCTGGAGGAATACTTCGTCCGTCATTTCCTGAACCGCTACGGTGCTGTTTCTTCTACGGTGGAGCAGGATACCCGCCGGGTCACCCAGCATCTCATCGAAGGGCTCCACATGAAGAACCGGGAAGCCGTGGATACGCTGACCCATATTATGGTGCAGGAAGCCATGCAGAACGCCCAGCGCACCTATGTAATGATGCCTACGCCGACGGTGCTGGAAATGGTGACCGATGCCTTTTCCGATGTAGCCAGAGGCAGCCGGTCTGATACGAAGACTATCCTGGCCTATGATGCACTGAAGGCCATGCCCCGCATGGAGGAAAGTGAATTCCATGCCCTGGCGCTCCTTCTCATTTTCCACTATTCCAGAAATACGGACAATGTGGATGCAGAACATTTGAGAAAGTATGCGGAAAAGTACATTACGCCCTTCCTTTACAAGCTGCCCGATGAGTATACAGGCTACCAGCAGCTGGAGTATCTCCACTGCGTATCTCTGGCCAATAAGGATATTCCCTTTGGCCAGGTGCTTCATGATTCCTATCCTTTGATTTTCGCCTTCCGGGGCTGCATGAAGAGTGAGCTGGCTTCGGTGTACAGCGCCTGGCCGGAAGGCACTCTGGTGCCCAGTCTCTATAATTCCTATATCAAGCCGGCGGCTGTGGATGAATCTACTCTGGCAGGTCTCTTTGATGACATGGGTCTGGATGATGAGGTCACCAGAAGGAGCATCCTGGCGCTGGTGGAATCCCGTCCTGTGAATTATGACCGGAAGGAAATGGGATATATTCTCAGCAAGGTGTCCCCGGATCTGGAGAAGCTGCAGAATATCTGGGATAACAGCATGATCCGCCGTTCTTCCCTCACTCTGATGGGCATGTACATTGCAAAAATCTGTATCCGTGAAACCATTGGCGAAGATTTCGATCTCAGCCACTGGATGTAACTCCTTGATAAAAAGAGCTTCCTTGCGCCGGTTGGCTTTGGATTGGGGAATATTCAAAATCTGCCGTCCTGCGGCAGATTTTCTTTTGTTTCCGAAAAGCGGGGCAGGGATTGGATTTCATAAGTCTTTTGACGGAGTCGTCAACGTTTCTATCATTTGAAAAGGTGGGGTAACATGGGAATCTTTGATATCATTGGACCGGTGATGGTAGGGCCTTCCAGCTCCCACACCGCCGGAGCGGCCAGAATCGGACAGACCGCCCGGGCTATCCTGGGGGAACCGGTGAAGGAAGCCAGAATTACGCTCTACGGTTCCTTTGCAAAAACCGGCAAAGGCCATGGCACCGACCGGGCTCTGGCAGCAGGCCTTATGGGCTATTCGCCGGACAGCGGCACCATTCGTGATGCATTGAATATAGCCAAAGAGAGGGGCATCGATATTTCCTTCTATCTTTCGGAAGAGGATATGGGCCATCCCAATGTGGCCAGAATTGAAGCCTACGGAATTCACGGTGCCCATGTGGTGGTGGTGGGCCGCTCCCTTGGCGGCGGCCGCATTATGGTGACCAATATTGACGGTTACGATGTGGAAATCACAGGGGAAGAGTATACCCTCCTCACCAGGCACTATGATAAGCCCGGGGTGGTGGCAAAGGTGTGTGAAGAGCTGGCTAAAGAGAAGATTAATATTTCCACCATGCGTCTTTTCCGCAAGGGCAAGGGAAGCGATGCGGTCATGATCATTCACACTGACCAGCCCGTGCCTCCGGCAGTGGCGGAAAAAGTGAAGAATTCTAACGAGAACATTACCTACGTCATGGCTTTGGATATTATTTGAGGAGGGCTTTATGGAATATCATTCTATGAAAGAACTGTTTGCCGTGGCAGACGCAGAAAAATGCTCTCCCGGCATTATTGCCTGCCGTGTGGAAGCAGAAGAAAGCGGGAAAAGTTATGAGGAAATCTGGGCCCGCATGAAATATACCATTCCTATTTTCAGGGAGTCCATCCAGAAGGGGCTGTCCGATACCTCCAAATCAGCCAGCGGCCTGGTGGGCGGCGATGCAAATCGCCTGTTTACCGGACACATGCGCTTCATTTCCCCTCTGTGCCAGCGGGCTGCCTCCTATGCCATTGCTACGGCGGAGGCCAATGCGAAAATGTACCGCATCGTAGCCTGCCCTACGGCAGGGTCCTGCGGCATCGTTCCTGCCGTCCTTTCTGCGGTGGCGGAAGAAACCAATGCTTCCATGTATGACATCACCTGCGCCCTCTTTACAGCCGGCGCCATTGGCAGGGTGATTGCAGAAAAGGCATCCATTGCCGGTGCCGTAGGGGGATGCCAGGCCGAATGCGGCGCCGCCTGCGGCATGGCCGCGGCAGCTGCGGTAGATTTACTGAAAGGGTCCACCAGGCAGATAGGAAATGCCTTTGCCCTGGCTCTGAAAAATATACTGGGCCTGGTATGCGATCCGGTAGGGGGACTGGTGGAAGTGCCCTGCGTGAAGCGGAACGCCTTTCACGCAGTCCACGCCCTTCTGGCGGTGGAAATGGCCATGAACGGCATCGAAAGCGTCATCCCTCCCGATGAGGTAATCGAGGCCATGGGGGACGTGGGACGACGCCTCCCCGTAGAATTGAAGGAAACTAGCCGCGCCGGCCTGGCAGTTACGAAGACAGGCCGCAGAATCAATGAGGAAATCCTGAAAAAGTCGGCTATGGTGAAATAGCAGGAGTATTTATGCAGCAGGACGGAGTACGTTTTTTAGAAAAAGAAATCACAGAGATTAAAGTGGCAGTGATTGGCGATATGATGACTGACCGCTATATTACAGGCAGGGTGAACCGCATTTCTCCGGAGGCTCCAGTGCCGGTGAACCTGGTGGAATCCCAGCGGGAAGTACCCGGCGGCGCTGCCAATACGGCAGCCAATCTGGCGGCTCTTTCCTGCCAGGTCTATGCCTGCGGTATGAAGGGCAATGATGCGGACGGAGCGGTGCTTACCTCCCTCATGGAACAGGCAGGCATTGATATGTCCGGCATGATTTGTGCCGAGCATTACCACACCACTGCCAAAATACGGATCCTTGGCGCCCGTCAGCAGATGATGCGCCTTGATTACGAGGAAAAGAAGAATCCTTCTCCTGAAGAATGCCGTTTCGTGCTGGAATGGCTGGAAAATCTTCTGGCCCAAGGCCTTGGAGTCATTGTCCTTTCCGATTACGGCAAAGGCATGATTACCGCCGGACTTTCAGAGAAGGTGATTGCTCTTGCCCGGACATATAAGGTACCGGTGCTGGTGGATCCCAAGGGGGCCGACTGGACCAAGTATGACGGCGCCTTTGGCATTACGCCTAATCTGAAGGAACTGTCGGATTGCGTGGGCAGAGAAATTCCCAATGAGGACAAGGCAGTGGAAGAAGCAGGGAAGAAAGTGCGGGAAAAGTACCATCTTACCCATCTTTTTGTCACCCGGTCGGAAAAGGGCATTACCTGCATCAGCGAAAAAGGTGCCATTCATCGGGCTTCCGCCGCCCAGGACGTCTTCGACGTATCCGGCGCCGGTGATACGGTCATGGCTGTCACCGCCTCCGCCGTGGCCGCAGGTCTTCCGATGGATACCATTCTGGAATTGGCCAACAAAGCCGCCGGTATTGCGGTTTCCAAAGTAGGGACCTACCAGGTCCGGCGGGAAGAACTGATCCGAGCCTGGAACAGGAAAGGGGAAGTACGTCTTTCCTACCAGCCTCTGACCTGGAAAGAAGCGGAACAGAAGGTACGTCTCTGGAAGGAGAGGGGTGAAAAGGTGGTTTTCACCAATGGCTGTTTCGATATCCTTCACCGGGGCCATTTGACCTATCTGCAGCAGGCCGCTTCCCTGGGGGACCATCTGATTGTAGGCCTGAACAGTGATGAATCGGTGAAAAAGCTGAAAGGTCCCGAGCGTCCGGTAAACAGCGAAGAAGACAGGAGTTTCATGCTGGCCTCCCTTCGGAGTGTGGATGAAGTGGTTATTTTCGGTGAAGATACACCGGAAGAACTGCTGTCCCATCTGAAGCCGGATATTCTGGTGAAAGGCGGAGACTACAAAGTAGAAGAAGTGGCAGGAAGGCAGTATGCAGGGGAAGTGAAAATCCTTCCCTTCGTGGATGGTTACTCCACCACCGGCCTCATTCATAAGATTCGCAGGGACTAAGCCATGGAAGAAAAACATTATCAAGTGGACCTGACAAACAAAACCATTGTCCTCATTTACATGCTCTATTTCGGCGACATGGTTTCCATTTCCCCCTTTCTGGAAGTGCTCCGCCGGGAGGCGAAGGGGTCTAAAATCATCCTTGTCATGGATGCCCGTTTCCAGGAATCGGTGAAATACAATCCCAACGTGGATGAAATCATTCCCTTTGACCGCCACGGTAAGGAAAAGGGGATGGCTGCCACCTGGAAGCTGGGAAAGAAAATCGGAAAACTCCATCCTGATATTCTTCTGACCCTCCATGGCACCACCAGAAGCACCCTCCTGGCCCTGGCCATGGGGCCAAAGCACTGGGGCGGGGAAGAGGGCACCCGGATAGATTCCTTTTTCATGGACTGGCCCATGACCATTGAAACTTATAATTCCCATGCCGTGGACAAGTATCTGAAGGTACTGGAAAGGCTGGGGGTGAAAGATCTTCATCACAGCGGCATGCGTACCTTTACTTCTCCGGAATGGGACAGGAAGGCCCGGGCGTTTTATGAATCCCAGGGCATTCAGCCGGGTGACAGGCTGGCAGGTTTTTCCGTGGGAAGTTCCACGGCAGAAAAGAACTGGCCTGCAGAAAAATACGGACAAGTGGCTGACCATTTTGCGAAAAAAGGGCTGATTCCCGTTTTCTTCGGCGTGCCCTCGGAAATTCCTCTCATTGAAAAGGCAGTAAGCGCCATGGAATCGAAAAGGTACGTCATAGCCGCAGGAAAGCTCTCCATGGGCGAATTCATGGCAGCTGCCGGACGTTGCGCTCTGGCCTTTACCAACGACAGCGGCCCTATGTACGTGTTCGACAGCCGGGGTGTACCGACCATTGCCATGTTCGGCCCCAGCAATGCCAAATTCCACCATCCCCTGGGCCCCTGCTCCAAAGCCCTTTCTTCCTGGGATATGCCCATGGGACCGGAACATGTGAATAAAACCATAGCTTCCGGAAACTATACTCCCATTTCAGAAATCACCACAGAAGAAGTGATAGCTGCCGGTGAAGAGGCTCTGACTAAGTCGGAAAAGATGAAATAGCGTGCTGGCAGGATATGGTGGAACCAGGCTCTATCTGCGAAGGAAGACAGGGCATAAGTACCGGACAGGCAGGTCCTTTCCACAGGAGAGGGCGATATCCCTGCGGCGAAGCCGCCACCACTTCCTATTTGTACGAATGCTTTCTCATGATGGAGAAAGCATTTTTTTGTTGAATGTGATATAATCTACATGCAAATATAAAAATATTTCTATCAATTACGGGAGGCTCTATGCACCTTCTTTCTCTATTTCCTGCGCTGCAGGTCAGAAATTATCGAATATTCTGGATGACCCAGTGGATTGCGCTGATTGGATTCTGGCTTCAGCTCACTGCCCAGCAGTGGCTGGTATATACCATGACGGACTCTGCCTTTCTGCTGGGGCTGCTGGCTGCCTGCCAGTTTGCACCCAGCCTTTTTTTCACCCTTTTTACAGGGCTTTGGATTGATAAGCACAATAAACGGAAAATTCTTCTGGGAACCCAGCTTTTCTACCTTCTTCAGGCATCCCTTCTGGGTCTTCTTTTGTGGACCGGCCATGAAACCTATGGCTGGATACTGTTCTTTGCTTTCTTCATCGGCACCATTGACAGCTTTGACATGCCTGCTCGCATGGCCTTCATGCCGGAGCTGGTGGGGAAGAAGGCTCTTCACAGCGCCATCAGCCTGAACTCTGCCAATTTCAACATTACCCGTATGGCGGGTCCTCTTCTGGCGGCGTTCCTCTTGAAATATCTTTCCTACAGTACCATTTTCTTCATGAATGCCCTGTCCCTGATACCCATTATTTTTGCCTACAGCCGCATGGATGTGAATTCCGTCATCACTACAATGGAAGAACGGCATCCTCTCCATGAAATCAGGGAAGGTCTGATGCAGGCGAAAAATAATCCCCTCATCTATAAGAACCTTATTGCCGCCGGCATTGTGAGCGGGCTTATACTGAACATGGGCACCTACGGCCCTCTCTTTGCAGACCGGGTGCTTCATGCCGGTATTGACGGCTTCGGCTCCATTCTTTTCGCAGCCGGTGCCGGTTCCATGGTCAGCGGCCTTTTGGCAGGAGCATCCCGGAATCATCTGTCCCATGGGATGATTTTCGGATCCGCCATCCTTTGCGGCCTGCTCCTCATGGCAGTGAGCTTTGTATCCTATTTCATTCCTGCCCTGATTCTTTTCGGCCTTCTGGGCTTTTTCGTTATCGCCTTCATTGTGAACTGCAATACGGTGATCCAGATGGCATCGCCCAAGGAATTTCTGGGCCGCATTATGGGACTCTATACCTTCGTATTCCTGGGAAGTGCGCCTTTTGGCTCCCTGCTGGTGAGCGCCATCATCGAAGGGGTGGGAACTTCCCTGGGCCTTCTTCTGATAGGGGCTTTGGAAATCGCACTGCTCCTTCTCTTCGCACGGCCTGTAAAGGGTAAAGAAGCAGCGATTCATTTATAGGGCCTTCATCAGATTTTGTGTGCATGGCGGTTTATGGGATTTCTTCCATGGCCAGGCACCTTTATTTTTCTTGAAATGGCTATAAAATTCTTCTTAAGCAGGCTCCTTGCCTTTTAATACAGTTTCCGCTATACTATGGACATAGAATTTCAGAAAGGCAAAGGCGCTGATAAAAATCAGTACCTTTTTGCTTTCGGCGAAGATGCTGCCCCATGGCAGCATCTTTTTGTTTATGGGGGATTGAATGGATTATTATTTTATATAGTAGGCAGGAAGATTTCCTGTCAAACAGGAGGTGTTGATGATGCGAAAGCCAAAGATCGCGGTTATGCCGCTGTGGGACGAAGAAAAGGAAAGTATCTGGATGCTGCCGGGATACATGGATTCCATTAAAGAAGCTGGCGGAATTCCCGTCATTCTTCCTCTTCATTTGACAGAAGAGGAATTTGGAGACATGGCAGAGGACTTTGACGGGTTCCTCTTTACCGGCGGACAGGATATATCGCCTTCCCTCTATGGCGAAGAGAAACGGCCGGTCTGCGGGCCGGTGTGCCCGGCACGGGATGAGCTGGAAACTATGGTGTTCCATTACTGCTGGGATCATGATGTGCCGGCTCTTGGCATCTGCCGGGGCCTGGAACTGATGAATGCTCTCTTGGGCGGCAGCCTATATCAGGACATTGCTGCTGAATGTCCCACCCTTCATGCTCCGAACCATGTCATGGACTTTGCCTATGACTGGGTGGCTCATTTCAACAGCATCCTTACCGGAAGCCCTCTCTATGAAAGACTGGGTGTGAACTTCCTGGGCGTGAATTCTCTTCACCATCAGGCAGTGAAGAAGCTGGCGGAATCCCTGAAGCCCATGGCCGTATCGGAAGACGGTCTGGTGGAAGCGGCCTATGCACCGGCTAAGAAATTCCTCTGGGCCGTACAGTGGCATCCGGAATACTCCTATACCTACGACGGCTTGGATATGGCTATTTTCGAAGCCTTCACCGAAGCCGCCGGCAGCCGGACGGTTCACGGCCTCTCGCCTTTCCTCCCGCCGGACCTCACCACCCATGACACGATCCGCCTGGGGTAGGGGATGATAAATAATATATGATCATTAAAAGTGGCGTCTTTGACAGAAGGACGCCACTTTTAAGGTGGCGTCAGAGGCACCGGGATACCGGATTAAAGGGGCGGTCTTCTTCCTTTAAAAGGAGAGAGAATACTGCGAAGGAGGTGCCTGCTCTGGCGCCCAAAGGGCGCCCTGCCTCTTGCATTCTCCTTTTCTTTTCCATACAATAAAGGATACCTGTAAAGCAGGACAGGTATCCTTTATTGTTTTTCTAAGGAGGGCCTATGTATTCCTCTTCGTCTCCGGTATGGAAAGCACTGCATGAGGCTTTTCCCTGCACCATTCCCATATTTGCAGGGTTCTGGTTTATTGCCTTTGCCTATGGCTTTTATATGTATACCCTGGGCTTTTCTTTTATATATCCTACCCTTATGGCCATGTTCATATTTGGCGGTTCTCTGGAATTTGTGACGGTATCCATGCTGCTTTCTTCCTTTGCGCCCTGGCAGACGCTGGTGGTGGCACTGACGGTACAGGCCCGACATCTGTTTTATGGTCTGGCCATGCTGGAAAAGTACAGGGGAACGGGATGGAAGAAACCTTTCCTGATTTTCTGGATGTGTGACGAAACTTTTGCACTGAACTATTCCGCCACCATTCCTTACGATGTGGACAGGGGCTGGTACTATTTCTGGGTGTCTTTCCTGGATTATACCTACTGGGTTTCCGGCGCCATGATCGGCGGCCTGTTGGGATCCCTTGTTTCTTTTGATACGAAAGGCCTTTCCTTTGTGATGACTACCATGTTCCTTGTGGTATTTCTGGAGCAGTGGCTGAAGGAAGGGAAGCATTACACCGCCCTCATCGGCCTTGCCGCTTCGATACTCTCCCTTTTTTTCTTCGGAAAGGATGCCTTCATTATACCTGCCATGGCAGGTATGCTTCTGGTGCTTGCCCTGCTTAGAAAGCCCATAGAGAAAGCGGGTGGATTTTTATGACGTCCATGCCTTTGTGGCAGCAGATAGCGACCATAGCTCTCTGCGTTCTGGGAACCATGACTACCCGGTTTCTTCCTTTTCTGATTTTCAAACCGGGAAGCCGTCTTCCCGGCTATGTGAAATACCTGGGGAAAGCACTTCCTTCCGCCGTTTTTGCCCTGCTGGTGGTGTACTGCCTGAAGGATGTTTCCCTCCTCTCCGGCAGTCACGGCATTCCGGAAGCTCTGGGTATGGGGCTCACGGCTCTATTGCATCTCTGGAGACGGCAGATGCTTCTCTCCATGGCAGGGGGCACACTCTTTTATATGTTTCTGGTGCAGTATGTGTTCTGACGAACAATCATCAGTGCAGGCGAAAGGGACTCTTTTCTGTTCTGATTTCTTCATTTCTGCAGGTCAGGGGGAAAAGAAAAACGAAAAACAGTGCACAAAAAAAGAGTACCTTCCAGTACTCTTTTTTCCATGGTGACCGGTATGGGATTCGAACCCATACTCTCTGCGCTGAGAACGCAGCGTCTTAACCGTTTGACTAACCGGCCATGTATGATTTATTATACATGAATCGTCGCCTGAATGCAAGAGTTCTATTGGAGGAAAAAGATTCTCCATCTCCTGAGATTTATGAAAGACGGGCTCCCTCCGGGTGTGCTATAATTTCTGTAAGCTGATTTTGACATGGATGAAATCATCATTTCCTGAAGAGGAGGCAGGTTATGAATATAGAAGCAAAAAGAAAATATATGCTGCTCTGCATTGTGATTCTGCTGATTGCGGCCATTGCGGCAGGAACTTCCGATTTCTGGAAGGACAGCGGCGTGGAAAGCGCCAAGCAGGGCTATGTGGCGGTGATTCGTATAGATGGCCCCATTTATGGCGGTCCCGACACCGATTCGATTCTCTCCGGCAGCAGCGGTGTGACCAGTGAGCAGATTATGAAAGAGTTCCAGACAGCCCGGAAGGATCCCCAGGCCAAGGCCATCCTGGTGCGTATCAACAGCCCCGGCGGTTCCACGGGAGCCACCCAGGAAATTGCAGAGGAAATGGATAAGATCAGGAGCAGTGGCAAACCCATTATCATTTCCATGGGAGATATGTGTGCTTCTGCAGGCTACTGGCTGGCCAGCAAGGGCAATTACATCTTTGCATCTCCTGCCACGATTACGGGAAGCATCGGTGTGTACATGGATTACACCAATGTGGAAGACCTGATGGACAAGCTGGGCATTAAAAATGAAAAGATTAAGAGCGGCGCCCATAAGGATATCCTTTCCATGTACCGCCCCATGACGGGGGAGGAAAAAGAAATGGTGCAGACCATGGTGGATGATATTTACAACCAGTTTGTACAGACCGTAGCAGACGGACGCAAAATGGATGAAAATAAGGTACGCTCCATTGCAGATGGCCGGATTCTCACCGGAAAACAGGCCCAGGACCTGGGACTGGTGGACGCCATGGGCAATTATTACGACGCTTTGAGCTATGCAGCTTCCAGCGGCGGCATCCAGAGTGAAAATATTCCGGTGAAAAGTTATGGCAGCGGTGTTTCCCTGAAGGGCATCCTTTCCGGCGAGGCCAGAACTCTGTCTGGTGTCTTTGGAAAGGCGCTGGCCGATTCCTTCAAGGAGTCTGTGGCAGGCTCTTCTGTGCCGTCTATGAAGTAAGGAGGATTGTATGAATCAGTTTCTTGATCTGGCCATGGCCCTCATCCTTTCACCCCGGCAGGCCTTGATGGAAATCACTAACGAGGAAAAGCTGAAAGAAGGATTCTTCATCTGGATATTTGTGGTGCTTCTCATGTCCCTCTCCCTGTTTCAGCAGGGGCCGGGGCTGGTGATGCAGTTTCTTCTCATGGTTCTCTTCATGGGGGCGGCCCTTCTGGTGCACAGCGCAGTGATCGACTATATTTCCGGCTTCTGGGGCGGCATGGGTACCGCCAGAGGCATTACGGCAGGATTCATGGCGGCTTCTCTGCCCATGGCCTTTTCTGTTTTCTTTACCTTTCTGGCCGAAGCGGGTGTGGGTGCTCTGTCCGGCATAGGAAGCTTTGCTATCTGGATCTGGTCTTTCTACCTGGATGTGACGGCCATTGGACAGAATTATCGGTTCCGCCCGGGAAAATCTTTCCTCATTGCTTTGACCCCTTATATCCTCATTGTGATTTTCTTCATCGCCCTCATGGCCCTGGGGGTGGCCGCGGCGGTGGAGGGGATTGCCAATATGCAGGATATGCAGAGTCTTGAATCTATGATCACCCAGATGTAAAATAGAATCAAATAGTTGGCAGAGGCGCCGGAAATCATATCCCGGCGCCTCTGCCTGTTCAATTTCAAAAAGATACGGTTTGTGATATAATATGAAACGTATGTATAACTTGGATTGGATACACGCAGTTTCCCTATACAAATGAAAATCTTGAATCAGTATGAATATAAGGAGGAATACCATTTATGTGCGGTATTGTAGGTTATGTAGGCAGTGGAAATGCCACGAATTTTCTGATTGACGGACTCCGCCGCCTGGAATACAGAGGATATGATTCTGCAGGCATTGCGGTTTATGAAAATGGAAAAATCAACATTGAGAAAAAGCAGGGCCGCCTGGTGAATCTGGAAAATGAGCTGAAAAAGCATCCTCTCCAGGGCCATATTGGCATTGGACATACCCGCTGGGCTACTCATGGCAAGCCTTCCGACAGAAATGCCCATCCTCATGGAGACTGCCATAACCATTTTGTGGTGGTTCATAATGGTATTATTGAAAACTATCTGACTCTGAAAAAGGACCTTATGGAAAAAGGCCACGTTTTCAAGTCTGAAACGGACACGGAAGTGGTAGCTCATCTTCTGGAAGAGCTGGACGATGGCAATTTCCTTTCCACAGTCCGCAAAATGCTCTCCATCATCGAAGGCTCCTACAGCCTTGTGATTATGGACAGCTCCTATCCTGATACCATTATCTGTACCAAGAAGAACAACCCTCTCATCATCGGTCTGGGCAAAGGAGAAAACTTCATTGCCTCCGATATTCCCGCTGTGATTAACCATACCAGGGACATCTACATTCTGGATGATGAAGAAGTGGCGGTAGTGAAAGCTGACCAGGTCTCCATCCTTGACAGAGATGGAAAACCGGTGCAGAAAGAAATCCAGAAAGTGACCTGGTCTGCCGAAGCAGCAGAAAAGGGCGGCTATCCCCATTTCATGCTGAAGGAAATCTTCGAACAGCCTAAGGCCGTCCGCGATACGGTGCAGATCCATCTGAACAAAGACGGCTCCGTCACATTTCCTGATCTGGGCTGGACAAAGGAATGCTTTGAAAATATTGACAATATTCTTATTACGGCCTGCGGCACCGCCTACCATGCAGGTCTGGTGGCCAAGCACTACATTGAACGGTTCGTAAAGATTCCGGTTTCTGTGGAAATCGCGTCGGAATACCGCTACAGCAAACCCCTGACCACCAATCGCACCCTCTGCATCGTAGTGAGCCAGTCCGGCGAAACCATCGATACCCTGGAAGCACTGAAAGAAGCGAAGAAACACGGCGCCAAAAGTCTGGCTGTCACCAACTCCATCGGCTCCTCCATTGCCCGGGAAGCAGACCATGTCGTCTATACCCTGGCAGGCCCGGAAATCGCCGTAGCCTCTACCAAAGCTTATACCACCCAGCTGGTGGCACTCCTCATGCTGGCCCTGTACATGGCACAGCTCAGAGGCACCATTTCCATGGACCTTATCCATAAGATTACTGATGGATTGAAAGACCTGCCCAAGCAGATTGAAAAGGTACTGAAAGAAAAGGACCATATGGCTGAAGTGGCAGACCGCCTCATCAAAGCCCATGACATTTTCTATCTGGGCCGTTCCATCGACTATGCCATCGCCATGGAAGGGGCACTGAAACTGAAAGAAGTATCCTATATCCATGCGGAATCCTACGCAGCCGGCGAACTGAAACACGGCACCCTGGCCCTCATCACCGCCGATACCCCTGTGATTGCCGTAGCTACCCAGGATGCGGTGAGCTCCAAAATGTACAGCAATATCCAGGAAGTCAAAGCCCGGGGCGCTGAAGTCCTCGGCATCGGCTATGAAGATGATAAAGAACTGGGCAAGTACACCACTGAAACCGTACGGATCCCCAGAGTGGACTTCTTCATTGCCCCCATTCTGTCCGTCATTCCCATGCAGCTTCTCGCATACTATACCAGCGTGAAGAGAGGAAACGATGTGGATAAGCCAAGAAACCTGGCAAAATCAGTGACCGTGGAATAAGAAATACATGGGGCACAGGCATCCTTCGGGGCCTGTGCCTTTTCTTTCTATCAGACACGGTTGCGGAAACCTGTTTTTAAGCATAAAATAAAGAAAGTATATTTCATGGATAGGAGTTGTCATATATGAAGAAGATTATTTTAACCGGCGACCGTCCCACCGGACACCTTCACGTAGGTCACTATGTAGGATCCCTCAGAGAACGGGCAGCCCTCCAGAATTCCGGCAAGTTTGATGAAATTTACATCGAAATTGCTGACGCCCAGGCCCTGACGGACAATGCGGATAATCCTGAAAAAGTCAGGAAAAACGTACTCCAGGTCGCTTTGGACTACCTTTCCGTAGGTATCGACCCCGAAAAGTCCAATATCTTTATCCAGTCCCTGGTACCGGCCCTGCCGGAACTGACCATGTACTACATGAACCTGGTCACCGTATCCCGGCTGGAAAGAAACCCCACGGTGAAAGCGGAAATCCAGCAGAAACACTTCGAGGCCAGCATCCCTGCCGGCTTCCTCTGCTATCCTGTCAGCCAGGCAGCTGATATTACCGCCTTTGACGCCACCACCGTGCCGGTAGGGGAAGACCAGGAACCCATGCTGGAACAGACAAGGGAAATCGTACGGAAATTCAATGATATTTATGGCGAAACCCTGGTGGAACCGGAAATTGTCCTGTCCACCAATAAAGCAAGCCTCCGCCTGCCCGGCATCGACGGCAAAGCCAAGATGAGCAAATCCATCGGCAACTGCATTTATCTCTGCGAAAAACCGGAAGACATTGAAAAGAAAGTCATGTCCATGTTTACCGATCCCACCCATCTTCGGAGAGACGACCCGGGCCACGTGGAAGGCAACCCCGTCTTCACCTACCTGGACGCTTTCTGCAAAGATGAATATTTCGCAGAATTCCTGCCGGAATACAAGAACTTGGACGAAATGAAAGAACACTACACCAGAGGCGGTCTGGGAGACGTCAAAGTCAAACGGTTCCTTAACAACGTGATGCAGGCAGAACTGGCTCCTATCCGTGAACGCCGCCAGTACTGGGAACAGCACCTTGATGATGTGGTGGATATCCTCCGGAAAGGCACAGAAAAAGCGGCAGCCAAAGCCGATGGCACCCTCCAGCGGGTTAGAAAGGCCATGCGGATTAACTACTTTGAAGATGGCAACCTGTTAAAATAAAAATCATATCAAAAAAAGACGAAGGCTTCGGCCTCCGTCTTTTTTTCTGCAGGGAAAGGGGCAGCGGAAGAGGGGATGAAGGGACTAGGCATATGTATTAAGCTCATATATACCCACAAAGGATAGAAATAAATTAATTAATAGTAACTTCGGATAACTAATTAATTTTAAAATCCTCTTTTATAAGGTATATGAGGAAATCGCCTTTTATATCAATGTTCAAATAGATATAAGGAAATAGGCAGAATCACTACAGTATCATCGCTTTTTTATTATTTCAATAGGGCGGTTTTATCATTTATAACTTTTTAAAGATGAAGGCAACGTTCTATTTTCAAAATTCTCGAAGCGTATCGACAAACACTATTGCATTCGGAGGGGTAATGCATTAACATAAGACATATTAATTTTCTTGTGGTTTATAGGATTATATCTTTTTTCTGTATAGGATTTTGTATTTTCTTCGTGTCACCTGGCCATAGACCGGCAGTCTGTGTACCATTTTTGATCAAAGGAGATTTCATGAATAAAGTTTACAAGGTGGTCTGGAATCGCACAAAACATTGCTACGTTGTAGTTTCTGAACTGGCGAAACGGGCAGGCAAAAACAAGAGCACCTGCCTTACAGCGGTGGGAAAGGCCGCTGCAGCACTGGGGCTGGGGGCGGTGCTCCTTATGGGGAGCGCCGGCTCGGAGGTATATGCCGCAACAGGCAACAAAGTGATTGGCGGCAGTCAAAACGCAGTGACTGATGATAAAGGGAAAACGGACCAGGCAGCGGCTACCGGAGACTATTCCACGGTCAGCGGTGGATATCTCAACCATGCAGATGGAAACTACTCCAGTGTCAGCGGTGGCTCGAAAAACTATGCCAAAGGAGAAAACGCCAGTATCAGCGGCGGTGAAGATAATGAAGCCTGGGGCGACGCCTCCAGCGTCAGCGGCGGTGGGCAGAACAAGGCTACTGGCAAGGGGGCCAGCGTTGCCGGCGGTGCACAGAATCAGGCTGGCGGTGATTTTGCCACAGTCAGCGGCGGTACCGGCAATAAAGCCTTTGGCTATGGCTCCATCGTCATTGGCGGTACCGGCAATGTGGCGGGCAAGGTAGCCGTAGATGATAACGGGAAATACCTTACCGATGCCAATGGCAACCAGTATCCGGCCGATCAGGGCAAAGATCCCTTTTCCCGCATCGGTCAGGATTCCGTCGCCATTGGCGGCGTCTCGTCTTCGGTGCAGGGCAACTATTCCGTCGGCATTGCCGGCGGCAGTACCAGCGCAAAGGCTGCCAGCGGCCTGGCCGCTGGCAAACAGGCTACAGTTACCGTAGCTAATGGAGTCGCCATCGGCTATGAAGCAACGGCTTCGGTCATTGATCCGTCCCGAACTGCCGATACGCAGGGACGCATCGTATCTTTTGGCCATAAAAAAGGCGAT
This sequence comes from Dialister succinatiphilus, assembly GCF_928721695.1. NCBI lineage: Bacteria > Bacillati > Bacillota > Negativicutes > Veillonellales > Veillonellaceae > Dialister > Dialister succinatiphilus. The sequence goes on along the minus strand of NZ_OV788641.1, from coordinate 2,296,760 downwards.
ACGTATTATACGGTAGATTATCAGGACCATACGGTTACGGAAAACAAATATGACTCCGATGCCTACAACCGTCTCATCAATGTGGCCGATGGCATCGATGACCACGATGTCGTCGTCATGGAACAGCTCAAGAATGCTAAGGCAGAAGCTGTGGCAACGGCCAAGAACCAGATCAAGGTCAAAGGCGATGAAAAGAACGTCCATGCCGTAGAAACGACAGACAGTGATGGGGTGCAGACCACCACCATCAGCCTGCTGCCGAAGGTCACGCTGCAGCAGGATACAGCCACGGATCCTACCGGCGCGAAACAGGTGGTGCTCGACGGCACGGCAGGCACCATTTCCGCCGGTCTCAGCACCGATGCAGCCAATTATATTTCCCTGGATGGCACGAAGGGCCTGGCCCAGGTGGGTGCTGTCAAGATTGGCAACCAGGACTTCACCTATACGTATGACAAGCCTGACGGAATGAATGATAACGGTACGGTGAAACTCACGTTCACCCGGGCTGATGCAAAAGGCACCTTTGTGACGGGCCTCTCCAACAAGACCTGGACGCCGGGCAACTATGTGACTGGCCGGGCAGCTACGGAAGACCAGCTGGAGCAGGCAGGCCGCCACTTCCTGAGCATCAAGACGGCTTATGTTGACGAGGATGGAAATCCAATCACGCCGGTTGCGGAAAACACGCTGGCTAACTATTACAATGACGGTGCCACAGGCTCGGCTTCCATGGCCTTTGGCGTAGGCACCACGGCACAGGGGAATCTATCCCTGGCCATGGGCGTCAACAGCTCCGCTTCGGGCCGGAATTCTCTGGCCATCGGCTACGATAACACGGCTTCTGGCACCCAGTCCGTGGCAGTGGGCAACGGCACCAATGCCAGCGGCAATTACTCCGTTGCCATGGGCCTAGGCTCTCAGGCAGGTACTCAGAATACAGATCCGGAATCCACGGACAATGGCGCTGCCGTAGCCGTTGGCTTTGAGGCCTCTGCAGAACAGACTGGCTCGGCTGCTTATGGCTATATGGCTTCGGCTAATAACTTTGAATCCTCGGCGTTTGGTACCAGTGCTACTGCAAATAAAGACGGCAGTGTGGCCCTGGGCGCTCATTCGGTAGCGAATAGAGAAAAAGGCGTAAAGGGGTACTTAATTCCGGATGAAGTCAATGACATTATAATCAAAGAGGAGGGAGATAAAGGCAATACTTCAGCCGATACAAAAATAGATACCGCTATCTGGATGTCTACAGATGGTGCAGTATCTCTTGGCGGTAAAACGCAGAATGCTGCCGGCCAGGATGTTACTATTTCCCGCCAGATCACCAACCTGGCCGCCGGTTCCGAGGACTCCGATGCCGTCAATGTGGCTCAGCTCAAGGCAGTGGAGAGCAAGGGCCTGAACTTCCAGGGGAACAATACGGATACCACTGTCCACATCAATCAGGGCGGCACGCTCCTGCTCCAGGGCAGTGGCACCAAGGCGGATGAAGAATACTCCGCCCAGAATGTGAAGGTCTTAACGGATGCACAAAACCAGCAGCGCCTGTCCATTGCCCTGGACAAGAATCCGGACTTCGATTCGGTGACGGCAGGTACGGCACTGACCGACGCAGATAACGGCAAAGCCGGCTCCATCAAGATCGTTGGAGCAGACAGCAACAATGCCAATAAAGCCACGACTATCATGGCGGGCTATGCCGCTTCGCCGGAACTCGCCGGCGCTAATGGCACGGGCCGCATCAGCTATACCGACGGGGATGGCACGGCTCATACCGTGGCGACCCTTGGCGATGGCCTCAAACTGGCCGGCGACACGGGAACGGGCAGCGTTGCTTTGGACAACACCCTCACCGTTTCCGGCGGCGCCAAGAATCTGGCAGATGTCAGTAATATCGGCGTCACGGCCAACGGCTCCACCCTTTCCCTGAAACTGGCCAAGAACATCACCGGCCTCGATACGGTGATGGCCGGCGGCGTCAAGATGGGCACGCAGACCGATGGCAATGATACCACCAAGAGCGGCAATTACGTCACCGGTCTTGACAACAAGACATGGACTGTAGGGCAGACCAATCCTGTTTCCGGCCGGGCAGCTACGGAAGACCAGCTGAAAAGCGTCTCTGATGTAGTAAATAGCAACAAGACCCAGATTACGACCAATACGGATAATATCGCCAAAGGCCTTAATTTCTCTGCCAATACCAAGACAGGCGATACTTACAAGGTCGTTAACCGTGCCTTGGGGGATACAGTGGCAGTCCGCGCCAATGATGCCCAGTCCGGCCATACCTACAAGATGGACAACCTGACCACGGAGATCGACGACAACGGCATCATCACGGTGAAGATGGACACCCAGCTCACCGCGGATAAGGTGACCGTTGGCACAGGCAACAATGCCATCACCCTTGACGGAAGCAATGGCAATGTGACCACCGGCTCGTCCACCCTGGGCACTACGGGCCTGACCATCGCCAATGGTCCCAGCGTCACCACGGGCGGCATCAGCGGCGGCAACCAGAAGATTACGGAGGTAGCCAGCGGCGCATCCGGCACGGATGAATCGAGCAACCCGATATATGGCACAGACACCAACGGTGCCAACATCGGCGATGTCAAGAAAATCGCCGCCAAGACGGTCACCGTCAGCAAGGACAGCACCAAAAACAATACGAAGGTCACCAAGACCACCAAGACGGATGGCACCGTGGATTATGAAGTGGCCCTGAATGATACCCTGACTCTGGGGGACAATGGTGCGGTACTGAACGGCACTGCCGGGACCCTGTCCCTGGGGACCCTGCTGTTCATGGATGGAATCAATGGCTACGGGACCATCGGCAGCCTCCATTTGGGAAATTATGGCTCTGACAGCACCTGGTCTCTGAAGGACAATAAGGGGAACGCTGTTTCGTCAGGCACCTATCTGACCGGTCTCACCAATACTTCCTGGACCACCGCGGACCCCACCTATGTAAGCGGCCGGGCGGCCACGGAAGATGAGCTGGCCGCCGTTTCCTCCACCGTGAATGCCGGCTGGAAAGCCCAGATTAACGGCACGACGGATGTGAAGACCGTTACACCCACCAATAATACCCTGAACTTTGTAGCAGGAGATAACATTGCTCTTACACAAAACGGGGATATCCAGATTGCTACCACTTCCAATGTGAACTTTGCCACGGTCCGGGTAGGCGGCACCGGTGGCACCGACGGCACCTATACCGGAGGTATTTACCTGGGCAGCCAGGCCGGCGGCGGCGCCAATGGCAGTGCTACGTCCAACATTACCAGCATCACCGGCCTGCAGAATACCACCTGGGTGACGGATAATTATATGTCTGGCCGGGCAGCTACAGAAGATCAGCTGAATGAAGTTGCCCAGCAGATCAAAGGTGAGTTCAGCACATCCGATGTTTTTGTATCGGGAGGATCCGTTTCCTATAATGAGGCAACAGGCGAAGGTACTGGTACGCTGAATCGTTCTAACAATACAACCGGTCAAATCACCGGTCTCCATGACTACTATGTGACCGGTGGCAGTGTCAGCACCGATGGTAAAACGCTGACCTTGACGAAAAACGGCGGGACAGCTATCCCAGGTATTGACCTGACTAGTGTACTGAATCAGGACAGCCACCTGGTGGCTGCTGACAGTGGGGAATACACGGTAGGCAGCGATGGCAAGGTAACGCTCCAGGTGAAAAATAACGTAGCGAGAAGTACGCCTACGAATGTAGTGATTTCCGGCATCGCCAGCAATGCGGCTCTGCAGCAGGGCCTGAATTTCAAGGCCAATGCTGCTGAAGAAACGGATGGCAGTGATACCTACAATGCCCAACTGGGAGGAACTGTCAGCGTGTTGGGTGGTGCAGCAAAAGAGAAGCACACCTATAACACGGACAACATCACCACTACCATGGACAACGGCACCATTACGGTGAAACTGGACGATGACCTGACGGCCAACAGCCTGACGGCAGGGTCGAATACCGTTGATGGCAGCGTAAAAGTCACCGGTGCCAAGGGTGCCTATGTGGAGATGGACGGCAGTGACGGTTCCATTCATCTGGGTAACAACGGCGGCCGCTATTCGGCACTGTATCAGAACTATGGCGGCAAGGGCTTCCTGTCTTCTGAAACCTCGCCCCGCCTGGAATATGCGGTAGACAATGCCCCGAACACGCGCCATACCATTGCCACCCTCGATGATGGCATGAAATTTGCCGGTGATGATGCTAAGAACGATTCAACAAAGGTGGTCAGCAGGACGCTCAACAGCACCTTAAATATCACGGGCGGTGCTGCTGCTAACTTGACGGACGGCAACATCGGCGTGGTGGAAAACGATGCCGGTGACGGCCTGACCATCAAGCTGAACAAAGACCTGACGGATATGGGCACCATCAGCTTTGCGCCGACTGCAGGCACCACCGGCAGTGGTATCAAGATTGGCTCCCAGACCATTGCCAACAACGGTACCAGCCCTAACTCTGCGACTGGCGACTACATCACGGGCCTGACCAACACGAAGTGGTCGAAGGACGGCATCGTCAGCGGCCGGGCGGCTACGGAAGACCAGCTCCAGCAGGTGGCCAAGTCCATTGTCAATGGCTCGGCTACGGGCGGCGGCTTTGGCCTCAGCGCAGATAAGGCAGACAGCGCGAATGCGAAAGAGGTCAAGCAGGATCTCGGCAGTTCCATCAAGATTACTACTGGCGGTGACACCAACCTGTCCACGCAAGCAGATTCTGCCAACAAGGCCATCGTCGTTTCTCTGAATAAAGAATTGAACCTGACGAAGACAACCCTTACGGATGAGACAACTGGAGCCACTACGGTGGTAGATGGTAATGGTGTTGTCATTACGCCGAAGCAGGGGTCTGATGCGGACAAGGTAAAACTGACCACCGATGGCCTGTCCAACGGCGGCAAGCAGATTACCAATGTACAGAGCGGCCTGACTGGTACGACCATTAAAGATGCTACTGGGGATGTGTTGAACCATGCAGCAACCATTGGCGACCTGAAGACTGTCAGCAATGGCGTGAAGACAGACCTGACAGCTACGGGTTTGAACTTTAAAGGCAATAATGTTAAAGGCAATAATGAGGATAATACGGTTCATCGGAATCTGGGCGAAACCTTGATCATTCAGGGAACCGGTGCAAATGGCCGCGACTATGATGGCGGCGCCAATGTGCAGGTCCTGGCTAATAAAGATACGGGCACCCTGACCGTTCAGCTGGATCGTGACCTCAATGCCCATACCATGACGTTGGGGAAAGCAGGTGCACCAGGTGTTGATGGTGAAACCGGTATCCTCAAGATTAACGGCCAGAATAAGGACGGTAGCATCAGTCCTGTTTCCGTCAAGGCGACTTATGCCGATACGACGCAGGATAACACGACGACTTTAAAGACGGCCATGTCCCGTATTACCTATGATGGCGGTAATGGTCATTCTCATACGGTAGCTACGCTGGAAGATGGTTTGCAGCTCTCTGGTGATAATGGTGAAACAGCCAACACCACGCTCAATAAGAAAGTGACCATCAAAGGCGGCGTCGCGAAGGACAAGCTGGTGGACAACACCACGGACCCCAAGAAGAACAACAACATCGGCGTCATTGCCAGCCAGGATACGGATGGCAATACTACCCTTTCCCTGCAGCTGGCCAAGGATATCACCGGTCTCAATACGGTGACGGCCGGCACGGTGGTCATGGGCAATCAGACGGTCATCAGCAAGGGAAATGTATCAAGCACCGGAAACTATGTCACCGGCCTTGGAAATACGATCTGGGACGGTAAAGACTATGTTTCCGGCCGGGCGGCTACGGAAGACCAGCTGAAGACAGTCAGCGATTCCATTCAGAAATCGGTAGGGAATGCCCAGTTCGGCATTACAGCGGGTGGCCTGGCTGATGGCGGCGATGTCACCATCAAGCAGAATCTTGGCAGTGCCATCCGCATCTATGGCGATGCTCCGGTAACTAACGAGAAAAACGATGGCTCCGGGGATTTTTGGGATCGCAGCAAGGCCAACATCCTGACCAAGGTGAAGAAGGACCATGATGGCAAGGACTACGTCTCCGTAGAACTCCAGGATCATCTCGAAGTGGGTACTCACGCAGGGAAGGATACAGATAGCAAGGATGTTGCCGGTGTGGACGGCAGTATGCAGTTCAAGGGCGCTTCTACCAAAGAGGTGAACATCACTGGCGATAGTGGCATTGCCCTGAGCGACGGCGATGGCAACGCTAGGACAGTGACGGCTGCACTCCGCCAGGACACGGGCGTTGGCTATCTAGATCTTACCGGTTCTAAGGGTGCGTTCACCAGCCTGTTTGCCCAGAATGGGGCACAGAATCTGTCTCAGGATAATACTTCTAAGACTCGTCTGACCTATAAGGACCAGAATGATAAGTCTCATGATGTAGCTACCATGGACGATGGCCTCGTCGTCGCTGGTGACAACGGACAGGTGACGCGCCTGCTGAACAGCACGCTGAAGCTGTCCGGCGGTGAGACAGATACGACTAAGCTTTCCAGTGGACAGAATATCGGTGTTGTCGCCAATAAGGATAACGATGGCTTTGATATCAAACTGGCCAAGGACCTCACCGGCATCGAAAGCATTACTATGACGGGCGGCCTCAAGCTCAATAGCGCCAATGGCTCGTCGACAATCACGGGCCTGACGAATAAGAGTGTCGATTTGCCTGACTTCGGCAAAGTTGGCCGGGCTGCTACAGAAGAACAGCTGCAGCAGGTGAAGGGCAGTATCACTGACGCTAACCAAGGCGGCGGCTTCGGCTTGGCAGATGACAAGGGGAATGCTGTCAAGGCAGACCTCGGCAGTACCATTGGCATCCATGGGGATGGCAATATCACGACTGCTGTTTCTGACGATGGAAAATTGCTTAACATCGGCCTGAAGAAAGATGCGGACCTCGGCAATGATGGCTCCATCAAGGCTGGCGGTTTCACGATTGACAGCAAAGGCATTGACGCTGGTGGCAAAAACATCACCAACGTGAAGAGCGGTATCGTCAATAGGGACGACAGAGACAATACCAACGCTGCCAATATCGGCGATGTGAAGACCCTTGCCGGTGAGGCTGCCAAGACGGAAATCGGCAAGCTGGGCAGCCGGGACTTTGCCGGAGACGACGGAGAAACCGTCTCCAGAGGCCTGGGCGAATCCATGAAACTGTCCGGCGGTGCGGATACGTCCAAGCTGACAAATGGCAACATCGGTGTGGTCAAGAACGCCGCTGGCGACGGTCTGGATATCAAGCTGTCCAGCGAACTCAAGGGACTTACCAGCGTTACCACGGGCAATAGTACTTTGAACAACGACGGCCTGACCATCAACAACAGTGAAGGCAAAGTTGGTACGACCATCACCAATAGCGGCATCAAGATTGCCGCTAACGGCGACAATACCCATGCTGTGGAAATCACAAACAGCAATGTCTCCATGGGCGGCCAGCAGATTCACGATGTGGCACCGGGGATCAGTGATACCGATGCGGTGAACGTGAGCCAGCTGAAAGGTCTGGTCAGCGGCGTGGATGGAGCTGTAAACAAGCTGAACAATCGCCTGAACCGGGTTGGTGCCGGGGCAGCTGCTCTGGCGGCGCTTCATCCGCTGGATTTCAATCCGGAAGAAAAGTGGAACTTTGCTGCTGGTTTCGGTCACTATGTGAATGCCAAGGCCGGTGCCATCGGCGCCTTCTACCAGCCTAATGAAGATACCCTCTTCTCTCTGGGCGGCAGCTGGGGCGGCGGAGAAAACATGGTCAATGCAGGCGTCAGCATCCGCCTGGGCCATGGAAACTCCATCATAGGTTCCCGTACCGTTATGGCCAGAGAAATCATGGCCTTGAAGCAGCAGGTGGAAGCACAGAACCTGAAGCTTAAGGAAAATGAAGATTTGAAGGCCCGACTTGCCAAACAGGACCAGGAAATCGCAGAACTGAAAGCTATGGTTCTTAAGCTGGCGGCTAAAGGCTGATTTCATAGATGCAGAGTAAAAACACCCGAAAGTGATTCTGAAAGAGTCAACTATCGGGTGTTTTTGCATGGATGGTTTTGCCTGTCTCGGATTCTGCATAGAGGGCGGGAGATATTTCATGACAAAACCCCTGGCGCCTGAAAATCAGCGATTTCCAGACATCAGGGGTTCAGTAAGGCGAGGAAAGTGTCATCATCTATCCCTGGATTTTTTCCATTTCGGAAAGAGGCAGAGTATCTCTCCCTTTAGAGCCGCTTATGAGAAACACCAGGGTACCTGCAGCAGCAGAAATGGTGGAAGCCATAAGAATGGAAAATTTGGCCAGGTTCAGGAGGCCGGGATCCGTGAAGGCGATGGAAGCAATGAAGATGGACATGGTAAAGCCGATACCGCCGAGCATGCCGGTAGCTGCCAGCTCCCGGGGAGAGGCTTTGCCGGGAATGTCTATATGGCCTATTTCATGGAGAAGGTAGACAGAGCCGAAGATGCCTACCGGTTTTCCAAGGAAGAGTCCCGCCAGGATGCCCCAGGGGAGGGGGGAAGTAAAGTCCAGAGAAGCAAGGGAAATTTCTACACCCGCATTGGAGAGTGCAAAAACGGGCATGATGAGATATGCAGACCAGGGGTGAAGTCTCTTCTCCCACTGATGAAGCATGGATACTTTGCAGTTCCCTTCTGCCGGAATAGAGAAGCCCAGAATGACCCCGGCTATGGTGGGGTGGATGCCGGCTTTCAGGAAAAAGTACCATGCCACAAGGCCTAAAGCCAGATAGGCCGGGAAGAAACGGATTTTCAAGCGGTTTAAAAGGAATGCGCCGGCCAGAGCTGCCAGTCCGGAAGCCAGGGCTATCCATGCAAGGTCCGTGCTGTAAAAGAGGGCGATGACGACAATGGCGCCTAAATCATCTACAATGGCCAGGGCCGTCAGGAAGACCACCAGCCCCGGCGGTGCGCTTCTGGCTGCCAGGGTCATAATGCCCAGGGCAAAAGCAATATCGGTAGCCATGGGAATGCCCCAGCCGCCGGAGGTTTCCGTGCCAAAATTCAGAAGGCTGTAAAACAGGGCCGGTACCAGCATACCGCCCAGTGCCCCGCAGACGGGAAGAATCATGGCAGATTTGGTGCGGAGTTCTCCATAGAGGAATTCCCGCTTGATTTCCAGGCCCACCAGAAAGAAGAAAACGGCCATGAGCCCGTCATTGACCCAGTGAAGAAGTCCCATTTCCAGGGAAAAAGGTCCTATGCCGATGGCGATTGGCGTGTGAAGGCTGTGTTCATAGGCGCCGCCCCAGGGAGAATTGGCTATGATGACAGCCAGGATGGCACATATGAGAAGAATGACACCGCCCGATGCTTCGGAACGCAAAAAGGAAAGAAATGTGGTGCTCAGGGATTCGATTTTTCGTCTCATAGTCAGCTCCTTTCAAGAAAACGAAATATTCTATTCAAATAATAGCATATAATACATATAATGTCATTACCCATTACGAAATATTTATGTATTGCATTGAATACTATATATTTAAATGAATTTGATAAATAATAGATAGGTACAGGACTGGAAGGACGGGCTTCATCCTGCTTTTTTGTCCCGGGAAGTTTTTGGAAAGATGGCAGAAAAAAAGCTGTGAAGAAATGGGGGATATCCTCATTTCTTCACAGCCTTAGAGGCGGTTCTTTATTTACTTAAATCAATGGAACGGATCTGCTTCCGCAGGGGCAGTACAGAGTAGGGGGCTACGGAGAATTCGTCCACTCCCATGCGGAGGAAGGTTTCAGTGATGGAAAGGTCGGAACCCAGTTCACCGCACATGCCTACCCAGATGCCTGCTTTGTGAGCATTTTCCACGGTCATCTGAATCAGTTTCAGCACAGCCGGATGGTGGGGATTAAAGAAGTCAGAAAGGACGCGGCTTGTTCTGTCTACTACCAGGGTGTACTGGGACAGGTCATTGGTGCCGATGGAGAAGAAATCTACTTCTTTGGCCAGTTTGTCGCTGATTAAGGCAGCTGCCGGCGTTTCTACCATAATGCCTACTTCCATATGATGGTCATAAGCGATGCCCTTCTTATCCAGTTCCATTCTGACTTCATCCAGGATTTCCCGAGCCTTCCATACTTCCCATACCGAGGTAATGAGGGGGAACATAATGGCTGCTTTGCCAAAGGCACTGGCCCGGAGAATGGCACGGAGCTGGGTCTTGAAGATTTCCGGCCGCTTGAGGCAGATACGGATGGCCCGCATGCCCAAGGCAGGGTTTTCTTCCTTCGGCAGATGGAAAGCAGAGGCTTCCTTATCAGCGCCAATATCCAGGGTACGGATGATGACGCGCTTACCTGCCATAGTTTCGATGGCCAGTTTGTAAATATTAAACTGTTCCTCTTCACTGGGGAGAGTGTCTCTTCCCATGTAGATGAATTCACTGCGGAAGAGGCCGATGCCTTCGGCATCATTTTTCAGAACGGCAGCCAGGTCGGAGGCGGAAGATACATTGGCTGCCACTTCGACCCGGTGACCATCTACGGTTTCACTGGGAAGGCCTTTCAGCTGCTGCATCAGTTCCTTCAGCCGGATGCTCTGGTCCTGTTTCTCCTTCATCACTGCCAGAATACCCGGTGTGGGATCCAGATACACCGTTCCGGAGAATCCATCGATGACAGCTGTTTTGCCGTCAAAGGAGTCATCTACTTCTGTGCCGGTGGCTACGATGGCAGGAACGCCCAGTGCCCTGGCCAGAATGGCAGTGTGGGAAGTGGGGGTGCCTTCTTTTGTGACGAAGCCCAGAATTTTTTTGGTATCCATCTGGATGGTCTCGCTGGGGGTGAGATCATCGGCATAGAGGATACAGGGTTCATCGCCGGCAAACATGGCTTTTTTCTGATGAAGGGTACGCAGGAGGATGCGGGCGATTTCCTGCACGTCTGCTACGTGGGCCTGCATGTATACATCAGTTCCGCTGCTGTAAATCTGGGTGAAGTTCTTTTCAGCCTGGGAAATGGCAGATTCTGCATTGATGCTCTGACTGCGGATCATGGAGCGGACGGCATCTACAAATTCCGATTCTGTCAGCATCTGCTGGTATACTTTGAAAATGGAAGCATTATCCAGACCCACATGGGACACGGCTTCCTGATAGAACTGATTCATTTTGGCAGAGGCGGTATTTCTGGCAGAATCGAACCGGGCCACTTCGGTTTCCGGGCGATCTACCTTGGATTCTTCTACGCTGAATTCTTTATGACGGAATACCCGGAGTGGTCCGATGGTAACCATACCGGAAATGCTTTTACCTGTAATTTTTTCCATTCTATGCAATCCTTTCTTTTTCCGCAGGGGAAATCAGTCTTCGATTCCTTCCCTTCCCATGACACCTTTGTCATAGTAGTGGCGGATTTTTTTCATTTCAGTAATGAGGTCGGCAGCATCCAGAATATAGGATGGAGCGTTGCGGCCGGTAAATACCAGTTCCACCTCCGGACGGCGGGCAGCAAGGATTTCCTTCGTGTCCTCCTCGGTGGCCAGGTCATACCAGCAGGCCATATTGTATTCATCCAGGATAACCACATCGTAGGGGCCGGAAACGGCACCGATGGCGTCATCAATGCCTTTCCGTATCATATCCCGATATTCTTTGGGCGGATGACCGGCAGGATACACCACCAGCTTGTCGCCCCAGGCCTTGATTTCTTCTTCCGTAAGCATGCCTTCTTTAGCAATGAAATAAGGTTTACCCAAAGTAATAAGGGTGATGCCGTCAAGGCTTTGGAGCACTTTCTGCTCCGAGTAGGCCAGAGATTTCATGAACTGGATGATGCATACCTTTTTCCCCGCACCTATGGCGCGGATGGCAAGACCGATGGCAGCCGTGGTTTTCCCCTTGCCGTCACCGGTATATACTTGAATGTAACCTTTCATCATATCCTCCTTATCAGAAAATATCATTTGGAAGGGATATTTCTATCGAATTAAAGAATAGATTGGTCATTCTTTCATTACCCTATTATACAATGGATAGAAGGGAAACAAAAGGCAATGATTCCGATTTCATCCATGGAAAAACCGCCATGGAAACCATGACGGCTTTGGTTACAGACATTTGTTGTTAAAACAGCGTCTTTTTTTGTACATTTTATGAATGATATAAGCAGCCAGAAGGAGGAAAAGAAGCACAATGAAACGAGTGCCGTGCTCCGAGAAATAAATGAGGTCGTGGCCCAGCCATACTTCAATGATTACAGAGGGAATCTTGCCGATGAGGGTAGATTTCAGATGCTCCCGGCTGGTGAGCTTGCTTAAGACGGCAATGGCAGTGAAAAGAATATTGGGGGAATAGGGAATAGCCCTGGCCAGAGCCATATTCTTCACACAGCTGTATTTGTCCAGCTTAGTAAGCATATGCTTCTTTTCAATCAGGCGGCGGGCTTCCTTACGGAAGAAAATGCGCCCGATATGGAAACTGATTTCAATGCCGATGACTTCTCCCACCCAGGAAATGAAAATCCCCGGGAGCAGGCCGAAGAGCGCTCCATTCACTGTAAGGAAGGGAATCGTAGGGATTCCGAAGACATTACAGAAAATGAGCAGACCAATGCTCACAAGAAAAGCTCCGTACCCGAAGGAAGAAATGTAATCCGCCAGACCGTCCACATCGCCGGCCATGGTGAGGTGGATGGTATGGTAATAAAATTCAGGATAGTACATACGAACCAGGTAAACGGATATGACGGCAGCAGCAATCAGAATCAAAAGTCCGATAAGCTTTTTACATTTGTCAATCATAATGTATCCTTTTAGCCGCCCACAAGCCGAAAATCGGCGCAGTCATCTGCCCCGGCGGAGCGGCGTACCGGACAGATATATCTTATGGTTCTCGTTTCAGTCAGTTGTAAGCTTTAGAAAAGCAGTGTTTATTGTAAGCGATTTGTCAAGATTATGCAAATACCTTTTCTTATCTCATATATTATAATACAGGGTCATCAGATTTTCCAATATACATAGCAGACTATATAAGTTTAGAATACCGATAAAATCGGGAGTTTTGCAATTCGTTTCCATTGGCAGCTATGAAAAATCAAACAGAGGGATACGTTACTGCTTCATGGCAGGGGAGCATACCGGAAAAGAGAGAGGGCGGACAAAGAGGGGGAAAGGTAAAAAGGCTGCAAAGCCCTGCCTGGCTTTTCATGGTTCATGATGAGGTCAATCTAAGGGTCTTCATACATCAAAGGACAGGCCCTGCCATGGTTTATCAGAAATGACACCATTTTGCCCCGCTTATATGCTATCTTTCCTTTTATGGATTCCCAGTGAATTTTTAGGCATAAATCTGTTATAATGAGAAGGACATATTTCTGCAGGAGCTGCAGACAGATTGAGAACCCTTGTTTTTTTGATTCGGCAGGTGTTGGAAAATGGATTTTAACTTGACAGATAAGCAGAAGGAACTGGTAGGGCTGGCCCGTGATATTGCACAGAAGGAAATCGCACCCAGGGCCCTTTCTATCGATAAGAGCGGTGTTATGGATGAGGAGCTGCTTCGAATTTTGAAGCAGTCCGGCATGACAGCTCTGTCGGTTCCCAAGGAATTCGGCGGTGCCGGACTGGATCTTTTGACCATTGCCATGATCAGTGAAGAACTGGCCAAAGGATGTGCCGGCGTGGCTACCGTATGTGCTGCCAATTCCCTGGCTTCATTCCCGGTGCTCATTGCAGGCAGCGATGAACAGAAGAAATCCTATTTCGACTGCCTGAATGAAGGGGGCATGAGCTGCTTTGCCCTTACGGAACCGGGGGCCGGTTCCGACGCCGGCGCCGTTTCCTGCCGGGCTAAGAAGGTGGACGGCGGCTATGTACTGAATGGGACCAAGTGCTTCATTACCAATGCACCTATTGCAGATAAAATCACTCTCTTTGCCAATACAAGAGAATCCGGCGGCATCCGGGGGCTCACTGTTTTTTCCGTAGATAGAAATACCAAAGGTATTTCCATGGGCAAGGAAGAAGATAAAATGGGTATCCGCGCTTCCGCAACCTCGGAAATCATTTTTGATGACTGCTTCGTGCCTGCTTCTACCAGGCTTGGAAGGGAAGGCATGGGATTCCGCATCGCCATGGAAACGCTGGAAAAATCACGACCGGTGGTAGGCGCTATTTCTGTGGGTATTGCCCAAGCTGCGCTGGAAAATGCAATCCATTATGCTCACCAGAGAAAGCAGTTCGGACAGAAAATCGCTTCCTTTGAAATGGTGCAGCAGATGATCGCCGACATGGTGACAAAGACGGAAGCAGCCCGGGCTCTGGTGTACAAAGCCTGCTGGATGCAGATGACCGGTGATAAGAAAGCATCTCTTTTCTCTGCCATGTCCAAATGCTTTGCTTCCGATACAGCCATGGAGGTCACCACCACCGCCGTACAGGTTATGGGCGGCAATGGATATTCTCGGGAAAATCCGAACGAAAAATATATGCGTGACGCCAAGATTATGCAGATTTATGAAGGAACCAACCAGGTGCAGCGTCTTGTGATTGCCAACGCGGCCATGTACTGATAAGTGGGCGGTGTCTTACCCTTTACAGACGGGAAATGCATGAATGTCAGTACCGGCCGGAGAGGAACAGCCTCCTTATTCTGACTTCATCCAGCCGGGCAAAAAAAGCTTGCAATCTATGGATATTCTGTGTATAATAATCAGCATAGTTAAACAAAAGGCAAAAGGGCCTGCGTACTTTGGTATGCAGGCCCTTTCTATGTTGGAGGTGCTGGTCATGATGTGGCATTGAGCGAAAGGGCAGATAAAAACGGTATAAAAGCAGAGGGGCCCGGGAAACTCCTCTGTATAATTTCATAAAAATGGGTGATGGCGCTGCTATGGGAATTTCAGGGATTCCAGGCGGCTTTTTTTATTTTTCAGAAAGGAATTTATGACTATGCGAAAATATCTTTTACCGGCATTTCTGGGAGCCTGTTTCCTTCCAGGAATGGCCATGGCGGCTGATGAAGGAAGTCAGCTGAATGGAGCAGACATGGCTTACATGGCCATTTCCACACTGCTGGTGCTCATTATGACTCCGGCTCTGGCTTTTTTCTACGGTGGTCTGGTACGTCGTAAGAACACCATTAATACCATTATGATGTCCATGGTATGTCTGGCTATCTTTACCGTACAGTGGTTTGTCTATGGGTATTCTCTTTCCTTCGGCCCTGATGTGGGCGGCATCATCGGCAATCTGGACTGGGCCTTTTTCCATGATGTAGGCATGGCAGCCAATTCGGATTATTCTGAAACCATTCCCCATATCCTCTTCGCCCTGTTCCAGATGGCTTTTGCCATCCTCACGCCAGCCATCGTCAGCGGCGGTATTGTGGAAAGAACCCGTTTCCCGGCCTATTGTATTTTTATCCTTCTCTGGGGCACTCTGGTATATGATCCCATGTGCCATATGGTATGGGGCGTGGGCGGCTTCATCCGCAATATGGGAGCCCTTGACTTTGCAGGGGGCACGGTCATTCATGTCACCTCCGGCTTCTCTGCTTTAACTGCGGCCATTCTGATCGGCAGAAGAAAAGGGTATGGCATTCTTTCCCTTCGTCCCCACAATATTCCCTATGTCTGCCTGGGCGGCAGCTTCCTGTGGCTGGGATGGTTCGGGTTTAACTCCGGCGCCGGCCTTTCGGCCAACGATGTGATGACGCAGGCCCTGGCCAATACAGGCATTGCCTCCTGTACGGCTGGTCTGGTGTGGATTGTTATTGAAGAAATCATTCACAAGAAAATGACGGCTCTGGGCCTCATGACCGGTATCCTCACCGGCCTCGTAGGCATTACACCGGCTGCAGGCTTTGTAGATGCCGGCGCAGCATTCTTCATTGGTATCACCACACCGCTCATCTGCTATTTCTTCGTTTCCTTCGTCAAATCCAGACTTGGCTATGACGACTCTCTGGATGCCTTCGGCTGCCATGGCATGGGTGGCGTATGGGGTGCTCTTATGACAGGTATTTTCTGTACTAAAGCCATCAATGATGCCGGTGCCGATGGTCTTCTCTACGGAAATCCCGGCCAGCTCATTCCCCAGATGACAGGCATTGTGACCGGCATCATTGTGGCCGTAGTTATGACTACCCTGATTATCAAAGTGCTGGGAATTTTCATGAAAGTCCGCGCTACTGCTTCTGAAGAAGCCCAGGGCCTGGACCTTATCGACCATGGTGAAAGAGCGTATAATAAATTGTAAGAGGTGAAACCTATGAATACAGATAAGAAAATCTACAAGGTGGATGCGGTTATCCGTCCTGAAAAGCTGGAAGAACTGAAGGATAAGTTGTATGAAATCGGTGTTACCGGTATTACTGTTACTGAAGTCTACGGCTGCGGCCTCACCCATGGACAGGAAGAAATCTATAGAGGAAATGTACTCTCGGTGAACCTGCTTCCGAAAATTAAAATAGAAATTGTTATTTACGAAACACCTCTGGAAAAACTGATTCAGACCATCCGCGACACCTGCAACACCGGTCATGTGGGAGACGGTAAAATCTTTGTATCCGAACTGACCACCGCTGTCAAAATTCGCACAGGAGAAAGAGGCGGTGCTGCCATTATCGATGACAAGGCATAAGTGAACAAAAAGGGCTGTGAAGAAGGGAAAATCATTTTTCACGGCTCTTTTGAGGTAAGCATCGATTGATTGGTCTGCAATTCCGGCTTTGCACCGAATGGTGAAATATGATTCATGAAATGCAGGCTCCTGGATCAGTAACGCTTTTCTTTAAACTATATATAATATTTCATATTGACAGTTTCCACCTGTCGAATCTATAATAATTAATAAGCATTGCAGGTCTGTGGCTGAAAGTCGATGGTAGTCGCAGCCAAAGCGATCCACGTAACGCAGGAAAATCCTGCTGAGCATGGTGCGGTTTAGAAGTAAGTCCTGCCGGAAAAACCGAGAGGGTTAGTAGTGAGAGGAAGACACCGGGTAGCGAAAGCTCCAGCAGGCGAGTGTGGGGTCAAAAGCCAGGTCAGCTGCCGTGCTTATTTAAAATTCGATTTCTGTGGATGAAATCTGACATAGTTTGGGCGATGAGCAGAAGAAGTACTGATGGCTATTCTTCAGAGAGGGCATGGAAGGTGAAAATGTCTGGTGAGCTTTCAGGAAATGCATCTGTGAGCTGAAAAGGGGAATACAGTATCCTTTTCCGTAGGTCGACGATACGACTATGCGCGGCTTTTGCCGACAGAGTGGAATAACGGGCCACCGTCTCTGTGAGGCGGCGGTCTTTTTAATGGGAGCTAGTTGGCTAGTGTACCAGTGTACTAGTGTACTAGCTCACTAGCTCACTAGTTCACTAACCCATCGATTTCATGAAAGAAGATGATAACCATGTGTCACTGTTGTAAGGAAAAACAGGCTTATCATATCTTTCTTATATATGAATATAAATAAATCACTCTACAGATGGAGGAATCTAAATGGAAGAAATTAAAGTGTATAACACGCTGACGAAGGAAAAAGAAGTATTTAAACCGATTACACCAGGGGAAGCGAAGATTTATGTGTGCGGCGTAACGCCCTACAATCATCCCCATATCGGCAATGCCCGTCCGGCAGTGACCTGGGACGTGATTCGCCGCTACCTGGAATATGTGGGCTACAAGGTGGAATTCGTGCAGAATTTTACTGATGTGGATGATAAGATTATCAATAAAGCCAATGCGGAAGGCACCGACTGGAAAACAATTTCTGACCGGTATATTGATGCCTATTTCCAGGTCATGGATGCGCTTCATGTACGCCGGGCCGATGTATATCCCCGGGTTTCTGAACATATGGATGATATCATCCACATGGTGGAGACATTGATTCAAAAGGGCCATGCCTATGTACTGGGCGGCGATGTGTATTATGATATTTCCACCTTCAAGGATTACGGCAGGCTGTCTGGCAGGAAGATTGAAGATATGCTGGCAGGAGCCCGCATTGAAGTAAATGACGAGAAGAGAAATCCCGGTGATTTTGCTCTGTGGAAGGCTGCTAAACCGGGCGAACCTTTCTGGGAAAGCCCCTGGGGCAAGGGCCGGCCGGGCTGGCATATTGAATGCTCTGCCATGTCCATCCATTACCTGGGCAAGACCTTTGATTTCCATGGCGGCGGCTCGGATCTGATTTTCCCGCATCATGAAAATGAAATCGCCCAGTCCGAAGGCTGCACCGGCTGCCATTTCGTAGATTACTGGCTCCATAATGGCTTCATTACCATTAACTCTGAAAAGATGAGTAAGTCCCTGAATAATTTCTTCCTGGTGAAAGATGTACTGGAGAAGTATTCCGGCGACGCGCTCCGTTATTTCCTTCTGTCCACCCATTACAGAAGTCCTCTTGATTTTTCTGATGACCGCCTGGAAGAAGCAGAAAAGAACATGGACAAGCTGAAAGACGTCATTGGCCGTGTGAAAGAATTGAGCAGCCGGGAAGGCAGTGAGGTGACAGAGGCCTCCAAAGCTCTTGAAAAAGCAGCAGAAGATGATATGAAAGTCTTCCATGAAGCCATGGACGATGATTTCAATACGGGCCTTGCTACGGGTGCCATGTTTGAACTGGCAAAGGCTATCAATGTGTATTACAACGATGTACATAGCGGTATTGGTTTCAACAAAGCATCTCTGGAAAAGGCAGGGAAGGCCTTTAAAACAATCCTTGATATTCTGGGCATTCTGGAAAAAGAATGGAAAAAGACGGAAGCCTATGATGATAAGGATTACAATGACCTGATGAATGTGATCCTTGCTGTCCGCCAGTCTGCCAGAAAAGCAAAGCAGTACCAGCTGGCTGATGAAATCCGGGATAAACTGGGTGAAATCGGCATTGTGATTGAAGATACTCCTACAGGAGCAAGGTGGAAGAAACGTGGAGTTTAAGAGAGTCTTATTTCTGAAAAAACAGATGGCTCATAAAATTGGTAAAGAATCTCCTGTTCTTGGTGAACAGGAGGTCTTTTCCATGGATGCGCTGACCCTGGCTTATATTGGCGATGCCTGCTGGTCCTTCTTTATCCGGAAGGCCCTTATCGATACAGGCATTTATAATGTGCAGATCCTGAACAGTCTGGCATCGGAAATCGTTTCCGCCCGCTGGCAGAGCCGTATTCTCTTTGAAATCAGGGAGCTTTTGAATGAGCGGGAGCTGAAGGTGGCCAAGAGGGCCAGAAATACCAGTTCCCATGTGCCGAAGAGTGCCACTGTGGAGGAATACCGGGAGTCCACAGCCTTTGAAGCGCTTCTTGGCTATCTGTACCTTTCCGGCCAGAAGCAGCGGCTGGATTTCATCCTTGAAAAAAGCTTGAAGTATGTGGCAGGAGAAATGAGCCATGAAAACTGATAAAAGGGAGAGACCATCCTTTAAACAGAAACAGTCCGGACAGCGTCGGCAGCCCCTGTCCTCATCCACCAGAGACGGAAGAAAGAAAAGACCTTTAAAAAAGGAGGGCTCTTCTGGCTCTTTCCTTATCTGTGGAAGAAACAGCGTATCCGAATTTCTGAAGAGCAGGGGAGTGCGCCGGGTTTTCCTGAAAGAAGGAAAGAAGGATGACCGTCTGCTTTCCCTGGCGGCTCTGGCTGAAAAGCAGGGAGTGCCGGTGGAAGAGGTGAAGGAAGAAAAGCTGGATGATATGTCCGGCGGCGTAGTGCATCAGGGAATTGCAGCCATGCTGAAGCCCTATGAATATGCAGATCTTGACCGGGTGCTGGCGGATTGGGAAGGGAAGAGCCCTATCCTGATTCTGCTTGATGGCCTGGAGGATGTGCGTAACCTGGGCGCCATTGTCCGCACGGCGGAATGTGCCGGTGCAGCGGCGGTGCTCCTTCCGAAGCATAAGAGCCCTCCGGTAACGGCAGCGGCCATGAAGACTGCGGCCGGTGCCTTTGCCTATCTTCCTGTCTGCCAGACAGGAAATATCAGGCAGACTCTGGAAATGCTGAAGGAAAAGGGATTCTGGGTGGTAGGAGCCGATATGGACGGTGAAAGCCTCTATTATGACGCCAACCTGAAAGGCCCGCTGGTCATCGTTATGGGGGCAGAAGGGAAGGGCGTAAGTCCTCTTACCCGGAAAATGTGCGATTTCTGCGTACGTATTCCTATGAAAGGGAAGGTTTCTTCCCTTAATGTTTCTGTGGCAGCTGCTCTTCTCATTTATGAAGCCGCAAAGCAGAGGGATAAGTCATGAAGGATCTCTATCTGGTAGACGGCTATAATGTGATTTTTGGCAGGCCTGACATCTTTGACCGGAGCGACCTGGAATCGTGCCGGAAGAAGCTCATGGACATTATGCAGGACTATGGTGCTCATAATGACATAGAAGTGATTATTGCCTTCGACGGGAAAGGAAATTCCACCAAGGTGAAGGTGGAGGAACTGTCCGCCTTCTTTACCATTGTGTATACACCGAGAAGGATGACTGCCGATTCTTATATTGAAAAAGAATCTTATCTCCGGCGGGACGAATACAGACACATTTTCGTAGTCACCTCCGACGGCCCCGAACAGAGCCAGATTCTGGGAAACGGTGCCTACCGGGTGCCGGTTTCGGATCTCATGCGGGCCATGGAAGAGGATAAGGCGCTGCAGTCCAAATTCATCACCAGGAATAACCATAAGAATCTCAGAAGTGAAATAGGGAGGGCCATCCCTCTATCTGTACAGGAAAAGCTGGATAAGCTGAGAGGGCGGTAATGGGTTTTCAATCCATTCTGCGAAAAAGGTGCCGGAAGGGTTGGAGACATTTTGCACTGCGTAATCGCAGGTCTTTGACAGAAAACGGAACCCTGCACAGGCATGATGGTGTTCATCCTGGGGTTTACTTTTTTCGAATCTGTTCCTATGAGGCTTTCCTGCAAAAAGGACTGATTCATGGAGCGACTGGATTTTACAGACAGTGGGAAATGGGTTCATGCAAAATTCAGTTGACCATTCACGATGATTAGTATAAAATAGTGTTTGATATCATTTCTTTTAGAAGATAGAACCGTATCTGCCGTACGTGAGGCAGGTGCAGAGGAGGATTCGCAGTGAAGTACTTTTTGATTGGATTAACCTTTGTGGTTTCCCTGCTTTTGATTGTGGTAGTGGTAGGTCAGGAATCTAAACAGGCCGGTATGGGTACAGCTATCGGCGGCGGTACGGAAAACGCAGCCGGCGGACGGACCAGGGGCAAGGATGCAGTGCTGTCCAAGTTCACTGTAGTCTTTGGTACCATGTTTGCTGTTCTCTGTCTGGTGCTTGGAAGATATATGAATACTTTCTGATTGACTGGGAAAGTGTAGTCTGCCCTCCGATTTCATCAGGCGCAGGAATGAGCATTTCCCTGGAGGTTTGCCGGCGGCAGGCCTCTTTTTTATTTGGGCCTTGCGCAGAAGGCCTGTTTCATGTAGTCTTAGTATAGATATATACGTTTTAACTGTCTCTGAAGAGACATTTTTACAGGAAAGCACTGATTTATTCTCAGCATCGAATTTCATAAGTATTTTATTTAATGCATCGGCATAAGCATCTTTAGACAGCTTTCTATTCGCGCTTCCATTCCCGGCATTCCATAAAAATACAAAAATGAATTTTGATAACGATTGAATCAGCGTTTCCCTGGAGGAGAAATCAATGGAAAAAAAGGAATTGCTGCCTTATAAGCCCGGCGTCATTCTGCAGGGTGTGTATAAATCTTATGGTCGTTTTGGCTTCCTGCTCACCGATGATGACCATGAGGATGTGTACATTGCAGAGAAGGATCATCTGAACGCTGTAAATAATGATACGGTAGAAGTGAAGACCATGAAAAGCGAAACTGGCCGCCATAATACGGAGGGCCGGATTACCCGTGTCATTGAACGGGCAGATGATATGTTTGTATGTACTTATGAAATGCTGGCAGATGGCGGGGAAGCGGTACCTATTGATGAAAAGGTGGACATGGTTATCCAGATTCCCGAAGGCGATGAAATGGGAGCGGTTACCGGTGCCCGCGTCATGGTGCAGGTGACCCGCTGGCCCGGAGAGTGGACCGATGCGGAAGGCAAGGTGACGGAAGTCATCGGTTACAAAGGCGATAAGGGCCTTGATATTGACGTTATTATTGCGCAGCATCGTCTGCCCCATGTATTTTCCGATGACCTCATGAAGGAGGCGGACAATCTGCCTCGCACCATTGTACCGGAAGCAGGTGTGGCAGATTATAGAGATATGCCTATTGTCACCATCGACGGCCCTGATTCCAAGGATCTGGACGATGCAGTTTACTGCGAAAAGAAGGAAAATGGTCATTTCGCCCTGGGCGTCCACATAGCCGATGTGTCCCGCTATGTAACCAAAGGCTCCCTTCTGGATGATGAAGCGTATCGGAGGGGCACTTCCGTATATCTGGCGGATCGGGTCATTCCCATGCTGCCTTTCCAGCTGTCCAATGATCTCTGCAGCCTGAACCATGATGAGGACCGCTATGCCATGTCCTGCCTTATGGATGTTGCGCCGGACGGCACGGTAAAAACAGAAAAAATTACACCTTCCATTGTGCGGGTGGCAAGACGCTGCAATTACCCGGAAATCAATAAGGCCTTTGACGAAGGCATTGCACCGGAAGATTTGAAGATTCATCTGCCCATGCTGGAAGATCTTAGGGAATGTGCGGCTGCTCTCAGGCAGAACCGCACCCGTCGGGGTGCCCTGGACTTCGATTTCCCGGAATACAAGGTGGTGCTTGATGAAGATGGCAAGCCCCTGCGCATTGAAAAGCGGATTCGCGGTGAATCGGAGAAAATGATTGAAGACGCCATGATTGCTGCCAACGAAGCAGTGGCCCGTTTCCTGGAAAAGACCGGCCATACGTCCATTTATCGTGTCCATGACCATCCGGACCAGGAAAAGCTGAATTCACTGAAACGGCTCATCGCCATTATGGGCCTTCCCATTCACATTCCGGAAGACCCGGAACCAAAGGATATCCAGAAGCTCCTGGCATCGGTGAAGGGTCAGGATATTGAGGCCGTGGTACAGGTAATGACCCTGCGTTCCCTGCCCCAGGCCTGCTACAGCACAGACAATGACGGTCACTTCGGCATTGCCAGCACCTGCTACACCCACTTCACATCTCCTATCCGCCGCTATCCGGACCTCATGGTGCACCGTCTTATCCGGCAGGCTATTCATGATGAAATGACGAAACAGCAGCGGAAGAAGCAGACGGAGTTCCTGATTCGGGCAGCTGAACACTGCTCGGAAACTGAACAGAATGCCACGGAAACGGAACGGGATGTGGATGATCTGAAGATGACGGAATACATGGTGCCCTTCGTAGGAGAACCCTTCGATGGACATATTACTGGCATTACCCGGTTCGGTATTTTCGTAGGTCTTGATAACGGCGTAGAAGGACTGGTGCATGTGGACTCCATGGACGACGATGAATACGTGTACCAGGAAGATACCATGACCATGACCGGCCGATTCTCCGGCACCACCTACTCCATGGGCATGCCGGTGCGGGTGACGCTGGTGAAAGCGGATAAGGAAAGAAGGGAAGTGGATTTCGTCCTGGGAGAAATCCATTCGCCTCTGAATCTGGAGAAAAAGACAAGAACCTCTTCCCGCTCCAAGTCCCACTCCAGGAAGAAAGATAAGAAAGGAAGCGGCAAGTCCCGGGGCAAAAAAGGAGGAAAGCGGAAATAATCCCTTTCCTACAGGAGGCTTTGTATGAAAAAAGAAAAAACGGCACCGCCGATAGCAGCTAACCGGCAGGCCTATCATAATTATTTTATCCACGACACCTATGAGTGCGGCATTGCCCTGACCGGTACGGAAGTAAAATCTATCCGCGCCGGCAGGGTGAATCTCAGGGACAGCTTTGCAAAAGTGGAACATGGGGAGGTTTTCCTGTGGAATGCCCATATCAGTCCCTACGAACAGGGAAACATCTTTAATCACGATCCCCTGCGTACCAGAAAACTTCTTCTTCATAAGCAGGAAATCCGAAAGATTGAAATGAAGCTGAAAACAAAGGGGCTCACTCTGGTGCCTCTGAAAATGTACTTCAAGCATGGTAAAGTGAAAGTGGAAATTGGTACGGCCACCGGCAAGAAACTGTATGATAAGCGACAGGACATGGCAGAAAAGGCGGCCAAAAGGGATCTGGACAGAAGGATTAAGACCCAAAGGCTGGACTGAGACTGTCGGTGGCTTTTAGAGAAAAAGAGGCCGGGTGCTGATCATGGGACAGATGGTGGAAATAACTGCATAAGATTGTGATGGCTGCTAACAGTGGCAGGGAAAGCACGTATCAATCGTGCCACAGCTCCGTCCCCTGAAGGCCCCTTCATGAGAAAAGTTTTTTTGCACATACCCGTCATGTGTATAAGCCGGAAGAGAAGCTGCGCCTTTCTGAACCCTATGAACCCTTGTCAAATACTGGTATAATAAGAAGAATCAAATTACAGGATAAGATATAAGACAATAAGGAGAAAACATGGATAAAGACAAAAAGCCTTTTCATAAGGGAAACAGGAAGCCTTTTCGTAAGGATAGAAGAGGGGCTTCCGGCGGACGGTTCAAACGGAAACTGGAACCGGGGGTGGAATTTGAAGACCGCCGGCTGGGTGTAGGCATTGTACGTAAGGTGACGGAAGATGGGATTACCGTGGCCTTTGGCGATGTGGAAAAGGTGATTCCCAGAAAGAAAAGGACCACGGCTCCGAGAGAAAGGAGGCCGGCGGCTCTGGGAAAACCTTTGGAAAAGAAGGTCTTTACCTTTGATGTGCAGTCTGGAGATAAAAAGCCTTTTTCCAAAGACCGGAAGGTAGAAAAACGGGAACCGGAAGTGGGTCTTGAAGTGGTGGATGAAACTCTGGGTAAAGGCGTGGTCAGCCGGATTACGGAAAGAGGAGTGTATGTGACCTACGAAGCGACTGGTGAACATGTCATGTATCCCCGGGGCCTGCCATCGAAGCTGCTGAAAAGCGCTTTCCCGGAAGTGAAAAAGGAAAAGAAAGCAGAACCTCACAAGGGAAAGGAAAGAACCTATAAGGTTCCGGATCAGGCAAAACCGGAGAAGAAAGAAAAAATCGTTCCTCACCGGGCTAAGGAAACCCACCGGGGCAATACCCGCTTTATTTCCCTGGGCGAAGGGACCCTGGTTATTTCTCCTCTCTATGGGGAAGGAATCATTATGGAAATCAGCAATGGACGAATGACCGTGAAGTTTACGGAAGTGGAAAAGGAATACACCTATCCTGCTGCCTTTGCTGCCGGTGAAATTGAAGTACTGGAAAAAGAAGACAAATAAAGAAAAGCCTGTGAAAAAATGTGCAATCATTTTTTCACAGGCTTTTTGGCTGCTGTTATTTATTTCTTTTCCATCTGTATATAGCTTTCGTCCCGCTTGAAGGGTCGGGTCATATCCATTTGGAATTTTGGAGATTTTCCCTCGGCGCGGATGACAACATCATGGATGTTGGGAAATTCGGTGAGGGTGTCTACGGTCATGGCAATGAAAAGAGATTCGCCGGTGGAACCTTTGATATTATTCAGCTCTTTGCTGAAGTCCACGTAGGCGGTACCTTCCTTAATGGCAATGCTTTTCAGGGAAAGGCCGGCGGGAAGGAGGGGATATCTGGATTTTCTATCGGTTCTTATCATTTCCTCCATGGCTGTTTTGGCAGTACGGTCTTTGGCCTTTACTTTCATGGAAACAGGAATGATTTTCGTGCCTTCATCATTGGCCTTGTAGTAGGTCAGTGATGCTTCCGATTCAGCGGGAAGAGGAGACTGAGAAGAAGTGGCCTGGGGGGAAAGGCTTGTGGCTGCCTGCTTTCCACTTTCCGGTGCACATCCGGCAAGGGCGATGGTTAAGGCGGAAGCGGCAAGCAGGGAGAAAATGATTTTTCTATTCATAGTCATGGCTCCTTAGGAAATGGCAGCAAAGTAGTTCACTAGTCCGTTGAAGAGGCTCTGGGCAATGCCCCGGGGACCCCAGGAAGAGGTGAGCATTTTGACGCGGTGGTCATTGGTGATGAATCCCATTTCCATGAGTACCGAAGGCATGGTGGTGTAGACATTCACGTAGAAATCATTGGATTTCACACCTCGGTCGGGGATGGAGAGGGAATTCATGGTGGCCTGGTGCATCATCTGGGCAAGCAGCAGGTCTTTGGAACTTTTAGCGTTGTAGTAGGCTGTGGTGCCGTCAACGGAAGAGTTGGAGAAGGAATCGATATGGATGGAAACGAAGGCGTCTGCATGGGCTTCATTGGCAATGTCGCAGCGGGCCTGCAGCTCCGGATCCGCATCGGCCCAGGGGCCGTACACATCTTTATCGGTGTCTCTGGTCATAACCACCTTGGCACCGGCAGAGGTGAGCATATCCCGCAGGGGGAGTGCGATGGAAAGGGTGATGTTCTTTTCATATACATCTTTGCCGCCGATATGGCCGATGGCACCTACATCAGTGCCGCCGTGACCCGGATCAATGCAGATGATTTTACCTTTCAGCACGCTTTTGGCATCGGAAGACACGTTATAACTCTGTTTCTTATAGGAAGAAGCAGGGCTGGAAGAGGCAGCAGAGGAAGCCTTTTTTGTATAGGTCTGTTTGGCACCAATTACCGGGATATCCACTACCAGCCGGTGCGGTTTCTTCATTTTGGCATCGGGACGGAGGGCGAAAACACGGATATCATCGATTTTCTGGGGCTTGCTGAGGGCCACGTCCAGATAGGTATCGCCGTCTTTTTCAGAAAGAGTGGCAAAGTCAATGGCCCGGGGATCCATGTCATACTGGGAAGCCACGCTGCCCATGGAGGTCTTTTTCAGGACTACTTCGAAATTTTTCCCTGCATCATCAATGGCCGCTTCTGCATGGACAGCCTTGGAAAGGTCCATGGCAATGCGGACAAAGGGAGGATTCCCGTCGTTACGGGAGGTCCAGCGGAGGGCCGTTACCTGGGCGTCTTTGGCCAGGGCGCCGGAAGCGGAGGGCAGCATAAGGATTGCTGCGAGAATAAGAAATAACCGGATTAACTTTTTTATCATTATACAGGTCCTTTCTGGAATGAGGCAGGAGTTTTATTTTCAGCTCCTGCGGTAGGGTCACCTTTTCAAGTAAACTTTATTATATCACTTTTTATGGTACTCTTTCTTCTTTTTATGGAAAGGATTGGATTTCTTATCAAAATAGAAATAATTTTAAATACAGAAAGGGCATATTGTATGATAAATTGTTATGATTGGTACTTTATTTCGACTTTTGATAGCCAAAGCATGTAAATCGTAGTAAAATAATCTATATTGCCTGATTAGGTGTGCTTTTTGAATTTGGATAAAGGGGAGTTTTAAGTGAAATTTTTATCAAGGGGCTGGAAAAAGACGGCGGCTGCTGCTGCCGCGCTGCTGCTTCTTTCTTCTTCCATGTTTGCACTCACCGGCTGTGCGCCGGGAGAAGCCAAAAGCGGGGCTTCTTCATCTGCCGCTGTGCAGGCTGAGGGTCAGCTGAAGCCGGGAACTGCCTATGTCAAGCGGGATCCCTCTGTTACCTACAGCGTGCCGGAAGGCGTTTCCGTGCTCATGTTCCATATGATTGGTGATATTCCGAACAACGCCGCCGTGGAGACGGAAGCAAACCTTCGCCTGCAGATGAACTATCTGAGAGACCATGGTTATCATCCCATTACCATGCAGGAACTCTATGACTATGTGACCAAAGGGGCTGCTCTTCCGGAAAAGCCGGTTTGCATCACTTTTGATGATGGCTATCTGGACAGTTATACCATTGTCTACCCCATGATGAAGGAATACGGTTTCCCCTGGACCCTTTTCCTTATTACCGATGATGTAGGTAAGCCCTATAACCGCATGACCTGGGACCAGCTGAAAGAAATGGCCGACAGCCATACGGTTACCATTGCCAACCATACGCTGTCTCACCCCAAGCTTCATAACCTGGCTACGGCCAAGGAAAAGGAGAAAGAAATCGTGGAAGCCAATGAGGCCTTGAAGTATCATCTTGGCATTGATAATGCCTGGCTGGCCTATCCATATGGCGACTATGATGACCAGGTGGTGGAAATCTGCAAGAAGGCAGGCATTAAAATGGCAGTTACTACCGACTCCGGCCGTGTCCATGTAGGAAGCTATCCCTATGAACTGAAACGGGTATATATTGGTAATGATATTTCCCTGGCCCGTTTCTCTGAACGGCTGAACAAGGATAACTATACGCCGGTATAAGGAAATCCTGGCTTTGTTTTTTAGGAGCAAGAATGAAACGTATATTTCACAGCTTTATTTTCAAGTTTATTCTGATTACCCTGATTTTCTTCCTCGTTACTTCACCTATCGTGGTGCTCTTCGGACCCTTTGGTAATCTGAAACGGGCGGTGGTAGGGGCTATCATGCGTTCCCGTCATCCCCAGTACATTACCTGGCTTTATTCCCAGGATGAACTGAACCAGATTCTGGGTGTGGTGAAAGCTACAGATACGCAGAAAATGTTCTCCTTCAAACCGCGGACTGATTCTACGCTGAATCTGAAGAAGATTGAAACCTCCCGATTCGTCGGCTACCTCCTGGAGATTCCCAATCCCACCAGGGTGGAAGTGGCTACAGCAGAGGATATCAATGAAAAAGGGGACACCACCAGTAACATTGCCAAGAAAAACAATGCGGTGGCTGCCATTAACGGCGGCGGCTTCTACGACCCCAATGGTACCGGCACCGGCCGTCTGCCCTATGGCTTCATTCTTCATAAAGGGAAGTATCTTCTGGGCCAGCAGGTAGATGACAGTGAAAAAGTAGATTTCGTCGGTATGACCAAAAGCGGAAACCTTATTGCCGGCAACTACAACAAGAAACAGCTCCGGGATATGGGAGCCATTGAAGGTCTTACCTTCGGGCCGCCCCTTATCATTAACGGGCAGAAAGTGATTAAAAGCGGCGACGGCGGCTGGGGCATTTCACCCCGTTCTGCCATAGGCCAGAAGAAAGACGGCACCATCCTCTTCCTCGTTATCGACGGACGGCAGCCGGGATACAGCATCGGTGCCACCCTGGTGGATTCCCAGAACATTCTGTATGAAAACGGTGCTTATATTGCAGCCAACCTGGACGGAGGCTCCTCCACCACCCTGTACTATAACGGCAAGGTAGTGAACAAGCCTGCCGACCTTCTGGGCGAGCGTATGATTCCTACCGCATTTATTGTGAAATAAGGAGGACAGGGTGAATAAGAAATTTGCTCAGCTGGCAGTATGCTTTATCCTTGGTATAGGCATCCAGGCCGGCGCCTATCTCTACATGGACCGCGTCCTCTTTGCTCCTCTTTCCAGCGGCGATTATGATATGTCCGACGTAAAGGACAAAATGGCGGAAGCTGCGGAAAAGGAAGGGAAAAAACTATTTGCTAAAGTCAGTGTCAAGGGAAAGGCCTACTATTCCCATGACTATAAGTACATGGCCGATGTAACCGGTGATTCCGTCACCATTTACAAGGCTGACGATCTGGGAAATCCCCAGAATGTGGATCTTAAAAACCAGGGGGTATCCTTCTTTGAATGGATGCCCGATCGAAATCTGGCTCTCATGGCTCTTTATCCTGCCCACTGGAAGGGCGGTCGCTGGGACGTGACCCTGGCCCGCTATAATCCTGATGGCACTACCCATGAATCGGATGCTCCCATCAGGGACCTTCCAAGAAATTCAAAAATCGTAGACGTAGCCTACTCTACTGCCACCAATGCGGTGTATATGAAAATGGAAGTAGGGAAGGGGCTTTACCGTATTTACCGGACCGATGCCAACTATGATACCAGGCGTATCTACATCCAGACCTCCCATATCGGCAAAATTGCCGTATACTATGACAAGGACCGTCTTTTCTACGATGACAGCCAGAAGGGGATTCTCTATACCTTCAATGGGGATGACAGCTCCTGGAGAGTCATTTCTCCACCCGGTGCCTTCCGTCTGGTGGGCGTTGATGAGGACAAGACCATTTATGCCGTCAAGATTAATACGAAAGGTGATGTGACAGCCTACTATACAGGAAAGCTGGGCGTAGGATTCAAGGAAGTGAAAGCCCTGGATTCCCCGGTAGAATTCAACTCTGTTACCATGCATATGATTAAAGAAGCTGCCGCTCAGGCAGGTAAATAAAGGCACAGCCTTCGGGCTGTGTTTTTTTATGTGGAAAATAGCTTATGAAAAGGGGCAGTTTTTTAGCTGGACATGGAGCCGGTACCAGAGGCTTTAGAAAAGAGCGGAGTAAAAGGAATGGGATGGAGTAAAACAATGAAAAACAGGGTGTCAGAATGCCCATGAAATGGTATAATATGTCAGATATGGGGAAGCGCCGGCTCTGTGCCGCGACGGCTTCCTGCAGGTGAATAGAGGAAGGGAGATCATGAATGGACGAGAAAGAAGAAGTCTACACAGCTGATGACCGACTGATTGTGGCACTGGATGTGGATTCTTTCGACAAAATGAAAGAACTGGTAGACGAACTGGGAGATCTGGTTTCTTATTATAAGGTAGGTATGGAGCTGTATTACAGCGCAGGCAGCGAAACCATCCATTACCTGAAGGAACATGGGAAGAAAGTGTTCCTGGACCTGAAACTTCATGATATTCCCAATACCGTAGGCCACAGCGTGGCTTCCGTTACCCGTCTGGGAGTAAACCTGATTACAGTCCATGCCGGCGGCGGCAGGGCTATGATGCAGGCAGCTGCCAGATATGCAAAAATAACGGCAGATGAACTGGGAGTGGAACGTCCGAAGATTCTGGCAGTGACTGTACTCACCAGCTTTGATGACCAGGGCTGGCAGGAAGTGGGCGGTCATCTTCCTATTCAGGACCACGTACTGGAACTGGCCCAGCTGGCCAAAGATTCCGGTGTGGACGGCGTAGTGGCATCGCCTAGAGAAGCTTCATCCATCCGCAAAATGGCAGGGAATGATTTCCTTATCGTCACCCCGGGCATCCGCCCTTCTTTTGCCCAGACTGATGACCAGAAGCGTATTGCCACTCCATCGGAAGCTTTCAAAGACGGGTCTTCCATGCTTGTTATCGGCCGGCCTATTACCCAGGCCATTGATCCCTGCGCAGCAGCCCGTTTGATTTTAAAGGAAATTAAGGAGAATGCATGATGAACGAAAAAGAAGTTGAATCTTTACTGAAAGAAACCAAAGCTATTCTGGAAGGTCATTTCCTTCTCACCAGCGGCCTTCACAGCCCTCTGTATGTTGAAAAATTCAACGTTCTCCAGCATCCGGAATATACGGAAAAGCTGTGCCAGGAATTTGCCAACCACTTCAAGGGCATGGGCATTGAAACGGTTATCGGACCGGCTACCGGCGGCATTATTCTTTCCCAGGTGACTGCCCGCCTTCTGGGTGTCCGTTCCATTTTCACCGAAAGAGAAAACGGTAAGATGACTCTTCGCCGTGGTTTCAAAATTGCGCCTGGTGAAAAGGTGCTCATCGTAGAAGATATTGTCACCACCGGCGGCTCCATTAAAGAAGTAGTGGACGTGGTGAACAAGGCGAAAGGCGACATCGTAGGTATCGGCCTCTTCGTAGACCGTTCCGGCGGCAAGGCAGACTTCGGTGTCCCCAAAGAAAAGGTATATCCTCTTCTTCACCTCACCGTTCCTACCTACAAACCGGAAGAATGTCCCCTGTGCAAGGCCGGCGTACCTATTACAGAACGGGGCAGCCATCATCTGAAATAATGGGATTTTGACATTAAAAAAGCTGTAAAGCCCTTTGGCTTTACAGCTTTTTTGCTGGCATAGCGGGACAGTGGAGGCAGGAGGAAAAGCCAGAAACGCTGGCTGTAACCATTACCTCACAGGGGGATAGCATAACCAGCAGCGGCGCAGCCGCTGCCAGACTCCAGGACCTTTCTTGCTGGAAGGGCGTAGCTCTCTTACGCCTTTGCTGTTCCTTCCACCAGTTCTGTGAATAAATCATGAACGGTGGTTATTTGATTGATTTTCCATGCATTGGCACCGCAGAAGACAAGACCGTGGTCCACATCTCCTCTGACAGCGCGGATGAGGGCCTGGGTAATGCAGTAGGGGGTGGTGCTGGGATCGCAGGTCTTCAGGCAGTGGAAGCAGTTGGTTACAGGAATCCTTCCTTGATGGACGGCACGGACAAAAGGATTGAGCAGGGCGCGGCCCGGCATGTGGACAGGACTCTGCACAATGGTAACATCAGAGGGTTTTGCCTTGACATACATATTTTTGAAGGCCTCTGCTGCATCGCATTCTTTCGTAGCTACGAAACGGGTGGCCATCTGCACGCCGGACAGGCCCAGGGACAGGTAGTGTTCAATATCTTTTTTATCAAAAATACCGCCGCCGAAGACAACGGGAATTTTCTTATTGAATTTTTCTTCAAATTCCTTTACCACGTCAAGAATTTCTAGAATTTCCTTTTCATAGCCGTCACTTTCATGCATTTTCACCTGTTCTCTGGTATAGCCCAGATGGCCGCCGGCCTTGGGGCCTTCAATGACGACCAGGTCTGCCGTGCGGTTATGATGTTTGGCCCAAAGCTTCAGAATCACCCGGGCAGCTTTGGGGGAGCCGATGATAGGGGCAATTTTTGTATTGGTGCCTTCTACACAAACCGGAAGGTCCGCCGGCAGGCCGGCGCCGGAAAAGATAATGTCGGCGCCGCTTTCAGCAGCTGTGCGGGCGTAGTCTTCATAGTGCTGGCCCCGCCACATGATATTGATGCCGATAATGCCGTTTTTGGCTTTTTCGCGGGCTTTATGAATCTGCTCCTTTAAAGCGCGGATATTGGCTTTAACGGTGTTGGTACGGAAATCGGGTTCGTTGAATCCTACCTGGGCAGCGGAAATGACACCAATGCCGCCTTCCCTGGCCACGGCTCCTGCCAGTCCGGAAAGGCTGACGCCAATGCCCATACCTCCCTGGATGATGGGAATATTGGCAGTTAAGTCACCGATGTGAAGCTTTGGTAATTTCATATTATCACTCCTGGATAGTTTTAAAAATATAATACGAAAGAAATCAAACGTTTGACAAATACGCAAACGTATAGTATCCTGTATTCACTGTAGTTTATTCCATATTCGAAGATAAGTCAATGAGAATTTTATGGAATATCTGCTCATAAAATCATACAATCACTACTTAAGGTATAAATTTTGAATTCCAGGTTATCTGTGTACTTCATTTCTTCTTTTTTATTTCTTATCTGGTGATAGCAGTAAGAAATAGAACATGCCGTTTCTATGGGGTAAAGAGAGGATTTATCTTTGGCTTATCACTGGAGACGGCAGGGAAACCGTAGAAAAAGGAAGCCGATTTATTCGGAAACTTCAATTTCCTGATGCACCACTTGCATGGTTGTGGTATAGTATTATCAGCAGGTGATAAAAATGATGGAAAAACGGAAGATGGATAAAAACAAAAGACGAGAAGCCATACAGAATTTACTTCGCCAAAATCCATGTCTGACAGATGGAGATCTGGCAGAACGTTTTTCTGTGTCTGTGGCAACCATTCGCCTGGATCGGCAGACTCTGGGTATTCCTCAAATGCGGGAGCGCATGGAACATCTGGTATCGTCCCAGCCTTCTGAATCCCATGAGGGGGTCAGGGTACTGGATCTGGATGTCGGTCAGAAAGGGGTAGGCCTCTTAAAGACTACAGAAGAAATGGCTGACAGTGCAGGCATGGTTTCTGCGGAAAAGCTCTACGGGGCAGCTGCAGGCTTTGCGGAATCCCTGGCAGGGGTACCTTTTGCTTCCACTCAGGTAGGAAATATCAAGTATAAGATTCCCGTGGTGCCCGGAACGATTCTCATCGTAAAGGGCCGTATCGTGCTCATGCGGGGGAATAAGAAACACATATATATCAGCTTCTTCCGTGGAGATGAGGAAGTGTACCGGGCTAAGTTTATTATGGAAATTTTGACTGAGACGGAGGCGTCCCATGGATAAAATAGCAGTTGACGCTATGGGCGGTGATTTCGCACCGCTGGAAATCGTACTTGGAGCTATCGAAGCAGTGCGGGAATATCATATTCCTGTGGTGCTGGTAGGAGATGAAGAGCGGATTCGTGATATCTTAAAGAAACATCATGAGGAAAATAATCCGTTGATTGAGGTACATCATGCCTCTCAGGTCATCGAAATGGGAGAACATCCCGGCATGGCCTACCGCAAGAAGAAGGATGCTTCCGTGTCTGTAGGCGCCAGGCTGGTGAAAAACGGGGAATGCGGAGCCCTGGTGGCACCAGGATCCACGGGGGCTGCTGTGACAGCCGGCCTTCTGGGTATCGGACGGATTAAGGGCATTGAGCGCCCCGCCATCCTGACACCGATCCCCAATGAAAAAGGGGGGTATACCTATCTTATCGATTCCGGCGCCAGCGCCCAGCCTAAAGTGGAAACTTATGTGCAGAATGCTCTTCTGGGTTATATTTATGCCCAAAAGGTGGCAGGCATCGCTCATCCTAAAATCGGCCTTCTGAACATCGGTGAAGAAAGCGTAAAGGGCAGCCCTCTGGTGGCGGAAGCCAATCAGGTCCTTTCATCGCAGAAAGTGATTCCCTTTGCAGGCAACGCCGAAGGTCGGGATGTGATGACCGGCGAATTTGATGTCATCGTAACCGACGGCTTTACAGGCAATGTGGTTCTGAAATTCGGAGAAGGGGCAGGAAAACTGGTGGCAGCCCTTTTGAAGGATGCTGTGATGAAAGGGGGACTTCGCGCCAAGCTGGGCGGACTCCTTCTTAAACCGGCTTTGAAGAAATACATGGCTAAGCGCCTTGATTATTCTGAGTACGGCGGCGCGCCTCTTCTGGGAATCAGAGGGGCACTCCTTATCTGCCACGGCGCGTCCAAAGCCAGGGCTATTAAAAATGCCATCCGTATGGCCAGAGATGTGTGCAGCGAAAGGCTGGACGAAGTGGTAGCAGAAACACTTTCAAAGATGAATTTGAAAGAACAGGAATAAAATACAGGGAAGCACCGATTCACAGAGTCGGATTTCATCAGTGCTTCCCGGGGCAGCATCCTGTAGAAATCAGTGCTTTACACATTACATAAAAGGAACGGAAAGCACTGCGAATCATTTGTGTTTATCCAGTATCCTTATTAGGGAAGGAATTTTGATTATGGAAAATACACGTTTTGCCGGTATTTTGGGCACCGGTCACTATGCGCCGGAGAAGATACTGACAAATGCAGATCTGGAAAAAATGGTGGATACATCAGATGAATGGATCCGTACGAGAACCGGCATAGAAACAAGGCATATTGCAGCCCAGTCGGAAAATACATCGGACCTCTGTGTTCATGCGGCAAAGCAGGCCATGGAAGCGGCCGGTGTCACGGCGGATGATATTGATTTCATTCTGGTGGCTACGGCATCTCCTGATTATGTAGTGCCTTCTACGGCCTGCCTGGTACAGGATAAGCTGGGCTGCACCCATGCCGGTGCCATGGATATTTCCGCCGGCTGCTCCGGCTATATCTATGCCGTGGCTGTAGCATCCAACATGGTGAAGGCAGGCATGTACAAACATATCCTTGTGATCGGCGCAGAAATTCTGTCCCGTCTGGTAAACTGGCATGACCGTTCCACCTGTATCCTTTTTGGTGATGGTGCAGGAGCAGCAGTTATCGGGGAAACGGAAGAAGGCTATGGTCTTCTGGCATCGGACCTTGGTTCTGACGGCAGTCTGGGCAAGATTCTTGATATCCCTGCCAGCGGCGTGGCAGAACCGGTAACTCACCGTGCCATCGATTCCGGCCGTATTTATATTCATATGGAAGGACCGGAGGTATTCAAGGCAGCTGTTCGTCATATGGGCGCCACTACCTTGAAAACGCTGGAAAAGGCGGGAGTAGAAAAGGACGATATTGATATGTTCATTGCCCACCAGGCAAACAACCGCATTATTCAGGCCATTGCCAAGCGGCTCCAGGTGCCGGCAGACCATATGTGGGTAAACGTGGATCGTTTCGGCAATACTTCTGCCGCTTCCGTAGGCATTGCTCTGGATGAAGCCGTGCGGGCAGGCAAGGTGAAACACGGTGATATCGTGGTTCTTACCGGCTTCGGTGCCGGACTCACCTGGGGCTGCGATGTGATGCGGTGGATGTAAAGGCTAAGGCATTCCGTTTCCCCGAGACTGAGGAAACAGGAAAAGCCCTTTTCCCTAGGTTTATTTTAAAGAGCTCATACTATTACCATATATTACTATTACGCCATGAGGTGATACGATGAAAACAGCATTTCTTTTTCCGGGACAGGGTTCCCAGAAGGTAGGCATGGTTCACGATCTTTACGAAAATTTTGATTCCGTAAAGCATCTGGTAGAAGAAGCAGATGATACGCTGGGATTCTCCATTTCCAAAATGATGTTTGAAGGTCCGGATTCCGAACTGATGAAGACAGAATTTACCCAGCCTGCTATTTTGACTGCCAGCGTAGCAGTATGGCAGGTGCTGAAGGAAAAAGGCGTGGAACCAGCTGTTGCTGCAGGCCACAGCCTTGGTGAATATTCCGCTCTGGTAGCGGCCGGCGCCATTTCCTTTGCAGACGCTGTAAAGACGGTACATCTCCGCGGCCGTTTCATGCAGGAAGCAGTGCCCCTGGGAGAAGGGGGGATGGCTGCTATCATCGGACTGACTCCTGATAAGATTGTGGAAGTATGCCAGTCTGTTTCCACCGATGATGCGCCTGTGCAGGCAGTGAATTTCAACTGCCCTGGACAGGTGGTGATTGCCGGTGCCACAAAAGGAGTTGAAAAAGCCTGCGAAGCTCTGAAGGCAGCAGGTGCCCGCCGTGCGATCATGCTTCATGTGAGTGCTCCATTCCATTCCACCCTCATGGAACCGGCAGCTGCCAGACTGAAGGAAGTCCTTGACACCATTGAAATCCATGATACGAAGATTCCGGTGGTGGCCAATGTAAATGCCAAAGAAGAAACAAAGGCCGATGAAATCCGGCAGAACCTGGTGGACCAGGCTGCACATCCGGTACACTGGGAAGAATCCATTCGTCATATGATTGCCGGCGGCGTGGACTACACGGTCGAAGCCGGCCCGGGCACTGTTCTTTCCGGATTTATGAGAAAGATTGACCGCAAGATTCCTTCTGTTCATGCAGAAGATACAGCAACAGTTGAAGAAGTGGTCAAAGCTCTGAAGGGAGAATAATCCATGGAAAACATTGAAAAAACAGCACTGGTCACCGGTGCGTCCAGAGGTATTGGCCGGGCTATCGCCCTGGCTCTGGCATCTAAAGGTTTTGCAGTGGCCCTGAACTATGCGGGAAGCCATGATGCGGCCGAAGCGGTAAAGAAAGAAATCGAAGATGCCGGCGGCAAAGCGTTCACTGTACAGGGAGATGTGTCTAAAAGTGAAGATGTGGACCGCATTTTCAAAACCGTAAAAGATGAGTTCGGCGGCTTGGATGTACTGGTAAACAATGCAGGCATTAACAGGGATGCCCTTCTTATACGTATGAAGGAATCCAACTGGGATGACGTGATTTCCACGGATCTGAAGAGTGATTTTCTCACCACCAAGGCAGCTGCTGCCATAATGATGAGGAAGAGAAAAGGCTCCATCATTAATATTTCTTCTGTAGTAGGCATTATGGGCAATATCGGCCAGGCCAACTACGCGGCAGCCAAGGCAGGGGTGATTGGTCTCACCAAAGCCTGCGCCAAAGAAATGGCCGCTCGTAATATCCGTGTCAATGCAGTGGCTCCTGGCTTTATTGAAACAGCTATGACCGATGGCATTCCTGAAAAAATCAGGGAAGGCATGATTGCATCCATCCCCATGGGACGGATGGGCCAGCCCGAGGACATTGCCAGGGCTGTGTGCTTCCTGGCTTCCGATGATGCGTCCTACATCACCGGCCAGGTACTGGTGGTAGACGGCGGTCTTGTAATGTAATCTGACTTGGGGAATTGCCACCGGTTGGAAGAAATCCTGTTAAATAAGCAGTTTATTACGGAAAACAGGTGACAAGCTCCTGTGGTTGTAATATAATCAGAAAGGTACATTTCTCAATGAAAGGTGGTGAAATTATAATGAGCACTTTTGACAGAGTAAAGAAAATCGTTGTTGACCAGCTGGGTGTAAACGAAGCTGATGTAACCATCGATTCTACTTTCATTGACGACCTGGGCGCTGATTCCCTCGATATCGTTGAACTGATCATGGCATTTGAAGAAGAATTCGACATTGAAATTCCGGATGATGCTGCTGAAAAGATTAAAACTGTAAAGAACGCTGTAGACTACATCGACAGCCAGATTCAGTAATCAGAAAGTTATAGTCATAATGGGGCCGGGGAAGCTGTTTCCCCGGCAAACCAGTATGATGGGGGAAAATGCCTCAAAAAAGCGGATTACCGGTCCGTTGTTATCCGTTTTTTTGAGGTCTTATCCTTTCACGAAGATATTCGGAATTTTTTATTGTGAGGTGCTCCTTAATGGAAAAAAGAAGAGTTGTTATAACAGGTATGGGCGTAGTTTCTCCCGTAGGTATCGGTACAGAAGAATTCTGGAATGCGCTGATGGCCGGCAAATCCGGCATTGGCCCGATTACAGAATTTGATCCGGAAGGATTCCCTGTGCGCATTGCCGGCGAAGTCAAGGACTTTGATGCTGTGAAATATGTGGGAGACAGAAAAGCAGTCCGCCATATGGATCGGAATGTGCAGTTTGCAGTGGCAGCTGCCAAAATGGCAGTGGAAGATGCCAAACTGGACATGAGCGTTGAAAACCCTGACCGCGTAGGTACCATTATTGGTACCGGCATCGGCGGCATCAATACCATGGAAGAGACGGTACATCGCATTGACACCAGAGGACCAGCCAAGGTGAATCCCTTTGCTGTTCCCATGATGATTGCCAATATGGCTGCCGGCCAGGTTTCCATCAACTTCGGTCTTATGGGACCGGTACTGGCTGATGTGACTGCCTGCGCTTCCGGAAATAATGCCATCGGCCGTGCTACCAGAACGATCCAGTATGGTGATGCGGATGTCATGTTTGCCGGCGGTACTGAAGCTGCTGTAGCCAAGACCCCTATGGCAGGATTTGCTGCCATGAAAGCTCTTTCCTCCAGAGAATGCCCGCCGGAAGAAGCGTCCTGCCCCTTTGATGTAAGAAGAGACGGCTTTGTACTTGGCGAAGGCAGCGGCGTGCTCATTCTGGAAGAACTGGAACACGCAAAGAAGAGAGGAGCCCATATTTATGCAGAAGTCATCGGTTACGGCTCCAACGGCGATGCTTATCACATTACCGCTCCCCGTCCCGGCGGAGAACTGGCAGCCCGCTGCATGAAGAAAGCCATTGATGATGCAGGTATTTC
Organism: Dialister succinatiphilus; assembly: GCF_928721695.1. Classification (NCBI taxonomy): domain Bacteria; kingdom Bacillati; phylum Bacillota; class Negativicutes; order Veillonellales; family Veillonellaceae; genus Dialister; species Dialister succinatiphilus. The sequence continues at coordinate 2,257,327 of NZ_OV788641.1, read as the reverse complement.
TCCCGATGATATTGATTACATCAATGCTCATGGCACATCTACCGGCCTGAACGATAAAAACGAGACCAAGGCCATTAAAGACGTCCTTGGCAAACATGCCTACGACGTAGTGATTAACTCTACCAAATCCATGACCGGCCATCTTCTGGGGGCTGCCGGTGCCATTGAAGCCATCGTCTGCGTTCTATCCATCGAACATAATAAAGTTCACCAGACACTGAACCTGAAGACCCCGGATCCGGAATGCGACCTGGACTATGTACCGGAAGGACCGAGAGACGTCAAGGTGGACGTGACCATGTCCAATGCTTTCGGCTTCGGCGGACACAACGCAGTGGTTGTTATGAGGCGCTATGAAGAATGAGCCATGCAGAAACAAGGCGTAAAGAACGTCTTGAAGAAGTAAGGAAATTCGCAGAAGACAACAACATTCCCGTGCAGAACATCCAGCTTCTGAATACAGCTCTCACCCACACCTCCTATGCCAATGAGCATAAGGGAGAAGTGATTCATGACAATGAAAGACTGGAATTTCTGGGAGATGCGGTGCTGGACCTGGTGGTAGGGGAATATCTCTTCCTTCGTTTCCCTACCTGGCCGGAAGGAAATCTGACCCGTGCCAAAGCCAGCGCCGTGTGCAAACCGGCCTGCGCTGAATGCGCCGCCAAATTTCATATCGGCGACTACATGCGGCTGGGCAGGGGAGAGGAAATGTCCGGCGGCCGTACCAGGGTTTCCATCCTGGGCGATGCCTTCGAAGCAGTCATCGGTGCCATTTATCTGGATAACAACTACGAAGTGGCAGCCCGCTTCATCCTGGGCCATCTGAAGAAATACCTGGACCTCATCGATGAAGGAAACTATGACCATGATTACAAAACGGACCTGCAGGAACTGGTGCAGAAGCACAAAGAGGCAGATATTCACTATGAAGTAGTCCGTGACGAAGGCCCGGATCACGACAAGACCATCTGGATGAAGATTACCATTAACGGTAAAGACTTCGGCACCGGTATGGGGAAAAATAAAAAAGAAGCAGCCCAGAAAGCGGCCAGAGAAGCAATCAGCCGCCTGCAGAAAGGCGCACAGATATAAGAAATGCAAAAGCACCGGAACCTTCATGGGGCGGTGCTTTTGTGATGGAGGGAAAAGTCTTCTGCCCGGCATGACACAGGTGCTGCCCATAGGACAGGAAACGATCTTCAAGGTTCCAGACCTGTCAAAAGGGGCGAAATTTCTTGCCTGTCATGTTATAATTGAAAATAGAAATATATCGATTATGAAACTGTTCATTTTGAATAGTTTCATTTTTCTTTACCCTATAAGGGAAACGCCGATTCCATGACAGTGAATGAATCGGTGCTTTTCCGGAATAGATGAAAGAGGAAGTTTATGGATAGAAGCAGGATTCAGAGACAGTACATGGAACCGATGATTCCTTTTAAGCTGAAGGCGCCTTTCCAGCCCACTGGAGACCAGCCGAAAGCGGTGAAGTCGCTGGTACAGGGACTGAATGAGGGGCAGTGGGCCCAGGTCCTTCTGGGGGCCACCGGTACGGGCAAAACTTTTACCATGGCCAAGGTCATTGAAGAAGTACAGCGGCCGACCCTGATCATTTCACCAAACAAAACCCTGGCGGCACAGACAGCCAGTGAGTTCAAGGATTTCTTTCCGGACAACGCGGTATACTATTTCGTCAGCTATTACGATTACTATCAGCCCGAATCCTATGTACCCCAGACGGATACTTATATAGAAAAGGATTCCTCCCGGAATGAAGAAATCGACCGGCTGCGTCATTCTGCCACCATGGCCCTCTTTGAACGGAAGGATGTCATTATCGTAGCCTCTGTGTCCTGCATCTATGGTTTGGGGGATCCGGAAGACTACAGTACTATGGGCCTGTCCCTCCGTCCGGGAGAAGAAATCGATAGGGACAAGATTATTGAAAAACTGGTGAATATGCAGTACATGCGGAATGATATGAATTTCACCAGAGACACTTTCCGGGTGCGGGGAGATACGATTGATGTATTTCCGGCTTCGGAAAATAATGTGGCTGTTCGGATTGAAATGTTTGGGGACGAAGTGGATTCCCTTACGGAATTCGATGTGCTTACGGGAGAAACAGTGGCGGAGCGGAACCATATCGGTATTTTCCCGGCGTCCCACTATGTCACCAGTTCTGATAAGCTGAAAAAAGCCATCGGTTCCATTGAACAGGAATTGGACGGCAGGCTGAAGGAGCTTCGGGACCAGGGAAAACTGCTGGAAGCCCAGCGGCTGGAACAGCGGACCAACTACGACCTGGAAATGATGCAGGAAGTCGGGTACTGCTCCGGCATCGAAAACTATTCCCGCCACATGTCAAGCAGGAAGCCCGGAGAGCCGCCCTACACCCTTCTTGACTATTTCCCCGATGATTTTCTGATTATGATTGATGAATCCCATGTGACAGTGCCCCAGCTCCGGGCCATGTACAACGGCGACCAGTCCAGAAAACGCACACTGGTAGATTACGGTTTCCGCCTGCCCAGTGCCCTGGATAACAGGCCTCTGACTTTTGATGAATTCACGGAGCGGATTAACCAGATTATTTACGTATCCGCTACGCCGGGACCCTATGAAATGGGGGTACAGACAAATCTGGCAGAGCAGATTATCCGTCCTACCGGTCTTTTGGACCCCAGTATCGAAGTGCGTCCCATTGAAGGACAGATGGATGACCTGCTGGGAGAAATCCATAAACGTGAAGATGCCCATGAAAGGGTGCTCATTACAACCCTTACCAAGAAAATGGCAGAGGACCTCACTGATTTCCTCACGGAAGCAGGGGTGAAGGTACGGTATCTCCACTCCGATGTGGCCACCATTGAAAGGGCGGAAATTATTCGCGACCTTCGGGCCGGCGTCTTCGATGTACTGGTGGGCATCAATCTTCTTCGCGAAGGTCTTGATATGCCGGAAGTATCACTGGTAGCCATTCTGGATGCGGATAAGGAAGGATTCCTCCGCTCTGAAACATCCATGATCCAGGTCATTGGCCGGGCCGCCAGAAATGAACACGGTCATGTCATCATGTATGCCGACAGGGTGACAAAATCCATGAAATATGCCATCGATGAAACCAACCGCCGCCGCAGGATTCAGGAAGCCTACAACAAGGAACACCACATTACGCCCCATACAGTGCAGAAACGGGTGAAAGACCTTATTGACCTTACGAAGATTGAGGAAAAAACGGGAGACTATGGCAAGAAACCGGCAGGAAAAGAAGAAATGTCTGACGAAGAGCTGTATATGCAGATGCAGCAGACGGAAAAGGATATGAAACGGGCTGCCAAATCCCTGGAATTTGAAGAAGCTGCCATGTGGCGGGACCAGCTGGCCAAGCTGCGCCAGATGTGGACTGATCGTTACGGTTCCCGGGCCGACGCCGCCCTGAAAAGGGTGAGTGCCGGAAAAAAGAGAATCAACAGGCCTATGAAAAAGAGAATATAAGAGAAGCCTTTTCATCATTCAGGGCTTATGCTTTCAGGGCAGCAGTCATTCATAGAGATCTCCATGTATAAGAATCCCCAAACACTGCTGCCTTACAGGACTTTTCAAAACAGGATTACCTGCATCTATAGATTTATCTTCAACCCATGGCATGCTCTCTTTCATGTCATATAGAAAGGAATAGAATGGAAAAAGGAATTATCATTCACGGGGCCAGGCAGAATAACCTGAAGAATATCGACCTCACCCTGCCTCGGAATAAACTTATCGTGTTCACCGGACTTTCCGGCTCAGGAAAGTCTTCCCTTGCCTTTGATACGATTTATGCGGAAGGGCAGAGAAAGTATGTGGAGTCTCTGTCTGCCTATGCCCGCCAGTTTTTAGGACAGATGAACAAGCCGGATGTGGATAAGATATCCGGCCTTTCGCCGGCCATTTCCATTGACCAGAAATCCACCAGCCATAATCCCCGGTCCACTGTGGGCACAGTGACGGAAATCCATGATTATCTCCGCATGCTCTTTGCCCATGCCAGCCGGGCTTTCTGCCCTCACTGCGGCAGACCCATTCAGCGGCAGACCGTAGATCAGATTGTAGATGCCCTCACAGCTCTGGGAGACAGGACGAAGCTCATGATTCTGGGCCCCGTGGCTGTACAGAAGAAGGGAACCCACAAGAAGCTTCTGGAAGAACTTCGGAAGGAAGGGTATGTGCGCGTCCGGGTGGACGGGCAGGTGCTTTCTCTTTCCGATGAAATCGAACTGGAGAAGAATAAGAAGCATACCGTTGAAGTGGTGGTGGACCGCATCATTATTAAGGATGGCATTGTGCGCCGCCTCACGGACTCTGTGGAAGAAGCGCTGAAGCTGGGAGACGGCCTCATGGTGGGAGCGGTGCCGGGAGGGAAGGATTATCTCTTCAGCACCCACTTTGCCTGCCCGGACTGCGGCATTTCTCTGCCTAAACCGGAACCCCGCATCTTTTCTTTCAACAATCCCTTCGGTGCATGTCCTGCCTGCATGGGGCTGGGTTCTTCCCTGGAAGCGGATTTCAAACGAATCCTGCCGGACCATAAGCAGACCTTCCGCCTCGGGGCTATCCGCCCCTTTCCTTACAACAGGGAAAGCTGGCTTTACAAGCAGCTGGACGCCTTTTTGAAATCCTATGATCTCACCATGGATGCCTGCTTTGATGACCTTCCTCCCAAAGGACAGGAGGAATTCAAGTACGGTGGGAGAGAAATGCTCACATTTTCCTACACCAACCAGGATGGAGAAACAAAGACGTACCAGCGGCAGTTTGAAGGTCTTGTACCCATGACGAAGAGAAGGTATGAAGAGGCCTGGACAGAAAAGATGAAGGAATCCCTGTCTAACTACCTCATTGAAAAGCCCTGCCCCGTATGCCACGGAGCGCGGCTTCGGCCGGAAAGCCTGGCCTTCCGGGTGGGCGGTAAGAATATAGCAGAAATATCTGATATGCCCGTTTCCGAGCTTCTGCCCTTTTTGGAAAAGCTGAAACTGACAGATAAGGAAAAAATCATAGCAGACCAGATTCTTCGGGAAGTGAAAAGCCGTCTCACCTTCCTTTCCAATGTGGGCCTGGAATACCTGACCCTGTCCAGGGGAGCGTCTACCCTTTCCGGCGGTGAAGCCCAGCGCATCCGTCTGGCCACCCAGATCGGTTCCGGTCTGGTGGGGGTGCTTTATATTCTGGATGAACCTTCCATCGGCCTCCACCAGCGGGACAACGACAAACTTCTTGCCACACTGAAAGGAATGCGGGATCTGGGAAATACACTTATTGTGGTGGAACACGATGAAGACACCATCCGCTCTGCTGACTGGGTCGTGGACATCGGACCCGGTGCCGGTGAAAACGGCGGATATGTGGTGGCGGAAGGGACGCCGGAGGATATTAAGAAATCAAAGAAATCCATTACCGGCGCCTACCTTCGGGGCGAAAAATATATTCCTCTGCCGGAACACAGAAGAAAAGGAAATGGCCTGTTCCTTACCATCAAGGGTGCGTCAGAGCATAACCTGAAGCACATTAATGTTTCCTTCCCTTTGGGAGCTTTCACTGTGGTTACCGGTGAGTCTGGCTCCGGCAAGAGTACCCTGGTGAATGAAATCCTTTATCAGGGCCTGTCCAATATCAAGAACCATACCTCCTATGCCGAAGGACAGTACGATACCATGGAAGGGGCGGAATATGTGGATAAGATTATCGACATTGACCAGCAGCCCATCGGCCGCACGCCAAGATCTAATCCTGCCACCTATACCGGTGTTTTCAATGATATCCGGGAGCTTTTCAGCCAGACTTCGGAAGCCAAAATGAGGGGATATAAGCCGGGACGATTCAGCTTCAACATCAAAGGCGGCCGCTGCGAGGCCTGCCACGGCGATGGCATTATTAAAATTGAAATGCAGTTTCTTTCTGATGTATACGTGCCCTGCGAAGTATGCCATGGCGCCCGGTACAACAGGGAGACCCTGGAAGTCCGATATAAGGGAAAGAATATTTCCGACGTACTGAACATGACGGTGGACGAAGCGGTACCTTTCTTTGAAAATCATCCCCGCATTTTGAGAAAACTGGAAACACTGCAGGAAGTGGGGCTGGGCTACATCCATCTGGGACAGCCTGCCACCACCATGTCCGGCGGCGAGGCCCAGCGTGTGAAACTGGCTACGGAACTGATGAGGAGAGGCACAGGAGATACCCTCTATATCCTGGATGAACCTACCACAGGTCTCCATACCGAAGATATCAGGAAACTGCTTATTGTGCTGCAGAAGCTGGTGGATCAGGGAAATACGGTGGTGGTCATCGAACATAACCTGGATGTGGTGAAAGTAGCGGACTACATCATCGATCTGGGCCCCGAAGGCGGCGATAAGGGCGGTGAAGTGGTGGCCTGCGGCACACCGGAGGACATCTGCCGGGTGAAACGGTCCTACACCGGTCAATACCTGCTTCCGGTGATGGAAAGAACCAGGGAAGTGATGAAAGACCATGAAAATGATTGACGTAAACGATAAAATCCGGGCTAAGGTAGAAGCCCTGCCGGATTCACCCGGCGTTTACCGCTGGAAAGATAAAGATGGCCGGGTGATTTATGTAGGGAAGGCAAAGAACCTGAAAAACAGGGTGCGCTCCTATGTAAGAGAGGATAAGAACCGCTCTCCGAAAGTGGCGGCCATGATACGCCATGCGGAAGATCTGGACATTACCATGACTGCCACGGAAATGGAAGCCCTGATTCTGGAATGCAACCTCATCAAGGAAATCCATCCGAAATACAATATTTCCCTCAGGGATGATAAGTCCTATCCCTATGTGAAAATCACAACCAACGAAGAATGGCCCCGCATTTTTGTGACAAGAAATATCCGCCATGATGACGGCGCCCGCTATTTCGGCCCCTTTACCGATGTGGGAAGCCTTCGCACTACCCTGAGCCTCCTGAGGCGCTATTATCCCATCCGAAACTGCCGCTCCATGAAAGTTTCCCGGCCCTGCCTCCAATACCATCTTCATCTCTGCGCAGGTCCCTGCTTCCATCTCTGTTCCAGGGAAGACTACGACTCCTACGTACGTACAGTGTGCGACCTTTTCGAAGGAAAAAGTACGGAACTGGTGAAGGAACTGAAACAGAAGATGATGGCTGCCTCCGACGCCATGGACTATGAGCTGGCCGCTAAATACAGAGACCAGATCAGGGCGGTGGAGTCGGTGCAGCAGCGGCAGAATATAGTGGCCAGCGAAGGAGACTTCGACGTTGTAGGCTATGCCCGGGACGGCAGCCATGCAGGACTGGAAGTCTTTTACATCCGCTACGGCCGTATGGTGGGAAAGGAAAACTTCAGCATACCGGAAAGTGAAAACGAAACGGACGAAGAAATCATCACTGCCTTTATTCGTGATTTCTATGGTGGCAATCCCACATCCATCCCCAGGGAAATCATCCTGCCCCTTCTGCCGGCGGAACAGGAACTCATTGCTTCCTGGATGACCAAACTGAAAGGCAGTGAAGTGACCCTTATTCTTCCTCAGCGCGGCTTTAAACGGCGATTAAAGGACATGGCCATGGCTAACGCTGCCAAGTATCTTTCCGACAAAAAGCTGCAGTGGGAATACCAGGACGCCCGGGAACAGGGGGCGGTGAAAAAACTGAAGGATCTGCTCCACCTGCCAAGGCTGCCGGAACGGATGGAATGCTTCGATATTTCCCATAACCAGGGCGCTGAAACCACAGGCTCCATGGTAGTCTTCGAACATGGCCGCCCGGCGAAAAGGGAGTACAGGAAATTCAAACTCCAGACCACCCAGGGCCATGCCGATGATTTCAAATCCATGGCAGAAGTCATGAGCCGCCGCTATGGAAACGAAAAAGACTGGCCAACACCGGACCTTATCGTTCTGGATGGCGGCCTGGGACAGCTTCATGCCGCCCTGCCCGCCATCAGAAACGCCGGCTGTGATGCCCCTGTCATCGGCCTGGCCAAGAGAATCGAGGAAATCTACGTGGAAGGTTCCGAAGACCCCATCATTCTGGATCATCACGAACCGGCCCTCCAGCTCCTCCAGTTCATTCGCGACGAAGCCCACCGCTTCGTCATCACCTACCACAGGAAATGGACGAATAAGAGAAATACCGAATCCATCCTGGACCACATCGAAGGCATCGGTCCCACCAGAAGAAACGCCCTGTGGCATGCCTTCCGCTCTCTTGACGAAATGCGTAAAGCCACTATAGAAGAACTGTCCCAGGTGCCCGGCATGAACAAAAGGGCAGCAGAAGCGGTATACCGATTCTTTCATATGAGAAAAGACGAAAAACAGATGGTCCTTACAGGACAAAAGGTGGAAGGGGAATAGGGAGAGGCACAGCAGGGCTTCCCGCCCTTCTGTTCCTGCTTTGATGCTTACCTTTTCCATCTCAACCCTTGACAAAGCCCGATTCTCCACGTATAATGATGAAGTTGATAATTTTATCCACCAGCTTAAGGCGCTGTATAAAACGTACAGCAGGAGCTATCAAGCGGCAGGCCGATAGGTAAGGAGGTGCTAAGAATGCCGGTTCCGAAGACAAAAAGTTCCAGATCCCGTCGTGATAAGAGACGTGCTAACTGGAAGCTGACTGTTCCGGGTCTTGTGGAATGCCCGCAGTGCCATGCACTGAAAAAACCTCATCATGTATGCCCTGTATGCGGTTACTACAAAGGCAAACAGATCATCAGCAAGACTGTTGAAGAATAATAGAAAAACGTTTTCCTCCAGAGGGAAACGTTTTTTTAGTGTCTGGAAAAGGGGAGAAGAAATGGAGGGAAAGGGGGCCGGAAGTGTTGGCAGTAAGGACGTTATTTTTCCCTTTTCGAATCTGTCCTCAGCGCTTCGCCTGTCTCCTTCCTGTGGAAGGAGACAAAACCAGCTGGTATGATGCTTCAGCAGCTCTTAGAATCCAAATGGCCTGTCAAGTGTGAGTTTTTTGTGTCCCTTTGGTTCCGAAGATACCAGCTTTCCCTGCAGGCGGTGGGACAATTATGGAGGAAGGCAGCCCTTCCTTTTATCTATTTTTCACATGGTATCTATACTGAAAATATGCTATAATTATCGCAAGTTCAATGCAGAAGTCTGCTCGCTTTGGCTTTTGGAAGGATAGTTTCACAGGAGAATATGAAGAGGCCGGACGGGAAGAATGGATGCAATATAAAAAAGGGAGGAACAGTAGAATGGCAGGAAGTCAATGGAAGAAGATTCTGGCAGCAGGTTTATGCGGCCTTATGGCAGCAGGTGTTTTGGCAGGCTGCGGCGGTGGAAGCGGAAGCGGAAGCAGCAGCTCCGGCGGCAAAATGAAGGTGGGGGTGGTGCAGATTGTGCAGCACCCGGCACTGGATGAGTCGAATAAAGGGTTTGTGGATGCTCTGAACGAAGCGGGGCTGAAGGACAAAGTGGAAATTGATGAGCAGAATGCTCAGGGCGATCAGTCCAACCTGAAAGCCATTGCCAACCGCTATGTGTCCGGCAATTATAATCTGATTTGTGCGATTTCCACACCGGCGGCTCAGGCTATGGCCAATGCCACTGATAAGATTCCCATTATCTGTACCGCTATTTCTGATTTCGAAAATGCAAAGCTCATGAAGTCGGAGAAGGCACCGGACAGCAATGTAACCGGCACCAATGATCGGGGACCGGTAGATAAGCAGGTGAAGCTGATTAAGGAAATCCAGCCTAATGTCAAAAAAATCGGCATTATCTACAATTCCAGTGAAATCAATTCCGTGGTACAGGCAAAGCATTTGAAGGAAAACTGCCAGCCCCTGGGCATTGATGTGGTGGAACTGACAGTGAATTCTGTGAATGATGTACAGCAGGTAGCGGAAGGCTTCCTGGGCGGTAAGGTAGATGCCATTTACGTGCCAACGGATAACATTATCGCGTCCTCCATCCCCACCCTTATGGCAGTGGCCAACAGGGACAAGATTCCGGTGTACGGCGCAGAAGTGGGTCATGTGAAGAATGGCGTGCTGGCTTCCGAGTCCATCAGCTTCTACGATATCGGACATCGGGCAGGCCAGATGGCTGCGGAAATCCTGAAGGGAAATAAGACAGTGAAAGATTTCCCTGTAGAAGGAGCAGAGAAAACAAAGCTTTACATCAATAAGAGTGAAATGGAAACATTGGGTATCCAGATTCCAAAGGAAGTTCTTGACAGGGCAGAAATGATCTGACGTTTTACAGGAAAAGACAAAGAGTAACTTCCGATTTCCACGGAGGTTACTCTTTATCTATGGTTTTAAAATTTTAGGGAAAGGGTTAGTGTTGTGGCTTCAAAACTGAAACAGCTCTGGTGGTTAATGCTTATTTTTGCGGTGTGTAATGTAGTGATGGCCGTGATGTTGTACCAGTCTTCATCGCCGGAACCGGTGAATGAAGATGTGGTGCCTATTGCGGCGAAGAATGTGTATTCCATCGGCATTCTGCAGTCCGATGATCTGGCAGAACAGAATAAAATGACTGCCGGTGTGCTGGCAGCGTTGGAAGCTGAGGGATACAGCAAGGGCGGCAGAGCCAAAATCGACATTGTGCAGGCCAAGGGCAATGACAAGAAACTGGAAGCTTCAGCAAAGAAGTTTGCCCGTGACAAAAAGGACTTAATTATCGCCATAGGCACCGACTCCGCCAAAGCAGCCGTCAAAGCGACGAAAAACATTCCTATTGTGGGAGTGGGGGTCATGAATTTTAAGAAAGATAAAGATTTCGCAGGACATCGAAATCTTACCGGCATCATGGATAATCCGGCTATCCTGACCCAGATTCGCATGGCCAGCCGCTGCATGTCTGTGAAAAAGCTGGGCATTCTCTATAATCCCGGCGATGCAGCTGCCTCTCTGCAGGTAGAAATCCTCCGAGAAGTAGCTGCCCAGAAAGGGATTTCCCTCTATGAGGTAGCCTATCAGCCCGACAAAGCGGCAGAGCCCCAGATTCAGAAACTGGTAGGGCATATTACGGCCCTCTATGTGCCGGAAGACACGGACCTCCTTACCCATTTTGATGACATCGTAAAGGTGATGAATGGTGCCAATATTCCTATCATTGGAGAACAGTCTGAAATGGTACGGCGGGGCGCTCTCATTTCCGTATCCCCCAGCTACTACCGCATGGGATTCTCCGGCGGCCGCATGGCAGCCAGTCTGCTGAAGGGGGATTTGATTCCGGAAGATATTCCCATCATGCGGCAGCAGGATCCGGATATCGTCATCAATATGAAGCAGGTGAATGCTTTGAATATTCCGCTGCCCGGAGACCTGTGGCAGCGTTCCAGAAAGCTGTACCTCTATGACGGACAGCCTGCAAGACCCTGATTAGGATTTGTATTCAGTTAACCTTATAAAGGAAGGAAATGAAATGGCAGATTTAGCAGTTTCCACCATTGCCCAGGGACTGATGTGGTCCATCCTGGCCATTGGCGTATTTCTATCGTTCCGCGTACTTGATGTACCGGATATGACCTGCGAAGGCAGCTTCCCTCTGGGGGGTGCTATTGCAGCTTCTCTTATTGCTTCCGGCGCCTCTCCATGGGCAGCCATTGCAGCCGGTGCGGCAGGAGGCCTCATTGCAGGCACGGTCACCGGCATCCTTTATACGAAATTAAAGATTCCCGCCATTCTGGCCGGCATCCTTACCATGATTGCCCTTTACTCCATTAACCTTCACATTATGGGAAAGGCCAATATTTCTCTTCTGCGGGTGGATACCGTATTTTCCACCACCGCCAGTCTGCTCCATGTGAGCCAGTCCACGGCAGCCTTCATTGTGCCGGCAGTCCTTATGATTATTATTTCCGCACTTATTTACTGGTTCTTTGGTACGGAACTGGGAATGTGCATCCGCGCTACCGGCTATAATCCTCAGATGGTACGGGCCCAGGGTGTGAACACGGACACCATGATTATTATGGGCCTCTTTATTTCCAATGCCCTCATCGGCCTCTGCGGTGCCGTGGTAGCACAGAACAACGGCTTTGCCGATGTAGGTATGGGCATCGGTACCATCGTTATCGGCCTGGCCTCCGTCATCATTGGTGAAGTGATTCTTGGCGTGGACAGCTTCTCCGGCTCTCTCCTTGCTGTGGTGGTGGGCTCCATTATTTATCGCGTAGTCATTGCAGTGGTGCTCTATCTGGGCATGCCGCCGAACGATTTGAAACTGTTCACCGCTATTCTTGTCATGCTTGCCCTGGCTGCTCCTATGATCAAGGGCAAAGTCAATATAGGAAAGGCAGGCTGATTATGCTTAAAGTTACAGATATCAGCAAAACATTCTTCAAGGGAACCACCAATGAAAAGAAAGCGCTTAGCCATTTGTCCCTGACTCTGAACGACGGTGATTTCTGCACTGTCATCGGCAGCAACGGCGCAGGTAAGAGTACCCTTCTGAACTCTATTGCCGGTGCCTATATTCCTGACAGCGGCACTATTGAAATCAATGGCAATGATGTGACTAAGGTAAGCGAATATAAAAGAGCCAAGTACATCGGCCGGGTTTTCCAGGATCCATTGAAAGGTACAGCCGCCGGCATGCAGGTGGAAGAAAATCTGATTATCGCTTCCCGAAGAGGGGAGAGCCGCCGGCTTCGCTGGGCTTTTTCCTCCGGTGACCATGAAAAATTCCGGGACATGGTAGCTCGTCTGGGCCTTGGCCTGGAAGATCGTCTCTCCACCAGAATCGGACTCCTTTCCGGCGGCCAGCGGCAGGCACTGACCCTCCTTATGGCCACTCTGAAAAAGCCGGACATCCTTCTTCTGGATGAACCTACCGCAGCCCTGGATCCGAAAACTGCAGGCAAAGTACTGAAAATTACCGATGAAATCGTACACGAACAGCACCTCACCACCCTGATGATTACCCACAACATGAGGGATGCCCTGAAATACGGCAACCGCCTCATCATGATGAACAGCGGCACCATTATTGCCGACTACAGTCCTGAAGAAAAGCAGAAACTCACCATCGACGATCTGCTGAAGAAATTTGAGGAAACCTCCGGCGCCATGAGCGATAGAGTTCTTCTTGGATAAACGCCTTGCAATCTATAGTCCGTTCATGTATAATTACACGTGGTTGAACTGTACCCCAGTTTATCGCAACTCCGGCGTAGACCTGGATACAGCAATTTATATTTTTATAGGAGGCTATTATGTTAACAGCTGAAGCAAAAAAAGAAATCATTGACACCTATGCAGTCCACGAAGGCGACACCGGATCTCCGGAAGTACAGATTGCTATCCTCTCCAAGAGAATCGCTCTCCTTACCGAACATCTGAAATCCCACAAGAAAGACCATCATTCCCGCCGCGGCCTGCTGAAAATGGTTGGCCAGCGCAGAAACATGCTGGACTATCTCCGTCGCAAAGACATCGAACGCTACAGAGCTCTCGGTGCAAAACTGGGCCTGCGTCTGAAATAAGATTTCAAAGAAAGAGACTACCGAAAGGTAGTCTTTTTTAGTGAAAAGAGGACCGAAAGATATTCACAAAAAGTGGCTGTATGGCAACAGACAGGCTGCCAGGAGAGGGAAGGGGGATGAAGTATACAGCCTTCTTCCTCTGGAAGACGACTATCCTGCAGCACTGTGGCGTAAGGCTGTTATTCGAGTATAGACTGCATACCATGCGGGTACCTGAATGCCCGACGGTGGTGCCGCAGGCAGTGGATAACAGCAGACTTTTTGTAGGAAAGATAAACTCCCATGAAGTCTGGGATAGCTCATTTTTCAGAGTAAATTTGTCAACTCATGAATTCAATAAAAAGATCCCCACCCTTTGTAAAAAAGGCGGGGATTTTTTTATTGAGCCCGATTTCATCACGACCGGCAACACGAAAAGCCTGAAAGAGCTAGGCCCGACGGATAGAAGACAGATGCGCCAATCTTCCACCGCTCCATCATGACGATGGCCTCTTTCAGGCATTTCGCTTGTAGAACCTCAGAATGAACCGAGGCGTTTAATCAGGTAATGCAGGTCTCACTCATAACGCATCGAACGGACCGAAGCCCGGAGCTCTTATGGTTTCATCCATGCGAGATGGCTTGCAGCCGAACAAGGAACCGGGTATTTTTTCGTGGCCACTCCCCGGACCTTGTCCAAGCTCTCATCTATGCTTATTATACTATATAAAATTCAATAATAGAATAGTATGATAAACAAATATGTTTGCCTATTTCGCAATTAAATATGAATAGATGTAATGAAATAGAGGATACAGGCTTTCTGCAGGAAGAATACCATATGCGAAAGATAAAATTTCTAGGGAAGCGCTGACTAAATCGTTGTCTGATTTTATTCTTGAATTTTTATGCAATGCAAGGAATGGGGCGACGCGAATAGCGAGCTATTTAAGGAGCCCCATGACGAAGCAGTGCATAAAAATTCTTATAAAAGCAGACTCTGCGAATTAATCAGTGCTTCCCTAGACATGTAACTTTCTGAAAAAATTCCCTGACTGCCGGTACAGATATTTCTATGATGGATGAAATGGAACGGCACAAAACCATCCATGAATACCACTCCCACCTATCCGGCCCCTTTTTTCCAATACCAAAGACCTCTATAAAGCTGGGGTGGCAGGCACTTGTAAAGGTAAGCGGGGAAATGCCTGTCCGTCATTTTCCTGCTTTTTGTACTCACCGGCCGGATGGACTTTTTCATCTGATGACGAAACATTCCTATTCACTTTGCCATAACTATCCTGTATAATAAGAAAATACGTGAAAAAGGATTTATTGATTACAGGAGGAAAAGGAATGTTCAAGACATTTCAGATGGAACTGGCCGGTCGTCCGCTTATTATTGAGACTGGCAAGATGGCAAAGCAGGCCAATGGTGCCGTACTGGTGAGATACGGTGATACGGTGGTGCTGGTGGCTACCACTGCCAGCAAGGAACCGAGGGAAGGAACTGATTTCTTCCCCCTGACCGTGGATTATGAAGAAAAGATGTATGCCGTAGGCAAGATGCCCGGAGGATTCCTGCGTCGTGAAGGCCGTCCGGGAAATTCCGCCATTCTGAATGCCCGTCTGATTGACCGTCCTATCCGTCCGCTTTTTGATAAACGCTGCCGCAACGATGTGCATGTGGTGGCTACGGTGCTGTCTGTGGACTACGACAATGCGCCGGAGCTGTGCGGCATGCTGGGGGCTTCTGCTTCCATCGGCATTTCCGATATTCCCTGGGACGGCCCCATTGCCGGCGTTCGTATCGGCAGGGTAGATGGCCAGTATGTGGTGAACCCCACCCAGGAACAGCTGGCAGCTTCTACCATGAACATTACCGTAGCAGGTACAGAAGAAGCCATCATGATGGTTGAAGGCGGCGCCAACGAAGCACCGGAAGAAGAAGTGCTGGATGCTATCCTCTTCGGTCATGAAACCATTAAAGAACTCTGCCGCTTCCAGAAGAAGATCATTGCAGAAGTGGGCAAGGAAAAGAGAAAACTCGTTTTCCCGGAAATTCCGGAAGAAATCGAAAAGGCCGTGGCCGACTATGCCACCGCTGACCTGAAGAAGGCTATTTTCGACGCCGACAAACTCAGAAGAGATGGCAACATTGATGCAGTAAAGAAAGCAGCCAAAGAACATTTCGCTGACATCTATCCCGACAACGGCGGCGACGTGGCAGAAAGCCTGGACCACCTGACAAAGCAGATTGTCCGGGACTCCATTTCCAATGAAGGCATCCGTCCGGACGGCAGAAAGCTCACCGAAATCCGTCCAATTACCTGCGAAGTGGGACTGCTCCCGAGAGTTCACGGCAGCGCCCTCTTCACCCGCGGCCAGACCCAGGCTCTTTCCGTAACCACCCTGGCTCCCATGTCTGAAACCCAGATCATCGATGACCTCACCCCGATTACCGAAAAGAGATACATTCACCAGTACAATTTCCCCTCCTACTGCGTAGGCGAAACCAAGGGCTCCCGGGGACCGGGACGCCGGGAAATCGGTCATGGCGCCCTGGCAGAACGGGCACTCCGTCCGGTGATTCCTTCGGTAGAAGAATTCCCCTATGCCATCCGCGTAGTTTCTGAAATCCTTGAATCCAACGGCTCCTCCTCCCAGGCTTCCGTATGCGGCAGCACCATGTCCCTCATGAATGCCGGCGTACCGATTAAAGCTCCGGTAGCAGGCATTGCTATGGGTCTCATCGAAAACGGCGGCAAGTTCAGCATCCTTTCCGATATCCAGGGCATGGAAGACGCACTGGGGGATATGGACTTCAAGGTGGCCGGCACCGCAAAAGGCGTCACCGCCATCCAGATGGATATCAAAGTTCACGGCATTACCCGTGATATCCTCCTGCAGGCACTGAAACAGGCCCATGAAGGACGGCTCTTCATCCTCGGAAAGATTGCGGAATGCATCGACAAGCCTGCAGACCACCTGTCCCCCTATGCACCGAAGATCATTGCCATCACCATCCCCGTAGACAAGATCCGCGAAGTCATCGGTGCCGGCGGCAAGACCATCAACAAGATCCAGGATGAAACAGGCACGAAGCTGGACATCGAAGAAGACGGCCACGTCTATATTTCCTCCACCGACGAAGAAGCAGCCCAGAAGGCAAAGAAGATCGTAGAAGGCCTCACCCATGAAGTGAAGGCAGGGGAAACCTACCTGGGCCGGGTAACACGGCTCATGAAATTCGGCGCCTTCGTAGAAATCCTGCCGGGCAAAGAAGGCCTGGTCCATGTATCCCAGCTGGCCCTCCACAGAGTGGAAAAGCCGGAAGACGTGGTCCATGTGGGCGATGAAATTATGGTCAAGGTCACCGAAATCGACGACAAAGGCCGGATTAACCTGTCCCGCAAAGCTCTTCTTCTGGACAAGAAAAACAAATGAGAAGCCGGGGATTTGAAATCGTAACGGCCTATGAAGGCAAGGGAATCCATATCCCCGTAAGAAAGACCGCCTCAAGCGCCGGCTACGACATCGAAAGCGCAGCGGACATGGACATTGTTCCGGGCAAAGTCACCCTCATTCCCACAGGCCTCAAGGCCTGCATGGAAGCAGACGAATACCTGGGCATCTACATCCGCTCCAGCATGGCCATCAAACATGGCATTATCCTCATCAACAGCACCGGAATTATCGACTCCGACTACTATAATAACGAGGACAACGAAGGTCACATTATGGTGGCCGTATACAACACAGGAAAAGAACCGTTCCACGTGGCCAAAGGCGACCGGGTGGCCCAAGGGATTTTCCAGAAATACCTGAAGACCGACGGCGACCGGGCCGAAGGAAAACGGACCGGCGGCGTAGGCAGCACCGGAAAATAAAAAAAGGGGCAGTGAGGAAATGGGATTTCATTTCTCACTGCCCTTTTGGGATGTTGACTAAAAGTGGCTGAGGTGGCTGAAGTGACTGAGGGGAACGCCCTGTGGGCGAGGGGGTGGTGTGCCGCAGCAGAATTAAATGGCGGCACGAATATTAGATCCGGCGGCGAAGCCGCAGAATAAAACTTCGCGGCGCTTTCAAATTTGTGCGCCGCACCATCCCCTCGGGCGAAGCCCGTTCCCCCTGAGCCACCTCGCCGAAGGCGATTCCCCTCAGCCACTTCTCACAAGCATGGAGTTGCAACTTATACTTACCATAAAGGAGTAATCATCATGAGCATCGAAAAGGAAAAACTGATTCACCGCAAGCCCATTTACGACGGGCAGATCATCCATGTATTCAAAGACACCGTAGAACTGGCAGGCCGGGAAACCATCCGGGAAGTGGTGCTCCATCAGGGAGCCGCAGCTATTATTCCGGTGACCGACAAAGGTGAAGTGCTCTTCGTGAAACAGTACCGGTACCCCGTGGAAGAGGCACTTCTCGAAATTCCGGCGGGGAAAATGGACCCCGGCGAGACCCCGGAACAGTGCGCCGCCCGGGAATTGGAAGAAGAGACAGGGTACAGGGGAAAACTGACAAAACTGGGCTACGTCTACACCACCCCCGGCTTCTGCAACGAAACCATTCACCTTTACCTGGCCACGGACCTGGTCCACACGAAACAGCACCTGGACGAAGGAGAATTTTTGGACGTCCTCCCCATGCCCCTGAAAAAAGTATGGCAGATGATAGGGGAAGGAAAGATGTTCGACGCCAAGTCATTGGCTGCTTTTGCCATGGCCAAAGGAAAGATATAATAGACAGCTGGCAGGTGGATAAGAGGAAGGTGGTGGTAAATTAGGAATGAAAAATGAATGTACCGGCGCACAAGTCATATAGCTGCCTTATGAAATATGTTAGGAGCGAAGCTGCAGGTGGAAACCTGACGACTCTATTCCCAAAACATGAAATTGACTCTGCATTAGGGCCATTCCTTGGGAAGGGGCTCCCGCGGGGGGGAGTTGATGGAATCGTCCCAAAAGGCCTGACCAGCTCAAAGCTCCATGTGTTCTCACGTCGCCTGGCCAAACAATCGCTGCAGGCCTCGCCTATCCTTTCACACCCAACAGCAGCAGCCAACGCTGGGTGAAATAGAGATTTCCTTCCTTTTCAAAAGGAGCAAATCCGGTCTTTTGACCGCCCTGGAGTTCATTTTCCAGGGCTTTTTTAATTGCCCGGCGGCTCTCTTCCTTTGTTTTTGTCAGATTCAGCCAGGCGGAAAGGGATACTTCGATAGGGTTATGTTCTTCTGTTTTCAAAGTGAATCCATACTTTTCATAAAGCGCCAGAAATTCCGCAAGGCTCCTGTTTTTCACGTGGGACGGGTCCCGGAGAATTTCCAGGGCATCCTCTTTTTCCCGGAGCTCCTCCGATGCCGCTTCCATGTCGATGACCGCTAAGGTGCCTCCTTTTTTAAGAACCCTGGTCATTTCAGAAAAGGGCTTCTCCATTTCAGCAAAGTGGTGGAAAGCGAGCCTGGAAATGACCACGTCAAACGTTTCATCTTCAAAGGGCATGTCTTCCACGATACCGAGTTTGAAATCCATATTGGAGAGCCCCTTTTTTTTGGCAGCTTCTTTTCCCACATCCAGCATGGCTTCTGTGGCGTCCAGGCAGGTCACATGGGCCGCAAAGGGGGCAATGGACCGCCCATTGGCGCAGGTGCCGCTGGCAGCATCCAGGACATTTTCATTACCCCGAAGACGGAGGGACGTTACCGTATGGGCGAGATAGTCTTTTTTGGAAAAATTCATGGCTCCGGACTCAAAATTCTTCGCCTGGAGAGTGAAGGAAGCTCTGATTTTGTCTAATGTGTTCATAATGGGATATCTCCTTATGACTTAAAAGGGCAGTCTTGCCGGAAGTGGTGAAAAGTGAATGAGGGGTAATGCCCTGCGGGCAAGGTGGGGGGAAAAATTAGAAATGAGGAATGAATGT
The DNA here is from genome assembly GCF_928721695.1 of Dialister succinatiphilus. Classification (NCBI taxonomy): domain Bacteria; kingdom Bacillati; phylum Bacillota; class Negativicutes; order Veillonellales; family Veillonellaceae; genus Dialister; species Dialister succinatiphilus. The sequence continues at coordinate 2,237,937 of NZ_OV788641.1, read as the reverse complement.
GGCGGCGCACAATTCATATAGCGCCGCGAATAATGCATTCAGCGGTTTTGCCGCAGATGGGTTCCAAATGACTCTGACCCCAAAACATGCAAATGCCTCAGCACGAGGCCTTTCCTCGAAAAGGGGCTCCTGGTGGGAGGGGTTCACGGGGTTCTCGGTCGCCTGGCGGCTCCCTGCGAACTCTGTTCGCTTGCCGCCGCACTGCGGTGGGGTTAGCTGCAGGGAACTGATGGATTCGGCCCGCAGGGCTTGTCCCATCTATTTTCTATCGTCTAACGGTCCAAAAGCTGTTCACTCGATTTATTCGATGTAAAACGATTTCGCCGCGAAGCGGCTGATCCGCTGTCAGCTGTAAGCGGATAGCCACTCTTTTCCTGTCTTTCTCATCTTATTCTATCCCCATATTCTCTCAAATAGCAATGTAGCATAAACCTTCCGGTCCGTAATAAATCTTTATGGTTTCCAACCGTATTGCCCCCTTTCCGCCATGGTACAATAATAGGGATAAAGGAAAGGAGGCGGCTCCATGGAATGGGCTGATGGAAAAAAGCGGTGCTTCTGGGCAAATCCGAAGAATCCGCTGTATGTAAAATATCACGATGAAGAATGGGGGGTGCCGGTGCACGATGACCGGAAGCTCTTTGAAATGCTGCTGCTGGAGTCTTTCCAGGCCGGCCTCTCCTGGGAGTCCATCCTGAATAAGCGGGAGAACTTCCGCCGCGCCTTTGATGGCTTTGACCCGGTAAAGGTGGCCTCCTACGGGGAAGAGAAGATGGAATCCCTCCGGCAGGATGCGGGAATCATCCGGAATCGCCTCAAAATCCGATCCGCCGTGGGCAATGCGAAGGTATTCCTGGCCATCCGGAAGGAATGGAAGACCTTCGACAGCTACCTCTGGCACTGGACGGAAGGCAGGACTATCCGGGAAACAGGGCAGACCTCGTCTCCTCTGTCTGACGCCATTTCCAAAGACCTGAAGAAACGGGGCATGAAGTTCGTGGGCACCACCATCATCTATTCCTACCTCCAGGCAGTGGGGGTGATTGACTCCCATGAGGAGGGGTGTTTTAAGGAAAAGTGGCTAAAGGGTAACGCCTGATGGTGAAGTGACTCAGGGGGAACGCCTACGGCGAGGGGAAGGTGCGGTGCACAATTCATATAGCGCTGCAGATAATGTATTCGGCGGCGATGCCGCAGTATAAAAACTCCGCGGCGCTTCCAAATTTTGTGCGCCGCCACATTCCCCTTGGCCGCAGGCCATTACCCTTGAGTCACTTCGCCGTAGGCGTTACCCCTCCGCCACTTTACACTATCTGTTAATGCTATAATATACATATAACCTGCATTTCATCATTCATACATAAGGAGAGGAGCCCTATGAAGAAAATCGCTTTTTATGGAAAGGGAGGCATTGGCAAATCCACCACTGCTTCCAATGTGTCCGCTGCCCTGAGTCTCATAGGAAAGCGGGTGTGCCAGATCGGCTGTGATCCGAAGAATGATTCCACCCGCCTGCTCCTGGGCCATATCTGCAAGGAAACGGTGCTGGATCAGATCCGCACAAAGGATGCCTCTGAAATTAAAAAAGAGGACATCATCCATACCGGGTTTAACGGAATTACCTGCGTGGAAGCCGGGGGACCGGAGCCGGGGGTAGGCTGTGCCGGCCGGGGCATCATCGTGGCCCTGCAGCTTCTGGACCGCCTCCATGCGCTGCCGGAGTCGGACCTCATCCTATACGACGTACTGGGGGACGTGGTGTGCGGCGGTTTTGCCATGCCTATCCGGGAAGGGTATGCTGAAGAAATCTACGTGGTGTCCTCAGGGGAGCTCATGTCCCTTTACGCCGCCAATAATATTGCCAAGGGCATCCGCCGTTTTGCTTCCCGAGGCAAGGTGCGGCTGGCCGGCATCATCGGCAACAGCCGGAAGGTACCGGGGGAGAAGGAACTGCTTCTGGAGTTTGCGGACATGCTCCATACAAAGCTGGTGGCCTTTGTGCCGAGAGATAAAATCGTGAACCTCGCCGAAAATAACAGGCAGACCGTGCTCCAGTACGCACCGGACTCTGCCCAGGCCGATGTGTACCGGAAGCTGGCGGAGACGATTCTCACCAATGAGAATCTCACCATCCCTACGCCGGTCTCCTTTGATGATCTGGAAAAGCTGGTGAGCCGGTATGGCACTGAAAACTAAGTGGCTTTTTGCAAAAAACAAATCCATGAGCTGCACCATGACCGCCGTATGGAGGGCGGTGGTGGGCTGCAAGGGCTGCGCCGTCATTTTCCACAGCCCCATGGGCTGCGTCCACGTGGCGGCGTCCATGGACCTGGGAAACCATTACCGTCTCTCCGCTGACGGGGAGAGGGAAGTGGAGGAGACAGTACCCCTCGTTTCCTCGAACCTCCGAGAAAAGGACAGCATTTTTGGCGGCATCGACAGGCTCCATGAATGCATTGCCTATGCGGTGAAGACCTGCCATCCCGAATGCCTGGTGATTGCCTCTTCCTGCGTGGCCGGCGTCATTGGCGACGATGTGGATGAAGAAGCCCGGGAGGCAGAGGAGACCTATGGCATTCCGGTGCTGTCCATGGCTTTTTCCGGCTTTCTGGGTGGTGAATATTCCGATGGCTATTATAAAACCATGGATGCCATTATGCACCGGTTTTTCAAAAAGCAGGACCATAAAAAAGGAAAGGTCCTCCTCCTGGGGGACCAGATGGGTCCCGAGGGGCAGTATGCCCGGGAGGTGAAACGGCTTCTTTCTTTCTTCGGACTTACCGTGGATTTCCAGTTTCCCGGCTATGTTCCTTTTTCAAAGTGGAGCCAGGTGACGGAGGCATCCCTGTCTGTCCTTCTGGGTACGGCGGGGCAGCCGAAGGGAATGAAGGAGAGAGCCCTCTGGCTGGAAAGGGAATTTGGCATTCCCTTTTTGGGAGATTGCTACCCTCTGGGACTGGAGGGCACCTGGTCATGGATCAGGCGGCTCGCTGATTTCATGAAGGAAAAAGAAAAAGGGGAGGCCCTTATCCGGGAAGAAATGGAAAGAGTAGAGAAGCGGGTGTCTTCCTTTCTGCCGGTTACAGAGGGGAAGAAGGTATTCATTGCCATTGGCCGGGGGCGGCGCTGGTACCATCCGTCAGGCACCATCCAGTCTCTCCAAAAACTTCACATGGAGCCTGCAGGAGTCATGTTCTTTTCCAATCTTACAGAAGAAGATATGGCGGCAGACAGGGAGGAAATTTCCGCTCTGGGTGATATTCCAGTCTATCATGAGGAAGAAGGTCAGAAGTCCATGGAGACGGCGGACGTTCTTCTCACCACCAATGAAATATACGACTCTTCCCTTCGGCAGCTTTTCATCCCCATGGTGCCTCTGGCGGGGACGGAGGGAGAGCTGGCGTTTCTTACCTCCCTGTACCGACTGCTTTGCCGTCATGGAAGGAAGGGAGGCATGACCTATGTCAAAATGTGAATTTGAATTATCCTGCCACCATAATGATACCTGCGGCCTCACAGGATCCGCTGCCTTTTTTGCATCCATTCCCGGAAGTTTTGTCCTCATAAACGGGCCGCTATGGTGTTATTTCTATGCCATGAAATATATAGATGATGAAAACAGCCGGGCGGCCCGCTGCATCTCTTGCACCGGCACGTCTCCATCGTCTCTGGTATATGGCACGGAAAAAGACATCCTTCGGGGCCTTTCCCGTATTCGAAGCCAGGGCACGGCGGAGCGGGTCTTTCTGGAGAGCAACTGCAGCACCGGTCTCATTGGCGATGATGTAAAGGGCATTGCGGAAGAGTTCGGCGGTCCCTGGCCGGTATATACCATGGACAGCGGCGGATTGAAAGGCTCCTTTGAGAAAGGCTTCGCCCGGGCTTTCCTTCGGGTGGTGGAGGAAATGAAGGAAGGAAGCACCGTTCCTGCTTCCGTGAATGTGCTGGGCCTTTCGGAAGTGTATCTGAAGGGCAGGGAAGAGGGAAATGAAATTCGGCGCATCCTGAAGGGCTGCGGCATCAGGGTCATTTCCACGCCCGGCTGTGAAAGCAGCTGGCATGAAATCATGGAAGCTCCGAAGGCATCTTTCAACCTGGTGGTGCGGGATGAACTGGGCCTTCCGGCGGCAAAGGAAATGGAAAAGCGCTTCCACATTCCCTATGCTTCCGTAGGTCTTCCCTATGGCTTTGAAGGCAGCAGGAAATGGACAGAAAAAGTAATTTCCCTCTTGTCCTTTGGGAAGGCTGAGCCTTTTCTGGACCAGGAAAAAGAAAGGGCTGAGGAAGTCCTTCGAAAGGGAAATGGTCTGGAATCTCTCTGGGGCTCCCTGTGGTTTGATGAGGTGCTGGTGGCGGCACCGCCGTCCGAGGCCCTGGGCATAGCAGAGGCTCTGCGCAGTGAATGGATAGATACGGCCAGGCTTACGGTACACCTCGTTTCACCTGCGGACCGGACCTGTCCTTTGGCTGATGATGTTCGGCTTGTGACGGAAAATGATGAGGATATCAGGAAGGATTACGAAAACTGGAAGGACGGCCTTGTCCTCTCCAGCAGTCACGAAACGACAAGATTGGAAAGGCTTCATAAACCTTTCGTTTCCTGTCATATTGCCCGTCCCTCCTACGATGAATGCTCCTTTTCCGACCTTCCTTACTGCGGTTTTCGAGGCGCTGCCCTGCTCTATGAAAAAATATGGAACGCCCGTCTTCGGCAGATCCGGTATGGGAAACATATAAAATAAACATAGGAAATGTAAAGCACTGATAATTATGGCCTTTGAATTTATCAGTGCTTTTTTAATGCAGGAAAATTATAAGCTACAGGTGAATCAGAGATTTATTAAATAAATCAGAATCATTGCCTTTAAAAATGTAGCAAAAATAGTATAATATATAAAGTAAATTAATAAAAATCATGGAAATTATGAAAAGGACAGGAGATGGGCGAGAAAGTTGGGGAAAGGAATGGCTGGCGGACTGGGAAACTAGTGTGTTGGTGTACTAGCGCTGGTCAGAGTCACTATCGGCTTGCAGCGGGATGTTTTGCCTGCGGCGTAGAATGACTATGGGCAGGAAGATAATACCGTAAAGCCGACTTTATACTCATCACCTGTCAGGGCGATGCCACATTCTCCGAACACTCTGAACTCTCACGCCAAAGGCGTGTCCTGAAGTCTCTAAGGAAAGAGGTATGTATGGACGATATTAAGATTATTTACATGACAAACCATGACAGAAGATATGCTGCCATTAAGAAGGCCTGTGACGGGCTGCAGGAAGAAGGGAAGATTTCAGACCTCTGCATTCCTGTTTTTCTGGAGCGCACCAGCGACTGGGACCGGTCCTGGGAAAGAAAGATGAAAGGCGCTTCTCTGGTCATGATCCATCTGATGAAGAATGGACTGAAATCCCGTTTCTGGAAGGACTGCAGGAATTTTCTGGACAGGTCCGGCATTCCTTACTTTGTGGATGCAGTGGATGGGGATACAGCGGAGCACAGTGGTTCTCTTTCCGATGATATGATGAAGCGGTTCCGCGAATACTGCCTTTACGGGGGCATGGAAAATTTCAGGAATCTCTGGCTCTACGCTTCTTCTCTTTTTGACTCCTCCATTGCAGAGCCGCCGGCTCCCCAGAGCTATACCTGGGCTGGTATTTACGACAGGGACAGTGAAAAAGGATTTACCACGGACCTTTCTTCTTTCCTCCAGAAGTTTTCCGGTGACGAAAAGCCGGTCATCGGTCTCCTGTTTTACCGGGAGGAATGGATCTGGGGGGATCTGTCCTACCAGAACGCTTTTATAGATGAAGCGGAAAAGCAGGGGTACCATGTACTTCCTGTTTTTGCCAATGGGTCGCCCGATGTGAGCCTTGGCATGCCCACCCTGTCCGACGTCATTTCCACCTATTTCATGAAAGATGGGAAGACGGTGATTGATTCTCTGGTGAGCACCATGAAATTTTCCCTTACCGGTAGCGGAAAGGCCAGTGTAGATACGCTGAAAAAGCTGGGGGTGCCCCTGCTTGAAGCCTATACACTCCTGGTTTCGGAAAAGGAATGGCGAGAAAACGGGGAAGGCCTTAACGCCATTGAAACCTCCATTGCTGCTGCCATGCCGGAGCTGGACGGCGTCATTCACGGCGTACCCATTGCCGGCAGAATGAAGAAAGAAGATGGCACTGTGGAATTCAAGCCGATTCCCGAACGGATTAGCCGCATGGTGGGAAAGGCAGGCAAATGGGCAGCCCTTCATAAAATGAAGAACAGCCATAAGAAAGTCGCCCTTATTTTCCACAATTATCCGGCTAAGAATTCCAACATAGGCAGCGCCTCGGGGCTGGATACCATGGAAAGTGCCATTCGTCTCATGAAGCGAATGAAGGAAGACGGGTACACCATCGATTTCATTCCGGAAACAACGGAAAAATTTATCGAACTCATGACCTCCCATGCCACCAATGATATTTCCATGATGACCGAAAAACAGGCAGAGGAATGCCAGAAGCTTTCGGCTAAGGACTACGTGGAATTCTTCCACACCCTGGGCGCCGATGCACAGAAAAAGATGGAAGAGGAATGGGGAAAGGCACCGGGAGACGTGATGATTTCCGAAAAAGGAAATATCCTGGTGCCCGGAACCATGGATGGAAATATGTTCCTTACGGTGCAGCCGTCCCGCCAGTATGGCATGGACCCTTCCAAAGCCTACCATGACCCCTATATTGCACCGACTCACCAGTATCTGGCCTTCTACTACTGGCTCCGTCATGTGTGGAAGGCAGATGCGGTCATCCATATGGGGACCCATGGAAACCTGGAATGGCTGCCGGGGAAGAGTGTAGGACTGGATGAAGAAAGCTATCCAGACATTGCCCTGGGAGACCTGCCCAATGTATATCCCTACCATATGACCATTACCGGCGAAGGCATGATTGCCAAGAGGCGGGCCTCCGGCTGCCTTATCGGCTATATGCCGGCTCCCGTAGCTGATGCCGGTGCTTATGATGAAATCGAAGAACTGGAAAAGACGCTGGATGAATATGCTCACCAGAAGGAAACGGGGAACGGCGCGGAAGATATGAAGCCCACCCTTCTTGGCCTTGTGAAAAAGGCAAAACTGGACCAGGACCTTCCATATAAAGAAGGGGACGACTTTGACGCCTACCTGTCAGATGTGCATAACTATATTGAAGAGTTGAAGGACAGCGAGGTCCATGTGGGACTTCATATCCTGGGACAGCCTCTGGAGGGAGACCTTTTGACTGATGGCATTCTCCAGCTTCTCCGCCTGTCCAATGACAAGGTGCCCTCCATTTACGACCTGTGGGCAGAAAAGTATCACACCACCCTGGATACGATCCAGAGCCGGTCCGCCGAAGTGGATGAAGAGATGAAATGTACCTACGGCGAGCTGATGAGCCGTATCAGAAAAGAAACGAAGACGGTTATCAAAGCGGTGCAGGATGGAGGCTTCACAAAAGAAGCAGTTTCCAAAGCCCTTTCCCTTCCCGAAGCTGAAGGGGAAAAGGAATGGAAGGATAAACTGGAAGCTCTTCTCCATTTCGTAACCGATGAAATCTATCCCCGTCTTGAAAGAACGGGGGAGGAAATGGACCATACCCTGGATGCCCTGGACGGACGGTATGTGGAACCCGGGCCTTCCGGCTCTCCCAATGCCGGCGGTGTCAGCCTCCTTCCTTCGGGACGAAATTTCTACGGCGTGGATCCAAGAACTCTGCCTTCACCTACAGGCTGGCAGCTGGGCGTGAAGCTGGGGGACAAGATGATTGAAAAATTCATTGCCGACCAGGGAAAATACCCTGAAAATATCGGCATGGTCCTCTGGTCCGGCCCCAATATGCGTTCCTCCGGCCAGGATATTGCGGAATTCCTCTACATGCTGGGCATCCGCCCCCGGTGGCAGAAGGGAAGCCTTAAGGTATCGGATCTGGAAGTGATACCTCTTTCGGAACTGAAACGGCCCAGAATCGATGTGACCGGTCGTATCAGCGGCCTGTTCCGGGATACCCTGCCCCAGCTGGCAGAACTCATGGACAAGGCAGTGCTTCTGGCAGCCTCCCAGGATGAATCGGATGAAGACAATTTCGTCAGAAAACATGTGAAAGAGGACACGAAGATCATGGAAGACGAAGGGGTAGATGCCGACGATGCATGGAGAAATGCGGCTTTCCGTATTTTCGGCGATGCCCCCGGTACTTACGGCGCCGGCGTGAATACGGTGCTGGACTCCAAGAACTGGCAGAATGAAGACGATCTGGCCAATGTGTATGTCCGCTGGGGCGGTCATGTCTTCGGCGGCGGAAACCGGGGTGTCTTCAAGCCGGAACTCTTTAAGAAACGGCTCTCCTCTCTGGACCTCACCGTAAAGAATGAAGAAAACCATGAAAGCAATATTTTAAGCTCCGATGACTACAACGCTTTCCATGGCGGCATGATTGCGGCAGTGAAGAGCCTTGGCGGCAAAACACCGGAGTCCTACGTAGGAGACAGCACCAACCGCTCTTCCGTAGGCGTGAAGACGGTGCAGGAAGAAATGAAACGGGTCTTCCGCAGTGAATCCATGAACCCGAAATTCATCGAAGGTCTCATGAAACATGGCTATAAAGGAGCCACGGACCTGGCTAACCGCCTGTCTATCAGCTTCCAGTGGGATGCTACCAGCGGCGTTATGGACGACTGGATGTATGAGCAGTATGCCAAAAAATATGCCCTGGATCCCAAAATGCAGCAGTGGATGAAAAAGGTGAATCCCTGGGCCCTGCAGAATATGGCGGAAACCCTTTTGGAAGCAGACCAGCGCAAGATGTGGAATGCAGGGGATGAAATGAAGGAAGAACTGCAGCAGCTCTACCTTTCTGTGGAAGGAGAACTGGAAGACGACGGAGACGACGATGAATAGCATACCGCCTATCCGCATGCTGGTGCTTACCCTCACAGGCCGCTGCAACTTTTCCTGCCGCTACTGCTATGCTTCTGATGTGGATGCAGTGGACATGGACGAGGAAACGGCCGTAGAGGCGGTCATGATGGCCGGCGCTTCAGGAGAACGCTTTCTCCTCCAGTTTTCCGGCGGAGAGCCGCTCCTTCGTTTTCCTCTCATCAGAAAACTGGTTCATGTGGTGGAAGAAAACCATTTCAATGCGCAGATGCAGATCCAGACCAACGGCTCTCTCCTCACCAGGGACATAGGCCGATTTCTCTATGACCATGGTGTGGGCATCGGCATTTCCTGTGACGGCAGGCCTTCTGTCATGGACAGGACCAGGCCCGTCAAGGATGGCTCCTCTTCCTCAAAGGCTGCGGCCCGGGGCTTCCGCCATCTGGCGGAAGAGGGCATCGGCACCGGCATTACCTGTGTTGTCACCGATGATATGGTGAACGACCTTCCCGGCATTGCAGACATGGCCCATTTCTACGGCAATGTACACCAGGTGGGCTTTGACATCCTTCGGGAGCAGGGAAGAGGGGAAAACCTTCATGAACCTTCAGCCCGGGACATGGAAAAGGCACTGGAGGCGGTATACAACCGTATGGCCATGCTGGAAAAAGTAACAGGCCGCCATATCCATTTCACCCAGGAAGATCGGGTGGCACATCTCTATGGCGGGGGAAACCATGAGTTTCCCCAGTGCTACGCCATGAACGGCGAGGCTGCCTTTGTAGATGTACATGGCGTAATATACGCCTGCTCGTCTCTCATGGGACGGGAAACATACCGGCTGGGTACGGTGAAAACCGGCAGGGACCCGGACAAAGTAAGGGAAGTGGGCGCCTTTATCAAAAAGGCCATGAGCCCATGCCGCAGCTGTGAGTACTTTCCCCTCTGCGGCGGCGGATGCTTCTCAAGGTGGCTTGATAAAGAGGGCCGCGTAAGGCCTTCCGATGCAGAATGTGCCATGAAGAAGTTCTTCATCCGGAAGTATCTGGAGAAAAACCGGTGAGACTGGCAAAGAGTTATTTTGTTTGGGAAGCTGATGGGGAAAGGGTTCAGAATGTTCGAAGGATGGCAGCGGCGCCCTGCGGGTGCAGTATATATGCTGCCTGCAGCAGGCTCACCAGCCTGCCAGCTGACTAGGACACTAGCTGACTAATTAGCTGATTGGAACACTAGTACACTATCCCACCAGCTCACTACATACTATTTCTAACATACAAGGAGGATATATGAAAAGACAGGGAACATTTCCATTTACTGCCATTATCGGGCAGGATACCATGAAGAAGGCCTTAGTGCTGAATGTTGTCAATCCAAAGCTGGGCGGCGTGCTCATCCAGGGGGAGAAGGGGACGGCCAAGTCTACGGCTGTCCGTGCGCTGGCCGACCTTTTGCCACCGCGCCGGTGCATCAAGGGCTGCCGTTTCCACTGCGACCCCGATGACCGGGCCAACTGGTGCGATGAATGCCATGAAAAATACGACCATGAAGAACCGCCGGTAGAAATGCTCCCCATGAAAGTGGTGGAACTTCCTGTCAGCGCTACGGAAGACCGCGTGGTAGGTACACTGGACATTGAAGCGGCCATCCGCGAAGGAAAGCGTTCTTTTGAAACAGGGATTCTGGCAGATGCCAATCGAAATATTCTTTATGTCGATGAAATCAACCTGCTTGATGACCATGTAGTAGATGTGCTGCTGGACTCCGCTGCCATGGGTATCAACACGGTGGAACGAGAAGGAATTTCCTACTCCCATCCCGCCCGTTTCTCCCTGGTAGGCACCATGAACCCGGAAGAAGGGGATATCCGTCCCCAGCTTTTGGACCGCTTTGCCCTTTCTGTCAAAGTGGCCGGTGAACAGGACCCGGAAAAGAGGGCCGAAATCATTAAGAGAAGACTGGCCTATGAAGCAGATCCTGAACCTTTCCTGGAACAGTGGAAGGATGAACAGGCAAAAGAAGTGCGCCGCATTGAAAGAGCCATGAAACTGCTGCCCCAGGTGACAGTTTCCAACGATATCCTTCTTCTGGCAGCCAGAATTTCCATTACCCTGGGGGTAGACGGACATCGTGCCGACATTACCCTGATTAAAACTGCTGAAACCATTGCAGCCGTGGCAGGACATACAGAAGTCACCAAAGAAGACATCCGGGAAGCTTCCAGACTGGCCCTGCCTCATCGTATGAGACGCCGTCCCTTCGAAGAACAGACACTGGACTGGACTGAAGTGGACAAGGTCATTGACGATGAAGCGTAATGTATTTCCTTTTGCCGCTATCTGCGGCATGGAAAAAGCCAAAGAAGCCATCCTCCTCACCCTGGTGAACCCCTTTGCCGGCGGCCTTCTCCTGTCCGGAGAAAAAGGCAGCGGCAAGTCCACCCTGGTGAGAAGCGCCAGGGAACTGGTGGACGCTCCCTGGGTGGAAATCCCTATCAGTGTCACGGAAGACCGGCTCTTTGGTTCCATCGATGCAGAAGAGGCTATCCGCAGCGGTCATAAAAAACTCCTTCCCGGACTGATTGACGAAGCGGATAAGGGCATTATTTATATGGATGATGTAAACCTCCTTCGGGACGATCTCCTTTCTGCGGTGCTGAACATCCGCGAAGCCGGCGGATACCGTCTGGAAAGGGACGGCCTTTCGGAGGAAAGGAAGACGGCCTTCACCGTACTGGCTGTAATGAATCCGGATAGCGGTACCCTTTCCGCCTCTTCCCTGGACCGGTTCGGCCTTTTTGCAGAGGCCGACCCCTCCTGCGACGAACAGGCAAGGCAGGAAATCATCCGCCGGGTGCTGGCCTTTGAAAAGGACGGCATCGCTTTCCGGGCCCAATGGCAGGAAGAAACGGAAGCCCTGAAAAAGAAAGTGGAAGAAGCCAGAAATGCTCTGGGCAGTGTGGAAGTTTCGGATGCCATGGTGCAGCTGGCGGCAGTATATACCCTAAAAGCCCATGTGGCAGGCCACAGGGCTGATATTTACCTCATCGAAGCGGCCAGGGCCGAAGCCGCTCTGGCGGGAAGAAAGTACGTGCTCCCCAAGGATCTGGAAAAGGCTGCGGAATTCGTCCTGCCCCATCGCATGAGGAAAGCGGAAGAACAGCAGCCTCCAGAAGATATGAAACCCGAGCAGCAGGAGGAAGAAAACAGACCTCCGGAAAAAGAGCCGGAACAGCCAAGCGCATCGGAAACTGAATTCAGCCATCCGCCAGAAGCCCAGCCTCCCCAGATGGATACGGAGGATGCAGATGACAGCAATCATGAGCAGAATGAAGACAATGCGCAGATGTCCAATCCCCGCGGTCAGAGCCGGGAGAGAATCGACGATGCGGACCTTCATGTGAATCTGCCGCCTATGTGGATAGAACCGTCTAAAGACAGGAAACCGAAAAAAGGAAGCGGCAAACGAAGTCTCACCATGACAGATCTCATGCAGGGACGCTACGTAAGGGCGGAAATCCCCAGGGCCAAAACATCGGACATTGCATTCGATGCCACCCTCCGCGCTGCAGCGCCCTACCAGAGGGCAAGACCTTCCAACGGCTGTGCTGTGGTTATCAGGAAAGAAGATCTTCGTAGCAAGGTCCGTGAAAAGCGGACCGGCAATATTTTCCTCTTTGTTGTAGATGCCAGCGGCTCCATGGGCGCCAGAGAACGAATGAAAACGGTGAAAGGGGTCATTTTCAAAATTCTTTTGGATGCCTACCAGAAACGAGACCGGGTAGGTATGGTGGCTTTCCGCAAAAAACAGGCGGAAGTCCTTCTTCCCGTCACAAGGTCCGTAGACTTTGCCCAGAAGAAACTGGCTTCCATGCCTACCGGAGGCAAGACACCTCTGGCCAAGGGACTCCTTAAGGCGGAAGACGTGCTGGACATGCTTTACCGCCAGGATGCGAACCAGGACCCCGTGGTCATCCTCATCACCGACGGCAGGGCTACCAGTCCCCTGAACAAAGGAACCAACCCCGTCACCGATGCTATGGAAGAGGCCAAACGCATCGGCAGGAGACATATTCCTGTGGCAGTGATTGATACGGAATCCGGCTTCATCAAACTGGGCCTTGCTAAAAAGCTGGCTAAAGCCATGGGAGCCTCCTACTTCCAGGTGGATAAAATTTCAGAAGACCAGCTCCTCCATATCTGGAGAACCGCGGCCAATAGGTAAGGGATTCCCGGTACTGCGGTACCGGGAATTTGGTTTTGACATATCTTGTTTCGACTGGAAAGGAGCAGGCAGCTTCAGGCGAAGCTGTATCTCATGAATGCAGCTCCGCCCCAGGCTGCTGGACCCAGCCTTTCCATAGTATAATGGAGTCAATCGGTTTTCATTTTCCTGAAGAATCGTGAGGTCTTTTATGCCAATCCGTGTGGTTATGCTTCTATTCTGCTGGATGATTTCCTTTCTGCCGGTTCTGGCAGAGGAGTTGCCGGTGAATCTGGAGGCTTCTTTCCCCTACAGCCTGAACGGGTCTGAATCCAGGCCTGCCAGTCCCGGGAGCCGGCAGCTTTTATTCATTTCCCTGGATCATTTCAACCGGCCTGCCGAACCGGTTTCCCTGACGGTCACTCTTCCTGAAGGCCTCAGGGCTTCTGCGGGGAAGGGCTGGACGGTAGATGAGGCGGGACAGATTCACATGGATTGGACGCTTCCGGCGGACTTTGGCAATGTGTTCGAAGTGATTCCCATTACTCTTTCCTCTTCCCTTCCTGAAGGAAGGGGCACTGTTTCCGTTTCCGTTACCGGCCCGGATTATGAACTTTCCAGAAATCTGGATTTCACAGTGAAAGAAACGGCACCGGAGGAAAAAGAAAAGGAAAAGAGGGAAGAGTCCTGGTATATACAGGGCGTGGTGCTTCCGGTGAATGAATCCGGCGAAACCGATGATCGCCTTTCCCCCAATACCATGGTGCTTCCTGATGTACAGCTGGAAAATATGAAACACCGTTTGACCGGTACGCCTCTGGACCGGAGCGCCCTGACAGCCAAACCGAGCACCTTCCTTCTTCTGGATATGAGAAATCCCCGGCGTGACGTGGGACAGATCCATTTCAAGGCGGAGCTGGTGGACCGGGGAAGCGGAGAGGTGAAGGAAGGGCTTCTTTCTGCATCCGGTGAGGAAGGGACGGTGCCGGACCATTCTTTTGCCACAGAAACCGATTTTTCTTTAAACGGCGGAAAAATGCAGACCGCCGTCATTCCTCTCTATGCCAATCCTTTTACCCTTTCCGAAGGGGACTATAACCTTCGTATCACCCTTTCTGACGGAGAAAGCCAAAAGATTACGGAACTTCCGCTGACGGTGGTGAAGAGCCGCAGCGTTGGTATGATTTCTACAGGCCTTTCCTGCTTTTCTCTTCTTCTGGTGCTTCTTTCCTTTGGAAAAATCAAAAAGACCATGATTTCCATCGGCGCCAGGGGAGACATTGCGGCGGCCCTGTTTGCAGCGCTGGCTTTTGGCGGCGTGGTGGTGCCGGTGACACTGGCTGGCGATTTCCTCCATGTGATTCTGGGACCCTTCTCTGGCCTGGTGACCGGACTTTTAAGCGGTGTGGTGCAGTACATGCTTCTCATGTCCCTGCTGGTCCTTTTCCGGCGCCCCGGGGTGACGGCTCTTTTCTTCCTGATCCGCTGGCTTCTTTCTGCTGTACTTTTCGGACGGGTCACACCGGTGGGAATCCTTCTGGCGGCCTTTTCCATTGTGGTCATCGAAGGAGCTCTTTATATCACCGGCTTTTACAGGAAGAAAACATTGACCTTGCCTTACGGCCTTTTTATTTCCCTGGTGCTGGGGCTGTGCGACGCGGGGATTACTTTTGTAAACATGCAGCAGCTTATGCTTTTCTACCGGCTTTATTATGCGGACTGGTTCATCGGTCTTTACATGGTGATTAACGGCCTTCTCTACAGCAGTCTGGGAAGTTTCCTGGGCTGGAAGACGGGGAGCCGCTTAAGGCAGGTGATGGGATCATGATACTGGATATCAAGGATTTCTCCTGCCGTTACCTTTCAAGAAAGAAGGAAACCATCAGCCATCTGGACCTGTCGTTGAACGAAGGAGAAATGGTGCTCCTGGCCGGACGGTCGGGATGTGGGAAATCCACCCTCATCAAGGCGGTGACAGGCCTTCTGGAGGATGCAGAAAAGAGGGGCGCCATGACGCTGTGCGGCAGGAATATTTTCAGCATGACTCCTGAAGATATCGGTCTTATAGCAGGCACTGTATACCAAACTCCGGACGACCAGCTCTTTGCCATGACTGTGGCAGACGAGACAGCCTTTGCCCTGGAAAACCGGGGAGAAGAGCCATCGGTGATCCGAAGGGAAGTGTCAAGGGCTCTAGAGAAGGTGGGCCTTTCGGGGATGGAAGACAGGAGCATTCATGCCCTTTCCGGAGGACAGCGGCAGCGGCTGGCCCTGGCATCCATCCTCGTTACCCATCCAAAGCTCCTCATTCTTGACGAGCCGGTAAGTCAGATGAATCCGGAGGGAGTGAAGGATTTTCTCGCCCTTCTACATAGTTTGAATGAAAAGGACCACATGACCATTCTCATGGTGGAACACCGGGTGAATGAGCTGGCTGCCCATTTTCCAAGGCTCTGCATTATGGACAGGGGGAAATTGGTGTATGACGGTCCTACAGAAAAGGCGTGGAATGAAATGGGGGATACCGAAGTGTACGGCATCCGGGAACCCCAGACGGTGAAGCTGGCCCGGCGCCTTCATCTGCCGAAGGCTTCCTCGGACAGGAAAGAGACGGTTATGGAAATCAAAAAGGCAGGAATTTCCTTTCGGCCCCATGTGGAACCGGCCCAGTCCAGCCCTTCAGGAGAAGTGATTCTGGAAGGGAAGGACATTCATTACACCTATCCAGGAGCAGCGGAGGAGACGCTGAAGGGGATTTCCTTTACCGTGAAAAAAGGGAGCATTACAGCTCTCATGGGCTTTAACGGCGCCGGCAA
The DNA here is from genome assembly GCF_928721695.1 of Dialister succinatiphilus. Classification (NCBI taxonomy): domain Bacteria; kingdom Bacillati; phylum Bacillota; class Negativicutes; order Veillonellales; family Veillonellaceae; genus Dialister; species Dialister succinatiphilus. Next base: position 2,222,021 of record NZ_OV788641.1, on the reverse strand, counting down.
ATCCACCCTTTTAAACCTTCTGGCCGGCCTCCTTTCCCCATCTTCCGGGGAAGTGCTTATCCATGGAAAGCCGGCGGAAAAGGAAAGGCACCATGTGGGATTCATGCGGCAGGAGGCGGATTTGATGCTGCTGACTGATTCGGTGGAAGAAGAACTGACCTGGAACAATAAGGACATGACAGAAGTGGAGCTGGACAAACTTCTCCATAAGCTCCATCTGGCCCACTACCGCCATGATTTTCCCCTGGCCCTTTCCAAGGGGCAGAGGCTGCGTGTGGTATTCGGCGCCCTTCTGGCCCGGAAGGATAATGACCTTCTCATTCTGGATGAGCCTACCACCGGACAGGACCAGAAGAGCCTTACGGATATCCGGGATATGCTGCGCCTGGCTGCAGGAGAGGGAAGAACCATTTTCCTCTGCACCCATGACATGGAGCTGGCGGCGGAGCTGGCAGAAAAAGTCTATGTACTGAAGGCAGGGCGTATCATCGCAGCGGGCAGCCCCCGCCGCTTGTTCAGCAGCCGGCAGCTCATGAAGGAAAGCGGCCTGTCCCTGCCGCCTATGATGGATGTATCGGAAGACCTTGCTATCGAACCCTGCGTAACCATAGAGGAGGTGATGGCCCATGTCATTCAGACAGACCTTTGAAGGAAGTGACAGGAAATCGGTGATTTCCGCCTTAGACGGCAGGACGAAGCTGTCCTTCCTTCTTCTCTACGCTTTCATGATGATTATTGTGGACAATGGGCGAAGCCTTTTCATCCTTTTCACCCTAACCCTTCTTTTTCATTTTTTAGGAAAAACGCCGGTGTACAAATGGAAAGTGCTTTCTATTTTTCTCCTGCTGGGTCTCTGGGGTTCTATTTCCAGCCAGGCCCTCTTTTTCAGCCAGAATCCAAGGACGCCTCTCATTATGCTCATTTCTCCCGGATTTCCCCTGCTAGGATCTTTGACCGGCGGTCTTTATATTTACCGGGAAGGCATTATTTACGGCGCTGTCCAGGGCATGCGCACGGCATCCATGATTTCCCTGGGACTCCTGGTGTGCTGGACCAGCGATCCCAGGGATCTTCTCAAAGGACTCACCGCCTGGCACTTATCGCCCCAGGCCTCCTTCATGCTGGTGACAGCCATCCGCTTCTTTCCCATTCTGGCGGCAGAAGCAGGGGAGGTCATGACGGCCCTGCAGCTTCGAAGCGGTTCTGAAAAGGGGAGGCATCAGGTGCTGCGGCACATTCCCTACATGATCAAACCCCTGCTGGCCCGCTGCCTTCGCCGGGCCCAGACCCTGTCTCTTTCCGTCACCAGCCGGGGCCTTTTCCTGGCCAAAGAAAGGAAGGGCCCGCCCTGGAAAGGAAGCGAAAAAGGGGTTTCCCTTCTGTTCCTCCTGTTTGTACTTTTCTGCGGTGCCTCCAAGGTGCTTTATATTCTTTCCCAAAAGGGGATTTACTTCGGTGCTCTGCGCATCATTTATGACTGGACGAAATGGTATCTATGAAACAGTGGAAAACGACAGGCCTGTTCTTTCTTCTCTTTGCTACCTGGCTCACTCTGTTCTGGGTGACCGGAAGCCGCACGCCCTGGCAGATGTTTACGCCCCACAATCAGGACGATGGCATTGTAGTGCCGCTGGGGGAAATGGCCGGAAGAAATTATGACCGCATGGGCTTTGAGGGAGGAGAAATCCGCTATGTACCTTCCGGTGGATGGCTGGTGGGTACGGCCAATGGGGAACTTCGCCTTCTATCCAAAGAGGGCGGGGAGAAATGGAGCCATCCCATAGGAAGCGGACTCATCCGCTCCCTCTCCCTTTCGCCTGACGGAAAAAGGGTGTATGTGGGAGAAAAAAGCCCCGACGGATACCTCTATGCCATGAACACCTCTTCCGGCGACATTCTCTGGAAATTCAAGGGTTTTGACGTCATCGGCGGCGAACCGGATATTCGGGCGGATCCCCAGACCATTCATATTTCCACCGACCGGGAAGGAAATATATATGCTGTCTTTTATCGCTTCACCATAACCGACAGTGGACAGCGGGGCTACCTGAGCCGGGTGGTTTCCTTCACCCCTTCAGGAGAAGAAAGATGGCGCTTTCCCAAAGACCATGCTATGGATGGCTGGGTGAACTGGGGCGAGATTTCAAAAGACGGCAGCTCCTTTGCCTTTGGAACCGCCAATTATGATAAATCCAAAATAGAAAATCTGGAGTATAATAAAAACATATATGTGCTGGATGGCAGAGATGGTACATTGCTTCACAGCACTGTCATAGACACAGCGCCCCATTTCGGATCGGTGACCATGAGAAACGGGCCGGTGTGGTCGGAAGAGGGAAATTATCTTTCCACCATCACCAGCGACGGCAGGGCCTTCCTCTTCGACAAAGAGGGCCATATCCTCTGGCAGCGCACTCTGGCGGAGCCTAAGGAAATGAACGGCACCTGGTTTTTCGCAGCCGGAAGGGATGCCCTTTTTGTGCCGGAAGGGGTGATCTTTGACACCATCAACACCTTCAGCCGGGATAACTGGCAGATGCCATCGCCGGTGATCCACCCCTCCAGCAACAGCCTCTTTTTCTTTGACCTTTCCGGCACCTTCCGCTGGAAATACAGTACCGGCGGTGAAATCGAAGCTCTCGATGAAGCCGGAGGAGTGGCAGCGCTAGCCGTGGGAAGAAATGTGAGAAATCACGATTATCAAGCCCACGGCGCCGAAGCAGTGAACCTTGCAGACGGCAGCCTCATCTGCCGCTTTCACACTGCCGGCCCCCTGCAGAACATAGCCATTTCCGATGATGGCAGTCTCATGGCAGGCATCGAAGTGCCGGCAGTAACGCCGGAAGGAAGCCTCCTTGGGGCGTACCGGCTTCATATATGGAAGATTGCGGAGCAGTCTTAGAACCGACCTTTTCGGGAGGAGAATGTTTATTCATGCCGCATGACGTAGGCCGCCGATTGGCGGTCAGGACCGCGATGGAGCATCCTATCAGTTCTCTGACCCGTACACCCTTTCCCGCTTCGCGGGACTTCCCCTCAAGGGGAAACGAGAAAATAGGTGGCACTGGATATTGTGTCACATATGACACAGACAGCCAATCCCGTAACGCTCCTTGCGTCCCCTTTAGGGGAAGAGGGCCACGAAGTGGCGAAGGGGTGGACGGTGGTAAGAATGATTATGATACTTAATGTGGACGTGACCGCCGAAGGCGGCATTATAAAACTCATTGCCCCCTCAAGGGGAAACGAGAGATATGAGGGAAAAAACAGCGAGTCATATACTTCACGTACCATTTCGGCGTTTTCCCTCTTTGGTGGCTGTCGCCACCACCTTGCCCTGTGGGAGGCATGTCATATGATACTGAAAGGTTAAACCCGTAACGCTGACATTATAAGTATTGCCGCAGAGCGGCAATCCGCAACCCTCGGCCCAAAGGGCCGTCAAACTTAAGAACCCTCCGGCCGCGAGGCCGGTCCATCCTAAGAACCTTCCCCTCTGAACCCTCACACCGAAGGTGTGTCCAATGAACCCTCTGAACCCGGGATGCTATGCGTCCCTATAAAGGAGATACTATGATTACACGTTTTATGAAATACTACAAACCCTATATGAAAATCCTGGTGTGGGTCATTATCGGCACCTTTGCCATGGCGGGACTGGACCTGATTTTCCCGATTGTGGTAAGGAATCTGATTAACCAGGTGCTGCCGGATAAGGATATGCACCGTCTCCTTTTGGGCTCGGCAGTGCTTCTGGTGCTCTACATCATCAATTTCATCATCCAGTTCCTGGTGCAGTACTACGGTCATGTGATGAGCGCCTCCATTGAGCACGATATGCGGCGGGATCTTTTTTCCCATATTGAAAAGCTGTCTTTCCATTATTTCGACAATGAAAAGACAGGGCAGCTTCTGTCCCGCATTACCAGCGATATTACGGAAATCAGCGAGCTCTCATTCCGCGGGCCCAATGATCTTCTTCTCTGCGGTGTCATCATGGCAGGCACGCTGGTGGTGATGCTGGTGATGAACTGGAAGCTGGCCCTTTTGATCGGTGCCCTGCTGGTGGCTAAAGCTGTGCACACTGTGAAAATTAACAGGCAGATGAAGGGGGCTTTCCGGAAGAATCGCCGCATGGCGGGGGAAGTGGCGGCCCGGGCGGAGGAAAGTCTTTCCGGTATCCGCCTTGTGAAGGCCTTTGCCCGGGAAGCCTTCGAGCTTTCCCGGTTTGAAGAAAAATCCATAGAACTTAGAAATACGAAATTCGCTTCCTACCGTCTGGTGGGCTATTTCTCTGGAAGTATCAATTTCTTTACCAATTTCATTAATGTCGTTGTCATCCTGGCCGGCGGCTGGATGATTACAAATGGGGAACTTCAGCTTTCTGATTTCGTAGCCTTCCTTCTGTATGTGAATATCTTCATGCGTCCCGTATTCCGCCTGACCATTCTGGCAGAGGTGTACCAGCGGGGCATGGCAGGGTTCCACCGCTTCGAGGAAATCATGCATACGGCGCCCTCTATTACAGACCCGCCCCATCCCTTGGCCCTGACCCATGTGAAGGGAGATATCGATTTCCATGACCTGTCTTTCGGCTATGAACCGGACCGGCTCATTCTTCACCATCTGAACTTTGCCATTCCTGCAGGAAAGACGGTGGCCTTCGTGGGGGAAACGGGGGCCGGCAAAAGCACACTGGTGAGCCTGCTCCTTCGCTTCTATGAACCTACGGAAGGGACCATTACCCTGGATGGGCATAACCTCAACGAATTTGCCCAGCAGGACCTTCGCCGCAAAATCGGTATTGTCCAGCAGGACGTATTCCTCTTCGGCGATACCATTGCTGAAAACATTGCCTATGGCAGGGAAGGGGCTTCCATGGATGAAATCCGGCAGGCTGCGAAACTGGCGGCGGCTGATGAATTTATCGAATCCCTGCCCAACGGCTATGACACCAAAGTAGGGGAAAGGGGCGTCAAACTCTCAGGCGGTCAGAAACAGCGCATCGCCATTGCCCGGGTGTTCCTCAAGAATCCTCCGGTAGTTATCTTCGACGAAGCTACCTCAGCTCTGGATACCCAGACTGAAAAAATGGTACAGGCCACCCTGGACGACCTGGCCAGAAACAGAACCACCATCATCATAGCCCACCGCCTCTCCACTGTGAGAAATGCGGACTGCATCTATGTCCTCGACCACGGACGCCTTCTGGAATCCGGCAATCATGAGGAATTAATTCGCAAAAAGGGCAAGTACTACGAGCTGTATGAAGCCCAGAAGAAAAAGAAAACCAGTGAAACAGAGGAATGAGGATGATAGGGGCTCTTCCATTGTCACCTTTGGGACGTTGAAAAGGTTCGCAGGTCCCCAAGCTGCCTTTAGGCCGCTGAGGAATGACGAAAAGGCGCTTCTTAACTGATAGAAGGCGCCTTTTCATATACCATTCCTGTCCAGTTCGCTAGTGCAAAATGTGTTCGTTGTGCACCGCTTCGCTCGGGGGGCCGCCGATTGGCGGTCAGGAAAATGATAGAGTGTCATATCTCTGCTCAGCCCCGTACACCCTTTTGCCACTACGTGGCATTTCCCCTCAAGGGGAAACGAGAGATATGAAGAGAAAAACAGGGCGTCATATACTTCAGGTACCATTCCGGTGCATCCCCCTTTGGTGGCTGGCGCCACCACCTTTCCCCCGCAAGCGGGGGCACTATAACCCGTGCTTACTGTAGAGCCGCTTATGAAGAGAGTGTTTCGCGGTGTTTTATTCTGCCCCCTGAATAGGGGGAAGTCCGGCGAAGCCGGAAAGGGGGAGGCGAACGTAGTGAGCCAATCACCAGAATGCTTATCATGCTCTATGACACAGAAAAGCAAATCCCGTAACGCTGACTTTATACGCATTGCCCGTAAGGGCAATCCACAACCCTTTGAACCTTATGAACCTTCTGAACCCTTTAAACCCTCACGCCGTAGGCGTGTCCAAGGGCGCAGCCCGGATAGGGGGTGGCGAGCGCAGCGAGCCAGTCAGCAGAATGGTTATTTTGCCATATGATGCAGATAGGTTAATCCGTAACGCTGACTTTAAAAATTGCGGCGTCAGCCGCCACCACCACCCTCTGAACCTTTTGAACCCTGTGAACCTTCTGAACCCGGGCCACAGAGTGGCCCCCTGGGCCCATCAATCCTAAGAACCTTTTTCCGCAACCCTTCTACACAACCTGCCGCCGTCAGGCGGCCACAACCCTCGGAGCTTCAGCACAAAAAAACCGGTCATAGACCAGTCTTTTTTATTTTATTTTTCATCAGCCAGCAGTTTTTTCAGATACTCCCGGAACTGGGGTCCCAGGTCCGGGCGGCGGAGGGCAAATTCTACAGTGGCTTTCAGGTAGCCCAGTTTATTTCCTGTGTCGTACCGTTTGCCTGTAAAGTTATAGGCGTAGACACTGCCGTTTCTGGCCATGACGCGGAGGGCATCGGTGAGCTGGATTTCTCCGCCTTTACCGGGCTTTGTCTGTTCCAGCACTTCGAATACGTCCGGTGTGATGACATAGCGGCCCAGAGCTGCGAAGCGGCTGGGGGCTTCTTCCATGGAAGGCTTTTCAATCATATCTTTTACCTTGAGCAGGTTCGGATCGTCTGTCGGTTTTCCATCAACAATGCCGTAGGAGGAAACCATTTCAGGACGCACGACCTGGCAGCCGATGATGGTGCCGCCGGTTTTTTCGTACTGGTCCATGAGCTGGCGCAGGGCTGGTTCGCCATTGGCATTGTATACCACATCGTCCCCCAGGATGACGCCGAAGGGTTCGCCATCGATGAAATCTTTGGCGCAGTGTATGGCATCTCCCAGTCCTCTCATATACTGCTGGCGGGTGTAGTGGATTTTCACGGAAGCCACTTTCCGTACTTCCCGGAGAAGATCCATTTTGCCCGATTCGTAAAGGTGCTGTTCCAGTTCCGGGGAGGAATCGAAATGGTCTTCAATGGCTCTTTTGGCATGGCCGGAAATAATGAGGATCTGTTCAATGCCGCTGGCCCTGATTTCTTCAACGATATACTGGATGGTCGGTTTATCTACAATAGGAAGCATTTCCTTGGGCATGGCCTTTGTTTCCGGAAGGAAACGGGTGCCGAAGCCTGCTGCAGGAATGACTGCTTTTCTGATTTTCTGCATATATTTCTCCTTTGTTTGTTATGAGTGCTGCTTGATTGTCTTACCGCTTGGGGCAGTCTCGCCTTTGTGCGTATCACCGATCAGGGGGATGCCACCCTCTGAACCCTTTGAACCCTCAGCGCTGAAGGCGCTGTCACTTATATCCGTAGGGATGTTCCTTATGCCATTTCCAGGCGGAGGCGATGATTTCTTCTGTGGTGGAATGGGTGGGGTGCCAGCCCAGGGTTTCTCTGCATTTTTTAGAGGAAGCGATGAGGATGGCAGGGTCGCCGCTGCGGCGTGCTTCTTCGGTGACTTTGAAGTCGATGCCTGTCACTTTTTTAGCGGTTTCAATGATTTCACGGACGCTGAATCCCTTTTCGCTGCCCAGGTTGAAGTAGGTGCTGTTTCCGCCTTCTGCCAGGTATTTCATGGCCAGCACATGGGCGTCGGCCAGGTCCAGTACATGGATGTAATCCCGGATGCAGGTGCCGTCGGGGGTGGGGTAGTCGGTGCCGTAGATGGCAATGTGGTCGCGGACACCCTGGGCTGTCTTCAGGATGAGGGGAATGAGATGGGACTCAGGATTGTGGTCTTCTCCGATGGAGCCGTCCAGAGCGGCGCCGGCGGCATTGAAGTAGCGCAGGGCTACATAGTGAAGGCCGTAGGCATTGGTGAAGTCCCTCATCATGTTTTCAATGACCAGTTTCGTGCGGCCGTATACGTTGGTGGGGTTATGGGGAAAATCTTCCTCTATGGGTGTTTTTTCCGGTTCCCCGTACACGGCAGCCGTGGAGGAGAAAACGATTTTGTCTACTCCTGCCTTCTTCATGCCAAGAAGGAGATGAAGAGTGCCTTCCACGTTGTTGGTGTAGTACTTGGCCGGATCCACCATGGATTCGCCCACCAGGGAATAGGCAGCGAAATGGATGACTCCCTGAATGTCATATTTCTTCAGGGTATCCGCAACAAAATCTATATCATGAATGTCCCCTTTCACCAGTACCGTTCCTTCCGGAACCGATTCTGCATGACCGGTGGACAGATTGTCAAAAACAACAGGTGTGAAGCGGCGGGAAGACAGAAGGGCTCTCACGGTGTGGGAACCGATGTATCCGGCACCGCCGGTGACTAAAATGTTCATGGTTTGCCTCCTTATAAAATAAGTTATTAACAGTATACCATACGCGGAGGCGAAATGGGCCTCGGGGCTGGCGTCTTTTCTTTCTTTCGGGATCCGGTCTTTCGCGCCCTTCTATGAAATATGATAAAATGAATAAAAACAGGAATGGGGTGAGTCCCATTTTTTTCATACAGGAGGAACAGGATGAAAAAGGTGATTTTTGATGTGGATGGGGTGCTCCTTTCGGAGGAAAGGTATTTTGATGTATCCGCCCTCACGGTGTGGGAGCTGCTTTACAGCAAGGATTATATGGGCCTTCCCCTGGAGGGGGAGGATTTTGATGCCCGCCATGTGACAGAAGGACAGATTGCTTCCTGCCGGAGCCGGGTGTGGGGACAGGACCGGCTTCTTGCATTTCTGAAGGCCCATGGCATCAATTCCAACTGGGACATGGTGCACTGCTGGCTCATTACGGCGCTCTGGCTGATGGCGCTGACCTATGAGAAACGGTCCGGCGGGGAGAAGGTATGTCTTACGCTGGAAAAGCCCTCGGACATGAAGGAAGCGGGTCTTGCCCTCATGGGACTGCCGGTGCCGGAAGCGGAAGAGATCCTGGCAAAGTGGGAGGCTGTGATTCCACCGGACCTGGAAGGGGAGGACGTGGTGACCTGCCTTTATAAGGCCATGGCCGGTGATTTTGGAAATGGCTCGGACTGGGCACTTCTTCGTTCTCCTTTCTGGACCATCCACACCGAAGCCTTTCAGGCCTGGTATCTGGGAGACGATACTTTTATTTCCCTTCTTCACCATGTGCCATACAGCGGCGGCAAAGAGGGGTTCCTGTCCCGGGAGGTGCCTCTGGCGCCGGCGGAGGCTATCCGCTCCCTTTTCATCAGGCTCAAGGAAAAAGGATTTGCCATTGCAGTGGCCACAGGAAGGGCCCGGGAGGAAATGGAAATTCCTTTCAGGCTTTTCCACTGGTATGAGGAATTTGATCCCCTGTACCTGGCTACTGCCTCGGACGCTGTGGAGGCAGCAGGCCTGTTCCACTGCCCTGTGCCCGACAAGCCGGCGCCCTTTATTTTCAGCTGCGCCCTCTTCGGCAGGAAAAGAGAAAATTATGAAGCCTATCTGAAGGAAGAAATGAAACCGGCTGCGGGCGATGAAGTCTACGTCTGCGGCGATTCCTACTCCGACGTGCTGGGAAGCCGGAGAGCGGGCACGAAATTCATCGGCATTCTGACCGGACTGGAAGGGAAAAAGGAAGCCGCCCTCTTTGAAAGGGAAAAAGTGCCCTATGTGGATCGGATTACGGAAATTGAGAAGGTCATTGACACGCCTTCGGTGTAAAGGTTGATGGGCCTTCGGGCGTGAGGGTTGACGGCCCTTTGGGCCGAAGGTTCTAAAGGGGCTTAAGTTTGACACGGCCTCTGGCCGCGAGGGTTGTGGTGGCGCCTGCGGCGCAATATAAAGAAAACCTTTAAAACCGTACAACCGCCCTTCGAGCGAGGAAAAAGAGGCACCAAGAGGGAAAAAAGCCACCAGAAGTGGATAACTCACCGCCATGTTTAGGGTGACGAAAGCGTAAGGAAGATATTCCCGTAACGTTGACTTTTTACTCATCGCCCTCAAGGGCGATACCACAACCCTCAGCCCGAAAGGGCTGTCAAACCTAAGAACCTTTCCCCCCGAACCTTCCGGCCACAGGCCGGTCAAACTTCAGAACCCTCTGCAAAAGGGGCGCGGAAAGCCGTGCCCCTTTTGCAGTCTTAAGGCAGTCATGGTAGAATAATCATAAGTCCGGTACGGTCCGGCAGGGAGGCATGTATGGCAGGATTCTTTCCCCATGTAGAGGGGCAGGAGAAGGTACAGAAAGAGATTAAACGGCTTTTGGAAGAAGACCGGCTGCCCCATACCCTGATTTTCTATGGAGATGAGGGGCTGGGGAAGACTACGGCGGCCCTGGATCTTTCAGGAATCCTGACGGGGAAGGCAGAGAAGCTCATGAATGAGCTGGCTGAGCTTTCCGAAGAAGAGCGGCAGAAGACGCCTGTTCTCACCCTGGCCGATGAACAGGTATGGTACCTCCATCCCGTGGGTATGGAGCTTAAAATCGAGCAGTTCAGGACCTTCCTTTCCGCCATGGCTTCTTTTGACGAGAAATCCCATGTGTGCATCATCGATGAGGCCCAGACCATGATGGACCCTGTGGCCAATGCCCTGCTGAAAACGCTGGAGGAACCGGAAGGAAATGTTCATTTCATCCTGATCACCCACGACCTGGATGCCCTGCTGCCCACCATTATTTCCAGGGGGGAGCGGTTCGGATTCCTGCCTTTGTCGGAAACCGACTATGATTCCTTTATCCATCGCAGGACAGACATCCATTTTCCCAGAGGCATGGATGAAAAGATACTCTTTCAGCTGTCCGAGGGCAATCCGGGCATTACGCTGGAAGTCTGCGATGAGGGTGGCAGCGCCCAGCCCGAAAGCGCCATGGATTTCTGGGAAACGGTGACAGGAAGCGACAGGCCCTTTTCCACCCTCTCATCCATGGAGTTTAAGGAACGGAAGGATTTTCTGAAAATGCTCCGCTGGATTCTGCTGGTGGGCCGGGATATCTATGTGCTGGCGGAAACGGGAAATCCTGCATCCCTTCGCTGCGTCACTGTGGCGGCAAGGGAGAAACGGATAGCTCCCTTCTGGCAGGGCGAAAAAGGAGAAGAGGCACTGCTGGCGCTGAAGACGGCGGAAACGGCAGTGGCTCGTTATATTAATATAAAGAATATTTGGGATATGATTCTCATTACATTGGAACATATACAGAAAGGCGAAAAAGAATGGATCAGGTAATCGGCGTCCGTTTTAAGCCGGCAGGTAAAATTTATTATTTCGATTCCAATCATCTCGATATCCATCTGGATGACGGGGTGATTGTGGAAACGTCCCGGGGACTGGAGTACGGCAGCGTGGTGATCATACCCAGGCACCCGGTGCTTGATGAAGATGCTCCTTTAAAGCCGGCCATCCGCAAGGCCACCATGAAAGATATGGCCCAGCTGGAACGAAACAGGGAAAGGGAGAAGTCGGCCTTTGATATCTGTCTGAAGAAGATTGAAAAGTTCAAAGTACCTATGAAGCTTCTCCGGGCAGAATATACTTTTGACAGAAATAAAATCGTTTTCTTTTTTACCTCCGATGGCAGGGTGGATTTCCGGGAACTGGTGAAGGAACTGGCTGCCGTCTTCCATACCCGCATCGAACTGCGGCAGGTAGGGGTGAGGGATGAAGCCAAGCAGGTGTCCGGCATCGGTTCCTGCGGAAGACCTCTCTGCTGCGCCACCTTCCTTGGCGATTTCGCCCCCGTTTCCATTAAAATGGCCAAGAACCAGGGGCTGTCCCTGAACCCCACCAAGATTTCCGGCGTCTGCGGCAGACTCATGTGCTGCCTGCGCTTTGAAAATGACATGTACGAGGGAGACAACCGGAAGAGACGATGCTGCGCCATGCAGGGGAAAGGACCCCGCTTCCGGGTGGGCATGAAGGTCATGACCGACGAAGGCAGCGGCCAGGTGCTCTATGTGAACAGCCAGAAACATACAGTGAAAGTACAGCTGGACGGGCAGAAGACGAAAACTCTGTCCTGGGACGCTGTGGAACAGGAAGAAAATGAGTGATTGGAAATTAAAAGAAGGAGAGAGGCTGGACGACCTGGTGCGGGATGGCATGAAACTCATCCAGCGGCCGGACCAGTTCTGCTTCTCCATCGATTCCGTGCTCCTGGCCCATTATCCCGCCATCAAGGGAAAAGATAAAATCTGCGACCTGGGCACCGGCACCGGCGTCATCGCCCTTCTCATGTCTGCCCTGGGCGGCAGGGACATTACGGCCCTGGAAGTGAATCCCATCATGGCGGATCTGGCAGAACGAAACGTGAAAGGAAACGGGAAGGAATCGGTGATTCACGTGGTGCCCTGCGACTACCGGAAGGTGAAGGACTATTTCCCCTCCGGTTCTTTTTCTCTGGTGGTGGTGAACCCGCCCTATCGGGAAGTGGGAAGCGGTAAAATGAGCGAAAGCCGGGGAGTGGCCAGTGCCAGCTACGAACTGAATGCCACGCTGGAAGAAGTATTTTATACAAGCCGCTACCTTTTGAAATACGGCGGCCGTCTGGCCATGGTGCATCGGGCAGACCGTACGGCGGATCTCATTTTCCTGGGAAGAAAGTACGGCATGGAGCCCAAGCGCCTCCGTTTCATCTATGCAAGAAAAGGCCATCATGCGGTGCGGGTACTTCTGGAATGGAAGTATGGAGGCCATCCGGAAATGGCAGTGGAACCGCCGCTTCTCATTCATAACAGCGATGGATCCTATACAAAGGAAATACTGGAAATATACGGGAAGGAAGACATATGAACGAAGTGAAACCGGGCACCCTCTACCTGGTGCCCACACCCATAGGAAATCTGGCAGACATTACGGAGAGGGCGGTGGACGTGCTGAAGGAGGCGGATATTATCGCCTGCGAAGACACCCGCCATACCCGGATCCTCCTGGATCACCTCTCCATAGGGGGCCACGTGGTGTCCTACCATGAACATAACAAAAAAGAAGCGGGCCCAAAAATCATAGACCTGCTGAAGGAAGGAAAATCGGTGGCCCAGGTCAGCGATGCCGGCATGCCTGTCATTTCCGACCCCGGTGCGGACTTGGTGCGCCTGGCCATCGAAGCGGGCATCCCCATCGTTCCCCTTCCCGGTCCCAACGCTGCCTTAACCGCCCTCGTGGCCTCCGGCCTCGACGCCCGGCAGTTTGCCTTCATCGGCTTTTTGCCGAAAATCACGGCTAAGAGAAAGAAACTCCTCCAGGACATGAGCCGTGTCCCGGTGACCCTCATATTCTATGAAGCGCCTCACCGCATCAAAGAAACCCTGGACACCCTGATGAAAGCTCTGGGTGACAGAAAAGCCGTCACCGCCAGGGAACTGACAAAGAAATTTGAAACCTTCGAAAGAGGTACACTCTCCTCCATCCGAAGCCACATGGACGAAGAAGACCCCAGAGGAGAATACGTCATTCTTGTAGAAGGCTGGAACCAGGATATGGAAGAAAAAGAAGGAGAAAAAACCTCCTGGCAGGACGAAGCACTGGAACTGGCCAAAACACTGCCCTTAAAAGAAGCAGCCCGGCAGGCCGCAGGAAAATACCACCTCTCCAGGAGAGAAGTGTATCAATTTCTCCTCTCCTCCCGTTCCTGAGTGCCTTCCTGCTCGGGCTTGAGGGTTCTAAAGTTTGACGGGGCTATCGCCCCGAGGGTTCTTAAGTTTGACAGCGGCTTTGCCGCTGAGGGTTGTGGTGGGCGCCTTTAAATTATAGAAGGCGCCCTCTTATGAAAAAAACATTTACAACCGCCCTGCGGGCGAGGAAATGCAATCCCCCTTTGGTGGCTGGCGCCTTATGGACAAGCCCCTTTGGGGCTTGAGGGTTGACGGCCCGCTGGGCCGAAGGTTCTTAAGGGGCTTAAGTTTGACGCGCCTCTGGCGTGCACAGCGAACATGATTTGAAGGAGCAAAGCGACGCACAAATCATAGTGAGTCGTTTCCCCTTTAGGGGCGAGGGTTGCTGTAGGGCGCCTATGAATTGATAGAAGGCGCCAGTTTGTATAAAACCATATAACCGCCCTGGCGGGCGTTGGAAATGCACCCCTTTTGGTGGCTGGCGCCACCACCTTCCCCCCGGCGGGGGGACTTTATTCTTCGCTATGCGTTAGCTTTATTCTGCCCCTGTGCACATCCTGCATAGGATGTGCAAGTCGGTCAAAGTAGGCCCTTAGCCTGCCCATAAAAGGGCCTTCCTTTCGATTGACCGACCGAACTGCGGGGGGAGTCCGGTGCAGCCCGGATAGGGGGTGTATCTGCCGAAGGCAGATAATTCAGCAGAATGTCAATCAAGCCCTATGATACCGAAAAGCCAATCCCGTAACGCTGACTTCATAAGCATTGCCCGAAGGGCAATCCGCAACCCTCGGCCCGAAGGGCCGTCAAACTTACGAACCCTCCGGCCCATAGGGCCGATCCATCTTAAGAACCCTCCCTCATAACGCTGACTTTATAAGCATTGCCGCAGAGCGGCAATCCACAACCCTCGGCCCGAAGGGCCGTCAAACTTAAGAACCTTAAGAACCTTCGGGGCGAAGCCCCGTCAACCCTCACGCCGCAGGCGTGTCCACGGGCGAAGCCTCGTCAACCCTTATACTGAAGGCGTGTCCATAATTTTCCCGTCATTATCTGTTTATTCTGCTGTTCTGTGTTATAATTAAGAATATTGCAGTCTAAAGAGGAATATTCTTTTTAAATACAATGCAGGAGGCCTTTTTTATGAGTGAAAAACCAGCATATTATATTACCACCCCCATTTACTATCCCAGTGCGAAGCTGCATATCGGACATACCTACTGTACGTCCATTGCCGACAGCATGGCCCGGTTCAAACGGCTTGACGGCTATGATGTGTTCTTTCTGACCGGCAGCGACGAACATGGCCAGAAAATCGAGCAGAAAGCGGAGGAAGCAGGGGTTACGCCGATCCAGTATGTGGATAAGATTGTAGCCCTTTTCAAGCAGCTCTGGAAAGAACTGAATATTTCCAACGATGATTTCATCCGTACCACTGAAGAACGTCATAAGAAAGTGGTACAGATGCTTTTCCAGCGGGCCTATGACAAGGGAGACATTTACCTTGGCAAGTACGAAGGCTGGTACTGCATTCCTGATGAAACCTTCTGGCCGGAAAACAAACTGACACCGGACCATGTATGCCCGGACTGCGGCCGTCCTCTGCAGCGGGTAAGCGAGGATGCCTATTTCTTCAAAATGTCCAAGTATGCAGACCGCTGGATGAAATATATCGAAGAACATCCCGATTTCATTCAGCCCGAGTCCCGCAGAAACGAAATGATCCAGTTCGTGAAGAGCGGCCTGGAGGACCTCTGCGTGTCCCGCACCAGCTTTACCTGGGGCATTCCGGTGCCTTTCGACCCCAAACACGTGGTATACGTATGGTTCGATGCCCTGGTCAACTACCTGACCGCTGCCGGCATTGTGGACAATCCGGAAAAATTCAAGAAATTCTGGCCTGCTGATGTCCATCTGGTGGGGAAGGAAATCGTCCGCTTCCATACCATTATCTGGCCCATTATGCTGATGAGCCTGGGCATTGAACTGCCGAAGAAGGTTTATGGCCACGGCTGGCTCATTGTGGACGGCGAAAAAATGTCCAAGTCCCGGGGCAACGTGATCGATCCCATTCCGCTGCTTCGCGAATTCGGCTCCGATGCCATCCGCTACTACCTCTTAAACGATATCCAGCTGGGACAGGACGGCAACTTCAGCCGGGACCGTCTCATTGCCCGCATTAACTCCGACCTTTCCAACGACCTGGGCAACCTGCTCTACCGCACCCTGTCCATGGTGGACAAGTACAACGGCGGCGTTCTCCATAAAGGCGATGCCTCTTCAGATCCCGTCATCGATAAAGCTTCCAGAGAAGTGGAAGCCAATGCGGCAGCAGCCCTTTCCGCTTTCAGAAACGGCATGGACAACTGGAAGATCAATGATGCCATCAAGGCCGTATGGACCTATATCCGCTCCCTGAACAAGTATATCGACGTTACCATGCCCTGGGCTCTGGGCAAAGATCCCGCAAAGAAGGATCTCCTGAATGCGGTGCTCTACCACCTCTGCGAAGGCCTGCGCTTTGTATCCCTCCTTTCCGAACCGGTGATTCCTATTGCCGCTGAAAAAATCTGGAACCAGCTGGGGCTTGCCGATTTCAAGAATGCCTGCTACAAAGATCTGGTATGGGGCGGTATTCCCGACGGCACCATGACCCATAAGGGAGACCAGATTTTCCCGCGCATTGAAATCGAAGAGGAAGAAGAAACAAAACCAGCTGCCAAAGAAAAGAAGGCAGAAGTTGAAAACCCGATTTCCATTGACGATTTCTTCAAAACAGACCTTCGGGTAGCTGAAATCCTGACGGCAGAAAAAGTCAAGAAATCCAAGAAACTCATCAAAATGACCGTCAGCCTGGGCGGCGATGATGTGAGAACCGTGGTGAGCGGTATTTCCGAATACTACAAGCCCGAAGACCTCATCGGAAAACATGTCATCTTCGTTTCCAATCTGAAACCGGCCAAACTGATGGGCATCGAATCCCAGGGCATGATCCTGGCAGCCTCCAAAGATGGAGCGCTCAAGGTGCCCTTCGTGGATATGCCTGCCGGCAGCAAGGTCAAATAATGAAACCCTTCGACACCCATGCCCACCTTTACGACAAAGCCTTCGACCGGGACCGGGATGAAGTCCTTTCCCGCACCCTGGAGGCGGTGAGCTTCGTGGTGATTCCCTCTGAAAACTATGAAACCGGCCTGAAAGCCCTTCATCTGGCAGAAACTTATAGCCCTGTCTATGCAGCCCTGGGCATTCATCCCCACGAAACAAAGAATGCCGACGAAGAAACACTGAAGAAAATAGGGGACCTGGCGGAATCATCGCCTAAAGTCAAAGCCATCGGCGAAATCGGCCTGGACTACCACTTCTTCTACAGCGATAAGGAAACCCAGAAAAAATGGTTTGGCCGTCAGATAGAACTGGCCAAAGACCTGGACCTTCCCTTCCTGATCCATGACAGGGAAGCCCACGGCGACACCTTTTCCATACTGAAAGAGCACAGAAGCAGCCGCATGAGAGGTATTATGCACTGCTTCTCCGGCAGCCTGGAAACGGCGGAAGAAATGATGAAACTGGGATTCTATATCTCCTTCGCCGGTCCCCTGGTTTTCCCGAAGAGCCGCCGTCTCAAAGAAGCGGCCCGGGACATCCCCCTGGACCACCTCCTTATAGAAACCGACAGCCCTTACCTGACACCGCCTCCCCATAGAGGAGAACGCAACGAACCGGCCAATGTCATCTTCGTGGCCCGGGAAATCGCAAGACTCAAGGGACTGACCGTGGAAAAAGTAGTGGAAGAAACAAGAAAAAACGGACTTCGCATCTATGGGATAGAATAAAAAACGGCCATTCGGCCGTTTTTTATTGACACGCTCTGGCGGGCGTGTGGATTCTTAGGTTTGACGGGGCTTCGGGCCCATCAATCTTAAGAACCCTTACGCCAAAGGCGTATCCATATGGTATAGTATAATCATAGAGAATCACCGAAAGGAGATATACCATGACATTTATACCCATCGACAGGAGCCGCTGGGACAGGGAGGAATATTTCTCCTACTTCTCTCATGAAGTGCCCTGCCTCTACAGCATGACCCTGAATCTGGACGTAACGCCTGTGATGAAGCGCAAAGAGAGACCCTATCCCGCCATGCTCTATTTCCTTTCGGTGGTGGAAAACCGCCATAAACGCTACCGCATCAGCTTTAACGAGAAAGGGGAGCTGGGGTACTATGATGTGGTACACCCAAGCTACACCATTTTCCACAAGGATGACCACACCTTCTCCAGCCTGTGGACAGAGTACAGTGAAACCTATGATGACTTCCTTGCCTCCTACGAGGCCGACGAGGCCCGTTACGGAAAAGTGAAAGGCCTCTTCGGGAAACCTGACCGGCCGGCCAACCTTTTCCCCGTGTCTGTCATTCCCTGGGTGCCCTTCCAATCCCTCCATCTCAGCTTTCCCAAAACTCCCGGAAACTTCTTCCCCATGTACACCATGGGCCGGCTCCACCGGAAGAGAAGCCATTACTACATGCCCCTGGCCCTGGAAGTGAATCATGCCGTATGTGACGGCTACCATGCCGGCCGTATTTTCAAAGAAGTACAATCCCTCATCAACGGGTGGAGGTAGGAAAATGGAAAGACAAGAACTGATAGAACTTCTGGAAGACAAAGGACTCCTCTCCGGAGAAGACAGCTTCACCATAGTCAGCGGCAGGGAAGCCGCTTCCATTCCCCTTCATATGGACCATCTGCTCATCCTTCGGGACTGCTGCCCGGAAGAGGGAAAAATCCTTGTCAAAAGGCTTCTTGCGGCCTATGAAGAAGATGCTTCCCTCATTATCCTTGGAGAGGGAAATATCCTTCGTGTAACCGCCAGGGAAATGGAAACCCGCCGGCCTTCATGGCCGGAAACCATCCTCTTCGACAGCCGGAAAGCCAAAGTTCGGGATGCATCTCCCTATGACCTCACCGCCCTGGACAATACGGTGCACCGCCTTCTGGCCCCCGGAGGCTGCCCCTGGGACCGCTCCCAGACCCATGAGACCCTGCGCACCTATTTCATCCAGGAAGTCTATGAAGTTATCGATGCCATCGACCGGAAAGACATGGACAACCTGAAAGAAGAACTGGGGGACGTGCTCTTTCAGATCCTCTTCCACGCGGCGCTGGCGGAAAAAGAAGGCTTCTTCACCATGCAGGACGTGGCAGACGGCGTGAAAGACAAAATGGTGCGCCGCCATCCCTTCGTCTTTGACAAAACAGGCAAAGACAGCACCCTTTCGGCACCCCGGGAGTGGGAAAAACGTAAAAGAATTGAAAAAAACAGGAAATATCTGCTTTCCGGCGTGCCCAAAGGCTTGCCAAGTCTGCTTTTAACGTGTATAATTCAAAAGAAAGTTAGTTCCAACGGGCTTCAGAACCTCTTATTCCCTGAAGACCTTCCGGCGGACATGAAACAAAAGATTTCCCAATTTCTGGAAGATGACCGTGAAATGGACAGGGAAAAGAAAGCAGGCGCTTTCCTCTTCCACCTGGTCCATTATCTGCAGGAAAAAGGAATCGAGCCGGAACTGGCTTTGCACCGCTCTGATACAGCATTCATGAGCCGGCTTCATTCGTTTGAAGACTTCGTCATGCAGGAGGGAAAGAACCTTTCTGACATGAGCCCGGAAGAAACCCTGCAGCGGTGGAAAGACTTCATGGCACAAAAACCTTCCCATTGGAACTAAAGGCGGTTCAACCGTCAATTATTAAAGGAGGATGTTTAGTTATGAACAAAACAGAACTCATCGCAGCAGTAGCCCAGGAAGCAGAAATGACAAAGAAAGATGCTGAAAAGGCTGTCAAAGCAGTCCTTGATGTAGTATCGGGCGCCCTCGTAAAGGGAGACAAAGTACAGCTCATCGGCTTCGGTACCTTTGAAGTCCGTCAGCGCAAAGCCCGTGTAGGCCACAACCCCTCCACCCAGGCTGAAATCAAGATCCCCGCATCCAAGACCCCGGCATTCCGCGTTTCCAAACAGCTGAAAGAAAAAGTCAACGTAAAGAAAGCAAAAGCTAAAAAAGCAAAGAAATAATCGGTATACCAAATAAAAACCTCCCTTCGGGGAGGCTTTTTATTTGCTGAAATAGGGAAAGCATGATTGAAAAGAATAGCACTTCCGCTATCCATATGTTTTTATGATACATTCCTTAAACTCATTGACGGATAGCTTCGTTTGCTTTTACAATAGGGGGGAATAGGAATTGGCAGATAACTATCAATGTTTATTTCACAGCTTATGTCCGGTACTTAACTAACCGGAATTAATCAGAATGCTATTTATTACCTTTTCTTTTATTTTCTGAATATTGTTTTAAACGAATGGGAGCACCTTATGGAGAAGACATCATTCGGTCGTGTTGGAGAAAAATTGGCCAGACAGTATTTAGAACAAAAAGGATATCATTTTTTGGATAGCAATTTCAGAACAGCCCATAGTGAAATTGACCTGATTATGAATGATGGTGGTACACTGGTCTTCGTAGAAGTGAAAAGCCGTCATAATCGCAGGTATGGAGAACCGGTGGAGGCGGTGAATCCTGCAAAGCAGAGGCATATTCGCCTGGGAGCCAGAGCATATGTAATGAAACGGAGGATAGAGGACACACATATTCGTTTTGATGTTGTAGAGGTTATGGTATCTCGGGAAGGGGAAACCAAATTCCGCCATACAAGAAATGCATTTTAATATTTTATTTTCTTGGAGGGATTCATATGTATGCTAAGGTACTGGGAACAACGACCTTTGGCCTGAATGGTCATGTCATCGGCGTGGAAGTAGATATTAATAAAGCCTTTCCTGCTTTCGATATTGTGGGCCTTCCGGCAGCTTCTATCAAGGAGTCTAAAGAACGAGTTCATTCGGCCATACGTAATTCGGGATATCATTTTCCGGTAGATAAGGTGACTGTGAATTTAGCACCGGCAGATTTAAAGAAAGACGGGTCTGGTTTGGATCTGCCTATTGCCATGGGTCTTCTGGCCGCCAGCGGTGAAGTACCGCTTGAATGTTTTCAAAATACTATTTTCATTGGGGAATTATCGCTGAAGGGTGAAATTCGCCCAGTACCGGGGATTCTGTCCATGGTTTTAGCAGGGAAGGAAGCAGGAGTATCCCGTTTCTTTATGGCGCCTTCGGTGACGAATGAAGCTCTTCTATGTGAGAATATTGAGGTGTATGGGCCAGAAACATTACGAGAACTGATTGAGTTTTTGACTGGTCACCATCCCATGGCTCCGGCAGTACGTCATGAATCGGAGCGCCCTCCTGTCAGTGATGTGGATTTTGCGGAAGTGCAGGGACAGGTTATGGCTAAGAGGGCCATGGAAATAGCAGCTGCCGGTGCCCATAATGTGCTTATGACAGGGCCGCCCGGATCAGGCAAGACTATGCTTGCCCGACGCATAACGACCATTCTCCCGCCAATGACCAGGGAAGAAGCGCTGGAAGTGACGAAGATATACAGTGTGGCTGGGCTCTTTAAAGCGCAAGATATTATGAGAGAGAGACCTTTCAGAAGCCCTCATCATACAATCTCTATGGCAGGACTCATTGGCGGCGGAACCATTCCCCGCCCTGGCGAAGTGACTTTGTCTCACAGGGGTGTACTTTTCCTGGATGAACTTCCTGAATTTCCACGTTCTGTGTTGGAGGTGCTTCGGCAGCCTTTGGAGGACAGGGAAGTCCATATTTCCAGGGTTAATGCATCCTTTACCTATCCTGCTGATTTTATTCTTATTGCCGCCATGAATCCCTGCCCCTGCGGTTATCTGGGAGATCCGGATCATCCCTGCACCTGCACTGATGGCGAAATCAGAAGTTATGGAAGAAAAATATCCGGTCCTCTTTTGGATCGTATTGATCTTCATGTTTCCGTGCAGCGGCCTAAGTACAGCGAATTAACAGCTACGATAAAAGGGGAAGCTTCAGCAGATATTGCAAAAAGGGTGGAAGAAGCCCGCCGCGTGCAGGCAGAAAGACTTGCTCCCTGGCACATGCAGAATAATGCGCAAATGGGACATCGACAGTTGAAAGAAACTTGTCACCTGGATAAGGATGGCACGGAAATGCTTCGGGAAGTATTTGAAAAGCTCCATCTTTCTGCCAGAAGTTATGACAGGATTATCAAAGTAGCCCGTACAGTGGCTGACCTGGATGGAAAAGCCGGTATTGAAGCTTCTCATGTGGCAGAAGCTATCAGCTATAGAAATATGATTCCTCGGAGGTAACCATGGACAAATACGCAGCGGCTCTGCCAGGATGTCCCCGGCTGGGAGCCAAACGTATGCGGGGACTCATTGAATTCTTTCATACGGCAGAAGATGTATGGAAAGCGTCGGATGAAGATATTCGTAAATCCCATGTGCTTCATGGTAATGGAGAAGCGGCTTTTCTTGCATGGCGTCACGAAACAAACCCGGATGCGGTTATGGAAAAATTGATTCAAAACCATATACGGTGCTGTACGTGGGAAGAAGAGGATTACCCGGCTCTTCTTAGAACTACCGCTAATCCACCGGCAGTTCTTTTTTACAGAGGGAAACTTCCGGATCACGAAAAGCTTATAGCCATCGTAGGTTCCAGAAAGGCTACCGCCTATGGTGTGCAGACAGCCGGACGGTTTGCCAGAGGGCTGGCAGAAGAGGGAATTACTGTTGTTTCCGGCGGTGCCAGAGGAATAGACAGCGCATCCCATGAAGGGGCGCTGGCAGGCAGGGCACCTACTATTGTAGTGGCGGCCTTCGGACTGGACAGGGTATATCCACCGGAAAACAGGAATCTCTTCCATCAAATCGTAGAAGCGGGAGGCGCCATTATTTCTGAATATCCTCTTGGCACTCCTCCTCTGGGAAGACAGTTTCCTGCCCGGAATCGAATCATAGCCGGTATGTGTCGTGGTGTGATTGTTGTAGAAGCGGCTGAACGAAGTGGATCTCTCATTACTTCTGACTTTGCTCTGGAAGAAGGAAGGGACGTTTTTTCTGTTCCCGGCAGTATTTATATTCCATCCTGCAAAGGGACAAATCAACTGATTCGTAATGGTGCCATCTGCTGCACTTCTTTCCAAGATGTTCTATCTGAATATGGATGGGAAAAACAGGAAGAGAAGACAGAAAAACCGGGTAAAGAGTCTTTGACTCTCGAAGAAGAAATGGTATACAAATTCTGCTGTACAGAAAATGAAGTACAGGCAGAGGATATTCTCCAGCAGTCCGGCCTTTCCGTAGTCAGGCTGACTATGCTGCTTTTACGTCTCCAGCTGAAGGGATACATCAAAGAGACCGGTCCCGGGAGGTATGTAGTCATAGGGCAGTAATCTTGTGAGAAGAGACCCATTGCCCTAGCCCCCAGTTTCCGGTTCCTAATCCCCCGTCTCCAGTCCCGAGCCCCCAGTACCCAGTTCACTAAATTTCCCTTTGCCATTTTCTTTTTTTCTTATATAATTACATATGACTTATGAAGATGAAGATGAAGCTTCCGGCCAGGCCGGGAGTGTTATATGAGCCGGTGCTTCCTGCTTGAAGGCAGGGATTCCGGTTTTCATATTTTTTCCTTGAAGTAACAGAGGAGGAAATAGATTTGCCTATTACAAGAACGATTACGCTGGAAAAGAAGAAACGGGGCCGAAAGGCGAAGGCTGCGGCACCGGTGCTGTTTAAGAGGAAGCCGAATCCCAAGGGGAAGACGCTGGTGGTGGTGGAATCACCGGCGAAGGCGAAAACCATAGAGAGGATTCTGGGGCCTGACTACAAGGTCATGGCATCGAAGGGCCATCTCCGGGATCTGCCGCAGAAGACGCTGGGGGTAGATATTGAGAATGGCTTCAAGCCGGAGTATGTGGATTCCGCTGAGCGGGAGTCTATTATCAAGGATCTGCAGAAGGAAGCGAACCGCTCAAAGACTGTCCTTCTGGCAACGGACCCTGATCGTGAGGGAGAAGCGATTTCCTGGCATTTGTCCAAGCTCCTCGATGTGAATCCTGAAGATCATGTGCGCATTGCTTTCCATGAAATCACGCCGCCTGCCATCAAGGAGGCCATCAAACATCCCGGCCCCATCGATATGAACCGGGTAGATGCCCAGCAGGCCCGGCGGGTGCTGGACAGGCTGGTGGGCTACAAGCTGTCTCCCTGGCTGTGGAAGCTGATTTACCGTGGCCTTTCGGCAGGGCGGGTGCAGTCTGTGGCTACCCGTCTCATCTGCGAAAGGGAAGAGGAAATCAGGGCTTTCAAGCCGGAAGAGTACTGGACCGTAGAGGGACTGTACAAGAAGGCGGATTCGGAATCCTTCAAGGCGAAGCTGGTGCAGATCGATGGGAAGGAAGCTTCCATTCACAGCAAGGAAGAAGCGGACGCTGCAGTGGCCGACATGGAAGGAAAGGAAGCAGAAGTCCTTTCTGTGACCCGTTCCCGGAAGCAGAGAAAGGCCAAGCCGCCCTATACTACGTCCACCATGCAGCAGGATGCGGTGAATCGTCTCAATTTCAATTCAAGGAAAACCATGATGCTGGCCCAGAATCTTTATGAAGGTATCGAAATCCCCGGCCATGGTCATGTAGGGCTCATTACGTATATGCGTACTGACTCCACCCGTATTTCCGATGAAATGATCGCCCAGGTGCGGCCTTACATTGAAACGGTGTACGGCGAGGAGTATCTGCCTCCCAAACCCAATGTGTTTGCGAAATCAAAGAAGGCCCAGGATGCCCATGAAGCCATCCGGCCCACCAGTCTGGAATTTCCGCCGGATGCCCTGACATCCGTGCTTTCAAGGGACCAGCTCAGGCTTTATACCCTCATCTGGAACCGTTTCATCGCCAGCCAGATGGCTCCCCAGATCCAGATGACCATCACTGCCCTTCTGGGAAGCGGCCGCTGCACCCTTCGTGCCAGCGGGAGCCATGTCCTCTTTAACGGCTTTACCATTATGCAGCCGGCAAAGGAAAAGAAGGGGGATGGGGAGGAAAACGCTTCCCTGCCGCCTCTGAAGAAGGGTGAAAAGGTGACCCATGTGAAAACGGAAGCGGAGCAGCATTTCACCACGCCGCCGCCAAGGTACACCGAAGCCAGCCTTATCAAGACTATGGAAGAAAAGGGCATCGGCCGTCCTTCCACCTATGCCCCCATTCTGGATACCATCCAGAAGAGGAAGTATGTGGTGAAGGAAGGAAAGCAGTTTGTGCCTACGGAAATCGGGTTTAAAGTGACAAACCTGCTGAAAAAATATTTCGAAGGCATTATCAATGTAGATTTCACGGCCAATCTGGAAAACTGGCTGGATAAAATCGCCGACGGCCATGCTACGTATAAAAAGGTGATGACCGATTTCTACAAGGTCTTCGATAAGGAACTGGAAGCAGCCAACAGTCAGGCGGATAAGGAAAAGCAGGAAAGCCAGGAAGTAACCGATGTGAAATGTGAAAAGTGCGGTGCCAACATGATTGTAAAAATGGGCCGCTACGGCAAGTACCTGGCCTGCCCCAACTATCCCAGCTGCCGGAATATCAAACCCTACAGTGTTCTTCAGGGACCGGAAGAAGTGTCCGACGTGAAATGCGATCATTGCGGCACTCTCATGGTGTATCGGGAAGGACCCTACGGAAGATACCTGAAATGTCCGAAATGCAATGCCAATAAAGCCATCGTGGTAGATACCGGCATTACCTGTCCCAAGTGCCATGAAGGCCATATGGTGCAGAGAAAAACAAGAAGAGGCCGTACCTTCTACGGCTGCAGCCGCTATCCCCAGTGCGATATGGCCCTGTGGAACGAACCGGTGGACCAGTTCTGCCCCACCTGCGGCTCTATTATGGTGAAAAAGACCTATAAAAACGGCAAAGAGCTCATTTTCTGCTCAAATCCCGACTGTCCAACGAATCCGAAAAAGAAAAAGGGAAAAGAAAAGGAAACGAAAGAGTGAGCTAGTTAGATGGACAAGCCCCTGTGGGGCTTGAGGGTTCTAAAGTTTGACGGGGCTATCGCCCCGAGGGTTCTTAAGTTTGACAGCGGCTTTGCCGCTGAGGGTTGTGGTGGGCGCTTCTAAATTATAGAAGGCGCCCTCTTATGATAAAACGGCTTTCGCCCGAGGGAAAACAGGCTGACCTCGCTCCGCAGGCGCGGTTGTATGGTTTTCCACTGCAGAATGCTTATCATGCCATATGGTACAGCAAGGTCATCCCGTAACGCTGACTTTATGCTCATCGCCCGTAAGGGCGATACCACAACCCTCGGCCCGAAGGGCCGTCAAACTTACGAACCTTTAGAACCTTCGGGACGAAGTCCCGTCAACCCTCATGCCCGAAAGGGCATGTCATATAGGAGAAGAAAAGTGAACGATCATATAACAGTCATCGGCGCCGGTCTGGCAGGCAGTGAAGCTGCTTATCAGCTGGCGGAAATGGGGATTCCTGTAACTCTTGTAGAGATGAGACCCCAAAAACAGACCCCTGCCCACCATACATCCTATTTTGCGGAGCTGGTGTGCAGCAATTCCTTAAGAGCTGCCGCCCTCACCAATGCAGTGGGGCTTTTAAAAGAAGAAATGCGCCGCCTTCATTCGGTCATCATGAAGGCGGCCGACAGCCACCAGGTGCCTGCCGGCGGTGCTTTGGCCGTGGACCGCATGGGATACGCCAGGGAAGTGACCCGTCTGGTGAAGGACCATCCTCTGGTGACCTTTGTGGAAAAGGAAGTGACTGCCATCCCCCGGGAGGGCATCGTCATTATTGCCACAGGGCCTTTGACCGAAGGGGCTCTGGCAGAGGATATTGAAAATTTCTGCGGCGGCGAAGGATTTCATTTTTACGATGCCGCTGCTCCCATTGTGACGAAGGACTCTCTGGATATGGACGTGGTTTACCGCATGTCCCGCTACAATAAAGGCGAAGCGGCTTACCTGAACTGCCCCATGAATGAGGAAGAATACAAGGCTTTCCGGGAAGCTCTCTGCCAGGCGGAAATGGCACCGGTCCATGGCTTTGAAAATAAAAAAGTTTTCGAAGGCTGCATGCCCATCGAAGTCATGGCTGCCAGGGGAGAAGATACCATGCGCTTCGGGCCCATGAAACCGGTGGGCCTGCCTGATCCCAGAACCGGCAGAGACCCCTATGCCGTGGTGCAGCTGCGCCAGGATAATGAAGACGATACCATGTATAATCTGGTAGGCTTCCAGACCCATTTGAAATGGGGCGAACAGAAGCGGGTGTTCGGCATGATTCCAGGTCTTGC
Organism: Dialister succinatiphilus; assembly: GCF_928721695.1. Taxonomy (NCBI): domain Bacteria; kingdom Bacillati; phylum Bacillota; class Negativicutes; order Veillonellales; family Veillonellaceae; genus Dialister; species Dialister succinatiphilus. The sequence continues at coordinate 2,195,248 of NZ_OV788641.1, read as the reverse complement.
CCACGCTGAATTCATCCGCTACGGTGTCATGCACCGGAATACCTATATGGACTCTCCGGATCTTTTGAATGCCACCATGGAAACAAGAAAAAGAGAAGGCCTCTTTTTCGCCGGTCAGATGACCGGCGTGGAAGGATACGTAGAATCCGCAGCTTCCGGCATTGTGGCCGCCTGGAGCGCCGCTTCCCGTTTCCTTGGAAAACCGCCAATTCCATTCCCCAGAGAAACGGCCATCGGTGCCCTCTGCCACTACATTTCCCACTTTGAGGGCAAAAATTTCCAGCCCATGAACGTCAATTTCGGCCTCATTCCGCCTCTGGAAAAACGGGTGCCGAAAAAAGAAAAAAATCAGAAACTGGCAGAAAGGGCCCTCTCGGCACTGGATGAATTTATGGCAGAGAGACGGTAGGAGGGCGTGAGGCTGACGCCATATGGACAAGCCCTGCGGGCTTGAGGGTTGACGGCCCGCTGGGCCGAAGGTTCTTAAGGGGCTTAAGTTTGACGCGCCTCTGGCGCGAGGGTTGTTGTAGGGCGCCTATGAATTGATGGAAGGCGCCCTCTTATGATAAAACGGCTTTCGCCCGAGGGAAAACAGGCTGACCTCGCTCCGTAGGCGCGGTTGTATGGTTTTCCACTGCAGAATGCTTATCATGCCATATGGTACAGCAAGGTCATCTCGTAACGCTGACTTTATGCTCATCGCCCGCAAGGGCGATACCACAACCCTCGGCCCAAAGGGCCGTCAAACTTACGAACCCTCCGGCCCATAGGGCCGGTCCATCTTAAGAACCCTCCCTCGTAACGCTGACTTCATAAGCATTGCCCAAAGGGCGATACCACAACCCTCGGGGCCAATGGCCCCGTCAAACTTACGAACCCTCCGGCCATCAGGCCGGTCAATCCTAAGAACCCTCACACCGCAGGCGTGTCAATTATAAAAAGGAACTAAAAAATATGGGATATAAAGAAACGTATAAAGACTGGCTCTCCTGGGCCGATGATGAAACAAAGAAGGAGCTTTCTGCTCTTCATGATGAAAAAGAAATAGAAGACCGGTTCTACAGGGATCTGGAATTTGGGACTGCCGGTCTTCGGGGAATCATGGGCGCCGGCACGAACCGCATGAACCGCTATACGGTGGCCCGGGCCACGAAGGGGCTTTCGGAGTATCTGAAGGCCCTGTATCCCGGGGAGCTTTCCCGGGGCCTGGTGATTGCTTATGATTCCAGGAACCATTCCAGGGAGTTTGCAGTGGAAGCGGCTGCTGTCCTTACGGCTTCCGGCATTCCTGTGAAGATTTTTAAAGAACTGGAGCCTATTCCGGTGCTTTCCTTCTCAGTCCGTCATTTCCACGCCCTGGGCGGCATTGTCATCACGGCCAGTCACAATCCGCCGGAGTACAATGGCTACAAGGTCTATGGGGAAGACGGCGGCCAGCTGGTGCCGAAAAAGGCTGATGTGCTTACGGAGTATGTGGAGAAGGTGAAAGACCTGTCCGCCATCGATCACAGGACCCGGGAGGATCTCATCACCTGGCTGGGAGAGGACGTGGTGGACCTCTTTATTGATAATATATTCAAAGAATCCCGTTACCATGGAAATCCGCCGCCTCTGAAGGTGGTGTATACGCCCCTCCACGGCAGCGGCCGTGTGCCGGTTGAGAAAATTCTTGGGAAAGCCGGTTTCAGGGATCTTCTTATCGTGAAGGAGCAGGAAATGCCGGATGGCGATTTCCCCACTGTATCTTCTCCAAATCCGGAAAATGAAGACGCCCTGTCCCTGGGCATCCGGCTTGGAAAGGAAACAGGGGCGGATATCGTGATTGGCACGGATCCCGACAGCGACCGCATCGGTGCTGCTGTGAGGAAGGGCAGTCAATTCACCCTGATTTCCGGAAACCAGATGGGAGCGCTTCTGACCTATTTCTTACTTTCCACAGGGAAAGACCGTCTCACTCCGGCGTCTACCCTGGTGAAAACGGTGGTGACCGGCGAACTGGCCGCTGATATTGCCGAAAGTTTCCATGTACAGGTGGTAGAGACGCTGACAGGCTTCAAGTATATCGGAGAGAAAATCACGGAGTGGGAGAGGAACCCGGCCCATGATTTCATCTTTGGCTTTGAAGAAAGCTATGGATATCTGGCAGGCACCCACGCCAGAGACAAGGACGCCGTGGTGACGGCCATGCTGATCTGCGAAATGGCAGCTTATTTCAAATCCCTTGGAAAGACGCTCTCTGATGTGCTGGCAGAGCTCTATGAAACCTACGGCTATTACTACGACAAGAGCCTTTCCTACACCCTGAAGGGGCTGGAAGGGGGAAGGCGCATTGCAGCCATTATGGAGGAAGCCCGGTCCATGGATATGAAATCGGTCATTCCGGAAACGGTGGAGACCCTGGACTTTGAAAAAGGCATCGGCGGCCTTCCCAGAGAAAATGTGCTGAAGTACCGTCTTGCAGGGGGCGGCTGGTTTGCTATCCGCCCCAGCGGCACAGAGCCGAAGATTAAATTCTACTACTCTTTGAGGGGAAGAAACGAGGAGGAAGCACTCCGCCTCTTTGGGGCTTACAGAAGCCGCCTGGAGAAACAGTTCGGCCTTTGAGGCATGTATAAATATACTGTATATACCAATCGTATGCAGTCAATACAGCCGGATCCTTCTTCCTTAAACCTGTTCTTTTATCGATGAAATAAAGGAAATTCCATTTTTCATATGCATTCTCTCTTTTCATGGAGAGAATGCATTTTTTATGCAGTTTATGCAGAAAATAGTTGACTTAACTGTATATTTATGCTAGAATCTTCACAAATAGAAGGGCGTGAGTCAAATGGAAAACAGTAAAAAAGTCATTTATGAAATAAAGCACCTCCGGAAATCATTCGGAAAGGTGGAAGTGCTGAAGGATATCAGCATGAAAATTGAGAACGGTGAAGTGTGCACCATTATCGGGCCTTCTGGTTCTGGGAAGAGTACCTTTCTCCGCTGTCTGAACCTTCTGGAGAAACCCACCGGCGGGGAGCTGTGGTTTGAAGGGAAAAGGGTCAACGAAAAGACGGATGTGAAAATGCTCCGCCGGGACGTGGGCATGGTGTTCCAGTCCTTTAACCTGTTCCCCATGTTCACTGCTGTGGAAAACGTCATGTACGCTCCTATCCACATTAAGAAGATTCCCAGAAACCAGGCCAGAGAAGAGGCCATGGAGCTTCTTGCCCGGGTAGGGCTGGCAGAAAGGGCCGACTACTATCCCGGCGAACTTTCCGGCGGTCAGCAGCAGCGCGTGGCCATTGCAAGAGCCCTGGCCATGAAGCCGAAAATGCTCCTCTTCGATGAACCGACCTCGGCTCTTGATCCCGAGCTGGTAGGCGATGTATTAACGGTCATGAAAGAAGTGGCCCTGGCCGGCATGACCATGGCTGTGGTTACCCACGAAATGCAGTTTGCCAGAAGCGTCTCCAATCATGTAGTGTTCATGGATAAAGGATATATTGTGGAAGAAGGAAATCCGGAAGATATCTTTACCCATCCAAAAGAAGAAAGAACACAGACATTCCTGAAGCGTCTGCTTCATGCTGATATTTAAGGAGATGAACATCTATGGAAATGGTCATAGACACGGCAGTCAAATATAATGACATATTCATGTCAGGCGTTAAAATCACAATTATCATATCCATTCTGTCCTGCTTTTTCGGACTTCTGCTGGGGATTGTTCTTGCTTTCATGAAGATTTCCGGCATTAAAATCCTGCAGGCCATTGCGGCAGTATACGTGGAAATCATCCGCGGCACCCCGGTGCTGGTGCAGATTTCCCTGGTCTTCTTCGGACTGCCTTTCCTGGGCATCCATTTTCCCAGCTTCCAGATCATGGGAGTAGACTTTGAAAGACTCTCCGCCGGCGTTCTGGCCCTCATCATCAACTCCGGTGCCTACGAATGTGAAATCGTCCGCTCCGGCATCCAGTCCATACCGAAAGGCCAGCTGGAAGGCGCCATGTCCCTGGGATTCTCCAAATGGGAATCCATGGTCCGTATCATCATACCTCAGGCCATCAGGAACATCCTTCCCGTTATCGGCAACGAATTCGTTACCTTGATCAAGGAATCCTCTCAGGTCTCTGTCATCGGCATGGCAGACCTCATGTACACTGCCACTACCATTCAGGGCATCAGCTTCCAGCCATTCCCGCCGCTGGTCATTGTAGCCCTCTACTACTTCATTATGACCTTCTTCGTCTCCATGTGCCTCAGAGTTCTCGAAAGACACTTGAAAGTCAAAAGCGTAAGATAAGGAAATCTGAAAGCACCGGCAAAACCGGTGCTTTTTCATTTTTCTCTCATGGAATGTTGTATAATAAAAAAAGACATTTCGACCGACGGGTATTGTCACATATGACACAAAGGGTCAATGCGTAACGCAGACTTCTTATGGACAAGCCCTATCGGGCTTGAGGGTTGACGGCCCGCTGGGCCGAAGGTTCTTAAGGGGCTTAAGTTTGACGCGCCTCTGGCGTGCACAGCGAACATGATTTGAAGGAGCAAAGCGACGCACAAATCATAGTGAGTCGTTTCCCCTTTAGGGGCGAGGGTTGTTGTAGGGCGCCTATGAATTGATAGAAGGCGCCAGTTTGTATAAAACCATACAACCGCCCTGCGGGCGTTGGAAATGCCCCCTTTGGTGCCTTACGGCACCACCTTTCCCCCGCAGTTCGATGGGGCGGCAAAAGGAAAGCGCCTTAATGGGCAGGCTAGGCGCCTTACTTCGCCCCACTTGGAGGTCCTATGCAGGACCTCCACAGGGGACTACAAGGCTCCGCGAAGCCATGTACTCATAAGTCGCTCTACTTTAAGCACGGGTTGTTCTGCTCCCGCCTGCGGGGGAAGTCCGGCGCAGCCGGAAAGGGGGAGGCGAGCGCAGCGAGCTAATCCGCAGAATGCTTATCATGTCATATGACACTGAAAGTAAATCCCGTAACGTTCTTGCGTCCCCTTTAGGGGAAGAGGGCCACGAAGTGGCGAAGGGTGTGCAAGCGAACTGGATTCATAGGGGAGAGAAGCGACCCGCGAATCCAGTGAGACGCCATCCAGCGAAGTCGGTGTGGACGAGGGGAAGAATGATTATGATATTCTTATTCTATGTCTTATCGCCCTAAAGGGGAAACGACTTACTGGATTTTCAGGTCGCTGATGCTCCCTTACAAATCCAGTTCGCATAGTGCATCCACTGCTGTCACTGACTCACTGGATTTTCGGGTCGCTGATGCTCCCCTACAAATCCAGTTCGCTAGTGCAAAATGTGTTCGCTGTGCATCACTTCGCTCAGGGGGCCGCCGATTGGCGGTCAGGACCGCGATGGAGCATCCTATCGGTGCTCTGCCCCGTACACCCTTTCCCGCTTCGCGGGACTTCCCCTCAAGGGGAAACGAGAAAATAGGTGGCACTGGATATTGTGTCACATATGACACAGACAGCCAATCCCGTAACGTTCTTGCGTCCCCTTTAGGGGAAGAGGGCCACGAAGTGGCGAAGGGGTAGACGAGGGTAAGAATGATTATGATACTCGATGTGGACGTGACCGCCGAAAGGCGGCATTATAATACTCATCGCCCGTAAGGGCGATACCACAACCCTCGGCCCGAAGGGCCGTCAAACTTAAGAACCCTTGGGCCCGAAAGGTCCCATCAATCCTAAGAACCTTTTTTCGCAACCCTTCTACACAACCCGCGGCGAAAGCCGCGCTCCCTTGTTTTTATTCTGCGGCGAAGCCGCCACCACAACCCTCGGGGCCAAAGGCCCCGTCAAACTTAAGAACCCTCCGGCCCGAAAGGGCCGGTCAATCTTAAGAACCTTTTCCCTATGAACCCTAGCGCCAAAGGCGCGTCCATTATGAAAGGAGCTATCCATGGCAGAATACCATTTTGATGATTTAGCAAAGAAAGCAGGCATAGGAAACAGTGCTCCCTCTTCTGCATTAAGTCCGGAAAAAGCGGAGCAGGAGATGGGCCGTATGAAATTCCGATTTTCCGTAACCGACGGATATCTTACGGAGAAGGGAGGACAGTTTGACTATGTCTTTGATTTCGCCCGACACACCTTTGAAAGAAGCGACTGGCGAAGCGGGGTGCCGGTGACGGTATCAGGAAAGATTTCCGAAGAGGCAGCGGACCATTTCATTAAGGCTGCCGCCTTTATTCTGACTATTCCTCAAACCCACTTTGTGACAAACACCAAGTCCATGGAAGTGAATACCGATGCCTGGGAGCGGGAAAAGTACGGTCCTATCAAACGGTATACCCGATGCGAGCTCCGCATGGGGGAACGGTTCTTCCGCTGGGTGCCGGAGAAGGATAATGACCATCCTTTTAAGGAACTCTACGCTGCTTTGGCAGCTCTTCGAAGGTCAGTTGATTAAGGAATCATAGGAATATAAGAAAGGAGGGCTATCATGGATGCATTCATCGAATTCTGCCAGTCCTGGACCATGGGCGGCATTGCAGCCCGTCTGTTTCTGGCCACCCTGGCTGGCGTGATTATCGGTATGGACAGGGAGTATAAAAATAAAGGAGCCGGTATCAAGACCCATGCCCTGGTCTGCATCGGCGCCGCTTTGTCCATGATTGTGAATGAATTCATTTTCCGTACCTTCCCTTCCTCCAATACGGATCTGGCCCGTATGGGAGCCCAGGTCATCAGCGGCATCGGATTTCTGGGTGTAGGCACCATCATTGTGACCGGGCGAAATGAAGTAAAAGGCCTCACTACCGCTGCTGGCCTGTGGGTCTGTGCCGGCATCGGCCTTGCCGCAGGCATCGGATTCATCAAGGGTACCCTGCTGGCCCTTCTCTTTGTCATTTTCATCCTTCGGGTGCTGGAGCCCATGGACAAGAAACTCCGCGCCCGGTCCCGGGAATTTGACCTTTACGTCGAATTCAAAGACCTGGCATCCATTCATCAGGTGATTGCAGAACTCCGGGACAAGGGAGTCAAAGTCTATAACTTCAGCATCTATAAAAGGAGAGAATCCGTCATGTCTCCCGCAGCCACCCTCACTGTCAAAGTTCCTCACCACGGGGAACACGAACTTTTCATCCAGAAGATACGCCACATTGAAGGAATTATATATGCAGAAGAAATATGACACAGAATGGGACAAGCCCTGACGGGCTTGAGGGTTGACGGCCCGCTGGGCCGAAGGTTCTTAAGGGGCTTAAGTTTGACAGCGGCTTTGCCGCTGAGGGTTGTGGTGGGCGCCGTTAAATTTATAGAAGGCGCCCTCTTATGAAAAAAACCTTTACAACCGCCCTGACGGGCGAGGAAATGCAATCCCCCTTTGGTGGCTGGCGCCACCACCTTCCCCCCGCGGAGCCGGAAAGGGGGGAGGCGAGCGCAGCGATCCAGTCAGCAGAATGTTTATTTTGCCATATGACACTGAAAGCAAATCCCGTAACGTTCTTGCGTCCCCTTTAGGGGAAGAGGGCCACGAAGTGGCGAAGGGATGTACGAGGGTAAGAATGATTATGATACTCGATGTGGACGTGACCGCCGAAAGGCGGCATTATAATACTCATCGCCCGATAGGGCGATACCACAACCCTCGGCCCAAAGGGCCGTCAAACTTAAGAACCCTTGGGCCGAAGGCCCATCCATCTTAAGAACCTTTTCCCTATGAACCCTCTGAACCTTCTGAACCCTCTGAACCCGGGCCACAGAGTGGCCCCCTGCCTGTCCCTCCCCTCATAGCGGCCCTATTCCATGTGTGATATAATTGAAAAGGATTTTTTATATCATAAATGCTTGATTAAGATCATGATTGATTAAGGAAGTGTGTCTATGAAAATTACCACCGAAGAAGCAAAGAAGATAGCCCTTCTTTCCCGCCTGGAATTCTCTCCGGAGGATCTGGAGAAGATGCGTGATTCCATGAACAGCATTCTGACCTATATGGAAGAGCTGAATCAGTACGACACCACCGATGTGGCGCCTATGGTTCATGCGGTGGAGCAGTACAATGTGATGCGGGAGGACGTTCCCCATACATCGTTTACCAATGAGGAAGCACTGATGAACGCGCCGGACGCTGAGGACGGCTATTTCAAAGTGCCCAAGATTATTTAAGGAGGAAATAGAGTGGGTTATACGATTCATGAACTCCATGAGCAGCTGGTGAAGAAGGAAATCTCCGCTGTAGAACTGACGAAGAAAATCATGGCTCACCGTGACGCTGTGGAAGGGGATATTCATGCCTATCTTTCCACCAGTGACAAGGCGGCTCTTGAAACGGCTGCCCGGGTGGATGAGAAGATTGCTAAGGGTGAGGAAATTTCTGACCTGGCTGGCATCCCCGGAGCTATTAAGGATAATATGTGCATCAAAGGAGAAACCTGCACCGCTGCTTCCAAAATGCTGGAACACTGGGTGTCTCCCTATGACGCTACTGTCATTGAAAAACTGAAGAAAGAGGATTTCATTTCTCTGGGCAAGACAAACATGGATGAATTTGCCATGGGCTCTTCCACGGAAAGGTCTGCTTTCGGCCCGTCCCGTAATCCCTGGAATACAGACTATGTACCAGGCGGCTCCTCCGGCGGTTCCGCTGCTGCTGTGGCAGCTACGGAAGCTGTCTGGTCTCTGGGCTCCGATACCGGCGGATCCATTCGCCAGCCTGCTTCTTTCAACGGCATTGTAGGCCTGAAACCTACCTATGGCCTGGTATCCCGCTACGGCCTTCTGGCCTTTGCTTCCTCCCTGGACCAGATCGGACCTTTGACGAAGGACGTCACCGATGCTGCCATCGTGCTGAACGCCATTGCAGGCCATGATGAAAGGGATTCCACATCCATTCCCCAGGAAAAGAAGGACTATAGAAAAGCTCTGGTTCGGGACGTGAAGGGCATGCGCATCGGCGTGCCGAAGGAATTCTTCGGAAAAGGCATTAAACCGGAAACAAAGGAAGCCATCGACAAGGCCCTTGCTTTCTATGAAAAGGAAGGCGCTGAAATCGTGGACGTTTCCATTCCCCATATCAACAGCGGCGTATCGGTGTACTACATCATCGCCCCGGCAGAAGCCAGCTCCAACCTGGCCCGCTATGACGGCGTCAGCTACGGTTTCCGCGCAGAAGGCAAAGATATCATCGACATGTATATCAAAACCAGAAGCCAGGGCTTCGGCGAAGAAGTAAAACGGCGCATCATGCTGGGCAACTACGTTCTCTCTGCCGGCTACTACGATGCGTACTACCTGAAGGCCTTGAAGGTCCGTACCCTTCTGAAACAGGAATTTGACGAAGCCTTCAAGAAATGTGACGTTATCGCCGCTCCTTCCGCTTCTGGCACCTCCTTCAAATTCGGCGCTTTCTCGGATCCCCTGTCCCTGTACATGGAAGATATCTGCACCGTTCCGGTGAACCTGATCGGCGCACCGTCCATCAGCATTCCGGTAGGATTCAAAGATGACCTTCCCCTGGGCATGCAGCTCATCGGCAGGACTCTGGGAGAAGAAACCATTCTCCAGGCAGCCTACACCTTTGAACAGGCTCATCCGGAATTCACAAGAACCGCACCGAAAGGAGAAATCAAGGAATGAAGTACGAAGCAGTGATTGGCCTGGAAGTTCATACAGAACTCCAGACAAAAACGAAAATTTTCTGCAGCTGCAGGACATCCTTCGGTGCAGACCCCAATACCAACGTATGCCCCGTATGCCTGGGGCTGCCGGGAGTCCTTCCGGTACTGAATAAGAAAGTGCTGGAATATGCAGTGAGAGCAGGACTTGCGCTGAACTGTGAAATTTCCCGTTTCAGCAAATTTGACCGTAAAAACTACTATTACCCGGATCTTCCCAAAAATTTCCAGACCTCCCAGTTTGATCTGCCTATCTGCGAACATGGCTACCTGGACGTAGAAGTGGAAGGGGAGAAGAGACGGATCCGCATTACCCGGGCCCACATGGAAGAAGATGCAGGGAAACTGGTGCATCACGGCACCTCCATTACCGACTCCGACTACTCCCTGGTGGACTACAACCGCACAGGCACCCCGCTCCTTGAAATCGTATCAGAACCGGATATGCGCTCTGCCAAAGAAGCAGTGGCCTACATGGAAAAAATGAGGGCCATCCTCCAGTATGTGGGTATTTCCGACTGCCGTATGGAAGAAGGAAGCCTGCGCTGCGACGCCAACGTTTCTGTCCGCCCGGTAGGTCAGAAAGAACTGGGTACCAAGACAGAAATCAAGAACATCAACTCCTTCAAAGGTGTAGAAAAAGCCATCGAATACGAAGCCATGCGTCAGGCGGAACTGCTGGAAGACGGCGGCAAAGTGGTACAGGAAACCCGTACATGGGATGAAAAAGAAGGGGTCACCAAGAGCATGCGTACCAAGGAAGAAGCCAACGATTACCGCTACTTCCCGGAACCGGACCTGGTACCTTTCACCGTAAGCGATGAATACATCGAAAACATCCGCAAATCCCTGCCGGAACTGCCGGATGCCAGAAAAGAAAGATACATGAAAGAATTCGGCCTCTCCTCTGAAGACGCCGTCTTCATGACCAACGACAAAGCCACTGCCGACTACTTCGAAGCAGCTGTAGACGCCGGTGCTGATCCCAAAGCCTGCGTGAACTGGCTCATGGGCGAATTCGCCAGCCAGCTCTCTACTGATGGTATCGAAATTGCCAAAGCTCCCGTGAGCGCTGAAAACCTGGCAGCCCTTCTGAAACTGATTTCCAAGGGCACCATTTCCGGTAAAATCGCTAAGAAAGTCTTTGCCACCATGTGGAAAGAAGGCGGAAATCCGGAAGAAATCGTCAAAGCCCAGGGCCTCGTCCAGATTTCCGATACCGCTGAACTTTCGAAGCTGGTAGACGAAGTGGTAGGAAAGAACCCCAAAGCCGTGGAAGACTTCAAGGCAGGCAAGAAAAAAGCCGTGGGCGCTCTGGTAGGCCAGATTATGAAAGCCACCAAAGGCAAAGCCAACCCAAGAGTCATCAACGAACTGTTAAATAAGAAACTGCAATCCTTATGAATGACACCGACAAAACAAAGGAAGACACCGGCGTTCATGAAGAACCGAGAGTCATGAGCAAAGACGACGTCCATGACTACCAGGGCCTTACCCTGAACGAAGACGGAAAGGAAGAGAAAAAGGAAGAAGAGGATGGATACACCATCCACATCCGCCGCTTCAGCCTCAAAAACATTCCCTTCTGGAAAAAAGCCCTCTTCGCCCTGGGCCTTGTGGCCTGTGCCGCCATCTTCCTCATGCTGGCCATAGCTGCTGCCTACTTTATCGTAGTGGGCGGCGCCATCGTCCTGGTGGCAGGAGCTGTAGTTTATCTTCTGAAGAAATACATACTGTAAAAAAAGCCTCCCGAAAGGGAGGTTTTTTATGTTCTTAAGAGAAAGGGGGAGAGATTTAGTGAGCTGGTGTTGGACAAGCCCCTGTGGGGCTTGAGGGTTCTAAAGTTTGACGGGGCTATCGTCCCGAGGGTTCTTAAGTTTGACAGCGGCTTTGCCGCTGAGGGTTGTGGTGGGCGCCATATGGACAAGCCCTGCGGGCTTGAGGGTTGACGGCCCGCTGGGCCGAAGGTTCTTAAGGGGCTTAAGTTTGACGCGCCTCTGGCGCGAGGGTTGTTGTAGGGCGCCTATGAATTGATAGAAGGCGCCAGTTTGTATAAAACCATACAACCGCCCTGCGGGCGAGAAAATGCATTCCCCCCTTTGGTGGCTGGCGCCACCACCTTTCCGCCCCGTTGGGAAGCGTGTCACTTGATTCTCAGTCGCCTACGGCTCCCTGCGAATCAAGTTCCCTTGCCACCGCAGTTCGGTGGGGCGGCAAAAGGAAAGCGCCTTAATGGGCAGGCTAGGCGCCTTACTTCGCCCCACTTGGAGGTCCTATGCAGGACCTCCACAGGGGACTATAAAGCTCCGTTATGCTGTGAGCTGCTTATGAAAGGACTGCTTTTCAGAGCTTTATTCTGCCCCCTGAACAGGGGGAAGTCCGGCGTAGCCTGGATAGGGGGTGGCGAGCGCAGCGAGCCAATCAGCAGAATGCCAATCAGGCCCTATGACACAGAAAAGCAAATCCCGTAACGTTCTTGCGTCCCCTTTAGGGGAAGAGGGCCACGAAGTGGCGAAGGGGTGGACGAGGGTAAGAATGATTATGACACTCGAGGTGGACGTGACCGCCGAAAGGCGGCATTATAACTCATTGTCCGTAAGGGCAATCCACAACCCTCTGAACCCTCTGAACCCTCACACCAAAGGTATGTCCAAGGGTAAGAAGCAAAAATGACACAGGCCGCCGATTGGCGGTCAGGACCGCGATGGACCATCCTATCAGTGCTCTGCCCCGTACACCCTTTCCCGCTTCGCGGGACTTCCCCTCAAGGGGAAACGAGAGATATGGAGAGAAAAACAGGCGAGTCATATACTTCATGTACCATTCCGGTGTTTCCCCCTTTGGTGCCTTACGGCACCACCTTTCCGCCCCTCTGGGAAGCGTGTCACTGGATTCTCAGTCGCCTGCGGCTCCCTGCGAATCAAGTTCCCTTGCCACCGCAAGCGGGGGCACTATAAAGCTCCGCGAAGCCATGTACTCATAGGTCGCTCTACTTTAAGCACGGGTTGTTCTGCTCCCGCCTGCGGGGGAAGTCCGGCGCAGCCGGAAAGGGGGAGGCGAGCGCAGCGAGCCAATCAGCAGAATGCCAATCAAGCCCTATGACACAGAAAAGCAAATCCCGTAACGCTGACTTCATAAGCATTGCCCAAAGGGCAATCCACAACCCTCGGCCCAAAGGGACGTCAAACTTAAGAACCTTTAGAACCCTCGGGGCGAAGCCCCGTCAACCTCCACCCTCTGAACCCTCTGAACCCTCTGAACCTTCTGAACCCTCTGAACCCTCACGCCGCAGGCGCGTCCATAAAACTTTTCTTTTTTCTTACCAAAACCATATTGAAATTTACAGATATGCATGATATAATACTTTCAGAAAGTTAAATATGCTTCGCCAATCATGAATACAGTGGCGGGCAAATTCAGTATTATATATTTCCAAGGAGGAAACAATTATGTCTTTAAACGGTAAGAAAATCAGCGAATTCCAGGTAAAAGCTTATCAGAACGGTGATTTCATCGATGTAAGCGACAAGGACCTCATTGGCAAGTGGAGCGTTCTCTTCTTCTATCCGGCAGACTTCACCTTTGTATGCCCCACAGAACTGGAAGATCTCCAGAACAAATATGATGAATTCAAGAAAATCGGATGCGAAATCTACTCCGTATCCTGTGATACCCATTTCGTTCACAAAGCATGGCATGAATCTTCCGAACGTATCGGCAAGGTAGAATTCCCCATGATCGGCGACCCCACTGGCAAGTTGTCCAAGGATCTGGACATCTATATCGAAGCGGAAGGTCTCACCGAAAGAGGCACCTTTGTTATCAACCCGAAGGGTGAAGTAGTGCTTTATGAAGTCAGCGCAGGCAACATCGGCCGCAATGCTGATGAACTTCTCCGCAAGGTAGAAGCTGCTCAGTTTGTTTACGAACACGGCGATGAAGTATGCCCCGCTAAATGGCATCCGGGTGAAAAAACCCTGAAACCGTCCTTTGATCTGGTTGGCAAGTTATAATTTCAGGAGGCATCATGGATACAGTTTATGATGCCATAATAGTAGGCGGAGGACCGGCAGGGCTCTCCGCCGCTATTTATATGGCAAGGGCACGGTTTCATGTACTGGTCATCGAAAAAGAAAAGATGGGCGGCCAGATTACCATTACATCGGAAGTTGTCAACTATCCCGGCATTTTCCATACCAGCGGTGAGAAGCTGACTTCTGAAATGATCCGACAGGCTAAAGCCTTCGGCGCCGAATTTCTCTCTGCTGATGTGACAGGCCTTGAACTGGAAGGAGACTATAAGACCGTCCATACCGGCCGCGGCGACTTCAAAGCTCTCGGTATCATTTATGCCGGCGGCGCTCATCCCAGACTGGCAGGCTTTACGGGAGAAACAGAATTCCGGGGCCATGGCGTAGCCTACTGTGCTACCTGCGACGGCGAATTTTTCACCGGCCGCACTATCTTCGTCATTGGCGGCGGTTATGCAGCTGTAGAAGAGGGCCTCTTCCTCACAAAGTACGGAAAGAAGATTATCATGGTTATCCGGGGAGATGATTTCTCCATCGACTCCGCTGCAGTGGAAGAATTGAAAGAACATCCCCAGGTTACCATTCTTTACCACACCCAGGTGGAAAAGGTGGAAGGAGACAGCGCTGTCCGCCGGGTGGTACTGAAAGACAGGAAAACCGGTGAAGAAACGGTGTATACTGCAGATGACGGCGATTTCTACGGCGTCTTCGTCTTCGTAGGTTATGCACCGGAAAACGGCCTTCTCCAGGGCAAAGTGGACCTGAATCCCCAGGGTTATGTCATTACCGACCGGGACCAGAAAACCAATATTGATGGCGTCTATGCTGCCGGAGATATCTGCGTGAAAAACCTCCGCCAGGTGGTGACCGCCGTATCCGACGGCGCCGTGGCAGCTACTTCCCTGGAAAAATACCTGGGCAGTCAGTACAGAAAACTTCACATGAAACGGACCTACGTGAAAAAAGTGGAACCCAAAGAGGAACCTAAAGCAGAGGCAGCGAAAGCAGAAGAAGGTGCCTTCCTGGACGACGATACCAGAGGAGCCCTGAAGCCGGTGCTGGACCGCTTCGAAAAGCCAATTACCCTTCGTCTCTACAAAGACGATAGCGAACTTTCCTACGAAGATGAAAAGCTCCTGAAAGAACTGGCATCCCTTTCTGATAAAGTGTCCTATGAAATGAAAAACGCTGAGCCGGGACTGGAACACACCATCTCCATTGTCAGAAACGACGGCACAGAAGCAGGTCTCTACTTCCACGGCGTCCCCGGCGGTCATGAATTCAACTCTTTCATCCTGGCCATGTACAATACCGCCGGTCCAGGACAGGATATAGGTGAAGATAATGAAAAGCGCATTGCTGCCATTCAGGATAAGAAAGACGTGACCATTGCCGTCTCCCTCTCCTGCACCATGTGCCCTGACCTGGTAGCCGCGGCAGAACGCATCGCCGCCGCCAGCGATAAAGTCACAGTCCACGTCTATGACCTGGCCCACTATCCGGACCTCCAGAACAAATACAACATCATGAGCGTTCCCTGTCTCATCGTCAATGACAAAGACATTCACTTCGGCAAAAAAGGTGTTGCCGAACTGCTGGATATTCTGGGATAAAATAAAAACCTGCTCTTCGGGGCAGGTTTTTTATATGGACAAGCCCTGACGGGGCTTGAGGGTTCAGGCGCCTGTGGCGCGGTCGGGATCGGGATCGGGACCTGGGCGGTGCTTTCCAGTATTCCCGAAGGTTGACATGCCCTTACGGGCGTGAGGGTTGAGCCAGCCGCCGGGCCTTTCGGCCCTGGGTTGCCAGGGTTCTGTTCGGGACCGGCTGACGCCTCCCGGACGGGTTGAGGGCTTTCGCCCTCGGGAGTTATAAGTATTGTGGAGGTCCTGCATAGGACCTCCAAGTCAGCCAAAGTAGGCCCTTAGCCTGCCCATTAAAGGGCTTACCTATAGGTTGGCTGACCGACCCCGGATGACGAGTGTCCGGCGGGAAGAAATCGAGGCAGTACTGGTCATGGGATGGCCCCTTGACTCTGTCATTCTGAACGCAGTGAAGAATCTCGGTGCGTGGCGAGGATGACGTCATTGGAATTCATGCAGGGGCCTGGTACTTCGCCCTTCCCACCGACTGGTATTTACTATCGATTAACTCATAAGTGCCTTGTACCGAGATTCTTCGCCTACGGCTCAGAATGACGATGAGGGCGGGAAGGCAATCCCGTAACGCTGGCTTTATAAGCATTGCCGCAGAGCGGCAATCCACAACCCTCGGTGCCAATGGCACCGTCAAACTTAAGGACCCTCCGGCCTAAGGCCGGTCAATCTTAAGAACCTTTTTCCACAACCCTTTGAACCTTCTGAACCCGGGCCGCTCCGCGGCCCCAATAAAAAAATAATAAATGTATACTCCATTTTTCTTTTAAATGTGATACAATAAGAACAACTGTGAAAGAGAAAGTATACTATTGTGGAGGCATACAATGAACAGACAACTTTCTATGGAATTTGTAAGAATCACGGAACAGGCAGCTCTTCGGAGCGGCCGTCTCATGGGCGTAGGCGATAAGGAAGGCGCTGACCAGGCTGCTGTGGACGGCATGCATGAACAGTTTGCCAAGACTCCCGTTTCCGGTACCGTAGTCATCGGCGAAGGGGAAATCGACGAAGCACCTATGCTCTACATCGGCGAACATGTAGGTGCCGGCGGAGAAGAAGTGGATATTGCCGTAGATCCTGTGGAAGGCACCAATCTGGTAGCCAAGGGACAGAATGGCGCCATTGCCGTACTGGCCATTGCGCCCAAAGGCTGCCTGCTTCATGCACCGGATATGTACATGCAGAAAATCTGCGTAGGCCCCCGTGCGAAAGGCCGCATCGATATCAATGCATCGGTGACTGAAAATCTGAAAAACGTGGCTGATGCCATGGATCGTGAAATTTCCGACCTTACTGTTGTCATTCTGGACCGTGAAAGACATGAAAAGATTATCCGCGAAGCCAGAGCGGCCGGTGCCCGCATCCGCCTCATCACTGACGGCGACGTAGTCCCCTCCATCGACTGCGGCATCCAGGGAAGCGGCATCCACATGGTACTTGGCTCCGGCGGTGCGCCGGAAGGCGTCCTTTCTGCGGTAGGCCTCAAATGCCTGGGCGGTGATATGCAGGCCAAACTCCTTCCCCATACGGAAGAAGAAGTGAAACGGCTCCATGCCATGGGCATTGACGACCCCAACAAAGTCCTCACACTGGATGACCTGGTCAAAGGCGACGACTGCATCTTCTCCGAAACAGCCATCACCGACTGCGCCATGCTGAGAGGCGTCCGCTACTTCGGCGGCGGCGCAAGAACCTCTACCCTGGTTCTCCGCTACAAAACCGGTACCGTCCGTTTCGTAGACACCATCCACCGCTTTGGCGATCCCAAACCGGCTGTCCGCCTCTGGTAATTATGAAATAAAAAACAGCTCTCCTGTGGGAGGGCTGTTTTTTTCATGGAAGCCGCAGCCGGAAAGGGGGAGCCGCGCAGCGGCTAATCACCAGAATGCTTATCATGTCATATGACACTGACAGGCCAGTCCCGTAACGCTGACTTCTTCTAGTGTGCTAGTGATCTAGTGTACTAGTGTGCTAGTTGGATGGACAAGTCCCTGTGGGGCTTGAGGGTTGACGGCCCGCTGGGCCGAAGGTTCTTAAGGGGCTTAAGTTTGACGCGCCTCTGGCGCGAGGGTTGTTGTAGGGCGCCTATGAATTGATAGAAGGCGCCAGTTTGTATAAAACCATACAACCGCCCTGACGGGCGAGGAAATGCAATCCCCCTTTGGTGGCTGGCGCCACCACCTTTCCCCCGCAAGCGGGGGCACTATAAAGCTCCGTGAGACTATTTTTCCATAAGTGGCTCTACTTTAAGCACGGGTTGTTCTGCCCCCTGAACAGGGGGAAGTCCGGCGCAGCCCGGATAGGGGGTGGCGAGCGCAGCGAGCCAATCCGCAAAATGCTTATCATAGCATATGACACAGAAAAGTAAATCCCGTAACGTTCTTGCGTCCCCTTTAGGGGAAGAGGGCCACGAAGTGGCGAAGGGATGTACGAGGGTAAGAATGATTATGATACTCGATGTGGACCTGACCGCCGAAAGGCGGCATTATAATACTCATCGCCCGATAGGGCGATACCACAACCCTCGGGCCCAAAGGGCCCGTCAAACTTTAGAACCCTCCGACCCGAAAGGACCGGTCAATCTTAAGAACCCTTCTCTCTGAACCTTCTGAACCCTTTGAACCCGGGCGCCGAAGGCGCCTGAACCCTCGCGCCCGAAAGGGCGCGTTTTTCCCCCTGTACTAAAGTACAGTTTTTTTCTTCTTTTTTTCTGCTATACTTAAAATATCAGAGAGTGTTTTACTTGCCTTACACAGGGAGGGAGACCATGAGGAAGGAATGGATTTTTGGGAGAATGGCCTTTTGCATAGCCCTGCTTTTATTTTTTCTTTCCCCTCTGGCTATGGCCAGGGATATTGTGTATGACGGCAGGCTGGGGGACGGATATGGGAGAGTGCTGTCCATGGAGGAGGGGCTTTCTTCTTTCCATGTGAGGAAGAACAGCAGCTATGTGCTGGAAATCATGAATCAGGACGATGTGGCGGCGGTGGAGACCTACGATTTCCAGGCCCGATCTCTTATGACAAACCGGATCATGCCTCTGTACTGGTATCCCCACTATACGGTGACCATGGTGCTGGCAGTTGCAGACGGGATTCCCTATGAGGTGAAGGACTGGAAAGATCTGACGGTGTATCCGCTGACCGTAGGGATTCCGGTGGATACGGTGACCAGGGATCTTTCCATGATGAGCTTTTCCTATGGCCTTTCCGGTGAAATGGATCTGTCTGCCGGAGTCGAGGCTTTGAAAAAGATACATCAGGAGGGACGTCTTCGACTGGATGCCCGCTATGCGCCTGGCTATTACCTGCAGACCAGCCGCCGTGAGGAAGCGGATGTGTATATTGTTCCCGATGTGGAGGCGAGGCGCTGGGTTTGGGAAGGCAGGCCTTTTCATCTGGTATATCCAAAGAGGGGAACCCTGTCTTTCAAGAAAGGACTTCTTTCCAGGGAGCCTCTTTCCCTCAATGAAAAGCAGATAGAGAGCCGTCTCTGGCAGGAGGGCTATTCACAGAGCTATCACGGAAGGACCATCCGCTACGAGGAAACGGCCGGTTTCCTTAAGGAAATGGATGATGCAGGCTATTATTTGAAATTTAAGATCCTGGCGCCCTATTCTCTGTATGCACTGGTCTCCATTCCCAATCATATACTCTATTTTTCCATGCTTTTCCTGACGATTATCTGGGGCAGGCGTCTTCGAAGGCGTATGAAGGGAACGGAAGGGGAGTGGATCATCCTTTTCATGGTGATTCTCTGCTTCTTCTGGCTTTTTTTCCGAAGTATCATTGCCGCTCTTCCTGTGGAAATGATCACCCTACGCCGGTATAACTGGTATTCCTACTATGTATATATGGCTCTTCTGACCACTCTCATTCTTTGTCTGGCCGTAACCGGCTCCAGAGGCCGGGGGCAAGGCAGATGGCCCTTGTGGCTGAAGGGGACGGCGCTCCTGAATGTGTCGCTGGCCCTTGTGATTATGACCAATGATTTTCACGGCGCCGCCTTTTCATTTCCCGAAGGCCTTCCAAGCGCCCCGGATATCCATATATACCGGTGGGGATACTATGCCCTCTCGGCGGCTTATGCAGGAGAGCTGCTGGTCCTGGTGTTCTACCTTATCCGCAGGGCAGTGAAAAAAACCATGTGGGAAATATAAAAATCTTTCTGCCGGTGGCAGAGCTTATTCTCTACCTTCTTTATGCGGCCGCCTATGCCCTGGGCATGAAAGTGGCTGTGGCTACCGACTTTACACTGATTACCGTTTTCTCCTTCTTCCTGTGGATAGAATGGATGATTGACTCCCATATGATAGAAGGAAACGGCAGCTATGAAGATTTCTTCAACTATTCTTCCCTGGCCCTTGCCATCAAAGACAGCAGGGGGAGGACCCTGTATCACTCTGTAGGACCAAGAGTGAGGAAAGAGGACTGTGAAGTGAAGATTCTTCCGGTGCAGGGCGGGACAGCCCTTTGGTATCGAAATGTGAAGGAAATCAGGGAAAAAAGGCGGCAGATGGGCCTTGTGAATCAGGCCCTTCGCCGCACAGCGGACATGCTGGAAAAGGAAGGTACCCTCAGGCGTTCCTATATCCGTTTGGCTGCGGAATGGAAGATTTATAGAGAATTGGAAACCATTGTGAAGAGAAAAAGCCGTCTCATCCTTCGTCATGCCTCTTTCCTGCAGCATGCCCGGCCGGGAAACGAGGCGGACGAAGCGGTATTCCGGCTGAATGTGCTGGCCTGCTATGTAAAAAGGCGGTGCATCCTTTTCCTCAAAGGAGCGGAAGGTGGAAAGGTGGACTGCCGGGATTTCCAAATGGCAGCGGAAGAACTGTTTCGCTACCTCTCTCCCCGGGGCATCCGTGCCGTCCTTCATTCCGAAGGGGCGGCGGGCATCCTTCCTGCCTCTTCTGTCCTTACCTTCTATGATTTTCTGGAAGAATACATGGAAGGTGCAGTCCTGGCCGGGGCGGTTCATATTTCCTGCCACCTGGATATCCATCCCCATGGCAGCCGTCTCTCCCTGATGGCAGGAGAATCTTACTGGGTGGAATCTTTCATGAAGGATATGGAAAGGGACAGTCGGTTCACGAAAGATGGTATATCCATAGGCACCAGGGACCTTGGATACAGCCTCTGCGCGGAAATCTGCATCACATATCCTGAAGAGAAAAACGGGAGAAAGGAGAAGGACCATGGCTAATCTGTACATACTGCCGGACTCCTGGCTCATCGCCCTGACCCTCTGGACATTCCTCTCTCTGGCAGCGGAGTCCTTCCTTGTTTATTACCAGAGTCCCCTTCCTTCTTTTCAAAATACCAGGCAGAGACTGGTGGAAGGGGCGCAGCTCCTGGTGCTTCTCCTGATTTTTGACCTTCTCCATGACGGCATGGACGGTCACAGCACCGGCGTTACCATGATGACATACCATGAAGCGCTGAGGACGGTGCTGGTAGTCCTTACCTCAGCCCTTTTTCTATACGGCGGAAAAGAGGACAAAAGAAATTATATTCTCTCCGCCGCCTCCTTTCTCATCCTTCCTCTTCTGGACAGCATTCTTCCCCTAAACCTGATGCTCATGCTCCTCATATGCAATGTAAGGGAGGCTGTCCTCATTTCCCAATCCTACCGCCAGTACCATGAAGGCCTCACCAGCCTTGCCATAGAAGAAGCCATCAATAAAATGCCCGAAGGCATCTTCCTTACCCGGGAAGGAGGAGAGCCGGTGCTCATCAATAACGCTATGAAGCAGTACATGGCGGACATCCTTGGGAAAAACGTGGCCAACGGCCGCCTTTTCTGGGAGGAAATAGGGAAAAGAGGGGAAATCTTTGAAGAAAAAGATGAAATCATCTGCCGCCTTGAAGATGGCAGAATCATCCGATTCACCAGAGAACCCTTCACCACACCCACCGGCTTCGGATGGCAGATCACCGCCGCTGATATTACGGAACTGGAACAGATGAACCGGCAGCTCTATGAAAAGAACGAAGCCCTGCGGAAATAGAACGAAAAAATGAAAGATCTGCTAGACATACTGGTGCCTCTGGAAAGCAGAGAAGCCCTCCGCACCATCCGTTTCAAAATCCACGACATGATGGGCCAGCGCATCAGCTGCCTCCAGCAGATCCTGAACAACAGGGACTATAAAAACTACGGTTCCATAGGCCGCATGCTCTCCCGCCTCCTGGAGGACATGGAAAAAGAAATCAAAGTAAAACCGGACCTCATCCTCACAGAACTCCTTGGCACCTATGAAAGCCTGGGCATCCGATTTCATATCAAAGGAAAACTTCCTGAAGGTGCAAAGGGCAGCCTTTTCGTGGAAATCCTCCGGGAAGCGGCGGTAAACGCCATTATCCACGGCAAAGCAGATGAAATCACGGTAACCTTCGAAGAAGAAAATCACTATGCCATGACCGTCACCGACAACGGCACGGGCAGCAGCGGCCCTTTGAAAGAAGGCGGAGGACTTTCCTCCATCAGAACCAGGGTAGAAAAAGAAAAGGGCACCATGGCATACATCACCGGATGCCCCTTTATCCTCAAAGTCACCATTCCTGTAAAGGACAGCCTTTCCTCATAAACGGTAGAAAATTTTAAAATTGACGCCTGCCTTTTCTATGATATGATAAAGAAAAGGGGGGTGTCCTATGATACGGGTAATGATTGTAGATGACCAGAGGATCCTGTTGGAAGGCCTGCTCCATCTATTTGAAAAAACGGGAAAAATCGAAGTCGTGAAAATCCTGCAGCTCTCCGAAGTGGCAGAAGTGGCCGTCCAGGTTCTGCAGCCCGACATCATCCTCATGGATATCTGCATGGAAGGCCGTACCAGCGGCATTGAAGTCACCAGACGCATCAAAAAAGCACTTCCCCGGCAGAAAATCATCATCATGACCGGCTTCGCCGACGTGCACTTCGTAGAATTGGCCCGCGAGGCAGGCGCAGACAGCTTCATCTACAAAGAAAGCAGCGCCGCCGACTTCGTGGACACCATGGAACGCACCCTCAAAGGAGAGCACCTCTTCCCCGACGTGAAAGAACGAACCACCTTCGGCCTCCATCACGCCCGCCTTACCAAAAGAGAACTGGACATCCTCCGCCTGGTCTGCAGAAACAAATCCTACCAGGAAATCGCCGACACCCTCCACATCTCCCGAAGCACCGTGAGCTTCCACGTAAGCAACATGCTAGCCAAGACAGGCCATAAAAACCTGGTAGGCCTGGCCGTAGAAGCCGCAGAAAAAGGCTACGCCGCCAATACAGACAAATAAAAAATCCGCCGAAAGGCGGTTTTTTTATTGGGGACACTGAAAGTAAATCCCGTAACGTTCTTGCGTCCCCTTTAGGGGAAGAGGGCCACGAAGTGGCGAAGGGGTAGACGAGGGGAAGAATGATTATGATACTCGATGTGGACGTGACCGCCGAAAGGCGGCATTATAATACTTATCGCCCGATAGGGCGATACCACAACCCTCGGGGCCAAAGGCCCCGTCAAACTTAAGAACCCTCCGGCCCGAAAGGGCCGGTCAATCTTAAGAACCTTTTCCCGGGGGGGCCGCCGATTGGCGGTCAGGAAAATGATAGAGTGTCATATCCCTGCTCAAACCCGTACACCCTTTCCCGCTTCGCGGGACTTCCCCTCAAGGGGAAACGAGAAAATAGGTGGCACTGGATATTGTGTCACATATGACACTGAAAGCCAATCCCGTAACGCTCCTTGCGTCCCCTTTAGGGGAAGAGGGCCACGAAGTGGCGAAGGGATGTACGAGGGTAAGAATGATTATGATACTCGATGTGGACGTGACCGCCGAAAGGCGGCATTATAATACTCATCGCCCGTAAGGGCGATACCGCAACCCTCAGCGCCGCAGGCGCTGTCGCCCCCTGAGCGGAAGCGAACACAACCCTTAGACACAACCCGCGGCGCCAGCCGCGCCCCTTTTTTATAAAAATTGCGGCGAAGCCGCCACCACAACCCTCGGCCCGAAGGGCCGTCAAACTTAAGAACCTTTAGAACCCTCGGGACGAAGTCCCGTCAACCCTCACGCCGCAGGCGTGTCCACAGATCAAAAATAAGCCGTCACGCTGGTACCCAGCACATACTCATGGAAGTCCCCGGTCACAGGGCCGCTGCTTCTATTTTTCAGGGAGAATCCTTCCAGCGCCCATACCAGTCCTTTCACCGGTACGAAATCAAGGCGGGCGCCCCAGCCGGAAAAGCCCATGCGGCGGAAGAAGGTGGTGTCGGCGTCCATGGTGGGAGCGAGAAGGGCAGAGGAGGGGAGGTGGTAGTAACGGACCCAGACTTCATAGCTTCCCGCCCGTTTCGGGTCCGCTTCCCCGTACATCGCCGCTGCCACATAGCCCGGTTTCGTTTCGCTGAAATGGTCCTTTTCATGATAGCCGTGGGAGAGAACGTAGTCCACACTGAAGGTCCAGTCCTCATTGGGAGAGTAGGCACCCTTTACTACGCCCACCTGCTGGCGGTCAAAGCGTTCTCCCGATTTCCCGGAAAGCGAAAGGACCGGTATGGATTCCTTATGGCCGTGGATGGCTCTGAAATCGGCATAGGCGCTGTGAATAAGCCATTTGCCCAGAGTTCTCTTATTTTCCAGCACCAGCACCTTCCTCGCTTTGGAACGGTCCTCCGCTGTACGGCCGTAGAAGAAGACCGACCGCCCCGGTCCCTCATCATCATGGCCATAGCGGATGCGGAAACCGTCCATTTTCTTGTCCAGCAGATCCCCATCCATAAGGTAATAGTTCAGCCGCCCTGCCTCTATCTTGAGGCTCTCATTTTCGTACTGCAGGTAAGCCCGGGAAAGGAAAAGGTGGTGACTGCTCCCCGGCCCCTGATCTATGCGGTTGTCCTCCAGCGCCGTTTTCAAAAGCAGATGGGGCGTCAGGCGGAGCACAGGAAACAGGCGGAAACGCCGCGTTTCCATGGTCACCTTCTCATCCTGCCTCTTCCAGGCCCTGCCCTTAAGTGACAGGGCCTTTCCGCGAAAACGGCCATTTCCGTAGAGCCAGCGGTAATCGCCATGGATTTCAAACCATGGAACCTTTTCTTCCTGTTTCTCCAAAGCAGCTCCCGCTTTTTCCAGATTTCCCATATCCTCAGGAACCGGGCTTTCCCCATGGCAGAAAGACCAGGGAAGGCATGCCAGAAGCATGGACAGAACCATTCTTTTCCACATAGGACACCTCTCTTTATGAAATCTTCATACCCCTGAATGTATCATATCATGAAATAAGACGCACTCCTAATGGAAAACCTGTACTTTAGTATAGGTTTTTTTCATTTTTATTTTGCTATAATCAGGCCGGAAAAGGGAAAAGGGCCTTGGCCAAAGGCCGGAAAGCCCGCCATCCCGGAAAAGACAGCTCCGCCATATTCGTCGGAAACAGTAAAGAAAGGAGGAAAAAGAAGCATAGGAGAATCGGCGCCGGCAGGAGTAATGAAAAGAGAAAGAAGGTAAGAAGTATAAAGGAGGGACCCCTATGAATCGGGTATACAAAGTCATCTGGTCTAAAGCAAAACATTGTTATGTGGTCACGTCTGAAATTGCAAGGAGCGTCACCAAGAGCGCCTCTTCCGCCCGCTCGGCAGGCAGGAAAGGAGCTGCCGTCCTGGCAATGGCAGCTCTCTTATTCACAGCTGGCGGCGTTTTGGGTGAAGCGGTCAATGTTGTTACGGATGTCTCTGGCTCCAGCGCGGCCCAAAATTTGATTATAGTGACTAAGGATGATGGGAACTCAACGAATTTTTCTATCAACAACGTAGAAAAAGCCCAAGAAGCAGACCATGCCAAAGAAGCAGACTATGCCACTGCAGCCACCAAAGCCTACGGTGATGGTGATGGACTTGTAATTAAGAACACCTATGCGAAGAAAGCAGACGTTGAAAAAGATTTATCCGCCCTGGATGAGAAGATCAATGCTAATACTGTGGCAGTTGCAGGGGTTGTAGAGGCAGGCGAAAAAGTAGGCGAAAAATTACTTGACTTGGATAAGCAGGTCAAAGTCAATGCCGATGCAGTGGCAGCTGAAGCAACTGATCGTAAAGAGGCCGACAAAGGAAGCCTCAGAGTAAATCCCGACGGTGTTATCTCCAAGCTCAGCAACGACGATGGCAGTAACCCGGATTCTGTGAATAAGCTGGTACTGAATAAAGATGACCCAAACCAGATTACCCTCAGCAGAGATGGCATCAAAGTGGGCCTGAATAGTGGAGTCATGGACAAAGACGGGTTCTATGCCGGTGGCGATGATTATGAACATGCTGGCGCAGCTCTGAAATGGGACGGCTCCATCAAAGGGGCGGCTGGAGACTTTACCGTTGATACAAAGGGCAAAGTCACAGCAGCATCCGGCAAAATCGGCACGGTGGAAATCACTTCCGCAGGCGCAGTCTCCGGTGTGACGGACCTGACCGTCAACGGAACCTTTGATTCCAAGACTCTTTCCAGCACGGTGGATGCAAAAGATGACTACACTACCATTAATGGCGGCAATGTGACATCCGAAGTCAATGACAAGGTTGGCACTGTGGACTACAGTGCAGAATCCATTTTCAATAAAGACGGCAGCTCTATCACCGTCAGAACCGATGAAGGGATCGTAGACTCCACAGGAAAATCCATCGTAGGGGCGAAAGAAATCAGCCAGTACCTGGGCGATAACGCAAAACCAGAAGGCTCCCAGAAGAACGTCACTAGAAAAATGATCCGCAATAATGACGGCACCTTCTCCATGGAAGACAAAGCAGTGGACGGAACGAACAAGTACTCCACCGTCAGCCAGAATGCAGGAGAAAGAAAGGTTACTGTAATTGATGGAAATAACAAAGCCTCCACCAACCTGAGCAATAACGGATTCAATACCTTCGCTAGTGACGGAACAAACAAGACCTACACCAAGCAGACTGCTACGGATATCAAGAATACCGCTGAAAAAGGAATGATTTCCCATACGGCTAAGAACCTGGTGAACACGGCTTCCGAAAACATGACCAACACCGTTGGCAAAGACCTGACCACCACTGTCGGCGGCGACAGCAGCCTGACGGCAGAAAACATCACCAACGAAGCGAAGAACAAGATCACCAATAAAGCTCTGGATGTAGAAACCGATGCGGCAAGCTCCATTGTAAGCAAGGTATCCAACGATTACGGTTCCAATACCTCCACCCAGCTGTCCCATCAGACAATGGAAGAAATGAAGGCTGAGGGCAAGACCGCTTCCTACCTCCGCGGAGCAGCAGAAGAAAAATCCCAGCTCACCGATGGCGCTAAGAAGACCACCATTGATACCGTAGCTGGCCAGACCAATACCAACATTACTGAAGGGAAAAATGTTTCCAACAGCCTGCAGAAAGCAGATCAGATCGCTTCCTCCGTAACCGACGGCACCAATACCACCGTGGTGAACCAGAATGCCGGAAGCCTTGCTTCTTCCATCACCGACGGAACAAAGGCAAACAATACCAGCAGCACGGTAGACAAATCGGAACAGCTCATCAAGGTAGATAATACCCACTTCTATGCCGAAACCAAGACTGCAGGTAGTGCTGTAGAGGCGCTGAAATCTGATGGTAATACGATTATCAGTGCAAAAGATGCTGTTACTGGCACTGTAAGCAGTGCGGTTACCGATGGTGCAACCATTACCGGCATCAGCCAGAATGCAAAGGACATCAGCCTCAGCGCAGCTGGCGGCACCATTACCAATGACGCTAATGATGTGCTCAACAAGGGCGCAAACAGCGTCATCAACAAAGTGGGCGATAACCAGGTGGCTGTAACGACCAAAAGCGTCGAGGCAGCTTATGGTCTTGATACCTACACCACCTGGGATGATAAAGGCATTACCAGCAATACAAGCGGTAATATGAGCAACAGCGCGACAAACATCACCAATAAGGCAGATGAAAAACTGTCCAACTCTGCGGCAGATATTGAAAACAAAGCGTCGAGCAGCATCTGGAATCATGTAGGAAAAGGATATAACACTTCCTGGAAGATGACGGATGGAAAGATTTCGGAATCCATTGTCAATGGAACTGCAAGCAACAAGGAAAATACCACTGCCGAGGGTACAAAACGGATTATTACCAGTGAAGAAGGTACCGGAACCTATAACCAGACTGCTACCAGCAACAATATTTCCTTGAAGAATAAGGCAGGAGACACTTCCTTTACTAAATCTGAATCTCTGAAAGGCGAAAAAACCAGTGTTACGAACCCGAATGGCTCCAGCACCATTAATCAGTCTGCTGAGAGCATTGTGAATTTCGTGAAAAACAGTGAAGGTCATACCACAAAGACAGAACAGTCTGCTACGGACATTACCAATACTGCGAAAGACGGCACCATTTACAACAAGTCGAAGGATATTCTGAACGAAGCTTCCGGCGATATTATCAACTGGGCAGATGGTGAAATCGGAAACGTTGCCACCAAGATTACCAATATCACCGGAAAGAACACGGTCATCAGTGACAACGATGGCACCACCTTTGAAAATGAAGACGCAAAGACCCCGTTTGTAAAAGGCGGTGAAGTCAACACTAAGATTACCGGAAACAAGGTGGAAACCGGAAAAGTACTTACCGATGACCTTACAGTGAGAGGAACCTCTGAATTTGTCGGTAGAGCAGATTTCAGAAATGAAGTTTACGTGGATGAAAATCTTACCGTAGCAAAAGAAACAAGAACCGATACCCTTTACGTAGATCATGACGGCTATGTAGGCGGCAATCTCTACGTGGAAGGCAATATCGAAACCCATGATGCCGTACTTTCTGCAGACAGCCGTCAGGTTGTCACCGGCAGGCAGCTCTATCAGACCAATGAAAGAGTGGACAGGCTGGATAACCGCATCAAGAAAGTAGGCGCCAATGCAGCAGCCCTGGCAGCCCTCCGCCCCGGCGACTTCAACCCTGATGACAAGTTCAGCATCGCCGCAGGCTTCGGCTCCTACCGTAACGCCAATGCCGCAGCCCTTGGCCTCTTCTACCGGCCCAATGAAAACGTACTCCTCTCCCTGGGCACCTCCTTCGGTGACGGAGAAAATATGGTGAACGCAGGAGTGAGCGTGAAATTTGGCAGAGGCAAATCCATGGCGGAAAGAAGAAAAGAAATGGCTGACGAAGTCTCCTCCATGAGAGATGAAATGAGAAGCCAGGATGAAAGAATTGCAGAACTGGAAGAAATGCTGAAAAAACAGAGCGAACTCATCGAAAAACTCAGCAAAGAATCCTGAGAGAGTCTATCATAACAGCTGCCATTCCCTCCGGTAACTGATTAAGATAGCAGAAAGACCCGGCCCCCGGCCGGGTCTTTTTGTCTGACACGCTCCTGGGAGCATGAGGATTCAGGCGCCATTTGGACAAGCCCCTATGGGGCTTGAGGGTTCAGGCGCCTCTCGGCGCCCGGGTTCTATCGTTCGTGTGCTGCGCACCGAACGATGGGTTCGGCCCACAGAGCGGGCTGGTTCAGAGGGGAGTTTTATATGCCGCTGCCTGGGGCAGCGAAAACCGTACAACCGCCCTGACGGGCGAGGAAATGCACCCCTTTTGGTGGCTGGCGCCACCACCTTCCCCCCGGCGGGGGGACTTTATTCTTCGCTATGCGTTAGCTTTATTCTGCCCCCGCTTGCGGGGGAAGTCCGCCGCAGCCGGATAGGGGTTGTATCTGCCGAAGGCAGATAATTCAGCAGAATGCTTATCATGTCATATGATACTGAAAGCCAATCCCGTAACGCTGACTTCATAAGCATTGCCCAAAGGGCAATCCGCAACCCTCGGCCCGAAGGGCCGTCAAACTTAAGAACCCTTGGGCCCGAAAGGGCCCATCCATCTTAAGAACCTTTTCCGGGGGGGCCGCCGATTGGCGGTCAGGAAAATGATAGAGTGTCATATTGCTGCTCAGCCCCGTACACCCTTTTGCCACTACGTGGCATTTCCCCTCAAGGGGAAACGAGGGACATGGAGAGAAAAACAGGCGAGTCATATACTTCATGTACCATTCCGGTGTTTCCCCCTTTGGTGGCTGTCGCCACCACCTTGCCCGGTGGGAAGCATGTCATATGACACAGAAAGAAAATCCCGTAACGCTGACTTTATAAGCATTGCCCGAAGGGCAATCCGCAACCCTCGGCCTGAAAGGCCGTCAAACTTAAGAACCCTCCGGCCGTCAGGCCGGTCAATCCTAAGAACCTTTCCCTCTGAACCTTTTTCCTGCCCCCTGAGCGCCAGCGAACACAACTTTTCTCCCATAGCCTTTCCAAAGCGTGGTATAATAAAAAAGCATATAACGAAAAATTTTCGGTATGAAAATCGTTCCGGCGTGCCGGGACAGTTACAGGGGGAGATATTTTGTTAGCATCCAGATTATACAGTCCTACTTTACGTGAATTACCGGCTGATGCCGTGGTGGTAAGCCATCAGTACATGCTGAAGGCCGGTATGATGAGGAAGATTGGAAACGGGATTTATTCCTTCCTTCCTTTGGCATGGCGTTCTATTCAGAAGGTGGAGAAGATTATCCGCGAGGAAATCAATAAGACCGGCGCCCAGGAAATCATGATGCCTATTGTGCAGCCGGCGGAGCTGTGGCAGAAGACAGGCCGCTGGGATGTGTTCGGACCGGAGATGTTCAAGCTGAAGGACCGGAATGACCGGGAATACTGCCTGGGCCCCACTCATGAGGAGCTGGTGACTTCCCTGATTCAGATGGACACCACTTCTTACAAGCAGCTTCCCGTTTCTGTGTACCAGATCCAGAATAAGTACAGAGATGAAAAGCGTCCCCGCTTCGGTCTTATGAGAAGCCGCGAATTCATTATGAAGGATGGCTACACTTTTGATGCCGATGAGGAAGGGCTGGATAAGCAGTACAAGCTCATGTATGATGCCTATACCCGTATTTTCACCCGCTGCGGCCTGACTTTCCGTCCGGTGATTGCAGATTCCGGGGCCATCGGCGGCAGCGGTTCCCATGAATTCGAAGTGCTGGCTGATTCTGGAGAGGCGGATATTGTATACTGCGAAAACTGTGATTTTGCAGCCAATATCGAAGCTGTGGATCCCCTCACTGTGAAGTGTGATATCCATAATGACAAGGAAAAGGAACTGGTGGAAACACCAGGGCAGCATACCATTGAAATGGTGTGCGATTTCCTCCATGCCCCGGTTGCTCAGTCCGTGAAGGCTGTGGTGTACAATGTGGACGGTCTGGTGGTACTGGCCATGGTTCGCGGCGATCACGAAGTGAATGAAACGAAGATCCAGCATATTTACAATGCCATCAATGTGGACATGGCTTCCGATGAGGATTTGAAGAAGGTGGGCCTCACCGCCGGCTATATCAGCCCCATCGGCCTGAAGCGGACGAAGGACTTTGATATCCTGGTGGATCCTACGGTGATGGAAATGCAGGGTGCCTGCTGCGGCGCTAACGAAAAGGATAAGCATTACATCCATGTAAACCCGGCTCGCGATTTCACTGATGTCCGTGTGGATACGATCCGCCAGATCCAGGAAGGGGATGTATGCCCTCACTGCGGAGGCAAGATCGTCCGCTGCCGGGGTATCGAAGTAGGCCAGGTGTTCAAGCTGGGTACCAAGTACAGTGAAGCCCTCCATGCTACGTTCCTGGACAACCAGGGAAAATCCCATCCTTTCGTCATGGGCTGCTACGGCATCGGCGTCACGAGGACCGTGGCTGCTTCTATCGAACAGAACCATGATGATGACGGCATTATCTGGCCTGTGGCCATTGCACCCTATGAAGCAGTCATCGTTCCGGCCAACAACAAGTCCGAAGAAGTGATGGCAGCAGCCAGAAAGCTCTATGAGGACATGGAAGACAGCAGGGATGAAGTGGTGCTGGATGACCGGAACGAAAGGGCAGGCATCAAGTTTAAGGATGCAGACCTCATCGGCTATCCGGTACGGGTGACCATCGGTAAGAAATGGCAGCAGTCCGGCTGCGTGGAAATCAAAATCCGCCGGTCCGGCGAAGTGGTGGAAGTGCCTCTGGAAGAAGCAAAGGACAAGGTTCTGGAAATTCTGAAGACCCTTCACGCTAATAATCAGTAAATCCCATTTCTTCCTGAGGGGAGTGGACTGTTATGGAAGATAAAGAATTAGCGGATTTAAGAAATTCCGTCAGGACCATAGACAAGGAGCTGGCCGCCCTTTTTGAAAAGCGGCTGGCCCTTTCAAGAAGTATTGCCCAGTGCAAAATCAAGGCGGAAATTCTTGTGTTTGATGGCAAAAGGGAAGAAAAGAACATCGAGGAGGTCTCCCGGCTCATAGAAGATATGTCTGCCCGGCCTGATTTCGTCCGCTGGTACCAGATGCTCATGGATATCAGTAAAAAAGTGCAGAATCGTTTCATCAGGGGAGAAGAAAAATGACAGAAGAGCTGCGGGGCACCGTAAGGAAAATCATATTTTCCAGCGATGACGGCAGATTCTGCGTATTCCTCCTGGAAGATAAAGAGAGCAGGAAAATCATGACTGCCGCATACCGGGGCCCGGCCCCCTATGTGGGTCAGCCGGTGCTGCTTCGGGGATGTTGGGAACGGCATCCCCGTTTTGGCATGCAGTTCAAGTGCAGCAGTCTGGAAAATGTGAAGCCTGAGGAATCGGAGGAAATCAAGCAGTTTCTGGCCTCCGGGCTTATAGAAGGCATCGGTCCGTCCATGGCAGGAAAAATTGTGGATCGTTTCGGCAGAAAAACCATGGAGGTCTTTGAAAAACATATTGATGATTTAAGAAAGGTGCCGGGCATCGGGAAAAAGACGCTGGAGAAGATAAAGAATTCCTATGAGCAGATCCGGGAAGAACAGTCTCTTATCATGTTTCTGCAGTCCCTGGGGATTTCCGAACGGTTTGCTTCGGATATCCACAAGAAATACGGTGATGAAACGGAAGAGGTACTGACCCATGACCCTTATCGCATGGTGCGGGACATACCGGGACTTGGGTTTCAGGAAGTAGACCGGATAGCCCTTGCCAGGGGCATAGCTCCCGATGATTCGGACCGTGTGGTGCATGGTATAGAGTATATGATTTCCCGGGCCCTCATGCAGGGCCATGCCTGTGCACCGGAAACTTCTGTTTTCAGGAATGCCTCCCTCACCCTGGAGGTGACGGAAGATATCGTGGCGGCTGCAGGGAAAGAGGCCATTGATAGCGAATACATTCCTTCGGTGCTTTGGGAAGAAAAGCGATACCTTTACCTTCCTTCCCTTTACGAGGCGGAAACTGAATCGGCCCGCCGCATCCGGACTATGATGGACGCAAGTTCCCTGGGATCCTCGAAACTGGCTGTTGAAAAATTTGAAAGGGAAAACCATCTGACTCTGGCGGAAAAGCAGAAGGAAGCAGTGCAGAAGGCACTGGAATCGGGGGTACTGGTTATCACCGGCGGCCCTGGTACAGGAAAAACCACCCTGGTGCAGGCTATTATTGCTGCTGCCCGTCAGTTTGAACTGAAGGTGCGCCTCATGGCGCCTACCGGCCGGGCAGCCAAAAGGCTTTCCCTTTCCAGCGGCGTGGAGGCGGATACCATCCACAAAGCCCTGGAAGCAGAGCTTCATGACAGCGGCAGAACTTTTTTCAACAGGAATGAGTCTGATCCCCTGAAGGAGGATCTGATTATCGTAGATGAAGCGTCCATGATGGATATTTCCCTGTTCTACCATCTCCTCTGCGCCTTGAAGGAAGGGGCAAGGCTTATCCTGGTGGGGGATATAGACCAGCTGCCGCCGGTGGGGCCGGGTTCGCCGCTGAAGGATCTTATCGAATGGGGAGAAGTTCCGGTGGTACGGCTGGAGCATATTTTCCGTCAGAAAGAAGGAAGCGGCATTATCGACAATGCGGCCCGCATCCGGGAAGGGGAACTCTGCTATCCCGATGAGAAGGGTGAATTTTCCATTTACTATGCCTCTTCAGAAATGGATGCGTTCGGCGCGGTGATGAACCTCTGCCGTCAGCTGGATTACGGAAGTGAAAAGAAGAAAATGTCTATGCAGGTCCTTTCACCCATGTACCGGGGCACCTGCGGCGTGGACCATCTGAACCATGCCATCCAGGAGCTGGTCCATGGTCATCCGCTGGAGGGCGGATCTCATTTCCTCCCCGGCGATAAGGTCATGCAGAAACGGAACGACTATGAAAAAGGAGTGTACAACGGGGATCTGGGTATTGTGTGGGCCGTGGATAAAAATAAGATTTTCGTTCGTTTTGATGGCAGAGAAGTGGTTTATGAAGGAGAAGACAGAAACAGCATCCAGCTGGCCTATGCCGCCACGGTACACAAAAGCCAGGGCAGTGAATATGACACAGTGATTCTGGTGCTTCTTCCCACCCAGAGTATCATGCTGAAACGTAACCTGATCTATACCGGCGTCACCAGGGCGCGGAAGAGGACCATCCTTATTTCCACGGAAGACGCCATTGCCCGGGCGGTGAGCCGACAGGATACCGCCAGCCGCTACAGCCTCTTCCTGCCTCTTCTGAAAGGGGAGGCAAAGGAATGAAACTTTTTCACGACCTGGCAGACATTTTTTATCCCACCACCTGTCCCGGCTGCGGGAAGGTGGTGGAAAGGGACATAGGCTGGTGCGAGGATTGTTTGAAAAGGGTATGGAACCCCAGACTTTTAAACTCCTCCCACACCGACCATCTCCATGGCTGCTACACTCTCTGCAACTACGAGGGAGCGGTGCGGAGAATCATTATCCAGCTGAAATACGGGGGACGGATAGACAGAAAAAAGGCCTTCCTGCCCCTTCTTTCCCGATTTCCCTACTGGGACAGGCTTGCCTTTTGCAGCCTGGTCATTCCGGTGCCCCTGTCTCAAAAGAAATGGGACAGCCGGGGATATAACCAGGTGGATATGATGTTTGAAGAGTGGATGGAAAAGGCAGGAAAGAAATACCTGCCAAGGGGCCTTGTACGCTTCCGCGCCGCCGAAACCCAGTCTCTCCTCTCCCGAAGTGAAAGATATGACAACATTAAAGGCATATTTCATATCAATAGAAATGTTGACGTCAGGGGGAAATATATCCTTCTGGTAGACGATGTCTACACGACCGGTGCCACCATGGAATCCGCCGCCCATGAGCTGAAAAGGGCAGGGGCCGCTTCAGTGACCGGCCTTACCATAGCCAGCGGAGCCATGTAAAGAAAGAAAGGACTAACCTATGCAAATAAAAAACAGCACAGCCTTGAAGGAAAGAGTTCTGGATCTTTGGAAGACCTATCTCCTTTCCGTGTCGGCCCAGGACATGCTTCTTGGCGAGGTGTCGGATCATCTCTATGTAGGAGACGTGGATTTCAGAAGCCTTGCTGCCAGGGGGGAGAAAGCGCCCGTTTCTTCCTATGTGGATATCGGATTTTCCGACGATATTGGCGAAATGGCTTATGAGCTGGCCCAGGGGGGAGAAGAGATGAGACCCTATTCGGAGCTTTCCCTTTTCATGAAGGAAGAGGAAATAGGGGATGCCCTCTATGATTATCTTTCCTCCCATATTACCATGCACAAAGCTTCTGATATTCTGGATAATCCCTACTATCGGCAGGTGAAGGTCAGGGGAAAGACCAGGGAGGGCCATATTACCCTGACTGTGAATGATTACCTGCCGGGAGAGCTGATCCAGACCTGGCACGAGGGATTCCAAAAGGAGGATCCCTTTGCCTACGGTAAAGCCGCCTTCTTTGACAGCCGGGTCGTATTTCCGGTGCTTCTGGAAAACGGCGGCGTCTGGATGAGCGTGGTTTTAAGTGAAATCGAATCCATGAAGGAGCCTTTGGAAAAGGCGAAGGGAAAGGTCATCACCTATGGCCTTGGTCTTGGCTACTATACCTTCATGGCTTCTGAAAAGGAAGATGTGGAATCGGTGACGGTGGTGGAGCTCAATCCGCACATGACTGCCCTCTTTAAGAAAGAACTGCTGCCTCAGTTTCCTCATAAGGAAAAGGTGCACATCGTAGAAGGAAACGCTTTGACCTATATCATGGCCCAGGAAGACGGTGCCTTCGACTATGGGTTTAGCGACTTCTGGGGCGGCCTGTCTGACGGCCTTCCTTTGTATCTTTCCTTTGCCAAAGGCTGTGCCCGCTTCCGTCACACTGCCCATGACTACTGGATAGAAAATACCTTCATTGATTATTATTTCCGTCCGGCTGTCATGATTTTTCTTATGGAGAAAGTGCTGGGCCGGAAAGAAAGGCCACTGGATCAGGGAAAGAAGGCTTCCGGAATTCTGAGGAAATTCATTTCTTTTCTGGAAAAGGAACCTTTCACGCTTGAAAAGGAAGAAGATATATACCATATGTTGGATACGAAGACCCTGGTCAGGGTTGTCCGAAAATTTGCAGCATCCTGCTTATAATGAAAGGGGAAAACATTGCTTAGAAAATTAACAGCAGCCGTCCTCCTGGCCCTGATCTTTCCGGCGGCAGTCATGGCCGATGGCCCGGTGCCTGTCAAAATGAAGGGCAGCGATTTCAAAAATTTCAACGCCTATGAAGTGGATGGCACCTTGTATACGGCACCTGTGGTTCTTACCAAAGGGGGAAAGTGGAAGCTTTCCTGGGAGAAGGATAAACTTTATGTAGAACTCACTCCGGCGGCCATGAAAAAAGAAGAAAAGGTGGAAATTCCCTATAAGGAACTGGAGGGAAACAGGTATGTGGATTTTTCCTTCTTCAGCAGGGAAGCAGGCCTTTCCTATACCTATAAGCCGGAGAAAAAGGAACTGACCATCAAAAAGGTGAAGGACAAGAAGGTAAAAGAAATGAAAAAGGAGGCCCCTGAAAGGCCTCTGGTTCTCTGGGACATCAACTACTCCTTCCGCAGCGAAAATTCCGATTTTTCATCCCTTTCCGGAACCCCGATCCTTTCGCCCACCATGGGAAGCTATAAGGACGTGGAAGAAAATAGATACAGCTGGAACTTTGACTACCTCAAAAGGGCCCGGCAGGCAGATATGAAGGTGATGCCCCTCATTCACAATGATTTCGACGTCAAAACCACTTCCCTTTTCATGCATAACCGGCAGAAACAGGAAGAATTCATTTCCCGCATGGCTGCCCTCTCTGAAGTATACGGCCTTTACGGGTATAATGTGGATTTTGAAAATATGGACCCTAAAGACAAGGACCTTTTCACAGAATTCATGAAAAATCTGGCTCTTCCCCTCCATGAATCAGGAAAGAAGCTCACTGTGGACATTACGGTTTATAACGCCGGCTCTCCTACCTGGAGTCTCTGCTATGACCGGGAGAAACTCTCTGAATTCTGCGACTATGAAATCATTATGGGCTACGATGAAACCCCCAGAACCAGTCCCTACGCCGGTTCTGTTTCCTCCTACGGCTGGCTGGATAAAAACATACAAAAACTGATCACCATGGTTCCCCCGGAAAAACTGGTCCTGGGCCTTCCTTTGTATACAAGAATCTACGAAGGAAATCCGGGATACATGAAATCCAGGGTTCTTGCCATGAAGGACCAGGAGGCTCTCATAAACCGGCACGGCCTCAAACCTGTCTGGCAGCCCGATGCCAGACAGTACACCCTCACCTGGAGACAGGGGGGAATTCTTCACCGGACCTACCTGGAAGAAGAACATTCCCTCAGAGCCAAGGCAGCATTGGAAAAAGAATATCACCTTGCCGGTCTTGCTTTCTGGAGATACGGCTTTGAGAAGAAGGGGATATTTGAGGAAATAGGGAAAGAAGCAAAAGAAGCTGAGAAATACACGCTCCCGGGGCGTGTCAGACAATAAAAAAGCGCCTGCTTTGGCAGGCGTTTTTATGTGGGAATCGTATTGCTGTGGAAGAGCACTTTCAGGAAGGCCGATACCACTTCGGGGTCAAAGAGGATGCCGGAGCCGGTCATGATATCCCGGGATATTTCATTCATGTCCTTTGTTTTGAAGTCCGGGGAAGAGTATACCATATCGTCGTAGTAGCTGGTTACGGAGATGATTCTGGCTCCCAGGGGGATATTTACATTCTTCAAATGCTTCGGATATCCCGTGCCGTCCCATCGTTCGTGGTGGCAGCGGATATAAGGGAGAAGGTCCTGACAGCCCGGCACCGATTCCAGCATGTTGGCCCCAAGCTCCGGATGCTTTTTATAGAGGGAAAGTTCTCTTCTGGAAAGATAGGGGACCTTGGTCAGAATGTGATTGGGAATGGTCAAAAGTCCGATATCGTGAAGGAGACCGGCATAGCGGATCAGGGTGATTTCATTGGCCGGAAGTCTC
This sequence comes from Dialister succinatiphilus, assembly GCF_928721695.1. NCBI lineage: Bacteria > Bacillati > Bacillota > Negativicutes > Veillonellales > Veillonellaceae > Dialister > Dialister succinatiphilus. Next base: position 2,157,639 of record NZ_OV788641.1, on the reverse strand, counting down.
ATGTAGACGGCAGTAGCGCCGGCATAGTTGGCGACCCTTACGGAGTGGTCATAGAGTTCTTTTGATTTTAAACGAAGGAGTTCAATAAAATGGGTGGTTATCATATCGAGTGTATTCTGCGTTTCCCTGAAAGTACCGGGGCTTTGGAAAAGTGATGAGCTGTACATAGTTTTTTCCGTTCCAGGGAAGCATGGATTCCGGATTTGATTTGGTTTTTATGAAATCAATTTGCAAGAATCGGTGCTTCCTTATCTGTCATTAAAAAAGCAGCCTTTGGAAGGCTGCTTAAGAATGTCTAAAGAGCCTAAGTCGTGATTTTATTTCGTTTCATCCATGCTGTCATGTAGGAGCAGTCTGATTTGACAGGGTGGTGGTTTTCAGAAGCCCAGCGGTAGAAAGCTTCGGCCAGGCTTGCCGCAATACCTCTTCCGCCCAGTGCTTCGGGCACAATCGTATGGATAACGGTTACGGTTCCGTTATCTTCTGTATATTCCAGATAGGCCCGGCCTTCCGGGTAATTGATTTCAAACATATGAGCTTTAGTATCGTGAGTTATCATGGTCCACCTCTTATTATTACAATGATATTTTACATAAACTGGACTCAAAGGTCAAAGGAATGTTTATTTGGGAGTGGGGCTATCGGCTGTCGGCTATCGGCTGTCGGCTGTCGGCTATCGGCCTTGGTGGGCGCCCCTAAAAAAAATAAAGGGCGCCATTATGATAAAACCATACAACCGCCCTTGCGGGCGAGGGAAAAGCATACAACCGCGCCTAACGGTCAGTCGATTAAAAGGAAGGCCCTTTTATGGGCAGGATATGGGCCAACTTCGACTGACTTGCACATTCTCTGCAGAATGTGCACAGCGCGTGAGAAAAGCGTTCCCCCTTGCCCGCTCCGCGGGACTTTCCCCGCACAGCGGGGTGGCAAGCGAACTTGGTTCGTAGGGGAGTGATAGCGACCTGAGAACCAAGTGAGACTCTTTCCCGTGGAGAAAGGTGGTGCCGTAAGGCACCAAAGGGGGAAATGCCATCGGAGGTGGCAAATTCAGCAGAATGCTTGGCGGGACTCAAGCAGCACATAGCAAGCTCCGCCGCTAACCCTTGTTTCCCCTTGAGGGGAAGGCCCGCGCAGCGGGAAAGGGTGTACGAAAGTAAGAATGAATATGATACTCGATGTGGACGTGACCGCCGAAAGGCGGCATTATAATACTCATCGCCCAAAGGGCGATACCACAACCCTCGGGGCCAAAGGCCCCGTCAAACTTACGAACCCTCCGGCCCATAGGGCCGGTCAATCTTAAGAACCCTCCCTCATAACGCTGACTTTATACTTATTGCCGCGCCAGCGGCAATCCACCACCCTCAGCGGCGAAGCCGCTGCCATCCCCTGAGCGAAGCGATGCACAGCGAACACATTTTGCACTAGCGAACTGGATTTGTAGGGGAGCATCAGCGACCTGAAAATCCAGTGAGTCAGTGACAGCAGTGGATGAAGGAGCAAAGCGACGCGCAAAATGTAGTGAGTCGTTTCCCCTCTGGGGACATAACCCTTCTACACAACCTTCGGGGCCAAAGGCCCCGTCAACCTTCCCCGCTGAACCTTCTGAACCGGGGCCGCAGTGCGGTCCCATATGATATAATTATTATACAGCTTCTATAGGAGAGGCACATTCAAGTTAAAATTTATTGGCTGATACAAAAATATATATGAAATGTCAGTTCTTATGATGAGAGGAGAACCTATGAAACCGGTAGATATATATTTCCTTCACCACAGCGGTTTTGTTTTGGAGCTGGAAAAGGTGATTCTTGTTTTTGATTATTATCTGGATCCTTTGAAACGTCTTGAGGAGCGTCTGGAAAAAACGGATAAGCCGGTGTATTTCTTTGTATCCCATGTGCATGGAGATCATTTCAATCGAGCCATCAGGTCTTTTGAAGACCGGGCGTCCGGCTATTTCCTCCATCGGGACTGTTCTCTAGCTTTAGGAAATCAGAGTCTTCTTCATGTGATGGATGTGGGAGATGAGGTGAAGGAAGGACCGCTTACTGTTCATATGTATGGCTCCACCGATGCCGGCGGTTCTTACATGGTGGAAGCGGAGGGACTCCGGATTTTCCACGCCGGGGACTTGAACTGGTGGCACTGGGCCGGTGAAGGGGTCGAGGAAAACCGGGAGGCCCGGGACTGGTTTTTCCGGGAACTTTCCTGTATCAGGGAAAAAGAAGTGGATATCGCCTTTCTCCCTGTGGACGCAAGGCAGCAGGTGGCCAGGGAGTGGGGCGTGAAAGCCTATCTCCATCATTTTGCTGCTTCTCTTCTTGTCCCTATGCACGCTTTCGGTCAGCGCTGGGTGCCGTCCTATGAGTTCCGCTGGCTTTTTCCGCATCAGACCATGTGGATTCCGAAAGAAGACGGTGACCATGTAAGGAGGGAATTATGATTTCCATGACCTGGATTTACATCATGCTGCTCATGCTGGCAGGAAGCTTTATCCTGCAGATGGTGCCGCTTCTGATCTATTTTCCGGCTGTACTTATTGTCAATATCCTTATTTTTATTATCGCTTTTATCCTTATCCGGCGGGATCCCTATGTGGAAAAGCGGGGTAATATCCTTTTCATGGCAGGCCTTACGGTCATTAATATTTTGACGGACCTTGGCATTCTGTCCTACCTCATGAGCTGGGCTGCTTTCGCGGCACTGGTGGTGTGGTCTATGTTCGGTGGCGGCAGAGGCCATTAGAAGCTGTTTTTATAGCAGTCTATCTTCTTTCCGGCGGTCTCTTCTTGACAATAATTTATAAAGATTTTAGAATAAAAACAGGTGCTGAACCAAGTGAACATTCCTGTTTTGGTATGATTCTGATTATATACAATGGCTCCTGCAGGGCTCGTCTTCTGTCGCAGGGGCTTTCTCCCTATGGGATAAAAAATATAACATTTTTCATTCATGAGGAAATCCATCTGTTTCAGCCTGGGAAAATTCAATTCTCCATGGCCTGCATGGATTTCCTTTTTTCGTGCTTTAAAAACTGCCATGGGTATCATTTTCCATATCTCCTCAGGGAGATGGTTCGTTTATGTTTTCGTAGTGAACATTATAATAACAGAAAGAGAGAGGTGAATCATTTGACACTGGATGAAGTTTTACTGTATGTCATCGTAGGATGTATCATTGCCGCTGCTGTTGGTGCCGGTGTGGGGTATATGCTCCGCAAGCGCATTGCAGAGGCAAGAATCGGATCTGCAGAAGAAAAGGCCCGGCAGATTGGTGAAGAAGCAAAAAAAATGCTGGATAATGCTTCTCGGGAAGCGGAAACGCTGAAGAAGGAAACCATTGTACAGACCCGTGAAGAAATCCACAAACTTCGTGAAGATGTGGAACAGGAAAACAAACAGCGCCGTGATGAACTGCAGAAGTACGAACAGCGTCTTGTGCAGAAGGAAAATAATCTGGACTGGAGAAGCGGCAACCTGGAACAGCGGGAATCCCAGTTGGACAAAAAGGAAAACCAGGTAAAGGCTCAGAAAGAAAAGCTGAATGGTCTCTATGAACAGCAGCAGAAAAAGCTGGAAGAAATTTCCCAGCTTTCCAGCGATCAGGCCAGAGATATGATCCTGTCCAGAGTGGATGAAGAGCTGACCCATGAAAAGGCGGTCCGCATCCGCAGTGCTGTGGAAGAAGCCAAGAATACAGCAGATACCAAGGCCAGGGAAATCATCGCTTCCGCCATTCAGCGGAATGCGGCGGATACGGTTTCCGAAACCACGGTTTCCGTCGTTTCCCTTCCAAATGAAGAAATGAAAGGCCGCATTATCGGCAGGGAAGGCCGTAATATCCGGGCCATTGAAACCCTGACAGGCGTAGATCTGATCATTGATGATACGCCGGAAGCGGTCATTCTTTCCTGCTTCGATCCTATCCGCCGTGAGGTGGCAAGGCTGGCATTGGAAAGCCTTGTGAAGGATGGACGAATCCATCCGGCACGGATTGAAGAAGTGGTGGCCAAGACAAAGAAAGATGTGGATAAGGCTATCCGCGAAGCCGGTGAACAGGCTGTTATGGAGTGCGGTATCCGGGGCATGAATCCGGAACTGGTAAAAATCCTGGGCCGTCTGAAATACCGGACAAGCTATGGACAGAATGTGCTGCAGCACTGTATTGATACATCCTACTTTGCAGGCATTATGGCCGGCGAAGTGGGGGCCAATGTGGAACTGGCCAAAAGGGCAGGCCTCCTGCACGATATCGGTAAAGCCGTGGACCGTGAACAGGAAGGCACCCATGTGGAACTGGGCGTTGAACTGGCACAGAAATACCATGAACCGCCGGAAGTCATCAATGCCATTGCTTCCCACCACGGAGATACGGAGCCTACCTGCGTAGAATCCGTACTGGTGGCAGCGGCTGATGCTATGTCTGCAGCCCGCCCCGGCGCCCGCCGCGAGACTCTGGAAAACTATATCAAACGGCTCACCAAGCTGGAAGATATTGCCAAGTCCTTCCCCGGCGTGGACAGCTGCTATGCTATCCAGGCAGGCCGTGAGCTTCGGGTTATCGTGAAACCGGAAAAGGTGTCTGAAGATCAGGCGACCATTCTGGCCCATGATATTTCCCGCCGCATTGAAAAGGAACTGCAGTATCCGGGACAGGTGAAAGTGGTGGTTATCCGGGAAACCAGAGCTACCGATTTTGCCAAGTAAGGGAAAAGGAATCTGCTTTTGAAAGGCAGATTTCTTTTTTATTGGAAATTTTGATGACACAGGCCTGCTTCCATTATGGACGGTTTGTGATATAATGAGTGAACCATATCAACAGGAATTTCAATGAGCCCCTTCCATTCATGGAATGATGGGGCTTTCTGGAATTCCCTGAACATTGCTTTCCCGCATGGGACAGGGAGGTTACTATGGATAGAGAAGACTTGGACAGGAAACTGAAAGAAAATGGCGAAGCCATGAAGGAAACATCCCATGGCTCTAAAAGCAGCCGAATGAAGATTGCTGCACTGGCGCTTTCCATGCTCATTATCGGCGGCGCAGGCGGCTGCTACTTCGGAGATTTTGCACTTCCGAAAAAAGGAGGGGCCTCCTCTTCCTACCAGCTCCCCCAGGGGACTAATAAGAAGATGGAAGACCTTCCGGCTGTCCGCAACACAGCGGTGGTGCAGGCAGTCAAGGAAGTGGGTCCGGCCATTGTAGGCATTACCACCAGGGTCTATGACCGGGATATGTTTAACCGGCGGGTAGAAGTGGGCCAGAGTGTTGGATCCGGCGTCCTTTTCGACAAGAAAGGATATATTGTCACAAACAACCATGTGGTATCGGGCAGTAAAGATGTAAATGTGTGCCTTTCCAATGGTAAGACGGTACAGGGAAAAGTGGTAGGAACTGATCCCTCTACAGACCTGGCCGTGGTGAAGATCGATGGAAGCGATGATCTGCCGGTGGCATCCTTTGGTGACTCCGATGCCCTGCAGGTAGGGGAGACGGCCATCGCTATCGGCAATCCTCTGGGCCTTGAATTCCAGGGCACCGTCACAGTAGGCGTTATCAGTGCACTGAACAGAAGCCTTGACGATATAGACCAGCGTTTCCGCCTTATCCAGACCGATGCGGCTATTAACCCCGGCAATTCCGGCGGCGCCCTGGTGACTGCCGACGGGAAGGTCGTGGGCATTAACAGTGCCAAAATCGCTAAGGAAGGGGTAGAAGGTATGGGCTTTGCCATTCCTATCAACTCCGCCAAAGGCATTATTCAGCAGCTGATTTCCAGCGGCAAAGTCACAAGGGCCTACCTGGGCGTCTATGCCGCAGATAAAGACATTGCCCAGCGCTACGGCTATGACTGGGATCATGATGGCGGCGTTCTTGTCATGAAAGTGGCATCCAGAAGCCCTGTAAGCCTCACCGATATCCGTCCCGGCGACTATATCCTTGCCATCGACGGCCAGTCCATTGATACAGTCAAGGGTATGAGGGACATCCTGGATACCCATAAGCCAGGGGACCGCATCAAGGTGACCTACGAACATAATAGCAGGAAAGCGGATACGGAAGTGCTTCTGGCATCGGCACCGGAGTCTAACCAGTAAATGAAATTTACATTTCTTACCATCGGCAAAATCAAAGAAAAATGGATGCGTCAGGGCATTGATGAATACCTGAAGCGTCTCTCTCCTATAGCAAAGGTAGAAGTCCTGTCGCCGGATGAAGAAAAAATGCCGGAAAATCCTTCTCCTGCTTTAAAGGAAAAGGTCATGGAAAAGGAGGGGGAAAAGCTTCTGAAATATCTGAAAGGTGAAGATTTTCTTATTCTCCTTGACCTGAAGGGCAAACCGGTGACCTCTGAAGAGTTGGCCGACATTCTTCGAAAGAAAATGGTATCCGGCACCAGCCATTTCTTCTTCATGATTGGCGGTCCTTATGGCAATGGAGAAAACATCCGGAGAAGGGCCAATCTGAAAATTTCTATCAGCGCCATGACCTTTACTCACCAGATGGCCCGCCTTATTCTGGCGGAGCAGGTGTACCGGGCCATGAAAATCATCCGCCATGAGCCCTATCATCTTTAAGGAAGCACTGATTAATTCATAGAGTTTTCTTTTATAAGATTTTTTATGCACTGTTTCGTCATGGGCTTCCTTAAATAGCTCGCTATTCGCGTCAGCCCATTCCTCGCATTGCATAAAAATTCAAGAATAAAAGCAAACAATGATTTAATCAGCGCTTCCTTAAGGGAAGGCCTTTATGGCAGAAAAGAGGGCTGTTTTTTCTTTCCATTTGCACGTTTTCTTTAAATTCGTTAAAATATAGATAGGAAATATCAGATTTCAAAGCTTTCAAAGGAGGGGTTCCTATGCCATCCAAAACGCTGAAAGTCAAAGATTTCATGACAAAGTATGTGTTTACCGTATCTCCTGATGTGACTGTACACAGGCTGGTCGGTTTATTCATTACCCATCCGGTCAGTGCTATTCCGGTAGTTGGAGATGACAATGAACTTCTGGGCATTGTTTCAGAAGGGGATCTCCTCTATAAGAAAGTGACACCCAAGATTCCTCAGTATGTGGATGTGCTGGGAGGAAATCTGTACTACTGCGGCTTTGGCCGCTATGAAAGGTCTTTCCGGAAGCTCCTTGCTACTACGGCAGCGGAAATCATGACCAAGGATGTGCGATGCGTCACGCCGGAAACGGATATGGAAACGCTCACCAATCTTATGGTGGATGAGCATTTGAAGACGGTGCCGGTGGTGGAAAAGAAGAAGTCCGGCAATCCGGATATCGATGCGCCGGCCCGTCTGGTAGGCATTATTACAAGGCATGATATTCTGGGGGCCATTGCAGCCACCGAAGCGGAAGAACTTTTGAAGAACAGGGAACAGGAAAAGGAATGAATCCGTTATAAAAAACTGCACCCACCGGGTGCAGTTTTTTATTTGCGCCGCACATAGTATAATAAAAGAAGCACTCCGGTGGTCGGGAAGGGAAATCCATTCCTGAAGAGGAGAGGGAGGTATCATAGATGCTGATGCTGGTTGTCCGGTTTTTAAGTAAAATGCATAGGGGAATTCTCATATGCGGCGGGTTTGCGCTGTTCATGCTTCTGGGCGCATTCCTTCTTATGCTGCCTTTTTCCCAGACGGGTACCAGGGATGTTTCTTTTGTGGATGCTCTTTTCATGTCGGTGAGTACAGTGAGTGTCACGGGCATGAGCATGTTTGACCTTCGTTATGATTTCACATTCTTCGGGCAGCTGGTGATTCTTTTCCTCATGCAGGTAGGGGGCCTGGGGATTATGACCATGATGGCCATGGTGAGTATTTATACGGGAAGGAAAATCCGCCTGCAGGAACGGCTCCTTATCCGTGACTCTTTCAATCTGCAGACTCCATCGGGTATGGTTATGCTGGTCCGCAAGATCATCGGTACGACTCTGGCCGTGGAATTTACATCCGGCACTCTGCTGGCGGTGTATCTTTATTTTAAATACGGACCTATCGGCATTTATCTGGGTTACTGGCACGCGGTGTCCGCCTTTACCAACTGCGGCATGGATATCATGGGCAATGATGTGGGATTTGCCGGTATGGCGGCAGATGGTTTTGTGAGCACCGTGGTGGTTATTACCATGTTCCTGGGAGGCGTGGGATTTATTGCACTGGATGATGTATTAAGGCACCATCGGTGGTGCAGGCTTTCTTTCAACAGCAAATTTATCTTTACCATGGAGGCCATCCTGATTCCCCTGGGGGTGGTGGTCTATTTCCTGCTGGAAGGAAATAATCCCGAAACCATGGGTCATATGGGAACTCTGGAAAAATGGCAGAGTGCCCTTTTCATGTCTGTATCCTCCCGCCTGGCGGGGTTTGTGGTCTTTGATATCCATTCCATGATGAGTTCCACTGTTCTTTTCGTTATGATGTTCATGTTTGTGGGGGCCGCCCCGGTTTCTACAGGCGGCGGCATCCGTACCACCACCATGGGACTTCTCATGCTCTCCCTTTATGCGTGGATTCGGGGGAAACGGGATGTGGTGCTGTTTCATAAACAGGTAGATTCCAAGTGTCTGATGAAGGCGTCCAACGTATTTACCCTGGCCATTGTCCTCACTTTCCTCACTGCCTTTTCCGTCTTTGCTTTGGAACCGAAGAATTTCAGCTTTGAAGATGCGCTCTTTGAATCCGTGTCTGCTTTCAGCACCGTGGGATTCAGCATGGGGCTGACAGGAGAATGGAATACGGCCTGCAAAATCGTTCTGATGATTGCCATGTATATCGGCCGGATCGGCGTGATGACTCTGGCCATTACTTTTGCCAGCCATCACAATAGTTCAGTCAAATATCCGAAAGAAAATGTTGTTATAGGTTAGAGGTTGCCAGTATGAGTCAGAAATTGCAGTTCTTTGTAGCCGGTCTTGGCCGGTTTGGGAAAAGCGTGGCTGTTACATTGGAAAAAATGGGCTATGATGTAATGGCTATGGATATTGATGAAGATGTGGTTCAGGATTTGGCCGACACCCTGGGATATGTGGTCTGCGCCGACTGCTCCGATGAGAAGAACCTCACCGCCATTGGTGCAGGCAATGCGGACGTGGCAGTGGTTTCGGTAGGGGAACTGTCCGCCAGCCTCATGACCACCCTTCTTCTTAAGGAAATGGGAGTCAAGAAAATCGTGGTCAAAGCCCTGGATCCGCTCCATGGCAAAATGCTCCAGAAAATCGGTGCGGACAAAGTCATTTATTCGGAAAAGGAAATGGGGGTCCGGGTAGCCCATAACCTGATTTCTCCAGGTATTGTGGATTATATTGAAATGGAAAACAATATAACCATTCTCTCTATTCATGTACCGGAAGACTGGATAGGGAAAAGTATCCTGGATATTGATATCCGTAAGAAATATAACATTACCGTGGTGGCCATCAAGAGGAAAGGGGAAATGTATGTCAACCCCCATCCGGATATGCAGCTGGCCTCTGATGATATGCTCATCATTTTAGGCGATTCGGAAAGTGTGAAACGGGTCACCGCCAGTCTGGAACAGTAGGGAGACCGGAATGGGGACAGGGATTGTGTTCGGCGGCCTGCCTTTGAGTCACGGGCTTTGAACTTTCCGCCCCCGCTTACAGTCTCCCTTGAAATCATATATATTTTTTGCTATGATACATGGTGATTTGATTTCGTAAATCTATGTTTCCTTCTTTTTCTTGGCAGAAAGAAACATTCCGCAAATAGAATGATTATCAGGTACAAGATTTCTTTGATTTTTAAGTAACAGGAGTGATTCCTTTTGGAAAAATTAGTGATTCATGGCGGACGTCCCCTTCATGGACATGTCCGTGTTTCCAGCGCAAAAAATGCAGTTCTTCCTATCATCGTAGCAACTCTGCTTCCTTCTACCCCTGCATCTATCATTGATGCGCCGAACCTGGATGATGTGAGCACCATCTGCAGTGTGCTGGAGTCGCTGGGCGTGAAGGTGACAAAGGAAGACAATGTATTGACTTTTGATGCTTCCATGCTGGATAAGACAGAGGCATCCTATGAACTCATGAGCAAAATGAGGGCTTCTTTCCTCATTATGGGACCGCTCCTGGCTAAAATGGGTCATGCAAAAATTGCTCTTCCCGGAGGATGCATGATCGGAAGCCGTCCGATCGACCTTCATCTCAAGGCCTTTGAAGCCATGGGAGCTGAAATTAATGTAGGCAACGGATTTGTGGAAGGATATGCACCTCATGGACTGAAGGGTACCACCATTTATCTGGATTTCCCCAGCGTAGGCGCTACGGAAAACATTTTGATGGCAGCAGCTACGGCGGAAGGCCGCACTATTATTGAAAATGCGGCTGAAGAACCGGAAATCGTAGACCTGGTAACTTTCCTCAACTCTATGGGTGCCAACATTAAAGGTGCAGGCACCAATATTATCCGCGTGGAAGGAGTCAAGGAACTGCAGGGCATTTCCCATACGGTCATTCCGGACCGCATTGAAGCAGGCACATTCATGATCGGCGCAGCCATGGTGGGCGGCGATGTGGTAATTGATAACGTACTTACGGAACATCTGAAACCCCTTCTGGCCAAGCTGAATGAAGCAGGGGTGAAGGTAATTAAGGATATCGACAGCGTACGGGTCATCAGCGATGGACATATTCGTTCCACCGATATCAAAACTCTTCCTTATCCCGGTTTCCCTACAGACCTGCAGGCCCAGTTCATGGCCCTTATGACCATTGGCAACGGCATCAGCAAGATTACGGAAACTGTTTTTGAAAACCGCTTCATGCATGTAGGAGAACTGCAGCGCATGGGTGCTTCCATCCAGGTGGAGGGAAGATGCGCCATTGTACAGGGCGTTCCTTTCCTGAACGGCGCCTTTGTGAGAGCTACAGACCTTCGTGCCGGTGCAGCTCTTACCATTGCCGGTCTGGCAGCCCATGGAGAAACGGAAGTAGGGGAACTTCACCATATTGACCGCGGGTATGATCATCTTGTAGAAAAACTGCAGGGGTTAGGAGCAGACATTGTCAGAGTCGACAGGGATTAATCAGTCGTCCCCTAAAATTTCCAGACTTTCCAGCCAGAATTCCCTTCTGGACTGGATCGGTTCTTTTGGCTCGGAAGATATCGGCGTAGATATCGGCACTTCCAATATCGTCCTTTTTATGAAACATAAGGGGCTGGTGTTTCCGGAAGCTTCTGTTATTGCCCGGAACCGGATGAGTGGGGAATACCTGGCTTACGGCACCAGGGCTGAAGAAATGGAAGGGAAAACGCCGTCAGAAATCGTGATTTCCCGTCCTATGAAGGAAAGCGCCATTGTGGACTACAATGGCACTGCCTTCCTTTTAAACTCCATAGTGAACAAGTCCTACCTGAAGGGCATGTTTTTCCATCCGCGGCTCATTATGTGCGTGCCTAAAGGAATCAACAGCGTGCAGAGGCGGGCTCTTCTGGAAGCGGCAGTGGCCGTGGGCGCCAGAAAAACAGTACTTATCGACCAGCCCCTGGCGGCTGTGATGGGTATGGGACTGGAAAATCACCAGCAGGAAGGGACCATGATTGTGGACATCGGCGGTGGCTCCACCAAAATATCGGTTCTTTCCAAACAGGGGATTGTGGTGAGCCATTTCTCCACAGAATCGGGAAGCACCATGGATACAGCGGTTCTCAATACGATTCGGGACAGGTATCACGTCCGCATAGGGAGAAAGGAAGCAGAAAGTCTGAAAATCGCACTGGGAGCTTCCTGGGATCTGGACCGGCAGCCCCGCATTGCAGAAACTTCCGGCCTTTCCATTGTTTCCGGACTTCCGGTGAAAATTGCGGTAACCAGCGAAGACATTGCCGGCGCCATCAATCCGATTCTCTATAAAATCTTCACCCACATTCGTGACGTGCTTCAGCGCACACCGCCGGCACTTCTGGCATCTATCCGGGAAAACGGCATCATGATGATTGGCGGCGCATCTCAGCTGAAAGGCATGGATGACCTGATTTCGAAAGTAATCGGCGTACCAGCCCGGGTAGCGGACCGTCCGTCTTATGTGAATGCGGTAGGAGCAGGATCGGCCCTGAACTACATCAATGATTTCAGGGATTCCCTGTAGGATTTACATTGAAATAGAATCAATCAAAAAGTACGGCTTGGGGAAACCGGCTGTGCTTTTTTTGTACTCTAAGGAAGCACTGATTAATTCATAGAGTTTTCTTTTATAAGAATTTTTATGCACTGTTTCGTCATGGGCTTCCTTAAATAGCTCGCTATTCGCGTCAGCCCATTCCTCGCATTGCATAAAAATTCAAGAATAAAAGCAAACAATGATTTAATCAGCGCTTCCTTAATGGCAGAAAAAATATGTCATATATTTTATCAGCCTTTTTCGGAAGAAACATTTTAAAAAATATTAAATTTAAAGAAATAATTCATAGCTCGTGGTAAAATAAAACTGATAATACCCGATTTTATAGACTGAAATGAGGGATACCCATGAAAAACTGGCAAAAAGCAGGACTGGCAGCAGCGGCTGTCCTTTTGATGACAGTACCCGCAGAAGCAGCGGAAGTTTCCCAGAATGCGGTGCTTTCCGGCAAAGTGACATCGGTGGTGGAAGTGAATACGCCGGTCAAGGAAGGACAGGTACTGGCTACCGTTGATTCCCTGGTAGGACCGGTTCCGGCGGTAAGAGCTGATACTGATGGCGTGGTGACAAAGGTTCTGGTTGTGAAGGGACAGCAGATCAACAAGCAGGACGCTGTGGCTGTCATTGAAACAAAGTAATGGATAAGGAGTTTTTAATGCATGCAATGGCAAGCAAGAAAATAAAAAGACTGGCTCTTTCAATCTGTCTGGCCCTGGGATCAATCCTGCCGGCAGGAGCGGAGGAATTTCTTCCGCTTTCCGATGTAAGGGAAGGCATGCATGGCTATGCGAAAACCGTAGTGCACGGCACAAAGATTGATACTTTCGATGTGGATGTGCTGGGCATTATGAAAAATAAAGGGAGCGCCGGCGGAGATCTGGTACTGGTGAAGGTGTCGGGTCCCCTCATTGATGAAACCGGCGGTATTGCCCAGGGCATGAGCGGAAGCCCCGTATATATTGACGGCAGGCTTCTTGGTGCCATTGCCTACGGATTTCCCCAGTCCGACGGACGTATCGGCATGGTGACTCCGATTTCCGACATGCTCCGCCTATGGACCATAGATTCCGGAGAGGAGAAGAAGGAAAGCGGGGCGGATAGGGATTTGATTCCCCTGGCAACGCCTCTCATGGCGTCGGGCTATACACCTTCAGGCATGGAATTTCTTACGGATAAGATGAAGGATTTCAACATGGTTCCCTATTCTGCCGCCTCTGCCGGCGTCGATGAGATGCCCCGCCCTCTGGAAGCAGGGGGAGCCGTGTCGGCTACGCTGGTTACCGGTGATTTGAAGCTGGGGGCTGTGGGTACTGTAACGTATGTGGACAAAGACCATATGGTGGCTTTCGGCCATCCCTTCCTGGATAAGGGGAGTTCTGCCTATTTCATGCACAATTCCTATATTTTCACCGTGGTGCCCAGCAGAAACATTCCTTTCAAGCTTGGCAGCGTAGGCGCGGAAATCGGTGTGGTGAACGAGGACAGAGGTTCCGGCATCAGCGGCCTGTCCGGAAAAGTTCCGGAATCGGTGCGTCTCCATTCCTCGGTGCTTGATGAAGATACGGGACGGACTCAAAGCCTCAATGTGCGTATGGTGCAGAATGAACGGATGCTTCCCATGCTTTCCGTGACTTCCGTATATAACAATATGAGCAACACCCTGGACCGGAATGGCGAAGGAACGGTGTCTCTTTCCTACACCCTCTTTCCGGAGGATCTGAAGAAGAGACCTTTTACCCGGTCCAATATGTACTGGTCTTCCAAGGATATTTCCGAGAGAAGTGTGGATGAAATGTACAATGTCATCCGCATTCTGGAGCAGAACCGGTTTGAACCCTATAAACTTCGGGATATTTCAGTGGACATGAAGGTCACAAAGGACCGGAAAACAGCCCAGCTTCTGGATGCTTCCGCATCGCCCACCGTGGTTTCTCCGGGAGATACCATTTACGTGAGGGCCAGGCTTGCCCCCTATCGGGGAGAAGTGTTCTACAAAGATCTGGCTTTCACAGTGCCGAAGGACCAGCCTCTTGGTACCATGATTCTGGAAGTCAGGGGCGGCGGCGTGGTGCCGCTTCCTTACCTGATCCAGCAGCAGAAATATAATCTCACCGATGAAATCCTGGAGCGTATCCGCACCTATAAGGATTTCAACGATTTATTTGATAAACTGGAAAAAGAGGATAAAAACAACCAGGTGGTGGTGGAAATCCTTGACCCCAATGTGAGCATGATTTCCAGAGATGAGGAAAACGGCACCAAGGCGGAAATCCAGGATAAGAGGCCTTCTCAGAACCCGGACTATCTGAAGGGTAAGAAGGGAGACGGAAAGGAAGGCGAAAAGGAAGAGGACAGCCCCAAGAGCAGCGTGGACACCGATTATGTGGTCTACGGTGATGGACAGTTCACCTTCCAGGTCATGGCCCCCGAAGACCGGGACCGGGCCCTCCGCAAACTGGCCAAATCGAACCAGAAGATGATTGCGGACATGAAAAACGAAGGGAAAGATTCTATTTCCGGAAAAGATAAGGACGGAAAGAAGGAAGAAACGAAAGAGGAAAATGGAAAGAAGCCGGATACAGACAAGAAGTCGGGCACTTCCTATTTTCTGATGAGTGATTCCATGACCCGTCTGTAAGGATGGTTTGAAAGGGGGAAGGGAGGAGAACATGGGATTTCTGGAATCATTGGGGCGGCAGACCCTGTCTATTTTTCACCAGCTGGGAGCGGTTATCCTGCTCCTCATGGCGGCGGTCCGCGAAATTTCCGCCATCCGCGGAAGAGAGACCTGTCGTCAGTGCCTTTCCTTGGGGGTTCTTTCTTTTCCCATTGTGGCGCTTACCCTTTTATTCACAGGCATGGTGCTTTCTGTGCAGATTGCAGGAGAACTGACCAAGTACGGCGCTGATTTCACAGTGGGGGCCATTGTGGCCATCGGCATAGGCCGCGAACTGGGACCGGTGCTCTGCGGCGTGGTGCTGGCAGGTCGTGTAGGCGCTGCCATTACGGCGGAAATCGGCACCATGCGGGTGACGGAGCAGATCGACGCTCTTCGCTGCATGGCGGTGAGTCCCATAGGCTACCTGGTGGTGCCAAGGCTCATTGCCTGCATGTGCATGCTGCCTCTTCTGGACGTATTCGGCGTGGCCATCGGCGTAGGCGGCGGCATGATGGTGGCATCTTTGTCCCATGGGGTTTCCTCCTATGTATTCATGCATTCCATTCATGTGTACTGCGTGCCCTCCGATTTATACATCGGCGTTTTCAAATCGGTTATTTTCGGCATGATCGTGGCTCTGGTGGGCTGCGACCGGGGCATGACCTGCACGGCGGGAGCGGAAGGGGTCGGTAAGGCAACCACCCAGTCCGTGGTATATTCCATTATTATGCTTTTTGCAGCCAATTATATTCTTTCGTCCATTCTTTTCTGAGAGGCCTTATGATTTCTATCAGACATGTATACCAGACTTTCGGCAGCCGGCAGATTTTAAAGGATGTGAGTCTTACCGTAAAAGACGGGGAGACCATGGTCATCCTGGGCGCTTCGGGGTCGGGGAAATCCACTCTGCTGAAACTGATCATCGGGCTTTTAAAGCCCACATCAGGGGAAGTGATGGTGAACGGGAAGGATATGGCCCGCTTAAGTGAAGCGGAGCTGAACCATGAAAGACGGCATATGGGGTTTGTCTTTCAATATTCTGCCCTTTTTGATTCTATGACAGTGAAGGAAAATGTGGCTTTCGGCCTTCGTATGCATACGAAAATGAGTGAAGAGGAAATCGACAGGATTGTGAAGGAGAAACTCCATCTGGTGGGGCTGGATGGCATAGAGAATTTAATGCCCTCCAGTTTATCCGGCGGCATGAAGAAAAGAGTCAGCCTGGCCAGGGCCATAGCGCTGGAGCCGGAAATCATTCTTTACGATGAACCGACAGCCGGTCTTGACCCTATCCGATCCACTGACATCAGCCTCCTTATCAAGCATACCCAGAAAGTGCTTCATGCCACCAGCGTGGTGGTGACCCATGATTTGAAATCGGCCGAAATGATTGCTGACAGGATGGCTTTCCTTTATAAAGGATCCTTCCTGGCCATAGGAAAGCCGGAAGAACTCAGACAGTCTCCTGATCCAAGGGTTCGGCAGTTTATGGAAGGACTGCCGTCGGACCCTGATTTTCTGAAAGAAGGTGATGCTCCTTGAAATGGTCTACAGAAGCAAAGGTAGGGGCCTTTTCTCTGCTGGGGATTCTGCTTTTTGCTGTCATTATCATCCAGCTGGGGAATACGGTGATTTTCGGAAAAAGCGGATTTCATGTGACCGGCTATTTCAAAGAAGCAGAAGGAATCGAGCCGGGCAACCCCATCCATTATGCCGGCGTGGACGTAGGTATGGTGGACAATATTTCCGTGGAAAACGGGGAAGCGGTGCTGCGTCTTCGTTTTTATAAAGATGCCCAGGTGCCAAGGGATGCGGATTTCTCCATCCAGACGTCTTCCGTCATGGGCGGACGATTTGTCAAGGTTTCCGGAGGTCATCAGGAAAGGGGCTTCCTTTCTGACGGCATGACCGTGCAGGGCAAGGCGGCTCCCGGGATCGACCAGGCCATGGATAAAATGGATAAGCTCATCAATTCCGCCCAGACCATGCTTGACGGCATTAACACGGTGGTTGCGGATCCGGCGGCTCAGCGGAATGTGAAGAACAGCATCAGCAACTTTGACGCTGTTTCCGAAAACCTGGCCATTCTCACAGCCCAGGGTATTCAGACGGCCAATGAAATCCAGGGCATTACCTCCCAGATTAATTCCATGCTTTACCAGCTCAATGGAGATGGCAAGGCAGTAGGTGATGCCCGCCGTATCATGGATAATCTGGCAGTGGCTTCAGAAAATGCAAAAGAAATTTCAGGCAATGCAAAAGAGATTTCCGGAAAAATTAATGGTATAATGAATGGGCAGACCGATTTTAATGTATCTGTTTCCGGAGAATTGTTATATAATACTAAAAAGGATGATTTTTCGCCGAATCTGTTTTTCCGCATAGGTAAAGGCACCTATGGACTCCTGGGGATTGAGTCGCTGACTAATGATCCTGTATATGATGCCGTATTTGGTAGGACGAGAGGGATTTACGGCTATCATGCAGGCATTGTGAGAAATAAGCTGGGCGCCGGTGTGGACTATGAAAAAGACCGGTGGAAGTTCTCGGCAGACCTCTATGATCCGAATGATCTGACCATGAGGATTCGTGGAAGCTATGCGCTGGATGACCATTTCTTCCTTACCGGACAATCCATCTTCCCCCATGATAACAGGGGCGGCGGTGAATATATCGGCCTTGGATACAACTATTAATAGACATCTGTCTAGAAGGGATGAAATATATGAATAAATATACCTACCGTATTTTGGCAGCTTCCGTTGTAATGGCACTTTCTTTTGGGGTGGGTGCCCAGGCAAAGGGCTCTGACACCCGTGTGACCACAGATCCTTCCATTACCGAAAAGGCTCTTGCCGCCCAGATGAAGCAGGTAAGCGCTGATAAGAGTGTAAATTTCAATAATATGCTCATGCAGAAGAGTCTGGGAGATGCCCTTACCGATGCTGCAGCTCCAGAAGCTTCTTCCCTTGACATAGACCTTCGGGGCGCTGTTTCCACAGCAATCCAGAATAACCGTGACATCACCATTGCTGACCTCCAGAGGAAGGAAGCAGAAGCGGATGTAAGCGCAGCGGCAGCAGCCAAGAATCCTACTGTCGGCTACAGCTGGCAGGGAAACCAGTTTAAAACCCGTATTGTTTCCACAGCTGGAGATGTGAACAATCGCTCCTACAGCCAGGGCGTCAATGTAACCCTGCCTATCTGGACCGGCGGAAAACTGGAAGGACAGATTAACCAGGCCAGATATGCAAAGAATATTGCTGATTTAACCTACTACAAAACCGAAGCGGACACAAAGCTTTCCGCCGTGAAGGCTTACTACACCTATCTGGAAAATATCAAGCTGGCCGATGTGCAGTCCATGTCTGTCAATGATTATGCCAACCATCTGAAAAATGTACAGCAGCAGTTTGATGCAGGCATTGTGGCAAAACTGGATGTCCTCACTTCCAGTACGTCCCTGGCCAATGCAAAGCAGAGCAAGATTGCCGCTGACAATGCAAGGGATATTGCAGAAGCCAACCTGAACAACATTATGCGCATCCCTATGAATACAAAGCTGAATCCCCTGGATAAGGATTTCCCGGAACCGGCTTTTGATATCACCATGGACCAGGCCATTGCTATGGCCCAGAAATACAGATGGGAACTGATTCAGGCTGATTACAATGTTCGTGTGGCCAATGAAGCGCTGAAGGTTGCTAAGTCCGGCTATATGCCTACCATCAGCGTTGGCGGCGGTTACAGCTGGGATTCCGCAGCCCTTTCAAAAATTGATAAAGATGACTGGGCACTCCTTGGAAAAATCAGCTGGAATCTTTGGGACGGCGGCTCCACCCAGGCAGCAGTGAAGAAAGCCAAAGAAGGGGTCAAGGTAGCCCAGGAACAGCTGCTTCAGGCCCGGGAGTCGGTGGAACTGGAAGTCAGACAGGATTACCTCAATATCCTTTCCTATAAGGAACAGATCCGTGCCACTGAAGCGGCTGTGGCGCAGGCTGAAGAAGCTTACAAGATTGCAGCTGTTCGCTACAGCAGCGGCGTAGGCATCAACCTGGATGTACTGGATGCAGAACTGCAGCTTAACACAGCCAGAACCAACTACATTACAGCTCTCTATAATTACAACATCGGCCTGGCTACCCTGGAACATGCCATGGGTATTCCGGCAGTGATTCATTCGGAATTCGCATCGCCCTTGAATCAGGCCATGGAAAGCAAGTCATAGGCAGGAAACTAGGGCCATGGCAGGGGAAGGCTCCGCTGCCATGTTATGACCGGCAGGGTGGGAACCCGCTCGAAAGCGGCATGATTCAGCCGGCAGCAGAGCCGCTGCATCATGGCATGAACAAGAGATCGAAGATCTATAGAGAAAACGAAAACAAGAAACTAGACACGCAATGGAGAGATACCTTTGAACAGTAAAATCAAATGGTGGCTGAATGGGATTGCAGCATTTATTTTTGTGCTGCTCTGCGCCATTTACCTCCTGATCCGACCGATAATTGTACAAAACCTGGAGCCTGTGCTGAAGGAGCAGCTGGGAGCAAGGGTGAACGGCACTCTATCCTGGCAGGCCATGGACCTGGATCCGGATTTGAATCTTTCATTTACCAATCTGGAACTGAAAGACGAAAACGGATCTGATGTGCTTTCTACGCCTACTTTGACGGTAGGCTGGACTCTGTCTTCCCTCTACAACTATCTTATCAACCATGCAGGGGTTGCCTCCGTAGTAAAAGATGTGACTGTGGAGGACCCGGAGCTTTCACTTGCCCAGAAAGCGGATGGTACATGGAATGTAAGCAATCTGCTGAAGCCCTCTGATTCTTCCGACAGCGGCGTGTTTACAGGGAAAGTCATTATTTCGGGTGGCACGGCGAAAGTGAAGCCCAATGCAGCTGGCGAGCTCGCTTTCTCTTCCCTGAATGGCTCCTTTGCCTGGGATGAAAACTCCGCCATTACAGGCGGCCTGAAAGGCACTTTCCTTGACAGCGCTTTCAAGAGTTCCCTCGATTATAAGGATAGCAATCATTTGGAAATCAATGTAAGTACAGACCCTATTCCTTTGAAATCGTTTTCACCTCTGCTGGATGCTTTCCCACAGCTTCAGAATCAACTGACCCTGGAAGACGGTACAGGTAAAGTGACGGACGCTAAAATCTGGAAAAGTGATGGCGCCGTTGCTTACCGGGTGACCGGTTCTTTTAACCATGCTGCTCTTAGCTATGATAATTATGTTCTAGCTGATGGAGCAGCTTTTTTTAATATCGAAAACGGTCTGGTTTCACTGTCCCAGGTTTCAGGAACAGTGAACGGACAGAAGCTTTCCGGCGAGGTGACCGTAGATGCCAATGGAGAAAGCCCCTTCTTTGATGGAAATGTATTTCTCCATCAGGTGGACCTCACAGCCCTTCTTCCGGAGGAAGGGATTTCCGGAATTCTTGATGGAAATGTGAACTTCTCTGGCACCACTGATAATCCCTCCGTTTCCGGCGCTCTCACCGGTGAGCAGCTTTCCTATGAAGGATATGATGTAGAACGGGCAAAAGCTGTTTTTGCGTATCATGATGATCAATTAACCCTTTCCCATCTGGAGGCAGACAGAGACGGCGGCCATGTGGAAGGGAAGGCTTCCTATGACAGGAGAAGCGGAGACTTTTACGCAAACCTTTTGGCCGACCATATCAATCTGGAGGGACTGCCTCTTCCTTCCCCTGTCAGCGGCATTGTCAGCGGCTATGGCATGGTGGAAGGAAATCTTCTTAATGGTTCTATTTCTTTGAGAAAAGCATCGGCTTCCCTGGAGGGAACCGGACTTTCCTATGAAAATATGGCTGCCGAAAGTCTCTCCGGCTTCGGAAGCTATGATGGAACGAACTGGCAGGTCACAGCCCTGGGCAGCGGTATTTCCTATGATGGTCTGTCTTTTGACAGCATTTCTTTCTCTGCGAAAAATCAAAACGGCCTCATTCAGGTTCCGTACCTGTCCGGCGCCGGCGCAGAGGGGTTCTTCACAGGAAATGGTTATTACAGTGATGAGGGCATGAATTTTGATGTGGAAGTATCGGATATGGATGTTTCCCATCTTTCTTCCTTTGCAGGAGTGGACCTGGGCGGCCGGGTATGGGCTAAAGCCCATGTTACCGGCACTTTGGATCATCCGGAAGGTACTGCTGATTTCAGAGCCCAAAATGGATATGTGAGGAATGCATCCTTTGATACGGTGGAAGGTCATGCAGTCCTGGCAGAGGGCAATGCGTCCATTTCTTCCCTCACCTGGGATGGTCCCTCCGGCCATCACAGGGTCAGCGGCACCATTGGCATGGATGCTCCTCATGCCATTAATCTTTCGGTCAAGACCAGTCAGACCAGAATCGAAAGTCTCCTTTCCCTGGCCAATCTTGACTATCCACTGACCGGATGGATTTCCAATGACCTTTCCCTTACCGGCAGCCTGGAAAACCCGCAGGTTTCCGGTGACTTCCACGCCTGGAGCGGTTCAGTGGCAGGCGAACTTTTCCAGAGCATTTCCGGTAAGTACAGCTACGACGGTCATGATGTGACTCTGGAAAACTGCCTGGGTTATATTTATGACGGCACCGCCCTTGTGAATGGCAAAATCAGGGGGAAGGACCTGGAGCTGGATGCTTCTCTGACGGATATCAGTATGGAAAGAATGCTTCCGGGCAGAGGCATAGAAGGCAGCCTTTCCCTTCTGGGTCATGTAAGAGGCACCGTGGACAGCCCTGTATTTGATGGCATGGCTTCCACCAGGGAGATTACCATTGGCGGAAATACCATCCGGAACGTATCGGCCGGCATTCATTACAAAGACGGTCTTGTCTCTCTGGATGAAGGTTCTTTCCGTCAGAAGGAAGGAACTTTTACCTGGAAAGGCAGCTATAACACCCATTCCGGCGCCATGAACGGATTACTGGAATTCAGCAGCTGGAATATTCGTGACATTATGAAGTTCTTCAACAGGGATGTAGACGGCGTAGACGGAAAGGTGGAAGGCAGCATGCGTATCAGCGGCACCACCGAATCACCGAATGTGGATTTTAACGCCCATGTACTGGGCGGCCATCTGGGAGACGCAGTGCTGGGAGAAGGGAATGTGGACTTTTCCTACATGAACGGCGCCCTGTCTATCAGGGAATGCCAGATTCCCATCGGTTCCGGCGTCCTGGCAGCCCAGGGCTCCATGAACAGCGCAGGAGATCTGGATATCCAGGCGGCTGCCAGGGATATGGATATTTCCTGGATTCCTCAGATTTTGGGAAAGAAGGATATGTCCATCGGGGGAAAACTGACCGCGGCCGTCATTCTTTCGGGAAATAAAAAAGCGCCGGTGGCTGATATTTCCGTAGGCATTGATAACCCTCGGTATGGCGACATCTCCTTTGACAGCCTGTCCCTCATGGCCAATGCGGCCAACAATGTGGTTACGGTGCAGAATGGCCTCATTTCCAGGGGTCAGTACCGGGCCAGCATGAAGGGCACCCTTCCGGGCAATGTATTCACCGGAAGCACCACAGACAAGGCGGTACCTTTGAACCTGGACATCAATCTGGATGAAGCGGACATGAATATGCTTGCTATTTTCTTCAAGCCTGTCACTGCGGCCAGCGGTCCCATCCACGGTCATCTGACAGTGGCCGGCAGTTATGACAATCCGCTTCTTCTGGGCGGCATCAATGTAAAGGACGGGTCTTTGTCCTTGATGACTATGAATGAAGCCATTACGCCGGTGAATATGAATCTGACCTTTTCCGGCAATGAATCCCATCTGGAAGGAAGTGCAGCCTTTGGCGGCGGCAGCCTCACGGTGAACGGCGATGTTTCCTTTGACCATATGAAGATTGGCAATTATAAAGGGGAACTCCATATCCATACGCCTTCCATTAATTCCACCTATTATAAAGGCTCTCTGGACGGCGATTTCACCTTTGGGGAAATCGAACGTTTTGCAAGACCCGGCATTACAGGTACCCTGAAAGCGGAAAATGCGGTGGCTGATATTCCCTTTACTCTTCTCGGCGATTCCGGAAATACGTCCCTTGATGTGCTTACGAAAATCGACGTTACTATCGGAAATAATGTGCGCCTTTACAACAGTGCTCTCTATGACATGATGGTGAAAGGAAATCTGTCCATCCTGGGACCCCTGTCTGCTCCCGTGGTCACCGGCCGGGTGAATGCGGAAAAAGGGACTGTTAAAATCAATACCACTGAATTTAAAATGAACGAAGCCAATGCCATCTGGGGCGGTGAACCGGGAAGCCTCCTGCCTGACATTCATGCCAAGGCTTTTACCAAGGTGGGCCATTACGGCATTACCGCCGAGCTGGACGGACCGCCGGGGAATATGAAGACCACCTTCCACAGCGAGCCCGCTCTGAATGATACGCAGATTCTCATGCTCCTTACTCTCCACCAGAACCCGGACGATAAGGACAGCTCCGGCGCCATGGAAGGGGCCCTCTTCAATGCAGGTCTCACCATGCTCTTTGGCAACGGCGTCCAGGACTTCCTGCAGGACAAGATCGGACTGGACCAGATTTCCATTACTTCCAGCCTCACCGATTATTATGATAATGTGGACGATAATAACGACAGCTATTACTACATCAAAATCGGCAAGTATCTGTTCAACGATTTCATGCTCACTGCTACCATGGGCATGAACAACGATGAAAAGAGTATCGGCGCTCATTATGATTTAAACTCGCGGGTAGGCCTTTCTTCGTGGTATAATAGTAACCATGACAGTTATGTAGGTACTGACTGGAGTTTCAAATTCTAGGAGATATAGATGCTGGAAGAATATAAATCCTTCCTTGCTACCCTGACCAAGCTTTCGCGGGAAGAGGAAGAAGAACTGTGGAAACAGTATAAAGAACAGGACCTGCTGGAAGCCAGGCAGTCGCTGATTGAACACTATCAGCCCCTGGTTTTCCGGGAGGCCATGAAATACGGCCTGCAGGAAGCGGTGACCCTGGATCTTATCCAGGAAGGCACGGTAGGGCTCATGGAAGCGGTGGAACGGTTTGATCCCTCCCAGGGCGTAGCTTTTTCCCTCTATGCCCTTCACCGGGTGAGGGGACGCATGCTGAATTTCCTGAGGCGCAATGGTTCGGAAGTACTGCTGGACGATGGAGAGGAAGAAAAAGTTTTCCTCACAGAAGCCATCCCCGATACGGCTTTCGAATCAGCTGATAAAAGCGTGCTCAACATGGCGGTGAGCCATGCGGTTTCCAGGCTCCCCGTGAAGGAGCAGGACGTGATCCGCCGGGTTTACCTGAAGGAACAGACCGCCCAGGAAACGGCCCATGCCATGGATGTGAGCACCGCCTATGTGTACCGTCTGGAAAAAAGAGGCATCCGCCGTCTCCGCGGCATGCTTTCTAAATTGATTCACGACAGGAAATAGTGTAATATAGGTGAAAATGAGCGATTGATTAAGTTATCTGGCGATAGAGTCAGATTTATGATTATTTACTGATGTTCTTTTATACTTCTCTTTGGCTGATTATAGAATATAAGGGGAAATCCTATCCGGTTTCCGTGACAGGGAGGTATTATGTCAGGAGATATAGTAAAACGGGTGCAGGCTGTGAGAAAATGGCTGGAAAAAGCAGAGCATTCCTACAGCAGCCATAAAGAAATCACCGGTGAAATCAATCTCATCATGGCGCAGGCTGAGATGCAGCGCCTGAATGAAACTCATAAAAATTCCAAAGTCCGCCGCTGGATGCTTCGGGTATCGGCCATGGGCGCTGCCTTTGCGGTTTTCCTTGGCATGAATGCCTTCTGGAGCCTCATGGAGCCTAAAGCGGAAGAGCCGGAAAGGCCGGTGCAGATTGTGATTCATGATGCGCCGTCACCGGTGGGGGAAAAGACAGAAACAGCCGTTTCTCAAGGCGATGATAAGAGCCTTGCAGAAGCAGTTCCGTCTTCTGCTGAAGATATTGCTCCCGCTGCTGCACCTTCCTACAGTGCTCCGGCAGAAGCACCGGCTCCTGCTCCAGCCATGGAAGCGCCGGTGGTTCGTACCGCTCCTGCCCCCAGGGCAGCGCCGGCTCTTTCGGACAAGGAAATTCAAAGTGTTGTTGGAGAAGCAGGCCGGGCCCTCCGGGGCCAGTCTTAGGGAAGCACTGATTAATTCATAGAGTTTGCTTTTATAAGAATTTTCATGCACTGCTTCGTCATGAGGCTCCTTAAATAGCTCGCTATTCGCGTCGCCTCATTCCTTGCATTGCATAAAAATTCAATAATAAAAGCAAACAACGATTTAATCAGCGCTTCCTTAGGCAGGTGTTGACTCATTGATAGAGTCAGTGCTGCTCTATGAAATACAGTCTTATCACAGGATTTGATTTCCTGCGGTGAAAACCTGATTTCAGCCTCTGATATAAAATAAGAAAACTCTGTCTACTCTATAAATACTGAGGAGGAATTTATGATTACATCAAAAAGCAGAAAAGTTGTGCTTCTTTCCGCCGTTCTGCTGTCCCTTTCCGGATGGACTGCCTTTGCAGATTCTCCGGATATGACAGCCGGCCAGGGTGGGATGACCCAGAGCGCCATGATCAATGTAAAGACCGGACAACAGTCCGGCGGCGCAGGACAGATTACCGATGAAACTGCGGAAAGCAAAACGGAATCTTCCGTGGCTGTGAAACAGTCCCAGCAGCAGACCGTGGCAGTGGGGGATGCGTCCCTCTACCTGTCCAAGGCCGATGATGAAGCCATTGAAGCCCAGGTAGGAAAGACGATTACATCCGTTGACTTTGCCGGCATTCCGGAAGAAGTTAAAACGAAACTCTCTCCCCTGGTACAGAGCAGACCGGGCACCCAGCTCACGGAAGAGGGAGTACGAAACGATGTGGCCTCTATCGGCTCCACCGGCGTATTCTCCCAGATTACGCCTGCTTTCAGTCCCGTGCCGGAAGGGGTGGGCATTACCTACCAGCTGGCAGCCAATCCGGTGGTTCATGACGTTACCTTTACGGGAAATACCATATTCACCAGCGACTATCTGAAATCCATTATGAATATCCCGCAGGACAGCGTCCTCAACTTCGTGCTGGTGAACCAGAAGCTGAAGCAGATTGAAGATCTCTACCTGAAACAGGGCTACATGCTTGTTTCCATTCCTTCTGTTAATGTTTCTTCTGACGGCACCCTTCACGTAGATATTTCCGAAGGCGTAGTGGAAGATATTGTCATTGTAGGCAATGACAAGACCAAGGATAAGGTTATCACCCGCGAACTGAAGCTGAAGAAGGGCAAACCTTTCAATAAGTTCCAGGCAAGCCGCAGCATGGAAAGACTGTACAACCTGGGATACTTTGAAGATGTGAACATGAAGCTCCTGCCGGGCAAAGAAAATGAACACAATGTAATCATCGAAATCGATGTGATTGAACAGAAAACCGGTATCGTCACCGTAGGTGCCGGCTACTCCGACTCCGACGGCACCGTAGGTATCGTGGAACTGGGTGATACCAACTTCCGCGGCACCGGTGACAAGGTGAACTTCCACTGGGAATTCGGCGGCGCAGGGGACGGCAAGAACTACACCATTTCCTATACCCATCCCTGGATCAATGATAACGGTGACTCCCTGGGCGCATCCATTTTCAACCGTATTTACGAATATGATGACTATGATGCCAAAGGCCATGAAATTGCAGAATACGATAAGAGAAGAAAAGGCTGGAACCTCACCTGGGGCCATGTAACTGATGAGTACAGAACCAACTACTTCAATTTCGAATCCTCCAAGGAATCCTACGATGACCATGATGGATTTGACTGGCAGGGTCATGCCTATGATAAATTCAGGGATTACAAGTCCTATGGCTATGATTCTCCCGAAGCTATGCAGGATGCATGGCATAAGGCTATTTTTGACAACTTTGGTACTACCAACAGCTTTACCTTCACCCACGTATTCGATAACCGCGACAACTACTTCAATGCCAGCAAGGGCCACAGACTTTCCTTCGCAGCTCAGTGGGGCGGCCATGGACTGGGTGGAGACTATGACTTCTACAAGTTCACCGCGGAAGGCCGTTTCTACAAGAACCTGGGCAGCAGCCATATCCTGGCTCTCCGCCTGATGGCAGGCTATATCGATGGCGACGTTTCCTACGGCAATCTCTTCAGCCTGGGCGGCTCCAATACGCTTCGCGGCTATGAAGACGACCAGTTCAAAGGTAAGAAAATGTACGCCGGCACACTGGAATACCGCTTCCCCATTGCGAAGAAGGTACAGGGCGTACTCTTCACCGATGTGGGCAGTACCTGGAGTCTGGACCAGGGCAAGATTCCCTGGTACGAAGATGATGATTCTCTCAACTGGGCAGTGGGCGTAGGCCTTCGTCTCCAGACGCCGATCGGACCAATCCGTCTCGACTACGGCCATGGGGACCAGAATAAGTTCCACTTCAGCTTCGGTACCCAGTTCTGATTTACAGGAGGAGGACTATGTTTTCTTCCTTACTGAAAAAACAGATGATGCGGGCAGGATTTCTTCTGCTCGTTTCTTCTTTTCTCATTCCTTCACCTGCCCAGGCAGCGCCTATTGAGAAAGTGAAGGTATCCCTGGATGCAGCGGGAGGAGATTTGCCGCCGGCGGTGGAAAAGCGGGTGGTATCCAGTATTTCCTCCATTGGAAACCGTGTGTTTGTGGGAAAGGAAGAAAATCTCTTTGCCTTGAACAGCAGCGCCTATGACAAGGTGCTGGCAGACATTATCAACCGGGTGGTTATCGGCTATGTGGTGTCGGATCTCTCTGTAAACTATGGCAGGGATACGTCCATCCATGTGACCCTCCAGCCGGTGGGGCAGATCATCCGCCATGTGGATACGGAAATCGACTACGGCGGCCTTTCGCCGGAAGCAGCCCGCTATGTGGCAGAGGATACGGCCGATGTGCCGTCTCTCATGGAAAACCTTCTCATTGGGCTTCCCGTAGATTCCGTGGGATGGGCGGAAAGCGTGTCCCAGTCGGCAGGCCGGGACCTTCTTTCCCAGATTCTTCCGGAATTCCAGGCAAACTTTGAAGTGGAGTCCGGAGAAAATACGAAGGTGAAGATTTACCTGATTCCTCAGGGAAAAATCGTCCGTTCCAGCAGGCTCACCTTTGAGAAAACCACCGTTCCAAGACTTCTCATGCTTCGAGCAGCGGAAGAGACGGAAAGTGCTCTGTCCTCTCTCCGGGGTCTTCCGGTGGACTTTGTTACAAGGCACAGCAGCCGGATTGCTTCTGACATGAATGAAATCCTACAAAAGGACTCTTTCATCCGGAAATACGGCATTGCCACAGATACGACTCTTGTTTCCGGCGAAACGGCGGAACTTCAGGTGAACGCCTTGACAGATCACTGGGTGATTCGCACGGAAGTATGGCTGGATGCCGGAAGAGAGGGCGACAAGAACACGGCAGTGGAAGGAATGCTGGGCCACTATATCGGGAAACATGATACCCTTTTCGGGGAAGCCCGCTTCTATCCCGGCCCCATGGACTGGAATGTGTATGGCGGTTTTACCCATCAGTTCGGTTCTTTCATGGACCTGGGCTATAAGTATGATTTCGTGGACAGCGCCAGCCATATCTTTGGCACTGTGCCTATAGGAAATAAATTTGCCCTGCGCTACGACAGGGATTTCAGGGAAAGAAACAATGAATTTGGATTTTCCTATAAAATTCATAATTACATTACCCTAGAATACGTGTATAATGATGAAGATGGCAAATGGCTGAGACTCATTGCCAATTTATAAAGGAGTGGACTTATTATGATGACAACTCTTGGAAACAAGAAGAATGTAAAGATTTTTTCCTTTGCCCTGGCCGGCGTATTTATTGCGTCTGTAGCCGTCATGGCAGTGGTATCCATGGGAGATACGGCCAACGCTGCTCCCACCTCTGATATCGGCGTGGTGGACCAGAGAGAAGTGATTTCCTCCAACGGCCAGCTGGCATTGAATTACCAGCAGAAAATGAAGGAAACTGCCGATGAAATGCAGAAAGACTTCGACGCTAAATCTGCCGGCATGTCCGATGCAGATAAAGAAAAACTTTTCAATGACATGCAGCAGCAGTTCAACCAGAAGCGCACAGCCATTGAAAAAGATATGGAAGACCAGGTCACCGGTGCTGTGAAATCCGTGGCATCCAAGAAGGGCCTGTCTCTGGTGGTAGACAAATCGGCTGTTATTTATGGCGGCACCGATATTACCAAGGATGTCAGCGATACTCTGAACAAATCTATTTCCGCATCCCAGTCTGCCGCTGCCTCCCAGAGCAAATAACGGAGGACTGAGATGATGCACCGCAGGTCCCTGCTTGCCGCTGCTGTTTCCGTCATGGCTGCCCTGTCCCTTGTGCTTTCGGGCTGCGGGACGAAAAAAGAAGAAACACCGCCGCCGCCATCGGTGCACTACGGGGTGGCAGACCTGGAAACACTGGTGAAAGCTCACCCGAAATACAGTGAGTATTTCAAATTGGAAACTGAATATAACCAGATGCTTCACCAGTATCAGACAGAGCGGACAAAGCTCATTGATGTTTCTTCCAAACAGCAGAAAATCAATGCGGCCCTGGCGGATACAGCCCGCCGGACAGCAGCGGAAAACGAGCTGAAAACGAAAGTGAAGGCCCGGGAAGACGAACTCAATGAAGGACTGAAGAAACTTTACGATGACATTGAGAAAAATCATGCTTCCAAAGGCACCATGAAACTGGAAACACTGACGCCCGAAGAAAGGGCGGAAATGGCCAACCTCCAGATGAAGCTTACCGTCCTTGGCGTCACCGGCGATGAAAAAGAGCAGGTAAAGGAAGAACTTCACAAACTCATGGACCTTCGCACAGCTCGGGAAAAAGCGGACATGGCAGGCTGGAGCGCTGATGAGATGAAACAGATGAGCGAGGCTAAAGAAAAAGCCCAGGCAGAACTGGAAGAATACTCCTCCAGCACCGCTGATGAAATCCGTAGCCGTCTCGAAAGCGAAGGAGAAGCGGATATATCCCAGGCAGAAGAAAGCTTTGCCGAAAACCATGAGGACTGGGATAATGAATGGCAGTCCCGCATTGATCAGAAACAGAAGCAGATGGCGGCTGTAAAAAAGGAAATCATGGAAGATATCGAGAAGGAAGCGGCAAGACTGGCTTCTGAAAAGAACCTGGACATGATTTTCTCCAAGTACAAAGCCAATATCAGCGCAGATGATGTAACCGGCGACCTGGCAGGCCGCATTGTGAATATACAGAAATAAGCAGGAGGAACAGTATGAATAAGGCTTCGTTGAAAAAACTGGCCTGCATTGGGATGATTGCCTTTGCCGCCGTTATCACAGGCTGCGGCAGTGAACATAAAGTGGCAGTGGTGGACTATCAGAAACTGGAAGACCAGTCCCCCAAGATTAAAGCAATCCAGCAGGAAATTACAGACAAGGATAAGGAAATCAGCAATCGACTGGCGGAAGACTCTAAGAAAGGCCTTTCCGATGAAGAAATGCAGAAAAAAGTACAGTCTGCCCAGCAGGAGCGCATGATTTTCATCCAGAGCAAGCAGAAGCAGATCGAATCCATGATCCAGTCCCAGGCAGGCATTATTGCCAAGGAAAAGAACATCGGCATTGTGATGAATAAAATGTCCGTTCCCGCAGGAGCCGTGGATATTACAGACGAAGTACTGGCCAAGATAGACGGAGGCGCGTCCAAAGCCGCTTCTTCCCAGTCTAAGTGAGGATGCATATGAAAAAAACAGCAGGTG
Organism: Dialister succinatiphilus; assembly: GCF_928721695.1. Taxonomy (NCBI): domain Bacteria; kingdom Bacillati; phylum Bacillota; class Negativicutes; order Veillonellales; family Veillonellaceae; genus Dialister; species Dialister succinatiphilus. Next base: position 2,127,034 of record NZ_OV788641.1, on the reverse strand, counting down.
AATTGGCAGAAATCGTAGGCGGCAAACTGTATGGGGACAGCACCGTAGAAATTGATGATGTAAGGAGCGCAGAAAGCGCAGGTCCCTCCCATATTACCTTTGCCCGCGGCATTTATGCAGAGCATATCGAAGAAATGAAGGCAGGCGTTATTCTGGTAGATGAGCTTCCTGCCCATTATACGAAAAACCTGATCGTTGTGCCGGACTGCCGGCGTTCCTTCGGACAGCTGGTGGATCTCTACCATCCGGAAAGTCACTATACTCCGGGCATCCATCCAACAGCCGTGGTCAGTGACAAGGCAGTCATCGGTAAAAACGTATGCATTATGCCCTACACCGTTATCGACGAAGGCGCCCGTATCGGCGACGGCACCGTGATTTTCCCTTATACCTATGTGGGAAAAAATGCGCAGATCGGAAAAGACTGTGAAATCAATCCGGGCTGCGTGATCCATGAAAACAGCGTACTGGGAGACCGGGTGGTTCTTCGGGCCCATGCAGTGGTAGGAGGCCAGGGCTTTGGCTTCTCCACCGATGAAAAAGGTCATCATCACCATATCCGCCAGCTGGGGAAAGCAGTCATCAGCGATGACTGTGAGCTTGGCGCAGGAACTGCTGTGGATAACGGCGCTCTGAATGATACGGTGGTAGGAAGGGGCACCAAGATCGATAACCTGGTACACCTGGGACATAATGTACAGGTAGGGGAAGACTGCTTCATTATTGCCCAGACCGGTATCGCCGGCTCTACCACCATTGGAAACCACTGCATCCTGGCAGGCCAGACCGGTATCAACGGTCATGTGAAGATTGCAGACAATGTCATTCTTGGCGGTAAAACCGGTGTCATTGGAAATATTAAGGAACCCGGCGTGTACATGGGATATCCTGCCCGCACTCACGCCCAGTGGGGCAGAGTGGAAGTCATGATTTCCCATCTGCCGGAACTGATGAAGAAAGTCCGTCTTCTGGAAAAGAAACTGAAAGAAGCGGAAAAGAAATAACCGGTTTCTTCACAGGAAGTGGTCATTTCAAATTATTTACAGGAGGGGGTACAGGGTCTTTTAACAGGAAGACCCGGCCCTCTTTCTTTTTTCATTTCGAGGTTTGCTTATGGGTGCAACATACAGATTACTGAAAATCATGGGCTGGGCGGCCTGCCATCTCTCTCCCTCCGGCGCCGAAACCATGGGACGGGGGCTGGGTCATTTCTTCTGGACCTTTGTTCCGCCTAAGCGGAAGAAACTGGCTGTGAATAATATTCTCCGTGCCGGCATTACGAAAGACAGGAACGAAGCAGAGAAGATTGCCAAAAATGCATCTCTCCGCTTTGGCCCCCTGGGGATATCCATGTTCCGCTTCCCCCTTCTCCATAAAAACAATATCCGGGACTATGTCACCATCCGGGGAAAAGAAAAACTGGATGCCCTGAAGGAAGAGGGGAAAGGCTGCATCCTGGCTGCTACCCACTGCGGCAACTGGGAAGTGGAAGGAGCGGCCCTTGCCCTCTACGGCTATCCCCTCCTTTCCGTGGCCATGCAGCAGAAGAACAAAGACTTTGATCGTTTCCTCTGTGAATACCGCTCCATGCCGGGGCAGAAAGTGGAATACAAAACAGGGGTGAGGGATATGCTGCGCCGTCTCAAGGAAGGATACTTCGTTGGCCTTCTCTGCGACCAGGATCCCGGTGACACAGGCATCCTTTCGCCCTTCCTGGGGCAGGAAACCCTCACTGCCACAGGGCCGGCCCATTTCTCCCTCCTCACAGGCCTTCCAGTGATGACCGCCTTCATTCATGAAACCAGCCCCTGGCACTATGAAATCATTATTGGTGATCCCATTCATGCCGACGAAGGACTGAAGAAAAAGGAAGCCATCAAAAATATTACAGACAAGGTGAACGAGCGACTGGAAAAATGGATCCGCACCTATCCGGAAGAATGGTTCTGGCTTCATAACCGATGGAAATGGACCGACTATTTTCATCCCGAACTGAAAGGGAGGCATCATGAACCAGCTGAAAACTGAAAAAATAGACATCCACGATATTCCGGTCATTCTGGTGCATCCGCCCATGGAAACCGGAAAGCCTGCTATCCTCTATCACGGCTGGAGCAGCCGGGCCGAATACCAGCTGACCAAAGCCTCCATCCTGGCAGTGAACGGCTATACTGTTTTCATCCCCGAAGCCCTCTATCACGGTGAAAGGGGAGCCCTGAAAGATTTTTATCAGAAAGAAGACTATGATATATTCTGGGAAACCATTTTCCGGAATATGGAAGAATTTCCTTTCCTTTCAGATTACATCAAAGAAAGATACAGCGAAAAGCCCTTCATCCTGGGTCACTCCATGGGCGGCCTTTCTGTCCTTGGCATAGGAAGCGCTTATGGGAAAGACGTAAAAGGCATTGTTTCCTTCAACGGCTCCGGTGACTGGCTCCTGACTCATCTTTTCATTCAGGCCCGCTTCGGCATTTACATGAAAAAAGACTGGCCCCTCTATGATGAAATCGAAAAGAAATCGCCTACGGCCCATCTTGATACCCTTAAGGATGTGCCCATCTTCATGACCAATGGAGACAGCGATGGCTCCATAGATCCCAGAGCCCAGGCTCACTTCTATGAAGAACTGGTGAAGGCGGGGGGAAAGGCGGAAAGAGTGGTTTATCCGCTTCTGGGCCATTTTGTGACTACGAATATGATGGATGACGGGCTGCAATGGATGGAAAAAGTGCGTCCATAGCTATGCGTCCATAGCTAAAGGAGAGACTGGAGAACGAAGGCTCCGAAATTGACAGAAGTTTCACCTCAAAGATTTCTGCGCTCACATATAAGTTTTATTTTCCATGAAAGGAGGGCTGTTTCTGAGCTACAATAAAAACATCATCACCCTGGTAGCCAGTATGTTCCTGGTTGCCTCCGGCTACACCATGGTGATTCCTTTTCTTCCCCTGTACCTGGGGGAATTGGGGGTGCCGGATCATGAAATCGCCCTTTGGACGGGACTTGTGTTTTCCAGCTGCTTCCTGGTGGCCGGCATCATGGGCCCTATCTGGGGCAAACTGGCCGATCTGGGCGGAAAGAAAAAAATGGCCGTTCGGGCGGCGGTGCTTCTGGGATTTTCCTATCTTTTCTGCGGACTCTGCCAGAATCAGTATCATCTTATGGCAGCCCGGGCCTTCCAGGGCTTTGCCAACGGATTTGTGGCTGCTTCCATGGCCATTATTTCCGACAGCGCCGACTCCGATAAACTGGGCGGCACCCTGGGCATGGCCCAGACCTCCCTGGTGGTGGGAGGCATCCTGGGGCCCCTCATGGGCGGTGCCCTGTCCCATGCCTTCGGTATGAGGAATACCTTCTTCCTTTCTGCCCTTTTTCTATGGATCGTGGCAGTGGCAGTTATCGTTTTCGTGAAAGATAGAAATACCGGGACTGTCCATAAAACCAGAGAAAAGAGTTCTATTTCCCAGGACCTTTCCTATGCAGCCCATAATCCCTCCCTGAGAGAACTCCTTCTTCTCACCTTTTTCCTGCAGACCACGCTCCTGATGATTCAGCCCGTTACATCCCTCTATGTGGGAGAGCTGATGCATCATGAAGGAAATATCGAGCTCACCGCCGGCTTCATCATGTCCAGCGGCGGTCTGGCAGGCGCTCTTACCACCACTCTGTGGGGAAAGTTCGGACAGTCTCATGGCTATTACTACGCCATGGCCCTGACCCTTCTTTCTGCTGGAGCCTTTACGATTCTCCAGTCCATTCCCGACTCCATCTGGGGCTTCGGTATCTGCCAGTTTCTGGTGGGCTGCTTCGTTATCGGTGCCAATCCTTCCATTAATGCGGCCCTGGTGGAGCATACACCCTCCGATTTCAGAGGCCGCATATTCGGCCTCTCCAATACGGCCCAGCAGTTTGGAAATATGTGCGGTCCTCTTCTGTCCTCTCTCATTTCCATGGCCTTGGGCATTTGGGAAGTATACCTGGCTGCAGGACTGATCCAGCTTCTTTTAGGAATAAAGGTTGCTATGACCCATAGGAAAGAAGGTCGGTGACAGGCCCTTACAAATGGGAGAGGGATAGTCTTTTGGGTCTGGAAGGGCGCCATTCCTTCACGATAAGGATGTGTCTATAAGACTGCGTGGTCATCACTGATAAATAAAATAAAAAAAGTTTTCTGCTCTTTTCAAAAAACGGGACCTGCCGTTATTTATATAGTAGAGGGGCACGAAAAGCCCGCGGTTCTACCGGATATCACTCCATATGTTTCCCAGTTGGCCATAAGAAATGATTCTATGGAGTGATGGAAAGAAGAAAATGGTACCGCTTTTCTCCCTCACCATTTCCGGAAAATGGTAAAAATTCAGTGTAAACTGAAAAAATAGCAGAGAAATCCAGGACTTCATCATCTATCACGGCAGAAATGACGGGAGACTCATGTATGGCGCGCGCCGTCGTACCTCGTACAGCAGCGGCCGTAGACCATGCAGACACCGAACTCATTGGGCATAGGGGATGGGAAGGCACCGGGTTTCTTTGTGGTGGTGGGAGCCAAGCTGCTTGGCTCTTGCCAATTTCTTGTATTATCGTATACAATAAATTTAAATACAACTGAATACCGGTACGCTTGAGATGAATAGAGACACTGCTGATTAGATGAAAAAAGCGGACCACCGGTGTTTTTCCGATACTTATCGGGGAAAAGGGTGTTCCTTATGCAGAAAATTGACATGAATAGCTGTTTTGATGATTTGGCAGTGCAGGCCGGAAAAGGAAATCCGGAAGCGAAAGAAGTTTTATGCAGGCATTTCAGAAAGTATATCCATAACCTGTCCCGCTCCTACCAGCAGGGCTGGGATGCGGAAGACGCGGAGCAGGATTTATGGGTTTGCTTTTTGGAATGCCTTTTGGCGTACAGGAAAGAAAGGAAAATCCATTTCCGTTACTATGCGCTGAAATATTTGAGATGGAAACTGCTGAATTTTTACCGTTCCAGAAAGTTGGATGAAAAGTATACCAGTGAGTTTACAGAACTGCCCTGCCGGTCAAGCCGGCTGGAAAGGGCGCAGGAGCTGACGGAAAGAGAAACGGAGTCAGTGCTGGAGAAATGCAGCCTTTCAAATAAACAGAGACATATGGTGAGGCAGCGCCTTTCCGGAAAAAGCTATAAGGATATGGCTTCTGAAAACAGGGAATCTTTGCGTAATATCTACTACCACATGGGAAGGATCCAGTCTATATGTGCAGGAAATCAGGAATTTCGAGAAAGTTTTTTTGCCTGATTTTCAAAAAACGGGACCTGCCGTTATTTATATAGTAGAGGGTGAAATGAACGGAACATCCCAGGGCCCGGGATGAAAAATCCGAAGTGCCCTGGAAGGAGGAAAGTGAATGAAGACACTGCAGCTTGTGTTTGCGGCAGGATCCAATGCCACTTCCACTCTCACCATTGCCAATCCGAAGGACGGGCTGACTCTGGATGAAGTGAAAGCGGCTGTGGCAAAGATCCAGCCCATCATGGTGACCCGCTCCGGCGCGGCGCTGACCGGCTTCAAGAAGGCAGTCATCGTGAACACTACGGAAGAAGAGCTGGCGTGAGTCATGTGAGGAGGGAGAGGGGTGAGGCAATAGAGGGGGAGTAGCTAGTAGCTTGTAGCTAGGAACTAGGAACTAGCCACTAGGAACTAGCCACCAGCTACTGCGCCGTCAGGCGCCCCCCAGCCACTAGCCACCAGTCACCAGATCAATCCCACCAATGACTCTACCCAAATCACAACCTATGAATTAGAAAACAAGAAAGGAGGTAACCTATGGCTGTTGCAAAGGAACTTACGGACCTGAAACTCCAGATTCGTGTAGCAGATGGCACTACATCTGCAGGGGCAGCAAAAATCAAAAGCCTGAGCTATTCCAATATCAAACTGGATGCTACTGACCAGGAGCTGATGGATGCAGGTAAGGCGATTGTGGGTATGACCAATTACCCGCTGGCTGGAATCCGCTGCGTACTGACTAATGATATGAGTGATAACGGTTAAGGAGGTGATCCCAGAAGCCGTCCCCTGATGGGACGGCTTTTGGATTTTATAGGAGCAAAGAGCTTGGAGGGAACCTAAATTTTAAATAGTGCCATTTAGATAAAACCTTTCCAGATTTGCTGATGTCCGATAGAGATTTCAAGGCAGTTCTGTTTTTTAATAAGGTAATTTTTGTCATTCCATTTTATGATATCCGTATTTGTATCAATCTGTGAGTTAGTAGGTAAATGGATAGAGATTTATTTCAAATATATTTCATATCATTAACCAGCTTAAAGTATAAATTAATAGTCGACTTTCAATGAGGAAATGGTATTTATTTATACGAAAAATCTATTTGATAAACTCAATTTTATTATTGCATAACATTTATGTATATGCTAAAATAAATACAATGTTTCATACCCCATGCACTGAAGACTGTCGGTTTTCGCCATTTCCGGCATCAGCTGCCATAAGTGGGGAATAGAAGCTAATATATCTGTCTTACTAACATTTAACATTTGCGCATGCATAATGTTTGCTGGCTGCAACCAGAAACGTTCTTTTGCATGCCTGGCTATCTAGTGTTTAAAAGGCTGGGCTACTAATGCCCGGCCTTTTTTTCATGTTATTTTTGCTTCCATTGTATTGTATTTGGAATGCCGGAGCGGTTTGAAGTTCAGGCTTTGTGGAATGATCTGCCGCCTCAGGCTTCCGTTATGTTTTCCAACAAAACAGAAAAGGAGATGGTCTATGTACACATTCAGTACAAAATGCTTCGGTTGCTTCAGCAGATTTGTTGGTAAATGGCGAAGACAGATTCTGCTTCTCCTTCTTCTTGCAGTTACTTGCAGGATTTTCCTGCGGGAGTTAAGGAAGGGGGATAGGTAGTCATATCATCTGACACAATAACTGGGGAGTGATTGGATCCGGCTGCTGTCCTATGCCGCTGGATTCCAGTTTCTGCCTGCTGTATGTTATCTCTCGTATTCTTTTTTATTTCTCAATGATTCCTGTATTACAACGAAAGGTTATCACCATGGAAAGATCCTATCAAATTGCCTTAGCTTCGAACCGTAAAGTGAGAATTTGGGAAAACCGGTCTATGACCTGGCATGAGCTGGTGGAGCGGATGAGCCGCCCTGTGAGGACGGGGGAGACGGCGGCGGAGTACCGGCAGATGCCGAGGGCCCGGCAGGCGGATGTGAAGGATGTAGGCGGATTTGTGGGAGGGGCGCTGAAGGACGGGCTTCGGAAGAAGACCCATGTGCTTTTGCGGTCTCTTCTGACTCTTGATATGGACTACGGGTATCCCGGTGTTGTGAAGGACGTTTTGGAAAAGATTTCCTGTACCTGCTTCCTTTATTCTACCCATAAGAGCAGTCCTGAGAAGCCAAGGCTTCGTTTGGTGATTCCTCTTTCTCGTGATGTGAGCGCTGCGGAATATGGAGCCATTTCGCGGAAGACAGCCGAGAAGCTGGGCATGGCGCTTTTTGACCCAACCACCTTTGAGCCGGAGCGTCTCATGTACTGGGGATCCGTTTCAAAGGACGGGGAGTATGTGGCGGAAGGGCAGGAAAGGGAGCTGCTGGATCCGGATCACGTGCTTTCAGAGTACAAAGATTGGACGGACCTTTCTTCATGGCCATCGGCGGATGGAAAGGCAGTGGTGGCGACGGTGGCGAAGGCAGAGGACCCATATGGGAAGAGGGGACTGGTGGGGGCATTCTGCCGTGCCTGGCCCATGGACGATGTGATCCGTACATTTCTTTCAGACCTCTATGAGCCCTCTGTCATTCCCGGGCGCTATGACTATAAGCCCGCCGATTCGTCGGCGGGGCTGGTGGTGTATGATGGGAAATTTATGTATTCCTTCCACGCCACGGATCCTTTCTCGGGAAGGCTGCTGAATGCCTTTGACGCTGTGCGGCTGGCCCGTTTCGGCCATCTGGATGCTGATACCGATGCCGGTACTGCGGTGGACCGTCTGCCGTCGTACAGGGCTATGATCGATTTCGCTAAAAAGGATGAGAGGGTTCGGGAAGAGATTTTGAAAGAGAAGGCCCGGGAAGCGGAAGAGGATTTCAAGGTGCCTGTGCCCATAGCAGCGAAAGCAGGGACAGTGAAGAGCCTTACGGCAAGGCTGAAATTCCGGTCTGATGGCACTGTGGATAACTGCCTTACCAATTTTCTGACCATTCTTCGCATGGATGAGAAGCTGTGGCCCATTTCCTACAACCTTCTGACGGACTCCGTAGACGTGAGAGGCTCCCTTCCATGGCCCCGGATCAAGCCGGGCTGGTCGGACAATGACATGGCCCAGCTCAATTCCTATATTTCCAGCCATTATGGCATTTATGCGCCTATGAAATCCAAAGACGCCCTCATTACTGTGGCCAGCGAGCGCCAGTTTCATCCCATCAGGGAATTTTTCGCATCCCTGCCGCCCTGGGATGGAGTCAAGCGGGTGGAAACGCTGCTGGTGGACTATCTGGGCGCAGAGGACAGCGAATACACAAGGGCGGTTACAAAGAAAACTCTGGCCGCCGCCGTGGCAAGGGTGTATGAGCCGGGGGTGAAATTTGACTCCGTCCTCATCATCAACGGGAGCCAGGGGATCGGTAAATCCACCCTCTTTTCCCGCCTCGGGGGACAATGGTTTTCTGACAGCCTCACTCTGACGGACATGAGGGACAAGGCCGCGGCGGAAAAGCTGCAGGGCTATTTCATCCTGGAACTGGGAGAACTGGCGGGCATGAAAAAAGCGGATATTGAAACCGTGAAATCCTTTATTTCCAGAAGGGACGACAAGTACCGGGCCAGCTACGGCATTACCGTGGAAAGCCATCCAAGGCAGTGCGTCATCGTGGGCACCACCAACGCTGAAAACGGCTTTTTGCGTGACGTCACAGGAAACCGGCGCTTCTGGCCCGTGGCGGTCAGCGGAAATACCACGAAGAAGCCCTGGCATTTGACTATGAATGAAATCTGCCAGATCTGGGCCGAGGCCATAACCATATGGAAAGCCGGGGAACCGCTGTATCTTGAAAATGAACTCCTTGCCGCTGCCAGAAAACAGCAGCAGGCTGCCATGGAGAGCGACGATAGGGAAGGACTGGTCAAAAAATATCTGGAAACTAAACTGCCCAGAAAATGGGACACCATGGATTTAACAGAAAGGAGGCTTTACCTGTCCGGCGCAGAAGGACTGCCGGAAGAACCGGGCGCCGTCATGAGGGATACCGTCACCCATATGGAAATCTACGCGGAATGCTTCGGGCTGGATCCTGCCCGTATGAGGAAACAGGACAGCTACGACATTTCTTCCATCATGAGCAAAATGGAGGGATGGAAGAAAGCAGCCAGCAAGAAGTGCACACCCTATGGGAGGCAGAGATTTTATGCGAAGGAGTAAGGAATAATTGTTTACTGAATCAAGTGGAACAAGACAACATATATTCTTGTTCCAGCTTGTTCCAACTCGTTCCAGCTTGTTCCACAGGAACAGATTTTCACCTATGTGATTTTATGAAGTTGTTCCAGCTTGTCCCATCTTGTTCCACAGCTTGTTCCACCGGATTTCTCAGTCACCATCGTGTAAAACAGGCCAATGGAACAAGTGGAACAAGATATTACCTATAGAGATATACAAGAGAAAAGAGGGGTGTAAATGGCATATGTACGATATATATATACACGCGCGAGGAGCTTGTTCCCCGGGCCGGTGCTTTTGAGAGTCATGCCCTTGTGCTGGCATCCTCCATGACGGCGGGGGGGGGTAACTGGTAACTGGTAGCTGGTAGCTGGGAGCGCCTAACGGCGCAGTGGCTAGTATCTAGTATCTAGTATCTAGTAGCCAGTACCTAGGAACCAGCCACCAGCCACTAAATACCAGCCACCAGATTCTTCATCGTGATGACTCACAAAATTAGCCATACCAAATGATACACCCAAAGGAGGTCTTATGGATCACATTGAAAAACTGATTGATTTATACCCTTTGAAAACCGTAAGCACGGTGCTGCTGATTTTCCTCATGGATGCAAGAACAGTCCTCTTCCTCTGTTTTGCCCTGCTGGTGGTGATTGACTGTCTCACAAGATGGACAGCCATCAGCTTCAAAAGCCTGGCGGAAAGGAACGGAAAAGCAACGCTGGCGGCAGCTCTCTGGGGCATACCCGCAGCCAGAAGGAAAGGGCTGATCCGGAGCTTCGACATGAGAAAGGGGATGGATAAACTTCTTCTCTACCTTCTCTGCACACTGGCCGCCTCATCCTGCGATATGATTTTCGGTGTCCTTGGCACACCGGCTTGGATGACTAGTTTCATCGTAGGTTACATGAGCGTAACGGAAATCCTGTCCATTATTGAAAATTTGTCAGAAGCGGGAGTGGGGAGCTTTGCGCAGCTGGCAGACAGGCTGCGCAAAAGGTTTAACGGCCCCTGAGGGGCCGAGGTTTGTCAGGGCTGACGCCCTGAGGGTTCTCAGGTTTGACACAGCCTGCGGCTGTGAGGGTTGTGGTAGGCGGCTGCGCCGCCAGTTTGTATAAAACCGTACAACCGCCCTGGCGGGCGGGGGGGGAAAAAAACCACCAGAGGTGGCTAACGCATCGCTATGGTTAGAATGGGTTATGTAACCGGAAGGCATTCCCGTAACGCTGACTTTATAAGCATTGCCGCGAGGCGGCTATCCACAACCCTCGGCCTGAAAGGCCGTCAAACTTTAGAACCTTAAGAACCTTCGGCCCGTAGGGCCGTCAACCCTATCAACGTAATTGACTCAAAAGCAAAGGAGCACAAATGACTCAAACAGGCATCGATGTATCAGAGCACAATGGAGAAATCGACTGGAAGAAAGTTGCGGAAGAGGGCATAGGTTTTGCCATCATCCGGGCAGGCTACGGAAGTGCATATCTTGACAGCCGGTTTTATGAGAACGTGAATGGAGCCCATGATGCGGGACTGAAACTGGGGGTGTACCACTTCGGCTATGCCCGCCATGGGGGAGAGCTAGAGGTGGAAAGAAATTTCCTCCTCTCCATCCTCAAGGACTGCGGTCTCATGCCCAAACATCTTCCCCTGGGTGTCTTCTGGGATGTGGAAGAAGATTCTTATCGGGGAAGGGAGTTTCCAAGGCCGGGGGTGATTAACCGGATGTGCCACGCCTTCTGTGAAGGAACGGCGGCTGCGGGCTATCGAGCAGGCATCTACGCCAGCGCCAGCTGGCTTCAAAGCTACATCAAAGCGGCGGAATTTGCCGGACATACACTCTGGGCCGCCCAGTGGTGGAAGGAATGCACCGTAAAGGAAGCGGGAATCTGGCAGTTTACGGACCATCTGGAAGTGGCAGGGCATATCTTTGACGGAAATAGGATCCTGGAGAAGACGGATGGTGATGAATGATGAAACACTGTGCCGCCGCCTTCTGCCTCTTCTTCTTACTTTTCTTCTGGGCTTTGCCGGTGGATGCGGCCTCACCATTTTCCTCGGAGAAAACGTACCGGATCACGGAAACAGAGCTTTCCAGGCTGGAATCGGACTTGGACAGAGCCTTGGAAGAGAAGGGGAAACAGAAAGAACAATCAGAGAGGCTCAGGAAACAGCTCAGGACCTTGGAGAATCAATCGGAAGAGAGGAAGAAAGCCTTAGAGACGGTCAGGAAATCCTTCGAAGAGTACGCCAGAGAGGAGCAGAAAAAACAGAAGAGACTTAGACGGGAGAGAAATGCAGCTATAGGACTGGCAGGACTTCTGGCAGTGGCATTGGCAGCTCGCGCCTGATGGCGCGGCCGGGACCGGGATCGGGATTGAGGTCGGGATCGGGATCGGGGAGCCCCGCCCTCCAACGTCATCCTGAGCGCCAGCGAAGGATCTCGGTAAAAATCGCAAGTGATTCAAATGTCGGTAAATACCAGTCGGCGGGACGGCGCGGTGACGGTGCGGTAGCTGGTGGCTGGTATCTAGTAGCTAGTACCTAGAAACCAGCCACTAGCCACTAGCCACTAGTCACTAGCCACTAGTCACTAGCCACTAGCCACTAGCCACAAAAACCTCACATGACAACAACGAAAGGAGCACAAATGATACAGAATATACTCGACCAGCTTGCAGTCATCCGCGTACAGCTTGACGAGCTGGAAAAGGAAATCCGCGGAATGATGACACAAAAAGAGGAAGAAAAGCCGCCAGTCACCATGGCGGATGTGCGCCGGCTTATGGCAGAGAAATGGAACCTGGGAAAAAGGGATGAAGTGAGGTCCCTTCTGGCCGCATACGGGGCCCAAAAGCTGACGGACGTATCGCCCGGGCACTATGAAGAGCTGGCAGAAAAGATAGAAGCATTATGACGAAAAGGAGCACACATGAAAGACTTGACGAAAGTGGTGACAGGACCGAAAACAAGATTTTCCTATGCCAACGTGTGGGAACCCAGAAAGTTCAAGGGAGACAGGGCGAAATACTCCATATGCCTCATTATCCCCAAAGAGGACGGAGAGACTCTTTCCAAAGTGGAGCAGGCCATAGCAGAGGCCTACCGGCAGGGGGAGGAAAAACTGAAAGGAGCCGATGGCAGGGTTGTGCCCCTTTCCAGCCTCACCCTCCCGCTTCGTGACGGCGATATGGACAAAAGGGAAGATACCGTCTATCGCCATGCCTACTACCTCAACGCTAGAAGCGACATGCCGCCGGGCATAGTAGACAAAAACCTGAACCGCGTTACCGAAAAATCCGGCTTCTACTCCGGCTGCTACGGCAGGGCCTCCATTCACTTCTATGCCTTCAACTATGATGGGAAAATGGGCATCGCCTGCGGGCTGAACAATCTGCAGAAACTGGCAGACGGACCGGCGCTGGGGAATTGGAGTACGCCGGAAGAAGATTTTGGGGATGAGATTTTTGGCTGATATCTGACAAGACAGTGCAAGGAGCACAAATGACTCAAATCACAATCGACATCGAAACCTATAGTCCCATAGACCTTGCCCGCAGAGGGGTGTACAAGTATGCGGAGCACCCGGATTTCTCCATTCTCCTCTTTGGTTACGCCGTGGATGATGGGGAAGTGAAGGTGGTGGATCTGGCAAAGGGGGAGCGCATCCCCGAGGAGATTCTTTTAGCCCTCACAGATCCGCTGGTGACGAAGTGGACGTTCAATGCTTCCTTTGAGCGGATCTGCCTGTCGCGGTATCTTCGGGAGCATTATCCTTCCCATTTTCTTGCCTACGGCAGTGAGGGGGATACGATAGGGAAGTATCTGGATCCTCTGGGCTGGAAATGCTCACAGGTACTGGCCTCATCCTTTGGATTCCCCCTTTCCTTGAAGAATCTAGGCGAGGCGCTGGGGCTTTCAGAGAAGAAGATGGATGAGGGGAGCCGCCTCATAGAGCTCTTCTCCCTGCCCGGTCCGGAAGGGAGAAGGAAGCCGGAAGACTATCCGGAAGAATGGGCGCTTTTCAAGAAATACAATCGCCGGGATGTGGAAGTGGAAATAAAAGTGCGCAAAGCCTTTGCCTCTTTCCGGACACCTGCGGCGCTCTGGGATGAGTACCATGAGGACCAGCGGATCAATGACCGGGGCATTCCCGTGGACATTCCCTTTGTCCATGCCGCCATGGCCATGGGAGACAGGGCGCAGACGGAACTTCTGGGACGGCTGAAACACCTCACGGGCCTTCTGAATCCCAAATCTCCCTGCCAGATGAAGGACTGGCTTTCAGCCAACGGAACCCATGCGGAATCCCTCACCAAAAAAGAAGTGGCAAGGCTGCTCTCCTCTTCTACCGGCGCCGTGAGGGAGGCCCTCACCCTCTATGGACAGGCGCAGAAATCATCCCTTGCCAAGTACGGTGCCATGACCGGTGCCGTATGCAGTGACGGAAGGGCCAGGGGCATGTTCCGCTTCTACGGTGCCGCCAGAAGCGGCCGCTGGGCGGGGAGATACATCCAGCTCCAGAACCTTCCACAGAACCATCTGGAAGATCTCCTGCTGGCCCGCTCCCTTGTGATAGAAGGGGACTATGAGAAAATGGACTTCCTCTACGGCTCTGTTCCCGATACCCTGTCCCAGCTCATCCGCACCGCCTTTGTGGCAAGAAAGGGCTATACCTTCATTGTGTCCGATTTCTCATCCATCGAAGCCAGGGTACTTTCCTACATGGCCCGGGAAAAATGGCGTATGGACGTATTCGCCGGAAATCTGGATATCTACGCCCAGTCGGCATCCAAAATGTTCAGTAAACCCGTAGTCAAAGGAGGCATCAACAGCGACCTTCGGCAGAAAGGGAAAATTGCGGAACTGGCCTTAGGCTACGGCGGGGGAGAAGGGGCACTCATGGCCATGGGCGCCCTGGACATGGGGCTCACCAAAGCAGAATTGCCAGAACTTGTGACCACATGGCGCCAGACCAATCCCCACATCGCCTCCTACTGGTGGCAGGTGGACAGAGCCGTGAGAGAAGCCATAGAGCAGCTTCGGATTACCAGAGTGGGGAGCCTTACCTTCTACATGAAAAAAGGCACCCTCTTCATCGCCCTCCCCTCAGGGCGGCGCCTTGCCTATCCCGGCGCTGCCATGAAAGGAAGCGCCTACGGAAAAACAGCCATCACCTACATGGGCCTTGATACCAAACGAAAATGGAACCGCATCGAATCCTACGGCCCTAAATTTGTGGAAAACATCATCCAGGCCATCTCCAGGGACATACTGGCCTACGCCATGCATAACCTCAGGGACTACTTCATCTGTGGTCATGTCCATGACGAAGTGATCGTGGAATGCAGAGAAGGGACTCCGGTGGAAGAAATCACAGGAATCATGGAAAAAACACCGGACTGGATGCCGGGACTGCTGCTGAGAGCCGATGGGTATGAGACGAGAGAGTATATGAAAATGTAAGCTAAGCTGATATGTATTTTAATAGCGCTCTATAGCAGTAGAGCGCTATTTTATGTCGATAGGTGAAGCACTGGCCATTTTAAAACCGGCACAACACTTCATGCATAAAGTTTTATATAATATGATCAGGTAGAAGTGATTTTGAATGGAGATGAGAGACTGTGCCAAGATGGTTTCAAAGAAAAATCATATCCACAAGGTTTCCTGAAAAGCCGGATTATCGCATCAGATTAAAAGATATTCGCGTGGACTTGGATATTGATATGGCGGCTATGGGGCGTATTCTTCAAGTTCCTAAAGTTACTTATATTTACTACGAAAAAGGTGTAACCACCGAAATGAACATGGAGCCGTTTATTAAGCTGTCTTTAATGTCAGGACTCTCCATTGATTACATGCTGGGGCTTACAGATGTGCCTGAAGCATATAGGAAAAGCCGAGAAATACCACTTGCAGTAGATACAAAGCGTGTTCGCGAAACCCGGATTTACTATGATATGACAGGTAAAGCAGTAGCCGAGGCCTTAAATATTTCTCCCTCTGCATATAGTATGAAGGAGCTGCATCCGGATAAGCTGGGATTTACAATTCAGGACTTAATTCTTCTGGCATATCTCTTTAGAACATCAGTAGATTATCTTCTCCATGTAACGGACGTTTTCCAGCCAAGAAGTAGAGGCCAGCATAATCGTATCAGCCTTTCGATGAAGGAAGTAATTAAGATCCGCAAGAAACTAGGCGTTTCCAAAGTGGCTAAAAACAGTATCTATACAGAAGAGATGCAAATGTATTGCACTGAACATTTCCGATTGAAATCAATAAGAAAAGAAAGAGGTCTTACACAGAAGGAAATTGCAGCTGTTCTTGGTATTTCATATTTAACATATGGAGTTTATGAAAAGAAGCCCTATAACATGCCATCCTATTATTTGATAAAACTAGCCAGGTACTATGGCTGTTCCTTAGACTATCTTGTTGGATCCAGTGACTCTTTCTAATTATTGGAAATGTACTCAGGTAGAAAATACTAGCCAGGTCATCTTTCGGGATAATCTGTCCTTCTCTATGCATATCCATGACGAAGCGATTGTGGAATGCAAAGAGTGGACGGCTCCCTCCTGCGTATTCACTGGCTCTCAAATCGCGTATCGCATGGCTCTCACGCGCGTATAGGGTGGTTCTGAAACGGCGTAATATTCACCTTGTGCGGATCCTCTTTCCGGCGGTGCAAAACGAAGAACGACAGGCCTGTTTATTTGCGATGCAACAAAGATGGAAAAATTGAATCGGTCAGCATCTGGGAAGATGACCTGAAGTGTGTGGCTGCAGAGGCCATGGGGGGGGGTAGCGACTTTTGATGAGGATAGATTCCGGGAGAAAGTGGAATCTATCGAAGCCGGAAAGCCAAACTGCCTGACTGTCCATTTCAAGAATGGGAGAATAGAAGAGATTTCTTATACGCCTACGCCGTCTAAACGGCGGCCCAAGGCACGAGGAAAGGAGCGCAGAGAAAAGTGGCTAAAATAGTAAGAGCGATTCCGGCCACCATCAGCCGTTATACAGCGGCCTCGATTAACAGCCGTAAGAAGCGGAGAGTAGCTGGCTATGCCCGGGTTTCTACGGATCATGATGACCAGCTCAGCAGCTATGAAGCACAAGGTTGATTATTATACGAATTATATCAGGGAACGGGATGACTGGGAATTCGTCGGCATCTATACAGACGAAGGCATCTCGGCCATCAATACCCGATACCGGGATGGATTCAAGCGGATGGTCAGGGATGCCATGGAGGGGAAAATCGACCTCATCCTCACCAAATCCATCCAGCGCTTCGCACGCAATACCGTAGACCTTCTGCGTATCGTCCGGCATCTGAAAGAGCTGGGCATCGAAGTCTGGTTTGAAAATAGTATATCAAAAACAGCTGAAAGCCTGTAAAATCAAGGACTTTCAGCTGTTCTTTTCTAATTTTGTTGCTTGTTTGTCGCTTAAATCTGTTTGAAGATATTGAAAAATATTAAGATTTGCTCAGTATTACGCGGCTAACCATTTTGAAACACAGGCTTGTATTTTGTCATTCCAGTCGCTTTCATCGGTCGCCGTTTCTTCTTGATGTATAACTTCATCAAGAAATTGCCGTATGTTCTGTGGGGTTGGTGTTGTAGAATAATTATATGAATTTTCTACAAGCTTCATGAATTGGTCTAATTCAAGCGGGATTATCTTTGTCTTTCCGCCATAATAGGTAATATCAATTTTGTTCAGGGCAAAGAAATGCGCCAAGCAAGCTGCATTTATTGTTGGGGCAATAAACAGGCAATATGCGTCTTTGCCGGTTCGCTTCTTAAGTTGTCCCAAATGACGCGCTACTGGTTCACCCTCGCTCTCATATTGTCGTTGGCCTTGCTGCATTGTAACTTCCACGGATAGCACAAAATCTTTGTAATCGCACTCTATATCAGGCATATTCCCCGCCGCCGTTGAAAGCGGTTGCCCGGCGTCATCAAGCTTGAAATTGCCTTTTATATCTCCGCCGTCAAGCATTGTCATCGCACGCCACGTATTGTACTCAAGCATAAGCGGCGCGTCATAATACCCATCAGAAATAATTTCGTTATAGGTATCAATAATTTCGGAATACAAAGCATACGACTTGATTTTCGTAACCTGCGTCTTGATAATTGCTTCTTTCTGCGCAGCCACGATTTCATCACGTAAATCTTTAAGCTGTTCTATATCCTTTCCGGAAAGCTGCCGTTGCGTATAATCGCTTATACGCATAATAATATCTTTGATATTGTCAATATCATCGACATACAAAACAGGTATTGCAGGGTTGAAAAGATATTCCTTAAATCTGCCTGTATCATCAACAAAGACAGGCTTTCTGTCCACGGTTGCAAGAATGTAGTCAACCTCTTTTAACTTATCGGAATAGAAAGCAATCGAACGATTCCTGTGTGATATAGAAACAAGGCCTGTATAGCGCAAATATCTAAAACAAGCGTCCGTATAATCTCTTGCATTACTTTTCTTTGTAGCTAGAAACTTTTTCAGACTGCCGTCTGTTGTTTCTCGCGTCCTAGTTTTGCCCGCGTCTATAGTGCCAGAATAAGTCTGCAAAAGAGTATTCGTCCATGTTTCATCTGCAAATTTTTTATACTGTCCTTTGTGATGCTCTTTCTCTGCTCTGAAATCAATAATTGCCTGCTTGACCGTTTCATATTTGGTATAATCAGTAAGCATGAGGGCAAAGATTTTCAATTCATCAAAGGACAGGCTTTCTAAATCCCTAATAAGCCGCATAATTTCAAGATACGGCTTAATAAAAAAAGTTCCCTCTATCTTTTTGTTTTCTTCATGATATGGTGACGGTAGCTGAAATTTAAGAAGTTGGCGCAAAAACACCTCTTGTGGACGTTTGCCATAGACGAAAGCTTTCCCTGCATCCGTCAACTCAATATGCGGCTTTAAGTCTACAAAGCCTAATGCCTTAGGTCCACGATTGATTCTATCTCTTGCGCTGAAATCCTTATTCTTCTGCGAACCGTTCCCTTCAAAAAAGTCAGACTGCGCTAAAAGGTCAATAAAATCAACCTGTGTCTTTTTATTCCATGTCTGCCCTGTTAAATGTTCTGTCAAAAGCCTAATTTCAGGTATCATCTTTGACGGTGTACGCGGCGATGTGGTGAAAAACAGGGCCTTGTTATCTAAACGTGCCATGTGTCTCGCCTCCTCTTAATAGTTCTTAACAATGATGTGCATTTTATCATTGTTGAACCTGTTCTTTATGTTCACGGCATAATTTTTATAATATTCATCATATACATAATCGCCGTATAATTCCATTGTTAAAGGCGTTTTTCCAATAACCATTAGCGCACGGCAAGGAAGATTCCTAAAATCAGCAGCTAACCTGCGGTGCTGCTCCTCGTCAAAGCCGTTCATCATATCTATGTTGCCATAGTCATTAAAAACGCAATCATAGGGCGGGTCAAGGAACATAAAATCATTTTCGCCCGCCATATCAAAAATAGCTTTATAGTCGCAATTATAAAGCTCTGCACTCCGCAAAAGTTGACTGTGTTTTTCTGTTATTAAATGCGTGTTAAGATTAGGGTAACGGCCAAAAGGAACATTATATTCCCCGTTACTGTTATATCTAATCATTCCAGAATAGGCGGTCTTATTTATAAAAAAGTAAACCACGCCGTCTAAAAGACTGCCGTCCGGGTGATTAAAAAGCTCCCGCATTTTATAATATAAATCCTCGTTTGCGTTCGGAACTCTTTCTTCAGGGTTTGCAGCTTTCAGTTTTTTGAACTCTGCCTGATTTGCTTCATAAACACGCTGAATTTCATCAAGTTGTTTACGCATTTCAGGATAGTTATTGCGTAATTCGGTATAAAAAGACATTAGCCTTTCGTTAATGTCATTGATTATCGCATTTTCAGGCTCAAGATAAAAATACACGGCCCCACCGCCAAAAAAAGGTTCAATATATCGGTCAAAATCATCAGGTATACATTGCAGAAAGCGGGGGATTTCCCGCGATTTTCCTCCTCTGTATTTTAATACTGGATTCATCTGCGGCACCTCCCTTGTGCTATAGTTACAACAAACCTAGCCAATTTTACCACTATGCCATTTTTCTTGTCAACAGCTTTCTAAAATTTAGAAAACCGTCATTTTTGTCAAGGCATTATATGCGTTTATGTTTTCCGCTTGCAATACAATATTATATCACTCTTGTAGCCTTCAAATACATCGACGCGCGTTATATCGTACAAAATACCCTTGTACCTTATAACGTGCGCCGTTGTTATGTCTGCCCGGTATCCGATTTGAAACAGAACGTTTTCCGACACGATTACGCGGGCAGCCGCAAAGATTTCAGGATCTTCACAGAATTCTGGCAAAAATGATCACAAAGGATAGTTATTATAAGTTGTTAAGTAGTCAATCCAGCGGCGCATAGTCTCCCATATTTCAGAATCTGCCCTGGCCAGAAAGCTGGGGCTTCTGCAGTACTCCCTGAACCGCTCTGTTTCCACTGGAAGTGTGAAGCTCTCTGTTTTCCTCAGGGCCCTTGGCCTCATGGGCTATACTCTGGAAATCAACAAAGAGGGAAAAACCGTAGTTTCCATCCGGCCCGATGATTACTCACCGGCGGAGAGAAAGCCAAAATAATCCGGTCGGATGCGCACTATGCAGCCCGGCTGGATTTTATTTCAAAAATTTTTCAAAATTCTCTTTACTGTGCCAATTCCTGTCATAGTCTCTGCGTATAATAGAGGTAGAAGCCCCGAAACAGGGAAAGCATCTTACATCATTACAAATGAGGCGATAGATATGAAAATCGAATCGGTAGAAAAGACGGCGAAGGTGATTGCGGCGCTGCTGAAGGAGAAATTTCCGGATGTCCACTTTGATGTGGAGGCAGAATACCCGAACGGGGAGGACCAGGTGGTTGTTCGATATACAGACGGTCCCTCTCCGGTCCTTGTACATTACTACATCGACAAATTTCAGACCATGCACCCTTTGGATGGAGACCTGGTTTTTCTGACTCTTGACCCTTCCATACTGGGATGTTCGGGGACCAGCCTTGTGTACTGTGACTGGAGACTGTCTCCGGCCGTTGAATCCATGGTGCGAAAAGCCTATGAGGCGGAATTTCATGAGCCCTATCAGTACAATGGTCATGGCTTCTTTGACATTACTTCCTACTACCGCAGCCGCCCGCAGCTTTGGCCTGCGAAGTATCAGCGGCTCTATGAGGAGCAGAAGAAGGTGCCCAAGGAAGAGCCGCCGGTGCTGAAGGAGAAGGATGATAAGATAGTTTCTTATGAAGATTTCAAAACTGCGGCGCTTCACTATGATGTAGATCATCATGTCTGGTGATTTATAGATAGAAGATAAAAGATAGTGGCTAGTGGCTGGGGGGCGCCTGATGGTGCGGTGGCTGGTTGCTGGTGGCTAGTGGCTGGTTCCTTGTTCCTAGCTACAAGCTACTAGCAACTAGCTACTTGCACACCAGCCGCCCCGCTGTCATTTCGACCGCAGCGCAGTGGAGTGGAGAAATCTCACTGCTCAATGGTGCAGGCCGCATTACGGTGGGAGATCTCTCGGCTCAGAGCTACAATAGAGCTCTGATACTTTTTTTCCTCATACCGGTTCAGAGCTCCGCTCGAGATGACGTGTGAGGCGGCGCGGCCGGGACCGAAATCGAGTGCGGAGGATGTGGCCTGTAGCTTGTTCCTGGCTACTAGTTCCTAGCTACTAGCTACATGCTACTAGTTACAAGTTTCATCGAAGGAGGCAGAAAATGATAGCTGACAGGGCAAAGGCCATGATGGCTGCAGGTGGAGATTTTCCGGAGCTGGAGGCGCGGGGCGCTTATTCCGGGGAGTGGAAGAGTCTGCCGGAGCGGCGGATTACTTTTCATTTCTACACGGAAAGGGATGATGAATTTCTCGATTTCGGCTCGTTCTGCATGAAATGTGGAGGCAGGCCGTTGGTAGAAGGAGCCCTTGATTTCTATCCCTGGCATCTTCTGGGGGTGGCGGCTTTTTTCTATACTGTGGATAAAAAGGGCGGTGCGGAGCTCTTATTTTATGATCCCGGCTGCTGGTGCGATGTGGTCGATCTGGAGCCGGTGGCGGGCACGGGGAAGATGGTGCTGACGGTACGAAAAAACAGGGATCACGATAATCCTGAAGAGAATGTGTGTCCCCTGAAGTTCCGCTGCCTGGTGGATAGGGAGATGTTCCTGCATAATTTCTGGAAAGCTCTTTCTAAAAAGGTGAGTGATCGGTCACTGGAGAAATGGATGGTCCTGCGGGTGAACAATGTTTTTGATAAAGGGCTGGACAGGGGGGAGAAGCTGGCTCAGGTAAGAAAGGCGGAGGAAACGGCGGCCGGCGTGGAATATTATGAAGATGTCTATGGCCAGCGGGAAGTTTATGAAGAAAATTATGAGGACCTGGATGCGCTGGCAGCTGTGCTCCGGGAGGTCAATATCATCCGCCAGGATCCCTGGGCGGTGGGGGAGCCCCTGCCGGTGAGGAAACTGGAGGAGTTTCTGAGTTAATGAGCTGGTGGGCGAGCAGCCCTATGGCGGCTGGGATCGAAGATCGAGGGGCGCCTGACGGCGCGGTGGCTGGTGGCTGGTAACGTAACCAGCTGCTAGGCACAAAACGCTGGTTACACTTACCCGAACCTTCCCCCATACTAGCTCTCAATCCCATTCTATTGTATAATGATAAGCGTATTCGCCCCATGGGTATTATAAAGAAATGGAGTTTTCTATGAGCAACGTGAATAAGAAGTGCCGTGTCCATTATGAGGGCACGTTTAATGACGGAACGAAGTTTGATTCTTCCTATGACCGGGGAGAGCCGTTGGAGTTTGTGTGCGGCGCCGGCCAGATGATCAAGGGCTTTGATGAAGCGGTGAAGGATATGGCAGTGGGGGAAATCAAGAATATCCACCTCATGCCGGAGGAAGCGTATGGTATGCCGGATGAACGGAACATTCTGACTATCAATATGGATCAGATGCCCGGATCTTCGGAGCTCCCGGTGGGGGCGCGGGTGGTGCTGACGGATCCTATGGGCCAGCGTTTCCCGGTGAAGGTGACAGCAAAGACCGATACCACCATTACTTTTGACGCCAATCATGAAATGGCAGGGAAGGAACTGAATTTCAAAATCGAACTGGTTTCTGTAGAATAAAGAAATCTGCGCATCGGTGAGGTGCGCAGATTTTTTTTTGGAGAAGAAAATTCATGATGGGGCGCTTTGTTTTTCTGCTATTTGAAAGGGAGATTCTTATCGTGAAGCAGGCAATTAAAAAAAGACAGCCCGGAGGCTGCCTTTTTGATTTATGAAATTAGTAGTTTTCGGCTTTGATAGCGAAGAAGCTTCTTGGATGGCCGCAAACCGGGCATTCCTGCGGAGCTTCTACGGATTCTACGGTGTAGCCGCAGTTAGCGCACATCCACAGTTTCTTTTCGCCCTTCTTGAATACCTGGCCGTTTTCTACGTTGGCAAGGAGCAGTTTGTAGCGGGCTTCATGGGATTTTTCGATTTCACCGACTTTGGAGAAGAGGAAGGCAATCTGGGGGAAGCCTTCTTTTTTAGCGGTTTCAGCGAATCCCGGATACATGGAGGTCCATTCATCGTGTTCACCTTCAGCAGCCATCTTCAGATGTTCAGCGGTGGTCTTCTTCAGGTCGCCTACCAGCCAGAACCAGATCTTGGCATGAGCTCTTTCGTTGTTTGCAGTTTCACGGAAGAGGTCAGCAATCTGGCGGGAGCATTCCGGATCCTTTTCTGCTTCGTTGGCGAAGAGATTGTACTTTACATGAGCCTGGGATTCACCGGCATAAGCGGCACGCAGGTTCTTTTCAGTCTGGGTGCCTTTCAGTCTCTTCATTTCTTCTAATACTTTTGCTTCGTCCATAATAAATCCTCCTTTTAATTTTGCAGGATAATTGATTGTTTTTTTGTGTGTGCCTGCACACACTTTAAGTATATGGAGATTAATGAAAAAAGTCAAATGAAGAATATTGTATGGAACTTACCTAAAAATTAGGATGATTACTTCTTAATAATTTAGACATAGCGATAATAGAAATAAGGAATACTGAAATTCAGAAAGGACGCGGCTGATGGCGCAATTGAAATCGGGACTGGGGCGGTGCTTTTCCGTATTTCCGCAGAGGCTGTGGCCCTAGGGAAGCACTGATTAATTCATAGAGTTTTCTTTTATAAGAATTTTTATGCCCTGCTTCGTCATGGGCTTCCTTAAATAGCTCGCTATTCGCGTCAGCCCATTCCTCGCATTGCATAAAAATTCAAGAATAAAAGCAAACAATGATTTAATCATCGCTTCCCTTGAGTGAAGCGATGCAGCTCTTCTATACAACCTGCGGCGCAGCCGCATTACCCATTTCCAAAAATCATGAATTGAATTATAATGGGTATAAAGAACGCATTATTTCTTTATCTTTTCTCGACAATCTTTACAAAACCTTTACATTCATGCGGTACCATACATGTAGCAGTTTATGCGTTTTTTACGGAGGACACCCATGTTTAGTCTTGTCAATAAGCACGAAGAGTTTTTTGATTTTCTCGTTACCAACGCAGAGTATTTCCACAAAGGGACTCTCATGGCCAGGGAGGTGCTGCAGGATCCATCCAAGCTGGAGCGGTATGTAAAGGATGTAAAGGCCCTGGAGCATTCGGCGGATAAGGTGACCCATGAAATTTCCGCGAAGATGCGCCATGTATTTATTACACCCATTGACCGGGAGGATTTCTTTCTGCTCACTACTACGCTGGATGACTGCGTAGATGATATCCAGGATGTGGTAATGTGCCTGAAACTTTATCATGCCGGTATCGGGTCCAAGCTGCCTATGCGCATGGCGGATATTCTGGTGGAAATGTCTTCGGAGCTCATTGTCCTTTTCCGTCTTTTGAAGTCCATTGATAAGAATGAAACGGAAATCGGTGAGCGGACCCGTAAGATCAATGCTCTTGAAAGTGAAGGAGATGAAATTTACAGAAACGCCATTTCTGACTTGTTTGACGGGACCCACGAGGTGATGGAAATCATCCGCTGGAAGGAAATCATGGAGGCCATGGAGGATACGGCCAACAGGGCAGAGAAGGTGGGGAACCTGATTAAAGAGGTGGTCATGAAGTATGCCTGATATTTACATTGTAGGCATCGTGATTGTCCTGGCGCTGTGTTTTGATTTCATCAATGGATTTCATGATACCGCCAACGCTATTGCCACCTGCGTGGCAACCCGTGCTTTAAGCCCTAAAGTGGCAATCATCATGTCAGCCATCCTGAATTTCGTGGGCGCCATGATTTCTACCGGCGTGGCCAAGACTATCGGCGGCGAAATCGTCACTTCTCCGCACATGGTGGACTCGGTGGTTCTTTCTTCTGCCCTGGCATCCGCCATTATCTGGAATCTTTTTACCTGGCGCATCGGCATGCCGTCCAGCTCTTCCCATGCTCTCATCGGAGGGGTCATTGGAGCGGTGATTATTTCCTACGGCACTGGCGCCATCCATCTGGCCGGGGTGCTCACCATCGTTATCGGTCTGGTGCTTTCTCCGGTATGCGCCCTGGTGACGGGCTATATAATGATGACCGTTCTTTATATTGCTTTCCGAAACGTGGGAAAATCGAGGGTAAACTATGTGGCTACCCATATCCAGATGGTATCTGCGGCACTCATGGCTTTCTCTCATGGTTCCAACGACGCCCAGAAGTCCATGGGCATCATTACGCTGGCTCTTCTTTCAGGCGGCTACATTGGTCAGCTGGAGGTACCCTGGGAAGTGAAGGTGGCCTGCGCCTTGGCCATGTGCCTTGGTACATCTGTGGGTGGCTGGCGGATTATCCGTACTGTAGGAAATAAGATTTTCCGGATGCAGCCGGTAAATGGCCTGGCGGCAGATTTGAACTCGGCCATCACCATTTTCTCTGCCACCATGCTTCACCTGCCTGTTTCTACGACCCACGTGGTAACGGGCTCTATCATGGGCGTGGGCTGGGCGACCCGTTTCCGTGCTGTCCACTGGAGCGTGGCTTACCAGATGGTGTCCGCCTGGATTATGACCATCCCCTGTACCGCAGCGGTAGGGGCGCTGGTGTATCTTGTGATTAAACATGTATTGTAATAAAAGAGGCTGTGAGAAATGCGAATCCATTTCTCACGGCTTTTTTGCATGGTTCCGTTTGAGTAAACTATCCGGTCCTGCTGGCGAGATCGGGATCGGGACCGAGGGGGCACGCGCCTTTGGCGCGTAGATTGTGGCCGCCTGATGGCGGCAGGTTGTGTTCGCTTCGCTCAGGGGGGCAACAGCGCCTACGGCGCTGAGGGTTGCGGTATCGCCCTATCGGGCGAAGAGTATTATAATGCCGCCTTTCGGCGGTCACGTCCCCATAGCGTATCATAATCATTCTTTCCCTCGTCCACACCGACTTCGCTGGATGGCGTCTCACTGGATTCGCGGGTCGCGGGGCTCCCCTATGAATCCAGTTCGCTTGCACACCCTTCGCCACTTCGTGGCCCTCTTCCCCTAAAGGGGACGCAAGAACGTTACGGGATTGGCTGTCTGTGTCATATGTGACACAATATCCAGTGCCACCTATTTTCTCGTTTCCCCTTGAGGGGAACGCCTCGAAGAGGCAAAGGGTGTACAAGACAGAACGCCGATTTGACACCCCATCGCTATCCTGACCGCCAATCGGCGGCCCCCTGAACGAAGCGATGCACAGCAAACACATTTTGCACTATGCGAACTGGATTTGTAAGGGAGCATCAGCGACCTGAAAATCCAGTGAGTCAGTGACAGCAGTGGATGCACTATGCGAACTGGATTTGTAAGGGAGCATCAGCGACCTGAAAATCCAGTGAGTCAGTGACGGCAGTGGATGCACTATGCGAACTGGATTTGTAAGGGAGCATTAGCGACCTGAAAATCCAGTGAGTCAGTGACAGCAGTGGTTGAAGGAGCACTAGCGACGCGCAAAATGTAGTGAGTCGTTTTCCCTTTTGGCGGCTATGCTTATGAAGTCAGCGTTACGGGATTGCCTTCCCGCCCTCACTTGCGCGCATTCTGCATAGAATGCGCGAGTCGGCCAAAGTTGGCCCTTAGCCTGCACATTAAAGGGCCTTCCTTTTATTTGGCCGACCGACCATTCTGAGCCGTAGGCGAAGAATCTCGGTACATGTAGATAGTGACACTTACTAGTCCACTAGTTCACCAGATCACTAGCCCACTAGCTCACTAGCTCACTAAAGAATCCCAGTCGGCGGGAAGTGCGCTTCAGGTACCAGGCCCCTGCATGAATTCCTATGGTTTCATATTTGCCACGTACCGAGATTCTTCACTGCGTTCAGAATGACAGAGTCAAGGGGCCATCCAACGACCGGTGCTGCCTCAATTTCTTCCCGCCTCCCCTTTGAACCTTACGAACCTTCCGGCCAAAGGCCGATCAATCCTAAGAAGCTTCACGCCAGATAAGGTGTTTCCCTTCATACCCTTCATACCCTTCATACCCTTTATTAGCAAATGATTCTCGAAGATATCCTATTTCTTTGGTTTATGTTAAAATAGGGTGCATAGGTAACCCGGGATGGGTATACCGGGAGGTGTATATGTTAATTCAATGGTTCCCAGGCCACATGACGAAGACGAAGCGGATGATCGAGGATCATCTGAAGGCGGTAGATGTGGTGGCTGAGCTGCTGGATGCGAGGATTCCTGCTTCCAGCGCCAATCCTATGGTGGAAGAGCTGGTGAAGGGGAAACCCCGGATTGTCATACTGAACAAGGCGGATCTGGCGGATCCGCGGCAGACGGATCGGTGGGTTTCTTTCTACCGGAAGAGAAATATCCCTGTGGTGCCCATGAGTGTAGGCAACGGGAAGAATAAAAAGAAGCTTTTGTCTCTTATTCGGGAGACGGCGAAACCGATTCTGGACAAGTGGTACAGGAAAGGGCTGAAGAATCGGTCGGTGCGGCTCATGATTCTGGGTATTCCCAATGTAGGAAAGTCGTCGCTTATCAATTTTCTGGCAGGCACGGCTGCGGCCAGAACGGCGAATACGCCGGGCCATACCCGGGGGAAGCAGTGGGTCCGTCTGTCGGAGGGACTGGATCTTCTGGATACGCCGGGGGTGCTGTGGCCCAAGTTTGATGATCAGACTGCGGCCCTTCGCCTGGCGGCCACCGGGGCCATTGCAGGGGATGTGTTCAACCCCGACGAGGTGGTGCCGGTGCTTCTGTCGTCTCTGGCGGAAACGGAACCGCAGGTTCTGAAGGAGGTTTACCGCATCGATGATGTAAACCAGGATCCCCAGCTGCTTCTGGAGGCAGCGGGGCGAAGGAGGGGATGCCTTCTTCCCGGAGGGGCCATCGATTATGACCGGGCGGAAACAGCGGTGCTTCACGATTTCCGCAGCGGCAAGCTGGGGAAGATTACCCTGGATCCGGTGCCGGAGGAGGAGCCATGACGATTTCTGAAATCCGGGAGATCCTGAAAAAGGATGATGTGCCGGAGGAGGTATTAAAGGAAATCCTTTCCGATGAGCGTAAGGGGGTCAGGAATCTGGCTGCTTCCTATATGCGCCGGCTGGAGCGGGAAAGCAGGGAACGCATGCGGGTAGAGGCTCTCTATGAGGTGGAGAGCGAATTTTACAAAAGAGGCATGACCCATATCGTTGGTATTGATGAGGTGGGAAGAGGCCCCCTGGCCGGGCCGGTGACGGTGGCGGCGGTAATTCTGAAACCCCATTGGTTTGCACCGGGCCTGAACGATTCCAAAAAAGTAACGCCAAAGCACCGGGAGGCGCTTTCTGCAAGGATTCATGAGGAAGCGGTGGACCTGTCTATCGTGAGCATGCCGCCTTCGGAAATCGACGCGGTGAATATTTACCAGGCCACCATGGAGGCCATGTACCAGGCGGTGAAGAATCTTCATGTGAAGCCTGACGCTGTCATTGTAGACGCCATGCCTCTCCATTTCCCCTGTCCCACCATTTCCATGATTCACGGCGACGCCAGAAGCGCTTCCGTGGCGGCGGCGTCCATTGCAGCCAAGGTGTACCGGGATCATCTGATGGATGAGTACGATGAGAAATACCCGGGATACGGCTTTGCCAGGAATAAGGGCTACGGCACGGCCGAGCATATCGAAGCACTCCGCCGGCTGGGGATTACGCCTATCCACAGGAAGAGTTTTGAGCCCGTGAAGACCATGATTTATGAGGGCTGGTAGTAGAGGAGGAAATGTATGAAACAATGTATGGACGCAGACAATCTTCACCGAAGGCTGAAGAAAATTATCGGCCAGGTGCAGGCCATCGACCGCATGGTGGATGAAGATGTACCCTGTGAAGACATTATTACGCAGGTGAATGCAGCAAAATCGGCGCTTCACAAGGTGGGGCAGATCATTCTAGAGGGCCACCTTCAGCACTGCGTCAGGGATGGCATCGAGCAGGGAGATGCAGAAGAAACCATAGCGAAATTTGCGAAAGCCGTGGAGCGGTTCTCTAATATCATTTAAGGAAGCACTGATTAATTCATAGAGTTTTCTTTTATAAGAATTTTTATGCACTGTTTCGTCATGGGCTTCCTTAAATAGCTCGCTATTCGCGTCAGCCCATTCCTCGCATTGCATAAAAATTCAAGAATAAAAGCAAACAATGATTTAATCAGCGCTTCCTTAAACTTTTCCGCTCTTCAGGAAGCGAAATCGCAGTAGGAGCATTTTAGAGTCAAAGCAGGAAGCCTGTGAATCAGCAATTCCCTAAGAAGCTCTTATGCAAAATCGTATCAATAAATAGAGATAAATGAATAAAAATTATATACATATTAGGCTGTATTAGAACTATTTTTTACATATCCGCTTTTGTTGTCACTGGACTTCTGTGGTGTTACAATTATAAGTGCGGTATAAGTTTTAGTGCGCCGTTTGTAATGCTTGGAGGCTTTTTTGTATCCTGTGAATTTAAAAATGAAGGGACTTCCCTGTCTTGTGATTGGCGGAGGGCATATTGCTGTCCGTAAGGTGAAGAAGCTGCTTCTGGAAGACGCAGAGGTGACTGTGCTGGCTCCGGAGATTTCCCCGGAACTGATGCAGTACTTCAGGGAAAAGCGGATTTCCTGGCAGCAGGCTTCCTACCGGAAAGGGGACGCGAAGGGGTATCGCTTTGTGGTTACTGCCTGCGGTATCCGCCAGGTGGCGGAGCAGGTGCATGAAGAGTCCCTTCTTCAATCCTTTTTGTATAATGCGGCGGATTTTCCGCCTTTGGGGAACTGTTCTCTACCGGCTGCTTTTGAAACGGGAGGCATTCACTTTGCCATTTCTACCGACGGAAGGTCGCCGGCCATGGCGAAATATGTGAAGAACTGGCTGAAAGGCAGGATTCCTCCTGCTTTTGGCGTGTGGCTGGACAAGGCGGCCCTTCTCCGGGAGGAGCTCAGAAATGAAATCGCTGACAGCCGGGATCGGGAACGTTTCTGGCATATGGTATTTGACGATGAGATTATGAATCTTGTTATTACAGGGAAATTAGACGAAGCAGAGGAGCGTGTGCGTAATGCAGTTGGTTGTTTTAGGTCTGAATCATAAGACCGTTTCCGTAGACATACGGGAGCAGTTTGCTATTTCTGAAGAAAGCGCCAGGAGCGGTCTTCGCCATCTGGATGAACAGGAGGGGATCGAGGAAGCGGTGGTTCTTTCCACCTGCAACCGGACAGAAATCTATGCGGTGCTGAAAAACGGCGCTGCCAGAAAGACGCTCTACCAGTTCTTCCTGGCCCTTTCGGGAAACAGCGAGGCGAAGAAGGAATATTTCTTCTATTTTGAAGGAGAAGCCTGCATCCGCCATCTCTTCGAAGTAGCATCAGGGCTGGATTCCATGGTGATCGGTGAAAGCCAGATTCTGAACCAGATTAAAACGGCCTATACCATGGCTCTTTCTGAAAAGGCCACGAAAACTATTCTGAATACCCTTTTCCATCGGGCCATTACCACGGGGAAACGGGTGCGCACGGAGACCCGTATTTCCTACAGCGCCGTGTCTGTGAGCTACGCTGCCGTCAAGCTGGCTGAAAAGATTCTGGGCGGCCTGGACGACCGGACGGCCATGGTTTTCGGCGCCGGGGAAGCGGCGGAGCTTCTGGTGAAGAACCTCATGGGCAAGGGCCTGAAGAAGGTGATCGTCACCAACCGCCACATGGATAAGGCGGAAGACCTGGCTTCGAAAATCAACGGGGAAGCGGTACCTTTCCACAGCGCCCTGTCCCATGCCGACGATGTAGATATCATCGTCACCGCCACCGGCGCTTCCCAGTACATTGTGAAAGCCTGGGATGTAAGAAATCTCATGATGCGCCGGGGCAGCCGCCCTCTGGTGGCCATCGATATCGCCGTGCCCTGTGATATTGAGCCGGAAGTGGGGAATATCCGGAATGTGACCCTTTACAATATCGATGATCTCCAGGAAATCGTGGCCAATAACATCCGTTTCCGCGAAGAGGAAGCACAGCGGGCGGAAGTCATCGTACAGGAGGAAATCGAATCCATTGAGGATCGCTTCAAATATTTAAGCACCCGTCCCGTTATGGTATCCCTGTCCGATAAGGCAGAGGAAATCCGTCAGCGGGAGCTCCGCCACGGCCTCTCTAAAATCGAAGGACTCACTGATGAGGATAAGAAGGTGCTGTCCCATATGACCCATATGATCGTGCGGAAAATCCTTCGGGAACCCATGATCCATCTGAATGAATACGCCGGTACGGAATGGGAGTCGGAGGATAAGTCCGCCGTTGCCCGCCTGTTCAAGCTGGATGTAAGAAAGGGGCAGGAACTTGAAAAATAAAATTACCATTGCCACCAGGGAAAGCCTTCTGGCTCTCTGGCAGGCCCATTATGTGGAAAACCGTCTGAAAGAGCAGTACCCCGGTCTTTCGGTGGAGCTCCTTCCTGTCACCACGAAGGGAGACCAGATTCTGGACAGGCCGCTGGTGGAAATCGGAGGCAAGGGCCTTTTCATTAAGGAACTGGAAGTGATTCTTCTGGAGAAAAAGGCGGATATTGCAGTCCACTCACTGAAAGATATGACCGCTAAATGCCCTGATGGGCTCATCATTGCGGCAGTCACCAAAAGGGAGGACCCAAGGGACGCCTTCGTTTCCAATACCTGTAAATCTCTGGATGAGCTGCCTCGCGGCGCCAGAGTGGGCACATCCAGCCTGCGCCGCCAGGCCCAGCTTCTCCATTGGCGGCCGGACCTTACCATCCGCTCTCTTCGCGGCAATGTGCAGACAAGGCTGCGCCATCTGGATGGGGGGGATTTTGACGCTGTCATTCTGGCAGCGGCGGGCCTCAAGCGTCTGGGACTTGGAGACAGGATCACTTCCTATATTTCTACGGAAGACAGCATTCCTGCTGCCGGCCAGGGCGTCATGGCGGTGGAAGCCAGAAGTGATGACCGGGAAACCCTGGACCTTCTTTCTTTCCTCCATGACGAGGAAGTTGCTTCCTGTATCCGTGCCGAACGGTCCTTCCTGGCCAGGGTAGGGGGTGACTGCAAGGTGCCGGCCGGCATTTATGCGGTGCCGGAAAAGGGACATATATCTGTGAAGGCTTTCATTGCTTCCCCTGATGGAAAGAAACTGTATCGGGGCAGCACGGAAGGTCCCATTTCCCAGGCGGAAGACCTTGGCAGTGCTATGGCCGGCAGGCTTCTTGACGAAGGCGGCCGGGCAGTGCTGGAAAAACTGCAGAAAATCTGACAAATGAATTGAGGAGAATATACATGAAACAAGGGAAAGTCTATTTAATCGGCGCAGGCCCAGGAGATCCGGAACTTTTGACACTGAAAGGGAAGCGGTGCCTGGAGGAAGCGGATGTCATCGTAGGTGACTACCTGGCGGACAAGCGGCTCCTTCGGTATGCCCGGCCCGATGCGGAGTATGTGTACGTGGGCAAGAAGGCCGGATGCCACACCATGAAGCAGCATGAAATCAGCCTCCTTCTGGCGGAAAAGGGAAAGGAAGGGAAGATTGTGGCCCGCCTCAAAGGCGGGGATCCCTTCGTTTTCGGCAGAGGAGGAGAGGAAATCGAGGTGCTTCGTGAGGCAGGTGTCCCCTTTGAAGAAGTGCCCGGCGTGACCAGCGCCATTGCAGCGCCGGCTTATGCAGGCATTCCGGTGACCCATCGCGGCGTGGCTGCTTCCTTTGCGGTGATTACCGGCCATGAGGATCCCAATAAGGACAAGTCCTCCATTCACTGGGACAAACTGGCCGGCGGCGTGGATACCCTCATTTTCCTTATGGGTGTAGGCCATACCGCACTTATTGCCTCCCAGCTCATGAAGTATGGAAGAAGCGCCGATACGCCGGCTGCTTTTGTTCGCTGGGGCACCCGTCCTTACCAGGAAACCTATACCACCACCTTGGGAAAGGCGGCGGAAGATGTGGTTAAAATGGGAATCAAGCCGCCGGCTGTCTTTGTGGTAGGCAATGTGGTGAAGCTGAGAGAAGAAATGCGGTGGTTTGACAACCGTCCGCTCTTTGGGAAACGAATCATTGTCACCCGTTCCCGGAGCCAGGCTTCCCGGCTGGTGACCGTACTGGACCAGAAGGGCGCTGAAACCTTGGAAATCCCTACCATTGCCATCAGGGATCCCTCTGATGATTTCAAAGGCATGGATGAAGCACTGGACCGTCTGGAAATGTATGACTGGCTTATTTTTACCAGCCAGAACGGGGTAGATTCCTTCTTCCGGCGTCTCTACCAGTCCGGTCGGGACACCCGGGCCCTGGGCCACATGAAAATCGGGGCCATCGGACCGGCCACCGCCCGCCAGCTCACCCGTCACGGCCTTCATGCCGACTGCGTGCCGGCAAAGTACAAGGCGGAAAACCTGCTTTCCGAGATGAAGCCTCTCCTGAAAGGCTATGAAAAGGTGCTTATCCCCCGGGCCAAAGTGGCCAGAAGCGTCCTTCCCGAAGGCCTTCGTGACCTGGGATGCCGGGTGGATGTGGTGGAAGCTTACCGCACGGAAGCGGACACCGCCCACAAGGAAGAGCTGCTGGACGTGCTGGAGCATCACGGAGCTGATATCATCACCTTCACCAGCTCCTCCACCGTGTATAACCTCATGAACCAGATCAATGGGAGGACGGATCTTCTGAAAGGCGTTACCCTGGCATGCATCGGACCCATTACCGCCGCTACATGCCGTAAATATAATCTGGAACCATCTATCATTTCTGATATCTATACGATTGATGGCCTTGTCAATGCAATTGAAAAAGGAGTCGAAAAGAAATGAAATTAAACACACTTCGTCCAAGAAGACTGAGAAGAACGGAAGCCATCCGCTCCATGGTCAGGGAAAACTCCCTGGAACTCAATGATTTCGTTTATCCGATTTTCGTAGTGCCCGGCACCAACGTGAAGGAAGAAATCCCCAGCATGCCTGGACAGTACCACCTTTCTGTGGATAATGCGGTGAAAGTGGCGGAAGAAATTTACAAAATGGGCATTCCGGCAGTGGAAGTCTTCGGCCTTCCGGAATACAAGGACGACATTGGCTCCTCTGCCTGGGATATGAAGAGCCCCGTGCAGCGGGCTATCCGGGCCATCAAGGAAGCGGTGCCGGACCTTGTCATCGTAGGTGACGTATGCCTCTGCCAGTACACAAAGAGCGGCCACTGCGGCGTGCTCAAAGGTCATGAAGTGGATAACGACCCCACTTTGGAACTTATTGCCAAAGTCGCACTTTCTCAGGCCGAATGCGGCGCCGACATCGTGGCTCCTTCCGATATGATGGATGGCCGTGTGGCTAAAATCCGTGAAACCCTGGATGCCAACGACCTTTCGAACGTTTCCATCATGTCCTACGCCGTGAAATACGCTTCCGGCTACTACGGTCCCTTCCGTGACGCCGCTGACTCTGCGCCTCAGTTCGGAGACCGCAGAGGCTACCAGATGGACCCGGCCAACAGCAGGGAAGCCATGAAGGAAGTGGATCTGGATATGGCTGAAGGCGCCGACATTATCATGGTGAAACCGGCCTTGGCTTATCTGGATATCGTCCGCCAGGTAAGAGACCATATCAACCGTCCCGTAGCAACCTACAATGTATCCGGTGAATACGCCATGGTGAAAGCCGCTGCCGCTAAAGGCTGGATTGACGAAAAGAGAATCGTCATGGAATCCCTCCTCTGCATGAAGAGAGCCGGCGCTGATATCATCATTTCCTACCATGCTCCCGATGTGGCTAAATGGATGAAGGAGGAAGCAGGGAAATGATCGACCTCACCAAGTCCAAAGCCGCTTTTGAAGAAGCTAAAAAATATATGCCCGGCGGCGTCAACAGCCCCGTGCGATCCTATCCCCATATGGGCTGCCCGCCTCCTTTCATTAAGGAAGCCCATGGATCCCATATCACCGATATCGACGGCAACACATACATTGACTATGTAGGCTCCTGGGGTCCCATGGTCCTGGGCCACGCCCATCCGGCTGTAATCAAAGCCATCCAGAAAGCTGCTGAAAGAAGCACCAGCTACGGCGCTCCTACAGTGATGGAAACGGAAATCGCCGAACTTATCCACGAGGTTTATCCATCCATTGAAAAAATGCGCATGGTCAACTCCGGCACCGAAGCCACCATGAGCGCTCTCCGCGCCGCCAGAGGCTATACCGGCAGGGACAAGATCCTGAAATTTGAAGGCTGCTATCATGGACACGGCGACAGCCTTCTGGTGAAAGCCGGTTCCGGCGCCGCCACCTTTGGAAGCCCCGACAGCGCTGGTGTCACCAAAGGCACTGCCAAAGACACCCTGGTGGTTCCTTACAACGATATCCCCGCCTTCACAAAAATGATGGACGAAAAGGGCGATGAAATCGCCGCTGTCATCGTAGAACCGGTGGCAGGCAACATGTGCTGCGTATCTCCGGTGGAGGGATTCCTTGAAGCCCTCAGGAGAGAAACGGAAAAACACGGCACCGTCCTCATTTTTGACGAAGTCATGTGCGGCTTCCGTACCACCTTCCACGGTGCCCAGGCCCGCTATCATATCCACCCCGATATGACATGCCTCGGTAAAATCATCGGCGGCGGCCTCCCTGCAGCAGCCTACGGCGGCAGAAGAGAAATCATGAACTGCATCGCTCCCGACGGTTCCGTCTACCAGGCCGGCACCCTGTCCGGCAATCCCCTGGCAGTCACTGCCGGCATCGAAACACTGAAACAGATGATGGCCATTCCGGACTTTGATAAAATTCTGGAAAAGAAAACAAAGGACCTCCTGACAGGCTGGAAACAGGCTGCAGACAAAGCAGGGGTACCCCTTGTATGCCACCAGTCCGGCTCCATGTTCGGTATTTTCTTCTCCGAAAAAGACGTGCTCAATTATCACGACGCCTGCAGCGCTAATGCGGCGCAGTTCAAAGCCTGGTTCCTCTCCATGCTGAACCAGCACATCTACCTGGCTCCCTCTCCTTTTGAAACCCTCTTCATGTCTTACGCCCACAGCGACGAAGACATTGAAAAGACCATCAAGGCAGCAGACAAAGCCATGGAAGAAGCAGCGAAAGTTAAATAAATAAGTAAAAATCACGGTCTCCTCGCAGGACCGTGATTTTTTTGCCTGTCTGCGGGAAAGTTTTTCCTTATGTCCTTTGGCTGCCTCGTGAGCAGAGAAAGGCCCGTCCCCTGGAGGAAATTAAGGAAGCGCTGATTAAATCATTGTTTGCTTTTATTCTTGAATTTTTATGCAATGCGAGGAATGGGCTGACGCGAATAGCGAGCTATTTAAGGAAGCCCATGACGAAACAGTGCATAAGAATTCTTATAAAAGAAAACTCTATGAATTAATCAGTGCTTCCTTAAATATACAAAAAAATATATTTAATTTCCTTTACTTCGATAAATGTCTATGCTATAATATAAACATCGAAGGGGTTCGATAACGAGCCTCCACAGTGTGAACGAAGCAAAGGAGAAACACCCATGAAATTATCCGCAAAACTTTTAAAAGCCCTGAACAAACAGATCAATATGGAACTGGCTTCCGGTTATTTATACCGTTCCATGTCCCATGACATGAAGAACCTGGCTCTGAACGGCTATGCCAAATGGCTGGACAAGCAGTATGAAGAAGAAAGAGAACACGCTTTCAAAATCATTTCCTATGTAGAAGACAGAGATGGTGTAGTAGACTTTGACTCCGTAGAAGGCGTTAAGAAACATTACGACAAGCCGCTGGACGCTGCCAAAGATTCCCTGGCTCATGAAGAAAAAGTATCCGCTTCCATCAGAGACCTCTTCAAACTGGCCAGAGAAGAAGGGGACATTGAAACTGAAGTCTTCCTCCAGTGGTTCATCACTGAACAGATCGAAGAAGAAGTCAATGCCCGCGACAACGTGGCAGGCTTTGAAAAAGCAAAGGATTGCGAAGGACTGCTCTTCATGTTCGATGCACACCTGGGCGGCCGCTGATTTCTGCCTCAAAAAAGTACCTTCCTTCGGGAAGGTATTTTTTATTTGGGAACGACTTAAGTCAGCACAGGGGTAAGCAGGTAAGCTCCCTGCGTCCTTTTTGGCGGCTGGCGCTGCCACCTTGCCCGGTGGGAAGCATGTCATATGACACAGAAAGTAAATCCCGTAACGTTCTTGCGTCCCCTTTAGGGGAAGAGGGCCACGAAGTGGCGAAGGGGTAGACGGGGGGAAGAATGATTATGACACTCGATGTGGACGTGACCGCCGAAAGGCGGCATTATAATACTCATCGCCCCCTAAAGGGTTCGCTGTGCATCGCTTCGCTCGGGGGCCGCCGATTGGCGGTCAGGATAGCGATGGAGCATCCTATCGGGACTCTGCCCCGTACACCCTTTGCCTCTTCGAGGCGTTCCCCTCAAGGGGAAACGAGGGATCTGAGGAGAAAAACAGCGAGTCATATACTTCACGTACCATTTCGGCGTTTTCCCCCCTTTGGTGGCTGGCGCCACCACCTTTCCCCCACAAGCGGGGGCACTATAACCCGTGCTTACTGTAGAGCCATTTATGAAGAGAGTGTTTCGCGGTGTTTTATTCTTCCCCCGCCTGCGGGGGAAGTCCGGCGTAGCCGGATAGGGGGAGGCGAGCGCAGCGAGCCAATCAGCAGAATGCTTATTAAGTCATATGCTCCACCAAGGTAAGCTCGTAACGCTGACTATATACTCATCGCCCGAAGGGCAATCCACAACCCTTGGCCCGAAGGGCCGTCAAACTTACGAACCCTCCGGCCCATAAGGCCGGTCCATCTTAAGAACCTTTCCTTATACGACCCTTCTGCACAACCCGCGGCGCTAGCCGCGTTTCCATTTCAAATAAAATTGACACTCCCAGTGCCGGCTATGATATAATTTATCGGAGAAGTAGAGAAAAGGGGAACTGCCATGTCGGACAAACCACGCAAGTTTATTATTTTGACAGCCAGCATAGGAACAGGGCACAGCCAGGCAGCCCGGGCGATTGCGGAGGCCATGCAGGCGTCCCATCCCTCCGATTCCGTCAGTGTCCTCGATTTTGTATCCAATAACCGGCTTTCGGTGGACCATATTATCAAAGATACTTACTTGAAGATGATCGATGTATTTCCCTCCATGTATGACCACTTATACAGCGATTCCCAGAACAGCCGGTTCGGACAGATGTCCCAGCTCATGCTTTCCTTGACTTTCAAGCGCCGCATGAAGAGTCTGGTGAATACGCTGAAGCCCGATGCGGTCATTTTCACCCATCCTTTTCCGGCAGGCGCCGCGGATCTGCTGAAGGCGGAGGGGAAAATCAGCGTGCCTCTTCTGGGGGTTATTACAGATTTTGATATCCACCAGCTCTGGGTGGACCATTATCTTGACGGTTTCTGTGTGGCTACGCCGGACCTGAAGACGCTGATGGAAAGCTATGATGTGCCTGGTGATATCATCCACGTCACCGGTATTCCCGTACGCCGCTCTTTCTATGAGCAGGCGGCCAGGAAGAGGCCTTTTGAAAAGGGAACAGTTCTTGTCATGGGCGGCGGATTGGGCCTTGGGAATGTGGTGGACAACATTCGCCGGCTGGACGAGGTGGATGAAATTTCCAAATTTATCGTCATCACCGGCAAAAACATCGATCTTTACGAAAAAGTGGCGGC
Source organism: Dialister succinatiphilus (assembly GCF_928721695.1). Classification (NCBI taxonomy): domain Bacteria; kingdom Bacillati; phylum Bacillota; class Negativicutes; order Veillonellales; family Veillonellaceae; genus Dialister; species Dialister succinatiphilus. Next base: position 2,088,378 of record NZ_OV788641.1, on the reverse strand, counting down.
CCTTTCCGACAAACTTCACCATCCCGTGGAGCTTCACAGCTATACCAATAAGGTGGCGGAAATCATGGCCCGAAGTGAAATCCTTGTCACCAAGCCCGGGGCTCTGACCTGCACCGAAGCCATGGTGATGCACCTTCCCATGGTGCTGGTCAATACCCTGCCGGGGCAGGAGCGGGCCAATGCGCTCCACATGAAGAACCGGGGCTGCGCCGAATGGGTGAAAAGGGGAGACTTGGCGGAAACAGCCAGACGGATTTTAAGAAATCCCGATGTGAGAAGCGCCATGGCCGCTGCCTGCGGCGATGTGCACCCTGACAGCGCCAAAGATGTGGTGAATGTGCTGTACAGCCTCTTGTGACAGGCTTCAAGGCGGAATATCTCGATTCTGGAATGAGGGAGAGAGCGAAGGCTTATCGTTCAGCAGCTGACAGAAGTTTCTTCCTTCTAAGATTCATTTGCAGAATGGCCTTGACAAATGGGCCAAGTCGTACTATAGTATGACCATACATGTGATGACGGAGACATGATGCATCCGGATATCTTTGAAGAGAGTCTGCGGCCGGTGCGAGCAGACAGGAAGATGGATGGGTTACCGCTCCCGAACAGAAGGATTGAAGTCCTTCCGGCCGGATGCCGTTATGAGCCATAGAGTGAAGCGTCATGCTTTATTTGGGTGGAACCGCGGAAGTTAACTTTCGTCCCTTAGGGACGGAAGTTTTTTTGTGTCTTAGTTTCTACAGGGCTGTTCCCAGCGGCCTGGAAACAAATAGGAAAGGAAGATTTTCATGATTACAATCAAATTGAAAGACGGCAAGGAAAAGCAGTTTGAATCTGCCATTTCCCTGGCCGATGCTGCGAAAGCCATTTCCAACAGCCTTGGCAGGGATGCCATTGTGGCTAAGGTGAACGGTGAACTGACAGATCTCCGTGATCCCATTGTGGATGGCAGTGAAGTCGAATTTTTTACCAAGGAAGATAAGGAAGGCCTCTTTACTCTGCGCCATACCGCTTCCCATGTAATGGCCCAGGCTATCCAGCACCTGTTCCCGGGCACCAAGTTTGCCATTGGACCGGCTATTGATGATGGCTTCTATTATGATCTGGACTCTGACCATGTATTCAGCCAGGAAGATTTTGCAGCCATTGAAAAAGAAATGGCCAAGATTTCCAAAGAAAACATTCCTCTGGTCAAGAAAGTGGTAAGCCGCGGCGAAGCGCTGAAGTTCTTCCAGGACAAAGGCCAGGATTACAAGGTCATGCTTATCAATGACCTTCCTGAAGATGCACAGATTTCCCTCTACGAACAGGGCGATTTCACAGACCTCTGCGCAGGTCCCCATATGCGTTCCACCGGCAAGGTGAAGGTATTCAAGATTATGACTGTAGCCGGCGCTTACTGGCGCGGTGATTCCAAGAACAAGATGCTCCAGCGTATCTATGCTACCGCCTTCTTCAAGAAGGAAGATCTGGATCATTACCTCTTTATTCGCAGCGAAGCAGAAAAGAGAGATCACAGAAAGCTGGGCAAGCAGCTGGACCTCTTCTCCTTCCATGATGAAGGCCCGGGATTCCCCTTCTTCCATCCAAAGGGCATGGCTCTCAGAAACATGCTCATGGATTATGAAAGAGAACTGTTCAAGGAATTCGGCTATGTGGAAATCATGACACCGGTAATCCTTTCCAAGCAGCTGTGGATTCAGTCCGGCCACTGGGATCATTACAAAGAAAATATGTACTTCACCAAGATTGATGGTGAAGACTATGCCATTAAGCCGATGAACTGCCCCGGCGGAATTCTCTATTTCAAGACCCAGCAGCGTTCCTACAGGGATCTGCCTATGCGTGTCGGCGAATTTGGCCTCGTTCATCGTCATGAACTCCGCGGTGCGCTCCATGGCCTCTTCCGTGTACGCTGCTTTACCCAGGATGATGCCCACATTTTCATGACCCAGGACCAGATGAAGGAAGAAGTCATCAAGTGCATGGCCATGTACAAGAAGATGTACGGTGTATTCGGACTGGAATACCATGTGGAACTGTCCACTCGTCCTGAAAATTCCATGGGAAGCGATGAACTGTGGGAAATTTCCACCAACGCTCTTCGCGAAGCCATCGAAAAGACCGGCGTTCCCTACCAGATTAATGAAGGGGACGGCGCCTTCTACGGACCGAAGCTGGATTTCCACGTACAGGACTCTCTGGGACGTACCTGGCAGTGCGGCACCATTCAGATGGATATGCAGCTGCCGGAACGGTTTGACGTCAACTATATCGGTGAAGACGGTGAAAAGCACAGAGCTGTCATGCTGCACCGTGCAGGCTATGGCTCCCTGGAACGCTTCATCGGCATCCTCATCGAACATTTTGCCGGCGCATTCCCCACCTGGATCGCTCCGGTGCAGGTCAAGGTCATTCCGGTAACTGAAAAGCATATGGACTATGCTAAATCCGTGGCCAAGACCCTTTCCGAATCCAATATCCGCGTAGAACTGGAAGAGGCCAATGAAACCCTGGGCTACAAGATTCGCAAAGCCCAGATGGAAAAGGTTCCTTACATGCTCATCGTAGGGGATAAAGAAGAAAAGTCCCACACCGTTTCTATCAGAAGCCGCAAAGATGGCGACAAGGGCTCCATGATGGTTCCCATGTTCATTGCCGGCCTGATGCAGGAAATCAAGAGCAGGGAATACTGATATGCAGAGGGAATTTCAGAGCGCTGATGTGGCAAGAGCCGCCGTGCGCATGGCCTTGTCGGAAACCAGGGCGGATGAAAACGAGCTGAAGGAAAAGCTGGCGGCCCAGGGCATCCGTTCCGTTGCTGTTAATTTTGGTGGTAAATTCACGGATATTCTTCCCAAGATTTTTGAATCTGCCATTGTGGCTGCCCAGAGGCAGCATGTCATTTCTGATACCCATGTAGGTGACGGCTCGGTGCTTGGCGCTATGGAATCCGCTATCGAACAGGTGAAGCTCATGGCCATTGGCATGAACGTAGGGGGCAAGATCGGTATTGCCCGCTGGAAAGAACATCTCTGCGTCGCCGTTTTCGTAGGGGTAGGGGTGCTTCACTTCAATGAAGTCACCATTGGCCTGGCTCACCGGGTTTTACGAAATGACTTGACAGACTGAATTTCATGATGTATTATTGTTCATGTGATTAATTGCAAGCAGAAGTCATCCGCTTCTCACCTTACAAGGCGCAGGCTACTAAGGTTTACGTATGAACTCGGGGCGGACGGTGTATGCTGTCCGCCTTTTACTTGCAATGATTTCTTTTTCGGAGGTGAAAAGAATAGGTAAAGAACTGAGTATCAATGAACAGATTCGGGCCAGAGAAGTCCGTGTAGTCAGTGATACAAACGAACAGCTGGGGATCATGACACTCCATGAAGCAATCCGCATTGCGGAAGAAAAGGGACTTGATCTCGTAGAGGTGGCGCCTAACGGCCGTCCGCCGGTATGCCGTATCATGAATTATGGAAAATACAGATACGAGCAGCAGAAACGTGATAAAGAAGCAAAGAAGAAACAGAAGGTATTCCAGATTAAGGAAGTCAAACTTCGTCCAAACATTGAAGACCATGACTTCTTCGTCAAGCTGAAGAATGCCCAGCGTTTCCTCGGAGATGGTAACAAGGTCAAAGTGACCATCATGTTCCGCGGAAGAGAAATGAGCCATCCCGAATTGGGACAGGAAGTTCTTGATCGCTTTGCAAAAGAGCTCGGTGACTCCATTGTTCGAGAAAAGCCACCGAAATTAGAAGGGCGCAACATGACCATGGTCATCGGCCCGAAAGCATAAAAAGGAGAGACAGATATGCCGAAAATGAAAACCCGTCGCGCTGCGGCAAAACGTTTTACCGAAACAGGATCCGGTCAGTTCAAGAGAAATAAAGCCTTCAAGAGCCACATTCTTGAAAAGAAATCCCCGAAGAGAAAGAGAAACTTCAGGAAAGCAGCACTGGTTTCCAAGTCTGATTACAAACGTGTAGCAAGATTGCTTCCAAACGGCTAATAAGGAGGATTTAAAGAATGGCAAGAGTAAAAAGCGGCGTAACCGCCCATGCAAGACATAAGAAGATTCTGAAACTGGCTAAAGGCTACAGAGGTGCCCGTCATACCCAGTTCAGAAAAGCAAACGAACTGGTCATGAAGGCTCTCTACTATGCAAGAAGAGACCGCAGATCCAAGAAGAGAGAATTCCGTAAACTCTGGATCGTTCGTATCAATGCAGCAGCTCGTCAGAATGGCCTGACCTACAGCAAGCTCATTGCAGGCCTGTCCAAAGCAGGTATCGAAGTAAACCGCAAGATGCTGTCCGAACTGGCTATCAGCGATCCTGCAGGCTTCACCAAGATCTGCGAAGCAGCAAAGAACGCTTAATCAGCAGAAAGAAAACACCGTTTCTCAGGAAGCGGTGCTTTTTTTATTGAGTAATTTTTAAAGACGCCACTGAGGCGTAGTCGGGATCAGCATCGGGGTGGAGGCCCGTTAAGGAAGCGCTGATTAAATCACTGTCTGCTTTTATTCTTGAATTTTTATGCAATGCGAGGAATGGGACGACGCGAATAGCGAGCTATTTAAGGAGTCCCATGACGAAGCAGTGCATAAAAATTCTTATGAAAGCAGACTCTATGAATTAATCAGTGCTTCCTTAACCTTCCCTGCTGAACTTTCTAAACCTTTTATACAAAAAATACACACAAAAAGGGGCTGTGAAAAAATGCTTGAACATTTTTTCACAGCCCCTTTTTATTCACAATGAGTGGTCAAATGGTTCAAATGGTATGAGCGGATCCGAGGACGGCTTCAATCTTATGCTTGACCATTTCTTTTACTGCATTTCTGGCTGGTTTCAGGTAGTTGCGGGGGTCAAAGTTGGAGGGATCTTTGTAGAGAGCTTCTCTGATGGCGCTGGTCATGGCCAGACGGATATCGGTGTCGATATTAATTTTGCAGACTGCCATGGTGGCAGCTTTTCTGAGCATGTCTTCCGGCACGCCTTTGGCACCGAGCACTTTGCCGCCGTACTGGTTGCATTTTTCTACAAATTCCGGAATTACCGTGGAGGCACCGTGGAGGACGATGGGGTAGCCGGGCAGGAGTTTTCCTACTTTTTCCAGTCTTTCATAGTCCAGATAGGGGTCGCCTTTGTATTTGTAGGCGCCGTGGCTGGTGCCGATGGCAATGGCCAGGGAGTCGCAGCCGGTCCGTTCTACAAATTCCGCAGCCTGGTCGGGGTCTGTGAAGATGGCATCTTTGGCATCGACGCTGACCATATCTTCCACGCCGGCCAGACGGCCCAGTTCTGCTTCTACGACTACGCCTTTGTCATGGGCATATTCTACGATCTGCTTTGTGACTTTGACGTTTTCTTCAAAGGGATGCTTGGAGCCGTCATACATGACAGAGGAGAATCCGCCGTCAATGCAGGCTTTGCAGATTTCATAGGAGGAACCGTGATCCAGGTGAAGGGCGGTGGGGATTTCCGGATAATCCTGCAGCGCAATTTTTACGAGGCCTACGATGTATTCCTGCCCTGCATAGTTGCGGGCGCCTTCGGAGGCCTGAAGAATGACCGGAGATTCTTCTTCCTTGGCAGCTTCCATAATGCCCTGGATGATTTCCATATTGTTCACATTGAAAGCACCGATGGCATAATGACCTTTATAGGCTTTCTTAAACATTTCAGTAGTTCCTACAAGCGGCATAGTGATGACCTTCCTTTCAAATTGATTCATATGAATTGAATGCATGGTTTTCATGGGATTATGCATGTATCTGATTTCATTATACTGAATGGAGAAGCGGATTTCCACCGGAAAATGATGGGAGATTTTAAGCTATGGGAGGGTAAGGCTCTATTCCCGAATGAAAGAGGGCTGATACCTGGCGGGTGGTAAAAAGTGGGACTTCTTTTCGCTTGTTGAAATGCAGCCTGTCTGCTGCTGAAGTCATCTTCGTCCTAGCCGTCATGGTGAGCTTTTAATTTTTTCATAAAAATTCCTCATTTTTCCCGCCGCATATGGTAAAATGAAATGGTGTAATCAATTTCATTTACAAGGAAGTGGAAAGTCACAGATTTCTGTGGATTCCTGCCGGAGTAGGAGGACAGGATGGCTAAGGATTATTCTTTCGATGTGGTGTGCCGTACGGATCTGCAGGAGGCACAGAATGCGGTGAATCAGGCGGCCCGGGAAATCGGGACCCGCTATGATTTCAAAGGAAGCAAAAGTTCTGTGTCTCTGGAAGATGGCAGAATCACTCTCATCGGTGATGATGATTTCAAGCTTCGTCTGGTGAGGGATATCCTGAATACGAAGCTGGTGAAGCGGGGGATTTCCCTGAAGAATATCAGGGAGGAAAAGAAGGAGCCTGCTGCCGGCGGCACGGTGCGTCAGGTGCTGGAGCTGACGAACGGCATTTCTTCGGACATGGCAAAGGATATCGTAAAGCGGGTGAAAGCATCTAAAATCAAGGTGTCTGCTAAAATCAACGGTGACGAAGTGAGGGTCAGCGGAAAGGATAAGGATGCCCTGCAGGCCTGCATTGCTTTCCTGAAGCAGCAGGATCTTCCCATGGACTTACAGTTTGTGAATTACAGATAAAAGAGATGAAGGGATAATGAAACCAGAGGAAATGATTGGCAAGGTGCTCCGCGAGGGCCATACCACCGGTGCTACGGCGGCAGGGGCCATGAAAGCGGCAGTGCTGGCTATGAGAGGAGAATTTCCAAAGACTGTCACCGTCCTTTCTCCCCAGCGGCAGGAAATCGTGATTCCTGTGGACCATGCAGAGGCAGACGGCGAGAAGGGATGTGCCACCTGCCTGAAGGATGCGGGGGATGATCTGGACTGCACCAATGGCACCCCCATTGTGGTGACAGTGGAACTTAAAAGGGAGCCGGGCATGGAGCTTCGCGCCGGGAAAGGTGTGGGCATTGTGACCCGTCCGGGCCTGCAGGTGGCAGTGGGAAAGCCGGCCATCAATCCGGGACCCCAGATTATGCTCCGTTATGTGTATGAAGAGTTCTTTACAAAGGATGACGGCATCATCGTCACCGTTTCTATCCCCAAGGGGGAGGAGCTGGCGAAACAGACGCTCAATCCTTCCATCGGCGTGAAGGGCGGTATTTCCGTTCTGGGGACCACAGGCATTGTAAAGCCTATGAGCGAGGACGCCTACAAGCGGTCTCTGGCGCCCCAGGTGCCGGTGGTTTGGGCGTCGGGGTTCCGCACGGCGGTACTCTGTCCTGGACGGATCGGTGAAAATGCGGCCAAAATCATGGGCATCCCGGAAGGGGCCATCATTGAGACCAGCAATTTCATCGGCTTCATGATGGAGCAGTGCATTGCCCGGGGCTTTGACCGCATGCTTCTTATCGGCCACATGGGAAAATTGGTGAAGGTGGCGTCCGGCAGTTTCCATACCTATAACAGGAACAGCGACGGCCGCATGGAAACCATGGCTGCCTATGCCGCTATGAACGGCGCTTCCCCTGCTGTGGTGAAGGAAATCATGGACTGCAATACCACTGACGGCGCTGCCATCATTATCCACCGGGAGCATCTGGATATGGTGTATGGTCAGATGGCCGAACGGGCCCAGGTGCGTTCGGAGCGTTACATTTTCGGTAAAGCGAAGGTGGGCGTTATTTTTGCCGCCATGGACGGCACCATCCAGGCCATGAGCAGTCATGCAAAGGAGATTTTAGAGGAAAACAAATGGATCATACATTAATCGTTGCAGGCATCGGACCGGGGGGACGGGACTACATCCTTCCCAAAGCCCTTGAGGCCATTGAAAAGGCCCACTACCTGGTGGGCGGCAGGCGGGCGCTCCATGACTATGCCAAAGAAGGACAGGAGACTTATCCGGTGACGGGAAAGCTGTCCCTCCTTTCTGACTGGCTTACAGAAAAGCTCGCTTTGGGCGATGTGGTGGTTATGGTGAGCGGGGATCCCGGGTTCTACAGCCTTCTTCCCTGGCTGAAGAAGAAGTTTCCCGAACATCCGGTGAAGGTGATTCCCGGTATTTCATCGGTGCAGGCCGCATTCTGTCTGATTTCCGAACCCTGGCAGGGAGCCAGATGGCTTTCCTTCCACGGAAGGGTGCCGGAAACGAAGGATACGGCCTATGAAAAAGGCAGAAAGCTGGCATTTCTGACGGATTATGAACATAATCCTGCCTATATTGCCGGTTATCTGATAAAACAGGGGTGGCCGAAGAATACAAGGGCCGCAGCCTGCGAACATATTTCCTATGAGAACCAGCAGGTGGAGGAGTCTACTCTGGAAAAACTGGCCTCTCTTGAAGGATTTGGTGAATCAGTAATGGTGGTGATAGGCTAAGATGCAGACATTTGGTATTCGTGATGAGGAGTTTATTCGGGGAAAGGTACCGATGACGAAGGCGGAAATCCGGGCCATGGTGATGGTGAAGGCGGGAATCCGTCCCACTGACAGGGTGGCGGACATCGGTGCAGGAACGGGATCCATTTCCATCGAGGCGGCATTGGCTGCTTCCGAGGGGGATGTGTATTCCATTGAAAGAAATCCGGAAGGCATTCGGCTGATTGAGGAAAACGCTGAAAAATTCGGATTGAAGAATATCCATACTATACAGGGGACGGCGCCGGAGGCCATGGACGGCCTGCCGCCTCTTAATGTGGTAATTATCGGCGGTTCCAGCGGTAATATGCATGCCATCCTTGACAGGGCGGAGGAGCTTCTGCCCAAGGGCGGGCGCATGGTGCTCACTGCTGTGACTGCCGAAACCACAGGCGAAGTGGTGCGGGAATTTCAAGGCCGCCCCTTTACCCTGGAAGGTTTCCAGATGCAGATTAACAGGCTCAGGAAATTGGGAAGGTATCATCTCTATGATCCCCTGAGCCCTGTATTCATATTTACTGCAGAAAAAATTTGAGGAGGTTTTTTATGGCAAAATTATATTTTATTGGTGCAGGCCCCGGAGATCCGGAGCTCATTACCCTGAAGGGAAAGAGACTGATCAGCGAAGCGGATGTCATTATTTACGCCGGCTCCCTGGTGAATCCGGAAATTCTGAAATACGGTAAAGAAGGAGCTGCCATTTATAACAGCGCCACCATGAATCTGGACGAAGTGCTTCAGGTGGAAATTGAAGCGCTGAAAGCGGGCAAAAAGGTGGCCCGGGTGCATACCGGGGATCCCGCCATTTACGGCGCCATCCAGGAGCAGATGGATGGACTCCGCGCTGCCGGTATTCCTGACGAGGATTTCGAAGTGGTGCCGGGGGTGAGCTCTTTCCTGGCTACCGCGGCTGCCCTGAAGCAGGAATATACACTGCCCGGGATTTCCCAGACTGTCATTATTACCCGCATGGAAGGCAGAACGCCTGTGCCGCCTAAGGAAAAACTGTCCCTTCTGGCAGCCCACCAGGCCACCATGTGCATCTTCCTCTCTGTCCATGCCATTGAAAAGGTGATGGAAACCCTGAAGGAAGGCGGATATCCGGGTGATACACCGGTGGCCATCGTCGCAAGAGCTACCTGGCCGGACCAGCGGATTTTCCGCGGCACCATCGATACCATTGCCGATATTCTCCATAAAGCCGGCGTGGTGCGCCAGGCCATGATTGTGGTAGGCAGGGTGCTGGATACGGACTATGACCTGTCCAAACTTTATGACAGCAAATTCACCACCATGTTCCGTAAAGGAACTGACGAAAAATGAAGTACGCAGTGATTTCAGTCTCCCGGGAAGGAGCCCTGCTTGGCCGGCGGGTGAAAGATGGAATTTCCGGAGAGGGAACGCTGTATGAAAGAAAGGGCGCAGAAAGCGGGGGAGAAGCGGTGTATTTCAACCGCACCCTGGCTCTCACGTCGGACATTTTCACAAAGTATGATGGCCTCCTCTTTATCATGGCCTCCGGTATTGCGGTGCGGGCCGTGGCTCCCCATGTGGTGAGCAAAGCTTCGGATCCGGCAGTGCTGGTGATGGACGAATGCGGAAAGCACTGCATTTCCCTTCTCTCCGGCCATCTGGGCGGTGCCAATGCCTGGGCCCGGGAGGTGGCGGCAGCGGCAGGGGCGGATCCCGTCATTACCACAGCCACCGATGTCCATGAACGAAGGGCCCCCGATGATGTGGCTCGGGAGCTCATGATGCGGGTGGAGCCTTTAGGGGCCCTGAAACCGGTGAACAGCTTTATTGCCGAAGGGAAAAGGGTGTGCTGGTTCCTCGATATGGAAACAGAGGGAGCGGTATCTATAGGAAAGCGGCTTTCTGAAAAAGGCATTTCCTTCCTGCCCCTGGCAGATCTTCCAAAGGAAGAGTTTGAAGGCTGCGTCATCATTTCCAATGAAAAAGTCCATGCGGACAAACCTTTTGTCAGGCTCATACCGAAGAATTTGTATGTGGGCATAGGCTGCAAACGGGGAACAGCGGAAGCGCTCATTGAAGACGCTTTCCAGAAAGCTCTTTTCCAGGCCCGGGCCTATGAATACCAGGTGGCGTCCCTGGCCAGTGTGGATGCCAAGGCCGATGAAAAAGGCCTTCTTGATTTTGCTATGCACCATCATCTTCCCATTCATTTCTATAAGGCAGAGGAACTTAGGAAAGTGACGGAAGATTTTGGTTTACCGATTTCAAAATTTGTAGAAAACACGATAGGAGTGGGAAACGTATGTCAATCAGCAGCGTTAATGGAATCAATGAAGGGAAAAACGCTTCTGCCGAAAACGAAGTTTGCAAGTGCCACGGTGGCCATTGCCCTGGGATTATCCGGGTCATCGGCATTGGACCGGGTCACGAGGAGGAAATGACTCCCAAAGCCGTAAAGGCGCTGGAAGATTCTGATATTATCGTAGGCTACAACACCTACATCGCCCTGGTGAGAGACCTCATCGGGGATAAGGAAGTGGTAGGAAATGGCATGCGTCAGGAAGTGGACCGCTGCCAGAAAGCAGTAGACCTGGCTGTAGAAGGTCACAAGGTGGCTGTCATTTCCTCCGGCGATCCCGGCGTCTACGGCATGGCCGGCCTGGTACTGGAACTGGTAGAGAAGGTTGACAGAGAAAAGCGGCCCTCCTGTGAAATCATTCCGGGCCTCACCGCTGCCAATACAGCCGCTGCCGCCCTGGGAGCGCCGCTGATGCACGACTATGCAGTCATCAGCCTCTCCGACCTCATGACTCCCTGGGATCTCATTAAGAGGAGAGCCCGCCTGGCAGCAGAAGGAGACTTTGTCATTGCCATTTACAACCCCAAGAGCCGGGGCCGTGCCACCTATCTGGACCAGATCCGTGACATTGTGCTGGAATATCGCAAACCTGAAACACCGGTGGGTATCGTAAGAAAGGCCGGACGTCCCGGCATGAGCACCACCGTTACCACTCTGGAAAAACTGCTAAAAGCGGATGTGGACATGCAGTCCACTGTCATTATCGGCAACAGCAACACCTATGTGGCTGATGGAATCATGATTACACCAAGGGGGTACAAGGTTTGATCTGGATTATTTCTGGTACCCAGGATGGCAGGGAAATCGGCGCAGAATTGGCTGACCGGGAAATGGCCAAGCCGGAAGAAAGCCGCCGGGAAATCCTCATGACTGTGGTGAGCCAGTACGGCAAAGTGCTGGCTGCCCATAAGGGCCTTGACATCGAAGTGGGCCGTTTCAAAAAAGAAGACATGGTGCGGGTCATTAAGGAAAAGGGCGTGACCCTCATCCTTGACGCCAGCCATCCTTACGCCGCCGTGGTGTCTGAAACAGCCCTTGCCGCTTCCAGGGAAACGGGCATCGACTATGTGCGCTATGAACGGGCGGAAATTCCCCTTCCCGATTATGACAAACTCTATCATGCCAAAGATGAATACGAAGCAGCAAAGCTGGCAGGCAGCCTGGGTAAGAGCGTTCTTCTCACCACCGGTTCCAAAACCCTTCCCGTTTTCGTCCACGAACCTTCCCTTCAGGACAAAACCATCTGGGCCAGGGTGCTTCCTGTATCCAATGTGATAAAAATGTGTGAAGACCTGGGCATGAAAGCCAAAAACATTCTGGCCATCCAGGGACCTTTTTCCTATGAAATGAACCTGGCCATGATCCGCGATTATCACTGCGACGTCATGGTGACCAAGAACAGCGGACTCATCGGCGGAAGCGACACCAAACTGAAAGCAGCTATGGACAGCGGTATTTCCGTCATCGTTATCGATAAACCAAAAGCAGATTTGAAAGGCGTCCCGGTCTTTGATACCACCGAAGGCGTTTTGAAATATATGGAGGAACATTATGGATTTCATCAAAAACCCGAGAGCCATTGAAGAAAAAAGCATGGATCTCATTGATCCCTTTATCAGCGACATCGACCTCACTCCGGAAGAAGTGACCGTATACTCCCGCATGATTCACGCCTCCGGCGACGTGGACTATGGTCATCTCATCCGTACCAGTGAAGGCGCTGTAGAAGCAGGCATCAAAGCCCTCGCCGGCGGCTGCAATATTTACTGCGACGTGAACATGGTCAAAGCAGGCATCAACAAAAGAGCTCTTTCCGCTCTGGGAGGCGAAGTATTCTGCCGCGTGGCAGACCCGGAAATCGCCAGGATTGCCAAAGAAAAGAACATTGCCCGCTCCATGGCAGCCATGAACTCTTTCGGCACCGACCTGAACGGCTCCATCATTGCCGTAGGCAACGCTCCCACCGCCCTCTATGAAGCTATCCGCATGGTAGAAGAAGACGGCATCCGTCCGGCCCTCATCATCGGCATCCCCGTAGGATTCGTAGGCGCTGCGGACTCCAAGGAACAGCTGGTACGCCGCGCTCCCTGTCCCTACATTACCGTGAGAGGCACCAAAGGCGGCAGTTCCATCGTGGCATCCTGCGTGAACGCCCTCATGTACAACCTGGTCAAAAGAGATAATATGCTCTACGTGCAGGGAAAGAAATAAGACACGCCCAAAGGGATTGAAGGTTCTAGGGAACCGTTTCTTTGGAACCACAGGGCGCAAAACTCTTGTATTAATATCTGAAGATGCTATAATTAAATAGTACTGATATTTTGATACTGTTCCATTAGAGAAGCAGCGGGTGATTAAAAGAATCAGCACTGCTTCTTTTTTGTATTTTCTCTTTTGAAGGAGTGGGTGTATGGAAGAGAAAAGAAACGAAACCGGGAAGAGCAAGGGCCTTCGCATTTTGATTATCTTTATTTTTGCCGCCTTTACTGCATTTGCCATGGTTTTCAGCCTGATTTTCGGTTCTGCCGATATTTCCTTCGCCTCCATCATGCATACCCTGATGGGCCATGTGGAAACGACGGATGACATGGTTATCTGGAATATCCGGTTCCCAAGAAATATAGTGGGCGCCCTGGTGGGTGCCAATCTGGCTGTATCCGGCGCTATTCTGCAGGCGGTGATGAAGAATCCCCTGGCGGATCCCGGCATTGTAGGTGTTTCCAGCGGTGCAGGCCTGGCAGGTGTGATGATGCTGATTTTCATGCCGGAGGCTTCGCTTCTGCTGACTCCCGTGGCCTTTGTGGGGGCCATGCTTTCCGCGGCGGCAGTCTATGCCCTGGCCTGGAAGAATGGCATTCGTCCCAGCCGCATTATTCTGGCCGGTGTGGCAGTGAGCGCTTTTCTGGGAAGCGGGATTTCCGCCCTTCTTGTTTTCTATTCCGATAAAGTGCAGGGCGCCCTTCTGTGGATGGTAGGCGGTCTCTCGGCCAGAAGCTGGCCCCAGGTGGAAGCCCTTTTTCCTTACACCGTTCTTGGTCTGGTCCTGGCACTGGCAGGCTGCAAGGCCCTCACTATCCTGAGTCTTGGCGATGAAACGGCCCGGGGCCTGGGAGTGCCGGTAGAAAAGGTACGGTTCTCTATGACCGCCGTGGCGGCCCTTCTGGCTGCCGGTGCCGTCAGCATTGCCGGCCTCATCGGCTTTGTAGGCCTGGTGGTGCCCCATATTGTACGCCTCATCATCGGTACGGACTATAAGTATGTGGTGCCGGGCTCTGCCATTCTGGGGGCCGGGGTGCTTGTATTCTGCGATACCTTGGGACGGGTGCTCTTTTCGCCCATTGAAATCCCGGCCGGGATTATCATGGCCTTTCTGGGTGCGCCTTTCTTCCTGTATCTCTTAAGAAGGAGCGCATGATGAGTACGAACGATATAGCCATTAAAATTTCGGACATTCATGTTTCCTTTGGAAACCATCACGTTCTTCGAGGTGCCAGCGGCATCATCAGAAGGGGGAGTATTGTTACCTTTTTAGGAAGAAACGGCTGCGGCAAATCGACCCTTTTGAAGACGGTGACCGGAAATCTGAAGCCCCAGCAGGGTTCCATTGAAATCGACGGCAGGCCCCTTTCTTCCTACAGTTCCGACGAAATGGCCAGGGTAGTGGCCTTCCTGCCCCAGTTCCACGACGTGCCCAAAGACATGACGGCAGAAGAACTGGTTTCCTGCGGCCGCTATCCCTATCAGCACTGGTGGAGCGGCGTTTCCACCAGGGACCGGGAAGTGGTGGCAGAGGTTATGGAAAAAACAAATACCACCCACCTGAAAGACCGTCTGGTGGCCAGCCTCTCCGGCGGTGAAAGGCAGAGAGTGTGGATTGCCATGGCTTTGGCCCAGGAACCTAAAATACTGATTCTCGACGAACCCACCACCTATCTGGATGTGTGCCACCAGCTGGAAGTAATGGAACTGGTGTCCAGGCTGAACCGGGAAGAAAATCTGACGGTGGTCATGGTGCTTCATGAAATCAACCAGGCTGTCCGCTATTCGACGGATCTTCTGGTCCTTGAAAACGGCATCATTCAGCGCCATGGCCCGCCTATGGAAGTCATGACCCATGAAGCCATAGCTGAAGTCTTCGACGTAGATGCGGATGTGGAAATGAGAAAAGGAAGGCCCATGATCTGCATCAACGGGCTTCTTGATAAATCAGATACATAAGTGTCGGGATAGCGGACTGGCGGCGCGGCCGGGATGGGGGCGGTGCTTTCCAGTATTCCCGCAGGGACCGAAGATTTTTAAGGGGCTGAAGTCCGACACAGCCCAGGGCCGTGAGGGTTGCGGCGGGTACCCCATAGGGCCGGTGCACCTGAGGATTTTCCCCTGTGGCGGGACAATAAAAAAGGGGCTGTGAAAAAATGTAAATCATTTCTTCACAGCCCCTTTTTGGTGTCTTTTTTTGTGTCAATGACAGTAAGGGGCTTGTCCTCATTGTCATCTCGAGCGGAGCTCCATGTCGTTAGCAGGACAAAGGGTTCCAGGCACTATAGAGACTCTGAGTCGAGAGATCTCCTGCCACCGTGCTCCCGTTACCATTAGGAAGTGAGATTTCTCCACTACGCAACGCTTTCGTCGAAATGACGGTGGGGCAGGGTAGCATCTGTGTCATTTCTTCACAGCCCCTTTTTTTGTTTCCTTTATTCTCCATAAGCCAGCTGGTAAAGTTTTTCCATGGCTTCCGGTGTCCGTATGCCGGGGTTCATGAGGAAGAGGTCCGGTTCCAGGAAGTAGACCCGGTTGTTCTGCACCGCTTTCAAGTGGGCCCAGGAAGGGTTGCTTCTCATGGATTCGTCCAGTTTCTTGTTGATTTCATTCTGCTTGCCCATGGTGACGATGAAGATGGTGTCTGGATCATCAGCAGAGAGCTGTTCCAGAGAGTAGGGGACAGTTTTGCTGTCCAGTTTGATGTCTTTATGGCTGGTGATGACGTTGTCCATTTTCAGCATTTCCACCATGGAGGCGCAGATGGATTTCGGTGTTTCTGCCGTCACATCCTTGCCGGTGGCGCGAAGGACAGCGACCTTGGCCGGCGTCTTGGAAGCGGCTTTATCTTCTACTGCCTTCACTCCTTCTTCATAGGTTTTGATCACGTTGTCCGCTTTGGCCTGCTGGTCATAGAGCTGACCCATAAATTTCAGGAGGGGCACATTATCATTAATGCCGTCATACTGGACGAGAAGGTAGGGGATTTTGTTGCTCTTTAAAAGAGACTCCAGCTTGGAGTTCTGGTTCTTTTCACCAAGTACCAGGTCTGGTTTCATACCTACCAGGGTTTCCATGTTGATGTTCTGTACGTGGCCCAGGGTAGGGAGGGATTTGGCTTCTTCCGGAATGGGGCTTGTCGTTTCCGGCCGGGCTGCGGAAGTGCCGCCTACAGCATAGGCCATGTTGAGAAGGGGAGCGGAAAGCTCTACCACCCGCTTCGGCGGCGCCTTCATGGTTATGGTCTGGTCTTTGTAGGTGTAGGTGACGCCGTTCCCGTTTCCTTCCTGTTTGGACGTGCCGCAGGCGGAAAGGGAGAAGCAGAGGATGGCAGCGGCAGCTGCTGCGAGTATTTTTTTCATCAGATTCTCCTTTATTTTTATTAAGATGAAATAAACCCCTTCGCCGAGATGACGAAGGGGTCTAATGCAGAGACAAATCATCTCTTACATATCATACCACAAATTATTTCTGCAGTGCTGCCAGTGCTTCATCAGCGCGCTGTACATAGATATCTCTGACAGCTTTGTTTTCACCAAGGCCGTGGATGTAGGTGGAAACTTTGAAGCCCTGTGCTTCCAGCTGGCTCTTGTGGGAGTCCGGATCAGAGCCGGCCATATCGTTGTTTGCATGGTCGCCGGCAACCATCATGATAGGCATAAGGGTTACATGATTGAAGCCGCCTGCTTTCAGTTTCGGGATGACGTCTTCCAGGTTCGGACGGCCTTCAACGGAGTAAACGAATACATTGTTCATGCCCAGCTGATGGAGTCTATCCTGGATAACGCTGTAGTAAGCGTTGCCGGGGTGCGGAGTGCCATGAGCCATGATAAGGGTAGCATCGTGAGCGCCCATCTTCGGGAACTGGGTGGAAACGGCTTTCAGGAAATCAACGACCTGATCCGGTTCGCCTTCGGTGCCCTGGAAATACATGAGCGGGGTAGCAAGGGAAATCTTCTTGAAGTTAGGAGCCTGCATCTTGGTGACTACGGAGTCATAGCTGTATTCCATGCCCGGAATGACGTCCAGGGAAACAACAGCTACGCGGGTGTAGCCGTCAGCTTTCAGTTTGGCAAAAGCTTCTTCCGGAGTCAGCTTGGTGATGCCTTCTTTTGCTTTTACGCGGTCAATAATGATGTGGGAAGTATATGCTTCATATACCGGTACGTTCGGGCTTGCTTCCTGGATAGCTTTTTCTACGGCATCAATGGTCTTATGACGGGTATCGGTAAAGGTGGTGCCGAAGGTCATAACCAGGATGGCATCTTTATCCGGTGCGTTTTTCATTGCCGGGTTTTCATGTGTCCATACACCTACAGTGGAAGCTTCACGAAGGGCCGGAGTTACGTCTTTTACTTCTGGGTTCAGTTCGTACGCATTGACGGACATACCCATTCCCATAACGCAGAGAGCTGCCATAGATGCAGTTAAAACACTTTTAATACTTCTTTTCATGAAAAATCACTCCTTTGAAAATTTCCCTGGAATGCAGGGTTATGTACAGTCCAAACCCGAAAGTACAAGATGTTTCCCAGGTACTTGTACATTCTTCATGCGCTGTACTTTACATGACTTAAGTTTAGTACAACATTATGGCAAAGTCAATAAGTTTTTTGACAATTTCTAATAATTGGCCATGAAATATTAACGCGCCTTACTCATATTTTTGAAAAAGATGAATCAGAAGTTACAAACGAAGACTCCCTTGGAAAAGGGGTAAAACCAGGGACTGGAAACATGTATTTGTACCTTATATCTACAGGTTCTGGCACAAAAGCGAAAGAGCAGGGGATTTTTTCTAAAATTATCCCTTGCATTCGATGGGATCGTTTGTTATAATAGCAAAGAATTATCTATGTATTTGAAATGAGGTGCAACAAGTGAAGAAGGGAATCCATCCGGATTATCATCCAGTCGTTTTCCGTGATATCGGTGCTGACTACTCTTTCCTGACCCGTTCTACAGCTACTTCCAACCAGACTGTGAAATGGGAAGATGGCAATGAATATCCGCTGATCAATATTGATATCAGCAGCAAATCCCATCCGTTCTATACAGGACAGCAGCGTTTCGGAAAGGCTCGCGGCCGTATCGAAAAGTTCAACAAACGTTACGGAAAAACATCCGACTGAGAAACAGGGCGCAAGGCCCTGTTTTTTACTGCCCATTTTCACCCTGTGATATACTTTATACATATTAAAGAAGGATTTCTTACATTTCATATAAAGGAGTAATCATATGCAGACGAGTAAACTGGAGGGCATGGAAGCCCGTTATGTGACCCTGGAGGACCAGCTTAGCGACCCCTCTGTCATTGCGGACCAGAACAAATGGCGGGCCCTGTCCAAGGAACATGCGGAACTGGGGGACATTGTAGCCAAGTACCGGGAATACAAGGAAGCGGACCAGGCTGTCAGGGATGCGAAGGACATTCTGGAAGACAAGTCCCAGGCGGACCTCCACGAGCTGGCCAAGGAAGACCTGAAGGAAAATGAAAAGAAAATGGAAGAGCTGGACCTGGAAATCCATAAAATGCTCATTCCCAAGGACCCCAATGATGGCAAGAATGTCATTCTTGAAATCCGCGCCGGTACCGGCGGTGAAGAAGCGGCCCTCTTTGCGGCGGACCTTCTCAAGATGTACATTAAGTTTGCAGAACGGAAAGGCTGGAAACTGGAGATTGCCAATGCCAATGAAACGGACCTGGGCGGTTTCAAGGAAGTGACATGCACCATTGAAGGAAAGAATGCCTACTCCATTCTGAAATTTGAAAGCGGCGTGCACCGGGTGCAGCGCATTCCTGAAACCGAAAGCCAGGGCAGGGTGCACACCTCCGCTGTTACCGTAGCCGTGCTTCCGGAAGCGGAAGATGTGGATGTGGATATCCGGAGAGAAGACCTTCGCATCGATGTGTACCGTTCCTCCGGCGCCGGCGGACAGCATATCAATAAAACCTCCTCGGCCATTCGTATTACCCATCTGCCCACGGGCATGGTGGTGACCTGCCAGAATGAAAGAAGCCAGCGGCAGAACAAGGAAAAGGCACTGCAGATTCTGAAATCCCGTCTCTATGACCAGGCCCTCCGTGCGTCCATCAGTAAGGAAGCTGCCGACAGGAAGAGCCAGGTAGGCTCCGGCGACCGGTCTGAACGTATCCGTACCTATAATTACCCCCAGGGACGTGTGACGGACCACCGGGTGAATATGAGCATTTACCAGCTGGATGATTTCATGAACGGAAATATGGACCCCATTCTGGACAGACTCATGGAAGAGGATCTGGCAAGACGGATGAAAGAAGGGGAAGCTAATGGCCGGTAGTACCATTTGGACCATTAAAAAGCTCCTCCTCTGGACAACTCATTACTTTCAGGAACATCATCTGGATTCTCCCCGTCTGGATGCCGAACTCCTTCTGGCCCATGTGCTCCATAAGCAGCGGATTTACCTTTACACCGACTTCGACCTCATCGTGGAGCCCTCGGAGCTTTCCCTGTACCGGGAATATATCAAAAAGCGGGTGAGTGGGGTCTCCACAGCTGCTATTATCGGAGAAAAGGAATTCATGGGTCTCACCTTCAAAGTGAATGAAGACGTGCTCATTCCCCGGCCTGATACGGAAACCTGGCTGGAAAAGATAATCCAGTATCATAGAAATGAACAGGGCCTTTACGTGGCGGACCTGGGTACCGGCAGCGGCGCCATCCTTTTAAGTTTCCTCTACTACTGCAAAGAAGACACCGGCGTAGGAGTAGACATTTCAGAAAAAGCCCTGGAAGTGGCAGAAGAAAACGGCAAGACCCTCAAAATGGATGACCGGGTCACCTGGCGCAGGGGAGACTACCTCACCGCCTTGGAAGAAGGGGAACTCTTTGACGGCATCCTTACCAATCCGCCCTACATTCCCACAGGAGACATCAGAGGCCTTGCCGAAGAAGTGCGCCATGAACCGATGAATGCCCTGGATGGCGGGGCTGATGGACTCACCTTCTACCGGAAACTGGCGGAAGGAGCTGCAGAACATTTGAAAGATGGCGGTTTTCTGGCGGCGGAATTCGGCATCCATCAGGCTGCTGATGTGGTGAACCTTTTGAAAGAAACAGGGAAATTTGATTCCTTTGAAGTAATTACCGATTACGGCGGCATTGAAAGAGCCGTATACTGCAGGAAGAAGGCAGAACCATGACCACGGACATCGTACCGGTGAATGAAGAATATTTCAAAAAAAGAGTATTTGAACTGGGAAAAATCATCAGAGAAGGGGGCCTTGTTTCCTTTCCTACGGAAACAGTGTACGGCCTGGGTGCCAATGCCCTGGATGCAGAAGCAGCCAGGAAAACCTACGCCGCCAAAGGACGGCCCTCAGATAACCCCCTCATTGTTCACGTGGCGGATAAGAAAGAAGTGTCCCGCTATGTGAAAGAAGTGACACCGCTGGAAGAAAAACTGATGGATGCCTTCTGGCCGGGACCTCTGACCATCGTATTTCCAAAGAAAGACATCATCCCCAAAGCCACCTCCGGCGGCCTTGACACCATTGCCATCCGCTGCCCGGCCAACGAGGCCACCAGAGCCCTCATCCGCGCAGCCGGTGTCCCCATCTCCGGCCCCAGCGCCAATCTTTCCACAAAACCCAGTCCGACCACGGCGCAAGACGTATACCATGACATGAAAGGCCGCATCGAAGCCATTATCGACGATGGCCCCTGCCGCATCGGCGTGGAATCCACAGTCATCGGCATCGAAAAGGGAAAGATCATCATCTACCGCCCCGGCGGCATTACCCTTGAAATGCTCTCCGCCTTTGCTCCCACCGTAGTAGACAGCGCTCTGGCTAAAGGAAATGCCCATCCCAAAGCGCCGGGCATGAAATACCGTCACTACGCACCTTCTGCCCCCCTCACCGTGTACACGGGAAACAGGGAAGAAGTGGAAAAAGAAATCCTTTCCTTCGCAGGCAGGAAAGACAAGACCTACGGCTTCTTCGTGAGCCGTGAAATCGCAGACAAACTGGATAGAAACATCCCCGTCTTCGTCTGGGGCAGCCGTGACAGCAAAGAAAGCTTCGCCCACAACCTCTTTTCCGGCCTCCTCTATTTCAACAAACATCCGGTGGACCAGATCATAGGAGAAGGCACCGATGATAAAGGCCTGGGCCTGGCCATCATGAACCGCCTCACCAAAGCATCGGGGTACCATATCGTGGTGGAAAAGAAAGAGAAGGACTGACACTCTGGCACCTCGTCATGCACCACTGGAGACACAAAGGGAAGCACGTAACGTCAGGCCCTTCCTTAAGTGGCAATTCTGCATAGAATTGCCAAGTCGGGCAAAGCTGGTCCGCGGTGAATGATGGTGAGTTCCATTGGTATGCTTACCCTTGTACACCCTTTTGCCACTACGTGGCATTTCCCCTCAGGGGCACTATAACCCGTGCTTACTGTAGAGCGAGGGAATGCACCCCTTTTGGTGGCTGGCGCCACCACCTTCCCCCCGGCGGGGGGACTTTATTCTTCGCTATGCGTTGAGCGGTGAAGGGGTAGACGAGGGGAAGAATGATTATGATACTCGATGTGGACGTGACCGCCGAAAGGCGGCATTATAATACTCATCGCCCGATAGGGCGATACCGCAACCCTCGGCCCGAAGGGCCGTCAAACTTACGAACCCTTGGGCCCGAAAGGGCCCATCAATCCTAAGAACCTTTTTCCGCAACCCTTCTACACAACCCGCGGCGTCATCCGCCACCGCCCTCTGCTTCCTGAACCCTTTTTTCTTTACATCCCTGCCAATTCTGATGTACAATGAGTCCGTATGGAAGTTCTATTGTTCATGGAAAGGATGAGTCCTATGAAGATTGCCATTGCCAGTGATCATGGCGGATTTGAGCTGAAAGCGTCTTTGAAGAAACATCTGGATGAAGAAAAAATCGAGTATATCGACTGCGGCACCGATTCCACAGAGTCCTGCGATTACCCGGACTTTGCAGAGAAAGCCTGCCGGCTGGTGCAGAAAGGGGAAGCCACCTATGCCTGCCTCATCTGCGGCACCGGTATCGGCATGTGTATTGCAGCCAACAAGATGAAGGGCATTCGCGCAGCCCTCTGCGGTGATACCTTCTCTGCCCATTTCACCAGAGCCCATAATGATGCCAACGTTATTACCATGGGCGCCCGGGTCATCGGACCGGGGCTGGCTGAATTTATTCTGGATGAATTTCTGAAGACCCCCTTTGAGGGCGGCCGTCATGCCAGAAGAATCGGCAAGATTGCCAAGATAGAAGAAGATGAATCCCATGTATGAAGATTTGAAGAAAGAAGCGGCGGAAGCCTTTGAAGAACTGCTGAGCCAGTCCCATTTCAGAAAGGGAAGCCTCATCGTCATCGGCGGCTCCTCCAGCGAAATCCGGGGCGGCCGTATCGGTAAGGACAGCTCCTACGAAGTGGGCACCGCCGTGGTGGAAACGCTGATGGAGATCGCGGAAAAGAATGGCCTTCGTCTGGCCTTCCAGTGCTGCGAGCATTTGAACCGTGCCCTTATTGTGGAAAGGGAGACTGCAGAGAAATATGGCTATGAAGAAGTGACCGTCGTTCCCTGGCTTCATGGCGGCGGCTCTTTTGCCACCAATGCTTACTACCATTTCAGGGACCCTGTGGCAGTGGAAGAAATCAAAGCCGATGGGGGACTGGATATCGGGCTCACTCTCATCGGCATGCACCTGAAGCGGGTGGCTGTGCCGGTCCATCTGACCCATAACAGGGTAGGCGAAGCCATTGTCACCGGTGCCCGCACAAGACCGCCCCTCATTGGCGGCGAAAGGGCCCGTTATGAAAAAGATGACAACAGAGGTGCTTTCTGATATAATTGCATAAAAGCTGTATATGACTCAAAGCTGAGGTTTGAAAAGGAGAGGCGAAAAGCGTCTTCTCCCTTTCAGACCTTTTTTATTTCATCTATGTACCAGAGCCATGGTTATGGTACAATGAAACTGTTGATACCTGAACATATTCAGCTATCTATAGATTTGGGAGAGTGCCGCATAGAGGCGGCAGGTTTTGCAGGAAGGGAGTTTATTGTATGAACCATTTAAAAGATGACAAACAGGTATATGAAGCCATTCAGGAAGAACTGAACAGACAGAGAAATAAGCTGGAAATGATTGCTTCTGAAAATATTGTCAGCTACGCAGTGATGGAAGCCCAGGGCAGCGTCCTTACAAACAAGTACGCTGAAGGCTATCCGGGCAAGAGATACTACGGCGGCTGCGAATTCGTAGACAAGGTGGAACAGCTGGCCATTGACCGGGCCAAAGAACTCTTCGGCGCCGAACACGTCAATGTACAGCCCCATTCCGGCTCCCAGGCAAACTTTGCCGTATACTACGGCCTCCTGAAACCGGGAGATACCATGATGGGCATGAACCTCACCGACGGCGGCCATCTCTCCCACGGCAGCCCTGTCAATATTTCCGGCAATTACTTCAATGTTGTTCCCTACGGTGTCCGTAAAGAAGATGAACTTCTGGACTACGAAGCTATGGAAAAGACAGCCAAAGAAGTTCGTCCGAAGCTCATTATCGGAGGCACCAGCGCTTACTCCAGAATCATCGACTTTGAAAGAATGGCAGCCATTGCCCACGAAGTGGGAGCTCTCTTCATGGTGGATATGGCTCACTTTGCAGGCCTCGTAGCCGGCGGCGAATATCCAAGCCCCGTGCCCTATGCCGATATCGTAACCACCACCACCCACAAAACCCTCCGCGGCCCCAGAGGCGGCATCATCATGTGCCGTGAAAAATATGCCAAAGCCATCGACAAGGCCGTATTCCCCGGCATGCAGGGCGGCCCTCTCATGCACGTCATTGCAGCTAAGGCTGTAGCCTTCGGCGAAGACCTTACCGACGACTTCAAGCAGTACGCAAAGCAGATCAAGAAGAACGAAAAAGTCCTCTCTGACGAACTGCAGAAACAGGGCATCCGCGTCGTATCCGGCGGCACCGATACCCACGTTCTCCTGGCTGATATGAAAGCCATCGGCATTACCGGCAAAGTAGCCCAGAACGTACTGGATGAAATCGGCATCACCGCCAACAGGAACACCATCCCCTTCGAAACCCTCTCTCCCTTCGTAACCAGCGGCATCCGCCTCGGCTCCCCGGCCCTTACCACCAGAGGCCTCAAGGAAGATGACTTCAAGGAAGTGGCTGACATCATTGCCACGGTTGTGAAGAACCCTGAAGACGCAGCCATCAAAGCATCCTGCGCCGACAGAGTAGCAGCCCTCTGCAAGAAATATCCCCTCTACGAAGACTTATAATCCTTCGGAATCAAAAAAGGGGCTGTGAAGAAATCATTTAGATTTTTTCACAGCCCCTTTTTCATGGGCGAAATCGGGACGCCAAGCCTATGGACCTTTTGGAAGAAATCATGCAGATACCGCAATCATTGGCCTAGGGGGAGGCACCGGGTTTCTTTGTGATGAAAAAGACAGCACAAAAACACGGATACAAATCCCTGCCAGACAGTATTGCGGGCCTCTCAGAATCAGGCGGCAGCGCTAAACCGTAGGAAAATCCTGCGTCAACCCTGCTCTTGTCGTCCGGGAATGCGGGCTCATGCTGCAAAGGATGGTATCCGTGTTTTTGATTGGTGGTCTTGCTTTAACTTATTCTGCAGAATCCGTTTTGCTTCCCAGGCGCCTGGGGAGCCGGAGAGAGGAAGCAGGAAATCTGTATACAGGGATTCTTTATTTCCTTCTGACAAATCTGCATTCCGGCCGGAATATTCGCGATATACATAGCAGAAAGGAAAATGGAATCCTTCCATGGAAAGATTCCTGCTTTGTCTCTCCATACATTTATATTGCATAAGCCCCCTCTTTTTACAACCTGCCTTTGAAATTTTATGAATCACTAAGGAAAGAGTGCGCTCTGGCGATATATATCAATTAGCAGAAGGGAATATGAGAATATCATTAAACTTTTCATTTTCGCGTTCACAAAAACGCGATTTTTTCGATTTATATAGTAGAGGGATGTGAAAGACCTGCAGAATGGAAAGAAGTCATCCATAGATTCCCAAGATGGCCATAGGGGATGCAAGTATGGAAGGCAGGCGTCCATGGGCTAACCTCTTTTACCCCCTCCCTGATCAGGTAAAAAGAAAACGCAGAGAAATCCGTAACTTCCTCATCTATCACGGCAGAAATGACGGGAGACTCATGCCTGGCTCGCGCCGTCGTGTCATAACACAGCAGCGGCCGTAGACCATGCAGACACCGAACTCATTGGGCATAGGGGATGGGAGGGCACCGGGTTTCTTTGTGTTGAAAAAGCAGCTTCGTAGGAGGCTGCTTTTTGTTTTTATAAGGGATGCAGTACTGAGGTACATGCCAAATCGTTAAGCTCCTTCCCCAGGTGGCAATCCTGCATAGGATTGCCAAGTCGCGCAAAGTTGGCCCTTAGCCTGCCCATAAAAGGGCTTTCCTTGTGTTTGCCCGACCGGAATGGAGCTGGGCGAAGCCCTGAGTATAGACCGAATTTCTTAGCAAAGAACTGATGCCCCTATCCGCCGCCGCTGGCGCTCCACTTACTTGGTAAGGGAGCTGTAAATTGCTGCGAAACCACTAACATAAAATTGCCCGACTGTGGCAGGATGCTATGAAAAAGACAGCACGAAAACAGGGATATAGAAGGTCCCTGTGGATAAAGCAGCCGCCATGAATCGATGAAGACGCTCTGCCTACTGCCGAGATTTGTGAGAACAGCTTACGCAGTCTCTCTCTAAGTAGCGGTGCGAGGGGACACGCTGATTTGACCGTTGTCTGTTTTTATTCTTGCATTTCACGGCAGCACAAGGAATGGGGTGACGCGAATGGCGAGCTATTTAAGGAACCCTATGACGCAGTGATGCCGTGAAATGTATATAAAATCAGATTCTGCGGTTGAATCAGTGTGTCCCCTCAACTATCGTCAAAGCCATCTGCCATATGACGGAATGGAAATCCCTGTTTCCGCATTTTGTATTGCACTTTTTCTACCCGGCGCCGGGGGAAGGGGAGAAGTTCCTGCAGGAATCCATGATCATCTCCATGAAATGGCCGCTGCCGATCTTTCAGCCTGTCCGGGCGAAAGCTCATGGCTTATTTCTCTGCTGCGTAGTTCCATTTCAGAAAGTTCCGGAAGGATTTCTGTATTTTCATCTCCACTTGTTTATATTGCCTGAGGAAAGCAAAATGTAACCAATTTTGCAAAAGCCGCATAGATGGGTGAATGTATAACAGGATTGATGGATGGATTTGTAAAGTAGTTCAGTTGTCCACTTCCATTTCTTGATGCTTATATCAGAAATGTAGCTGATACGACGATTGAAGATGGGGCCAAGAATGCTGTCAATGCTGGCACGGTATTACAACGAAACCCGGGTTAAACAGGATGGCACTTATATGAAAGTATCCAATACCGCTGGGGAGAATCTGTCTGCTTTGGATAATCAGGTGACTTCTAATACCCAGAATATCAACTACCTGAACGGCAGGGGAGGGGAACTGGGCGATCACATCAACAAGGTGGGCGCCGGTGCCGCCGCTCTGGCTGCCCTTCATCGCAGGGAAATTGCCGAGTTGAAGGCCAGGGATGTACAGAATGCAAAGGATAAAGCTGAAATGAAAGCGGACAATGCTGAAATGAAAGCAGAAATCGAAGCACTCAAAAAACAAGTGGAGGCTCTGGCTGCAAAGAAGTAATCTGACATCCAAAAAATAACGAAAAGATAGCAGATGGTATGCTCCTTTTGGAGCAGGCAGGTGAAACAAAAAATCTGTCTGCCCGGAAGGGAGTATACCATCCTTTTTATGGCTATAGAAGAAATGAAAAGGAGAAATTTTACATTCATTCAATCAATCGAATCATTGAAATAATACGTTTTGTTATTAAGCCTTTTATTAAACACGAATGTTTATTCATTAAATAGATGAAGTTTATCAAGGGAGGGCTTTAAAATCTGAAAAGGCTTATGAGCTGATAGTATGAATTGTTGGTGCAATATGAGGTAATTGCATAGATGATATATTGTATCAACAATAATTTGACGTAAATTTACCGTATTTATTAGTTTAGGATTCTTATTCATATTTTGATAGGCAATTTGACCTTACTGCCACATCAGGCCCTATTCTAAGAAAAATGAATCTAATCTACACATTAGATTCGAAGTTTTTTTAGAATAAAGGAGACAGGGTCACATGAACAAAATCTATAAGGTCATGTACAGTAAAGTGAAGCAATGCGCCGTCGTTGTTTCTGAAATCGCCAAGAGCCACGGCCGCCATACAAAGAGCAGCGTAGCCAAGAGCAGTGCCGCCCTGACGGCAGCTGTGTTGCTGGCCTTGGGAGCTTTCTCGTTTGTAGGGATGCCCTCAGTCCAGGCTGCAGACAGTTTATTCAGCAACGACTATGTAGGAACGAACTATAAAAAAGATAATGGCTCGTCCTATTCAGCAAGTGAAACTAAGAACTATCATGGCGCCGGTGCAGAAGGAGTAGGTTCAAGTACACTTGGCATGAATGCAATAGCCGGTAAAAATACCATCACCATAGGTGACCGCGATGCCTCTGCGGCAACGGAAAGTGTATATATTGGCGCAAAATATGATGCCAATAACCAGGTCCATCCAAGTTCGGGCAAATCAGTAGTTTCGGTAGGCTATGGTTCGGATGCAGCAGGTACTGGCTCTATTGCTATCGGTTCTGGAGCTTCAGCAGATACTTTTGACAATGCCGGCTCCGGCACGAATCCCGATAAAGCCAGCCAGTCCATTGCCATCGGCAATAATGCTGTAGCTAAACAGAACAACATTGCCATCGGCGCCGGATCAGTAGCTACTGCTACGGCTTCAACGGCTGACGCATACTTGACAGGTCAGGCGGCAGTATCTTCTTATGTATCCGTAGGTGGTGGTACTGTTACGACAACCGATCCTAAGACGCAAGAAACGACTAATACGACTACGCTGCGCCGGATCACTAACGTTGCCGACGGTGCCACTGCTTCGGATGTCGCTACGGTCGGTCAGCCGCAGGCTTTGTCTGATAAGGTCGGCGTATACGATGCAGGTTTTGGCATCGAGATTGACTCCGATAAAGATAATAAAACGAACACCATCAGCCTGAACCGCAACCTGGGGAAAGATTATGATACTACTGATAATGTAAATCTGAAGAACGATGCAGCTGGTACTTCGCTGATTCTTGGCGGGCGCGTTGAAAAAAGCAGTCTTACAGGCGGACAGTCGGTAACAGGTGATTATGGTGCATTGGGCAGGGATTCCGTCACTGTCGGTGGTGTCGATAACACCGTTGAAACGTCGGGCGATGCTGCTGTCGTTGTTGGAGGTGTATACAATAAAGCTTCGGGAAAAATGTCTACTGTAGTTGGTGGTTCTGCTAACGATGCCATTGGTAACGAATCTGCTGTCTTTGGCGGGCAGGACAACGATGCTTATGAAAACTACGCGACCATCAGTGGTGGCAGCTGGAATAAAGCCTATGGTAATGCATCGTCCATCTTTGGTGGCTCAGTCAATGACGTTTCAGGGAAATCATCGGTAGCTGTAGGTGGCTATGGTTCTCATGTTTACGGTGATGTTTCTGTAGGGATTGCCGGTGGTTCCACCAATGCCGATCATGCCTTAGCAGCTGGCAACGAAGCGACCGTCACAGTAAATAATGGCACGGCCATCGGCTATCAGGCTACGGCCAATAAGGAAGGTACAGTTGCCTTCGGCCATGACAAGGGCGATGTATACTACACTTCCACCTGGCCTCAAAAAGCAACTGAAAAAGATGGGAAATACTATGATGCCCAAAATAAGGAAATCACAAAAGATCAGTATGAAGCGTTGAGAAATGCTGACCTTACGTTCAATGATTACAGTCAGAAACCGAAAGTTACGGAAAATAAATACGACGTAGCTGCCTACAACCGTCTCGTCAAAGTCGCCGATGGTGTGGATGACCATGATGTCGTCGTCATGGAACAGCTGAAGAATGCTAAAAATGATTTGAAGGTTAATGCTGGCTGGGGCATCAAAGTTAATGATGTCACGACAAAAAATGCTGATGACACGAAAACTACGATGAAAAACGTCATCAGCCTGAACCGCAACCTGGGGACGAACTATGGAAATCCGTGGAAAGGTGAAGGGAAAGTCACTTTTGAAGCAGGTGGAGAAAATTCGCTGATTCTTGGTGGGGCTGCATCCATATTGCAATCTAACGTAAATGATAATGTCAAGGCCGGGGCATATGGCAAAGATTCTGTTCTTGTAGGCGGCTTTAATAACCTTATTGAAACGAATAAGATCCAATCAGGAGAAGATGCTGTCATCGTTGGCGGTGATACTAATAAAGTTACAGGTTTAAGGTCTGTTATTATCGGCGGCTATCAAAATAATGTATCTGGCGGCCATTCTATTGTAATCGGTGGTGCATCGAACGAAACAGATGGTGGAGGAGCTGGAGTATTTGGCGGACAGTTGAATAAAGCCGCCGGTGGGTACAGTTCTGTCTTAGGCGGCGACCATAATGAAGCCGACGGAGTCTGGTCCAGTGCCATAGGAGGTACAACGAATACGGCCTCGGGATTGTATGCCACCACTTTAGGCGGAAAAAATAATGATGCGAAAGGGAAAGAATCTGTTGTCGTTGGCGGCGGTCAGAATGTTGCCATAGGAGAGGATAGTACAGTCAATGGCGGGGCTGATAATACCAGCTATGGAATTTCCTCTTATGCTGCTGGCGGTATGAAAAATATGGCCTTTGGCAATGCTTCAGTTGCCTTAGGTGGTCAGGATTCTAGTGTAAATGGCAAAGCTTCGACTGGAATCGCTGGAGGTTCTACTGGTGAGAATGCGATATTCACCCTGGCTGCCGGTTATCAATCTGTAGTTGCTGATAGTGGTGTGGAATGGCGTCCTATCACACAGGATGAAGCAGATAAAATCATTCAAGGAATAAACTCCTGGCCTGGCTACAGTGGAGTTACGGATTGGGGTGATGGTTCTCCTGATTCTAAGGTTAAGGTTTTGGACCGGATTTCAACAGCTGTCGGTTATCAGTCCACTGCCGATGCGCCGGGAGTCATAGCTTTTGGCCATGATAAGGGAGATGTAGCTTCCGTAGCAAAAAAATGGAAACAGAAAGCCACTATGGAAGTTGACGATAATTATTCAGTAAAATATTACGATGCAAACCATAAGGAAATTTCAGCTGATGATTATTATAAGCTAGCCAATGCAGATGGGACGTGGAACGATTACACTCAGGATCCTATTGGAACAGAAAATACAACGTATCAGTCTGCTTACTACAATCGTCTCGTCAAAGCTGCAGACGGCATTGATGCCCATGATGCCGTGGTCATGAAACAGCTGAAACCGTATACCAAATCGGACGCATCTAACGTTGGCGCTAATCTGAAGACCTACACCGTCGGCGATGATGGAGAAACCATTACAGAAGCCGATGCGACAGAAGACCAGAAGAAAGCCAATAAAGACGCCTGGGGTAAGGCTCTTGGTGCAGATCCATTCACTGCAGGCACGACCGCTGCTGCTACGAATGCTTCTACTTCCGACCAGCTGGTAACGGGCAAGACGCTGTACAACTATGATGCGCCGGTTGCAGAAACTGGCAAGAATTTGAATTATGTGTCGGCAAACAATACGACTGGCCAGAACCTGAGTGCTCTCGATGCACAGGTCAAAGCCAATGCAGATAAGGGCCTGAAATTTGCAGCTAATTCTGGGGCCGAATATACGGCTAAGCTGGGCAGCACGGTGAAGATTCAGGGCATTGAAAAGAAAGAGGGCCATGAATACACGGCTGATAATCTGACTACGGAGATCGATGGAAAAGGCAACATCACCATCCTCATGGATAAGAATGTGTCTGCCGAGAAGATTGCTGTAAACGGCAAGGATGGCAAAGAAGGTGCTCCTGGTACTCCCGGCAGCATCGGCATCAGTGGCCAGGACGGCCAGTCCAGTGTTGGCATTGACGGTAAGGATGGCATCTCCATCAAGGGCAGAGACGGCAAGGATGGCGTTACCATGAAAGCTGTCGATGGTGAAAAGGGTACAGAAGGCCACATCGGCCTGACAGGCCCTGCTGGCACCAATGGAATAAAAGGTGCAGATGGACAGCCGGGAACTTCCATTGATATCACCGTCCAGAATGGCTATGACGAAGCTGGAAAAGATGGCAAAGATGGAATCAATGGCAAGAACGGTGTCGATGGAACGAGCCTGACCCGTATCGTCTATGAAGACAAGAATGGTAAACATCAGGTAGCTACCATGGAAGATGGTATGAAATATGCTGGTGATGATGCCCAGAACGATACAACGAAAGTCATTGCCAAGAAGCTGAACAACACTCTTGATATCATCGGCGGTGCAGACAGCAAGAACTTGACGGAAGGCAACATCGGCGTCAACAGCACGACGGATGGCCAACTGAAAGTCCAGCTGGCAAAAGACCTGAAGGGCATCACGTCCATCAGCAATCAGACGACGACTAAGGATGGTGACAAGGACGTAACCACCGGTGCTAAGATCACCCTTGGTGCTGACGGCAATGTCGATGTCAACGATGGCAAGATCACCAAGGTAGGCAGTGGCATCGAAAAAGATGCTACTGGTAACATCACAGAAGCAAGCAAGACGAATGCTGCCAACATCGGCGATGTCCAGACCATTGCAGAAAGTACCGCTACAAGTTTGACAGGCAAGGGACTGAAATTCGCAGCTAATTCTGGGGCCGAATATACGGCTAAGCTGGGCAGCACGGTGAAGATTCAGGGCATTGAAAAGAAAGAGGGCCATGAATACACGGCTGATAATCTGACTACGGAGATCGATGGAAAAGGCAACATCACCATCCTCATGGATAAGAATGTGTCTGCCGAGAAGATTGCTGTAAACGGCAAGGATGGCAAAGAAGGTGCTCCTGGTACTCCCGGCAGCATCGGCATCAGTGGCCAGGACGGCCAGTCCAGTGTTGGCATTGACGGTAAGGATGGCATCTCCATCAAGGGCAGAGACGGCAAGGATGGCGTTACCATGAAAGCTGTCGATGGTGAAAAGGGTACAGAAGGCCACATCGGCCTGACAGGCCCTGCTGGCACCAATGGAATAAAAGGTGCAGATGGACAGCCGGGAACTTCCATTGATATCACTGTCAAGAACGGCTATAATGGAGCAAATGGTGTCAACGGTAAAAATGGTGTGGATGGAACGAGCCTGACCCGTATCGTTTACACAGATGGTGCCGGTGAACACCAGGTAGCTACCATGGAAGACGGCCTGAAGTTCAAGGGTGATGATGGAACAGAAATTGCCAAGAAGCTGAACAACACCATGGAAATTATCGGTGGTGCAGACAGCACGAAACTGACTGACAAGAACATCGGTGTCAATAGTGATGGCGACAAGCTGAAAGTCCAATTGTCTAAGGATTTGACAGGAATGAACAGCACCACCTATACAACCACAACTGGCGAAGGAGAATCGGCAACGACTTCTACGACAGTAGTGAATGGTAATGGTCTGACGATTACGGACGGCCCAAGTATTACCAACAAAGGTATTGATGGTGGCAAAAAAGTCATTACTAATGTAGGCAGTGGCATTGAAAAGGATACAAATGGCAAATATACCGTTACAGACCAGAACAAGGGCAATGCCGCCAACATCGGCGACGTCCAGAATATGGTCAACGATGCCAAGAAGGATTTGACAGATGGCGCTAATGGCTTGAATAACAAAGCCAACATCGACGCATCCAACATCGGGGCTAACCTGAAAAATGCAGAAGACCGGAAGGCTAATGCTGAAAAGTGGGGCAGTGCTATCGGTACCGGTGAAATCAAAGCTGATGATGGTCGGATGGTAACAGGCAAGACCGTCTATGATGAAGTCCGTCCGACGGAAGATGGCAGCTATGTGAAGAAAAATCAGACCACCGGCGAAAATCTGTCGGCTCTCGATAGCAAGATTGGCAAACTGGATGAAACGAAAAAGTACAATTACATTGATTCAGGTAAAGATGTTTCCATTTCGAATAATCTGACCAAACTGGATACGCAGGTCAAGGATAATGCCGATGCTATTACAAACATCAATCAGTCAATCAGTACGCTTGATCAGAATGCCGTGAAATATGATGATTCCAGCAAGTCAAAAATCAGCCTGGGAGGTGAAGGCGGCACCACCATCACAAATGTCAAGGCTGGTGTTCTGAGCGAAAACAGCTCGGATGCTGTCAACGGCGGTCAGCTCTGGCAGGTAGATCAGAAGGTTGATACGAACACGACGAACATCACTAAGAATGCTGGCGACATCACGAATCTGAAGAATCTGTCCAATATTACAGATGCCGGTAAGACGGTCATCAAGAATTTGTCGAAGGATGCTGTTCAGGTTAAGGCTGGCGACCGTATCAAGGTGGATGAAACTACGGATGACAAGGGGAACAAGACCTATACGATTTCTGCTAATAACAACGGTACTGTTGAAAAAGATGATGGCAACCTGATTTCCGGTGGTACGCTTTACAATGAAGTCCGTCCGACAGAAGATGGAAACTATGTGAAGAAAGACAAGACTGCCGGTCAGAATCTGTCCGCTTTGGATTCCGCTCTTAAGACCACCAGCGACCTCATCCACACGAATACCGCCGGCGATACCATCCAGATTGGCGGCAACAGCACGGCTACGAAGATTGATGTTAATGGCAAGGATGGCAAAGGCCGCGTTATTACCGGTGTTGTCACCGATGCCACTGACCCCACCAGCGCTGCTAATGTGGGCTATGTGAACGGCGTCACCGCTGCCAATACCCAGCAGATTTACCGGGATATGAACAATGCTTACGGCAGGCTGAACAATAATATCAATAAGGCCGCAGCCGGAAGCAACGCTTTGGCCGCTCTCCATCCGCTGGACTATGATCCCGACGACAAGGCCGACTTTGCTGTAGGCTATGGTCATTACCGCAATGCCAATGCCGCCGCTGTAGGTGCCTTCTATCATCCCAATGAAAATACCATGGTGAACGTAGGCGTTTCCCTGGGTAACGGAGATCCCGGCTTCAATGCAGGCGTTTCCTTCAAGGTAGGACGCGGCGGCGCAGGACGCGAGGCCATGTCCAGGACAGAAATGGCAAAAGTCATCAACCGTCAGTCTAAGGAAATCGATGCCCTGAAGAAGGACAATGCAGACAAGGATAAACGTATCGATGCTCTGGAGCAGAAAATGGCGGAAATCCTGGCTAAGCTGGATAAAAACGGAAAATAGAGCAATCGATGGAAAAGGATGTGATGTCTATGAAAAATGCTGATGCTGTTTGGCCAGAGCGGCTGAAATTCCTTCGAAAATCCAATAATCTGTCACAGACCGATGTGGCCGGTGTGCTTCACTGCAGCCAGGCTGCCTATGGTATGTATGAGCTGGGCAAGAGAAAAATATCGGCAGATAAGCTGCTGATACTGGCACAGTACTACCATGTGTCCGTTGATTATCTGTTAGGACTTCGGGATGAAGTGTGATTAAAAAAGCAGTGCAGATTCATGATCTGCACTGCTTTTTTATTATGGTTGAAGGATTTAGTGCATATGATAGAAACATCATTATTTTAGAATTTGTCGAAAAATCATTCTACTAATAAAGTAAATATTTTGTTAAAATCAGGAAGAATTAATCTATTAAACCAAAACGTTTATTGACCTTTAGGCTAAATATGGTTTATGATAGATATAATAAGTAAGTAAAGTATGGGAGGTTTTAAAGTATGGGAGGTTTATAAATGCTTTATCAAAATCCGGAAATGGGTTCCATAGCTCCTGTGTACGTTTCCAGTGGACAATTAGAGGAAATGTATGCGGGGGGGGGAACTGTCAGAAAACATTTTGATTCATCTGAAGCAGTCTGTTTTAAAATTGGTCATATTTTCATGGCTTTATGGAAATATATGTACGCTCTGCATCCTTTGAAAATAGGTTTCCAGCAGGAAGACGGGGTATTCATTTCTTTTAGAAGGATTGCAATGAGCTGACAAGACCAGCTTTGAGGTGTTTACGACAGCATTGCTGCTTGGAGGGAATCTTGAAAAATAACAGACTGTTAATCGGGCAGATGGCCAGATTGAATCACACTACCCTTGCTACACTTCGTCATTATGACAAAGTGGGTATCCTTTCTCCTGTTTATGTAAATCCGGAAACGGGATATCGCTATTATGATGTTCAGCAGTGTCTGGCATTTCATATTATACAGCATCATAAAGCACTCAATATGAGCTTGAAAGAGACAAAAGAAATATTGAGACTGAATGACTATTGTTTTCTCGAACAGATATACAAAAAGAAGCTAGATGAGGTGAATCAGGCGCTGGCTGAATTTGAATTTCGGAAAGAGGAGCTGGAGCGGATGATGAAATGGGCTGACCATTTCTGCCACCGCCCGCCCAATGGATTCATTCAGATGGGCTTTATTACAGCCGAATATGTATATGAAAAAAAGGCAGTTAGAAATTATGTGCTTGAAGATATAGGCAGTGTCATTTATGATGCATCCTCCATTGAAGGACAGTTGATAAAGAGTGGATTTACAGAGGGATATCTGAATTATCCATTTGTCACACTGAGTCTGGATGATATCAAACATCAGCGGTACCGGACAGAAAAACTGGGAATCATTGTACAGGGAAAAAATAGAGAAATCGCTGGAGCAGAACAGCTTCCCAGCAGTACAAGCGTTTTTGTTTACTTTGAAGACTTCAGCAAACTTCGCACCTATGCGGAACAGATCATCGCTTTCTGCCATGCCCATAATTATACCCCTGCCGGCGATATGATATGCCGTATTATGGGAGTTCTGCACCTGGATGATTTCAAGAAGACTACAGAAGTTTTCCGTCTGTCCATTCCGGTGGAGGCAGGAAATACCATTCAAGTCTGAGGGATGTAAATGGCAGGAGGAAGGATAGAGGCAAAGGTCCTTCCTGCATGAGGGTATCTAAAGGAAATCACTGAAAGGGACTGTGAAAAAATGGAAATCATTTCTTCACAGCCCTTTTTTACATGAAAATTTTCTGATGGCAAGACGCCTGCCCATGCACTCTCTCTAGCGGGAAAAGGAAGAAAGGGGCATTCCGAAGACTCATGTTTCTTGCATCTGCAGCCCGCGGATTTTGTAGGAAAAACTGGCGGAAAGAGGAGTGATGTTGTACAATGAAACATGCGCAGAGGGATTTTACATTTTCAGATAGATGAAGGAGAGTTTATGCACGAAGTTTTAGATTGGGTCTATTCTATTGTGGTGGCCCTGTTTCTGGCCATGCTGATTCACATTTTTTTGTTTGTACCCACCAAGGTGTCCGGTGAATCTATGTATCCCACCCTCACCAACGGGGAATATCTTATTGTTTCGAAAATCAGTCATGTCCTTAGAGAAATGCCGAATTACGGGGATATCGTCATTATCGACAGCCGGACACACAGGGAGCGTTCCTGGATGGATGATCTGGATGAACCGATGAAGAATTATATTGCCATTTTCGACAAATCTTCCCAGGGTCATAATGTATGGGTCAAACGGGTCATCGGCAAAGGCGGCGATAAGCTGGAGTTTAAGAACGGCCATGTGTATCGCAATGGCAGCGAGCTGGATGAGCCTTATATCAATGAACCTATGGAATTTTCCATGGATGGCTCCTATACGGTTCCCGAGGGCATGGTGTTTGTGATGGGGGACAACCGCAACCACAGCTCCGACAGCCGGTTTATCGGCCCTGTGCCGGTGGACCATGTGCTGGGCAAAGTGGTATTTCAATTCTGATCAAAAAGCTTCCTGAGAAATCGGGAAGCTTTTTTGATGCGCCCACAGAACTTACAAAAGGCAAGCCCCTTTGGGGCTTGAAGGTTGACGGCCCTTCGGGCCGAAGGTTCTTAAGGGGCTTAAGTTTGACAGCGGCTATGCCGCTGA
Organism: Dialister succinatiphilus; assembly: GCF_928721695.1. Taxonomy (NCBI): domain Bacteria; kingdom Bacillati; phylum Bacillota; class Negativicutes; order Veillonellales; family Veillonellaceae; genus Dialister; species Dialister succinatiphilus. The sequence continues at coordinate 2,051,355 of NZ_OV788641.1, read as the reverse complement.
GGGTTGTTGTAGGGCGCCTCTAAATTATAGAAGGCGCCCTCTTATAATAAAACCTTTACAACCGCCCTGCGGGCGTCGGAAATGCATCCCCCTTTGGTGGCTGTCGCCACCACCTTGCCCGGTGGGAAGCATGTCACTGGATTCGCGGGTCGCCTACAGCTCCCCTATGAATCCAGTTCCTTTGCCACCCCCTCTTCGAGGGGGCACTATGGATGCTTAGCAATGGAGCCATGTCTCTGCAGGAAAGCATAGAGCGATTTATTCTGTCCCCCGGATGGGGTGGCAAGGGAACACGATTCGTAAGGAAGCAAAGCGACCTGAGAATCGTGTGACACGCTTTCCCGTGGATGCACAGCGAACATGATTTGAAGGAGCACTAGCGACGCACAAATCATAGTGAGTCGTTTTACCTTTAGGTGGAAGTCCGGCGCAGCCGGATAAGGGGGAGCCGCGTAGCGGCTAATCACCAGAATGCCAATCAAGCCCTATGACACTGAAAGTAAATCCCGTAACGCTCTTGCGTCCCCTTTAGGGGAAGAGGGCCACGAAGTGGCGAAGGGTGTGCAAGCGAACTGGATTCATAGGGGAGCCCCGCGACCCGCGAATCCAGTGAGACGCCATCCAGCGAAGTCGGTGTGGACGAGGGGAAGAATGATTATGATACTCGATGTGGACGTGACCGCCGAAAGGCGGCATTATAAAACTCATTGCCCCCTAAAGGGTTCGCTGTGCATCGCTTCGATCGGGGGGGCCGTCGATTGGCGGTCAGGACCGCGATGGAGCATCCTATCGGTGTTCTGCCCCGTACACCCTTTCCCGCTTCGCGGGACTTCCCCTCAAGGGGAAACGAGAAAATAGGTGGCACTGGATATTGTGTCACATATGACACAGACAGCCAATCCCGTAACGCCTCTTGCGTCCCCTTTAGGGGAAGAGGGCCACGAAGTGGCGAAGGGGTGGACGGTGGTAAGAATGATTATGATACTCGATGTGGACGTGACCGCCGAAAGGCGGCATTATAATACTCATTGCCCTACGGGCAATCCACAACCCTCGGCCTGAAAGGCCGTCAAACTTAAGAACCCTTGGGCCCGAAAGGGCCCATCAATCCTAAGAACCTTTTTCCACAACCCTTCTACACAACCTGCGGCGTCAGCCGCCATTATTTCCTATTTTCCTATTTTTCCTATTTTCCAAATAGAAATGTAAAATTCCCCTTGACAAATCTCTCTTCATTGTGTATCCTATTACTTGTAACCGATGTCGGGACGTAGCTCAGTTTGGTAGAGCGCTACCTTGGGGTGGTAGAGGTCGCATGTTCGAATCATGTCGTTCCGACCACTTTTTTTATTTTAACATATTCATAAATTTCTATTTATTGCGTAAAGTGAGGTCTTTTCTTTGAACAGAGTCAAATCGGTGATGCTGCTGACACTGCTCAGCGTGATTCTCATGGCAATCGGCGGTGTCGTGGGCGGCAGGAGTGGTGCTTTCACCATGCTTCTTATTTCATTCGCCATGAATTTCTATACTTACTGGAACTGCGATAAAATGGCGCTCCGCGCCTATAATGCCCAGCCTTTGTCGGAGTCCGATGTGCCGGAGCTGTACCAGCTGGTGCGGGAGCTGACGGAGAAGGCCCATATGCCCATGCCCAGGCTCTATGTGATTCCTACGGATGTGCCCAATGCTTTTGCTACGGGCCGGAATGAAAATCATGCGGCTGTAGCTGTGACAGAAGGGATTCTTTCCATGCTGGACCGGGATGAGCTGGCAGGAGTTTTAAGTCATGAGTTGTCACATATCCGTCATCGTGATACACTGATAATGACGCTGGCTGCATCTATTGCTACAGCCATCAGCTACATTGCCAATATTGCCCAGTGGGCTGCCATTTTCGGTGGCGGCCGGGATGAGGAGGGGAGAAGTGCAAACCCCATCGCTCTTCTGGTGACCATCGTGGTGGCTCCGCTGGCGGCGACTCTGATCCAGCTGGCTTTGTCAAGGTCCCGGGAATTCATGGCTGACGCTTCGGGCGCTGAGATTTCCGGTAAACCTCTGGCGCTGGCCAATGCGCTTCTGAAGCTGGATGCCTATGCCCATCATAAGGTAATGGCTGATGCGAAACCGGCTACCAGCGGGCTTTTCATTATTAACCCGCTGGCCGGTGTCGGCGGAATGGCAAATCTGTTTTCAACGCATCCTTCTACGGAGGAGCGGGTGGAAAAGCTGCGTGAGATCGCAGCACAAATGCATTCTTATTAAGGAGGGTCATATTTATGGCTGACATTCAGAAAACTCTTGTACTTGTAAAACCGGACGGCGTGAAGAAACACATCTGCGGCGAAGTGATTTCCCGTTTCGAAAGAAAGGGCCTTTCCATTCACGCAATCAAAATGATCAATGTTCCTGTAGAACTGGCTGAAGAACATTATGCTGAACATAAGGGCAAAGGCTTCTTCAAGGCTCTCATCGATTTCATCACTTCCGGTCCTGTACTGGCTATGGTTATCGAAGGTGAAAATGCAGTAGCAGCAGTTCGCCAGATCAACGGCGCTACTAACCCGCTGGAAGCTGTACCCGGCTCCATCCGCGGTGATTTCGCTACTTCCATCGATGAAAACGTAGTTCACGCTTCCGATGCTCCGGAAACAGCAGCAAGAGAAATTGCTCTCTGGTTCCCTGAATTGAAGAAATAAGGTGATTGTCATGGCAAAGGTATATACACGTACAGGTGATAAGGGACAGACCAGCCTCTATACCAATCAGAGGGTATCGAAAGGCAGTCTTCGCGTTGAAGCTTATGGTACAGTGGACGAAGCGGACTCCGTTCTGGGAATGGCCCGCGCTTTTGCGGCTCATGACAATGTGAAGGAAACGATTTACAAGCTCCAGAAGGAACTGTGGCTTCTGATGGCTGATGTGGCCAGCCTGGGCCAGGAACCGAACATTACACCGGAACATGTGACCAACCTGGAACACATCATCGACCAGTATACTGAATCCCTGGCACCTCTGGACCATTTCCTGGTGCCCGGAGCTACAAAGGGCTCCAGCTTCCTGGATGTGGCCAGATCCGTGGTACGCCGTGCTGAAAGATGTATGTGGCGTCTGGCAGAAGCAGAAGATGTACATGATGTGGATATCCGCTATCTGAACCGTCTCTCTGACCTCTGCTTCACTCTGGCCCGCTATGAAGCGGAAGTGAAATAATCGATTCCTGATTTGGAAGGAGATATTCAAGGCGTTGAATACCTCCTTCTTTTATTTTATAATTTTATGGAAAGGATACGCGATGTGATGGTTGACGGCCCGATGGGCCGAAGGTTCTTAAGGGGCTTAAGTTTGACGCGCCTCTGGCGTGCACAGCGAACATGATTTGAAGGAGCAAAGCGACGCACAAATCATAGTGAGTCGTTTCCCCTTTAGGGGCGAGGGTTGTTGTAGGGCGCCTATGAATTGATAGAAGGCGCCAGTTTGTATAAAACCATACAACCGCCCTTCGGGCGGGGAAATGCATCCCCCTTTGGTGGCTGGCGCCATATGGACAAGCCCCTGTGGGGCTTGAAGGTTCAGGCGCCTCTCGGCGCCCGGGTTCTATCGTTCGTGTGCTGCGCACCGAACGATGGGTTCGGCCCACAGAGCGGGCTGGTTCAGAGGGGAGTTTTATATGCCGCTGCCCGGGGCAGCGAAAACCTTTACAACCGCCCTGCGGGCGTCGGAAATGCATGCCCCCTTTGGTGGCTGGCGCCACCAACTTCTCCCCGCGGAGCGGTGGGACAATAAAGCTCTGCAAAGCAGTCCTTTCATAAGCGGCTCACAGCATAACGGAGCTTTATAGTGCCCCCGCTTGCGGGGGAAAGGTGGTGCCGTAAGGCACCAAAGGGGGGAAAGCCACCGGAGGTGGCTGATTACCGTAATGCTTTTCATGTCATATGACACAGAAAAGCAAATCCCGTAACGCTGACTTTATAAGCATTGCCCGAAGGGCAATCCGCAACCCTCGGGGCCAAAGGCCCCGTCAAACTTAAGAACCCTCCGGCCGTCAGGCCGGTCCATTCTAAGAACCTTTTTCTCTGAACCAGCCTGCCGAAGGCCGGTCTAACTTAAGAACCCTTTTTATCATACACAGGAGGAATACCATGGAATTACTGGCACCGGCAGGATCGCCGGAACATTTGAGAGCAGCCCTGGATGCAGGGGCTGATGCGGTCTATCTGGGCGGCAAACTTTTCAGCGCCCGCCGGTTTGCCGGTAATTTTTCCAATGAGGAGCTCAAGGAGGCGGTACGGGAGGCCCATCTCCATGGGGCCTGTGTCTATGTGACGCTGAATACCCTCATTGGCGATGTGGAAATGAAGGATTTACGGGACTATCTTTCTTTCCTCGATACCATCAAGCTGGACGGGCTTCTGGTGCAGGATCTGGGAGTGGCGGCCCTGGCCCGCAGGCTGGCGCCTTCCATTCCTCTTCATGCTTCCACCCAGATGACTATTTCAAATCTGGATGGCGCCCTGTTCATGAAGTCCCTGGGATTCCAGAGGGTGGTGCTGTCCCGGGAGCTGTCCCTTCCGGAAATTAAAAACATTGTGGATAAATCGGGCGTGGAAATCGAAGTTTTTGTCCACGGGGCGCTGTGCGTGTGCTATTCCGGCCAGTGTCTCATGAGTTCTTTTATGGGCGGCCGCAGCGGCAACCGCGGTGCCTGCGCCCAGCCCTGCCGCATGCCTTACCATCTGGTGGATGAAAAGGGTCAGGCGCTGAACCATAGGGGAAATTATATTTTAAGCCTGAAGGATATGCTGGGCATGGAGCGGATTTCCGATTTCCTCTCCGCCGGCGTATCGTCCCTCAAGGTGGAAGGCCGTATGAAGAGCGTGGAGTATGTGTATAACACCGTATCCGCTTACCGCCGGGCCATTGATGAGGCGGAGCGCGGGAGAAAGACGGATACGGCGCCTCTGGTGAATATATTGAAAGAGGAGTTCAACCGCGGCTATGCTTCTTCCTATCTGGATGACCACATCGGCAGTCATATGATGACAGCCCTGGCGCCGGGCAACCACGGCGTGGATGCTGGAAAGGCGGAGTCCGTCAAAGGCAGCTTTTTCAGCTTCCGCAGCGGGGGAGACTTTTCCCGGGCTGTGGGGGTTTCCTATGAAACGAACCACCAGACCATGGCCTTTGTGCCGGTGAAAGATGTACGGCGGGAAGGGGAGGGCCGTTTCTCCGTCCGCTTTACGGAAAGACCGAGGGATGGGGGCCAGGTGTACTTTGTGGTGGAAGGAGAAAAACACTCCACCGCCATGAAGGATGTGAAGGGAAAGATACCTCTGTCCCTTTCCTTTAAAGCGGTTCCCGGCGAGCCCCTTGTCCTTACTGCATGGGACCAGGAGGACCACAAGGTGAGCCTTTCGTCTGAATATATTGCGGAAAAGGCCAATTCCCGGGTGACTGCGGAAGAGGACATAGAAAAGCAGCTGGGCCGTCTGGGAAATACCTGGTTCACTCTGAAAGAAGCGTTTATCAGGAATAAAGGATGCATGGTGCCGAAGAGCCTTTTGAACCATATGAGGCAGGAGGCGGTGGAACAACTGTCCGTCCTGCGGGAAAAGGACCATGAAAGGGACATCCCAAAGCAGGGGAAGGTTACCTTTTCTCCCCTTATTTCTGCGCCCCTTCCCGAGGAAAAGCCCCATGCAGTGCTGCGCACAGTTTCCCTGGACCAGGTGGAGGAAGGGCTGGCCCTGGGTGTTTCCCATTTCATCTTCGGCGGAGAAACATACGACCATTCCTCTGTGAGGGTAGAGGAATATAAAAAAGCCCTGTCCCTGGTAAAGGAAAAGGGCGGCATCATGATTTTTGCCCTGCCCAGGGTGGTGCGGGAGAAGAACAGGGAGAAGGAAAACCGCCTGCTGACCCGTCTGGCCGCCCTTTCTCCCGACGCCATGATGGCGGAGTATCCTGGTGTTCTGAAGGTCTGGCAGGAAGAGGGATGGACGATTCCTCTTCTGGCAGGCACTTCCTTTAACCTTTTCAACGGGGAAGCGGTGAAAGAAATCGAAGGCTTTGGCATGAAGGGCGCCATGGTGTCGGAGGAGGCCACCATGCCCCAGATCCGGGACATGGTGAAAATGGCGTCCATCCCTCTGTCTGCCCTTGTATATGGCCGTACGGAAATGATGGTTTCCGAGTACTGCGTCATTAACAGCGTTATGGGGGACAAAGACAAGAACCACTGCCCTCAGTACTGCAGGAAAGGCTCCTATTTCCTGGAAGACGGAAAGGGAGGCCGGTTCCCTGTGAAGACCGATGAATGGTGCCATATGCATATCTTAAATTCCCATGTACTGGATATGGCGCCCTATTTGAATGAATTAAAGCGCACAGGCCTTACCGGCTTCGTGCTGGATATGAGAGCGGAAAAAGACCAGGCCCCTGTGATTTCCGAATATATGGATATCCTTGGCGGCATAAGACAAGCACCTTCTCCCTCTTCCCAAAAGGAGAAGGAAATCACCCGGGGGCACTTTTTCAGAGGAGTATTATAAATGGAAAAAGACATACTGGAAATACTGGAATTTGATAAAATCAGGGACAGGCTTGCCGAGTTGGCACCATCGGTGCTGTCGAAGAAAAGGGCCCTTTCGCTCACTCCCTCCTATGTGCCGGAAGTGGTGGAGAAAAGCCTGCAGGAAACAGACGAAGCATCGGTGCTTCTGGAAAAGGAAATCACTACGCCCCTGGGGGAAACCCATGATATTCCGGGCCTTTTGAAGAAAGCAGAAAAGGGCAGCATTCTCACGGCAAGAGAGTTCCTCGATCTGGCCAATTCCCTGGACACCTACAAGAAAATGCATCACTATTTCGAAGGAGAGCGCCATCTGCAGTACCCGGCGCTGGAAGAAATTTCCTCCCTTATCGTGCCCCAGGAAAGCCTGATTTCCCATATTTACCGGGTCTTTGACGAGCACGGAGAGGTGAAGGACCAGGCCTCCTTGAAACTGTACCGCATCCGCACCCAGAAGGAAACGGTGAAGTCAAGAATCCGCCGTTCCTTCCAGCATATCCTTCAGGATAAGGACATGGCGCCCTACCTGCAGGATGCCATTATCACCCAGAGAAACGGCCGCTACGTGGTGCCGGTGAAGGAAGAATACCGCTATAAATTCAGCGGCATCGTCCACGACCGCTCATCCACAGGCCAGACCCTTTTCATGGAACCCATGGCTTCCGTGGAACTGAATAACGATCTGGCGGAAATGACGGCGGCGGAAAAGCAGGAAATCCAGGACATCTTGCAGAACCTGACAGACGAGGTGAAGAAGACGGTAGAAGTGACGGAAAATAACTGCCGCCTGGCTACGGATATGGAATTTATCTTCGCCAGGGCCAGACTGGCTCTTTCCATGAAAGCGGTCAAGGCCCGCCACTCCGAAGGAGTGCTGGACCTTCGTAAGGCCCGCCATCCTTTAATCCCTGATGACAAGGTGGTGCCTGTGTCCATGACCCTGGGCAAAACATTCCGCATCCTCGTCATCACAGGCTCCAACGCCGGCGGCAAAACCATTGCCATCAAGACCGCGGGACTTCTATCCCTTATGAACCAAGCGGGCCTCTTCATTCCGGCGGAAGAAGGGTCCATGCTCCCCGTGTATGAACATATCTATGCCATCATCGGCGATGAACAGAGCATCCAGGATAACCTCTCCACCTTTTCCAGCTACATTACACAGCTCGTTTCCTTCCTTCCATCGGCAGGACCAAAGGATCTGGTGCTGCTGGACGAACTGGGCTCCGGCACGGATCCTGTGGAAGGCGCTGCCCTGGCCCAGTCCGTTACGGAATACCTCCAGATGGAAGGGGCGCCGGCCATCATTACCTCCCATTTCAGTGAAATGAAGAAACTGGCCTATGAAACGAAGGGAATCGAAAACGCTTTCGTGGAATTCGACGAAAAGACCCTGGCTCCTACCTACCGCCTCATTATCGGGGTTGCAGGAAACAGCAACGCCTTTAACATCTGCCGCCGCTTCGGCATGCCCGATATGATTCTGGGAAGGGCCATCCAGCTCAAAAACGAATCGCCCCTCCATAACATGGAAGAAGTCATGGAACGCCTCAACCAGCAGAGCCGGGACCTGAACAAAGAAAAGGACCGGGTGGACAAAACCCTGCATCAGGCGGAAGAACTGAAAAACTCTCTGGAAGACGCCAGAGACGAATTTTACCGGCGGAAAGACTCCATCCTTGAAAAGGCAAGAGAAGAAGCGGAAAATATGAAACGGGACCTCCGGGTGCAGTCGGAAACCATTATCAAAGATTTGAAGAAAAACGCCGCCGCTTTGAATAAAAACAAACTGGGCGACAAGATTTCCGACATCCGCGGCCGGATCGACGGCCTTGCTGTGCCGGGCAGAGAAAACAGGAGAGACCCCCTTCCCCAAGACAAGATCCGGAAGGGGACCTACGTGTACATCGACACCATAGACAGCGAAGGCACCATTGTTTCCGTCAGCAGAAACCAGGTATCTGTCCAGTGCGGCCTCATCCAGGTCAAAGTCACCCCGGACCACCTCTTCAAAGCCAAAAAGCCAAAGAAACAGGAGAAAATCCTGCCCTATGCCCATAAAAAGACAATGACCCGCTCCGTGGCCCAGGTGCATACAGAACTGAACATTATAGGGAAAACAGTGGACGAAGCCATCCCCGAAGTAGACCGCTTCCTCAACGACTGCTTCATGGCCGGCATCTCTCCGGTACGTATCATCCACGGCAAAGGCACCGGAAGCCTTCGAAGAGGCGTGCAGGACTATCTCAGAACATTAAACTTCGTCACCGACTTCCACGAAGCTGACCCCACCAACGGAGGCGCCGGCGTGACGGAAGTGTACTTCTGAGATTTTGGACAAGCCCCTTTTGGGGCTTGAGAGTTCAAGAGGTCCAGAGTGTTCAAAGGGGAGGCGGGAAGAAATTGAGGCAGCACCGGTCATTGGATGGCCCCTTGACTCTGTCATTCTGAACGCAGTGAAGAATCTCGGTACGTGGCAAATATGAAGCCATAGGAATTCATGCGGGGGCCTGGTACCTGAAGTACACTTCCCGCCGACTGGTATTTTACGAGAGATGATTCACTACCGGCGTATACCGAGATCCTTCGCTTTGCTCAGTATTCTGGTCATAGGTCAAGTCTTTTTTTTGAAGAAATTTATTATTTTTTCTTAAAAAAGTGTAACCTTAACACACCACCGGGTAAATTGATTTTTTCGAATATATTCCGGCGTTCGATCTTTCTATTCCAACGTTACCATTACTTTGTTATCGGAATACAGCTGATGTTTATCCAGTAATGTAAAGATCAGCCGGACGATCTTTCGAGCAACGAGATTGAGTGCGGCCCTGTATGGAAATAGGGTCTTACGACTGCGAATACGTTCATATGCCTCGCGATATTTAGCGCTGTAGTTTATGATCTGTCCTGTAGCTAAGAGCACATAATAGCGGAGATACACATCACCGGCTTTTGACAGATGCTTAACCGGGCTTTCTGATTGACCGGATTGCTTTCCTCTCCAGGTTAATCCTATGTATTTAGCTAGGGCATCATCGGTTTTGAACCGCTTGATATCGCCAATTTCCGCTAGGAGCCCTCCGGCTATGACTGGTCCGACGCCGTCGATTGACAGCAGGATCTGATATGAGTCGCTTGAAAAACTTTTGGCCATTGTCTCAATGGACTTGTCCAATTTCTTTATTGCAGCCTCAAGAGAGTGTATAATGAAAAAGGACACGGATAATCCCGAAGTCAGTGGCTCATAAACCCTTTTGTCCAACCGATAGGAATTGCGGGCTGCCTTCTTCACTTTTTCGACGACATCTAAAGGATGGGAAAATCTTCCGTGTCCTTTTTCTGTGATGAAATTGAGCAGTTCCTCATCGGACAGACTGAGGATTTCATCAGGGCCCTGAAAGGTTGTCAGCAGCTCCTGGCAGGTGGTGGTCCATACATTACAAAAGGGATTCTCTCCTGTCATAAGTCCGCTGCATTCAAGGTAGATGCTGTTTCCGGTCGAGTTCTTCACTATTCCCATGAGTTTGGCGATGCGGAATCTCAAACGTGTAAGTACCCGCAAGCCAAGCAGTTCTGGCCCTTTCCAAGGGCGTGACCGGATTTTGTTGGAACGCGCATAATCGGCAATAACCATGGCATCGACATAGTCGTCTTTCCCTACATCCGTAAAAGTTTTCTTGTAAGCATGAATCTCTTTGGGATTAACGGAATAGACGATGGCTGGGATGTGTCCGTTAAAATGTGCAACGGACAGAAATGTTGCCAGGTGAAAAGAATAAACCGAAGTAGCCTCTAACGCAATGACAACCTGTATGACATCAGGATAGAATTTCAAGAAGTCACTGACTTTTTCGACAATTCCTACAGATCCAGCAGGAGTGTTAGGAGCGGAAAAACGCAGATGCGCGTGCCCAGGATGGTCCTCAGGGGAAAAAGGCATCGCATGCACAACGTTCTCTTTCATCGAAACGTCTATACCAACAAACAAAGAATGGAGTAATTCATATTGTTTCATAATCGCACCTCCTTCCTGGCAACATTCATGAAATAGGAGAAGGAATCCTGATCTCAAACTCCCTCTAAAATCTCGTTAATAGGCAATCACCCGTGGAGGTAAATCGTTTACTGGAAGAAGCTCCGCCCGGGGCCGCAAATTCTGAAGTAGGCAGAATGGGAGAAAGAGCCAGGCGAGAATACTGAGCTGGCGGTAGAACCGCAGGATGACTTGGTCGTCTTCTGAGCTATTCCATGTTACTTTCATCGTAGCACCAGGATTCCCTACCCATCAAGATGGGCAATGGAAGTATTTGACTTCATGCCCTACACATACTATACGAGGATGACTGAACCATTGATGACCGGGATATCATAAACCATGTCTTTCCCTGCGACGACACTGGCATCATCAAAATCAAATCCCTGGGCTGGGTAGATGCATCCGATTCTTGGAAAACTGTGGGATCTGATGCCCAGAGGGCGGCTCCGGCCTTCACAGCCGGAGGACAGTTATCTTTTCCTGACGGGAAAGAACCGGAAGAAATGAATGGTCATTGGCTTCCGGGCTTTTCTTTTGACTTGTTCACAGGAAGTGGCCAAAAAGGTAAAGTATTGGAAGGGCTCATATCTTACCTTACAGGATTTGTCGGGGACCGGAAGAAGGTTTTACATTATAATATGAATATAATCTTTTTGATTTCATAAAAAGGTGGTGCGGAAAATGGGCGCGTATAGGTTTGAGTATGAGGCGGACTGGAAGATTTTCCGAAAACTGGTGACCCCATGGATTGAACGGTATTTCCAGGAGAAGAATGAGTCTTATATCCGCATGCTCCGGAGTGAAGGCAGGGCCAGGGATAAATGGTGGAAGCTGAAGGATTTGATGAAAAATGATATCAAAGTGATTGAGTCTGGTACGGATATGAGTCGGAGCTGCCTCATTGATGACCTTTCCATCCTGGCGGCTAACGGCATTATCACGGTGGATGAATTGGAAAAATTTACGCCTAAAATGCAGGATCAGGTTATCCGTTTTCTGGGCCGTCTGAAGGAAGATTCTCCAGGCGGACGGTTGGTCAATGAATGGAACAGGAGGTATGGAGAGAAGAGGGTAAAGGTTACAATAGACTGAGATTAGGGGGCAGAATCGGCTGACTGCTATCTGCTGACTGATTGTGACTATAGCGGGCGCTGCATCGGCATTTCGACGAAAGTGAAACGGAGTGGAGAAATCTTCCTGGGGAATGGGGCTGTTGGCTGACCCGTGTTCTTTAGTGGGCCAGTGAGTTGGTGGGCGCCTGTGGCGCAATCGGGACCGGGATCAAGGCCGCTCCCTTTAACCTTGATTCCTACCGCTTGCCGGGGTGGAGGGAGGCAGCTGTGAATTCAGCTGTAATCGGCGGAATCGGGGCGGTGCTTTCCAGTATTCCCGCAGGGGTCTGTGTCTTTATGGACAAGCCCCTTGGGGCTTGAAGGTTGACGGCCCGATGGGCTGCGGGTACTTAAGGGACTGAAGTTTGACTTGCCTCTGGCGCGAGGCTGATGGGCGCCTCTAAATCATAGAAGGCGCCAGTATAATAAAACCTTCAAAACCCTCTTCAATTTTTTAAGACCGCCCACTATCGCTGAAAGGCAGCATTATAATACCCATCGACCGCAGGGCGATATCACCAACCTCTGAACCCTATGAACCTTCATGTGCGCATTCTGCATAGAATGCGCAAGTCGGTCGAAGTTGGCCCTTAGCCTGCCTATAAAAGGGCCTTCCTATTGTCGGTTGACCGTTCGTAGGCGTGTCCAATGGCGGAGCCCTGAGGATAGGTCAGAAAAATGGCAGGAAAACTTTTAAAACCACATCATGCCCCCTTCAGGGCCTCGGATTTTTACGAAAATCCTGCTATCCTCATTTGCCTGCGGTGCCAGCCGCCACCTTTTTTTATCTGCGGCGAAGTCGCCACCACGACCCTTAGGGCCGAAGGCCTCGTCAAACTTATGAACCGACCGCCAAAGGCCGGTCCATCTTAAGAACCTTTCCCGCTGAACTTTTTGCGGAAAACCTTCGTAATACATATATTTCATTTATTTTACATAAAAACTTGACCAAAAGTGCTGAGGGCGATATAGTTAAATATAGTGGATAAATATGTAGAATTACAGGAGATACTATGTTTAACTTACCCGATAAATATGTAGAAATTGATGGATTCAGGATTCCTGCGGATAAGGCGGAAGAGTACAAGCGTATCCGTGACAGGATGATTAAAGAGGCGGAAAAGTTCTTTCGCACTTTCTGCGAAGTGGTGAAGCGCGAGAAGCTGGTGGATCTTTTGGGAGAAGGCATTGTGGGTTATTCTTCTACCGGGGAAATGCTGGCCAGAATTTCGCTGGATCCTTTCGAATTGTCTGCCATGAATGTGGCTCTGCAGCGTAAGAAGATCAAGGAATACATGCTGGCTACCAATGGCTATGATGACGATGATTACAAGCAGCTTTTGAAAGAGTTTGATGAAAGAAAAGCTGAAAGAAAAGCAAAAAAACAATAATAACAGGAAGGACTGTTAGCCAATGATTCAGCTAGTTGTAGACAGTACGGCCGCTGTTCCGAAGGATTTCCTGGAGCAGCACGATAATGTTCATGTGATTCCTCTTTTTATCTCGGTGAAGGGGGAATATGTGCCGGAAAATGAGGCCACCATTGAACAGGTGATTGAGTATTCCGAAAGTACGAAGAAGGCGGTTCCTACCAGCCAGCCCAGCACCGGTGATTTCCTTAAGTTGTTTGAGTCTCTCCCCAAAGAGGATCCGGTCATTGTTATCTGCATCACTTCCGGCGTCAGCGGCACCTATAATGGCGCCGTTCTTGCGGCGCGCCAGTCGGGACGGAAGCAGATTGCCGTCATTAATTCCCGTACCACTGCTGTGGGCATGATGGAAGTGCTGGAAGATGGACTGGATATGATCGCCAGAGGTCTTTCTTTTGAGGAAATAAGCAAAGGTCTCCAGGAGTCCGCTTCTTTGATGCGGACTACTTTTACCGTGCCTACCCTGGATTATCTCCGGAGGGGTGGCCGCGTAGGGAAGGCTGCCGGCCTGATAGGCAGCATTTTGAAAATCAAGCCGGTTATTTTCCTGAATGACAATAATGAAGTAGATGTGCTTGCCAAGGTGCGCACCGAAAAGAAGGCTGCCGCCGCCATGATCGATTATCTCCACAAGAATTCACCCTGCCGTCGCATCGGCATTGTTCATATTGAAAATGAAGAAGGTGGCAGGGCGCTGCAGAAAAGGATTCAGGAAGAATATCCGGATATCCAGGTCACTCTTTCTACCGGTACACCTGTCTTGGCATCTTATCTGGGACCGGGACTGACGGGAATTATCTTTGAAAGTGCCAAATGATGGGGGAAATAAATATGTATAATACAATAGATGGGATCTGTTTCAAGAATATGCTGACAGGAGCTTACCAGCTTTTCCAGCAGAAATATGAAATTATCAACCAGCTCAATGTATTCCCTGTACCTGACGGGGATACGGGAAATAATATGCTGAATACACTGAAGTCCATGTACAGCATGATTGCAGAAGAAAAAGCGGAACAGCCGGTGGGGATTCTGGCCGAAAAGGCGGCTGCCGGCGCCATCATGGGGGCCAGAGGAAATTCCGGAGTTATCCTGTCCCAGATCATCCACGGCATCAGCCGGGGTCTCCATGGAAAGAAAACGGCTTCCTGCGGACAGATGAGCAAGGCCTTCCAGTACGGTATCCTCTATGCCTACCGGGCTGTTACGAAACCGGTGGAAGGAACCATCCTTTCTGTAGCCCGGGGCATTGCCAAGGGAACCAGGGAAGTGATCCGCACAGAAACGGATTTCAGTAAAATTTTAGAAGCTTCTATCCGCTGCGGCAATGAGGCTCTGGCTAAAACACCGGAACAGCTGCAGATTCTGAAAGATGCCAACGTAGTTGATGCCGGCGGGCAGGGTCTTATTTTCTTCCTCATGGGATGCCTGAACGGCCTTACCGGCAAGGTGGAAGAAATCAAGGTGGATGTGAAACCGGTCATCAGCCGGCTGGAAGCGAAAGGTGAATCTTTCTCCATCGAATATCCTTACTGCACGGAATTCATTATCAGCCCCTGCAAGGTGAAGGCAAAGGAAGTCAGAAAGAAACTGTCCTCCTGGGGCGAATCCATGATCGTGGCAGAAGGGGACAACCTGGTGAAGGTTCACATTCATGCCCAGCGTCCGGGCCATGTGCTGGATATGGCGGCAGACTGGGGTACCCTTCACGATATCAAGTGCGACAACATGGTGGACCAGTTCCATAAGAACAAGGAAAAACAGCAGAAGATGGCTAAAAAGCCTCTGGGCATTCTCACTGTCGTATCCGGCGACGGCTGGACAGACCTCTTTAAAAAACTGGGTGCCGATGTGGTATCGGGCGGTCAGTCTATGAATCCCTCAGTACAGGAACTGAGCAGCGGCATGGACAACGGGCAGTATGAAAAATACATCATTCTCCCCAATAACAAAAATATTATCCTGGCAGCCCAGCAGCTCCAGAAAATGCTGGGTGAAAAAGTCCACATCGTTCCTTCTACCAACCCCATGGAAGGGCTGGCAGCAGCCATGGCTTTCTCTGAAGACAACACGCTGGAAGAAAACCTGGCAGCCATGAAGGAACGGATGGGGGATATTGCTACCGCCATGATTACCACGGCCGTAAGAGACAGCATCGTAGGGGAAACGGTAATCCACAAGGATGATTTCATGGGCATCATGAAAAACCATGAAGTCATTGCAGAAAAGGATTTCACCAAATGCTTCCTGGACGTACTGTCCCACCTCATTACAGAAGATACGGAAATCGTAACCGTCTACTCCGGAAAAGATCTTTCCGAGGAAGATTGCCTCAAAGAAATCGACAAGGCAGAAAAGAAATACCCTGACGTTACCTTTGAAACCTATCAGGGGGGACAGCCGCTGTATCCCATGTTTATTTCCGCTGAATAATGTGAAAAAAAACGCCCTCCGGGGCGTTTTTTGTGGGCTGGCGGCTTATGGACACGCCCCAAAGGGGCTTGTCCATAAGCCGCCACCACAACCCTCGGCCTGAAAGGCCATCAAACTTAAGAATCTTAAGAAACCTCGGGGCAAAGCCCCGTCAACAAAAAGAACGCCTCGAATGAGGCGTTCTTTTATACTCTTATTTCTTGTCATTTGTTTCTGCACCTTCTGCAGGGCTGGGATAGAAGTACATGATGCGGTCGGGCTGGAAATAGTCACTGGTCAGCCGTTTTGCCAGAATAGGCGTCATGGCCTGTTCGAAGTCAACGATTTCCAGAGGGGAAAGGGAGGTATCTTCTACCAGCACTATAATCACCGGATTTACTTCCGGCGCGTTTTCCGGTACTTCGCTGCGGTCCAGCGGAATGCTGAAAATCAGGCGGACCGTAGCTACATACTGGTCCTTGTAATTAAAAACGGTGCCCCGGTAGGTATTTTCCCAAAGGGTGCGCATGAGATCGATGTGGTATACATCCTGGTTCTGTTGTTCTTCTGCCATGTAATAACCTCCTGGAGAGCTTAATGCTCTATATGATAATTTTATTGTATCGCATAATAAGGAAGATGGAAAGAGGGGTTCAGGGACAAGCCCCTTTGGGGCTTGAGGATTCAAAGGATTCAAAAGGTTCAGAAGGGAAGGTTCTTAGGATTGACCGGCCCCATGGGCCGGAGGGTTCTTAAGTTGTGCGCCAGTTCGGCGTGTATAGTATAGTCTGGTGAAAGCCCAGACCCGGCAAAGCCTAGCAAGCAGTCGGTACTTAGTCTTGCATGGGAAGCCGTGAGGCCAGCATGAAGCGTAGACAAAGGAGTGCGAGAGCCGTAATGCGAAAGCGTGAAGCGATTCAGCCTCGTTAGAACGACAAGTGGAAGCCGATACTCTAACTTAGGTCGCAGGCAGAAATGTACAGGTCGATAGGCGAGAACTGTGCAGGTTCCACCGGGGTCATAGAGCATGGCGAGCGCACGAAGTACTATACATGTACCTGGGAGAGCTGACAAGGGTCCTAAATGGATGACACCCATCCCAATGGTATGGACGCCAAAATACTTAACTGTATGGAGACGTCACAGATGCCCGGTCAGCAGTCGGATTACCTCATAGTAGTGATGAAACCTGTGAAAGCAGGTGGAGTGAAGGGGGTAAAGAATAGTCAACAATCGCAGGGAAACAGGTTCTGCACAGAGATGTAGAAGAAACTAAGACTTAGAGATTAGTTAAATGTAAACGGAACTGCAATTGATAAGGTGTAACGAGTACACCCCAAGGACTATTCTAAGAGCCGTATGCGGGAAAACCGCACGTACGGTTCTGTGAGGGGCGGACAGAGTAATCTGATTCCGTCTACTCGACTGACGGGGCCTTCGGCCCCGAGGGTTGTGGATTGCCCTTCGGGCAATACTTATAAAGTCAGCGTTACGGGATGACCGTGCTGTACCATATGGCATGATAAGCATTCTGCAGTATAAAACCATACAACCGCCCTGCGGGCGTTGGAAGTGCATTCCCCCTTTGGTGGCTGGCGCCACCACCTTTCCGCCCCGTTGGGAAGCGTGTCACTTGATTCTCAGTCGCCTGCGGCTCCCTGCGAATCAAGTTCCCTT
This sequence comes from Dialister succinatiphilus, assembly GCF_928721695.1. Taxonomy (NCBI): domain Bacteria; kingdom Bacillati; phylum Bacillota; class Negativicutes; order Veillonellales; family Veillonellaceae; genus Dialister; species Dialister succinatiphilus. The sequence continues at coordinate 2,034,117 of NZ_OV788641.1, read as the reverse complement.
GCCACCGCAAGCGGGGGCACTATGGATGCTTAGCTATGAGGCCATGTCTCTACAGGAAAGCATAGAGCGATTTATTCTGTCCCCCGGATGGGGGAAAGTCCGGCGCAGCCGGATAAGGGGGAGCCGCGTGGCGGCTAATCACCAGAATGCTTTTCATACTATATGACTCATAACGACAATCTCGTAACGCTGACTTCATGCTCATCGCCCGAGAGGGCGATACCACAACCCTCGGCCTGAAAGGCCATCAAACTTACGGACCCTCCGGCCAACGGCCGGTCCATCTTAAGACCCCTCACGCCCTGCGGGCGTGTCCATAAGAACTTTTTGCTACCTTTGGGCGCAGATGATACAATATAAAAGTACTATGTATATTGTATATTTTATGAGGAGGTATTTCATATGAATAAGGGAAAATTATATGGGATCGGTGTGGGACCGGGGGATTCCAAGCTGCTGACTGTGAAGGCTGTGGAGGCTATCCGGGCGGCTGATATGATTATTACGCCGAAGACAGAGAAGAAAGAGGGGTCTGTGGCTTTTAACATTGCGAAGCCCTATATTTCTGATAAGACTGCAATTCTTCCCATGGTGTTCCAGATGAGCAGGGACATGGAGGCTGTAGAAAAACAGTGGGCTGAAAACAGGAAAATCATTGCGGAGAAGCTGGATGAAGGGAAAAATCTGGTATTTCTGACTCTGGGAGATCCTATGCTCTACAGCACGTATATGTATATTTTCAATGAATTCAAGGATTCTCCGGATTATGAGGTGGAAACGATTCCGGGCATTCCTGCTTTTCTGGGGATTGCTTCTTACATCGGCCTTCCGGTGACGGAGTGGGAGGAAAATGTGCTCATTATTCCTGCTACTGCTGATCACGAGAAGTTTGACAAGGCTCTTTCCGCTTCCGACAATGCGGTGATTATGAAGGTGTATAAGAGCTTTGCCTTTGTGCAGGAGGAACTGAGAAAGCACCATATGATCAAGCGGTCTGTCATGGTTTCCCGCGCCGGGCTTCCTGATGAAATCGTGATTCGCGATATTGACAGCCTGCCTGCCGACTATAAACCCAATTATCTCAGCACCATTATTGCCAAGAGAGATAAATAAATGGCAGGGCTTATCCGTCCCCGGGTGGTGATTGCGGGGACAAACAGCGGAGTGGGGAAAACCACCATTGTTACCGGACTTTTAGCTTATTTCCACTCCAAGGGACTGAAGGCCCAGCCTTTCAAGGTGGGTCCGGACTATATTGATCCCGGTTTCCATGAAAAGGCAGCTGGGAGACCTTCCTACAATCTGGATACCTGGATGACGCCGGCGGATCATCTGGTGTCCAATTTCTCCTATCTTTCCAGAGATGCGGACATTTCCATTATCGAAGGGGTCATGGGCCTCTATGACGGCGGCGCCAAAGGGGTCAGCTCCTCGGCTGATATTGCCAAAAGGCTCAAAGCGCCGGTTATCCTTGTGCTGGACTGCAAGTCCGTGGGCTACAGTATCGCTGCCACGGCTCTGGGATTTCGGGAATATGACAGGGATACCCATATAGCCGGCGTGATTCTGAATCGGCTGGGCTCTGACCGTCATGAAGCCATGGTGCGGGATGTGATGGAGAAAATCCATATGCCTGTCATCGGCGCCTACCATCGGGACGATGGCCTCAAGACGCCGGAGCGTCATCTGGGCCTGACTCCGGTGACGGAAATCGAAACGGCGGACCTGATCCGCCATATGGGAGAAGATGCAGGCCGCTGGGTGGATACGGAGAAGCTGTTGTCCATTGCCAAAAGCGCACCTTCGCTTCTCGTGGAAAAAGACAGGGAAGAAAAGAAGAAGGTTCCGGTCCGTATTGGCGTGGCCAGGGATGAAGCTTTCTCCTTCTATTATCCGGCCAGTCTTCATGCCTTGGAAAAAATGGGGGCGGAGCTCATCGATTTCAGCCCTTTAAGGGACAGCGTTGTTCCTGATGTGGACGGGCTCATCTTTGGCGGCGGTTTTCCTGAAATGTTCCTCCATGAGCTGGAAAATAACAGGTCCATGAAGGATTCCATCCGGCAGGCTGCAGCTTCCGGCATGCCTGTCTATGCGGAATGCGGCGGGCTCATGTATCTTTGCCGGAAAATCCAAGGATTTGACGGCGATGCCTATGAAATGGCAGGCCTGGTGCCGGGCGTATGTGAAATGCAGAAAAAGCTGCAGCGGGTGGGCTATGTGACCGGGAAAGCGCTGAGGAAGAGTATCATAGCTGATGAAGGAGATATCCTGAAGGGCCACGAATTCCATTTTTCCACCCTTGCCTGCGATGACGATTTTCCCTGGGCCTACAACTTAAAGGGGACGAGGCAGAAAGAGGGCCATCTGGAAGGCTTTGCCAGGGGCAATGTGCTGGCCAGCTATCTCCATCTGTCTTTTGAGGGAAATCCAAAGGCAGCGGATAAATTTCTGGCTTCCTGTCTGGCTTATAAAAATAGGTAATGATTCGATATGGAAGGAACATTCCTTCCATATCTGATTTCCTGTCCAAGAAAGGGAAACATATGGAAACAAAAGGACTTGTGCTTATTAATACGGGAACAGGCAAAGGAAAGACCACTGCTGCTCTTGGGACCGCCATCCGCGCCTGGGGCGACGGACAGAAAGTTCTGATTCTCCAGTTCATCAAAGGGGCTTGGAAGTACGGGGAGCTGAAGGCCATCGAAACGCTGGGGAAAGCAGAGGGGCGCATAGAAATCAGACCCATGGGCGACGGTTTTGTGTTCCACAATAAAAAAGATCCGGAAAACGAGGAAAGACTGGCGGAAAAGAAAGAACTGGCCCGCCGGGCCTGGGATATGGTGAGAAAGGAAGTCATGAGCGGCGCCTGGGATTTAGTGGTGCTTGATGAAATCAACTACGCCATTCACTTCGGCATGCTGGAAACAGAAGAGGTGGCAGGGCTGATCCGGGAAAAGCCGGTGAGGCTTAATATGATTCTCACCGGCCGCTATGCGCCGAAAGAACTCATCGATCTGGCTGACACGGTGACGGAAATGACCCTGGTGAAGCATGCTTTCCAGAAGGGCATCCGCGCCAGGAAGGGAATCGAGTTCTGAGAAGATGATAGACTATCAAACTGGCAGACATCAGGCTGCCAGACTATCAGACGTCAGACCATCAGACTGCCAGATATCAGCTGTTCCACTTCCCGCCATCTTCCTTCGCTATCTTCCTGACTGACAATTATAGCAGGAAGGCATCCCTTTGACGCGTTCTGCCGCCCTGCAGGCAGGGGCACCATCGATAAAGGGCAAGCTCTCCGAACGGGGCCTTGAACGCCCCAATTTTTAACAATGTTCTTTACATAAATGGGCGGGCATGATAAAATTTTCTAAGTTGTAGATATATGGATTACTCAGTAAATGAGGGATGTAAATGGCACTTTATGTTAAGAAGTTCGGTGGAAGTTCGGTGGCTACACCGGAAAAAATGCTGAATATTGCAAACCGCGTTCTTCGCGATCGGAAGCCGGGGGATAAGATCGTGATCGTGGTATCCGCCATGGGGGACACCACAGATGATCTTCTGGATCTGGCATCCCAGGTTTCTTCTGTCAATCACGGCAGAGAAATGGATATGCTCCTGGCTACGGGAGAGCAGATGTCCATTGCGCTGATGGCAATGACATTCAAAAAGCTGGGCGTTCCGGCGATTTCCCTGACCGGCCCCCAGGCAGGCATTATAGCCGGCGGCGCTTATGGAAAGGCTACGATTGATGATGTGAAACCGGACCGGGTGCTTCGGGAACTGGAAGAGGGCAAAATCGTGATTGTGGCCGGTTTCCAGGGTCTGATGCCCAATGGGGATGTGGCTACCCTTGGCCGCGGCGGCTCTGACGCTACGGCAGTGGCGCTGGCGGGAGCCATGCATGCGGATATGTGCGAAATCTTTACTGATGTGGATGGCATTTATTCTGCTGATCCCCGTCATGTGAAGGGCTGCGTCAAGATGAAGGAAATCACTAATACGGAAATGCTTGAAATGGCAAGGCTGGGGGCCGGCGTTATGCAGCCTCGCAGTGTGGAGCTGGGCATGAAGTATCATATTCCGATTCATGTACGGTCTACATTTACCGATGAAGAAGGCACCATTATCCGGGAGGTATGCACAATGGATGGAAAGAATGAAGCAGTAAGAGGCGTGGCGCAGGATGCCCATGCTGCAAGGATTGCTGTGCTGGGGCTTAGAAATATTCCCGGCGTGGCGTACATGGTATTCTCCGCACTGGCTGAAGACAATATCACCGTTGATATGATTGTGCAGAGCGTAAGGAATTCCAATGATGATAAAACAGACATTATCTTCACTATCGAAGATACGGATCTGCCTGATGCTAAACGGGTTCTGGAGCAGATGCGGGACGAAGGAAAGCTGGAAGAGGTCATTTATGATGATGACACGGCTAAGGTTTCTGTGGTTGGTGCCGGCATGCTCGGCACTCCCGGCGTAGCAGCCCGCATGTTTGGCGCCCTGGGAAGGGCCGGTGTGAATATTGATATTGTGAGCACCTCTGAAATCAGTATTTCCTGTCTTATTTTAAGAAAAGATCTGGATAAGGCAGTGCAGGCGATTCATGATGAATTTTTCCCTGCTGCCAAAGCTGAATAATCTGCATTTTATAACAGAAAAAGCACAGGTATGCGCCTGCGCTTTTTCGTACGTTCTGGAGGTTTTATATGAAATGGAAAATGGGCGATATGGTTCACGGATTTCGCGTGAACTCCATGTCTCATATTGAAGAAGTTAATTCCGATGCGTACCTGATGGAGCACGTCAAGAGCGGCGCCCGTCTCATGTATCTGGACAACGATGATGATAACAAAGTATTTTATATCTGTTTCCGCACCACACCGGATAATTCCAAGGGAACACCCCATATCATGGAACATTCCACCCTCTGCGGTTCCCGGAAATATCCGCTGAAGGAGCCTTTCGTGGAGCTGGCCAAAGGGTCCCTCAACACATTCCTCAATGCCATTACCTGGCCCGATAAGACCATGTATCCCATTGCCAGCAGAAATGATGTGGATTTCCACAATCTCATGGATGTGTACCTGGATGCGGTTTTCTATCCCAACTGTCTGAAAAATCCGCAGATTCTCATGCAGGAAGGCTGGCATTACGAGCTGGAAAACAAAGATGCGCCTCTGACCTACAACGGAGTGGTATACAACGAAATGAAGGGGGCTCTTTCCTCTCCGGAAGCCATTATGGAAGACCGGGCCATGGAAAAACTTTTCCCCAACACCACCTACGGCGTGGAATCCGGCGGGGACCCGGAAGTGATTCCTACCCTTTCTTTCCGTGAATTTACAGAATTCCACCGCCGTTTTTATCATCCATCCAACAGCTATATTTACCTCTACGGCGATATGGATATTGAAAAGACGCTGGACTATCTGGACAGGGAATACCTGTCTGCTTTCGATAAAAGAAATGTGGATTCCATGGTTAAAACCCAGGCTCCCTTCAGTAAAAGGGTATCTCTCACCGCTCCCTACGGCATTGCGGAAAATGAAAGTACCGAAGGCAAGGCCATCCATGCACTCTACACCGCTTTTAACGACCATATGACCACCATGGACTCTCTGGCTTTCCGTATTCTTAACTATGTACTCATCGATATGGACGGCGCTCCGCTGAAGCAGGCGGTACTGGATGCAGGCCTTGGCAGCGACCTGTCCGGTTCCTACGGTGACAGCTATAAGCAGCCTGTATGGATTGTGGAAGCCACCGGCTCGGAAGTGGATAAGCAGGCCGCTTTTGCAGATGTAGTGGACAGTACCCTTCGTTCCATTGCCCTCAAAGGGATTGACAAAGACATGCTGGAAGCTGCACTGAACCGCACTGAATTTACAGCTCGTGAAAATGACTACCAGGGAAGGCCAAAGGGACTTTTCTACGGCGTCCGTGCCATGGATATGTGGCTTTACGACAGGAATCCCATGGATGCGCTGCGCTACATTGATGATATGAACACCCTGCGGAAGAACCTGAAAACCAACTATTTTGAAAACCTGCTGCTCCGCTATGTGATTAAGAATCCCCACCAGGTTCTCATTACCATGAAGCCGGAAAAAGGACTCACGGAAAAGGCGAACCAGGAAACGGCGGAAAAACTGGCATCCTTCAAGAGCAGCCTTTCCGACGAACAGCTGGAAAAAATCATGGCCTCCACCAAAGCCCTGAAGGAAAGACAGGCCTCCGGCGAAACAGAAGAAGCATTGAAAACCATTCCTCTCCTTTCCAGAAAAGACCTGAAGCGGCCCATAGAAGAAGAGGTGCTGGAAAAAGAAAGCGTATCCGGCGTAGACCATTTCCATTTTCAGGTTCATACGAACGGCATTACCTACCTGAATCTTTATTTCACCCTGGGAAATCTGAAGGAAGCGGATATTCCCTATGCCATACTCCTTTCTTCCCTGCTTAGAAGCCTTTCCACCACAAAGCACAGCTACACCGAACTGGCCCGCCTGTCCAATGCCTATACCGGCGGCATGAGCTTTGCCCTGAACGGCTACGGGAAGGTGAATGATACATCTTCCTATCTGCCGGCTCTTACCATCCGGGCCAAAGCCCTGACGTCCAAGACGGACAAGCTCATGGACCTTTTGGGAGAAGTCATCAATCACACCCTCTTTACCGATGCCAAGCGGCTGAAAGAACTGGTTCTTCAGGAAAAATCGGAATGGGATATGAGCGCTTTCTCCAGAGGCCATACCCTGGTCATGACAAGGCTGACCTCCTATTTTTCCAAGGGAGGGGAATTCGCCGAACAGTCCGGCCTTTCCTACTACTATTTCCTGGCAGACCTGGTGAAGCATTTTGATGAGAACAGGGAAGGACTGCAGGAAAAACTGGCTGCTGTTTCCGGAAAGATTTTCACAAGAAGTGGTCTTTTCTTTGAAACCATAGGGGAAGAAGAGGAAAAGAAGGCAGTCCTTGAAAACCTTCCGCTTCTGCTTGATGATATGGAAGCAGGGGTGAAAACAGCGCCCCATGTATACAGTTTCCCGCCGGAAAGCAGAAACGAAGCGTTCCTCACTTCCGGCAAAGTACAGTACGTAGCCAAAGGCGGCAATTTCAAGAGCCACGGCTTCGCCTATACCGGTGCGCTCAGGGTGATGGAAACGATTCTCCGCTATGAATATCTGTGGAAGAAAGTCCGTGTTCTGGGAGGCGCCTATGGTGCTTTCACCCAGTTCCTCCGGGATGGTACGGCTATTCTCTGCTCTTACCGGGACCCGAACCTGGCGCAGACCATCAGGGCCTATGAAGAACTGCCGGCATACCTGGAAAATCTGACTCTGTCTGACCGTGAAATGACCAAGTACGTCATCGGTACCATGGCAGCCGATGAAATTCAGCTGACTCCTTCCATGAAAGGCGAGAGGGCCATGGTCCATTACCTTTCCGGCAATACCAGGGAATCCCGCATGAAGATTCGTGATGAAATCATTAACTGCCAGGTGGAGGATATCCGCAGACTGGCTCCTCTGGTAGACAGTGTCATGAAAGATCCCTACATCTGCGTCATGGGCAGCGAAGATAAGATTCAGAAGGATAAGGACCTCTTCGATAAGGTGAGGTCCCTGCCGGACTGATGGATATCCGCAGCCGTTTCGCTCCCAGTCCCACCGGCCGCATGCATCTGGGCAATCTCTGGATTGCTTTCCTCAACTGGCTCTGGACAAGACAGCGGGGAGGAAAAATCATTCTCCGCATGGAAGATATTGACCGGGACCGCTGTCGTAAGGAGTATGAAGAGGGCATACTGGAAGACCTTTCCTGGATGGGCCTTGACTTTGACGAGGGCCCGGAAGGGATATACTCCTATGGACCGGCGGTACAGAGCCGGCGCTATGATATTTATGACTCTATCCTTTCTGCCATGGAAAAGAAGGGCCATATCTATCCCTGTTACTGCAGCCGGAGCCGCATTCACCAGGTCCTCTCCGCACCTCATGAAGGGGAAGCACGTCCCGTGTATGATGGACACTGCCGGAACCTGACCCCGAAAGAGCGAGAGTCCATGACCAAAAATCCCTGTTGGAGAGTGCGCATGGAAGAAAGCACCATTTCTTTCACCGATCTATTCTATGGAACCATCACCAGGACACTTAAAGCTGGCGCCGATGATTTCGTGGTCCGGCGGGCTGACGGCCTGGTGGCCTACCAGCTGGCCGTTTCCATCGATGATGGAGAAATGGGGATTACCCATGTTTTCAGAGGAAACGATCTTCTGGATTCCACGCCCGGTCAGGCCTGGCTGATCCGGAAGCTGGGATATCAGGTGCCCGCGTATGGTCACCTGCCCCTTCTGGTGGATACCCGGGGCATCCGCCTGTCCAAAAGGCAAAAAGGCATCACCGTGAGGGAACTGAGAAACCGGGGCTTAAGACCGGAAGATCTGATTGGTCTTCTTCTCCATCTGGCAGGAGGACTTCCGGAACTGAGGCCGGTGTCCCTTAAGGAAGCGCTGGAAGATTTTCCTTTTGAAAAACTGACCGCTTTACAAAAGAAACACATTGTGCTCCCGGTGTCATAAAATAAAAAAGGCTGTGAAGAAAATGATTTACATTTCTTCACAGCCTTTTTTTTATGGCTTCTCTTTGACCGTAAGCTGCCCGCCGTTTTGGTCATCTTGAGCGGGGCGTCGGTATGGGCGGTAAGGACTTGGAGCTCTATTGAAACGCCGAGCCTGAAAATTTCCTGCTCCCATGCTTCCTTGCCCCTGGGGACGTGAGATTTCTCCACTCCGCTCAGCTGCGGTCAAAATGACGGGGCGGAGTCATTTGTATTTCCGCCACCGATATTCTCTGCTTCAGGCATCTTATTTATTTCTCCACTCATCTCCACCGGGTGGGGATTTTTTGATGGAGTGGGGGATGGCTGCTGGCGGGAATGGGAGAATTTCAGAGCATGCCTTGGATGGAGCATCCTGTATTTTATCAGTAAATATCGAGTTTTTTTAAGCTTATTTATTTTCGCCTTTCCGATACCAAACAAACTTTTTTCGTTGTAAGCAAGTGGGGGTATGTGGTAGAATGTGGGTAAATGTGGAGGAGGTGGAAGAAATATGTTCATGAATGAGTATTCTCATACTATTGACAGCAAAGGACGTATGATTCTTCCAGCCAAATTCAGGGAGGAACTGGGAAACAGCTTTGTGCTGGCACCGGGTCTTGATACCTGTCTCTGCATTTACCCCAGGGAAAGATGGGATGCTCTTATTGCCAGGCTGCAGAAGCTTCCTTTTACCAATCACAAGGTAAGAAAGATTATGCGTCATCTCATCGGACGGGGAACTGAAATGGAATGTGACAAGCAGGGGAGGATTCTGATTCCCCAGCATCTCCGCACCTTTGCTCAGCTGAAAAAGGACGCCGTCATTGTAGGAACTGGTTCCATTATTGAAATCTGGGATCCGGCGCTTCTTGATGCTGATGAAAACGGAGAAGAATCGATGGCAGATATAGCCGATTCTTTGGATCTGCCGTTAAATTTTGACTTATAAGGGGAGGGTTTCATGGAATTCCATCATACCACCGTACTTCTTCATGAGATGATTGATTCTGTGCTCACCGATCCTCATGGCGTTTATGTAGACTGCACCCTGGGCGGCGGCGGTCATTCCATGGCCTTGTCGGAAAGGCTGGAAGAAGATGCTCTTGTGATTGGGGTGGACCAGGATCAGGAGGCTATAGATGCGGCTTCCGAAAGGCTCAAAGGCACTGGATGCCGCCATCTTTTTGTGCGTGACAATTTTTCTAATATTTCTTCTATTCTTGATTCTCTGGATATAGAGAAGGTGGATGGATTTATTTTTGATCTGGGTGTTTCTTCTCATCAGCTGGATGATGGGGAGCGGGGATTCTCTTATATGAACAATGGGAAGCTGGACATGCGTATGGACCAGCGCAATCCTTTGACTGCCTATGAAATTGTAAATACTTATGATGAAGATGATCTGACCCGTATCATTCGTGAATATGGGGAAGAGCGGTGGGCCAGGAGGATTGCTCAATTCATCGTGAATTTCAGAAATGAAAAGCCCATTGAAACTACAGACGATTTGGTCCGTGTGATTAAGGCGGCCATTCCCGCTCATGCCAGAAGAAACGGACCTCATCCGGCGAAGCGTACATTCCAGGCTATCCGCATAGAGGTGAATAATGAGCTTGGCATCTTGAAGGACACCATGGAAGCCTGCGTGGGCCACCTGAAAGTGGGGGGACGGCTGGGGGTAATTACCTTCCAGTCCCTGGAAGACCGGATTATTAAAAATACGTTTCGGGAAATGGAAAGAGACTGTATATGCCCGCCGGATCTGCCGGTGTGTGTATGCCATCACCACAGGACGGTGAAGAGTCTGGGAAAGGCCATCAAACCGTCAGATCGGGAAGTGGAGGAAAATCCGCGGGCCCGGAGTGCGGTGCTCAGGGTGGTTGAAAAAGTATAGGAAATAGTTTCCGCTGATTTGGATTTTATGATTAAGGAAGCGCTGATTCCATAGGGTTATTTGAAATTATGGGTCTTTAAAGGATGCTTCCTGCATGGGGAGAGATGTTTTATGATATCGCAGAATGTACAAATGATGGATTATATGGCTTCCATGCCTCAGGACATTGCTGTTCCCCGGCAAAGGGAGAGGGAAGAATCTTCATCTCGCAGTTTATTTCATAATGTCATTCTGGGAATTATCATGATTCTGATGCCCTTCCTGGCAAGCACCATTTTAAATGGCGTCAATGTGCAGGCGGAATATCATATGCAGCAGGTACGGGCGGAAGTAATGAATCTGGAAAAAGAAAATTCAGTGCTGAAACTGGAGGTATCAAGGCTCAATGCGCCGGTACGCATACAGAAACTGGCAGAAACAAAGCTGGGCATGCGCCTTCCCGTGCGTAATGTGTATGGCGGTGTGGAAGCACAAAAGGCCGGCGCGGCAGCGAAAGCAGTTTCTGCTCCGGCAAAGAAGGCAGTTCGGTAGCTGCTAAGAGACCTACTGATTCATTTTGTCATGGAATCGGCGCAGGCTGCTCTGAAAGCGCCGGCTGCGTAAAAAGTGAATTAGAATTATAAAATCAGCGGCCTTTTTTTAAGGCCGCTATTGTGCTTCAAGGGGATTTAAGCTATCATAAATAATGACGCTTAATTGAAAATTATGCAGAGGTGATTCATTTTGAAAACATTATCAGAATTGATTCGTATGACCCCGGTGGAGAAAGTGCTGGGTTCTGCGGATGTTGAAATTAAAGATGTAACAGCTGATTCTCGCAAGGTGGTGGAAGGTGGTTTATTTATCTGCCTTTCCGGTGCCCATGTGGATGGTCATGACTTTGTCAAGGCAGCTGTAGAAAAGGGTGCTGCTGCCATTGTGGCTTCCCGGGATATAGATGTGCCGTCTTCTGTGACTGTGGTATATGTCAAAGATACAAGGAAGGCTATGGAAGATATGGTACCTTTTTTCTTTGATTATCCCACAAGGAAAATGCGCATGATCGCCCTGACCGGTACCAACGGGAAGACAACCACCACCCATGTGGCAGCTCATATTCTTCACCATGCCGGCCATAAAACCGGTGTCATTGGTACCATTCATGCCCTCATCGGTGATAAGGAAATCCCAACCCACAATACGACGCCTGATGTGATCGATCTGGACCGCATTCTTGCCCGCATGGCGGAGGAAAAGGTGGAGTACGTGTGCATGGAAGTTTCTTCCCATTCCCTGGTCCTTGGCCGTGTGGCAGGCTGTGAATTCGACGATGCCGTATTTACCAACCTTACGGAAGACCATTTGGATTTCCATAAGACCATGGATAATTATGCAAAGGCCAAGGCTATCCTTTTCCATATGGTATCAGCTAAAGGACAGATAAAGAAAGGCAAGTCTGCCTGGGTCAATATGGACGATCCCTATGCCCACGTAATGGAAGAAGGGGTGGATGATAGAAATATCTGCGCTCTTCATACCTACAGCATGATCCATCCTGAAGCAGATCTTTACGCCCATGACATTCATTTCACCGGGAAATCATCTTCCTTTAAAGTGACCTATGAGGGAAAGGATTATGATTTTGAAACCAGACTGGCCGGACGTTTTAACGTTTACAATACTCTTGGCGCAGTAGGCGCCTGCCTCTCTGAAGGAGTTCCCATGGAAACCATTGTGGAGGGGATGAGAGACTTCAAGAGCGTGCCCGGCCGTTTTGAACTGATTGATGAAGGGCAGCCTTTTACGGTGGTGGTGGACTATGCCCATACACCGGACGGACTGGAAAAAATTCTGACCACGGCAGAGGAAATTACAAAAGGACGAATTATTGTCGTCTTCGGCTGTGGCGGCGACAGGGACAGGATGAAGCGCCCCATTATGGGCCGCATTGCTGCCAGGAATGCCAATATTGCCCTGGTAACCAGTGACAATCCGCGCACCGAGGACCCCGCTTCCATTGTGAAGGAAGTAGCCGCCGGCGTGGAGGAAGTGAAGAAGGAAAAGCCCTCCCTTTCCTATGAAGTCATTGTGGACCGTAGGAGCGCCATCTGCCGGGCCATTGAACTGGCCAAGCCGGGAGACATTGTGCTGATTGCCGGTAAAGGACATGAAAATTACCAGATTTTAAAGGACAAAACCATTCATTTTGATGACAGGGAAGAAGCCAGAAAGGCACTGAAACTGAAGGAGAAATAAAATGGCATCATTTACACTGGAGGAAATCGAAAAGGCCACAGGTGCATCTCTTCTGCAGAAGGGAGAGGACGCCTTTGTGGAGGGGGTAAGTACTGATACCCGTACCATTTCCCGGGGCGAACTTTTCATCGCTCTCATTGGTGAAAATTTCAACGGTCATGAATTTCTGAAACGAGCGGTTCTTTCCGGGGCATCGGCAGTGATAATTTCTGATGCTTCCTACGGGAAGGATATAGATGCCCATGTATCCGTTTTTCTGGTGAAAGACACAAAGAAGGGTCTGGAAGATCTGGCCCATTTCCACCGGATGCGTTTTCACGTGCCCGTAATCGGAGTCACCGGTTCCAACGGAAAAACTACCACCAAGGACATGATTACGTCCATCCTCCGCACCCGTTTCCATGTGACCGCTACGGAGAAGAATTTCAATAATGAAATCGGTCTTTCCATGACCCTTCTTTCTATGACTGCCGAAACAGAGGTGTGCGTGGTGGAAATGGGCATGCGGGGCTTTGGCCAGATTGCAGAGCTCTGCACCATTGCTTCTCCCACTATGGGGGTCGTAACCAATGTAGGGACATCTCATATCGGTATCCTGGGGAGCCAGGATAACATTGCCAAAGCGAAGAAAGAACTGATTGATGCACTTCCTGCCGATGGCACGGCTATCCTGAATGGCGATGACGAACGAGTCAGCGTTATGGGGAAGGGCTTTGCAGGTCGGATTGTCCGCTACGGTATGAACGGCCGGTATACGGTACGGGGCAGCGATGTCCGTTTCGAAGAAGCGGATACCCGCTATACCTGTACCTGCTTTGACGAAGCCTTCAAGGTGAAACTTCACCTTCTCGGCATTCATAATGTATATGATGCCCTGGCTGCTACAGCTGCAGCCCGGGTGCTTGGCGTGGATACGGGAAAAATCCAAAAGGCTCTCGGTGAGTTCCGCCCTGCCGATCAGCGGCAGTCTGTGGTAAACATAGGGGGCATCACCGTTCTTGACGATTCTTATAATGCCAACCCGCTGTCCATGGAAATGGCTTTCCGCTCTGCGAAGCAGATTGCAGGGAACCATTATTTCCTTGTGCTGGGGGACATGGGCGAACTGGGCCGCTTTGAAGAAAAACTGCATTATGAAACAGGAGTGAAAGCCGGAAAAATCGGATTTGACGGTCTGATTACGGTGGGACCGCTTTCCCGTTTCCTCGCTAAAGGCGCAGAACAGGGGGGCATGAAGCATGTCGTGACCTGCGATACCTGCGAGGAAGCAGCGGAAAAACTGATGAAGATGGCAGCGCCCGGTGATGTGGTGCTTGTGAAAGGTTCCCATTACATGCATATGGAAAGGATTCCTGCTATTTTGAGGGGAGAAAAAGCATAGGATGGAAAGTAATTATTTGATTTATCTGGCGGAATCAGCGGTGCTTACCGTGATTCTTGGATTTTTTGCCATTCCGCTTTTGAAAAAATTAAAGGCTCGTCAGTCCATCAGGGAAGAAGGACCGAAGTCTCACCGGATTAAGAGCGGTACTCCTACCATGGGCGGACTGTTCATGCTTCTTTCCGCAGTGCTGGTGGTTATTTTCAATAAAATGATTGACCCCTCGGTTCTGTGGCTTTTATTTCTTACGCTGGGCCATGGCCTTCTTGGCTTTCTTGATGATTTTATCAAGGCGGAAAAGAAAAGAAACCTGGGCCTTACGGCAAAGCAGAAGATGCTTGGCCAGATTATCCTAGCCGTTCTTTTCTGCTGGGGTGTCGTGGATACGCTTCATCTGCCCTATTCCATAGCTATTCCTTTTACCCATACGGATATTTCCATCGGCCTTTTGTACTATCCCTTCGTGGTCCTTGTTATTGTGGGCGCATCCAATGCGGTGAACCTCACTGACGGTCTTGATGGACTGGCTTCGGGATGCTGCGTCATTGCTTTCTCTGCCTATGCCATGTTCTGCTACATGACCGGTTTCAATGATCTGGGATATTTCATCATCATTCTGGCCGGCAGCTGTATCGGATTTCTGTTCTTTAATTACCACCCGGCTAAAATATTCATGGGGGATACCGGTTCCCTGGCCCTGGGCGGTGCGATTGCCGGTATTTCCGTGATGACCAGGACAGAGCTTCTTCTTATTTTTCTGGGCCTGATTTTTGTGCTGGAGGCTCTTTCTGTCATTATCCAGGTGGCTTCCTTCCAGCTGACCGGAAAAAGGGTATTCAAAATGAGCCCCCTTCATCATCATTTCGAACTGTCCGGCTGGAGTGAAGTCCATGTGGTATGGGCTTTCTGGATTTTCGAAGGAATTGCTGCCTGTGTGAGTCTTCTTTTGGCAATCCGGGCATTATAATCCGTTTTTCACGCCGATCTTTGAGGAGGCATGGATGCTTCCGCCAAAGACCGGTTCCACGGGAGGAAAATTATGAAAAGTGTATTGATTCTTGGCGCCGGTATCAGCGGACTGGGAGCTGCCCATGTCCTTCTGCGCCACGATGTGAAGGTACTGATTTCCGATTTAAAAGATTCTATTCATGATAAAAAGGAAAAAGAGGCACTCACTGCGCTGGGAGCTGTTTTCCGGTTTGGGCCGCAGTCCGTCGATCTTCTGGACGGGGTGGATACGGTGGTCGTTTCTCCGGTGATTCCAAGGGAAAATCCCATTGTATCTGAAGCTTTCAACCGTCATATTGACGTTATCAGCGAAGTGGAACTGGCTTATCGCGTCACAAAGGCGCCAATCCTTGCCATTACAGGCACCAACGGGAAAACCACTACCACTACTCTTCTGGGGAGTATGGTAAGCAGAAGCGGTAAACCTTTCGCCCTGGCAGGAAACCTTGGCATTTCTTTGAGCCGGGAAGCGGAACTGGTGCCTGCTGATGGTGTGATTGCGGCAGAAGTATCCAGCTTCCAGCTGGAATTTATTAAAACCTTCAAGCCCAGAGCTGCTGTGATTTTGAATATTACGCCGGACCATCTGGAACGGCATCATACCATGGAAGCCTATGTGGCAGCCAAAGCCCGGATTTTTGAAAATATGGACAATTCCGACTGCCTTCTGTTAAATGATGATGATGCCTATACCCCTGCCCTTAAAAAGAAGGCGGAAACCCACACCCATGTATGCCTTCTTTCCACATCCCATAAAGTGGAGGAAGGAGCCTTCCTGGACGGAGATACACTGGTCCTTCGCAGAAAGGGAAAGGAAATCCGTCTCTGTTCTGTGAAGGAATTGAAGCTGAAGGGCATGCAGAACTATGACGATGTGCTGGCTGCGTCCTTCCTGGCTTATGAAGGGGGCGTTCCGGTGGATGTGATCGTGTCTGCCATGAAGGATTTTTCGTCCCTTCCTAACCGGATTGAATATGTACGGACACTGCGTGATGTGGAATACTACAATGACTCTAAAGCCACCAATACGGATGCTGCCATTAAGGGTATGAGCGCTTTCAACAAGCCGGTTATCCTGATTGCCGGAGGCTACGATAAGGGAACGCCTTTGGAAGATTTCATGAAAGATGTCAAAAAGCATACAAAACATCTGATTCTTCTGGGAGCGGCAGCCGACCGTTTTGAAAAAGCGGCCAGAGCAGCCGGCGTGTCTTCCATTTACCGGGTATCTTCCATGAAAGAAGCAGTACTGAAGGGGCAGCAGCTGGCGGAAGCCGGGGATATCGTCATCCTCTCGCCGGCCTGCTCTTCCTTTGATATGTATCACAATATGGAAGAACGAGGCATGGATTTCAAGCGTATTGTTAAAAGTCTTACCTGATGGGAGCAGTCATGAAGCGAGTTATACTATCCGGCGGCGGCACAGGCGGTCATATTTACCCTGCCATTACCATTGCCAGAGAACTGTCAAAACTGGATGATGTGGAATTTCTTTTTGTAGGCACTCCTAATGGCATGGAATCAAGAATCATTCCGAAGGAAGGCTATAAATTTGCTTCCATTCCGGCCTATGGACTGAAACGGTCCTTTACACTGAAAAATCTTTCTATCCTTATGAAGACAGCAGGCAGTCTCTTCAAGGCCCGGTCCATTTTGAAGCATTTTCATCCCGATGTGGTGATCGGTACCGGGGGATACGTGTGCGGTCCTATCCTGATGGCGGCCGCCCTGTCCCATATTCCTACCCTCATTCAGGAGCAGAATGTGATTCCCGGGATTACTAATAAAATCCTTTCTCATGTAGTAGATACCATTGCATTGGGGTATGAGGATGCGAAAGTTCGTTTTCCCCGTCCCGAGAAATGTATATACACAGGAAATCCTATCCGTCCTGATATTATTGAAGCCAAACGGGAGGAGTCCCGAAGGGAGCTCGGTATTTCACCTGATACCTTCATGGTGCTTATCACCGGAGGAAGCCGCGGCGCCCGGTCGATTAACAACGCCATGGCCGGTGTTCATGCCTATTTTAAGAATGATGATCATCTCTGCCTTTACCATGTTACGGGCACTCTGGAATATGATAAAATAATAGAGAAAGTGCATGCGGATAAAGAAGGCAGGGTAGGAAAAGCAGGAAGGATTATCAAATATGAGTACCATATGCCAAGGGCTCTGGCAGCAGCGGATCTGATTATCTGCCGCGCCGGCGCCGTAAGCCTTGCAGAGCTGGCAGCCAGGGGCCTTCCGGCTATCCTGATTCCCTATCCCTATGCTGCAGAAGATCACCAGACTTTCAATGCCCGGGTTTTTGTGGCTGCCGGAGCAGCCAGGATGATTGTGGACAAATATCTGACCGATAAGGAGCTGATCCAGGATATTACCTACCTGAAGGATACGCCTGCTGCTCTGCACAGCATGTCAGACGCTTCCGCCGGGCTTGGAAGAATTCATGCCGGCAGGGATATTGCCCGTCTGGCTCTTGAACTGGCTGAAAAAGGGAGTAAATGAGATGAATTTAAAAGAATATACAAATTTTCATTTTATCGGTATCGGCGGCATGGGTATGCGTGCCCTTGCCGAAATCCTTCTGGAGAAAGGGTATTCCGTTTCAGGATCTGACATGGCTGATTCCCCGGTGCTTGAAAATTTCAGAAAGAGGGGAGCTTCCATCTTTATCGGTCATGATGCATCCCATGTGAAAGGGGAGGGATGCGTTGTCATTTCTTCCGCTATTTCTGAAAATAATCCGGAACTGATGGAAGCACGGAGAAAACAGATTCCTGTTTTCCACCGTTCTGATGTGCTGGCTGCCCTTCTTCTGGCAGGGAAGGGGATTTCTGTAGCCGGTGCTCATGGGAAATCCACCACCTCCGGCATGTTGGGACAGATTTTTTACGAAACTGCCATGGACCCGACCATCGTGCTGGGCGCCGCTGCTGATTATATCCACGGGAATTCCATCTGCGGCAAAGGAGAGTATGTCATCGCCGAAGCCGATGAAAGCGACGGCTCCTTTTTGAAATTTAAAAATTACATCACCGTAGTGACCAATATCGAAGATGACCATCTGGATCATTATGGCAGTGTGGAAAATATACGAAAAGCTTTTGCTGAATTTGTCAATCATATTTCTTATGATGACGGAGCTGCATTTCTCTGCCTGGACAGTGAAGGGGTCAGGGCCATTCTTCCTTCCGTTCACAAAAAGGTATTCACCTTTGGTCTGAATGAAAAGGCGGACCTTAGAGCGGTGAATCCAAGATATGAAAACCGCCTCCTCTGTTATGAAGCGGTGAAGGGAGGAAAGGTGCTGGGAACCGTGCGTCTCCAGGTGCCGGGTCTCCACAATGTGCGTGATTCCCTGGGGGCCCTTGCAGCTTCTCTGTACTGCGGGATTCCCTTTGAAAAAGCAGCGGCGGCCATTTCCCATTTCCATGGCGTCAAACGGCGCTTTGAAACGAAATTGAGGACGGAAGACCTTTGGATTGTGGATGATTATGCCCACCATCCCACGGAAATCAAGGCAACGCTGAAAGCGGCCAGAGAATCGGGAAATCACCGAATTCTCTGCGCTTTCCAGCCCCACCGCTATTCCCGGACCAAACTTTTGAAAGACGAATTCGCCGAAGCCTTTGATGATGCGGATGTTCTCTTCTTTACGGATATTTATGCAGCCAGTGAGGAAAAGATTCCCGGTGTCGATGGTCATCTCATCCCGGATGCCGTCAGGGCACGGCTTCCGCATAAGGATATCCGCTATGTGGATAAGCTGGAAGATGTGGCCGGTGCGCTTTATGACTCTATCCGTCCGGGAGATATGGTGATTACCATGGGTGCCGGCAGTATTACCGGTGTAAGCGAAAAACTGATTGCATTATTGAAAGAAAAGGGAATGCCAAGTGATAAATAAAGAAACCAAAGTAGTCGTTCTTATGGGCGGCCCATCGACGGAAGCAGAAGTTTCCAGGAATACAGGCACCGCCATTGCGGAAGCACTGGCATCTATCGGCTATCATGTGATTCCCATGGAATATGATCCCCATCATGTGGTAGAAAATCTCAAAGCCGCCGGAGCAGAAGTGGTATTTATTGCCCTTCATGGAAAATATGGTGAAGACGGTACCATCCAGAGCGTGCTGGAACTGGCCCGGATTCCCTATACCGGTTCCGGAGTCACTTCCTCTGCCATTACTATGGATAAAATCATGAGCAGCCATCTGTTCAAACAGGCCGGTCTGCCCATGGCTCATTCCCATCCCTATTTTTTGAAGGACGGAAAAGAGCAGGTGATTTCCGATATTCTTTCGGAATTTTCATTCCCCATGGTATTGAAACCGGCCTGCGAAGGTTCCACCATCGGCATTGAAATCGTAAAAAAGAAAGAAGACCTGAAAGCTGCGGTGGATCGGGTCTTTAAAGTGGAGGGACGCATACTGGCGGAAGATTACCTGGGTGGTCATGAATTCACGGTGTCCGTCATTGACGGCAAAGCCCTTCCTGTGATTGAAATCTGCCCCCATTCCGGGCAGTATGACTACCATTCCAAATATACCAAGGGCGCCACTGATTACATCGTACCGGCTCCCATTTCGCAAGAACTGGCCCTTTCCATGAGCCGCATTGCAGAAAAAGGCTACCGTATCTGCGAATGCAGCGGTGCCGTCCGTTTTGATTTCAAAACCGACAAAGAGGGACATCCATTTGTGCTGGAGGCCAATTCCATTCCAGGCATGACATCGACCAGTCTGGTGCCAAAGGCGGCAGCAGCCCAGGGGATTTCTTTCCCGAAACTCTGCGAAATGATATTGATGGAAGCAGGCCTTGATAAAGTCTGACAGGTCATAACTATGGATAATTTTAAAAGTTTTAATGATTTTCTGAAAGAGCAGCATGGCGGAAAAACGACCCCGTCGACCCAAGAGGTGCCGGTAGAACAGACACCGCCGCCTCCGCATCCGGCAAAAAAAAATCCCGGGAAGAGGCTTAAAAGGCCCCGGTTCAAAGGAAAGGCCTATGCAGCAGGAGGATTGGGAGTTCTTGCAGTGATTGGACTTTCTCTTTTCTTTCTTCCCATACCTCTTGGCTATATAGACCTTGAGGGGACAGAAGTGCTGACTACGGATGATGTGATTTTTGAAGGGCGAATTCGTCAGCCCGTGAATGTCCTCCAGATCAGCTCATCGGATCTGGAAAAAAGGCTTTCCAGAGATATACGGGTATCTACTGTTTCCGTGGGCCGCCGCTTTCCCTTTGTTCTTGAGGTGAATGTAACGGATCGGGTGCCTCTGGCCATTGTTCAGGATGAATTCGGCTATGTTTTTCTTGATAAAGATGGCGTAGTCATGGATTCGACCCAGTCCATCAAAAAAGTCAATGTTCCGCTCATTACAGGAAAGAGACTGGGAAACCTTCTCCTTGGCGATTCGATAGCCGGCGGTGAGATAGACCAGGCCCTGGATTTCCTGAACCATCTGTCTCCGGAAGGTCTTAAGGTATTTTCTGAAATCAACATCGGAAATCCGGAGGATATCAAGGCCTATACCAGGGACGGTATAACAGTGAAACTGGGAAATGGCAGTGACATGGCTGGTCAGGCCCGCCTGGCGGAAAACATGGTAGGCGATGTCAAGGCCAGAGGCCTTTCTGTGGAATATTTGGATGCCAATTTAGCCTCGCCTTTTATAAAGCTCAAAAAATAAACAAAAATCTTTCTTATTCTATTGATAAATGTAGCGAACTTGCGTAAAGTATTGTACAATGTAAGATATGATTGAGAAGAAGATGACTGCTAATATGAATAATGTAAAAACGAGTCAATCTCATGACGCAGAAGATCCTAAAGGAGGAGCGAACATGGAACAGTCTGAAATTGCTAAAATTAAAGTAATCGGTGTAGGCGGCGGCGGAAACAACGCTGTCAACCGTATGATTGATGAAGAAGTAAAGGGCGTTGAATTCATCGCTGTCAATACAGAACTTCAGGTGCTGAATAAATCTGAAGCGGAAACAAAAATTCAGATTGGTGAAAAACTGACCAAAGGTCTTGGTGCCGGAGCGAAACCGGAAGTAGGCGAACAGGCTGCGGAAGAATCCAGAGAGGATCTGACAAAAGCCTTAACCGGCGCTGACATGGTATTTGTGACCGCCGGCATGGGCGGCGGTACCGGTACCGGTGCTGCTCCTGTAGCAGCGCAGTGCGCCAGAGAACTGGGGGCTCTGACCATTGCCGTTGTCACAAAGCCTTTCAGCTTTGAAGGAAAAGTAAGAGCTAAGAATGCCGCTGAAGGCATTGAACGACTGAAGCAGAATGTAGATGCTATTCTGGTGGTACCAAATGATAAATTGATGAGCATTATTGACAAGAAAACCTCCATTAAAGATGCTTTCAAGACGGCCGATGATGTTCTCCGCCAGGGAATCCAGGGCATTTCCGATTTGATTACTGTACCGGGGATTATCAACCTGGACTTTGCCGATGTAAGAACCATTATGAGTGACCAGGGCGATGCCCTCATGGGTATTGGTATCGGCACCGGCGATAACCGTGCCAGCGATGCCGCAACTATGGCTATCAACAGCCCGCTCCTGGAAAGAAGCATTGAAGGTGCCAAAGGCATCATCATCAATATTACGGGCAATGAAGATCTGGGCCTCTTTGAAATCAATGAAGCTTCCCAGATTATTACGGAAGCTGCTGATCCGGATGCCAATATTATCTGGGGTACTTCTGTAGACCCGGATCTTGATAATGACACAGTGAAGATTACTGTTATTGCTACCGGTTTCGGCGACAAGAAGAAGTCTCCATCTCCCGCCGGCGGAAGCCGTTTCAGCAATGCTGTACGTCCGACACCGGGCATCGCGGTTCCTGAATTTCTGAGAAAGTAAAAATTTTCATCAGAGTTTTTACTTCCACAGTCCCGGGCTGGATTGATGCATGTGCATGGTACAGGAAAAGTCCGCCGAAGGGACAGTCGATACACAGAAAGCCACACCGCAGCTGCAGTGTGGCTTTTTCTTCCGATTTGGGAAGGGGAGGAATTATTTAAAGCAGGTGATTTCTTCCGTTTCCCGTTTCCATCTTTCCAAGGAGAACGATTATGAAATGCCCATATTGCAGCAGTCCTGATACGAAGGTTACTGATTCCCGGGATACCGATGACGGGGCTTCTATCCGCCGGAGGCGCCAGTGCCTTGCCTGTGGACGGCGCTTTACTACCTATGAAACGGTGGAGCAGGTCCCTATTCGCGTCATTAAGAAAAACGGCAGCCGTGAGCTTTTTGACCGCAATAAACTTCGCAGCGGCCTGATTCGTGCCTGCGAAAAGAGAAACATTTCTTCAGCCCAGATTGAGGAAATTGTAAAAAGGGTAGAAAAGAAAATCCGCAATGAGTTGAAGCATGAAGTTTCTTCTGTGGAAATCGGCAACCTGGTGATGAATGAATTAAAAAATCTGGATCAGGTGGCCTATGTCCGTTTTGCTTCTGTATATCGGGAATTCAAGGATATTGGAAGTTTTATGAGTGAATTGGAAACACTGATGAAAAACCATAAAGAAAAGACCGATTCTGTTTCTCCGGCAAAGGAAGATAAGAATGAACATTGAAACCATAGAGTCAATTTTTAACGATCATGAAAAAGTGCTGCAGAAAAGTAGAACTCTTTTTCCCGTGATTCTGGATATGGCGGACATCTGCCGCAGGGCTCTGGCAGAAGGCCATAAAATCCTGATTTGCGGCAACGGCGGAAGTGCTGCCGATGCCCAACATATAGCAGCTGAATTTGTGGGTCGTTTCCATAATGAAAGGGTATCCCTTCCCTCGATTGCACTGACCACGGATACCTCCATCCTGACGGCAGTAGCTAATGATTACAGTTACGACCGGGTATTTGCCCGGCAGGTCGAAGGACTTGGAAACAAAGGCGATGTCCTTTGGGGGATTTCTACCAGCGGCAATAGCAGAAATGTCAATGAAGCATTGAAAACAGCCCGTCAGAAGGGCCTTGTTACCATCGGCTCCACCGGTAAAACGGGAGGGGATATGGTATCACTCTGTGACAGAGTGCTGGTAGTGCCTGATGATGTGACTGCCAGAATTCAGGAAATCCATATGCTTTCTGCTCATATCATCTGCCAGCTGATTGATGATCTGGAATGGAAGCAATGAATAAAAAAGCGATTTTTTTTGACCGGGACGGCGTTCTCAATGAAGATGACGGCTATGTTCATTCCATGGATCAGCTCCGCTGGGTCAAGGGGGCCAGAGAAGCGGCAGGTCGTCTGACAAAGGAAGGATGGCTCCTTTTTGTAGTCACCAACCAGAGCGGAGTCGCCCGGGGTTATTATGGGGAAGAGGATGTAGTCCGCCTCCATCAGGCCATGAATGAGGAATTCGGGAAATACGGCGGCCGGATTACAGAATTTTTCTACTGCCCTCATCTTCCGGGAGCACCGGTGTCCCGTTATGACAAGGTGTGCAGCTGCAGGAAACCAGCGCCGGGCATGATTCTGAAAGCCCTGTCCAAGTATGGCCTTGACAGAAATCGATGCTTCCTTTTTGGCGACGGCGAACGAGATATAGAGGCAGCTCGGAGAGCAGGTATCCAGGGATTTTTATTTCCCGGTGGAAACCTGGATACCTTCATTCGGAAAGTACTGCCTCCCATAAAGGATTAAAATGAAAAAAGACTATAAGAATATTCTGATTATAAAAATGAGCTCTCTGGGAGATATCATTCATGCCCTGCCTTCTCTCTATGTGTTAAGGAAAGCCTATCCGAAATCCAGAATTACCTGGGCAGTCCATCCGTCCTTTGCAGGCATTCTTCCGGGAAAGCCATGGATTGATGAAATCTATCTGGTGGACAGGAAACGGATACGCCAGCTTTCATACCTGAGGGAGGTACACCATGATCTCAAGGCCCGTCATTTTGATCTGGTCATTGACCTGCAGATGATTGCAAAGAGCGGGATCATTTCCTTCCTTTCCGGCTGCAGCGAACGCATCGGCTATCAGGACGGGAGGGAAGGAAGTTTCCTTGCCAGCCGTCCTATTTCCGGCCCTCATAAAAAAGGCCACATTATCGAGCAGCTTCTGGATGTGATGCGCTACCTGGGCTGTGATGTTTCTGAAATCGAATTTCCTATTCATGATTATAAAAAAGAGCTTTCTCAGGTGAAGGACCTTCTCCAGAAAGAAGGGATCGTGGGTCCCTATGTGGTTCTTGTACCGGGAACCAGAGGAGAGCAGAAGAAGTGGCCCCTGTCTTATTGGGGAGAATTGGCCTCTTCGCTCTCAGAACGTGGGATTTATAACGTCATTTCCGGCACGGCAGGAGAAATGGATATGGGAAATCGGATCAAGGATATGTCTCCTTCTCCCTGCACGGTCAATCTGATGGGCAGGACTAACCTGCTTCAGCTGGCTGCCTTGGAAAGACTGGCTTCCCTTCATATCTCCAGCGATACAGGGCCTCTTCATATTGCCAATGCAGTGCATACGCCCCTGATTGCTCTCTTTGGACCCACACTGCCTGACAGGAGCGGTCCCTATGGCAATCCGGACAGCTATGTGATTATGGCCGATCATCCGGGTACAAAGGAATGCCGTATGGATACCATTCCTGTGGAAAAGGTATTGAAAAAGGCTTTGGATATATTGGAATCAGATATAGAGGATCATCATGGAACATATTACCAGCCGGAGCAACCGGTGGATTAAATGTGCTCTCCGTCTGAAGCAGAGAAAATGGAGAGATAAGGAAGGACTCTTTCTTTTGGAAGGCCTTCGCGGTACGACCGATGTGCTGAATCAGCAGGTACGGGACTGCATCTGCTTCATCGAGGATGGCCGTTTGGCTGATAACATGGTGGATGAGCTTGTGAGTCAGGGAGAAAGACTTCATTGGCATTTCCTTTCTGTGGATAAGGAAATGATGCACCTCCTTTCCGGCACGGAGCACGGTCAGGGGATTCTTCTTCTCTGCAGAAAGCAGCACCATGATCTTTCAGAACTTCTTCATCCTCTGAAGGGGTATTATGTAGTTCTTGACTCTGTGCAGGATCCCGGCAACATGGGTACCATTCTGCGTACCTGCGCCGCCGCCGGCGTGAAAGGTCTCATCCTGACAGAGGGCTGTACAGATATATATGCAGAAAAAGTGGTTCGTAGTTCCATGGGCAGTATTCTTCGTCTGCCAATTTATGAAGGGGCTTCCATTACTTTCTTAAAGGAATGGAAGCAGGTTTCCGGACTTCCGTTCTATGGGACAGCCTTACAGAATGCCAGGCCCTATAAGGAAACAGGTCCTGTCAGCCAGGCTGTTTTCTTCTTTGGGAATGAAGGAAATGGCATTCGTGAGGACATACTGTCCCTAACTGATGAAAACCTGTATATTCCGCTGCCTGGTCATGTAGAATCCTTAAATGTGTCCATTGCGGCAGCAGTCATACTGTTTCATTTCATTGAAGGATAAAGCAATTTCTGATAATCTGCTGTGGTGATACCACTGCTTTTCTGCTGCTGATGGGTCTGCAGCATATTTTGGGAAACAATCAAAGCACTTCTTCCAAGAGGTTATTATGGTAAAGAAATTAATTGTGAATGCTGATGATTTTGGAATACACGAAGCAGTGAACCGTGCTGTCCTTAGAGGCTTTGAATCTGGCATACTGACAAGTACATCCCTCATGGCTGGTGGAGATGCCTTCCAGGAGGCGGTGAAACTGGCGAGAGATATGAAGGGGATTGGAATCGGTATCCATCTGACTCTGGTAGGCGGTTTGAAAACCGTTCTGCCGCCGGAAGAAGTTCCTTCCCTGACCTGGGAAAACGGACGTCTCTGCAGCAATTATATGGAACTGATTCTGCGGGATATGAAAGGTCGTATCTCCATGGACGATGTATACCGCGAATGGGATGCCCAGATTCGAAAGATTCTGGACACCGGTCTGACCGTGACCCATATAGACGGTCACCAGCATATGCATATGTGGAACCATTTCTTTCCCATTACATTGACTCTTGCCAGGAAATATCACATTCCCTGTATGCGGGTGCCAGATGAAAAGGTCCTTTTTGGATTCAGCCCTGCACCGGGAGGTTTTTTCCGTTTTGCTTCGAAAAACGGCCTTTCTCTGATGGCCAGAAGCCATAGAAAAGCCTTAAGAAAAGCGGGAATCCGTACCAATGACCATTTCTGGGGTATGATGTACGGCGGGCATTTTTATGAAGACCGCATGATTTCCATTTTGGGCAGACTTGAAGAGGGCGTGACAGAATTCATGTGCCACCCATCGGCTGATACGGAAGCCATGGAAGCAGCATTCCATTGGGGCTATGAAGGAGAAGAAGAATTAAAGAGCTTGACTTCCATTCGAGTACGTAAACTCCTGGATGAAAAGAAGATACAGCTTATTTCCTATCAAGATTTACAGAGAAGCTGATGATTTCGGGCACTTCTCTTTATATTCAGGCACTGTCTATTGCAGGCTGAGGAGTGGCTTATATGAAAAAAGAACAACAATTTTATCTGGTGGATTTTTCAATCCTGCCGGAAGCAATCAAGAAGACCATTCGGGTCAAAGAATTATTGAAGGATGGTTCCTGTGCTTCTATCAATGAAGCGGTCCATAAAGTCAATATGAGCCGCAGCGCCTATTACAAATATAAAGACCATGTGGCATCGGCAGATGATGACAAAGGGGACCGGGTTGTAGTATTATTGATAATCATGCAGGATGATATGGCAGTGTTCGGAAGAATACTTCGGCGTATTGCCAGAGAAAAACAGGAAATCCTGTCTGTTAACCGGACAAAGATATCGGAGAAGCTGTATTCCGCTGTGATTACTCTAAAAACGAAAGAATCGGCCGATGATATTGAATCTTTGTATGAATCCTTGAAAGAAATGAAGGGAATCCAGTCGTTGACCATGAAATTAGGAGGAGAATTTAAATGAAAAATATTAATGTTGCACTCCTTGGATTTGGCACAGTAGGCAGCGGTGTAGCTGAAGCGATAAGAAAAAACAGCAGAATCATGGAAGATTCCATCGGCTGTCATTTCACCATCAGTCATGTGCTGGTTCGTCACCCGGAAAAATACAGGGATATGGATCTTCTGCAGGGGATTCATCTGACATCCTCCTTTGATGACATTATAGCGGATTCATCCATTGACATTATCATCGAGGTCATGGGAGGCATTCATCCGGCCAAGGAATATATTTTTGAAGCTTTGAATCATCATATCAATGTAGTCAGCGCCAACAAAGACCTGGTCGCCCTTTTTGGACCGGAAATCATGCATACTGCTATGGAAAATCATGTAAACTTCAGCTGCGAGGCCAGCGTAGGCGGCGGTATTCCTATTTTAAGGCCCCTCCATGATTCTCTGGCAGCCAATGAAATTGAAAGCATTGTAGGGATTGTAAATGGTACCACCAATTTCATCCTTTCCAATATGGATGACAGCGGTGTCAGCTATGGCGATGCTCTCCGGGTGGCCCAGAAGAAAGGGTATGCTGAAGCAGATCCCACCAATGACGTGGCAGGTTATGATGCTGCCCGGAAACTGGCCATTCTGGCATCCATCGGCTTTCATGCCAATGTCACTTTTGACGACGTGCTGGTGGAAGGTATTGAAAAGATTTCCCAGAATGATGTACAGTATGCCAGCGAAATGGGATATACCATCAAGCTTCTGGCCGTAGCCATCCGTCAGGAAAATGGGATTGCCCTCAATGTATATCCCGCCTTCGTGCCCAGAAGCCATCCGCTGGCCTCTGTCAAAGGGTCCTATAACGCAATTTATGTGACCGGAAACATTGTGGATGATGTCATGTTCTATGGCAAAGGGGCCGGCTCTCTCCCCACGGCCAGTGCCGTGATGGGGGATGTAATCAGTACAGCCAAGCATATTCTGAATCATTCCACCGGTACCGGTATGATGCTGACAGAAACGAAGCGGATTCCTTTCTACTCCTCCCTCAAGCTGGAAAACTCCTATTATTTCCGCCTCATCGTAGACGATGTGACCGGTGTACTTTCCCAGATTGCTTCCGCCTATGCCGATAACGACATCAGCATTAAGGAAGTGGTGCAGAAGAGCCGGATTGAGGATGCGGCAGAGCTTATGATTATTACAGAAAAAACACCCCGTGAAAATATCATCCACGTGGAAAAAGCACTGCAGGTGCTGCCCTGCATGCGTCAGGTAGCCAATGTTGTGAGGGTAATGGAAGATGACAGAAAATAAGACATACATCGTAAGAGTTCCGGCTACGACTGCCAACATAGGCAGTGGTTTTGATACCCTCGGCATGTCTCTTGGCCTCTATAATGTGGTACAGTTCGTGCCGGCAGAAGGAACTCCTCTGGTAGAAACAAAAATTGAAGCAGAAGGGGAGGGGGCTGGCCAGATTACCGAGGGCCTTGATAACATGATTATCAAAGCTATGGATGAAACGGCCAGAGAGGCGGGGAAAAGCATACCCGGTGGAAAAATGTACCTTATCAATCGCATTCCCTTTGCCAGGGGCCTGGGCTCCTCTTCCGCGGCCATTGCTTCCGGCGTGTTTCTGGCCAACATGCTTATGGGCGAGCCTTTTAACAGAAAGGAAATTCTTGATATAACCGCTGCCATGGAAGGGCATCCCGATAATGCAGCCCCTGCCATACTGGGAGGATTCTGCATGGCCCTTCTGAAAGATGGAAATGTAACAGCTGAGCGTATTGACATTCCCTCCCATTGGAAAGCCGTGGTCACCATTCCGGACTTTGAACTTCATACCGAAAAAGCCAGGGCCGTTTTACCGGACAGCTATCCACGGAGCGATGCCGTTCACAATATTGGCGCTGTTTCTTTCCTTATGGCTGCTTTCATGTATCAGAAACCGGAATATCTGAAACTGGGGCTTGATGATGTGATTCATGTGCCCTATAGGCTGAATCTTATACCCGGAGCCTCCGATGTGATTCGAAATGCGGAAAGGGCAGGAGCCTATGGCGCTACCATTTCTGGTTCCGGTCCCACCATTATTGCCTTTGCTCCGGCTGACCGGGCTGAAAAGGTAGGCATTGCCATGGTGAATGGCTTTGCAGCAGCCCATATCACATCACGGTACTTGGTCCTTGATTTTGATCACAACGGGATCATGGCAGTCTGATATCCAGACTTTTTCTACAGCCCAAACGGCCTTCCCGGCCGTTTTTTTCTTGATTCAAAAACCCGATACACCTCAAAAAAGGAAATTTTGCGGCCATTTATCGGGGACTCTATTGACGGGCGATAGTTAAATAGGTATACTTATACAGGTATTATCCCAAAGTATACTGTTTTACAAAGATTGGATAAGGAGTTGCTCCATGAATTTTGAATTGATTGAACATGCACTGCCTATGCTGCTGGTTGGGGCCGGTGTAACGATAGAAATCACAGCTGTCAGCGTGGCCATAGGTTTTTTGATTGGCCTTTTTGTGGGAATAGCCCGCATCTGCCAGATTAAAGTCCTCCGGATTATAGCAGCTGTTTATGCGGACTGCATTCGAGGGACTCCGCTTCTGGTACAGATCTTTCTCATTTATTTCGCCCTTCCTATCGTTACAGGACATCGTGTGGAACCCTTTGCAGCTGCTGTGGCAGCCTGCGGCATCAACAGCGGCGCCTATGTATCGGAAATTTTCAGGGCAGGCATCCAGGCCATTGATGTGGGTCAGATGGAAGCCGGCCGGTCTTTGGGACTGACCTGGTGGCAGACCATGTATTATGTGATTCTTCCTCAGGCCGTACGCAACATTCTTCCGCCGCTGGGTAATGAATTTATTGCTATGCTGAAGGATTCCTCCCTGGTATCCGTAATCGGTTTTGAAGAACTGACAAGAAGAGGCCAACTGATTATTGCACAGACCTACGGCTCTTTTGAAATCTGGACAACCGTGGCAGTGCTGTATCTGATTATGACACTGGCAATTTCTCGTGTAGTAGCATGGCTGGAAAAGAGATAATTATGGCGGACAAAAAATACTTAATTGAAATCAACCACGTGGGAAAGAAATTTGGAGATCTCACGGTTCTGAAAGATATCAGCATCAAAGTCAAAGAAAAAGAAGTGGTCGTTATTATCGGCCCTTCCGGCTCCGGTAAAAGTACACTGCTCCGCTGCATCAACGGCCTTGAAAAACCAACCAGCGGCAATGTGTTTTTTGATGGCATGCCTGTGAATGGTGAAAAGAACATTAACGAAGTTAGAACAGAAGTGGGCATGGTTTTCCAGCGGTTCAATCTTTTTCCCCATATGACTGTAATCCAGAACCTTATGCTGGCACCCATGAAGGTGCGTAAAATCAGCAAAAAGGAAGCCTATGACCGCGGTATGTCACTGCTCCGGAAAGTAGGACTGGAAGATAAGGCAGACTATAAGCCATCCCAGCTTTCCGGTGGACAGCAGCAGCGTGTGGCTATAGCCAGGGCCCTTGCCATGAAGCCGAAAGCTCTTCTTTTTGATGAACCTACCTCTGCACTGGATCCGGAAATGGTCCATGAAGTACTGGATGTCATGAAGGAAGTGGCAGAAGAAGGCATGACCATGGTAGTGGTTACCCATGAAATGGGATTTGCCCGTGAAGTGGGGGACCGGGTCCTCTTTATTGACGGCGGCGTCATTGTGGAGCAGGGGACACCGGATGAAGTATTTAACCACACGAAGGAAGACAGAACAAAGCTTTTCCTTTCCCAGGTGCTCTAAAGTCAGGGTATGCCTGTATAATTATGCAGATATTCATAACAGATATTTTGGAAACGGGACGGCCAAAACCGCCCCGTTTTTCGTACTCTTTTTTACATTTCGGTTGACGGAATTAATGTTTTATGGTATTGTAAATCTATGCCCAATAAGGGCAATGTAGTAATTTTTTTAGGAGGAATTTCCATGAAAGGTACAGTTAAGTGGTTCAGTGCAGAAAAAGGCTACGGCTTTATTGAAAGAGAAGAAGGCGGCGACGTATTCGTTCATTTCTCCGCTATCCAGGCTGATGGCTTCAAAACACTGAATGAAGGCCAGAAGGTTGATTTTGAAATCATTGATGGTGCAAGAGGACCTCAGGCTGCTAACGTTAAGGTTGAAGGCTGATCACTTACTGAAGCTCATATAGCGTAAGTTTCTGAATCTGAATTTAGGGTAAAGCATAGGCTTTACCCTTTTTTCAATGGCAGAAAGGCATTCCACTCTTTATTTTTCTTCCTTTTATATTTAATTATTTCTATCGTTTCTATAAACTGATAAAAGTTTTTAATGATATCTAATTTATATAGACAGAAAGGATTGATTATTAGTGGAAATATAGTATAATAATTATAGAAGGATAAGCATTCAGCTTATTCAAGAAAGGGGGATTTCAATATGGAATTAACTGTTAGAGGAAAAAATCTGGAAATTACTGACGCACTGCATTCTTATGTAGAAAAACACACAGGCAAGATTCAGAGATACTTTGATAAGCCCATTAAGATTAACGTCCTGCTTCGCATTTCGAATATGACAAAAACCTGTGAAGTGACTGTCTTCGTTGACGGCATTATTCTCAGGGGTGTCGAAAAGTCCGATGATATGTACAAGTCGATTGATCTGGTATTTGATAAGGTAGAACGGCAGATTCATAAGTATAAAACTCGTCTGGCAAAACGGTTTAAAGAAAGAAATACCCTGAGCCATCAGTTCGTCATGGAGAAAGAAGCGGCCTCTGCTCCGGATACAGAATTTGAAATTGTAAAGACAAAACATTTCAATATCAGCCCCATGTCGCCGGAGGAAGCAGTTCTTCAGATGAATCTTCTGGGTCACAGCTTCTTTATGTTCTTCAATTCCGAAACCGAAGCTATGGCTGTCGTTTATCGTCGGGATGACGGAAAATATGGCCTCATTGATGCAGACCGGTAAGAGGAAAGTTTGAAATTTCACGAAAAAGAGCGGAATTTTCCGCTCTTTTTTTGACTATACCGCCTTAGTTTGATAAAATAAACTAGATGTGTAAAGCATTGGAATTTAAGGAATGGAATACTGATTGTATAAGGAGTTGTTTCCATGTTTGATAAGTTTTTTGACAGGCTGTTTAACGGATCCAACAAAAAAGAAGTAAAGAAGATTCGCAAAATCGTAGAACAGCAGATTAATCCCCTGGAAGATGGACTGAAGAAGTTGAGTGATTCTTCCCTGGCTAATAAGACCAACGAATTCAAGGCTCGTTTGGCCAAGGGCGAAACACTGGACGATATCCTTCCTGAAGCCTTTGCAGTTGTCCGCGAAGCGTCCCGTCGCGTATTGGGCATGCGCCATTTCGATGTGCAGCTGATTGGCGGTATTGTTCTCCACCGCGGTAATATTGCTGAAATGTGTACCGGTGAAGGTAAAACCCTGGTAGCTACCGCTCCGGTTTATCTGAATGCCTTGGAAGGGAAAGGCGTTCACGTCATTACGGTCAATGATTACCTGGCAAAGCGCGACAGCGAATGGATGGGACAGGTCTATAAATTCCTCGGCCTTTCCGTAGGCCTCATTGTCCATGACCTGGATTTCCAGCAGAGAAAGATTGCTTATAATTCCGATATTACCTACGGAACGAATAATGAATTCGGCTTTGACTACCTTCGCGATAACATGGTTACCTCTCTGGACCAGATGGTGCAGCGCCCCCTTCATTACTGCCTGATCGATGAAGTAGACTCTATTCTTATCGATGAAGCTCGTACACCGCTGATCATTTCCGGCCCCGGTCAGAAATCTACAGATAATTACTACGTCATGGCCAAGCTGGTGCCGCATCTGAAAAAAGATGAAGACTACACCATCGATGAAAAACAGAAAACCGTGGCTCCTACAGAAGCCGGGGTTGCAAAGATGGAAAAAATGCTTCATGTGGAAAATCTGTATGATGCGGAAAATCTGGAGCTGAACCATCTTTTCGTTCAGGCCCTCCGTGCTCAGACCATGATGCAGCGGGATAAGGACTATGTAGTTAAAGACGGTGAAGTGGTCATTGTTGATGAATTTACCGGTCGTCTCATGTATGGCCGCCGCTATTCCGACGGACTTCATCAGGCCATCGAAGCCAAGGAAGGGCTGGAAGTTCAGCGAGAAAGCCAGACTCTGGCTACCATTACCTTCCAGAATTATTTCAGAATGTATGACAAGCTGGCCGGCATGACTGGTACTGCGAAAACAGAAGAGCAGGAATTTATTAAGATTTATGGTCTCCCTGTTATCCAGATTCCTACCAATAAACCGATTCAGCGTAAAGATCTGCCGGATGTGGTTTTCAAAACGAAACGAGGCAAGTACCGTGCTGTAGTGAAGGAAGTGGAACGCCGCCATGCCACCGGTCAGCCCATACTGATTGGTACCACCTCCATTGAACAGTCCGAAGAGCTTTCCCATATGCTCGACGGGGCTAAGATTCCTCATTCCGTACTGAATGCCAAATATCATGAAAAAGAAGCGGCCATCGTAGCTCTGGCAGGACAGAAAGGGGCCGTGACCATTGCTACCAACATGGCCGGCCGCGGTACTGATATCCAGCTGGGAGACGGGGTAGCCGAGCTCGGCGGACTTGCCATTATCGGAACGGAGCGCCATGAAAGCCGCCGTATTGATAACCAGCTCCGCGGCCGTGCAGGCCGTCAGGGGGACCCGGGTTCCAGTCAGTTCTTCCTGTCTCTGGAAGATGATCTGCTTCGTATTTTCGGCGGTGACAATATCAAGAAGTTCATGGAAAAAATGGGCCTTGATGAAGATGAGCCGATTAACAGCCGCATGGTTTCCAATGCCATCCAGAAAGCACAGAAGAGAGTAGAAGCCAGAAACTTTGATATCCGAAAATATGTCCTTGAATATGATGATGTCATGAATCAGCAGAGAAAGGTGGTTTATGAACAGCGCCGCCGAATTCTGGAAGGCGAAAACATGAAGGACCAGGTACTCCGCATGGTGGATACCATTATTGAGAAGGGCATGCAGACCTACGCAGATCCAAAGCTGTATCCGGAAGAATGGGATTTTGCAGGGCTTCTGAAATACAGCGAAAAATATTTCCTGGCCCCCGGTGAAATCAAACTGGAAGAAATTGAAGATATGAGTCGTGAAGAGGTGGAGGACAAACTCAAGACCATTGCTCATGAAACCTATGAATCCAGAGAAAAATCCATCGGCTCCTCCATGATGAGGGAACTGGAAAAAGCAGTTATGCTGAAAGTGGTGGATTCCAAGTGGATGGAACATCTCGATGACATGGATATGCTGAAAGAAGGGATAGGCCTTCGTTCTTATGGACAGAGAAACCCCATTGTGGAATACAAAGTAGAAGCCTATGATATTTTTGAAGAAATGCAGCAGGCCATGATGGAAACTATTGTGCTCTACCTCTACCATATCCAGATCCGTTTTGCTGCCGATCCGGAAGAACCGCAGCAGGCTCCCGAAGCACCGAAAGCAGAAGACCATCTGAAAGGGGCTACTGCCCACTATGTGGACGAAAATTCGTCGAATGACTGAGTCTGATATGTTTTGATTTATTACATACTTTTTACAACGAAAGAGAGATGATTATTCAGATGCTGGAAGATTTGAAAAAAACTTTAACAGAACTGCTGAATCATGAAAAAGAAATAAGGGATTCACTTTGACTTACCTCAGCTGAAGGAACGTATCAGAAGTTACGACGTTCAGATGAGTGATCCGACTTTCTGGGATGATGCGGATAAGGCCCGCAGAATTTCTCAGGAAGCAACTGAGGCAAAGGATGCCTATGAGACCTATACCAAACTTTTTGAGCGGGCGGAAGGATTGAAGGATATCCTGGATCTGGCTATTGAAGAAGATGACCAGTCCATGGAGCCGGAAATCGCCAAAGAACTCAATGAAGTGAAAGAAATCCTGGATAAGAAGGAAATTGAACTCCTTCTTTCCGGTAAGTATGATGAAAATAATGCCATCCTTACTTTCCATGCCGGTGCCGGCGGCACAGAAGCCCAGGACTGGACAGAAATGCTGATCCGCATGTATATGAAATGGGCAGAGGCGGAAGGGTTTGCGCTGGAAGAACTGAATATGCTTCCCGGCGATGAAGCCGGCATTAAGAGTGCTGAATACATGGTGAAAGGGAAGTATGCCTATGGTTTCCTGAAATCAGAAAAAGGAGTGCACCGCCTGGTGCGTATTTCTCCTTTTGATGCGGCTAAACGCCGTCATACCTCTTTTTCCGCTGTGGATGTGATGCCTGAAATCGATGATGACGTGCAGGTAGATCTTAACATGGATGATGTGCGGGTAGACTACTATCGCTCCAGCGGTGCCGGCGGTCAGCATATCAACAAGACCAGTTCTGCTGTCCGCATGACTCACATTCCTACAGGTATCGTGGCAGCCTGCCAGAATGAACGCTCCCAGTTCCAGAATAAGGAACAGTGTCTTCGTCTTCTTCGGGCCAAACTCTATGAATTTGAAATGAAGAAACATGAGCAGGAAGTCAATGCGCTGGAAGGCGATCAGCAGGCGATTGAATGGGGCAGCCAGATTCGCTCCTATGTATTCCAGCCTTATACGTTGGTGAAGGATAACCGCACCGGAGTAGAAACAGGCAATATTCAGGGAGTCATGGACGGCGATATTGACCCGTTCATTGAAGGTTTCCTGAAAATGAACAAATTTAAAGCCAAAGCAAAATAAAAGGATGGATAGAATGAGGGCCATACAGAGCAGCGCCTTTAAAGTGCTGGCAGTCCTGATTTTCATCGGCGTAATCGCTGCAGGGATGATATCTCTGCAGCGGAGCCATGTGGAATCATCTGCCACTGCTGTTGAAAATGTATATGATTATTACAATATAATTGACAGCGCATCAGTTGAAAAGAAATCAGCGGATGAGCTGTTTTCGCTGTACAGGAAAAGCGGGGTTACCTCTCTGGCTGTGTATGATGAAACACCGGAAAAGCTGGTAAACCATGATTACCTCCGCATTTATCGAGGCAGTGAATTTGCATTCAGAAATCCCACAGCCCAGGGAATCTCTGATTCCAAAATTTATATCCAGCCGGTGCTGAATGCGGAAGGAAATGCCTATTTCAAGGAAACGAAAGAATATCTTTCTCTTCTTATGAGCAGCGATGATGTACGCTCCTTTGATGTGAACGGCGTGGAAACGCTGGAAGTCAATGCGGTGTACAATAAGTTTATGCAGATGGAACTGGGCATTTATGCGGAAACTGTGAAAAATGCAGCTTCTCATGGGTTCTATGTGGTACTGCGTCCCGGGAATGAAGCCCATGTGACTAAGGATTATGTAGATCTTTTCCTGAAGAAGCTGGATGCTTCTGATCGGGTGAGCGCCGTTATTTTCCAGGGCAAGGAAGTGCTTGGGTATAAAGAGTATGTGAACTATCTGTCTCATGAACTCAGCCGCCGCCACATTCCGATTGCCCTCATCGAGGCACAGAACCAGCTTGGTTTTGAAAAGCAGTCCGGGAATTTTGACATGGCAGTTTCTTCGGACTATCAGGTAGTCCGTCTCTACGCCATGTCCAAAGATGAACTGATCAAACTGGATCCGAAGGAAGCGGCTTCCCGCTATTATATTTCCGATATTGAACGGAATATCCGCATGAACCTGTTCCCCTCCTTCAAGTTCCCTCTGGATGGCATGACTCTGTCTGAGACGAATGCATCCTATATTGCCGATGTATCTTCCCGCCTGGAAGGGCATGGCTTCACCGTAGGAAAAGCTTCTGTCATGGAATCCTATTTCCCGCCAGCCCTTCTTCGGAGCATTGCCATGGCCGGCGCCCTTTCTCTTGTGGTTATGACGGCGCTTCTTCTTTTCCCGCCTCTTGGCAGATATGTTTGGGTCCTTGAAATTCTTGGACTGG
This sequence comes from Dialister succinatiphilus, assembly GCF_928721695.1. Lineage (NCBI taxonomy): Bacteria > Bacillati > Bacillota > Negativicutes > Veillonellales > Veillonellaceae > Dialister > Dialister succinatiphilus. Next base: position 1,997,071 of record NZ_OV788641.1, on the reverse strand, counting down.
CAGTTACTCAGGGATTATTCTGGGGGCTCCATTCCCTTATGGCCCTTCAGCTTCTGGCTCTTGGCACTGCTGTGTGCACGCCGGTGGTGGTAGTCAGTCTTTTCCTGAACTATTGCCTTAAAAGAAAGGATAAGGCCTTTGCCGAAATCGGCTGGGGTAAACTTTTCGTAGAATCCCTGCTGATTCTCTGGATCGCTGGACTTCTTTCCCTGGCAGGCGCTGCTTTTGTGAGCGGTCTTCTGGGGGATATTCGTTTCCTCTTGGAAATGCAGATTTTCCGCGGTGTGAAACTGACTTTTGTTCTTCCGCTCCTTTTAATTTCTATTGTGTATATCCAGAAATTTCCTTTCTTTGGGCAGACCGTTTCTTCTGACAAGGATTTTATCCGCTTTGTAAAGAAGTTCTGTAGTGTCCAGATTCGTCTTGGCCTTCTGGTGGGCCTTGGCCTTCTGGCAGTGGTGGGTTATGTATTCATTGGCAGAAGCGGTAATAACGGGGCACCGGTGCCGGGTTTTGAAATTGCGCTCCGCCGTTTCCTTGAAAATGTCATGTATGCAAGGCCCAGAGAAAAGGAATTCCTTTTCGGCCATCCTGCCGTCCTTTTGGCCATGACTGCCCTTTATCGCAAATGGCCCCAGATTCTTCACTATTTCCTCATTGTGGCTGTCACCATTGGTCAGGGTTCCATGGTAGAAACCTTTGCCCATATGCGAAGCCCCTATATCCTGAGTCTTATCCGCGGGCTTGATGGACTGGCGGCAGGCAGTCTTTCCATGATTGCTGCTCTCATCGGTGTCATGATTCTGGTCCGGCTGACCAGGTTTTTCGGAGAAAGATATGGCAAATTATAAAATCGTCATTTCCGGTTATTATGGCTTCAATAATGCCGGTGATGAAGCCATGCTTTCTGCCATTCTGCAGGCACTCCAGGGAACCTTTGACTCTCCGGATATTACTGTGATTTCCGGAGATCCCCAATCCACTGCCGCTTCCTTTGGCGTTCATACGGTGCCAAGGTTCAGCATTTCCGGCATCTGCCGTTCCATTTTTTCCTCTGATCTGATTATCAGCGGCGGCGGCAGTCTGCTGCAGGATGTGACAAGCTGGAAAAGTATGATTTACTACCTTTCCATTATTACCCTTGGAGTGCTGTTTCGAAAACAGGTTTTCCTTTATTCCCAGGGCATAGGCCCAGTCCGGTATCGGGTGATTCGTATTATCCTGAAGCATGTACTCAACCATGTGGATGCTATTACTGTACGGGATAAGGAATCCAAGGGATTTCTGCAGCGCCTTGGCGTGCATCGGAAAATTTATACTACTGCCGATGCGGTGCTTTCCCTTGCGCCGGCTGATCTTTCCATAGGGCGAAAAATACTGGATAAAAGGGGAATACCTCCCGAAAAAAAGAAAATTGGCCTGGCTATCCGTTACTGGCATCATTCCCGAGAATGGATGGAGAAACTTGAAAAGACTGTCCATCGTCTATCTAAAGAAAAAGATGCTGTCATCATCTGTATCCCCATGCAGTTTCCGGAAGATGAAGAAGCGGCTGAAGCCATGGGGAAAGGCAGTGAGGGAGTCTATTTCCTGAATGAAGACTTTTCCATAGAAGAACTGATGTCTATTATCGGGAATATGGATGTCCTTTTGGGAATGCGTCTTCACGCCCTTATTTTTTCTGCTCTCATGCATGTGCCTTTTCTTGGTATTTCCTATGATCCCAAAATAGATAATTTCCTGGCCCTTATTGGTCAGAAAGCTTCCACCTCTGTTCAGCACATGGATGGTGAGAAGTTGTATAATGATACTTGTAGAATCCTTTCTTCCGGTCTGGATGCTAAAGACTGGGAGAAGGTGGCTGCTCTTCAAGAGCGGGCCTGTGAGAATGTCCAGATTTTAAAAAGTCTTGTTACTCATAAGGAGGAAAATCCATGAGTCATCTTTCTACTGAAGAGACTGCTTTTCTCAAGGACAAAGCAAAACAGATTCGTATTGATATTTTGAAAATGATCACAAAAGCCAATTCTGGTCATACGGGAGGTTCTCTTTCCATTGCTGACCTTCTGACGCTTCTTTATTTCAAGGAAATGCATGTGGACCCTGCCAATCCTCATAAGGCAGACCGTGACCGTCTTGTCCTTTCCAAGGGCCATGCGGCTCCGGCCATGTATGCCTGCCTGGCTGAAAAAGGATATTTCCCCAAAGAAGAGCTGGATCATCTTCGTCAGGCCGGTCATATGCTCCAGGGACATCCGGATATGAAGCATACCCCCGGAGTCGATATGACTACCGGTTCCTTGGGACAGGGCATCAGTGCTGCCTGTGGTATGGCCCTTGCCAGCCAAATAGATAAGGCTGACTGGCGGGTGTATGCAGTCCTTGGCGACGGTGAACTGGAAGAAGGCCAGGTTTGGGAAGCAGCTATGTATGCGGCCCACTATAAACTGGATCATCTGACTGCTTTTGTAGATAACAATGGGCTCCAGATTGACGGTCCTATTACGGAAGTCATGTCTTCTCTTCCTATTGGTGATAAATTTAGGGCTTTCGGATGGCATGTGATTGAAACAGACGGCCATGATGTAGAAAAGCTTCACGAAGCGATTGAGGAAGCCAAATCCATTGAAGGAAAACCCACGATGATTGTCATGAAGACAGTGAAAGGGAAGGGTGTTCCTGAAATTGAAAATAAAGTGGGCTGGCATGGCAAGGCTCCTACAGAAGAAGAATGCGCAAGATTTATTAAACAGGTGGAGGCAGAATGATGGGTAAAGCAACTCGTGATGCATATGGCGAAGCTCTGAAGGAACTGGGTGCACAGAATCCGGATATCGTTGTTTTGGACGCTGATTTATCCGCATCCACCAAGACCCAGGTTTTTGCCAAGGCTTATCCGGATCGTTTCTTTGATACAGGGATTGCTGAAGCTAACATGATGGGCGTTGCAGCCGGTCTGGCAGCAGCAGGGAAAATTCCCTTTGCTTCCACCTTTGCCGTATTCGGAGCAGGCAGAGCATATGAACAGATCAGAAATTCCATCTGCTACCCGAAGCTTAACGTGAAAGTGGCCGTTACCCATGCCGGATTGACGGTAGGCGAAGACGGTGCAACCCACCAGATGCTGGAAGATATCACCCTCATGCGGGCGCTGCCTAATATGACTGTCATCGTTCCTGCCGATGCTGCAGAAACAAAGGCTGCAGTGAAATGGGCTGCTTCCTATAAAGGACCGGTGTATATCCGTATGGGACGGGCTAAATGTGAAGATATCATGCCGGATGACAAGCCTTTTGTTCCTGGAAAGAGCACCACTCTGAGAGATGGCAATGATGTGACCTTTATTGCCTGTGGCATTATGACTGCCAAAGCGCTTAGAGCGGCAGAAACACTGGAGAAGAAGGGCATTTCCGCACGGGTTATCAATATGAGCTCCATTAAACCTATCGATGAAGAGGCTATTGTAAAAGCAGCTGAAGAAACCGGGGCCATTGTGACGGCTGAAGAACATACTGTGAAAGGCGGACTTGGCGGTGCCGTGGCTGAAGTTCTTGCCCTTAAGAAACCCTGCCTCATGGATATGGTAGGTACAGAAGATACTTTTGGACAATCCGGCAAGGCTGATGAATTACTGGAAGTTTATGGACTCACTGCAGAGCATCTGGTTTCCTCTGCCCTGCATCTGATCAGCAGAAAGTGAGGATTGGATGATTACATTTGATCATGTATCATTGCATTATGATGCTAAACATACTGCCCTGAAGGATATGAGCATTCATATCGACAAGGGGGAGTTTGTATTTGTGGTAGGCCCCAGCGGTGCCGGTAAGTCTACTTTTGTGAAGGTGCTGACTCATGAACTGGTTCCGGAGTCCGGCACGGTTGTTGTCAATGGAATCAATATTACCAAGCTGAAGAGAAGCAAGATTCCTTACTATCGGAGAACCCTGGGTATTGTTTTTCAGGATTTCCGTCTTCTCTCCGAGAAAACAGTGTTTGACAATATTGCCTTTGTCCTCCGCGTAACCGGCGCCAAGGGCAGGGAAATCAAAGAAAGGGTGAACCGGGTGCTGGACCTGGTAGGACTTCGCAATAAAGAGAAGGAACTGCCTTCCAAGCTATCCGGTGGCGAGCAGCAGCGCGTGGCTATTGCCAGGGCTCTGGTGAACCAGCCGATTCTTCTTATTGCCGATGAACCTACAGGAAATCTGGATCCAGTGACTTCTGAAGAAATCATGAAGCTTTTCAATGAAATCAATCATATGGGAACAACCATCATCATGGTGACCCATAACAAAGATCTGGTCAATGCCATGCATAAACGGGTTATTAATATTGAAGACGGCCGTATCATAGCAGACCAGGAAAAAGGGGGATACCATTTACATGTTTAGTTCTCTTGGCTACTTCTGGAAAGAGACTTTCTATTCCCTCTTCAGAAACAAATTTATGGCGGTGGCTTCCGTGCTTACGGTCACCCTTTCCATGTTTATCCTGGGTGTTTTCCTTTGTGCCGTACTGAATATCAATCACATGGCCACGTATCTGGAAAACCAGGTAGAAATGACAGTTTATCTGAAAGATGGGCTGAATACTGAGCAGGTCATGGCGGTGGGGAAGAAGCTGAAAGCCCTGCCGGATTTAAAGGAAATCAAATTTACCAATAAAGACCAGGCCATGGCGGAATTCAAACAGCGGCTGGGGGACCAGCAGGGGATTCTGGATGCTATTAACGGCAATCCGCTGCCTTCCTCCTATTCCACTTCTTTCGCCACACCGGCTTCACTGAAAAATGCAGTGGGCATTGTAACGCAGTACCCGGAAGTTGATTCTGTGCAGTACGGACAGGATATTATTGAACAGCTTTACAAGGTGGCCCAGGTTATCCGTATTGGCGGCATTATCCTGATCGTATTCCTGGCAGGTGCAGAACTCTTCATTATTTCCAATACCATCCGGCTCACCGTGTTTGCCCGCCGTCGTGAAATCCAGATTATGAAATACGTAGGCGCCACCAATGGATTCATTCGCTGGCCTTTCATTTTCGAAGGCATGATTATTGGTTTCATTGGTTCCGGCCTTTCCTCCTTTATCCTGTGGGAAGGCTATAAAGTGGTACTTATGGAGATGGCCCAGGCAGGACTCGTATTTATTCCCATGATTCCCCTCTGGCCTTTCATCGGTTATATGACGGTTATGCTTCTGGCAGCAGGTATTATCATCGGTATCCTGGGCAGTACCATTTCACTTCGTAAGTATATGAAAGTGTAACTGCCTATGAAGAAATCAACATATATGGCATCTTTTCTGGCACTTTCCATCCTTCTTGGTGGACAGGCCATCCATATGCCTGCCTATGCCGATGATCTGGATGACCAGGTGCAGGACCTGCAGGGGCAGATTGATTCTTCCCGTCTGGAACAGGAAAACTGGCAGCAGGTCATTGAAGATGTAAGTGCTAAACTGAAACAGATCCAGGCAGATCTGGATGCAGCCAATGCCAGACTGCAGAGCATTCAAACCAAACAGGCTGAAATCAATGCACAGATTGCACAGACCCAGAATGAAATCGTGAAGATGGAAGCCTATCTGAAAACAAGGCAGGATGTGCTGAACCGCCGGGTTCGTGCCATTTACATGCATGGCCAGCTGAACTACCTGGAAGTGATTCTGGGCGCCAACAGCTTCAGCGATTTTGCCAACCGGGTAGAACTCCTGAAGCGGGTCATCCGGTCCGATTACAATCTGATTCTTGAGATTCAAAAACAGAAAGCTGCGATTGAAGCCAAGAAGGCACAGCTGGAAGAAGATAAACGGCAGCTGGATGCTCTTGCGGCCGAAGCGGAAAAGACGCGGCAGGAAATTGCCAAGAAGAAAGCAGAACAGCAGAAAGTTCTTGATGCAGCAAAGAGTAATAAAGCGGCAGCTGCACAGATGGAACAGGACTTGAATGCGCAGCTGGCTTCTGTTAGAAATTTGATTCAGCAGCGTCTGGCAGCAGCGGAAGCTGCTCGTCAGGCAGCTCAGCAGCAGGCAGCCTCTGATGATGAAGGGGGCGGCGGAGGCGGCAGTGATGATAACTACGTTCAGGGGACCGGTGCTATGGGCTGGCCCTGCAGCGGACCTATCACATCGCCCTTCGGCTATCGCACCCATCCGATTTTTGGGACAACGATTTTCCATGCGGGCATCGATATTGGTGTAGACTACGGAACTCCTATCCATGCAGCAGACAGTGGTGTCGTTGTATATTCCGGCTGGATTTCCGGTTACGGTAATGCGGTCATCATCGACCATGGCGGCGGTATTTCTACCCTTTACGGTCATAACCAGTCCCTGGCTGTTTCAGAAGGACAGTCTGTGTCCAAAGGTTCAGTCATTGCCTATGCCGGTTCCACCGGCAACTCCACCGGTCCTCACTGCCACTTTGAGGTAGATGTGAATGGTTCTCCTGTCAATCCCATGGGGTATCTGTAATGGGTAAACAATGGGAACTTTTCCTTAGGACTCATTGGAAATCAGGACTATCCTGTGTATGCGGTACCGTTATTTTGAGCGGACTTGTCATTTGGGGAGGAGCTTACTGGCTGACCGATGGTCAGCCGGTGAGCTTCTTCCATTTCCTTCAAAATTATCGACTCGTGAAAAATAATTATTTTCGGCCCATCAATGAAGAGGCTCTCTGGCAGGGAGCGTCCAAAGGCATGCTGGCCAGTCTGGAAGATCCCTATTCTTCCATCCTTGCCGGAGATACCTATAATTCCTTCATGGAAACGACAAACGGGGAATATGGCGGCATTGGCGTAGTGATGGGACTTGATGCAGACGGTTTTATCCGTATCTTCAATGTCTTCGAAGGAAGCGCCGCTGAAAAGGCAGGCATTCGGAATGGAGATATCATTCTATCTGTGGATGGTACTGACGTGAATGATCTGGGACTTACCGGTACAGCGCAGGCGGTACGGGGGGAGAATGGAACAGAAGTGAATCTGTCCATAGCAAGAGAAGAGAAAACCCTGGACTTTGCAGTGACCCGTTCCAATGTGAGCCTGCCTACGGTTTTAAGCCGTATGGTGGACGATCATATAGGCTATATCCATATTTTCACTTTCAGCAGACACACGCCGGAAGAATTTAAGAAGCAGCTTTCTTCTCTGAAAGACCAGGGCTGTGAAAAACTGATTATTGACCTGCGCATGAATCCCGGTGGAATGATTGACTCCGTAGTCAATGTGGCAGACCAGATTCTGACAGGCGGTACAGTGGTCAGCTACCATACCCGGCACCAGGGGAGTGAAAATTTCACCATTAAAGGAATTGAAAACCCCATGCCCATGGCTGTCCTGATAGACAGGAACAGCGCCAGCGCTTCTGAGATTCTGGCTGGTGCGGTGCAGGACAAGAAAGAAGGCATCATCATCGGGGAGACAAGCTATGGCAAGGGAACGGTACAGGCCGTTTATCCTGACGGTGATCGGGAAGCATTGAAAATCTCCATTGCTGAATACAGGACAGCTGCCGGGAGGATTATTGATAAGAAGGGAATCGTACCGGATATTCCTGTCAAACAGACCGGTCATCCGTTCATTCTCTCTTCTGATACTGTTTTCCAGAAAGCAGTAGATGTGCTGAAAGAAGAAGGAAACAGGGACGAAACATAACTCTTGTATATGAAATAAGTTCGGATTCATCATCGCATCTGCTTTTATATGTTTTTTATAAGCTGCTGCGTCATGGATTTCCTTCCTTAGCTGAATGTTTTGTTTTATGATTCCCTGCTTGCTGCAGGCAAACCGCAGATTCCGGAAAGGCTGATTTTCATCAGTGCTTTTCCGGGAGGAGTGCGGTTTTCTTTTTCCCCATAAAGTACGAAGTGCAGGATATAAAACTTCTTTTCTCTATATTCTTCCCCGGCATGATATAATAACAATGTAATAGTCTGTCATTTTTTGAGTGAGGTATGCTTATGTTTATTGATAGAGCAAAAATAATTGTTGTCTCCGGTGCCGGTGGAGACGGCATGGTTTCCTTCCGCCGGGAAAAATATGTGCCCCGCGGAGGACCCAGCGGCGGTGATGGCGGCAGAGGAGGATCCGTCATTATCCGTGCTGACAGCAGTCTGAACACGCTGATTAATTTCCGCCGCCATCGCAAATTTGCTGCCAAAGCCGGAGCCAGTGGCGGCGCTAAGGAAATGTTCGGAAAGAACGGGGAAGACGTGTATGTGGATGTTCCGCTGGGAACCATGGTTTATGATGACCGCACCGGTGAACTTCTGGCAGATATGACCCAGAACGAACAGCAGGTCACTGTAGCGAAGGGCGGTCATGGAGGCAGAGGAAATTCTCACTTTGCCACTTCCGCTGTCCGTGCTCCTACCTATGCCGAAAAGGGAGAACCGGGAGAAGAAAAGAATATCCGGCTGGAGCTGAAGATTCTGGCTGACGTGGGTCTCCTTGGCTTCCCGTCGGTAGGAAAATCCAGTCTCCTTCGCAAAGTATCCGGCGCCAGACCGGAAGTAGCCGCTTACCATTTCACCACCCTGTCTCCTGTTCTTGGTGTGGTGAGCCTTGATGCGGAAAGAAGCTTTGTTATGGCTGATATTCCGGGGCTCATTGAAGGTGCCAGCCAGGGAACCGGTTTAGGGGATGAATTTCTCCGTCATGTGGAAAGAACCAAGGTGCTTATCCACGTACTGGATGCTGCCGGAAGTGAAGGCAGGGATCCGCTCCGCGATTTCCACATCATTAATAACGAACTGGAGCTGTACAGTCCTGAACTGGTTAAGAAAAAACAGATCGTAGCTGCCAATAAGACGGATCTCATTGATGATCCGCAAAAATTGGAAAAATTACGTAAGGAAATTGAAGGGGAGGGGTATCTTTTCTTCCCCATCTGCACACTCACCGGGGAAGGCTTAAAGCCTCTCCTGGAAGCTGCATGGAAAATCCTGCAGGACGTTCCTGATGTTACCTTTGAAAATCCGGAAAAAGCCATTGTCTATGAAGTACCTAAAGATGAATTCCTCATTGAGCAGAAAGATGGCGTCTTCTATGTCAAGGGAAAGCGAGTAGAAAAACTGGTTAGCATGACCAATTTTGAGGACTACCTTTCCATGCGCCGCTTTGAAAGAGCCTGGCGTTTTATGGGCCTGGACAAGCTTCTCAAAAAAGAAGGAATCAAAGAGGGCGATACAGTGAACCTCTACGGCGTTGAATTTACCTATGCGGAAAACAGGGATTCCGTCGACGATGAAAAAGAATAAGGGAGAGAGTATATGTTAACAGGTAAGCAGAAACAGTATCTGAAAAGTGAAGCCGTCAGCCTTCCCGCCTATGTGCAGATTGGCAAGGAAGGGATGACCTCTTCTGTGGTGCAGAGTGTAGAGGATGTACTTCTGGCAAGGGAACTGATCAAGGTTAAGATTAACCAGAACTCTGATGAAGATATCAGGGACACAGCCTCCCTGCTGGCGGAAAAGCTGGATTGCGAAATTGTGCAGATTATCGGACGGAACTGCGTGCTTTTCAAGCAGAAAGAAAAGAAATCCCATTATGAGCTCCCCTGACAGCAGCTGCCGCTCTGTCATTTCTTCCATGAAACGGATTGTTGTGAAAGTGGGAACCAGTTCCCTTACCTATGACAATGGAAAAATGAATCTCCGCTTTATGGATCACCTGGTGCGGCAGTTATCCGACTTAAAGAACCGCGGTTTCCAAGTCATCCTGGTCACCTCCGGTGCTATTGGCATTGGTTTCCCGGAACTGGGCTTTAAGGAAAAACCAACATACCTTCCCTATAAACAGGCGTCCGCTGCTGTAGGGCAGGGCCTTCTTATGAATATTTATGAGCATTTGTTCCGCGAATACGGTCATGTGGTAGGGCAGCTGCTTTTTACCAAAGGAGATGCCGTGAATTCCAAGCGGTATCTTCACATGCATGGCACCCTTCTTTCCCTCCTGGAACTGGGCGCCATACCGATTATCAATGAAAACGATGCCGTAACGGCTGATGAAATCAAGATTGGTGACAATGATACTCTTTCCGCTATTGTGGCCAGCATAGCGGAAGCGGATCTGCTTATCATCCTTTCCGATATTGAAGGGCTTTATGATTCAGATCCCCGCAAGAATAAGAATGCCCGTCTTATCCACCAGGTGCCGGTCTTTTCCCGGGATATATTCCGTATGGCCGGCGGTGCCGGTTCTTCTCAGGGAACAGGCGGCATGTACACAAAAATCCAGGCTGCGGAAATCTGCGTCCATTCTGGCATCGATATGGTGATTGCCAAAAGCACCCTTCCGGAAGTTCTGGAACGAATTATGGATGGGGAAGATGTGGGCACCTGGTTTAAGGGAGAAAACGTACATCCTCAGCTGAAAAAGAGAGATATTATTATTGGTACTGCTGTCAAGGGGAAAATCTTTGTGGATGAAGGGTGCCGTTCTGCTATTTTAAACAAGGGCTCCAGTCTCCTTCCGGTAGGAATTCTCGGTACGGAAGGGGATTTTGCAGAAGGAGATACGGTGGCTGTATTCTGCGGCAGTGATGAGGTGGCCCGCGGCATTACCCATTACAGCAGAGGTGACACTGACCTTATCAAAGGACTCCATACGGAGCAGCTGAAAGGGGCCCTGGGAGCAGAGCCTCCCTATGATACGGTCATTCACAGGGATAACCTTCTGGTGATGAAATAAACAATGAAATTTTCTGAAAAAGCTCGATGGCTGATTTATTATTATACAAAGCACCCCAAAGGACGTTTTGAGCTGTCCCATATTCTGGAACTGCTTCTTTTCCTTACGGTGTGTATCATTCTTTCGGAAGTGGTGTTGTATGCATGGTTAAACGGATAGGCTTGTTTGGTGGGTCCTTCAACCCCATCCATATTGGTCACCTGGTGATTGCAGAAGCAGCATGGCAGGAATTTGGACTGGAAAAGGTTATTTTTATTCCATCCGGGGATACTCCCAATAAGGATATGCACCATATTGATAAATTCGATCGTTATAATATGGTTCAAGAAGCAGTGAAGGACAATCCGCACTTTGCCCTGTCTCCGGTAGAACGGGACAGATGCGGTCCCTCCTATACGGTGGATACGGTCCATATCCTGAAGGAGGAATGGGGCCCTTCCTATGAATTTTATTTCATATGCGGCACAGACGCCCTGGCAGATCTCCCTACCTGGAAGTATAACAGGGAGCTTCTTTCCTGCTGCCATTTCATCTGTGCCAGCAGACCAGGAAATGAAGAAAAGCTGCGTCAGTCTGTCAACTATTTCGGAAAACTGGGTCAGGATAAGATTCATTTCCTGATTACGCCGGAATTGGATATTTCTTCCACCATACTGAGAAATCTTCTTTCGCAGCATAAATCTGTTCGTTATTTTATTCCTGACGGGGTTATTTCTTTTATTCAATCTCATCATTTGTATGAAAGACAAGATCATGGAGCTTAAAGATATACAAAAGGATTTAGAAAAAATTCTGTCTCCCAAGCGGTTTCGCCATTCCCGGGGCGTTGCAGAAACAGCCCGCCATTTGGCTGAAAAATACGGGGCTGACAGCAGAAAAGCCTATGTGGCCGGATGGGTCCACGACTGTGCCAAGGAACTTTCCCTGGCTGATATGCAGCATATTGTGAAGGATGCAGGGCTTAAGGCCGATTCTTACCTTCTTTCCAGCCGTGCTCTCCTTCATGGTCCGGCAGGAAGTATTCTGGCTGAGACAAAGTACGGTATAGGCGACAAAGAGATTCAAAGCGCTGTTTATTACCATACTACAGGACGGGCTGATATGACCCTTCTGGAAAAAATTATTTTTCTGGCTGATTATATTGAACCATCCCGGGATTTTCCAGGCGTTGACAACTTGAGAAAGCTTTCGGAAATCAATCTGGACGAGGCACTGCTTGCTGCCTATGATTCCACCATTTCTCATCTTCTCGACCAGAAAGCCTATATTTATGATTTAACCTTTATAGGACGGAATGATTTAGTTCTGAAAATAAAAGAGAAAAAGAATGAAAAAGAATAGACATGGAAAAATCAGAGTTAAGAAACTGATTGTCTTTATCCTCATGGCTCTGGCTGCAGCGGTGATTCTGATTTTTGGTATTGGCAAGGGGGTATCCTATCTTCTTGGAAAAGTAGATACAGGGAATTCTCCTGTTTCCTATTACCTTTTCATAGGTGCAGACAAAGAGGCCGGCAATGAAGCGGATGCTATCATTTTGACTGTATGGAACAGCAGGGATAAGGGAGTGAACTTTATTTCCATTCCGCCCAATACGAAACTGGCCCGCCAGGAAAAGAAAAATCAGCTGATTCGCACTACCTTCTCCGAAGGGGGAGCAGAAGAGACCAAGAGCGCCGTGGAAAACCTTCTTCACCTGCGCATTGAAAAATATGCGGTTGTGGATTATTCCAATTTCCAAAATTATGTAGATAAAATTGGCGGTGTAGATCTCTATGTGGAAAAAGGCATGGATCACCAGAACCGGGAAGGCGAAACGGATATCCAGATCCGTCAGGGCTATCAGGACCTGGATGGTGAAAATGCTTTAGGCTATGTGCGCTATATTGACAAAAAGAACGGGGAAATCGACCGTATCCAGCGGCAGGAGCGTTTCCTGAAAACCATGATTTATACCATGCAGAACCACTGGGCACTGTATAACTGGTTTTTCTTCCATCATTCCTGGACAGCAGAGGAAACCAATATCACCAATGGAGAAGCAGCTTCCCTGGCTTATACTCTCTCCTCCTATCCGGAGGACAGCTTTAAATTCTCCATCCTCCCGGGTGAAACACAGACTATCGGTAAAGTGGATACATGGGTTATTAACCCTGTAGAAGTGCAGAAGACCATTGCACAGACTATAGGGGCCGATAACCAGTAATTAAAAAGGAGTTTGAATCAATGGAAAAAAATATTGAAATCATTTGCAAAGCATTGTCTTCCAAAAAAAGCGTACTCATCCGTGTACTGAATGTGCGTGGACTTACCAGTATTGCTGACGATTTTATTCTGGCTACTACACGTAATAAAAAACAGGCACAGGCTGCTGCCGATGAAGTAGAAGAAAAAGCAGGGGAAATCGGTCTGCATCCTCTTCGGAGAGAAGGGTATCAGGAGGGTGACTGGATCCTTCTTGATTTTGGCGATGTGATTGTCCATATTTTTACAGATGAAGAAAGACGGCGCTATGACTTTGATACCCTGTGGAAAGAAGCGCCGGTAGAGGAGTACCATGAAACCGGCGATGACAATGAATAATGAAGATTCCGGACTGGGTCCCATGCACCTCAGGGAGAACTCCCTGGCGGAACTGACTGTCGCAAGAATATCTGATATGGGAGCCTTCCTGGATGCAGGAACCGGAACCACTTCCGATGATATCCTTCTTCATCACAGCCAGCAGACTAGGCCTGTAAAAGAAGGGGAAAAAGTAAAAGTCTTTCTGTATCATGATCCCCACCATCGTTTGACAGCCAGCATGCGGCTGCCCCAGATACCGGTGGGAGGTATCGGCTATGCGCCGGTGATGTTGACCACCCGTTTCGGCGCATTTATTGACGTGGGCACAGAAAGAGGTATTTTTCTTCCCTTTTCCCAGATGGAAGAAAGGGTGGAAACAGGGCAGTATGTATGGGTTAAAATGTATGTGGATAAAACCGGGCGCCTGGCAGTGACCATGAAAGTGAATGAAGATATTCGGAGTATCGCTCTTCCTGCCAAGGGAGTCAAAGTGGGTGATATGGTTACAGGCACAGTCTATAACAAGACCGGTGACGGAGTTTTCCTTATCACCCGGGAACGGTGGATTGCCTTCCTGCACCGGGATGAAATCAATAAACCCATTCATATGGGGGATGAAATCACAGGACGAGTTGCTTTTCTACGTAAAGACGGACATATGAACATATCCCTCCGTCCCCAGAAGGAAAAGTCAATAGAGGGGGATATGCAGCTTCTTCTGGAGTATATGAACCGTCATAACGGAAGCCTTCCCTTTACAGACCAGTCCGATCCGGCACTCATCAGAGCTTCTCTGGGAATCAGCAAGGCAGCCTTTAAAAGGGCAGTAGGACATCTTCTGAAGCTAAAGAAAATTTCCATGAAGTGAGTATTCCGCAGTAGGTGTACCGCCTGTCCGCCAAGGTGTACCGTTTGTCCGCCGAGGTGTACCGCTTGCCATTTTTAGGTAACTTCTTGAACTATTGGTGTACATGCCAGCTGAAATACTCCTAAATTCTTTTAATAAATATATTAATATATGGCTTCCTGCCATAGAATGAAAACAGGGACGTAGTATTTCCCTTTGTTCTATGAAAGGAGGCCTTTTAATATGGCCAATTTTGCCAGGATCCGGCTCATCCTGGAGCTCCATGACCGCGGAATGTCTCAAGATGAGATTTCCCGCTCCCGTCACATGTCGAGGAGTACGATTACTACCGTACTGCGAACAGCGCGGAAGAAGGGCATCACTTATGCGGGCATCCGCAAGCTGGATGATGCAGCACTACAAAAGCTCTTCTTCCCTGACCGACCGGAAGGTTCAGACATGTACGAGCTGCCGGATTACGAATCCATCCATAAAGAGCTCAAGAAGCCGGGTGTGACTCTTTCATTGCTCTGGACGGAGTATCGTGACAGGTGTCACCAGAATGGAAACATTGCTGTAGGGCATACCAAGTTCTGTGAGGATTACGGCCGGTACTGCACAACCCATGACCTGACCAATCATCTGGAGCATAAGCCCGGAGCCCAGTGCGAGGTCGATTGGAGCGGGCCGACCATGCAGATCATCGACCGTGATACCGGCGCGACCATTTCCGTGCATCTCTTTGTTTCCTGCCTCACATACAGCAGGTATGCCTACGTGGAGGCCACGCTGGATATGAAGATGGATACATGGCTCCGGTGCCATGTCCACATGTACGAGGCATTTGGCGGCGTTCCTGTGCGGACAGTCTGTGACAATCTCAAAACCGGCGTTGTGAAGCATCCCAAAGAGGGTGAAGTGGTTCTCACCGACGCCTATGAGGCACTTGGGCTTCATTATTCAACTGCTATTATGCCTGCCGGTGTGCGGAAGCCCAAGCAGAAAGCATCCGTGGAGAATACGGTTGGAAATATTGCCACCGCTATCATCGCCCGTCTTCGCAATAAGGTTTACTTTACTCTTGGCGAGCTGCAGAAGGATGTAGTAACTGCTACAGATAAGTACAACCGGCAGCCCTTCCAGAAAAGGCAGGGAAGCCGCTATGAAGTATGGCTGGACGAGAAGAAATATCTCCGGGCTCTTCCACGAGCTCCTTATGAAATCGCCGCGGTTATTCTGGGAAGGAAAGTATATCCCAATTTCCACGTTTCCTTTAAGAAAAACTGGTACTCCGTTCCCTACGTATACCGCGGGCAGTCCGTGGACATCCGTTACACCGACAAACTTGTGGAAATCTACTGCGGAAACCGGCGTATTGCCTCCCACATCAGATTTCCTGACTACATGACCAACCACTATTCCACACGCCCGGGAGATATGCCGGATGAATTCAACCAGCCGGAAATGGACAAAGATCGCATCTGTGCCTGGGCCGGGAAAATCGGACCGTGTACGTCGGAAGTCATCAGGAGGATCTTTGACAGTGTAACCATAAAAGAGCAGGGCTATAATGCTTCATTGGCCGTTCTGCATCTCAGTCAGAAATATCCGAAGGACCGCTTCGAGAATGCCTGCCAGTATGCTTTAGCCCACACAACATCGCCCCGCTACAACTATCTTAAAGCTGTATTGGGGAACAATCAAGACAAAATCCTGGACGGCGTACATTCCGCCCGTTATGAAAATACCGGAAAACACAGTATTTCCGAAAAAGGCGCTTACATCCGCGGCGCAGACTATTATGGAGGAAAGACAAAATGATCAATGAAGAAACACAGCGGAAACTCCGCAACATGAAAATGGAACCTCTGGTAGAAGCCCTGCAGAACCAGCAGAGTGATCTGGAATCTTATGCCCCTTTGGACTTCGATTCGAGGCTGACACTGGCCATCGATGAATGCTATTCAGTAAAATTGGATGATCGCATCCGGAGGCTGACGCATATTGCTAAGTTTCGCTATCCTGATGCCGATGTTCACACCCTTATCCTGCAGGGAAGAGGTTTCAGCCGCGAAGAAATCCTGGGCTATGCCAGCTGCGGTTACATTGAACGCCATAAGAATCTGATCATCAACGGATTTACCGGAGTAGGAAAGACCCACCTCGCCTGTGCTTTAGGGAAAGAGGCCTGCCGCCATCTGTACAGGGTCAAGTATTTCCGCATGCCGGAGCTTATGGAACAGTTCAATTATGGAACCGAAGTCGGACGGAGCGTGGCCAGCATTGTAAAGAAGTTCTCCGGCTACGATCTCCTCATCATCGACGAATGGCTTCTCGAGATGCCGACGGAAGTGGAGCAGCAGTATCTTCTTGAAATCTTGGAAAACAGGTACGATGCCCATTCTACTATTTTCTGTTCCCAGTACAAAAGCTCAGAATGGTATCCGCGCCTCGGTGATGGGGTTCTGGCCGATGCGATTATGGACAGAATCATTCACAATGCCTACCACATCAATTGCGGATCAATGAATATGAGAGAATATTTGAATAGCACCGATGCGAAAAATGACTAAATTATTTTAACATCATAACCTAAAGAATAAGCGGTACACCTTGGCGGATAAGCGGTACACTTTCCGCGGAAAGGCGGTACCGCTTTTTCGGATAGGCGGTACACCTGTTGCGGAATATTCACATGAAGGAAGGAAAAATAACCCTTTCCTGAGTAGAAACGATTTCCATACAAAAAGAGCAGGAACCAACAGGCTCCTGCTCTTTTATTGCATGGGAATGAATGAATCAAAAGGCAATACATTAAAAATGACGATAAAGACCAATCACCTTGCCACGAATGGTTACATCTTTGGAAATGATTGGCTTATAAGCATCATTTTCCGGCTGTAGACGGATATGGTCGTCTTCCTTGTAAAAACGTTTAACCGTGGCATCATCATTGCCTACAAGGGCTACTACAATATCACCATCCTGCGCGTGATCCTGCTCAGAGACAATCAGATAGTCTCCTTCTTCAATACCCGCATTAATCATGCTGTCTCCCCGGACCACCAGAATAAAGCAGCTGTTATCACTGCCCACCATTTCAGCAGGCAGAGGGAAAACCGATTCCAGATGCTCATCAGCCACCAGCGGTTCCCCGGCACGGACTGCCCCTACAAGAGGCATGGGAATCATCTTCTTGTGGCGCCAGGACATATCGCCTACCACCTCAATGGCTCTTGAGCTGGCAGGATCTCTCTTAATAACGCCCAGCTCTTCCAGACGAGCCAGATATCCATGAACAGTAGAAGTGGAACGAAGGTTGACTGCCGTGCAGATTTCACGGACAGTAGGGGGGAATCCATCTTCGTAAATTTTCTGACGGATAAATTCCAAGATGCTTTTTTCACGGCTTGTTAATTCCCTGTTTTTACCTAATCTTTTCGCTGCCATTTTTGATTTCCTTCCTATCCTATAAAATATCTAGACTATCTTTTGAAAATCAATCTATTGTTTCAGTACATTTAAAGTATAGTAACCTGCATTTATTATACAGGAAACATTGCATAAAATCAAACAGAAGTTCATAGAATAAATGAGCAGGCAATTATTTATTCCGGGAACATTCAATCCCTGGTCCATTAAAAAAGTCTAATCTCCTGTTCTATTGTACGAAATTATGTTTTGTATTATCATAATTTCAGAAATGATGTTCTACGAATAGCAGTTTTCCAAAATGCTGTTCCTAAGAATACAAGTTTGATAAAGATGACAGGAAGGAGACTGTAAGATGAAAAAAATAACTTTCCTTTTTATAGCCCTGGTACTTCTTTGCGGATGGGGCGTCAATGCTTCCGTATCAGGAGATTCCGTTCAATATGATGTGGTAACCGTTGAAGAAAATGATACATTGTGGGATATAGCAGCCCGTCGTGTAGATAATACGAAGGATATCAGACAGGTAGTTTATGACATTGAGCAGTTTAATCACATCACAAATCCCGGCCAGCTGGAACCGGGAATGAAAATCAAGATTCCTGTGGATTTATAAAAATATAAATTTCTTAAAAAAAGCAAACGTTTATTCTTTTGGCAGAGATTTTCACCGAAAGAATAAACGTTTGCTTTTTATTACGCTCCAGAGAAACAGAAGTTTCTATTTCCTCAGCTATCAAATCAGAGCCTGCTTATTCCCACAAGCATAAAAAGAATGCAAACAAATATTCTTTTCACAAAGAAATTATTTAAAAGAATATATGTTTGTGTATTCGAGACAGGTGTATCACTTTGGCTGGTTAAAAATCTTATCAATGGGATTATTGGTAAACAGATCGGCCTCATTGATATAACGCCGGACCATTTCTACCGAACGATGACGGGTCTGCTTCATAATGAGCCGTTCTTCCACCCCCTGAAGTGCCGCATACGTAGCAAATCCATGGCGAAGACTATGAGCACCGTACATTTCCGGATTTAAACCAATGGAAGCTGCATATTTTTTCACAATCAGATTGATACTCTTGTCACTGAGCCGACGGGAGGAAACCTTACCATTTTTCAGGAAGCTGCGAAACAGCGGACCTGATGTAATACCGGCCGCCGTCAGCCATTCCTGAAGGGCGTGGATACAATCCATGGAAGAATGAGACAAATAGGGGATGCCAATCTGCTGTCCTGCTGAGGTCTGGTCAGTCTTGGAATGGCGGATGGTGACCACAATGCCCTGGGGATATTTCTTGATATCCTCCACATCAAGTCCTGCCAGCTCGCTGCGCCGGAAAGCACCCATAAATCCCAAAAGCAGAACCGCCCGGTCGCGCAGTGCCTGAAGAGAAGTTAAATCCATGCGATGAATCATTTCCTCAATTTCTTCCCAATAAATAGGAGTTTTCCCTTTCTGTACAGTCCCTTTCAAACGAGTAAGACCGATGAGAGCTTCCTTCACAATCCAGGCCCGGCAGGGGTTTTCCACATGGTCCCCGGAAGCATTATAGTTTTCAGAAATGGCGCTGATCCGCCGCCGTATGGTAGAAGCCTTGGCATAGTCTGCTAAATCATTGATATAATTCACAATGGTTTCCGGTTGAGCCGGATAAGAGGTCTGATGATGATACCGGCACCAGTCGCAGAAATCATTCCAGTCCGATTCATAAGCGTCAATCGTATGATTCGCCTTTGTCACCGAAAGGGAATTCATACTTTTGTCAGAGAGGCCCTCACTTTGCGAATTTCTGCTGAAATCTCGCAGAAAAAAATGATTGTCCATACAATCTCCTTACTGATGAAATAGTGTCCATCTTTGCTTTTTTACTATTATACCATCTTTATAAGAAAATAGGTTCCGATAACATTAAATTATCGGAACCTATTTATCCCTCAATCTTCCTTATTATTCCTATTTTTCCCTTTACTCAATATTATTACATCTTACCTGTTTTTATCAAGGCTTTATTCTTACCTTCTCCTTGTTTCGCTATTGAGTCCAAAGATAAGCGTATAAAGAGAAATGGCTGGTATGTTTTCATATTTCCTGGTGAACAGCTCAATTAAAAACACCACAAGGAAATCCGGTGTCTTTGTTTGCCCAATGAGTTCGGTATCTGCATGGTCTACGGCCGCTGCTGTACATGGTACGACGGCGCGCGCCATACATGAGTCTCCCGTCATTTCTGCAAAAGGTGAGATTTTCGGATTTTCCTGTGATGTTTTTTACCTGATCAGGGAAGTATGAAAAGAGGTTAACCCATGGACGTCTGCTTTCCATACTTACATCTCCTATGGCCATCTCGGGGATTTATGGATAACTTTTTTCCATGCTGCAGGTCTTTTACATCCTTCTACTATATAAATAGGAGAAATGTCCTTTATGTGAACATGATGGACAAAATTCTAATGATAATTTCATAATTATGTTTATTACATACCACCTATTGGTGAGCACGCGGCTTTCTCATCAATGATTGATATGTTTTTAAAAGGGAGGTTGTTAAAAGAGGGTGCTTATGCAATATAAATGTATGGAGAGGGAAATCAGGAAGCTCTCCATGGAAGGATTCTATTTCCTTATCTACCTTGTATATCGCGAATATTCCGGCCGGAATGCAGTTTTGGCAGAGAGGAATCAATGAATCTCTGTATACAGATTTCCCGCTTTCCCCTCTCCGGCTCCCAGGGCGCCTTGAGGGCAGAACGGATTCTGCAGAATACGTTAAACCATGACAATCAAGCCAAAGCACGGATATCATCTCATCCAGCATGAGCCCGCATTCCCAGACGACAAGTTCAGGGCTGCTGCAGGAAGTCTCCTTCCTGCAGTCCAGCGTTGACGCCTGATTCTGAGAGGCCCGCAATACTGACCGGCACGGATGACCATCCGTGTTTTTGTGCTGACTTGTCCGTTGTTTTCATGCAAAAAAGCTGCGAATATCGATTTCTAGTACATCGACATTCACAGCTTTTTATTCATACCGAATATTTTTATTTCTTTGTGAAGGCATAGAGCTTTTCGGTCACTCTTTTGACTTCTGCATCCATTTTTTCCGTATCTATAGTGAGGAGTTCTTTATGTTCCATCACCGGTCTGCCGTTGATGATGACGGTATCCACATCCATGGAGTTACCGGCGTAAACGGCCAGGGAGACGCTGTCAAATCTTGGTTTCCAGTGGAATCCGGTTCTGTCTACCAGGATGATATCAGCCAGGTAGCCTTCCTTTAATTCACCAAGATTGTCATAACCAAGGCATTTGGCGCCATCTTTGGTGGCCATGTCTACTGCTTCTTTGGCGGTAATGGCGAAGGGATCATAGTTGGCCGCCTTGTGGATAAGGGCGGTGAGACGCATTTCTGCAAACATATCAAGCTTGTTGTTGGAGGAGGCGCCGTCGGTGCCGATACCTACAGTAATACCTGCTTTCCTCATTTTGGGAACAGGGGCAATGCCGCTGGCCAGTTTCAGATTGGACGCAGGATTATGGGCTGCGCATACATGCTTTTCTTTCATGATGCGAATGTCGTCATCAGTGACATGGACGCAGTGAGCAGCCAGTGTAGGCCTTTCAAAGAGGCCCAGGGAGTCCATGAGAGCAATAGGCGTCATATGGTATTCTTTTTCGCAGTTTTCCACTTCCCCTTTTGTTTCAGAAAGGTGAATGTGAATGGGCATATCGTATTTTTCTGCCACGTCCCGCACTTTTCTAATATAGTCAGGCGGACAGGTGTAGGGAGCATGAGGTCCCATCATGACTTTGAAGCGGCCGTCCCCTGCCCCGTTCCAATTCTTGTAGAGTTCTACGTTTTCATCGATACCTTTCTGTCCATTGGGACCGATACCGGCAAGGCCTCTGGCCAGATTGCCACGGATGCCCGCTTTATCAGCAGCTCTGGCACAGGCGTCCATGAACATGTACATATCGCAGAAGGATGTGGTACCGCCGCGGATCATTTCAGCAAAGGCCAGTGTACTGCCCCAGTAGACGATGTCGTCATCCAGGTGGTCTTCTGCCGGCCAGATTTTATTCTGCAGCCAGTCCATGAGGGCCATATCATCAGCATAGCTTCTGAAAAGGGTCATCGCTACATGGGTATGGGTATTCACAAGTCCCGGCATGGCCAGCATGTCATGGCCTTCGATGATTTCATCGTACTCTTCTTTTTTTGGATTCTCCGGGAATTCTTTGATATATTTGTCTTCTACAGCTATATTCTTGTGTTCGGTGACTTTTCCGTCCTGCATAAGGCCGATATTTTTAATGAGAATTTTCATGACAACCTCCTTCAGTCAAGTCCCAGATATTTTCTCTGGGCTTCAGTGAGGGTATCGATCTTGTAGCCCATGGAAGCCAGTTTGATGGAAGCTACTTTGGTATCCAGTTCATGGGGCAATGTGTATACCTTCGCTTCCATTTCGCTGCCGTGCTGAAGGAGATACCGGGCAGCCAGGGTCTGCATAGCGAAGGAAAGGTCCATGATTTCTGCCGGATGTCCGTCACCGGCAGCCAGGTTAACCAGACGGCCTTCGGCCATGAGGAACACGGTCTTGCCGTTTGGCAGGACGTAGCCTTCAATATTTTTGCGGGCTTCAAATTTCCTTGTGCAGATTCTTTCCAGATCTTTTCTGCTGACTTCGCAGTCAAAGTGGCCGGCATTGGCACAGATGGCGCCGTCTTTCATTTCCATGAAATGGCGTTCTGTGATGATGTCGATATCACCGGTGACGGTAAGGAAGTAGTCCCCCAGTTTGGCTGCTTCGTCCATAGGCATCACTTCAAAGCCGTCCATAACGGCTTCAATGGCTTTGATGGGGTCCACTTCGGTAACGATCACATGGGCACCCAGGCCTTTGGCGCGCATGGAAACACCCTTGCCGCACCAGCCGTAGCCTGCAATGACTACGGTTTTACCGGTGACGGTAAGATTTGTGCTGCGGATAATGCCGTCCCATGCAGACTGGCCGGTACCGTAGCGGTTATCAAAGAGGTATTTGCAATAGGAATCATTAACTGCAATCATTGGGAATTTCAGTTCATGATTCTTTTCCAGAATCTTCAAGCGGTATACACCGGTGGTTGTTTCTTCGGAGCCGCCGATCAGGTTCTTCCTGGCATCTGCTCTGGTGGTATGGAGAAGGTGTACCAGGTCTCCGCCATCATCAATAATGATATCAGGCATATGGTCCAGGGCTTTGTTCAGGAACATGGTATATTCATCATCGGTGCAGCCATGCCATGCATACACAGTAATTCCGTTTTTCACCAGAGCTGCTGCAATGGGATCCTGGGTGGACAGCGGATTGCTTCCTGTACAGATAACATTAGCACCGGCAGCTTTCAGCGTAAGGGCCAGGTAAGCTGTTTTTGCTTCCAGATGGATGGACATGACGATGGTTTTGCCTTTAAAGGTCTGATCTTTGATAAATTCTTCCCGAAGTGCATTCAGGGCAGGCATGAATTTGGCTACCCAGCGGATACGCTGTTCCCCATTGTCAGACAGTGAAATATCACGAATCATAGAATCACTCATAATTGTAAACTCCTTTCATAGTTCTTTATGGTTACATCATAGGGTGGAGTCAGGACTCCTTTTTCTGTGATGATGCCGGTAATCAATGTATGAGGCGCCACATCAAAGGCAGGATTAAAGACAGGCATATCTTTCGGTGCCGTATATATGCCCCTTATCTGCCGCACTTCTTCCGGATTTCTCTCTTCTATGGAGATTTCGTCTCCGCTGGAAATAGAGAAATCAAAGGTGGAAAAAGGAGCGGTAATATAAAAAGGAATATGATGGTAAGCGCAGAGTACGGAAAGGCCGTAGGTACCTACTTTATTCGCTGCGTCGCCATTGGCTGCAATGCGGTCGGCGCCTACGATGACCGCATCAATTTTCTTTTCCTTCATGACCCATCCGGCCATGCTGTCAGTAATCAGAGTGGCAGGAATTCCATTTTCCATAAGTTCCGTACCGGTCAACCGGGCTCCCTGGAAAAGGGGCCTTGTCTCATCGGCATACACTCGTTCAATCTGCCCTCTTTCATACAGGCGGTAAATAACGCCAAAGGCAGTACCTATGCCGGCGGTGGCCAGGGCACCTGTATTGCAGTGGGTCAGGATGCGGAGATTTTTCCTCCCTTTAAAGAGGTCTGCCCCATGGTCTGCCATGGCGCTGCAGAGGGCCTTGTCTTCTCTTTCAATGGCCTCTGCCCTTTCTATAAGCCCTGCCAGGGCTTCCTCTTCCGAAAGAGTATCAAAGGTATGAACCATTTCCCTGACAGCCCAGGACAGGTTC
Source organism: Dialister succinatiphilus (assembly GCF_928721695.1). Lineage (NCBI taxonomy): Bacteria > Bacillati > Bacillota > Negativicutes > Veillonellales > Veillonellaceae > Dialister > Dialister succinatiphilus. Next base: position 1,973,180 of record NZ_OV788641.1, on the reverse strand, counting down.
ACTGCCGTAGGACGAGCAGCAGCAAGCTCCCTGGCCGCCCTGTGGAAAGCATCCTTTAAAGAAGGGCCGGAAAGCCCTTCTTTTTTAATTTCCTTAAAGGCCAGTACCATGCCGTAGGCCGCCGCCACCCCGATGGCCGGAGCACCGCGGACAGACAGGCGGGAAATGGCCTCTCCCACTTCCCTGCTTTCTCTGCAGTGAATATAGGAAATATTTCCTGGCAGTTTTGTCTGATCAAGCAGTACCAGTTCTCCCTTTTCCCATTTCAGGGACCAAAGTGCTTCACTCATAAGAGATGGAATCCTCCAAAATCTTTTGCTGCATGGTGACAGCTGCATTCCGTATCAGGGTCATAGGTTCTGGAAAGGATGGTAATGATTTTCTTGAAGCTTTCCAGGTTATGGTTCATGCAGTCCACCACTTCCCTGTGGGAAAGGGGGGTATCAGAAATACCAGCGGCAAAATTTGTTACCATGGAAATGGTAGAATAGCAGATTTCCGCCTCTCTGGCCAGGACACATTCCGGCAGATTTGTCATGCCCACCACATCAGCTCCCCATTGACGGTAAGCCTTGATTTCAGCCGGCGTTTCAAAACGGGGGCCTTCGGTGCAGATATAGGTTCCATGGGGATGAAGAGTAATATGCTCTTCTTCTGCCGCCCTGATGATGGCCTGGCGAAGGGTCTCGCAGTAAGGATGGGTCATATCCAGATGGGCTACGCCATAATGCTCTCCGTCATAGAAAGTCCCTTCCCTGGATTTTGTCATGTCGATGAACTGATCAACCAGAACCAGTTCCCCTGCCTTATAGCCGGGATTCAGAGAACCCACGGCGGTGGTGGAAACTACGGCCTTTACATCCAGCATTTTCAGGGCGTAAATATTGGCTCTGTAATTGATTTTATGAGGCGGAATGGTGTGATGCACGCCATGACGGGCCAGGAAGATGATTTCCTTATCTCCGAATCTGCCTGATTCATAGCTTGCCTTTCCATAGGGTGTATCGATGATTTCTGAATGAAGATCAGTCAGGATGCCGGGATCATATACGCCGGTACCGCCAATAAAAGCCAGTTTGCTCATTGTACATTTCCTCCCTTTTCATTGAACCATTTCACAAGAGTTTCTCTGGAAATTTCATATTTTTTCCCACAGTAGTGGCATTCTATTTCTATATGGTCATCGTCCAGGAGGCCCTGCTGTTCAGCCAGAGGAAGACCTTGCAGAGAATGCTTGATCCGATCTTCTCCGCAGGTGCAGCGGAAGGAAACAGGAGCACTTCCCAGAAGGACATAATTTTCTTTGTTGAGAAGGGTGGATAGGGACGCTTCTTTTCCAGTCTCATCAAAAAGATCCCACTTTCGGTCTTTCGCAAAGAGCTCTCCAAAAAGTTTTTTATCCCCTTCAGGCATGAGCTGGGCGATAAAGCCGGCCATGCGGATGATTTTCCCCTCTTTGTCTGTCAGGGCTTCGATTTCTACGTGAGACAGGGTCTGGTCAGACGAATTAATATAGTCAGATACACAGGAAGCCGTATCTCCGTCAGAGAGGTCCACTGCCGATACATAGGGCATTTTCAAAAGGGAATAACGGGTAACGAAGAGTTTTCCCCTGCGGCTCACCCATTTCGCTTCCTCAGCGGGGGTGTAGGGAATGGTGCCGTCATCGGGATTTTCGATAAATCCCCGCACATACCTTCCTTCGTAGGCATCGGCATGGATAGTCCCTAAAGGCGAATTAGTCACCCATTTCAGGGAGACCCCTTCATGATTTTTAAAATCCATGGCCAGGATGGCGGCTGCATTTAAGACCTTTCCCAAAATGACCGCAGAAAGAGAAGGAAGATGATGAATTTCCTGGGCCCTGCGGGCTGCATCCGTAACATCGGCTACGGTGATACGAATGCCGTCGGTGCTCAGGTAATGGTCAATCCGATTCATTTCACTCATAGGTATGACTCCTATTAAAACATAAATAAATTACTCTATTATTGTAACACTAAAAAGAAGCTGGTGCTTGACAATCTTTAAAGGATGGCGGATTTTCCTGCTCTTTTCTATCCTGTCCGCCACTCTGGATAGAAGGCTGAATTTCAATTCCCCTTTGGATGCTGCTCGTATTCCACACCACTAAAAAAGCGGCAGTCCTGCCGCTTTTCGATTATTATACTTTCAAATCCCGGATGGCCTTCGCCCTGTCTTCTTTTCCAAAGACCGAAGAACCGGCGACCAGAATATGAGCGCCCGCTTTTTTGAGAAGCGGCGCATTATCCCTGTTCACGCCGCCATCCACTTCGATAGAAATGGAAAGTCCTTTTTCCTTAATCATGGCGGAAAGGGCGGCAATTTTATCAAGGCTATAGGGAATGAATTTCTGCCCGCCAAAGCCGGGATTCACGGACATGATGAGGACAAAATCAAGAAGAGGCAGGACCTGTTCTATGGAAGCGAGGGGGGTGCCCGGATTCAGAGCAATACCGGCCTTGATCCCCCGGTCTTTGATGTTATGAATCATGCGGTCCAGGTGCGGCACTGCTTCTACATGGAAGGATACCATGTGAGCTCCTGCTGCCTCAAGTCCTTCCAGATAGGCTTCGGGATGATAAGTCATAAGGTGAACATCAAAAGGAAGTTTTGTACAGGACCTTAAGGATTGAATGACTGGTACGCCAAAAGTAAGATTAGGTACAAAGCGGCCATCCATAACATCCAGATGGACGTAGTCAGCGCCGCCTTTTTCAATATCCTTGAGCTCATCGGCCAGACGGGAAAAATCTGAAGCCAGTATAGAGGGAGCAATTTTCATAATTTACCTCCTTGGATTCCTTATTTCATCCAGTATTTCAAGATATGACTGATATCGCCGCTGCTGAATCAGTCCTTCTTCCACCGCCTGCCTTACAGCGCAGTCCGGTTCTTTGCTGTGGATACAGTCATTGAACCGGCATTTCCCCAGGAAAGGTCGGAAATCACGGAATAAATAGGAAAGATGGTTCCCTTCGATCCGGTCAATATCAAGATAGGTATAGCCCGGTGTATCCATAAGGAATCTCCGGTCTTTCCATTGAATCAGTTCCGCATGGCGGGTGGTATTCTTTCCCCTGCCTGTATGGCGGCTCACTTCACCGGAAAGGAAATGGGATTTTCCAAGTATCCTGTTCAGAAGAGTCGATTTCCCCACTCCGGAGGGTCCGGAAAAAGCTATGATTGGTCCTTTGAGGGCACTGGTGAGTTTTTCAAGCCCCTCATCGTGAAGAAGAGAAAGGGAAAAGGCGGAATATCCGGCTTTTCTGTAGTAGGTAACAGCCTTTTCAGCCCCTGCTTCGTCTAGATCAGCCTTATTAATCACAATCAGTGGTTCAACGCCGGCCTCTTCAGCCATCACCACCATCTTGTCCATAAGGAAGAGATTCAAGTCCGGGGTACGGACGGCTGATACAAGTACAAGCTGGTCTATATTAGCGGAAGGAGGACGGTAGAGCACGGTTTTCCGTGGATACACATGAGTAATGACCGTCTCCCCACTATTTCCCGTTTCAAAGTCCACATAGTCCCCTACCAGAATATCGATACGCCGTTTCAGCCTGCCCCGGGAGCGGCAGAGAGACAGGGCGCCTTCACTGCCGTATATGGTAAAATAGCCATTCTGATTTTTCAGAATCAGTCCCTTCATCATCAAAGCTCCCGATCCTGTACTACAGAGCCGTCAATGACTACCTGTACATGTACGTTTCCGCTGCCGGAAACATCCTTGCTCACTGTGCTTCCTGGAGCTGCTTTGCCGCTGTAGGCAGTATGCTTCCCACTGTCATCGGTGACATAGATTTCTACCTGTCGTGCATTGCCGCCTTTAGGAATGGAGATATTCACAGTGCCGGTCTTAGTCTGGGATTTCTTCTTTCCAACAGTCAGATTGACCACATTGGAAGAGGTGGATTCACCGCCTGCCGGATCCTGGGAAATAATGATGGCGTTGCTGTCATCGGTAGAGGTACCGTCAGAAGCATTGATGGTACCAACGGAAAGCTTCATGGAAAGCAGTGTATTTCTGGCATCAGCCAGTGTCATGCCCACTACATTGGGTACATGGACCTTTTGTTTCATATTAATGACAATATTCACTCTGGTTCCCTTGGTGGCTTTAGCGCCGGATTCAGGGCTCTGGGAAATGATGACATCCGATGGTTTATCGGGATCATTCCCGTTTTCCACAGCTCCCAGAGTGAGTCCCATTTTATCCAGCCTTTCCTTGGCCTGTTCCAGAGTCAGCCCTTTAAGGTCAGGAATCAGCATGGCAGATCCGCCTTTGCTGACAGTGAGGTGGATAATACGCCGAGCTTTTACATTAGTTCCGGCGGCAGGGGTCTGAGAAATAACCTGTCCTGCCGGTACGTCATCACTGGCTATTTCATCCACCGATACTTTCAGATCCAGCTTCTTCAGCGTAGTTTCAGCCACTTCCACCGGCTTACCTACCACGTTGGGAACGGTGATATTTTCAGAACTCCAGAAATTGCCAAAGCTGAAAAAGGCCCAGGCAAAACAAATGATGAAAAGGACAACCATGCCGATCCAGATGTACTTCTGCGGCAGATTCGTAATGAATCTGGTCAGTTTTGTTTCTCTCTGTACTTTGTGAGTCCGTACTTCTTTCTTGGGGATAGGCCTTGTCATGGCTGTAAAGTCATGAGAGGCGGGCTTGTATATGGTAGTAGTAAAACCCTGGGCGATTTTCAGTTCAGAAATAAAATCGGATACCGTATCGTATCTTTTATCCGGATCTTTCTGGAGTGCCGTTAGGAGACATTCCTCAAGCATGGGAGAAATGGCAGGATTGTATTTAGTGGGCCGCGGAATGTCGCCCTGCATGTGCTGGAGAGCAATGCTCACAGCCGTTTCTCCTTCAAAAGGAAGGTGGTGTGTCAGCATTTCATAAAGAACGATACCCAGGGAATAGATATCGGTCTTGGCAGTTATTTTATCTCCTGCTGCCTGTTCTGGCGAAAGGTAATGGACCGAGCCCAGGATGGACTGTTTGTCAAGAACAGTAGAAGAGTTAATGGCGCGGGCAATACCGAAGTCCGTCACCTTCACTTTGCCTGTCCTTGTGAGAAGTACGTTATGCGGTTTGATATCACAGTGGATAATGCCGTTGGCATGAGCTTCTTCCAGGGCATAACCGATTTCAATAGCAATGCGGACAGCCGTATCAATGGGGATATTGGGGTGGTTCTGGATATACTGCTTCAGCGTTTCCCCTTCCACGTATTCCATGACGATGTAATGGACGTCACCGTCGCAGCCTACATCGTAAATACCCACAATATTTGGATGGGACAGCTTCCCTGCAGACTGGGCTTCATGGCGGAACCGCACGATAAAATCATTGTCTTCTGCAAAGCTGCTGTGCAGAATTTTGACTGCCACAATCCTGTCAAGAAGGATATCTTTGGCTTTGTACACATCAGCCATACCGCCTGAACCGATTTTTTCGATCAGTTCATAACGTTCATCAAGAATTTTACCAGTCATATTTTACTCCACTCAGTTCCAAAATTGAATCAAAATAAAGGAGGCATTGTCTCTGGCCCCTGCTTCATAGACTTTTCCCATAATCAGGCGGCCCAGTTCTTTCAGGTCTTCTTTTGTCTTTCTGGGGCTGGACGCAATCAGACTTTCCAAATCCCTGTCTTCTACCATGCCCGAAACGCCGTCGGTGCAGAGAAGGATGAAGGTTCCATTTTCCAATGCAAAGGAACCGGTATCCACTTTCAGCTCATCTTCAATGCCCACGGCACGGGTAATCTCATTTTTTCTAGGATGAACCCTCATTTCCGCCCGGGACAGCTTCCCTTCGTTCACCAGTTCCATAACAAAAGAATGGTCTACGGTAATCTGTTCCAGCTTTCCCTGCTGAAAGCGGTAGAGCCGGCTGTCTCCCACATGGGCCCAAACCAGCTTATCCCCCGCTTCTGCTGCAGCTACCATGGTAGTACCCATGGACCGAAGCTCGGGATTATCCTTTTTTTCATTGAGGATAGCCCTGTTGGCAGCATAAAAGGATTCCTTCAGCAGCTGCTCTGAAAAAGCAGGGACGCTGCCAAGGAAACGGCCGGCACTCTGTACTGCCAGGCTGCTGGCAATTTGGCCGCCATCATAGCCGCCCATACCGTCAGCCAGAAGGTACAGGTTATTCACAGACAGATTGATGGCGTCCTCATTGACCTTTCTTACAAGGCCTTTTTCCGATTCTCCATAAGTTAGTATCATCTAAGTTTTTTCCTATCAAGAAGCAACCCCACGCCCGGCATGTTCATTTGCCGGAACTGATAAACCTAAACTTATCCAATTAATTTAATACTAACATCATCAGCAGGGATAGTCAATTTTCTATCCCCTTTGAGAGGCTCTTTTTGAGTAAAAAGTGGGAATTTCTCTCATGAAACAGGGGTGATTCTGCGGGCAGTCCCCAAAATGACAGGAAAAAACAGAGTAAAATGGAAAATCATAGAAACAGATGCCGCGCCCTTACTTGTCAGAGAGGAAACGGCGCTTCAGCTGTCCGCAGGCAGCCTGGATTTCATCACCCATCTGTCTTCTGACAGTTACACTTTTTCCATGCTTTTCCAGAATAGAAACGAACTTCCGGATTTCATTCATATCCGGCGGATAGAGCTGGATATGTTCCGTACCATTAATGGGGATAAGATTGAAATGGCAGTTCATCTTCCCGGTCAGACGGCAGAGCTCTTCGGCATTTTCCGGAGAGGCATTGATATCCTTAATAAGGATGTATTCAAAGGTCACTCTCCGTCCCGTGGTTTTGAAATAATAACGGGATGCCTTTACTACATCCTCGATTTTGAAATTGCGGCTCACCGGAAGAATCCGGTTTCTGATTTCATCGTTAGGGGCATGGAGGGAAATAGCCAGGGTAATAGGCAGGTGCTCCTCGGCCAATCGGTAAATCTGAGGCACGATACCACAGGTGGAAAGGGTGATATTTCGAAGGCTGATATTCAGCAGTCCCGGGTCATTGGCTAGTCGGATGAAGCGGAGAACTTCCTCATAGTTGGTAAGCGGTTCTCCGGAACCCATGAGGACGATGGAATGGATAGGCGCATCCAGTTTTTCTTTGAACGCATACACTTGGGCCAGCATTTCCGATGCGGTAAGGTTTCGTTCCAGCCCCTTTCTGGTGGATGCACAGAAGACGCATCCCATGGCACAGCCCACCTGCGTGGATATACAGATGGAATTTCCATAATTATGATGCATGCATACCGTCTCAATCAGGGAGGCGTCGGAAAGCTTCAGGAGGATTTTCGTGGTATCTCCGTCATTGGAGGCAAGGGTGCTCATGATTTCCGGTTTATTGAGCAGGGCTTCTTCTTTGAGCATATCCCGCATGGAAGCAGGAAGCTGCTTCATTTCGGAGAAATCATAGATATAGCGGCGGTACAGGTAGTCCTGCAGCTGCTTGGCTCGAAACTTGGGAAATCCCTTTGACACCACCCATTCTTCCATTTCTGGCAGGGTGTGTCCCCAGATATTAAAAGGCATAATAGCTCCTTCTATAAAGAATTATTTTTTCAGCAGTTTGGCAATAAAGAAACCGTCGCTGTGAAGTTCATAGGGCAGGATGGTCATCATTCCATCGGCCGATTTCTTTTGATCTCCCAGCGAAAATTCAAGGGGAGTGAATTCCTGGTGTTCTTTCAAAAACTGACGGACTCTGTCTTCATTTTCTGCAGGATTCAGGGTGCAGGTGCTGTATACCAGAAGGCCGCCTTCTTTTACATAGGAAGCAGCGCAGGAAAGAAGTTTCTCCTGGAGAAGCGGAAATTCGTTCAGATCCTCTTCCTTCCGGTGCCAGCGGATTTCCGGTTTATGGGAAAGAACGCCCAGGCCGGAACAGGGAGCATCCAGAAGAACCTTATCGTATTTCCCAAAGAGAGCAGGGAAAGGTTTTCCTGAATCCCTGGCTCCTGCATGGATGATGGAAATCCCCAGTTTCCTTGCATTATTTTTTATGAGTGAAATCTTATGGGGATACAGGTCCCAGGCATCAATGGTTCCGTTATTCTTCATCATTTCTGCCATCTGGGTGGTCTTGCTGCCGGGGGCAGCGCACATATCAAGCACCCTGTCCCCTTCCTTCGGAGAAAGAACAGTAGCCGGAATCATGGAGGAAAGGGACTGTACATAAGCAAGGCCCTCTTCTGCCAGAGGCCAGAATGCATGGGCTCCTTCCAAAAGGATGAGGGCATTGTTATCCCAGGGGACGGCCTCTGTTTTGATGCCTTTTTCCGCCATCATTTTTTGAAGGGCATCCCGGTTTGTCTTTAATGTATTGACTCTCACAGCCAGCTTCGGCGTTTCATTGAAAGCCTCTAAAATGGACGCTGCTTCCCTGCTGTAATGAGACTGCCACCATTTCACCAGCCATTCCGGTTCATTCCAGTAAAGAGAATCGTAGAGCAGCGGATTGTCATTTCTGGGAAATAAAGAAAGTTCATTCTTTTTACGGATATATCCCCGGAGGATGGCATTGATAAAGCCCACATTTCCTTTATGGGTGATTTTCTTTGCTATTTTTACCGTTTCATTGACTGCGGCAGAAGCAGGAATTCTTGACAGGTAAAGAAGCTGATAAAGACCGAGACAGAGAAGGATTTTTACAGATGGATGGATTTTTTTTAAAGAATAGGTGCTGAGGCGTGAAATGATCCAAAGAAGGTAATTATATTTCCGAAGCACTCCATACACCAGTTCCGTTAAGAGCCGGCTTTCCGGCCCATTTAAAGGATATTCCTTCAGCACATGCTGGAGGGTGAGATTGGCATAGGCTTTTTTCTCCAGAATGTCGTATAAAGCCTGATAAGCAAGCTTCCGGGCAGAAGGCAGGGGCTTAGCGGTCGAATTCATCATTCACTTTCACCTGGTATCCATGAATAAAGTCGGAAGCATCCATCTTTTTATGGTTTTCCGGCTGGATTTCTGAAATAACAAGGGCACCACTGCCGCAGGCCACATGAATCCGGTCCTCTGCAAGGGACAGGATGGTGCCTGGCCGGGAAGAGTGCTTTACAGCTTCAGGAGCTGCTTTATGGATTTTTACTCTTTTTCCTCGATAGAAACTGTAGGTACCGGGGTTTGGATTCATGCCTCGAATCAGGCAGTCAAGCCTTTCCGCCGGAAGATTCCAGTCCAAATGGCCCATGTCTTTTGTAATTTTTTCAGCATAGGAAGCTTCTTCCTGATTCTGGGGAATCGAATGCTGGAGCTTTTCGGGAAGGTCATCAAGTACGTGAATAAGTTCTCTGGCCCCCAGGCTTCCCAGCCGGTCAAAAAGTTCTCCTGCATTCATGTGGGGAGGAATGGCCATTTTCACTGCGGAAATAATATTTCCCGTATCCATGCCTTCATCCAGCTGCATAATGGTCACACCGGTTTCCTTTTCACCATCAATAATGACCCGCTGAATGGGGGCAGCGCCCCTGTATTTCGGAAGAAGAGACGCATGGACATTGATAGCTCCATAGGTGGGAATATCAAGGACTGCTTTGGGGAGAATCTTTCCATAGGCGATAACCACAAGAAGATCCGGAGATAAAGCTTTCAGTTTCTCCTGCTCTTCCGGATTCTTCAAACTGTCCGGCTGGTAAACCGGGATATCATGAGAGAGACCAAATGATTTCACCGGGGAATAATTAATCTTTCTGCCCCGTCCGTTAATCCGGTCCGGCTGGCAGTAAATCGCCACCGGCTTATAACCGTTGAGAGTCATGGCTTCCAGTGCAGGAACGCCAAAATCGGGAGTTCCCATAAAGACGATACGATACTTATTCATTTGTTTTCGGTCCTTTATGAAGAGAAATGGCCTTTTCAATGAAGAGAATACCGTTCAGGTGATCTGTTTCGTGCTGGATGCAGCGGGCAAGAAGGCCGGAGGCTTTTTTTGTTTTCTTTTTCCCGTGAATATCCTGATAGCGGATAATGACATTGGAATAACGGGTTACTTCACCAAAGAATTCAGGAACGGAAAGGCAGCCTTCCGTATCTGTGTTCATTTCATCTCCATCAGGCTTCCATTCCGGATTTATGTAGGCTTCGAATCCCGATACTCCATCATCGGCTACGAAAATTCTTTTGGAAACGGCAATCTGCGGCGCAGCCAGGCCAACACCGTTTGCTTCGTAAAGAGTCTTCTTCATATCATTCACAAGGAATTTCAAACTTTTATCAAATTTTTCAACCGGCTGTGCCTTCATTTTTAAAATGGGGTTGCCGGCAGTAATAATGGTACTCAATTCATTTCCTTCTTTCTTTTATGGTTATTATGAGTCCTTTTATAAAGGATCTACGTCTATAATTATATCATTTTCCTCAAACAGGGGCGTCCCGCGCATGGCGTTTTTTAAAGAGGTAAGACTTTTGCCCTTGACAAGAATAGATATGTAGTAGAGATTTCGAACACGCTTGATTGGTTCACTGAAAGGGGCGCTGCACTTTACATTTCCCGAAAGCCGGGGAATGACGCTTTGAAGCCAGCTGTGAATCCGCCCGGCCTGGGAGTCTGCTTTTTTTTCATCTTCATTAAAGCAGGTAATCTTCATAAGTCTCGCAAAAGGTGGGTATTCCAGAAGTTTTCGATATCGAAGCTCCTGTTTGTAAAAGCTTTCATAATCCTGCCGCGCAGCGCATTGGATGACATAGTGGGAAGGGTTATAGGTCTGCAGAATTACTTCTCCCTGTTTCCTGCTCCTCCCTGCCCTTCCGGCACATTGGGTAATGAGGTTGAAAGTCTGTTCCGCCGCCAGATAGGAAGGAATATTCAGAATGCTGTCGGCAGAAAGAATGCCTACCGTCTGCACACCGGGAATATCATGGCCTTTAGCCACCATCTGGGTGCCGAAAAGTATATCAAATTTCCCCTGTCTGAAATCATCCAGAATTTCCCTGGCACTGTTCTTCCTTCTGGTACTGTCCAGGTCAAACCTTCTGACTCTGGCCTCAGGCAGGAAATCAGCCAGTTCTTCTTCTATCCGTTCTGTGCCCGCTCCCAGGTAAAGGATGCGGGTGCCATGACATACAGGGCATTCTCCGGGAAGTGGGTGTACTGTTTCACAGTAATGGCACTCCAGCCGATTCATTTCCTTATGGTACACCAGAGATACATCGCAGTTGGGACATTTGAACACATGGCCGCAGGAAGAGCACATAAGGGTGGTGGCAAAACCGCGCCGGTTCAAAAGGAGAATGGCTTTATTCTTTTCAAGGATCGTCTTCTGGAGAAGGGAGATTAAAGGTGCAGAAATAAGACCGCTTCTGTCAATCGGCGGGTTCTCCTTCAAATCACATACATGAATCTGTGGAAGCGGCGTTTTGAACACCCTTTCCTTCATGTTGAGGAGACTAATTTTCCCCTGGCAGGCCGCATAATAGGTGGTTATGGAAGGAGTGGCGGCGCCAAGTACAATAGGACAGTGATAAATGACCGCCATGACTTTGGCCGCGTCCCGGCCGTTATACCTTGGAGTTTCCCCCTGCTTATAGGAGGTATCATATTCTTCATCCACCACAATGAGCCTTAGATTCTTGAAGGGCATGAAAATGGCGGATCGGGAGCCGATGACAATGGGACTCTCTCCGCTCATGATACGCATACGGTTGTTATACCGCTCCCCTTTGCTGAGGCCGCTGTGCATAAATACCACTTTATCCCCAAAGATGGAAGCAAAATAAGAAGTCATCTGGCTGGTGAGGGCGATTTCCGGCACAAGAATGAGGGCGGATCCCCCTTCTTCCAGAGCGTGGCGGGCGGCCTGGAGATAAACCTCGGTCTTCCCGCTCCCAGTCACCCCTTTTAAAAGAAACCCTTCATAGGCCTTTCGATCTATGGAATCACACAGGGCTTTGACCGCCTTTTCCTGTTCTTCGGTCAGTGTCTTTTCCTTCTTTTCCCCTTCCCTGGTAATCAGAGAATAGGTTTCCTTTCTATGATAGACCGCATGGCCGTATTCATTCAAAAGAAATGCATGAATAAGAGCAGTGGAAAATCCCTTTTCCTTCAACCTGCTCACCGGCTGGGAACCGTTGGCCTGAAGAAATTCAGAAAGTTCTGCCTGCTTTCGACTCCTTCCCTTTTCTTTATCCGTGAGCTCCCTGTCCGGCACAATCCATTTTTCCAGAGGGATTTTATGAGCGGCTGCCAGGGTTTCCTTTTTGATGAGAAAATTCTGTTTCACGTATTCCATCAGCCTGTCCCCAAAAAGGAGGGCCGCCGATTTATCATCCAGACTGTCCACGGACCGGTCTACCAGTCCTTCTATGTCCTCCACCGGTTCCTTCTCTATTTTTTTCCAGTTCACAGTATAGGTTATTTTCGTTTTGACAGCTTTCTTGTCGATATAGAAGAGACGGAGGGCATCGATCAGCGTGCACATGTAATATGAGGAAATCCAAAGGGCAGTCCGTATCATTTCATCAGTAAACCAGGGAAAGGAATCTACCAGAGACAGAATATCCAGAAGTTTATAGGATAACTGAGATGTATCTTCTTCATGAACGGAAAGAATAATTCCCTCTTCCTTCCGTCTGGCAAAATTCACTACGCAGCGCCAGCCCACACCTGCCCCTTTCATGGTTTCAGGAATACGATAGGAAAAGGTTCGGTTCAGATGCTTGGAAGGTCTGTTAATCAGAACTTCTGCAATGGTTTCCTGCATAGGATGCTCCTTCCCAATAAAAAATGGACAGCCCGAAGGCTATCCATTATTTTATCATATTTTTGGCTGTTTAAGAAATCAGAGGCCTGCTTCTTTCCTGAGCACATCTGCTTTGTCAGTGTGTTCCCAGGGAAGATCAATGTCTGTCCTTCCGAAATGGCCATAAGCAGCAGTCTGCTTATAGATAGGACGGCGGAGATTCAGCATATCGATAATGCCTGCAGGACGGAGTTCGAAGTTCCGGCGGATAAGGTCCACGATTTTTTCATCATCAATTTTTCCGGTGCCGAAGGTATCAACGAAGATGGAAACCGGTTCCGCTACGCCGATGGCATAAGCCAGTTCGATTTCACATTTATCTGCAATGCCGGCTGCCACAATGTTCTTAGCCACATAACGAGCAGCGTAGGCAGCACTGCGGTCTACCTTTGTGGGATCCTTGCCGGAGAAGCAGCCGCCGCCATGACGAGCCATGCCGCCGTAGGTATCTACAATGATCTTACGGCCTGTAAGGCCGGCATCGCCCTGGGGTCCGCCGATAACAAAGCGTCCGGTGGGGTTGATAAGGTATTTTGTATTTTCATCAAGGAACCTGGCAGGAATGGTGGCCTTGATGACCTTGTTAATCATGTCTTCTTCAATCTGTTCATGGGTAACATCAGGGTTATGCTGGGCGGAAATGACTACGGTATCTACGCGGACCGGTTTGCCATCGTCATATTCCACGGTAACCTGGGTCTTTCCATCAGGACGGAGATAAGGAACGTCTCCGTTCTTTCTTACTTCAGCCAGACGCCGTGCCAGCCGATGGGCCAGAGCAATCGGCATGGGCAGGTATTCCGGCGTTTCATTGGATGCATAGCCGAACATCATGCCCTGGTCGCCGGCACCGATATCATATTTATCAGCTTTCTTTTCCTTGGCTTCCAGAGACTGGTTGACGCCCATGGCAATATCGGGAGACTGTTCGTCAATGGCCACGTTAATTCCGACACTTTCGCCGTCAAAGCCATAACGGGCATCGGTGTATCCTATATCGTTAATGGTCTTTCTGATAACCTGGGGAATAGGTACATAGGCGGTGGTGGTAATTTCACCAAATACATGGACCTGACCGGTGGTTACAATGGTCTCGCAGGCCACACGGCCATTGGGATCCTGGGCCAGGATGGCATCAAGAATAGCATCAGAAATCTGATCGGCGATTTTATCAGGATGACCTTCCGTAACGGATTCTGATGTAAATAATACTTTCTTAGACATATAAGTCCTCCTCACTTGAAATGTGGAAATATAATAAAAAACGGCTCTCCGCAGGGAGAGCCTATCCTCTCATCTGCCAGCAATATGCTGATGGAATTAGCACCGGTTCCTTTTTCAGGAATGGTTGCTGCAGCGTCCCCGGGCCAAATCCCTCAGCTGCTCTTGATGAGTCTTTATTCACTTGAGTACTATTATACCGTTATTTCTTTATTTTAGCAATAGTTAACTGTTATTTGGTCATAGGAGTTAACGAAGAAAACTGAAAATTTCAGCTTTTTCCGAGGTGGTCCAGGAGGCAGCCTGCATTCCTTTTGCTTTTCCCTGGTTATTTCCTATTTTCCAAAGAAAATCTTCATATCTTCTTCCACCGTAGTGATACCGGCAATACCGAATTTATCTACCAATACGTTTACCACTGCCGGCGAAAGGAATGCCGGAAGTGTGGGTCCCAGATGAATGTTCTTCACTCCCAGGGAAAGGAGGGCAAGAAGGACGATGACCGCCTTCTGTTCATACCAGGCAATATTATAAACAATGGGGAGTTCATTCACATCGTCAAGGTTGAAAACTTCCTTCAGCTTCAGGGCAATGAGGGCCAGACTGTAGGAATCGTTGCACTGCCCCGCATCCAGCACCCGGGGAATGCCGCCGATGGTTCCCAGATTCAGCTTGTTATACTTATATTTGGCGCAGCCGGCAGTCAGAATCACTGTATCTGCTGGAAGAGCTTTTGCAAATTGACGGTAGTATTCCCTGCTTCTTGCCCTTCCATCACAGCCGGCCATGACAATGAATTTCTTAATAGCGCCGGACTTCACTGCCTCCACCACCGTATCTGCCAGAGCAAGCACCTGGTTATGGGCGAAACCGCCGGTAATAAAGCCTTTTTCGATTTCCTTCGGCCCTTTGCAGGAAAGAGCCTGACGGATAATAGGAGTGAAATCCTTTTTGCCGTCTTTCTCATCAATATGGCCGGCGCCGGGGAAGGAAACCACACCGGTGGTCCAAAGTCTTCCTTTATAGCTGTCTTTGGGAGGCACCACGCAGTTGGTGGTCATGAGGATAGGACCGTTAAAGGATTCGAATTCCTCCCTCTGTTTCCACCATGCATTACCATAATTCCCGGCAAAATGGCTGTATTTCTTAAAGAAAGGATAGTAATGGGCAGGAAGCATTTCCCCATGAGTATACACGTCCACACCGGTCCCCTCTGTCTGTTCCAGAAGCATCTCTAAATCTTTCAGGTCATGACCGGAAATGAGAATGCCCGGGTTGCTGCGTACACCGATATCCACCTTTGTGATTTCCGGCTGTCCATAGGCAGACGTATTGGCTTCATCCAGAAGAGCCATGCCCTTAACGCCGTATTCGCCGGTTTTCATGGTCAGGGCGAAAAGGTCATCTACGGAAAGGTTCCTATCCAGCAGACGGGCCAGCGTGTCTTCAAGGAAATCGTTGATTTCCCGGGATTCTTTATGAAGAACCCTTGCATGGCGCAGGTAAGCGGAAAGACCTTTCAAACCATAGGTAATGAGCTCACGAAGAGAGCGGATATTTTCATCTTTTTCGGAAAGTACGCCGATTTCCGGAT
The DNA here is from genome assembly GCF_928721695.1 of Dialister succinatiphilus. Taxonomy (NCBI): domain Bacteria; kingdom Bacillati; phylum Bacillota; class Negativicutes; order Veillonellales; family Veillonellaceae; genus Dialister; species Dialister succinatiphilus. Next base: position 1,957,595 of record NZ_OV788641.1, on the reverse strand, counting down.
TGTCATAGGAACCATCAGAAGGCTTCCAGAGAGCAGCATCAGAAAGAGAGGACTGATCCGGCAGTAAACGGAGAAGCTCCTCTTTGACTGCTGCTGTTTTCTGTATTCTTTCTTCAATCATGGTATCATCAAAGTTGGCATTGGTAATGGTGACGAAGAGATTATCTTCAATCAGATGGGCCACATGGTCAGGCACCGTAGTCCCTTTCCGCCGGCATGCGGAGGAGACTTCGGAAAGGCCTTTGGTCATATAAATAAGTACATCCTGCAGATGGGCGGTACGGGCCGATTTTCCGCACATCCCCTGAATGGTGCATCCCCTGCCGCCTGCGGTTTCCTGGCACTGATAGCAAAACATCTGATTTTCCATTGATTTCCTCCTCATGTAAAATAAAGAACTGATACTTTTATTATACGAAATACCTATAAGCTATATTGTTGCCGCCGCAACATAAAGTAGATATAATGATAAAAAACGGATATTTTTAAGGAGGCTGCCATGAATCATAAAAATTATGAAGGGCTTCCCCTTTTCAGGGATATGGAAGAAAGCCGTATTCGGGAAATACTTCTCACTGCCGGCTGCTATATCAGGAATTTCAAAAAAGGCAATTATATTTATGAAGAGAATGAAATCATCCGCAGCATAGGCCTTATCCTTTCCGGGCATGTCTATATGATCAGGGAGGACCTGTGGGGTGAGAAGGATATTCTGGTCTCCATGGGCCGAGGGGAAATATTCGGAGAAAATTTTGCCTGTTCTCCTCATCCTGCTTCTTCTGTCACTTTTTATGCCCAGGAGGAAGCGGAAGTGCTTTTTATCCCCTATGACCGTCTCCTCCGTCATGCGGGAGATGGAGATGTCCTTGTATTTATTAAAAATCTCATAGCCATGATGACTTCCAAAAGCCAGGAACTCATGAGGAAAATCAATGTGATTTCCAGAAAATCCCTCAGAGCAAAAATCCAGTGCTTTCTTTCCATGGAAGCGGAAAAAGCAGGAAGCTGTGATTTCACCATTCCTTTTTCCAGGGAGGATTTGGCTGAATATGTCTGTGCCAACCGAAGCGCTCTTTCCCGGGAATTAAGGGCCATGGAAAAAGACGGTTTAATTACCCTGCAGGGAAGAAAATGCCATATCATTCAAAAATAGAAGAAAAAATTTCCGCCTGCATTTCCCATAACCCTATTGCCTCTATTCTATCCACGAAAAAAACGCCGCAGAAAGCGGCGCTTTTTTCACTTTTTTCAGTTATTACTGCTGTTTCAAGCCTTCAGCTATTTTTTCAACGATAATGTGACCCAGTTCATCCTTTGTCATTTTCGGATACTGTTCCATGGTACCGTCTTTATAAAGAAGGGAAGCAATGTTGGTGGGTACATTGAAACCGGCGCCAGGCATGGCCACATCATTGGCCACCAGCATATCCAGATTTTTCCTTTTCAGCTTTTCTTTGCCGTGCTCTATGACATCATTCGTTTCTGCAGCAAAGCCTACAAGGAACTGGCCTTTCTTTTTCTGCCCCAGACCATAAAGAATATCAGGGTTTTGGGTCAGCTCAATGTTCAGAACATCATGGGACTCTTTTTTGATTTTCTGGGTGGCCTGCACCTTGGGGCGATAATCGGACACAGCTGCTGCCATGATGGCGGCATCGCAGTCATCAAAATGGGAATTCATGGCACGGCAGAGTTCCCGGGCATCACGGACGTATTCTATCTTAACACCTGAAGGAACAGGAAGTGCCGTAGTGCAGCTAACCAGAGTCACATCAGCGTCCTCCATGGCAGCTGCCCGGGCAATGGCATAGCCCATGCGTCCGCTGGAACGATTGCTGATGTACCTGACAGGATCGATGGCTTCCTGAGTGCCGCCGGCACTGACGATAATCTTTTTACCCTTCAGGAGGCCTTTGCCGAAGAGTGCCTTTTCTACAGCATCCATAATGGATTCCAGTTTAGGGAAACGGCCTTTTCCATTGGTGTTGCAGGCCAGATGTCCTGATTCCGGTTCTACGAAGAGATAGCCGTGAGCACGGAGTTTAGCCATGTTTTCCTGTACAATGGGATTTTCATACATATTGGTATTCATGGACGGCACGAAAATCACTTTGGCCTTCGTGGCCATGACGGTGGTAGAAAGCATGTCGTCTGCAATACCGTTTGCCACTTTGCCGATGATATCGGCAGTGGCCGGAGCAATGACGAATACATCAGCCATGCGGGCCAATGCAATATGCTCCACATCCCATTTGTAGATATTGGCAAACATATCCACTGTCACATCATTGCCGGACAGTTCGCCAAAGGTAATGGGGGTAACCAGCTTGGCTGCATTGGCAGTCATAATGCAGTGCACGTCGGCACCGGCCTGTCTGAGCCGGCTGACAAGGCCGGCCGCTTTGTATGCGGCGATTCCGCCGCATACGCCTACCACAATATGTTTATTTTCAAACATTTACAAATCCTTCCCGGAAATTCCATTTCCTCAGGGAAGTACCGATTCATGGGGTGATGGAATGAATCGGTACATTCTCAAAGTCTGTTATTTATCAAAGCTGTAGGTAATCTTATCCTTGTAAATTTCTTCCAGTGCCACGGTCACCGGTTTCTTGTTCTTTGCATCAGGAATCAGCGGAGGCTGGCCATCGGTCAGTTCACGGGCCCTGTCTGCTGCCAGGGTAACCAGGGTATACTTGGAATCTACTTTCTTCACAAGACTGTCAATAGATGGAAAACACATCATTTTAAAGGTACCTCCTTATTGATATATTGTTTGAAAATGGTTTCAATCTGTCCTTCATTGCGAGACAGTTTACATTTTTCCGCTTCCAGAATGGAGCAGGTCTTATGCACCGCATCTTTCAGTACATCATTCACCACGATGTAATCATACTGATGGGCCATGGCCAGTTCGCTGGTAATCTGGGAGAGACGTTTTTGGATGACTTCCTCCGAATCGGTTCCGCGATCATGGAGACGGCCGGAGAGAATTTTAAGGGACGGCGGGACGATATAGATGAAAACGCCCTTGGGATAGCGCTTCTTCACCTGCATGGCTCCCTGGATATCGATTTCAAGAAGTACCGATTTCCCCTCATTAATCAAATCCAGGGCATATTTTTTCGGCGTGCCGTAGTAATGGTCATAAACCCTGGCATATTCCAGGAAAGCATCTTCCTTGATGAGCTTTTCAAACTGCTCATTGGTCCGGAAATAGTAGCTTTCCCCTTCCACCTCTCCCTTACGGGGCTCTCTGGTGGTCATAGAAACAGAATAATGGAGATTGGGATAAATGGAACGAATGGCACTGCAGATGGTTCCCTTCCCGGCACCGCTGGGGCCTGACACCACCAGCAGAATTCCCTCATCTTTCTTCTTTGTATCCATGATTAATCGTCCGATCCTTCGTTAATGACTGTATCTTTATTGGTTAACCTGTGAGAAATGGTTTCCGGCTGTACGGCGGAAAGGATAATCTGTCCGCTGTCCATAATGAGAACAGCCCTTGTTTTTCTGCCATAGGTGGCATCGATCAGTTCGCCTCTGTCCCGGCAGTCCTGGATCATACGTTTAACCGGTGCTGATTCCGGACTGATGATAGCCATAACCCTGGCTGCCGCCGCCATATTGCCAAAACCGATATTAATTAAAGAAAAACCCACTTTTGATAGCTCCTTATTCAATATTTTGGACTTGCTCGCGTATTTTTTCGAGTTCTGTCTTGATTATTATAACACAGTCAACCACTTCGGTGTCACTGGCTTTTGAAGCGGTTGTATTGACTTCCCTGTTGATTTCCTGGAGGAGAAAATCAAGTTTTCTGCCTGAAGGCTCATTGCTTTCAAGGATATGACTGAACTGGTCCAAGTGGCTTCCAAAACGCACAACTTCTTCCGTATAGTCAGCCTTCTCTGAAAAAAGAGCCACCTCTTCCAGTACTCTCCCCTCATCTATGGAAAGGTTCCGGTCTTCCAGGATTTTATTGATTCTCTCTTTCAGCCTTTCCTCATAGGCCCGGGCCGCATCATCCTGCCGGGATAAAAGGAATTCTCTCTTTTCTTTAAGGAAAGAAATTCGTTTTTCCAGGTCCTTCTTCAAGTTGGCCCCTTCCCTTGCCCGCATGTCTGTGAGTTCAGTCAGCGCCTTCTCCATGGCTTCATCCACCAGAGGCGCCAGCTCTTCATCGGACAGGACTTCTTTTTCTACATGGAGAAAAGTTTCCGGCAGGGTCAGAAGATCGGAAATAAAAGGTTTTCTGTTTTTCAGTCCCTTCATACGCCGGCCTTCCGTTAAAGCGGCTGCATAGGCTTCCAGAAGATTCCTGTCCAGTACTACCTTCAGATTTCTTCCTTCTGCAGAAGGCTGGAAAGAAAGGTAAACGGTCACTTTACCACGATGCAGGGTTTCTTTGATTTTCCGGGATGCCCTGTCTTCCAGGAAAGCGGAGAAATGGTCGCTTCTCATATTAATTTCCAAAAAACGGCTGTTCACCGATTTCAGCTCTGCTGTCACGATGCCCCGTCCATTTTCTGCGCTGCCTCGTCCGTAGCCGGTCATGCTGTTCATATGCAATGCCTCCATTTATGATGAATTACAGCAGATAGTCTCCTTCAAATACTTTTTCTGCAGGACCAGTCATAAAGATATGGTCTTTGGGATTTCCGTCCCATTCGATATGAAGCTGTCCGCCATCCAGGGTTACGTCAGCACCGCCGGAAACCCGGCCGTTTAAAATAGCGGCTGCCACAGTGGCACAGGTACCGGTGCCGCAGGCCAGAGTCACGCCGGCGCCTCTTTCCCACACCCGCATCCTGAGATGGTTTGGAGAAAGCTGTTCTACAAATTCTACATTGGTCTTCTTTGGGAAATGAGGGTCTGTTTCCAAGTTGGGGCCTTCCTCCGTGACCGGAACAGCTTCTGCATCATCAACAAAAATCACACAATGGGGATTCCCCATGGACACGCAGGTAACCTGGTAGGATTTCCCATTTTTCTCATTGGCCAGCGTTTGATTTACAATAGGACCTTCGCCGAAACCTTCTGCCGGAATTTCTTTGGCATCCAGATGGGGGCATCCCATGTCTACCCGTACCATGCCATTATCCAATATTTCCGGATAAAGGATACCGGCACCGGTTTCCACAGAAATCCGTTTTTCCTTCACCAGTCCCAGTTCGTGGGCCCACTTGGCAAAAGCACGGATACCATTGCCGCACATTTCTGCTTCTGAACCGTCGGAATTAAAAATCCGCATCTTCAAATCGGCCTTATCAGAAGGGAGAACAAATATAATACCATCAGCGCCGATGCCGAAGTGACGATCGCAGATTTCTTTTGTATGCCTTGTGACTTCTTCCAGTTTTTCCTTAAAGCCATTAACAAAAACAAAATCATTGCCCAAGGCCTGCCATTTTACAAAATGCATAATTCCTCCTTGCTTACAGCTGTATATGAATGAAGATTTTCTAATTCTGAATCTATATTTTACCATTCCTGTCACGTCTCTATCAACCACAGGAATCAGCCTGTTCCTGTTTATACAGGGAACGCCCGGTATTTTCTCCAAAGGCAGCGCCTATACCTGTCCTAAAAGGACAGGGCTGAAATCCCCTGTTCCTGCCGTACCAGGACCCTTCAAGTATGATATACTTAAACCATAATTATTTATCTTTAAACGCTTATGCAGGAGGAAATCATGCAGATAGACAGCGCTGTATTATATATGATTGTAAAAAAACTCAAAGAAAAGCTGGATTCCTGTCAGGTACGGCAGGTGCACCAGATAGATAACCGCATTATGGATTTAGAGCTTTTCTGCCAGGACGGAGATATTGTAAGTCTTATCATCAACACCTATAATCCGCCTCTTCTTTACCTTACGGGCAGGGCAAAAAACAGGAAGCAGTACTCCCCTTCCCAGACCTTCTGTATGACCCTCAGAAAATATCTGGAAGGGAGCCGCCTGTCCAGAATCGAACAGGCAGATATGGACCGGGTCGTATCTCTTTCCTTTGACCGTATCGAAGCAGGCAGTGAAATCGTGACCCGCACCCTCTGGGTGGAACTTCTCCCTGCTTCCCCCAACATAGTTCTTTCGGAAGGAAATACAATCATAGATGCCTGTCTCCGGGGTAAAAAGCTGGACCGTCTCCTAGTGCCTGGAGAGACTTACAGTCTTCCGGGACGCTCTGCCCGCATGGATTTCATGAAATTTAACAAAGCAGAAATAAAAAACATTCTGGATTTTTCCAAAAACGAAGACATCCCTTTAGACAGCTGGCTCTTTTCCAAGTTTAACGGTTTTTCCCGTTACCTGGCGGACGAACTGGCCCATGAAAGCAGGGTGCCTGCCGACCTCTCTCTTTCTTCCATGACCGAAGAGGAAGAAAATCGTGTAGTCACCGCCCTGTGTGCTCTTTCCTCGGCCATTGCCAAATCCGATGTCCTATATATATATAAGAATGAAAAAGGAAAGAAATCTGCCAGCCCCATTCCTCTTCACATGATGAAGCAGGAGCCGGAAAAAGCAGATGTCCTCCCCTTTATAGAAAAAGAGGCGGAAAGCGGAGCCGGTTCCATCAGTCAGGCTGTACAGGACTACAAAAAGCAGCTTCATACTCTTATTAAAAGAGAAGAACGAAAGAAAAGAAAAATAGGAGAAGAAATGGAAGAAACGTCCCGTATGGACCAGTACAAGCTCTGGGGCACCCTCCTTTCCATCTATGCCTATGAAAAAATCAACCACCGGACTTCCCTTACCCTTTCCAATCTGTTCAAAGATCCGCCGGAAGATGAGACCATACCGGTGAACCCCCTTCTTTCCGTTTCCGCCAACAGCCAGATGTATTTCAAGAAATACAATAAAATGAAAACAAGGACTGCCATTGGAAAGGAAAAGCTGGACGAATGCGATAAACGACTTGCCTATCTGAATGATACTCTTTACTTTGCTGAACAGGTTACCACCAAACAGGAACTGGAAGCATTAAAGGAAGAGCTGAAGAATCTGGGTATTGATAGAAAGCAGGGCCAAAGGAAAAAATCTGGGAAATCGAATAAAAAATCCCAGGCACCCCAGATAGAAAACCGTATGATTGATGGTTTCCGGGTATGGTTTGGCACCAGTAATACAAAGAATGAATATCTCACCCTGCATAAGGCGGCAAAAACCGATGTATGGCTCCATGCCAAAGCTATTCCCGGTTCCCATGTAGTGATTGAAGCATCCGGTGACACCATTCCTGAAGAAACCCTGGTGAAGGCTGCCGCCCTGGCCGCCTGGAACAGCAAAGGAAGAGATTCCGGTAAGGTGGATGTGGACTATACCCTTATCCGCTATGTGAAGAAAATTCCCGGAGGCCCGCCGGGGCTGGTGAACTATACCCACCAGAAAACACTGACCGTAGTACCGGAAAATGTGAAGGAAAATGAATAAAAAATACAGAATGTTTTTTGAGTCCCCCTGCCGAAAGGTACCAATGCGGCGGTGTTCTCAATGACCTGGGGATGGAATACAAAAGCAGCGCTCTTTTTCTTTCAAGGGCGCTGCTTTTATATGGTCCTGCTTATCACTTGAATTTTTAAAGTGTTTTTCATGAACGGTTTACTCTATATTGCGACGATGCTAAAATCAGATAAAGAAAGAACCCTGTATCCTATATCTGCAAGGAGGAAACCCTATGAATAAAAAAGAAGAAACAGTGCATGCCCATAACTGCGGCTGCTGCCACTGCCATCACCAGCATCACGAAGAAAGTCATGTTCATGAAGATGATTCCGGAAGTGAGGATGAAGGAGAGGAGAGCCATCATCATGGCTGCTGCGGTCATGACCACCACCATGAAGAAGAGCCCCTTCATCACGACCATTCCCATGATCCTGAAATGGCCAGGTATAAAGCGAACGAAAAAGATATTATGGAAGACGAAAAGGCCATTGATGCCGACGAACGGCGGGCCTTCGGCCATTTCCATGATAAAGGAATCCATCATCAAAAAGGCCACGCGCCGAACTGCCACTGTTCTGCCTGTGTAGAGGAAGAGGACTGCGACATTTGCGGGAAAAGCCTTGACAGCTGCCGCTGTGATTTCCTTGGAAAAACCTACCACCGCTCCCTTTACCATATGGAGCATCTGGACTGCATGGAATGCGCCGCTAAAATGGAAGGGAAGATTCGGGAAATGCCTTCTGTTTTCTTTGCGGCCATTTCCTTCCGCAATAAGGAACTGCGCATCATTTCCAAAGAGGACCCCGATACCCTTTTGAAGGAAGTCCTTGCTGTATGCCGGAGCGTAGATGAATCGGTCGGTATCGTTCCGCCAAAAGATAAGTCCAATTACCGGACGGAAACTTATGAGATTCCTACTCTGGACTGCGCCGCCTGCGCATTGAAGCTGGAAAAGCTGATTAACCGCCAGCCCGGTGTTCTCTCCGCTTCCATTTCCTACGCTACCAAAACCATGAAGCTCACCGCAGAGGATCCGGACAGCCTGATTCCGGAGCTTACAGAAAAGTGCAATGAAGTGGAATCGCCTACGGCAATCAAAAAGAAAGTACGTCCCCCAAAAACATCAATTTCTCCAAAGACAGAGGATGTTCCTTTTTACAAAAAAATATTCACAGAAGAAGGACAGCTTTGGATTGGCGGCTTTTTCTTCGTTCTGGGCATGCTGTTCCACTATCATCCTGTCGAGGCTTTGGCTATGCCGGAACTGTACGGAAACATGCTGTTCTTTATTTCCTACCTGATTCTGGGCGGCCCCATTGTATGGACAGCCCTGAAAAATGTGACCCATGGGGAATTCTTCGATGAAACTTTCCTCATGACCATTGCCACCCTGGGAGCCTTCGGCATACAGGAATACCCTGAAGCTGTGGGCGTCATGTTCTTCTACCGCATCGGTGAATATCTGCAGGAGCTGGCCAGCGACAGAAGCCGCAGCCAGATTATGGCGGCTGTAGACCTTCGTCCCGAGGTGGTTCACCGCATAACCGGGGATAAGATGGAAACACTTCCGGCGGAAGATGCCAGAGTGGGCGATATCCTTCTGGTCCGCCCCGGCGACCGTATCCCCCTGGACGGACTGATTGTGGAAGGAAGTACGGAAATCGATACATCTGCTATTACCGGAGAGCCGAAACCTGTAACCGCCAAAGAAGGCAGCCATGTAGACTCGGGCTGCGTGAATATGACCGGTACCATTAAAATCCAGGTCATGAAAATTCTTTCCGAATCCATGGTGAGCCGTATTCTAGATTCCATGGAAAATGCAGTGGCCAGTAAGCCGAAGATTGACCGCTTCATTACCCGTTTTTCCAGAATTTATACGCCGGCCGTCGTGGCAGCCGCCCTGCTGACAGCTGTGATTCCTCCGCTTTTCTTTGGCGCTGACTGGGAAAAATGGATTTATACTGCCCTCACTTTCCTGGTTATTTCCTGCCCCTGCGCCCTTGTCATTTCCGTTCCTCTGGCTTTCTTTGCAGGCATAGGAAGAGCTTCCAAAGATGGCATTCTCTTTAAGGGCGGCACAGTGATGGAAGTGATTGCCAAAATCAAAGCAGCTGTCATGGATAAAACAGGCACCATTACAGAAGGAAAATTCAAAGTCCGCTCCATCATTCCCTATGGGAAATATAAGAAAGAAGACATTCTTTCCCTGGCCGCTTCCTGTGAAATCTACTCCACCCACCCCATTGGAAAATCCATTGTTGAAGCTGCCCATGCAGAGGATCTCCCCCTGTGTCATGTAGAAAATCTTCATGAAACGGCTGGCCTTGGTGTGGAAGGCATGGTGGATGGGAAATCCGTTTATGCCGGAAACAGAAGCCTCATGGCAAAGGCCGGCATTTCCGAACAGGAACTGGATGCGCTTCATGGAGAAGGCACCGTAGTGTATATGGCAAAGGAAGGAAGCCTTCTGGGATGTATCACCATATCTGATGCACTGAAGGAAGATGCCTTTTCTTCCATCAGCGAAATCAAAAAATTGGGCGTTACGCCAATTATGCTGACCGGTGATAACCGGAAAAGCGCAGAAGCCGTGGCAGAAAAAGCAGGCATTTCTAAAGTATATGCCGGCCTTCTTCCTCAGGATAAACTTTCCATTATGAAAGACCTGCGCAGGAAGGAAGGATCCGTGCTCTTCGTAGGAGACGGCATCAATGATGCCCCTGTCCTTGCCGGTGCCGATGCAGGGGCCGCCATGGGAAGCGGCGCTGACGCCGCCATTGAAGCAGCCGATGTGGTTTTCCTCAATTCCGACGTCCATGCCATCCCCCAGGCCATCAAACTGTCCCGAAAAGTCATTTCCACGGCCTGGCAGAACGTGGCCTTCGCCCTCTTCGTCAAAATCGCCGTTATGATTATGGGCCTTCTGGGCTATGCCAATATGTGGGTAGCTGTGTTTGCAGACACCGGCGTCACCCTCCTCTGCATCCTCTACTCCGTGCGTCTCCTTCGTATGAAACTATGAATGGCAGTGAGTTGGTGGACTAGTGGGCTAGTGGGCTAGTGGACTAGTGAGCTGGTAAAATAGTCAAATAAAAACAGCTGTGAAAATGATGAAACATTTTTCACAGCTGTTTTTTGATGAGAAAATTTTTTAATAAAACCTATGGCGGTTCGAAGCTGCCTTGACATGGAGGACAGCGGGCAAAAATCATAACTTTGGATTCATCAGCGAGAGCAGTATTACGGTGAATCAGCCGCCAAAGGGGGCTTCCACTTCGCCCGCAGGGCGGTTTGCCTGTTTTCCCCGGGCGAAAGCCCGGTTGTAAAGGTTTAATCCAAACTGGCGCCCCTTCTTTTGAAGGGCGCCTACCAGAACCCTCAGCGGCGGAGCCGCTGTCAAACCCAAGAACCCTCGCGCCATAGGCGCGCCAAACTTCGGCCCGAAGGGCCGTCATCCCTCACGCCCGAAAGGGCGTGTCAGCAAAAGTCCTACTCCACGATTTCCGGCTTATCTCCCTCATCTTTTTCCTTATCTTTCGGGAATACCAGGTTCAATACCATGGCCACAATGAAGACCACAGCCACACAGTTATCCGCAAATACACTGCGGAAAAGATCGGGGAAGATGTGGAAAATCTGGGGTGTCTGGGTAAATCCCAACCCGATGGAAAGGGAAAGGGCTGCAATGCTCATATTTCTCTGGGAATAACCGCAGTCCCCCAGCATTCGGACACCGCTCACCACAATAGAACCAAACATCATGAGGGTGCAGCCGCCCAGCACCGCATTGGGCAGGGAAGCCAGAATGACGCCAAGAGCGGGAATGAGGCCAGCCAGAATCATGATGACAGCGCCGCAGCCGATAGCTTTACGGTTTACCACGTGAGTCATGGCGATAAGGCCTACGTTCTGGCTGAAGGAAGTAATAGGCATGCAGCCGAAAAGGGATGACAGGCTTGAAATGAAGCCATCCACTGCAATGGAGCCGGAGACTTCCCTGTTGGTGGGTGTCCTGCCAAAACCCATGGCTGCCAGGGCACTGGTATCACCCAGGGTCTCGGTGGCAGAAACAAGAAAAATAAGGAAAATCGAAAAAATCGCATCAGGATGGAATTCCAGGGGAACCGGAAGAATGGAGGGAACGGAAATAATAGATACCTGGCTGATACGGGCCAAATCCACCATGCCGTAGAAATAGGCAGCTGCATAACCTACTACCAGACCAAAAAGAACGGAGAGCTGCTTATAGAAAGAATGGGCCTTCACATTAAAAATCAGGCAGGAAACCAAGGTAATGGAACCTACAATGAGATATTTCGCATCGCCGAAATCGGGAGCGCCAAAGCCGCCGCCAAAGGAATTGGCCCCAATGGGAAGAAGGGAAAAACCGATAGCCGTCACTACGGAAGCAGATACAATAGGAGGCACAAATTTCTTCCACCAGGTGGCTCCAAGGCCAAGAATCCCTTCCAGCACACCGCCGATAAGGGCTGCCCCCAGTACGGCGCCGTAGCCGTACTTTGTACCAATGACGCAGGCCACCGATACGAAGGTGAAGCTGATCCCCATAATGATGGGAAGGCCGCTCCCAAGCCGCCACAGCGGGAACATCTGCAGAAGAGAACCCAGGCCTGCCACAATCATGGCAGACTGCACCAGGGCGCCGGACTCTTCCGGCGACATTTTCACTGCTCCTGCTACGATAAGGATAGGCGCAATGTTGGCCACAAACATGGCCAGCACATGCTGCAGGCCGAAGGGCACTGCCTTTCGGACAGAGATTTCTCCCTTCAGCTGGTAAATGGGGTCATTTGTTTTCATGGTCAGAAACCTCACCGGAATGTAATGGTGCCGGTAGCAGCATCCATCTTGTCAATGATAGCCAGGGACCTGACATCCACTCCTTTGGCACGCAGGGCATCGCCGCCTCCCTGGAAGCCCTTTTCAATACAGATGCCTACTCCTTCTACGATACCGCCTGCCTGGGAAACCAGGTCCATCAGCCCTTCTACGGCGCAGCCGTTGGCAAGGAAATCATCCATAATGAGGATATGTTCACCCTGATTCAGGTATTTTTTGGAAACCACCACATGGTTCACTTTATTATGGGTAAAAGACTTCACTTCCGTTGCATATACATCGGTATCCATATTGGAACCGGCCGACTTCTTGGCAAATACCACGGGCACGCCGAAATATACGGCTGTCAGGCAGGCAATACCGATGCCGGAAGCTTCGATGGTCAGAATTTTATCTATTTTCTTATGGGCAAATATATTTTTAAATTCTTTCCCCAGCTCACTGATAAAAGGCACATCGATCTGATGATTAAGGAAACTGTCCACTTTCAGTACGTTTCCCGGTTTAATCACTCCATCAGTCAGTATCTTCTTCTGTAACAGATTTAATTCGGATGCCATCATTTCTGCTCCCTTTCTCATACCCAAAATATAAAGATAGTATTAACTTATTGTATCATGGCAGGCAAATCAATGCAAAAAAATCAGGAACTATGGAGTTTTCATCCATAGTTCCTGATTTTTTCCGGATACTGTCAAAGGATTGCCTGATGGAACAGTTTTTCCAGGTCAGCCCATTTCATCATGCCGTCTTCATTTTGCGAAATCCCGTGAAAAGTTAAAGGATACCTAAGAGGCGTCACATCTTCCCGAGGTACGGTGATATGACGGATATCCCGGGAAGCAGGATAAAGGAGGCAGGCGGATCCATAAAGAATTCCGTCAGTTCCCCTCCATTTTTCAATCACCAGTTTCACGCCGAAGGGAACCCTTCCTTCCAAAGACTTGGGCAGCTCATAGGGATAGGTGCCCAATGCGGAAAGAATAGCCGTCATATTGGAGTCATGGCCGCAGATGAAGGAAAATTTCCGGCTGTTTTTCATTTCCCTCTCCATCATACGGACCAGAGGCATCGCCATGTAACGGGCGGCCTGGGGCTCTCCATAGAGGAGGATTCCAAAATCATCTTTAATGCGGCCGATTTTTTTCCAATCTTCGAAGGTCGTGGTATGGCCAAAGGCAGCTTCCCTGTCATCTTCCGTTTCATAATAGCGGATTAGCAGGGAATCTGCCAGGGAATGGGCCGTTTTCAGGGAGCCCTTCATTTTCGGCTTCTCGCCGCTCTTCATGGTGATCTGAAGGTCTTCCGGTACAAATCCTTTGAAACCGCCTTTTTTGGCGTCGGGTGAAGAATATATATCCAGTATCCTTTCCAGCTCCCGGAAATCACGATTCATTTCTTCCTTATTGGCAGACAGAAAAGAACGGACCCAAAGGTCTTCGCCTTTGCGGATGGAAGAAAGAGTATTCCTGTCCAGCGTATCCGGCAGCTTTGTATCAAAGGCGGGATCCTTCGTCCCTTCCATCTTGTGATGTACCCTGATATTGGCTTCTGGAGCGGCGCCGGCAACAAAATAACGGGCGGTGGCAATGGTGCGCTGGTCTGAATCGGCGTAAAAATAGGAAGTCTTCCCTTCCCAGTCCTTCGGTGACATCATGAAATTTTCCCGAGTCAGTTCATCTTTCACCGACTCCCCCATCATCGTTTCTACAAGGCCGCCCCGGTTGGACAGATATCCCGGAGGAATTTGGGAATCCTGCCACTGGTGAGGCGTCAGATTCTTCCTTTTTTCGCTGTCCGTTGCCATGGGAGAACGCAGATTATGGCGGCTGAAAATAACAACTTTCTGAAGTTCATAGTTCTGGTGAAGTCCTACCCTGGCTTCTGCAGGAAAATCAGGCACAAGCGCCAGTGAAAGGGCAAGGGCGGAAATCATAAGTCCCGCCGATTTTTTACAGGAGCCAAACGATCGAATCCATCTGGAAATAAACATATTTCCTCCTTCCATAGACTGAATGATGCATTTCAGTAAAAAAGGCTTCACGGAGGAAGCCTTTTCTATCATTCTTTATTTGACTAATCCGCCATAATCTTTCAGCATCTGGTACACATGGTTCTTTTCTTCTTCCGACGGTTCTACAATGGGAAGACGGAAATGGCCGCCAGGCTGACCGATGAGGTTGACTGCCGTCTTGACAGGAATCGGGCTGGCAACGAAGAACATACCTTTCATAATAGGATACATTTTCAGATGAAGGGCTCTTGCCTTTTCCAGATCTCCCTTTTCAAAAGCATCCACCATAGCCAGAAGATCATCACCAATCACATGGCTGGCAACAGAAATGACCCCTACGCCGCCTCCTGCCAGAATAGGCAGGGTGAATGCGTCGTCGCCGCTGTAAATCATGAAATCATCGGGCAGCAGAGTCTTTTCCTTCGTTACCTGGTCCCAGTTGCCGGTGGCGTCTTTAATACCTACCACATTGGGGCATTCATCCACAATCCGCTTGATGGTTTCCGGCTGGATGGATACACCGGTGCGCCCCGGAACATTGTAGAGCACAATGGGCAGATCCACATGTTTGGCAATAGCGCGGAAATGCTGGTACATACCTTCCTGGTTCGGTTTCACATAGAAAGGAACAATGGCAAGAGCGCAGTCAATGCCCGTTTTCTTTGCTTCCCGGCCGAACAAAATGGTATCCCTTGTGCTGATAGTGCCGATATTTCCCATAACGGGAACTTTTTTACCCGGTGCATTCCTGCCTACAGCATCCACAATGGTTTTATAAAGTTTCAGTTTTTCTTCCGTGGTCATGGTGGCGCCTTCACCGGTGGTGCCGCCTACCAGAATGCCTTCGGAACCGTGGGCTACCAGGTGCCTGGCCAGTGCAGCCGCTCCTTCATAGTCTACGGAACCATCTTCAAGAAATGGAGTAATCATGGCGGTAATGACCCGTCCAAATTTTGCTGTTGCCATTTTTTAGTATCTCCTTTGATATATGTTAGTAAGCTGGTGGGCTAGTGGGCTAGTGATCTGGTGGACTAGTGGACTAGTGGACTAGTAAGTGTCACTATCTACATGTACCAAGATTCTTCCCCCGGGGTCAGGATGGTCGGTCGGCCAAATAAAAGGAAGGCCCTTTAATGTGCAGGCTAAGGGCCAACTTTGGCCGACTCGCGCATTCTATGCAGAATGCGCGCAAGTGAGGGCGGGAAGAAATCGAGGCAGCACCGGTCATGGGTTGGCCCCTTGCGCCACCGGCCGATCAATCTTAAGAACCTTTCCCCTCTGCAATAAGATCCAATATTAAATCATATCATGATTCATCATGTACTCTGCAATCTGCAGTGCATTGAGGGCAGCCCCTTTGCGGATCTGGTCACCGCATACCCAGAGATTGATACCGTTTTCGCAGTACAAATCTTTCCTGATACGGCCTACAGCCACATCGGTCTTATTGGAAGTGTCAAGAGGCATGGGGTAAATCATGTTCTTGATATCATCCACAAGAACAGCGCCTTTGAAGCCCTGAACCGCTTTCTTCACCTCATCGGTGGAAAGGGGCCTTTCTGTTTCAATATAGATGGATTCCGCATGGCTCCTGATAACAGGCACTCGGACAGCAGTAGGTGTAATGGCGATGGTGTCATCATGGAAAATCTTATGGGTTTCATTCACCATCTTCATTTCTTCCTTGGTATATTCATTGTCAAGGAAGACGTCGATCTGGGGTATCACATTGTAAGCAATCTGGTAATGCTTAGGCAGACTGGCAGAAGGAAGGATTTTCGGTTCATAGGTCTCCCCCTTCGCAATGGCTGCTGCTTCATCCAAAAGCTCATCAATGCCATCCTTACCTGCACCGGAAACAGCCTGGTAGGTGCTTACGATGATTCTCTTGATTCTGGAAATATCATAAATAGGCTTTAATGCCATAAGCATAATAATGGTAGAGCAGTTCGGATTGGCGATGATGCCCTTATGTTTGGCGATATCTTCCGGATTGATTTCCGGAATGACCAGCGGCACTTCCGGATCCATACGGAAGGTGGAAGAATTATCAATGACTACGGCCCCCCGTTTAGCGGCCTCCGGAGCCAGGGTCTTGCTGATGCTGCCGCCGGCAAAGAGGGCGATGTCGATATTTTCAAAAGATTCAGGCTTTGCTTCTTCTACGGTGTATTCCTTCCCTTTCACCATCATCTTTTTCCCTGCAGACCGTTTCGATGCCAAGAGTTTCAGGGAAGCAAACTGAAAATCCCTTTCTTCAAAAAGGCGGATGAATTCCTGTCCCACAGCGCCAGTAGCACCAAGGACTGCAACTCGCGGAAGTTTACTCATAGAAACACCTCATTCCAGATAATTTTCCAAACCATAAACAAACCCCTTGACAGTCATGCATTTTTTGCAGGCCAGCATGACACCGGGCATGAAAGACTTGCGATCCAAAGAGTCATGACGGAGAGTAAGGATTTCACCATAACCGCCAAAGAGTACTTCCTGATGAGCTACGTAGCCGGGAAGGCGGACAGAATGGATGGTAATCCCTTCATACTTGCCGCCCCTTACACCAGGGAGACTTTCCTTTGTTTCATCCGGTTCCGGAGCCTTTGTTCTTGCGGCTGCCATCTTTTCCGCAGTGAGCTTGGCCGTGCCGGAAGGAGCATCATATTTATGGTTATGATGGAGCTCAATGATTTCTGCATTGGGCATGTATTTGGAAATCTCAGCCGAAACCTTCATGAGAAGGACAGCCCCCAGAGAGAAATTAGGAGCTACCAGTCCATTGGCACCGGATTTGGCGGCAATTTCAGACAGTTCTTTTCTCTGGTCAGCGGTGAGGCCGGTTGTACCGATGACCATATTCACTCCATGAGAAAGGACGAACTTCGCATTTTCATAAATCACCTTCGGGCTTGTGAAATCGACGACCACATCCGGCTTCTTTACCTTAAAGGCTTCCTCAAGATTAGGGGAAATGGTGATGCCATTGTGGCCGATGCCCACTACCTCACCCAGATCTTTTCCTGCAGCAGCAGGATCCACTGCGCCGGCAATGGCGAGTCCCTCTTCAGCCATTACGGAACGGACCACTTCACTGCCCATGCGTCCGGATGCGCCGTTTACTAAAACTTCAATCATGCGTAACTCCTCCTTCTATGGCTCTATAGGCAAAAATTCCCTATAAGGCATTTGTTAGTTTGAATCTATGGTAGTATAAATTGACAATAACGTCAATACAGGAAAAATATATTTTTTATATTTGGAAAAGGGCCGCTCTGCGGCCCGGGTTCAGAGGGTTCAAAAGGTCCAAAGGGTGGTGGTGGCGGCTGGCGCCGCAATTTTTATAAAAAAGGGGCGCGGCTGACGCCGCAGGTTGTGTAGAAGGGTTGTGTTCGCTTCGCTCAGGGGGCGACAGCGCCTGCGGCGCTGAGGGTTGTGGTATCGCCCTATCGGGCGATAAGTATTATAATGCCGCCTTTCGGCGGTCACGTCCGCATCGAGTATCATAATCATTCTTACCCTCGTACATCCCTTCGCCACTTCGTGGCCCTCTTCCCCTAAAGGGGACGCAAGAGCGTTACGGGATTTACTTTTAGTGTCATATGGCTTGATTGGCATTCTGGTGATTAGCCGCAACGCGGCTCCCCCTTATCCGGCTGCGCCGGACTTTCTCCACGGGAAAGCGTGTCACACGATTCTCAGGTCGCTTTGCTCCCTTACGAATCGTGTTCCCTTGCCACCCCATCCGGGGAACAGAATAAATCGCTCTATGCTTTCCTGTAGAGACATGGCTCCATTGCTAAGCATCCATAGTGCCCCCGCTTGCGGGGGTGGCAAAGGAACTGGATTCGTAAGGAGCCGTAGGCGACTGAGAATCCAGTAACATGCTTCCCACCGGGCAAGGTGGTGGCGCCAGCCCCCAAAGGGGGATTGCATTTCCGACGCCCGACAGGGCGGTTGTAAAGATTTTCGCCGCCAAAGGCGGCATAAGAAATGGCGCCGAAGGCGCCGTACCTCGCCAGCGCAGCGATACTATATAACTCCCGAGGGCGGGAGCCCGGAGCCCGTCCGGGAGGCGTCAGCCGGTCCCGGACAGAACGCTTGGCGCCCAGGGCCTGAGGCCCGGCGGCGCCATCAACCCTCGCAGCGAAGCCGCGTCAACCTTCGGGAATACTGGAAAGCACCATCCCGATCCCGACCTAGGCCCTCCGCAGAGCACAAAAAAAGAGCCGCAGTTTCCTGCAGCTCTTTCTGCTCTTAGTCTTCAACAGGATATACGCTGACCTGTCTCTTGTCTCTGCCAAGACGTTCGAAAGCAATTCTGCCTTCTGCAGTAGCAAAGAGTGTGTCATCCTTGCCGATCTTAACGTTCAGGCCGGGATGGAGATGAGTGCCTCTCTGGCGAACGATGATGTTGCCCGGTTTAGCAATCTGTCCTGCGTGCATCTTTGTGCCAAGGCGCTGCGCGTTGGAATCGCGGCCGTTGCTTGTGCTGGAAGCACCTTTATGATGAGCGAATAACTGAAGATCAAAAAGTAACATGAAATTCACCCCTTTATGTCTAGAATCTTTAAATGGCGGGGGTACCGGGTTTCTACAGCTCGAAGGCCGTGAACCATGGTTTGGAAAAGAACCTGGCTTTTTTCATCCTCCGGTGTGGAAATCTCCACATGCATGAAACCGAAGTCGGAATCATAGGTTCCTTCTCTATGAAGCACATCTTCCAGGCCGCCGGCAGTTGTCAATGTAATGGCACTGACCGCGGCACAGATGAGATCATATTCCCCATCCTTTTCATAACCATCTGCGTGTCCATGGATGGAAAAGCCTCTGTACAGCCCTTTCCCATCATGAAGCATTTTTACAGTGATCATTATGCTTCGATTTTTTCAATCTTTACCTTTGTGAAAGGCTGACGATGACCCTGGCGGCGGCGGTAGTTGGACTTAGCCTTGTACTTGAAGATACGGATCTTGCGTTCCTTACCCTGTTCAAGAACCTTGCCTGTTACCTTGGCACCTGCTACATTGGGCTGGCCAATCTTGACGTCATCTCCGGAAACCAGAAGAACTTCATCAAAAGTTACTTCAGCGCCTTCTTCAACGTCCAGTTTTTCGATGGAAATAACCTTGCCTTCTTCAACAACGTACTGTTTTCCACCGGTTTTGATAATTGCGTACATTTGTGCACCTCCTCTTTACTATACTCGCCGATGCAGGCAGCATTTCTGCATTTTCAAAGCCTTATTCGTGCGGTTGCGTCATGGCACCTATGTACAATGACTTGATTATTATACAAAAAGAAACAGGGAATGTCAATAGAAATTTTGATTTCCAGACGGAGCGGGGAAAATCCCTAAAGCCGGGCCTTGCGTCAGTCTGCCTGTTTTCCCACGGCCGAAAGTCCGATGGTACGGTTTTATACAAACTGGCGCCATGATGGACAAGCCTCAAAGGGGCCTGTCCTACTTCCCGCAGTCCGCCACTTTCCTTACCAATTTCCTTGTTATACTTCCAAAGAAATCCTGGTCCCTGAAACGAAGGAAACGGATCGGCTTTTCTATGCTTCTGACCAGTAAAGTGTCCCTTTTGTTAAAACGGAAGGTGCAGGCCCCATCAAGAGAAAGACAGAGTTCCTTTTCTCTTTCCGGTACAGTGATCTTAACCACATCATCCCTGGAAAGAACCATGGCAAAACGCTGCAGCGTGTGGGCGCAGATAGGAACGATGATAATCCGGTCATCAGAAGGCCCAAGCACAGGGCCTCCGCAGGAAAGGGAATAACCGGTGGAACCGGTGGGCGATGAAATGATAAGCCCGTCGGCCGCATATTCCTGAATGAAGCTGTCATTAATGAAAAGACGGATCCTTGCCAGCTGGCCGATGGAGGCATGGCCGATGACCACATCATTCAGCACGGTGGGCAGTTTCTCTTTTCTCCCATCCCCATGAATCAAAGCAGCGGAAAGATAGAGGCGATGCTCTTCCTGATAATCTCCCGACAGAATCTGGTCCACCCTTTTTTCCATATCCCTTAAGGTCATGGAATTTAAAAAGCCTAAATCTCCCAGATGGAGCCCCGCCATGAGAACAGGATAATCCCTGAATGCGCGGGCAGCTCCGAGAAAGGAACCGTCACCTCCCACGGACAGGATAAAATCCCTTTTTCCCATGGATTCATCGGTTTCATAGGTATCCTCTGTAAAACCCATGTCCATCAGGCCTTTTTTCATGGAAAGAGGCAGGCTGTAATCTATATTCTTGTCTCTCAAAAGAGCGGTAAGCCTTTCCAGAGCCATTTTTAAATCCTTTTTCCCGAGGTTCGGGTAAATGCCAAATTTCATTTCTTATCCTTTCAACCCGCTGTGGGCTTCTTCCACCACTTTCACCATATCCGCTGCCGTTATTTCCCTTTCCGGCGGCGTCTGCTTCAGCCAGGCAAGAAATTCAATATTTCCGGAGCCCCCCTTAATAGGCGAATAGGTAAGGCCATGGCAGTAAAGATGCTCTTCCTTAAAAGCCTGAAGCGTATCTTCAATCACTTCGGCATGTACCTTGGGGTCCTTGATAATTCCACCCTTCCCTACCTTTTCACGGCCTGCCTCGAACTGGGGTTTAATGAGGATAACCAGAGATCCCTCTTCCTTCAGAATGGAGTGTACGGCAGGAATGATTTTCGTAACGGAAATAAAGGAAACATCGGTAGAAATGAAATCCACCATTTCTCCCAGAAGGTCCTTCGTCACTACCTTGATATTGGTTTTCTCCATGTTTACAACCTGCGGATTGGAACGAAGCTTCCAGTCCAACTGGTTGGTACCCACATCAATGGCAAATACTTTTGCCGCCCCGTTCTGCAGGGCGCAGTCCGTGAAACCGCCGGTGGAAGCGCCGATATCGGCCATCACTTTCCCTTTAAGATCGATGGAAAATGTTTTCAGCGCCTTTTCCAGCTTGAAACCGCCGCGGCCCACATAAGGCATGACATGGCCTTTGATGCGAAGTCTGGCGTCCACCGGCACCTTCGTTCCCGCTTTATCTACAGGCACATCATTTACAAGAATAATGCCTTCCATAATATGACGTTTTGCATTCTCCCGGCTTTCAAAAAATCCCTGCTCCACCAGGAGCACGTCAAGCCGTTCCTTTTTTACTTTCTGGTTAGCCAATGTGAAACCTCTTTTTGAAAATTGACACACCTTCGGTGTGAGGGTTAACGGGCCTTTCGCCCGAGGGTTGTGAAGGGAAAGGTTCTCAAGATGGATGGGCCTTCGGCCCAAGGGTTCTTAAGTTTGACGGCCTTTCAGGCCGAGGGGTGCGGTTGTAAAGGTTTTAGCCGCCAAAGGCGGCATAAGAAATGGCGCCGAAGGCGCCGTACCTCGCCAGCGGGCACGGTCAGCCAACCAATAGGTAAGCCCTTTAATGAGCAGGCTAAGGGCCTACTTTGGCTGACTTGGAGATCCTATGCAGGACCTCCACAGTACTATATAACTCCCGAGGGCGGAGCCCTCAACCCGCCTGTAAGGCGAAGCCGATCACAGGCAGAACCCTGGCAGCCCAGGGCTAAAGGCCCGGCGGCTGGCTCAACCCTCACGCCCGTAAGGGCGTGTCAACCTTCGGGAATACAGGCAAGCACCGCACCGATCCCGGTCCCGGTCCCGACCGCGCCATAAGGCACTTGTCCATTATTTCTTTCTATGCAGCAGCAGATCGGTGAGTTCATAGAGAATTGTACTATCAAAAGGAAGTTTTGCCAATGCTTCTTTTGCCAGGGCCCCTTCTTCTTCTGCGTATTTCTCTGCTTCTTCCACGCCAAGAATGGTGACGAAGGTGGATTTATGGTCCTTTTCGTCCTGTCCAGGCATTTTGCCCATATCCTCCAGATTCCCTTTTTCATCCAGAAGGTCGTCGGTTATCTGGAAAAGGAGGCCCAGATGGGCAGCGAAGTTCTCAAGAAGCACCCTGTCTTTCAGAGCCGTTCCTGCCACAGCGCAGGCCATGGATACGGGAGCAGAGAGAAGGCAGCCCGTTTTGCAGGCATCCAGGATTTTTAGTTCAGAAAGAGTGAGATGCTTTCCTTCCGCCTCTATATCATGCGCCTGTCCTCCCACCATGCCCTCCGGACCGGCAGCGCGGGCCAGAAGGGAAATCAGTTCTACCCGGATATCAGGAGCTATCTGTTTCTGCTCCGAGAGAAGCTGGAATGCAAAGGTCAAAAGGCCATCCCCTGCCTGGGTAGCCATGCCGGCGCCGTAAACCTTGTGGTTTGTCAGCCGGCCGCGGCGGTAATCATCATTATCCATAGCAGGCAGATCGTCATGAATCAGGGAATAGGTATGCACGCATTCCAAAGCGCAGGCAGCATCTATATAAAGACCGCTGTCCACGCCAAGTATATCCAGTACCGTGAGAAAAAGGAAAGGCCGGATGCGCTTGCCTCCCGCCAGCAGGCTGTAATTCATGGCGCTGTAAAGAGTCTCATGTTCCACCCGGTCCGCCTTTAAAAGAACCGCCAGCCTGTGATTAATGAGTTTCTGCTTTTCTTTCAGTATTTCCTGAATCATGGGACTCCATCTCCTTTGTCAGTAAATCTTCTGTCTTTTGTGAAATCACTGCCAGCTCTCCATCCACTTCATTTAAGATGGACAAACAGCGGTCAGCCGCTTCCATACCCTTTTTATAAACAGCAGCCATTTCATCGATACTGATTTCTCCGGAAGAAATCCGGCGGGCAGCTTCTTTTAAGGTTTCCATACTTTTTTCAAAAGTCATTGACTTAGTTTCCATGTCCGCTACTCCATTTCTGCAGGCTCATGAGAGATTCCAGCACACTCCGATAACGGGATTTGAGCTGCATTTCCTTTTGCCGGTCCAAAAGCAGAACCTGCGATTGAATCTCCCGGCGAAGATCCTGCAGACCCTTTGGTGAAGTGTGTTCCTTCATGGAAATCAGCATATCTGCAATTTCCTGTTTTTTAGAAAAGAAACAGGATTTCCGACCCTCTTCCAGCTCCCTGATCCTGTCCCTTAGAAGGGAGAGCCATACTGTCCTTTCCGGTATGGCTATTTCTGCGGCCTGGGTGGGTGTAGATGCCCTCCGGTCTGCCGTAAGGTCCGATAAGGTGGTATCCGTTTCATGACCTACAGCGGAAATTAAAGGAATCGTACTTTCATGAATTGCATCCAAAAGGATTCTTTCATTGAAAGGACGGAGATCATCCTCTGCTCCGCCGCCGCGGGCCAGTATCAGTATATCCGGTTTGTCCTCAGCCCTGCAGGCTTCACGGATCCTATCCGCCATGACCCGGGCCGCTTCTTCGCCCTGTACCGATGTACTGTATAGAGTAAACCGGACGCAGGGATTCCTGAGTCCGGCCGTTTTCACAATATCATGGACCACGGCGCCGCTTTCAGAGGAAATGATGCCGATATGAAAAGGAAAAGAGGGAAGCCCTTTCTTTCGTAAAGGATCAAAGTAGCCTTCCCTTTCCAGCTCCTTCACCATATCTTCTTTTTCTTCCTGATTCCGACTTTTATGAATATCCATGACCCGTTCCACAAAAAGACTGGGCCAGCCGGAAAGAGTATTGAACCGGATATCCCCGATTACCGTAGCCTCCATGCCGCTCATAAGGTTCCGGGTCAGAAAAGAACTGCCCATGCGGCCGATGACGCAGAAAAGCCGGGACTCCTCACCAAGAAGAGTGAAATAGGTGACGCCGGAAAAGTGGGTATGAACGGAAGAAATCGTTCCCCGTACAGCCACATGGCTGAAAATATAATCTTTCTTCATGCGACCTGCCAGAAGGCGGGTGCATTCATTTACGCTGTAGATTTTCATAGTTTTATGACACGCCCTTTGGGCGTGAGGGTGGACGGCCCTACGGGCCGAAGGTTATGGCCGCCTGACGGCGGCGGGTTGTGTATAAGGGTTGAGAAGGGAAAGGTTCTTAGGATTGATGGGCCCTTTCGGGCCCAAGGGTTCTTAAGTTTGACGGCCCTTCGGGCCGAGGGTTGTGGTATCGCCCTATCGGGCGATGAGTATAAAGTCAGCGTTACAGGATTGGCTGTCTGTGTCATAGGGCTTGATTGGCATTCTGGTGATTGGCTCGCTGCGTTCGTCCCCCTATCCGGGCTGCGCCGAACTTCTCCACGGGAAAGCGTGTCACACGATTCTCAGGTCGCTTTGCTTCCTTACGAATCGTGTTCCCTTGCCACCCCTATACAGGGGCAAAATAGGTTTTTATGCTTTCCTGCAGAGACATGGCTCCATGGCTAAGCACCCATAGTCCCACCGCTCTGCGGGGGGAAGGTGGTGCCGTAAGGCACCAAAGGGGGATGCATTTCCTCGCCCGCAGGGCGGTTGTACGGTTTTATACAAACTGGCGCCTTCTATCAATTCATAGGCGCCACCACAACCCTCAGCGGCATAGCCGCTGTCAAACTTAAGAACCCTCGGGGCCACAGCCCCGTCAAACTTTAGAACCCTCACGCCCATCAGGGCGTGTCCATAAGGGCCAGCATATACGCCCCGAAGGCATTCCCCGTGGCATTATCGCTGCTGGCGGTGATATCAGCAAAGTATGCTTTGATTCCTTTTTTCCCGAGAATTTCTTCTACCCTGTTTCTAAGGTACCGATTAGACATGACACCGCCTACGGCAATGAAGGGACGGTCATTTTTGAAAGGATAGTCGGAGAGCTCTTTATCTAGTGCTTTCCCGATATGCTCCAGCACCCCTTCCGCTATATCCTCTTTATGATATTGTCCCGATGCGATGTCCCTCTGTACTTTTGTTTCCGGACCGGAGAAAGAAAAGGAACCTTTCACCGAGGAACGGGAAATATGGTAAATATGGCGTCCATCAAGAGCCAGTTTTTCCAATTCTTTCCCGCAGGGAAAGTGAAGACCAAGCGCTACCCCGATCCGGTCGATGAACTGGCCGGCCGTAATGTCACGGGAGTCCATAAGGGTTTTGATTTCCATAAAATCCCCTTCCCAAGTGCAGGAAAGCACATCCTGGGTACCGCCGGACATATGCATCATATAAAAAGGCTTCCCCCACAGGGAAGGTTCTTTTCTTAAGGCAGCCAGCGCATGATTTTCCTGATGGCTGAATTCAAATACCGGTACATGGAGCGCAGCAGCAAGGGAAAAGGCCGTTCCTTTGCCAACAAGAAAGGCGGGCATGTAGGAATCTGCCCGCCTCCGTGGAAAAGAAGATACTCCTATTCCTTTGATATCCTGCAGTAAAGGAGATAATTTCTGCAGAATGACAGGAAGATTTTTCGTGTGCTGGAAAACCATCTGAGACTGGGAAAGTCCCCGATTTCCCACCTTCACAGAAAGCACGATTCTTTCTTCCCCTGCCAGCTCCCCGGAAGAGTCATAAACAGCGGCCGACGTAGTGTAGCAGCTGGTATCTATTCCAAGAAACCTGGCCATAGTTATCCTTTCATTGCCTTGTCTAAAACGCCGTTAATAAAGCGGTAAGATGATTCACCGCCGTAGACTTTGGCCATTTCCACAGCTTCATTGATAATCAGCTTCCTGTCTTCCGCCTCATCACCCATGAAATGGAATTCAGCCAGCGCCAGGCGAAGGATATTCTTATCCACCACATTCAGCTGGGAAAGAGACCAGTTCGTCACATGAGCAGAAATCATATCATCGATTTCTCCATGGTCAGATACCGCCTTCACCAGAGCATCTGCAAAATCCCTGTCCTTTTCGGATAACTCCAATCCGTCGGAATCAATCGTTTCCGTATCCGGATTCAGCTCCCGGGAATATAAAACCTTGAGAGCATATTCTCTTGCATTTCTTCTGCTCATGATGACCTCTTTCAATCCACAATATCAGTAATGGTTACATCGATTCCATAAATGGTTTCATCGGTAAGGGAAAGGAGAAGATTTCTCACTACCATCTGTATATAGCGGGCCGTTTCATTGACCCGGCACCCTTTATGGAGGGCCAGGGACATATAGACCTTGATTCCCTTCTTTCTGCTGCGGCGCAGCAGAAGCCCCTTATGGCCACGAAAGCCAAAGGCCTGGGAAATACCGGAAATCATCTCCTGATAACCGTCGGCAGTAAAATGAGAAACCTCGGGAAGAGCCAGTACGGCCTTCTCGATTTTCTCATACACTTCCTCTTCCGGCACGATGGTAACAGATTCATCCTGACTCATTTTGCTTTATCCTTATCAAAAATAACCTGGGACACATTCACATTCACCGCAGATACCCGGATACCCAGAGAGTCAGACAACGCTTCTTTCACCGTTTCCTGCAGCTTCAAAGCCACCGCAGGAATCCGCATCCCGTGACGAACGCAGACATAGAGGTCTACCTCCACAGCGCCATCCTTGAAACCCACATGGACGCCATCGGTATCCTTGTCGGACATCACGGAAGAAAGGCTCTGGAGAAAAGTTTCCCCCATGCCTGCAATACCCGGAACGGTCAGCGCTGCCGCCCTGGCGGTGATCGCAATCACCCGGTCCGTCAGGCGCACCTTCCCCAGATCATTTTCCTGAGATACCGTTTCCATAGGATGACCGGATTATTTTACACGTTCAATGTATGCGCCGGTACGGGTATCGATGCGGAGAACTTCTCCTTCGTTAATGAACAGCGGAACAGAAACGGTATAGCCTGTTTCCAGTTTAGCCGGTTTGGAGCCGCCGGTTGCTGTATCGCCGCGGATGCCGGGTTCAGTTTCAACGACCTTCAGTTCTACGGAATTCGGAATATCTACACCGATAATGTTGCCGTTGAAGAACATGACGGTGCATTCCATTTCTTCCTTCAGGAAGTTGATCTTGTCACCCAGCTGTTCCTTGTTCAGCATGATCTGTTCATAAGTTTCTGTATCCATAAAGCAGTAGGAGCCATCAGCTTCATAAAGATACTGCATGGGTTTGCGTTCTACTGTTGCCGGCTGCAGCTTAATGCCTGCATTGAATTTACGTTCCACTACGGAACCATTCTGCAGGTTTTTCAGCTTGGCACGTACGAAAGCGGCGCCTTTGCCCGGTTTTACATGCAGAAATTCAACACACTGCCAAACCTGGCCATCCAGTTCAACGGTAATACCGGGACGTAAATCATTACTAGAAATCATTTAAATCTTCCTCCTGCTACACTTGCAAAAATTTTTTGGGAAATTGAGTCAGAATGGAAATGCCATCCTGCTTTATAACAACCGTATCTTCGATACGGACTCCACCGGTGCCGGGGATATAGACCCCCGGTTCAACAGTTTCCGTCATATTCACTTCCAGAACCGAATGGTCCCTCTGGGCCAGCACTGGGGCTTCATGAATCTCAAGGCCCACACTGTGACCCAGGGCATGGGTGAAATAGGCATCCAGATCCCATTTCTTGAAATACTCCCTGGCTGCCGTATCGGCCTCATCGGCCCTGATGCCTGCCTTCAGAAGGCCTTCCACATGTTCGTTGCAGCCAAGAACCTTATCGTAAAGGAAACGCTGGCGGCTGGAAATATCTCCCACTGCCACGGTCCTTGTAATATCGGAATGATATCCCTTATAAATGGCGCCGAAATCAAAAGTAATGAGGTCCCCATTCTCGATGACCTTCTCTGTAGCCGTGCCGTGGGGATAAGCCCCCCGCTCGCCGGATGCCACGATGGTATCAAAGGACTTTCCCTCAGACCCCGCCTTCAGCATCTCACACTCCAGCACCGCCTGCAGATACCGTTCTGTCACGCCGGCGCGGATATAGGGAATCGTATTTTTAAATCCCTCATCGGAAATTTCACAGGCCCTCTTTAAAAGAGAAAGCTCCTCATCCGACTTGATGCGCCGCACATCATCTACCGGGCAGAACTCAAAATCCACATCCGGCATGGTCTCATCAA
This sequence comes from Dialister succinatiphilus, assembly GCF_928721695.1. Taxonomy (NCBI): domain Bacteria; kingdom Bacillati; phylum Bacillota; class Negativicutes; order Veillonellales; family Veillonellaceae; genus Dialister; species Dialister succinatiphilus. The sequence goes on along the minus strand of NZ_OV788641.1, from coordinate 1,929,388 downwards.
AAGAAAGATACATCCTGTAAGACAAAACCGACTCAATGCCCAGACGCTTCACATGACGGGAACTGGAGAGACGGGCCAGCGTCTCCGCCAGCTTCCCCCTGTAATCCACCACAGTGAACCCCTTCGCTTCCTCCTTCGCCTGCTCCACATACCGGGAATCAGTCAGAAGATAAAAAGACTCCGGCGTCACAAAAAGATAACTGTCAGAACCGGTGAATCCACTGATGTACCGTAAATTCTCATCCTTCTGCACAAACAGGCCATCCACGCCCCATTTGGCCAGGGATTCGGAAATCATTTGTTTATCAATCAAAAAGATCACTCTCTTCCATTACCCTATAATCATACAGTATCTTGGGCCTTTTGTCTAGATTTTTTGACACGCCCTAACGGCCTGGTAGGTTTCGATGTCGATGGACAGCTCTTTCATTTGTACTCCTTTGCTTTTAGATTCACTGGCTGGAATAGGGTTCAAAGGGTTCATAAGGTTCAAAGGATTCAAAGGGTTCAAAGGGTTCAAAGGGTTCAGAGTGTGGTAGATTGCCGCTCTGCGGCAATGCTTATAAAGTCAGCGTTACGGGATTTGCTTTCGGTGTCATGGGGCAAAATAACCATTCTGCTGATTGGCTCGCTGCGCTCGCCTCCCCCTATCCGGCTGCGCCGGACTTCCCCCTATACAGGGGGCAGAATAGATTTCTATGCTTTCCTGTAGAGACATGGCTCCATTGCTAAGTACCCATAGTCCCACCACGAAGTGGTGGCAAGGGAACTGAATTCGCAAGAAGCCGTGGCGACTGAGAATCCAGTGACACGCTTCCCAGCGGGGCGGGAAAGTGGTGGCGCCAGCCACCAAAGGGGGATGCACTTCCACGCCCGCAGGGCGGTTGTATGGTTTTCGCCGCCAAAGGCGGCATAAAAAATGGCGCCCACAAAGGGCGCCGTACCTCGCCAGCGGGCACGGTCAGCCAACCAATAGGTAAGCCCTTTAATAGGCAGGCTAAGGGCCTACTTTGGCTGACTTGGAGGTCCTATGCAGGACCTCCACAATACTATATAACTCCATAACTCCCGAGGGCGGAGCCCTCAACCCGCCTGTAAGGCGAAGCCGATCACAGGCAGAACCCTTGGCGCCCAGGGCCGAAAGGCCCGGCGGCTGGCCCAACCCTCACACCCGTAAGGGCGTGTCAACCTTCGGGAATACAGGAAAACCTTCTTCCATTCCCGCCTATCGGCGTTTCCCCTCAGCTCCCTGATTTCAAATCTCCCAGATGGGATGTATCATTCAGGGTATAGAGCATATTCATATCCCCCGGATAGATGTTGACCTGTGAAATGCTGGCGTTGGAGAGAGCCAGGTTCCAGGATCTGGCAAGGGGGATCTGGATGAGGCCGCATATGATGGTGCGAAGCGCCGCTCCGTGGCAGACGATGGCGTAGGTTTTATTGTCCCCTCGTTTGATGATATCGCTGATGGCTTCCATGCACCGTTTCTGGCAGTCTGCAAAGGATTCCCCATGGGGGAGTTTCATGGTGCCTGCATCGTGATACATAGCTTCAATCATGCCGGGCCAGATTTTTTCGATTTCATCGTAGGTCTTTCCTTCCCAGTCTCCGAAGGAGAGTTCTTTCAGCCTTGCATCTGTTTCCAGTGGAAGGCCGTGAGTTTGGGCAATGCCCTTCGCTGTATGGGCAGCCCGTTTAAGGGGGCTGGAAATGACGCCATCCAGAGAGACAGTGCGGAACCGTTCTTTTGTCTTTTCCGCCTGGGCTATCCCCTTTTCGCTTAAGGCCACATCGGTGCGGCCCTGATACCTGCCGGAACTGTTCCATACAGTCTGGCCGTGTCTTATAAGATAAAGTGTAATCATGGATGGTAAACCTCTTTCAATGCATTAAGGAGCCGGTTGTTTTCTTCCCTTGTCCTCACAGCCAGACGGAAGAAGGAGTTGTCAAGACCTTCGTAGTTGCCGCACTGGCGGATGAAAATGCCTTCAGGAAGAAGCTGCTTCTGTAAATCGGCGGCATCTCTTATGGAGCCGGTCAGTTTCAGAAGGATGAAATTGACGCAGCCGGGGTAGACCGTAAGGCCTTCCAGTTCTCCCAGTTTCCCTGCGAAATATTTCCTTTCGGAGGAGCAGAAGGCACGGGACGCTTCAATGTATTCCCTGTCCCTAGCGGCGCAGGTCATGTAGAGCTGGGCCGGGCCGTTCACGTTCCAGGGGATGAGGTGGTCTTTGATTTTTTCTGTGAGGGCCGGATGGGCAAAGGAGCATCCGATGCGGAGGCCCGGCACGGCGTAGAATTTCGTGAGGGACATAATGACCACCAGATGTGAATAAGTCTTTACGAAAGAGCGGTAGGACACGTCTCCTTCCACGAAGTCGATGAAGGATTCGTCAATTACCACATAGCTTTCCCTGTCTTCTGCAAGGGCCATCACTTTTTTGAAATCCTCCATGGAAAGGAGGCAGCCGTCGGGGTTGTTTGGGTGTCCCAGGTACAAAAGGGAGCGGGGAACCATTTTTCTTTCCAGTTCCCCTAAAGGAAGGGAAAAGCCATGGTCCTGATCCAGAAGGAAGCTTTCCGTATCTGCGCCGGCGGCTTCAGCGGAGAGGCGGTATTCGGAAAAAGCTGGCGCCGGCACCAGCACTTTTTCCGGCTTAAGGAATCGAAGCAGCGTATACATGAGCTCCGTAGCCCCGTTTCCTAAAGCAATGGTATCCTTGTCCATGCCATAGGCAGCGGAAAGGGAGGCCGTCACATCCCGGTCTTCAACGTCGGGATAGCGGAGGGTCTCTATTTCCCAATAACGGAGAAGAGCCCTTCTCCCCAGGGGAGAAAGGCCGAGCGGGTTGATATTGATGCTGAAATCAAGGATTTTATTCCGTTCGGAGGGGGCTAGGGAAAAGACATCCCCTCCATGTCTAGAGCTTTTCAAAGTCATGGATATCACACTTTCTGCACTGCATGCCCTGGTTTGTAATATGTACAAGGTCCAGGAAGGAGATCCTTCCTTTCATTTCTTTATCCAGAAAATTCTTCACTGCCATGGCATCCTTTTCCATGGGAAGAATCAGTCCCAGCACGGTACCGCTGTGGGCGCAGATCACTCCTTTTCCGCCCTGTTCCATTCCCAGGCGATAGAAATCGCCAAGCGGTTTCTTATAAAGGATCTTCTGGTTGGCAAAGGAGCTCATGGAAGCGGCCCTGCCGATCAGGTCCAGGGACTGGAGCCTGATTCCTTCCTTAAATAAAGAAAGGGCCTCCTTGATTTTCGTTTCATTGCTCTTCTGCAGGTCTACCAGATCATTTCTGGAATTAAAAAGCATGGTGTCCACTTCCCCGCCGCAGTCATAAACCAGAATCTGCATGGCCGGGCAGAGGCCCATTTCCCGGATAAGGCGTCCTTCCCGGTAATCAAACTGCACTACTCCTTTGAAAAAGGTGGCATCGCTGGGTTCAATGGAAAGGGCAATAGCTGCAATTTCCCGTTCCGACAGCTTTCGGCCGCAGGCAAGGGCCGCGGCCTGGCAGGCGGCACTGATATCGGCCGTGCTGGAGGCCATGCCTTTCCCTTTGAGGATATGGGATTTCAGCTTTAAAGGAACTCTTTTCTCTTCTCCCAGATAGGCCATGGTTTTCTCTACGGCTGAAAGAGCCTTGGGCGGAAGCGGTTCTCCTTCTCCCTCAAACCCGGAAAAAGCATAGGAGAAGCGATCTATGGGACAGGTCACCATAAAGGAGGAGCCCTCTGCATAGCCCTGGATAAATTCACCGCAGGATCCCGGTGAGCTGACTACATATGCCATACATTCCCCCTGGTAATCAAAACATAAAGGAGCGCCAGAAAGACTTCTGTCACTTGATTTACAAATCCATAGGTATCCCCTGTTGTACCGCCGATTTTACCCACGATCCAGCGATTCAGATACAGCCCCAGCAGAAGAGCTGCGCCGGCCAGTATAACATAAAGAAATCCGAAATAAAGAGCCGGCAGCAGTGCAAATACAGAAGCGATGGCCACTGCATGCTTTGGACGATAAGCGGAAAAGGCTTTGCCCATGCCATAGGGGCGGGCATAGGGATATTCGCAGATGCTGATGACAAGGTTCAGCCGGCCCAGCGCCGGTGCCGCAATGAGGATGGGATAAAGGAGCCCGTCTATGGATCCCAGGGAGAGGGTGTAAAGGTTGATGAAAATAATGATGGACAGCATACCGAAGGAACCGATCAGGCTGTCCTTCATGATTTCCAGGCACCGCTCCCGGGAGCGGCCGGAAAAGAGACCGTCCGATGAATCCATGAGCCCGTCAGCCAAAGTGCCTCCGGATATGAAAAGCTCTCCCAGGACAATCAGAAAAGCAGTCAGATAAGGCATATCCAAAGGTTTCAGCAGGAAGTAAATGAGGCACATGAAAGCGCCTATAATCCATCCGTATACAGGAAACCAGATGACGCTCTTTCCGAATTCCTCATCTTTCCAAACCGTTTCATTGGAAATGTGGATACGGGTGAGAAATTGAAGACCTACTAAAAAAGAATTCATTCAATCACCACAAGTATTTGTAAAAAAGTTCAAAAAAGAAGAGTCAGAGAAACAAAGGTTTCGCCTTGAAGATCATGGGCTTGTGCAGCTCCCATGCATCAGGGAGGCCCCTTTTTCCTGTCTTCTTCACCACACAAAGAATATAACTGCTGATTCCACTGCCGCAAAGAGAATGACTGCAGCATACATCATGTAAATGGAAGTCTTGATATGCTCTGCTTTTAGCGGTCTGTCAGGATCCCCCATGTATTCGCGAAATTCCGGTTTCCCCTCATAGTAGTTGTATCCGCCCAGCTGTACATGCATGGCGCCGGCCACCGTGGCTTCTGCATAGCCTCCGTTAGGAGAAGGGTGCTTCGGTGCATCCCTTAAGCCAATTTTTTCTGCATTTTTCCAATCCTGCTTCAAGAGCGCTGCAGCTGCCACAAAGAGGACAAAAGTAATACGAGCTGGAATATAGTTCAGCACATCATCCAGCCGCGCAGCAAAGCGGCCAAAGAAAAGGTAACGGTCATTTTTGTAGCCCAGCATGGAATCCATGGTGTTGCCGGCCCGGTAAAGGGCTGCGCCTACCGGTCCCAGCAGAAGGAACCAGAAAAGGGGGGAAATGACACCGTCCGTTGTATTTTCCGCAATGGTTTCCACTGTGCCCCGGGCGATTTCACTTTCATCCAGATTTTCCGTATCCCGGCCAACGATCCAGCTGAGCCGTTTCCTGGCTGATACCATGTCCCCCGCTTTCAGGAGGCCGTAGATTTCCATGCCGTCCCTGGCAAGGGCCCGGGGGGTAATGGTGAAATAAAGGACTACGGCACTGACAGTGGCATACATGAGAATGCCCGCCTTCACGGAAAGCCAGGTCAGGAATCCCACCACCAGGCCCACGGTGAGGAGCACAAGGAGGGAAGTCATCATGCCGCGGAAGAACATATTTCCATCAGATGTCTTCTTTTCGGGATAAAGCTTTCCCTCAAAGAAGGAAATCACCTTCCCTATGAGAACCACCGGATGGTAATCGGATCTTGGATCTCCATAAATGGTGTCGATGACCAGGGCCGCCAGGGGGATAGCCGCATAAAATGCGGAGTAAATTAAACCGTCCAAATTATTCATTCCTCAGGATTTCATAAAAAGCGTCCATATCAAAATGGGTTCTCACCATTTTTGCCAGACGGTCAAATTCAGACTCCTTATAGGCCCGGTACTTGAACTGTACCGGCAGTTCCGGAAGGCCTTTGCGACGGCGCAGGGCGTTAATCACAGCCCGGCGCAGATCATCATTATCGAAGAGGCCATGGCAGTAGGTACCGAAGACATTCCGCTTTTCATTGATGAAACCATCCTGAAGGTCCACCTTGTCCTCACTCCGCTGCACGATATGGAAGAGGGACTGCGCCGGTTTCGTAAGGGTGGTCTCACCCATGTGGATTTCATAGCCCTGCATGCCCTTCCCTGCAAACTGCATGCCCAGGAAAGGCAGATCATCACAGTCGAAAGTGACCTGGTAGGTATTCTTCTTCCCGTGCATGGACGTGGTGTAAGGCAGAAGGCCAAGGCCTTCTACTTCATCATTGCTGCTTTCCACATGGAGCGGGTCGCACACCTTTTCGCCCAGCATCTGGAAGCCGCCGCAGATACCGATGACGGGCACGCCCTTTTCTGCCATTTCAACGATTTCCTTCGCATATCCCTGGCGCTTCAGATAAAGCAGATCCTCTGTGGTGTTCTTGCTTCCCGGCAGAAGGATCAGGTCCGGATCACCGATCATATCTCCCTGCTGCACGAAGCGGAGGTTCACATCGGGCTCATGATTCAAAGCATCGAAATCTGTGAAATTGGAAATTTTCGGGGTCTGCATGACAGCGATATGGATATCCCGCATCACATGGTCACTGGGCAGATCCTGGAGAGATACGGAATCCTCGTCATCAATGCCCAGATCTTCCAGGTAAGGAATGACGCCGAGCACCGGAATGCCCGTCTTTTCCTTCAAGAAAGTCAAAGCCGGTTCCAGAAGAGAAATGTCGCCGCGGAACTTATTAATCACCAGCCCCTTCACAAGAGCCCTTTCCTCCGGTTCCAGAAGCTCCAGAGTACCTACGATGGAAGCCAGGGCGCCGCCTCTGTCAATGTCGGCAATCAAAAATACCGGCGCCTGACATTCTTTGGCAATGCGCATATTTACTATATCATTTTTCTTCAGGTTCACCTCGGCAGGAGATCCGGCCCCTTCAATGACAAGGGCATCGTAATGGGTTTCCATGTAGTCAAGGCTCTTCTTCACCGTATCCCAGGCCCGCTGGCTGTAATGATTCTGGTATTCCGAAGCGCTGTAATTCCCTACCGATGTTCCCAGAAGGATGACCTGGGAGCAGGAATTTCCGGTAGGCTTTAAAAGCACAGGGTTCATTTGAACGATAGGCAGAGCGCCGGCAGCTTCCGCCTGGGCTACCGTAGAGCGGCCGATTTCACCGCCCGACAGGGTGACATAGGAATTCAGCGCCATATTCTGCGCCTTGAAAGGTGCCGTCTTATATCCGTCCTGCGCAAGAATACGGCAGAAAGCAGTGGTCAGAATACTTTTACCTACATGAGAACTGGTTCCCTGAAACATGACTCTCTTTGCAATTTTTGTCATTATAGCTCCACTCCTCTTTCCTTGAGCTCCACAGTAATTCCTGCAACAGAAAGGTATACCTTGTCGGCCCGCCTGGCCACATACTGGTTGGCCAGACCCACAAGATCCCTGTATACCCGGCTCATGGCATTGGCAGGAACAATGCCCATTCCAAGCTCATCGGACACAAATATGATTTCCTTATCAGAAACAGAAGAAATCCGCTCAAACATGAGGGTCAGGTCTTTCTCCAGCGCCTCCTGCAGCGTGGTCAGATCCGAAACCCCCAGCGTCTCCACGGTAATCCCCTTCATGTGGTCCATGAGCATATTATTCACATACATGGTAATACAGTCAAAAAGGATGGCATCCGCTTCCTCAAGGATATGACCCATTTCCTCCCCTGCCCCATGCATGACCTCGAAAGTCTGCCAGTCAGCGGGACGCCTCTCCCTGTGAAGAATCACACGGTACCGCATCTCATCATCCAGAATCTGGCTGGTGGCGATGTATCCCTTCCTTTTCCCTGTGGAATGATACATCAGCTTCTCTGCGAACTCGCTCTTCCCGCTTCTGGCTCCGCCAAGAACAAGAAAAATTTTGTTATTCATGTCCTTTCATCACCTTCTTTTATCAGATTTCTGACAATACTACCCTTAAATAATAACATAAGTACTCTTGAGGTGCCATAAAAAAGTGGGAATGGGGCGTCATCATCAAGGGCGTCTGCCCCGAAGCCAAGGGCTCCGGTGCAGAATATGGCAGAGCCCTTACAGGCGATCCTCCGGCGAGAGGTAATGCAAAGGGGCTCATCCATCATGAATGGCGCCTGATGCCTCCCCTGAACCCTGGATTCCCTTTGTTCCCTATGAACCCCCATGACCCTAAGGCCTGTCCCCAAAAGCATCCACGAAAAAAGAGATTTCATCCCTCTGAAATCTCTTTTTCCTATCTATCCATTCAAATTGAAGGTAATCGGCACTCTGGAATTGGCTGTCACAGGAGTACCATTCTGTTTGGCCGGCACGAAACGCCAGTTGTACACAGCAGCTACCGCAGCACTGTCCAGGGCGCTGTTTCCCGATGAACTTTCCACCCAGGCGCTGGAAACAGATCCGTCAGTGGAAACCGTCATGCCCACCACCGTAGTGCCGGATATACCGGCCCTTCTGGCTGATTCGGGGTAGGCTGGCGCCGGAGCGCTCAAAAGCTGGATACCTATCGTTTCTCCGCCGCCGCTGCCGCTGTCTCCATTTCCACTGCCATAACCGTCGCCGGTGCCATCACCGGTACCGCCGCCGCTGCCGCTTCCGCTTCCGGAACCGGTGCCGCTTCCTGAGCCGGTGCCATCGCCGGTGCCCTGACCGCCGCCGGTTCCGCCGCCGCTGCCTCCTTCAGAAGAGGAAGAAGCACTTTCGCCGGCCGGGGTGCTGCTTGGGGAAGTGGTGCTTTGGGCCTGTGCCACCTCATGGACATCATTGGCTGCCTCTTCATCGGCTTCTGTCGGTACAGCCGGAGGAGGCGCGGTGGGAGTGGCTTTGGCTTCGTGGATTTTGGGAAGTTCTTCCGTTTCCTGGCCACCACCGCCACCGCCCCCGCCACCTCCCCCCACATCGGACACCAGGTCTACTTCAATGGGTTCCCGGCTGGGCTGGGCCGGAGGAAAGAGGAAGAGAAGGCCTGCCACCGCGCCAAGGACAATGCCGTGGCAGAGGAAGGACAATCCAAAGGCAGAGGACCATCGGTACTTGAAAGTACGCATGGGACCACCTCTTTACTGATTCTGACCGGTCTTGGACTCTGTAGCAATTCCAACCTTGCTGATGCCTACAGATTTCAACTGGTCAAGCACAAATACAAAATCTCCATGTTCTGATTTGGAGTCTGCCCGGAGAACGACGGAAAGGTCCGGATTCCGTCCCTTTTCGATTTCCATGCGGCGGCGAAAATCGTCTTTGGAAATCTTTTCCTTTTCTACATAAATCGTACCATCAGAGGTAATACTGATGGGAAGGGTCTCTTCCACATTCACTTTGGCCGTGGCGGTCTGCGGCAGGTTCAGGTTGATAGACTTCTGCACCACCATGGAAAGCATGCTCATCATGAAGAAGACAAGGAGGAAGAAAATGATATCAATCATAGGGATGATCATAATCTTTGGCTTCTTCTCCACATTCATAGATTCCAGTTTCATTGCTCTTTCGCCTCTACGATAGCCAAATACAGGGTACCCAGTTTTTCCATATCAGAAACAAAATGGCTCACCTGCTGGGAAAGATAGGTATACGCAATGAGGGCAATGATAGCCACAAAAAGGCCGGTGGCCGTGCATACCAGGGCTTCTGCCACACCGCCGGTGACTGCAAAGGGCTGGCCGTTGGAAACGGAGAGAACATTAAAGGAACCGATCATGCCAATAACGGTACCGAGAAGCCCCATAAGAGGGGACAGGGTCACGATCACATCCAGGTAATTCAGGTAATTTTTCAAAAGCCCTGCTGCATGGGAAGCAGCCCCTTCAATCAGGGACGTCTGGTCTACTTTCAGGTTCATATGCTCCACTCCTGCAAGAACCACAGAAGCAGGAATACCGCCATCCTGCTGAAGAAGAGTTTTCAGCCCCTCATAATCCCGTTTTTCCAGATATTTCGGAATATCCCGGCTAAGCTCGTCCACATGGGAACGATTGGATCGATAATACCGGAACCGTTCAATAAAAATAGCCACTACCACCAAAGAACAAAGAATCAGCGGATACATCATAAATCCGCCGGCTCGGAACAAATGCAGAAAATCCATTCCATACCTCCTGATACATTAAAACCATTAGATAGCTTTCTTAAGTCTCTAACATTCATATCAAGATTATCATTTTAAGTGTGGTTAGTCAAATAATATTTCCTTAATTTTTAGTTCATAAACAGCTTATCATCGCTGAAAAAACTCCCTCCCCCTCCAAGCCATGGGCCTGATAAGGATTTTGGAAACAGAGAGTCAGATTTCCTTCTTCCGGATATGATAAAATATAACCATCAAAGACAGAAGGGAAAAATACAATGGCAGAAAAAGTGGTTGGAATCATTGCGGAGTGGAACCCTTTTCACCGGGGGCATGAGGATATGGTCCATTCGGTTCGAAAGGCTTATGGTGATCCTTTCATCATGGCCGTCATGAGCGGCCCCTTTGTGCAGCGGGGGGAACCGGCCCTCTTTGACAGCTGGACCCGGGCACGATGGGCGGTGGAAGGAGGCGTGGATGCCGTATTTTCACTTCCGGTGCTCTGCGTGCTGCAGAGTGCGGACCGGTTTGGTTCTTACGGCGTAAGGCTGCTTGCTTCCATGGGTGCCGAAATACTTGCTTTTGGTACGGAATCCCTTTCGGAAGAAGATCTTTGGGATGCCGCTTCCTTTTCCCTGACCCCTTCCCACAAAAAGGCCTTTCATGAAGCCCTGGGCGGGGGGCTTTCCTATGCCCGGGCTTCTTATGAAGCCATGAAGAGTCATTCTCCTTTCCTGGCAGAAGAATTATCCAAACCCAATAATCTTCTGGGCTTCCGCTATGCGGAAACCATTCTGCAGCATCATTTCCCCATGGATATCCACGTGGTTCACCGGAACATGGACTGCAATATTTCCGCCACCACTGCCAGAAAAGAGCTTCTCCGTGGGGAAAAAACGAATCTCCTTCCTCCAAAGGAGGCAGAAGAAGCGACAGAACTCATAAAGTCAGGCTGCCATACCGATTTTTTCCGCTATGAAGATGCCTGCCTCCTCTCTTCCCGTTTGGTATCAGAGAGTGATCTTTCTGAAACCGGCCTCTTTTCAGAGGGGCTGGAGCACAAATGGTTCAGGGAAACAGGAAATGAAGATTACGAAGCCATGCTTTCCCGGATTAAAAGCAAGCGGTATCTTTACAGCCGCTTGAAACGAATCGGCGCCCAGCTGCTTCTTTCCGGCCGGGGACCTTCGCCTTTTTCAGCTCCTCCCCTTCCCTCCTATGCCCACCTGCTGGCCCTTCGAAGAAGCGAAAGCCATTTTTTGAATCTGATTCCCATTCCAGTGATTACCAGTATGGCCAGGGCATTGAAAAAAGCGGATGCTAACACCCGCCTTTCATTAGAAATGGAGATTCGCGCCTCCGATATCCAAAGCTGGTGCCAGCATTCCCCGGCATACAGAAAAGGAAGGCAGGAATTTTACCATTCGCCAATCATTGTGAATTACTGAGATGGGGCTGGGGACTGGAGACTGGGGGCTCGGGACTCGAGAATCGGGACTGGAGACGGGGAACTCGGGAAACGGGAATCGGAAAGCCGTCAGCCGATAGCGGATGCGGGAACCAGCTGTCCCCTATCCGCTTACCGCCTTCCGAATTTGCTTATCGTTTTTTCAAAGCGGTAGAGACAAAAGGAAAAGACTGTGAAAGATTTCTATCCATTCTTTCACAGTCTTTTTCATTTCTATTTCTTATTTTGTCCAATTTCTTATTTTGACAGGGACATGGCCTTTTCAAAGGTTTTCAGAATGGTTTCTGAAGGCTTCTTGTCCATAAGGCTCACAATGACGATGGCAACAACGGAAAAGAAGAAGCCCGGTACCAGTTCATAGAGTCCGAACCATTCAAAATGCTTCCAGATGAGTACTGTTAAGCCGCCTACGATGACTCCTGCATAGGCTCCCTTCAGGGTCATGCGCTTCCAATAGAGGGAGAGAAGCACAGTGGCGCCGAAGCAGGCGCCGAAGCCGGCCCAGGCGTAGGAAACGATGGAGAAAATGTAGCTGTTGGGATCAGAGCCCAGATATACGGCAATGGCGGAAACCAGAAGCACGCTGAGCCGGGATACCCGGATCAAAGTTTTTTCTGAAGCATCCTTTTTCAAGAAAGCCTGGAATAGGTCCCTGGATACGGCGGAAGAGGTGACCAGAAGCTGGGAGGAGCTGGTACTCATAATAGCCGCCAGGATGGCAGACCAGATAATGCCTGTAATGAAAGGCGCCGACAGCGATTCGGCCATAAGGATGAATACCCGTTCTGCATTGGCATTTTCCAAAGGCGTAGACAGGTAAGCCTTGCCCACTACGCCGATGGCAATGGCAAAGGACAGAGACAGAAGCACCCAGGTCATGGCGATGCGGGTGGATTTCTTAAGTTCCTTCGGATCTCCGATGGCCATGAATTTGACAAGAATATGGGGCTGTCCGAAGTAGCCAAGGCCCCAGCCCAGAGAAGAAACAATCATAACCAGAAGGGCCGATATGCCGGTGGAATCAGGGAAGAAGGAAAAGAAATCAGAACCTTCCTTAGAAAGAATATCCAGCGTAGGCATGGGCCCACCAAGAGCAATGGTGGCAGCCACAGGCACGTAAAGGACAGTGAAGAACATCATGGTGCCCTGAATAAAATCCGTCAGGGCCACGGCGGAAAAACCGCCCAGGAAGGTATAGAAAACGACTACAAAAGCGCCCAGCAGGAGAGCATGAAGGTAGGGAATCCCGAAAATGGTATTGAACAGCTTTCCTGCCGCCACAAAGCCGGAAGAAGTATAGATGATAAAGAAAAGGATAATAAACAGGGCACATATGAGCCGAAGACCATTTTTCCTATCCTCAAACCGATTGGACAGATAGTCCGGAATGGTAAGGCTGTTATCAGCCACTTCCGTGTAATTTCTAAGCCTCTGGGATACAAGGACCCAGTTTGCCCAGGTACCCACAATAAGGCCGATGCCCGTCCAGAAAGCGGAAAGTCCATGGAGATAAGCATATCCCGGCAGCCCCATAAGCATCCAGCCGCTCATATCCGAAGCTTCGGCGCTCATGGAAGTGAGCCATGGTCCCAGCTGCCGGTCCCCCAGAATATAGGAAGACAGATTTTTCTGTCTCTGGGAATAATAAAGGCCGATACTCATCATCAGTACCAGGTACAGTATGAAAGCCAGCGCAATGGGCCAATTATTTTCTAAATCCATAAACTTTCCCCCTGCCAATATCCAATATTCCTATTTCCTTAATTTTATACAATTCTCTGCATTTTTTTAAATGAGCAGAGTAAAGGAAACAGTATTTCTCTCAATGATAACGGATTTTAAGAAGTATGTAAAGAGGACTTCAAGATTATATTTTGCATACGTCATACACAAAGGCATCATTATCCTCTCTTCCGCCGGTCTTTTTTAAATGAAGAAGTCCATAAAACCAACAAAAAAGGATTGGAAATCACCATTTCCAATCCTTCCCGTATGCATGGCGAGCATTCAATAAGCCGAGTTCTGTACCGTTTGCACGGTGATGATTATCTGTCTAGCCATCCAATTGCTTGGATGATCAAGCGACGCAACCCGGAAGGTCAGCGGGCAGCCTCAACCCTTCCCTATTCGGTCTTGCTTCAGATGGGGTTTACCAAGCCAGCCGGTCTCCCGACTGCTGGTGCGCTCTTACCGCACCTTTCCACCCTTACCACTTGCGTGGCGGTTTCCTTTTCTATGGCACTTTCCCTGGGGTCACCCCCGCCGGACGTTATCCGGCATCCTGCCCTGCGAAGCTCGGACTTTCCTCACGCCTTACGGCCCGCAATCATCTTTCCTACTCGCAAGGTACAGTATAGCATGGAGAAATGAGAAATGTCAATAAAAAAATAAGGGCCCTTCGGGGAGGGGTGGCGGCTTTTGCCGCAGTTTAAAAAGGGGTGCGGCTCCGCCGCGGGTTGTGTAGAAGGGTTGTGAAGGGAAAGGTTCTTAGGATTGATGGGCCCTTTCGGGCCCAAGGGTTCTTAAGTTTGACGGGGCCTTTGGCCCCGAGGGTTGCGGTGGCGGCTTCGCCGCAATTTTTAAAGTCAGCGTTACGGGATTGCCTTCCCGCCCTCATCGTCATTCTGAGCCGTAGGCGAAGAATCTCGGTACAAGGCACTTATGAGCTAATCGATAGTAAATACCAGTCGGCGGGAAGGGCGAAGTACCAGGCCCCTGCATGAATTCCAATGACGTCATCCTCGCCACGCACCGAGATTCTTCACTGCGTTCAGAATGACAGAGTCAAGGGGCCATCCCATGACCAGTGCTGCCTCGATTTCTTCCCGCCGGACACTCGTCATCCGGGGTCGGTCAGTCGACAATCGGAAGGCCCTTTTATGGGCAGGCTAAGGGCCAACTTCGGCCGACTTGCACATCCTATGCAGGATGTGCACATCAACCTTCGGAAATACTGGCAAGCACCGCACTGCGCAGGTCCCGGTCCCGACCGTCCAGGTCCCGATCCCGACCGCGCCGAAGGGCGCCTGAACCCTCAAGCCCGCCAGGCCATATCCCTCAAAGATGGGAAAAGATATCTTCGGCTCCCGTATCTTCCAGTACTTCCAGATTCCAGTGCCTTTTTTCCGCTTCTTTCCTGATTCTTTCAGCCAGTTTCGGTACAATCACTCTTTCTGTGTAAAAGTGGCCGCCGTCAGCGATAAGAAGACCCATAGCTGCCGCATCCTGGGCTTCGTGGTATTTCAGGTCTCCCGTAAGATAAAGGTCCGCCCCCCTGGCTTTGGCAAGGGAGGCAAATTCACTTCCTGCGCCACCGAGGACTGCCACCTTATGAACAATGATATCTGTATTTCCCGCATACCGAAGGTCCGGGATGCCAAGCTTTTCTTTAATGTACAGAAGAGCTTCCTTCCCTTTCATGGGACGGGGAAGCTTCCCCACACGGCCCATATACTCAAAGGAGGCGCCGTTTTTCAGTTCATATATGTCACAGTGTACATCTCCACAGATACGTCTTACATCTTCCATAACTTCCTGCAGGGCGGAAGAAGCGGCATTAAATTCCATTTTTCCCATGCGGCTGCTGTCATCGGCATCGCCTAAAAGGTAGAAATGGCCGGCCCTCCCTTTGTATTTCTTTTCCAGGAGGGTCTTAAATTCCCTGGCTTTCACAAATTCTGCATACGCCGCCACCTTCAGGAGAGGTTCTCTTTTTTCCGTAACCAGGCCTTGCCGCTCCGTCAGTTCCAGTGCATCAGCCAGAGCGTCATTTACCCCTTCTCTGGCAGTGTCCAGATTCGTGTGGGCTGCAAAGGAAAGAATGTGATGGCAGATGAGCTTTTCAATGACCCTTCCCTTATAGGTAGATAAATCGATTCTATGGAGAGATTTGAACAGGAAGGGATGATGGGAAATGATCATGGACACGCCTTCTCTGCAGGCCCTGTCTACATTCTGTTCTGTAAGATCCAGTGAAACCATCACTTTCTTCACCGGCCTATCCGGATTTCCCACCTGGAGCCCCGGATGGTCCCAGCTTTCCGCCAGTGCCGCCGGTGCCCATTCTTCCATCAGATCCATCAAATCCTGAGCCTTGATATTCATAAGAACGCCTCCAGTCTTTTCTTTTCTTCCACCGCTTTTTCTCTTCTCCTGCGGTTTCTCTCATTGTCCGTATCTTCTGCCACGCCCTGAATAAGGAAATCCCGTTTCCTTATTAGCCGGCGCAGGTGTTCATGAAAAAGGGGGTGCTGCCTGTAGTTTTCAGTAACGCCGATTTCCCCCTCTAGAAGGGAGATTTCCTTCATAGCGCCAGGCTTCACCAGCATCATTTCGTAAAGCCGCCGATCTTCCATAGCCATATCTTCCTGCAGGATCATGAAATGATGACCTGCCAGGTACTGCTTCAGCTCTGCCACATGGTTCTGGGGCTGCAGGACCAGCCAGGAAAGAGCCTGGGCTTTGGGAAAATCTGCTTCCAGTATATCTCTCATCATCAGGCCGCCCATGCCGGCCATAACGGCCCCATCCACTTCTCCCACCTCAAGGGGCGAAAGGCCGCCGCCCAGACGAAGTTCTATGTTTCCCCCTTTCTCCTGTCCCTTCAAATGGGCTCTGGCCCTTTCCAGAGGCCCTTTGTGAATATCTGAGGCTATGGCCCATTGAACCTTTCCCTTCTCCAGAAGGAAAAGGGGCAGATACGCATGGTCCGTCCCAATATCTGCCATGGATTGGCAGGAAGGTATGAGGTCCGCCACATGGCGGAGCCTTGCTGTCAACTGTATCATCATTCCTCCCGGAAATAAAAAAAGCTGAGCTTTCGCTCAGCGGGAGTATCATTGGTGGGCCCACCAGGGCTCGAACCTGGGACCAGACGGTTATGAGCCGTCGGCTCTGACCAACTGAGCTATGGGCCCGCAATCACCAACTTATGCTATTTTATCAGTTAACGCCCCAGGCGTCAAGTACGCCATCATTCCCGGGTAAGTGTCAAGTTTTCCTCGGTAATTCATTTGACTGTCGATAATTACTATCTCCGTGGCTTCGGTTTTATCAGTATTTCTGTATAGCTCTGGCCAGTCTCCCCATTGGTGAAGAAGAAGCTCCATAAACGCCTATACGCCCCTCCAGGCATCCTGGCCTATAGTTTCTCATTTTGCGCTTCTGCACCTCACTCCGGACATTCTGGGCGATTTTACGCTCTGCCTGCACCGCAGCCTTGTGCATGGCTCTATCCATCTTTTTGTAGCTTTTCCCATTAGCATGGTACAGGAGAGCTGCTGTAAGTGTTTTATTCTTCCGGGCGGTTAATACCCAAACCATACACTCCATTCCCTCGCTGGACCAGCTCCGTCCCTGCCGCTTCATGCGATAGCTGTAGAACCGGTGATTTGTTTCTGCAGTCCCCAGATGAATCTCTGTATGGATGCCGCGCTGACTTAGGCTGGGGATATAGGGGGCATTTCTCTCCAGATAGCTCTGCAGCTTGTCTACCTCCTCTAAATCCGCCTCTGTTCGGGCGCAGCTCCGGGCAGTATCCATCCATACGGGAATCTGTTTCATAATATCGTCGGTCTGGTGAAGTTCTCGGATAATACGGTCTATCAGTTTCCTGTTGCAGAAGCTGAGCCGGGTCCGGATCTTTTCATGCACATGATAGCAGTCGCGGAAGTGCTGGTGATCTAGGCAGCCTTCTACTATTCGCTCAAAGTCCTGAAACTGGTATCCGGACCCTCCATCCCCATTCGACAGCACTGTGGTCTTAGACAGGTCATAGTGCCCAAGCAGATAGCTTCTTACCATTGCAAAAAGTTCTTTTCTGCTGGTAGATGCAAAGCAGCGAAGTCCTACCAGTTCTGTCCTGTTGCCATTTTTCCTGACTCCCTCATATACCTGGAGGCGGTGCACTTCCGAAACGCCGCCTTTCTCCTTGTTCTTGAGTACAATTCCATCTCCTTCAATCGCTATAATTTCCGGCTGTGTCGGCTTTTCAACCTTTTCCTCTTCTGCCAATGTTTTTTCGTAAGCCTTTGCCTTCTTACCGGCATAATTCTTGAGTGAGATAACGGACTGATGGGAGATGGTAATCCCTGCCAGGCTTTGCAGGAGTTCGCTGGCACTTCGAGATGTGGTAATTGCGACAGCCTCGACAATCCGCTCAATCATTCCCAGGCTGTAGTGCTTTCTGGGTTCAAAGCCCATTTTGCGGTCCAGGGGATAGAAGCTCTTCCCATCTTTCTGCAGAAGTCTTCGGGTATAGGTCAGCTCTCCATAGCGACAGTAAATCGTCCGGGAGTCCCGGCGCGCTACACGCCACCTCTGTGCCTTGTAAATCTGATACAGCTCGGCATCAATACGCTCCAGAGCCATAGCTATAAGCTGACAGTTCATTTCTTCGAGCCAATGAGTTAGCTTCCTTTCAGACTCAATAGAATCATCAGATTCCTTGATGATAGAAATGACTGCTCCTATTGCATTTTCACTCCAAATTTCTCCAGTTTTTGTTATAATATCCATGAGGAAAGCCCTTTCTTTGTTTTATTCTTTGCCACGGAAATTATAACATTTCCACTCAAGGGGAGGCTTTCCTCTTTTATTGTTTCTGGAAAAATTCCCTTACCGAGTAAAATTTTACACTAAGCATTCCCGGTAAGTGTCCCATTGTCCCATTTTCCATACTTTTACTCCCTTTTCCGTCCCTTTGTCAGCCGACCTGTCAGCGAGCGGCAGGGAAACGCAGCATGAAGCGCGATGGATGAGAGGAACGTAAAAGATGTTTCAAAACAGAACAGGAATATTGACAGAAAGAAATGAAAAATCACAAATACAGAAATGAGGCTGGGATTACAATCATTTTCATAAAAAAGAAGCGGCACTTTCTGCCTTGAGAAAGTGCCGCTTACTTCATCTTTTCTACTGGTTAATGATAAGGTTCCGTGCGGACTTTTTAAGTTTCTGCAAAGCTTTCCCCTCAATCTGCCGGATTCTTTCCCTGGTCACGTCAAAGTAACGGCCCACTTCTTCCAAAGTCCTGGTCTTTCCATCTTTAAGGCCGAAGCGGAGTTCCAGCACCTGTCTCTCCCTTTCCGTCAGGCCCTGAAGAAGTTCTTCAATCTGCTCCCGAAGGAGAATGGAGCCGGCCGCATCATCGGGAGCAACAGCTTCGTGATCTTCAATGAAGTCCCCCAGATGGGAGTCTTCTTTTTCGCCAATAGGCGTTTCCAGGGAAATAGGATCCTGAGCGATTTTTTTGACTTCCCTGATTTTCCCTACAGAAACGCCCATGGCCCTGGCCAGTTCTTCATTGGTGGCTTCCCTGCCCTTTTCCTGGAGGAGCTGGCGGGAAATCCTGTTCAGCTTGTTAATGGTTTCCACCATGTGCACAGGAACGCGGATAGTCCTTGCCTGGTCCGCAATGGCTCTCGTAATGGCCTGGCGAATCCACCAGGTGGCATAGGTGGAGAATTTATAGCCCTTCGTGTAGTCAAACTTATCCACTGCCTTTAAAAGGCCCAGATTTCCTTCCTGGATGAGATCGAGGAACTGAAGCCCCCGGCCCAGATACTTTTTGGCAATAGAAACTACGAGACGAAGGTTCCGGTCTGCCAGTTCCTTTTTGGCCGCCCGGGCTGCTGCTTTATCTTCATCGGATGCATCAGGCAGAGAACCTTTTTCCACCTGCTTGGCCAGCACGATTTCTTCTTCGCTGTCGAGAAGCTTCAGCGCACCGATTTCCTTCAGATACATTTTGACAGGATCATCAATGGTGACGCTGTTATCCATGTCAGGAACCGGTTCCTTCTCCTCCTTTTCCACTTCTTTTTCCAGTTCCTCTTCCTCTTTCAGGAAGTCTATGTCCTCTTCAGAAACATCTTCATCGAAATTCACTTCATAATGATCATCATGAAGGGCTTCATAGAGGTTGGACAGGTCATCGCCGCTCAAATTTTTTTCTGTCACAAGGTCCATGATATCCTTATTGGAAATGACCCCGCTTCCCGCTTTTGCAGTGAGCTCACTGATCCACTGTTCCAATCTTTCATCCCTAGCTGCCATAGTATAATCCCCCCTTGAGAAAGGCTGGGAAAAGGCCGGTTTTCCAAAGCCCTTCATCACCCCTCATCCGATGAAAAAGAACCTCTTCCGGCGTTTCCACAGGCGCCCCGATAAAATCTGAATGATGCTGTTTTATTTTAATGCCAGTATTTCTTTACTGAGCTGGATGCAGAGCAGCTGTTCTTCCCGGGCCTTCACCGGGTCGCTGCTGATCAGTTCCTGCGCTTTTTTCGTATGTATGCGATATTCCTCCTGCAGATAAATTTTCTTCATAGGCCAGATGTATTCTTCCCTGGGCACCGAGCCCGGCTGTTCTCCTTCCATGCGAAGCTTGGCCAGGCGGCTGATATCCTCCCTGGGCAGCTGGCCTTCCACCGCTTCTTCCGTAAGGGGCATATTTTTTGCCTTCATATCTTTCAAAAGAGCAAAGAGCCTTCCATGGAATTCATCGGCAAACTGGTAGCGGTCAAGCTCTGTATAGCCCTCTGGCAGCATATGGTAAATAAGACAGTAATTAAGGAAGCCCGCTTCCAGAAGCCGCTGCCTTTTCTTTAACGGATTCAAATCCAATTCTTCCTTCTCCACCGGCATATTCTGGGAAATATACACATGGGATTTATTCTTCCTGGCATATATCAGGGCCTCGCTGCGAATCATGCCTTCATCCATGTGCATGGCCCGGGCCATTTTCTTAATGAAAGCATTCAGCTGGAATGCATCGCCCGTGGATAGAAGGACGGAAAACATATCATCCAGAATACGGTGCTGCCCGTCCAGGGTGGTGCTGTCATACTGTTTCAAAAGAGAATGGAAAAGGAAATCCATAGCCGGTTCCGCCTGTTTCACCGCTTCCAGATAGGCGTCGCCGCCATGGAGATTTACAAATTCATCAGGGTCCTTGCCCTCCCCGAGATGCACTACACGGAGCTTCAGCCCAACGGAGCCGGCGATTTCCAAAGCCCGCTTCGTAGCATTCTGCCCGGCCGCATCCATATCGTAACTGAAAACCACTTCATCTGCATATTTTTTCAAAAGCCTGGCCTGCTCGATGGTAAAGGCGGTCCCAAGGGAAGCCACCGCATTGGTCACGCCGTGGGCATGAAGGGAAATGGCATCCATGTATCCTTCTACCATAATGGCCTGTTTTTTGGCCTTAATGGTGGGCAAAGCCTGATAAATGGCAAAGAGAAGCCTTCTTTTGTTGAAAATGGGACTTTCCGGCGAGTTCAGATACTTGGGCTTGCTGTCATCCATGACGCGGCCGCCAAAGGCCACGATTTTTCCGGAAAGGTTCCATATGGGAAACATGCAGCGGTTGCGGAACACATCGTAATAACGACCATTCTTATGGGCGCAGAGTCCTGCTTCCACCAGAAGATCTCCGCCGATCTTCTTCTTGGTGGTAAAATCCCGATAGAGCTTCTGCCAGTCCGGCGGCGCAAACCCAAGCTTGAATTTCTCTATGGTCTCCATGGAAAGATGGCGCTTATCAAAGTAGGCAAGACCGGCCTTCCCCATCTGTGTCCTGGTAAGGCAGCTGTGGAAATAGGAACCGGCCAGCTCCGTCACCGACTGGAGCTCGCGAGCCATGGCGGCCCGCCTTTTTTCCTCCGGCGATTCCTCCCGCTCCGGCATGTCCATATGAGCATAATCGGCGAGACGGCGCACTGCTTCCATGAAGGTGAGATGATCCATCTTTTCTACGAACGTAATGGCATCGCCGCTCTCATGACAGCCGAAGCAGTAATAAAATCCCTTATCCGGTGAAACGGCAAAGGAAGGGGTCCTCTCGGGTCCATGAAAAGGGCAGGAAGCCATATAATAACGTCCATGCTTTTTCAATGGCACATAGGAGCCAATAAGGTCTGCCAGATTAATATTCTCTTTTAACTGCTGAATAAACTCATTAAAAGCAGCCATAATCCTCCTCCCTCTGCCCTGGAAACATTGATCATTTTCCTATAGAGTAAGAAAGCACCGACAGAAAAGAGAAACATAAAATCACTCACTCATCGGTGCCAAATGCAGGCCCGGAAAAGATACTGCTACTTCACTGCAGAAGTCAGTTCTTTCCAGCGGGCTGCCAGAATATTCATATATACACGGGGAGACAAACCAAAACTGGCCAGTGAATAGCCATCGCTTACCTCTACCAGAAGAGTCCTCCCCTCTTCTGTTACGCCAAAATCAATGGCATAACCGGCAGGCGCCGACTTATAGGCCTTCACAGACTCGCGAAGCACCTTCACATCAGGAAATACATCCCAGCGGCCCTTATAAGGATTCAGGCCCTGTATTTCCCCATGAAGCACCCATAGACGCCATTCTGAAATAAAGTGCACCTTTTCGCTGCACCATACATCAATATCTTCCAGACCGCCGCCCAGCTTGATAAGGTCCTCCGATTTATCCAGTACCGTACCGTGGAACCGCTTGATATCCTCCACAGGCTTCACAAACACATGCCAGTCCTCCGGATGGCTGGTAATCGTAAAGAGAGTGGATTTCCAGATTTTGCGGCCTGTAAAGGGAAGGAGCTCATCGGGATAATCCAGCGGCACAAGCTTCACGCCAAACCGCTCAAGGGCCACCTTCACATCAGAAACTGTCCCCACCACCGGATCATCCGGCTCATTATCCGTAAGAGAATACACCGCCTTGTACTTCACCACAGGAATTTCCAGTTCCCTGCAGCCGGTATAGGCATAATAACAGCTGGGATCATAAAACTCCCCGGTATGTTTGATACGGATATAAGCTTTCATGAACATTCTCCCATAAAAAATACACATCGCTATAAATTTAATGATACCATTTACAGTTCATTTTTGCCAGTGTTTATAAATAAGTGGTAAGTGTCAAGTTTTCCTCGGTAATTCATTTGACTGTCGATGATTACTATCTCCGTGGCTTCGGTTTAATCAGTATTTCTGTATAGCTCTGGCCAGTCTCCCCATTGGTGAAGAAGAAGCTCCATAAACGCCTATACGCCCCTCCAGGCATCCTGGCCTATAGTTTCTCATTTTACGCTTCTGCGCCTCACTCCGGACATTCTGGGCGATTTTACGCTCTGCCTGCACCGCAGCCTTGTGCATGGCTCTATCCATCTTTTTGTAGCTTTTCCCATTAGCATGGTACAGGAGAGCTGCTGTAAGTGTTTTATTCTTCCGGGCGGTCAATACCCAAACCATACACTCCATTCCCTCGCTGGACCAGCTCCGTCCCTGCCGCTTCATGCGATAGCTATAGAACCGGTGGTTTGTTTCTGCAGTCCCCAGGTGAATCTCTGTATGGATGCCGCGCTGACTCAGGCTGGGGATATAGGGGGCATTTCTCTCCAGATAGCTCTGCAGCTTGTCTACCTCCTCCAAATCCTCCTCTGTCCGGGCACAGCTCCGGGCAGTGTCCATCCATACGGGAATCTGTTTCATAATATTGTCGGTCCGGTGAAGTTCTCGGATAATACGGTCTATCAGTTTCCTGTTGCAGAAGCTGAGCCGGGTCCGGATCTTTTCATGCACATGATAGCAGTCGCGGAAGTGCTGGTGATCCAGGCAGCCTTCTACCATTCGCTCAAAGTCCTGAAACTGGTATCCGGACCCTCCATCCCCATTCGACAGCACTGTGGTCTTAGACAGGTCATAGTGCCCAAGCAGATAGCTTCTTACCATTGCAAAAAGTTCTTTTCTGCTGGTAGATGCAAAGCAGCGAAGTCCTACCAGTTCTGTCCTGTTGCCATTTTTCCTGACTCCCTCATATATCTGGAGGCGGTGCACTTCCGAAACGCTGCCTTTCTCCTTGTTCTTGAGTACAATTCCATCTCCTTCAATCGCTATAATTTCCGGCTGTGTCGGCTTTTCAACCTTTTCCTCTTCTGCCAATGCTTTTTCATAAGTCTTCGCCTTCTCGCCGGCATAGTTCTTGAGTGAGATAACGGACTGATGGGAGATGGTAATCCCGGCCAGGCTTTGCAGGAGTTCGCTGGCACTGCGAGATGTGGTAATTGCAACAGCCTCGACAATCCGCTCAATCATTCCCAAGCTGTAGTGCTTTCTGGACTCAAAGCCCATTTTGCAGTCCAGGGGATAGAAGCTCTTCCCTTCTTTCTGCAGAAGTCTTCGTGTATAGGTCAGCTCTCCATAGCGGCAGCAAATCGTCCTAGAGTCCCGGCGCGCCACACGCCACCCCTGTGCCTTGTAAATCTGATACAGCTCAGTGTCAATACGCGCCAGGGCCATAGCTATAAGCTGACAGTTCATTTCAGTGAGCCAATGAGTTAGCTTCCTTTCAGCCTCGATAGAGTCATCAGATTCCTTAATGAGAGAAATGACTGCACCAATTGCATTTTCACTCCAAATTTCTCCAGTTTTTGTTATAATATCCATGAGGAAAGCCCTTTCTTTGTTTTATTCTTTGCCACGGAAATTATAACATTTCCACTCAAGGGGAGGCTTTCCTCTTTTATTGTTTCTGGAAAAATTCCCTTACCGAGTAAAATTTTACACTAAGAAATAAGTGGTTATATGAGGAACATAAAATTCATTGAATATCCGGCGTAAATGATAAATGACAGGTAAAAAATGAATGGTAAAAATATTCCCTTCGCCCCTCTCCGGGACATAAAGGGGCTGTGAAGAAATGCATGAATGACACCGATATCACTCCACCTCCCGTCATTTCGACGAAAGCGTTGCGGAGTGGAGAAATCTCACTCCGAAATGTGGCAAGCCCCAGGGTGGCAGGAGATCTCTCGGCTCTGCGTTTCATTAGAGCCCAAAATCTTTGCCCCATACCGGCAGGTTCCCCCCGCTCGAGATGACGATGCCGGCGGGCAGCTGACTGTCATTTACTGAAAAGGAAGCCATTGAAAAGGGCTGTGAAGAAATGATTACCATTTTTTCACAGCCCTCATTGGCATGGATGATATTAATATCCGTTAACCTGACTTACCACGCGGAAATTATCTACATCAAAAGCTTTGCAGATAACGCCGAAGAAAGGTCCGTAAAGCATGGTCCTGTAGATTTCTGATTTCGCAATGAGAAGAAGCCGTCCGCTGTCAAAAGTCACGCGGATAAGGCCGTTATTCACGTACTTTTCAAAATCCTTTTCCGCCATGGCCTTCTGCAGCTTCTCCAGAGCTTCCCTGGTCGGTCCTTCCTGATATTCAGGCCGTTCCATCACAGGAGTAAACCGGACTTCATAAATCGTGCTGTCATAACCCTTAGATTCAGCAGAATATCTTTTTCCTTTTTCCATTTCTTCCATGAATAAACACCTGTCCTTTACAGTTGAAATATTACATTTACATTATAACATCTTTCACCGGCTTCTGCATGGCGGGGGAAGTTTTAGACAGAGCAGAAATGCCACAGCCCTTCCCCATCAAAGGCATCCTCTTTCATGAAGGCTGACGAAAGTGCCATCTCCTATGATGACATGGTCCAGTACTTCCATGTCCAGCAGTTTGGCCGCGGCGGCGAAGGCTTTTGTAATATCCAGGTCCTCCTTTGACGGTTCCGGATAGCCGGAAGGGTGGTTATGAACCAGGATGAGGCCATAGGCCTTATACCGTATGCCCCACTTCAGGGCTTCCTTTATATCCACCGGCGCAGCGTTCAGATTTCCCTTCGTAATCATGCGATATCCCAGAAGGCGATTCTTCACATTCACATAGGCCGTGACGAAGTGTTCCTGGTTTTCGTGACGCAGTTTTTCCATAAAAAAGGCTGCCACTTTATCCGGCGCGCTGAAACTGACCAGCTTCCGCTTATCGCAGATAAGAGAAAGCCGGCGCCCCAGTTCCACCGCAGCGCAGATGGTGACAGCCTTGTCAGGCCCTATGCCCTTGATATCAGTGAGATCCCGCCAGTTCAGGTCTTCATAGCCGTTGATACCCGTTTCCCGCTCCAGAAGATCTACCACTTCTTTTGCAATTTCCATAACCGAATGGCCCTGCCTGCCGGTACGCAGAAGAATGGCTACCAGATCCGTATTACTGGCAAGGCGGGGAGAAATCTGGAATCGCTCTCTTGGTTTATCTTCGCTTCGCATTTCCCGTATCAACATGATTTTCACCTCATTGCGGAACAATCATTGATATGCTTATGAAATTAAAATTTCTTGTACAGCCATGCAGCTATCAGAATACCGGCAATACTGATCAAATTCGGTGCAAACCGGAGGCCGAAATGAAACTGGATGATGCCCAAATTCAGGAAGATATCCTTCAAATCGAAAATTTCAAAAGTCTGGGTCAGATAAGGCATAAGGCCCACAAAATTAACTCCTTCCATGACCTGGCCCAAAATACCGCCGATTAAAGCACCGGCTGCCAGAAAAAGAAGAAGCGGGAAAAATCCCTTGGAAAAATGCATGGTAACAGCTCCTATAGATTAAAGGTGATCGGATCTTCCCAGCTTCGGCTGCGAAGATTCCAAAGTTTGACGGTCCCGGGGAAAATTCGGGGCTAGCGGTAAAAATCACAAAGTCAGAGTGACTAAGCCCCTCTGTCTCCAGCAGCCTGCAGAAAAGCGGAAACATTTCTCAGGTGCCTTAAGACTTATGATTTTAGAACTCGCTTCCCAGGGCGATTTTTCCAGCCACTCTTTCAGCCAAAGCCTTTCCGATGGAATCGGCGGTACGGTACTGGTAAATGACCCGCCATACCGTATTCTTCTGGGTAAAAATATACTCATCCACTGTGAGATCCGTACTCTTGCCCCTGCTCGTTTCCGTAAAGGTAAAGGTCAGTTTCTTACCATCCAGATTTCCAATCTTCACATCCTGGCTGTCAAACTTTACATTGGAAAGAGAAGAATTGCTTTTCAGCACATTCCGGGCCTGTGAGATGAGAACCTTTTCATTCATGTCGGCAGTCACTTTTTCTCCGGTCACAAGAATCTGCAGATGGCTGTTATGGCCTTCCGCCTTCACCACAGAAGCTCCCTTATCACCCAGATCCACCTGCTTTCCGTTGGAAACAAGCTCGAAAGGAGTGGATACGGTAATGGTCTGGTTATCACAGTGAATGCGGTTCCGCCCGAAGACAAACTGGTCATCCAGACTGTTTCCGCAGCCGGCAAAGAGAAGGGACGCCCCCAGGAGACCGGCGGCCAGTATCAGTTTTGATCTTTTTATGTTCATAGTCCAACACTTTCCTCGTATTTTGAGTTATCGGCTTTATTATACCATATTATGATAGAGGCTTCAGAAGGTTTAAGGGTAGAGGTCAGGGACTCTGCATTTCCCTTATCTCCTAAAGGCAGCAGGAAGCTGGAGTCACAGGGGTAACTGGATTTGCGGAAAAAAGGGAGACCTTTGCATCCTATGAAGCAGTGACAGCTACACTGCCCTTCCCAGGGCACATCTGCCGTCTGGTAGTCAGACCGTCCGGCCTTTTCCCCACAACAAAAAAGCCCCGGAAAATCCGGAGCTTTTCTTATGGATTTCAGCAGTATTTGAGGCTGTCTCTCAAGCGGGAGAGGGTCTTTTCCCGTCCGAAGAGGGCGATCATGTCATAAAGGCCCGGTCCGTGGGTGACACCGGTCAAAGCGATTCTGACCGGTTCAAAGGCTGCCTTGCCTTTGATGCCGGTTTCTTTCATGAGAGAGGAGAAGCATTTCTTGATGGATGCTTCGTCAAAGGTTTCCAGCTTTTCCAGTGCGTCGGCGAAGGCGGTGATGA
Source organism: Dialister succinatiphilus (assembly GCF_928721695.1). Classification (NCBI taxonomy): domain Bacteria; kingdom Bacillati; phylum Bacillota; class Negativicutes; order Veillonellales; family Veillonellaceae; genus Dialister; species Dialister succinatiphilus. The sequence continues at coordinate 1,902,238 of NZ_OV788641.1, read as the reverse complement.
TTTTGCCGCTGGTTTCCTGTTTCATAATGGACAGGGTTTCTTCGTCAGTCACTTCCGGCAGGTCTTCAAAGAAGAGTTTGACATTTTCCGGAGCCTGGGCGCCGTAGTAAAGATGATCACGGACGTACCAAACTACCCTGGTAAGCCAGTCTTTCTGTTCAGCAGACAGCGGCGCTTTTACGTATCCTGCTTTTTCAATGAAAGGCAGGGTCAGGTCAAGCAGCTGTTCCGGAGAGAGTTTCTTCATATACTGGAAGTTAATCCAGTTCAGTTTTTCGATATCGAAAACGGCATCGTTGGAGGAAACCCGTTTCATGGAGAACTGTTTAATCAGTTCGTCCCTGGTGAAGATTTCCTGTTCGCCCTTGGGAGCCCATCCGAGAAGGGCCAGGTAGTTTACCATGGCATCAGGCAGGTAGCCCATATTTCTGTATTCCGTTACGGAGGTAGCACCGTGGCGCTTGCTCATCTTCTTGTGATCGGCGCCAAGGATAAGGGAAATATGGCCGAATTTCGGAATCGGATAGCCCAGTGCTTCATAAATGGCAAGCTGACGGGGTGTGTTGGACAGGTGTTCTTCGGCACGGATAACGTGGGTCACGCCCATGAGGGAATCATCGATCACCACGGCAAAGTTGTACACCGGAATGCCATCAGATTTGACAATAATGAAATCGCCTACGCCGGATGCCTGGAATTCCACATGGCCTCTTACCATATCGTCAAAGGCAAAGACGCCGTCTTTTCTGACTTTGAGGCGGATAACCGGTTTTCTGCCTTCTGCTTTGTACTGAGCCACCTGTTCTTCCGTCAGGTGACGGCAGTGGTCGTCATACACCGGTGTCTGTCCTGCAGCCACCTGCTTCTTGCGGCTTTCTTCCAGTTCTTCTTCGGTGCAGTAGCAGTAGTAGGCCTTTCCTTCGTCAAGGAGGCGCTGTACTTCTTTCTTATAAATGTCAAGGCGTTCGGTCTGGCGATAAGGGCCGTTTTCACCGCCAACGTCAATGCCTTCATCCCAGGTAAGGCCCAGCCATTTCAGGGAGTCTTTAATATTTTCTTCCGATTCCCGGGAGGAACGTTTCAGGTCTGTATCTTCAATGCGGACCAGGAAGGTGCCGCCTGCATGGCGGGCCACCAGCCAGTTGAATAAAGCGGAACGGGCGCCGCCGATGTGGAACGGGCCTGTAGGGCTTGGAGCAAAACGAACTTTCAGTTTCTTTTCCATAAATTAACTCCTCCTGCATACGATGGATGATGCCATGGCGGCTATGCCTTCACGGCGGCCGATGGCTCCCATCTTTTCATTGGTTGTTGCTTTGATGCCTATATCACCAGGCAAGATATCCAAAATACCGGCAATTTTTTCTTTCATGGCCGGTATGTATTTGGCCAGTTTGGGCTTTTCAGCGATGACGGTACTGTCGATATTCCCCACCATGTACCCTTCATCTTCAATGATTCTCTTCACTTCCATAAGAAGGCGGCTGCTGTCAGCTCCTGTAAACCGGTCATCGGTATCGGGGAAATAATGGCCGATATCAGGAAGGCCGCAGGCCCCCAGAAGGGAATCCATAATGGCATGAAGAAGTACGTCCGCATCGGAGTGGCCAAGAAGGCCTCCTTTTTCGGAAATACGGATGCCGCCCAAAATCAAGGGCCTTTCTTCGTCAAAGCGGTGCACGTCATAGCCCTGCCCGATGCGGAAAGGGCAGCGGTCTTTCCGGAGAGCCTGCTCCAGGCGATCCATATCATCCGGCGTCGTCACTTTAAAGAACCGCTCCTTCCCCGGAATGAGTTTCACCGGCACGCCGAGCTGTTCCAGCACGGAAGCATCATCGGTGAAGCTGCCGCCCCGGGACAGAAATTCCACCGCCCGATGGAAAAGTCCGGTCAGAGCGCCCTGGGGCGTCTGGGCCCGGAAAAGACTGCTCCGCTCCGGTGTTTCCACAATGGTATTTCCCTTTACCTTTTTAATGGTATCAATACAGGGAACGCCCACGGCCACCGCCGGATTTTCCCGGCTGATGGCAGTGAAAGCATCATCGATGGTCTTACCATCTACCAGCGGGCGGGCTCCGTCATGGACAAGAACTTTATCTGATTTTTTTGAAATCATGTGAAATCCATTCCTCACGGACCCTGCCCTGTCACTGCCGCCGGGAGCAAACATGACACGGATGGAATGGGGAATGGAATCGACAATGGATTCAAAAACCGGCTTTTCCTCGGGCTTGGTAACAATGACCAGTTCCGAAAGAAGGCGGCTCTGGAATACATTTTTTAAGGTGTAATAAATGAGAGGATGGCCTGCGCAGGAAAGAAGCAGCTTATTCAGGGATGCCTGCATGCGGCTTCCGTTTCCCGCAGCCACCAGTATGAGCGAATTAATCATTGGAGTCCAGCTTTGCAAAAATCATTTTGCCTGCAGAGGTCTGCAGGACTGATGTAATAATAACGGGCACTTCCCTGCCAATGCAGGAACTGCCGTTTTCCACCACGATCATGGTACCGTCTTCCAGGTAAGCTACGCCCTGCCCTTCTTCCTTTCCCTGCTTGACCAGCTGCACAAAGAGCTGTTCACCGGGAATGACGGCAGGCTTCACTGCAATGGCCAGGTCATTGATGTTCAGTACACTGACCCCCTGCAGCTCTGCCACCTTGTTCAGGTTGTAATCATTGGTTACGATTTTATATCCTTTGGCACGGGCCAGCTTGACCAGCTTGGAATCCACCTCGTTCATTTCCTCGAAATCATCGGTAATGATATGGAAGTCCCTGCTGTTCTTTTTCATGTGGTTCAGTATATCCAGTCCCCGGCGGCCCCGGTTCCTTTTCAGCACATCAGAAGAGTCTGCAATTTTCTGCAGTTCTTCCAGTACAAATACAGGCACATAAATAGGACCTTCCAGAAAGCCGGTGCGATAAATATCCGCCACCCTGCCGTCGATAATCACATTGGTATCCAGAAGCTTTCCGTCTTTTTTATCCTTATTCTTTTTCCGTTCCGGTTCTGAATGGAAATGGAACCAGCTGGCCATTTCCGATTTCTTGCTTACCGCCAGATGCATACCCAGGTAACCGAGGATGATGCTCAGGGCTACGGATACATAAGGTCCGATATAAGGCACGCTGATAAAAGCCAATCCCACCAGGTTGGCAATGATAAGGCCCAGGAAAAGGCCCAGGGTGCCAGCCACCAGGTCCTGTACCGACATGGAGGACAGGGACTTTTCTACCCTGGAAGTAAAGGCAAAAAGGCTCCTGTTCAGATAGGGAGAAATAAAGCAGCCCACAATGGCTCCCAGTATCCCTCCTACCAGCATCGCTCCCAGAGACATGAACGTTACGCCCAGAATGGTTTCCGTTAACACCGAATTGGGAAGAAGCGCCGCCAAAACGGTTTCTCCCTGCCTGGAAAGAACGATGCCAAGAACGGTAAAGAGCAATATGAATATTCCTCTTAAAATTTTTTCCGGCATCTTATAAATCCCTCTTTATATACTCTCTTGAATCCCACTTTTACCCGGAATTGAACTCCGGTATATGACGATCTGCCGCTTATGGGCTCATAACAAACTTTTCGTAGTAATTATTATACCAAATTGTATACATAATTTATACAGAAATCATGAAAAATTTCTGAAAAAGAGAGTTTCCCATATCAGACAGTGGTAAGACAGCTTCATATGAAAAAGATGCAGAGAGTTCAATAGATGGTTCTAAAGGATTTACCGTCGCGGTTTCTGAATATGTCACTTCTACAGGTCCCTATCCCCTTACTTGTCCTTATTTCTACCGGCAATTTCTTTGACTTCCTCTTCATCCCATCCATATAATTTGCCGCTGATAAAGTTTCTGTCCACCATGGTTTCCACTGTATATTCAGGGTTGATGGCCTTCAGATGGCTGCAGATCTCATCATAAATCTCTTTATCTTTCAATTTGCAGGGGCCTGTCAATGCCAGTTCAAAGGACAGGTGGATTTCCCCTTTCTTTTCTTCCACAAAGAAATCATGATAGGAAAGAGGAAGCCTTGTCCTGTAAATGGCCGATTCCAGGTCTCTTCTGTACTCTGCTTCCCTTGGATTAGATACGGCTTTCGGGTCTGCGTGAATGGTAGCCTGCACATTCAGTTTATCCCGCAGGGTAGTCATTACGTTTTCTGCCAGTTCATGGCTTTCTACCAGGTTCAGGCTGCTGTCAAGCTCCACATGGGCCGTGGCGAAGTGGTTTTCCGGGCCGTAATCATGAACGATCAGGTCATGGACACCATACACGCCGGGGCAGGAAAGAATGCATTCCTTAATTTTCCTGTAAACTTCCTTGTCAGGAGTAGCGCCAAGGATGGAGTTCACCGCATTTTTCATGATACCGTATCCCGTCCACAGAATGAAAAGGGACATGAGACAGCCCATAATACCATCGATCCGGATGCCGAAGAAATATTCCGCCAGTGTGGCCACCAGTACGCCGCTGGTGGAAAGAGTGTCGGATAAAGAGTCGGCGCTGTAGGCTTCGAAGGCTTTGGAACCTATCTTCTCCCCTGCCCTTTTATACCACCAGGCCAGAAACAATTTGGCCAGAAGGCCAATGACAAGAATAATGGCGACAAAAACAGTAAATTCCGTATTTCTGGGATGAATAATCTTCTGTACCGATTCCACCAGAAGGGTGATTCCTACATAGAGGATCACTGCCGCCATGACAGTGGAGTTGATATACTCCAGCCTGCCGTGTCCAAAAGGATGTTCTTTATCCGACGGCTTGGCGGCATAGTAAAAGGTCATCATGAGAAGCACCACCGAACCCATGTCGGTAATATTATTGAATCCATCGCCCATGACGGAAAGGAAACCACTCTGCCAGCCTGCCAGTATTTTGAAGACACCCAGCATAAGGTTCACCAGAAGGCCCACCAGTCCTGCCATAAAAGCTCTTTTAGTTCTGTCCCCGTTAGGACCGGAAAATAGAAATGTCATAGAAAAATTCACCTCTTGAAAGTTTGTGTATGTTCAGAAAATCAGTATTTTCTGGATTTGCATGCTTTCTAAATCAAAAAAGGAGCACCTAAAATATTCCATATATACCAAAAGACTCTCCTTTCGGAGAGCCTTCCTTCTATGGACCGCAGTTATTTGACTATTAATACTTATCAAAATCTATGTCATTCAGAATGTCTTTCAGCTTCAGAATTTCTTCCTTTGTCAGAGTAATTCCTTTGGTCATAGCTGAATGGTCCGGGTTCCAAGAGCGAAGATCAAACTTCTCGTCCCGGTTGTTCCAGCTCGTGTAGGTCAGCTCTTTTTTCCAGCCATTGGCAGCCACGGACAAATCACCTAATACATCCTGAATGGTATACGTAATCTTTGCAGCCATTTATCAATCACCTCATTAGTCATAAACTAGGACTATCCTATCATACGGACAGTGGAATGTAAAGGGATGAAGAAAATAGAGTGTCAAGGATATGAGGGCTGCAGCGGTTCCCTGACAAATAAAAAGAACGCTGGTACAGCGGATTGCATCTGCCTTCAGCCCAGGCCTGCAGAAAGATAAAAAAAGGAGCCGCGTATCGCAGCTCCTTTTCATGGTTTTATGTATTTTCCATGACTTCTTCCTGTTTCCGTTCCACCCAGTTCTGGAAGTCTGCCTTATCGCCCAGGGAAACGTAGGAAAGCTGTACCGGAAGGGCCACCAGGCCGCCGGTAATCCGGGCACCGATATAAAGCTGGCTCCAGTTATGAGAAACGCCGGCCACTTCGTTATATTCTACAGGCATATAGAAAGCACGGAAAGAAATATGATAATCCGAGTTTATGAAAGACCATGGCACAGCTACCAGCAGTTTTTTCTCACAGATGAGGGCCACCGGATTGTGAACGCGATTGATACGCCAAAGGGATAACGCAACCACCAGGGCAGCAATGAAATAGAATATCAGTCCATGATTGGTGTTGTGAGATATAGCAAAAATCACAGCGGCTGCACTGACAAGCACATAAACGAGGGATAAAAAAATGATATACAGCTTTGATCGGTAACATTCCCATAGTATTTTCCCGTATAATTTTTCTTTATAGGTATCCAACGCAATCAACTCTTTCTCTTTTATTTAAAAGGCTTCCATGGTCTTCTGCACCGGGCCGGACCAAACAGGGCATCATAGATGACCCATTGCCTGAGGTCCGGAATCGGTCCAGGAAAAGCGGCTTTTTCAGTGGCACCGGCATGTTCTTTCATTCCGGGATTCCCCTGCTTTAAACTCTGTTTGAAGGAAGAAGTGAAGACGGAAGAATTTCTTCCTTTCAATTCCTGCTTTTTAACAGAGAAAGTTTTCCTCTTTTCCCTGGTGAGGTCTTCGCTTCCTGTCGTTAAATCATTACTTCCTGTCTTTATTTTAACAGATTTATTTTTAACTTTAAAGAATTTCTTTTCAGGCTGAACTTCCTTGTCTGTTTTCTCTTTCTTTTCAGGGACTGCTCCGGTGGTCTTCCCCCAGGAACGGAGCATCTTTTCCCTTACCTTTTCATAATCATAGCCTTTGAGATCTGGATGTTCCATAGGTCCTCCTTATGACAGCCTTCTTCTCATAAAAGAAAGGATTCCATTCCTTGACTGCCGTCATGACTGAATTTTCAGGCAGCAGAAACAGGGGCCTGCTCAAGGAATTCCATGACGCTCCAGTGCCAGGAAATTTCTTCCGAAAGCAGGCTTTGTGAATTAATCACTTTCCTTTGACTTCATGTCCGGCAATGCTGCCCCGCATATCCGTATCAGCCTCTATATTTTTCAGGTTGTAATAATCCATAACTCCCAAATGGCCGCTCCGCAGAGCTTCGGCCATGGCTTTAGGCACTTCAGCTTCCGATTCCACTACCTTGGCCTGCATTTCCTGGGTATAGGCTTTCATTTCCTGTTCCTTAGCCACAGCCATGGCTCTTCTTTCTTCCGCCCTTGCCTGGGCTATCTGCTTATCAGCTTCTGCCTGATCTGTCTGCAGCTGGGCGCCAATATTTCTGCCTACATCCACATCGGCAATATCAATGGAAAGAATTTCAAAAGCAGTGCCCGAATCCAGCCCTTTCTCCAGTACTGTCTGGGAAATGTGGTCCGGATTTTCCAGCACATCTGTATGCTTTTCCGCAGAACCTACGGTGGTGACAATTCCTTCCCCTACCCGGGCAATAATGGTCGCTTCCCCAGCGCCGCCTACAAGCCGGTCAATATTGGCCCGCACTGTAACCCGGGCGCGCACCTTCAGCTCAATGCCATTTTTAGCTACCGCGGAAATGGTAGGCGTTTCAATGACCTTGGGATTTACGCTCATCTGCACGGCTTCGAGCACATTTCTTCCTGCCAAATCAATGGCAGCGGCCTGCTCAAAGGACAAATCAATCTGGGCGCGGTGGGCAGCAATCAGGGCATCTACCACATTATCCACGTTGCCGCCGGCCAGGTAATGGGCTTCCAGCTGATTCACATTCAAGTCCAGCCCTGCCTTGGTCCCCTTGATGAGGGGCAGCACGATCATCCGAGGTTCCACCCGGCGGATACGCATGCCTACCAGATTGAAGAGGGAAATATTGACTCCTGCGGCCAGGGCGGAAATCCACAGCCCCAGAGGTACGAAGTGGAGAAATACAGAAAGAGCAGCCGCAGCTATAACGAGAATCAAAAAAGGAAATATCATGAGTTCCATATATGCCTCCTGATTTATATAATGAAATTAAATTTCATGGACCGGTTATACTTCTTTCACCACCACATACCCGGATTCTGCCTTAACGACCATGACAGCCCTTCCGGCGGGAATAAAAGTGCCTTCCGACAGGGCATCCACCATCTGTCCTTCCACATTCACTTTCCCGGAAGGCCGGAGTACAGAAAAGGCTGTGCCTTTTTTCCCCACCAGCCCCTTCAGGCTGCCGGAGGAAGAGACGAAGCCCCTGCTTCCTCTCAGTTCCGTATGAAGAGTCAATTTCTTCCATAAACGGCTGCCTTCCAGATGGCCCAGAATGAAATAGAGACCCACTGCCGATGCCAGAATGGAAAAAGACAGGATATAAAGGGCTGTGATGTCACCGCCAAAGGTGAGGAACAGGCCCCCTAAGACCAGTACCAGTCCGCATAGTATGCCGGCGCCGGACATGAGAAGAAAAATATCCAGAAAAATGAGTACCAGACCGCCAAAGTAAAGAATAAATTCCCAGAAGAAACTTTTCTCCTCATACCAGTTGGCTCCGATAAGAATACATCCGGCAATGGCAGCCGCCAGAGCGCCGCCGGAAAAGCCGGCCGTTTTAATTTCAGCAGCAATGGAAATCAGAATCACCGCAGCCAGCACCGTTTCAATGATGGGGTTTTTAATCAGCCCCGCAGCATCAGCACCGTCAAAGGCAGAAACCGGCATTACGAAAGAAAGAAAAAAGGGCAGGAGAAAAAGCAAAGTTTTAAAATGCTGTTTCATGGCCCCACCTCCTTACCATATGCGTAGAAGAGAAAGTCAAGTCCTTTCCCTGTTTAAATTATACTATATACAGCTGCCATCGTGCCATAACCATTTTTATCGAAGCACTGTAACCATTCCTCCTGTAAAGTGATATAATAGAATTAAGTAATAAAGTTTAAATCAGGAGGTGCCTTATGTTTAAAAAGGAAGCACTTAACATGGCTCTGCAATTATGGAAAAAGGGCGGCTTTACCGTTCGTTTCTGGGATGGTACGGAAAAAAGCTATGGTTCAACCCCTCCAAAGTTTAAAGTTATTTTCAAACAGGAACCCACATTCTCTCCATCGGAACTGAAAGAAGACCTGGATGTACTCATTGGATCCGCCTATGTGGACGGTATTGTGGATTTTGAAGGAAACCTGGACGATATCGTTGCCACCGCCTTTCAGAAGGATCCGGTGAAACTCCCCTACCATCTGGGCGCCCTTCGCCAGAAAATGATAGAGGAAGAGGAAAAGCGGGAAAAATCAAACATCCACGCCCACTATGATTTGGGAAATGATCTTTTCGATTCCTTCCTGGATGCCACGAAAACCTATTCCTGCGCTTATTTCAAACATGAAGACGACAGCCTGTATGAAGCCCAGATGAATAAAATCGACCTGTCCCTCAGAAAGCTGTTTCTGAAGCCGGGAGAAAACCTTCTGGATATCGGCTGCGGCTGGGGAGAACTCATTATCTATGCTGCCAAGAAATACGGCATTCATGCTTACGGCATTACCCTGTCGGAAGATCAGTACAAAACAGCTAAAGAACGGATTCATAAAGAAGGACTGGATGGCAAAGCAGAAGTCATTCTGGAAAACTACCTGGATCTGGACAGTGATGCATACCAGTTTGATAAAATCGTATCCATCGGCATGTTCGAACACGTAGGCAAGAAGTACCTGCCCCTCTATTTTAATAAAGTGTCCAACCTCTTAAAGCCCGGCGGACTCTTCATGCTTCACTCCATTCTCAACATGGACCCCCAGGAAAAACAGACGAATAACTGGATGACCAAGTACATCTTCCCCGGCGGCTACGTTCCCGGCATTCGTGAAACCGTATCCACCTTCCCTCTCTTCGGTCTTCGGCTGATTGCCTTTGAAAGCCTCCGCCGCCATTATGCCAAGACACTCCATTGCTGGGCCGAAGCATTCAATGCCCACAAGGACAGCCTGCCGCCTGTGTATGACGAAAAATTCAAACGGCTCTGGGATATTTACCTGAGAGGCTGTGAATCAGGCTTCCGCACCGGCGTGCTGGATGTAGGACAGTTCATCCTGAGCAAAGGTGTGAATAACGATTTGCCTATGACACTGGAATCTATTTACAATGATAAATAGTTGATAGATACAAAAAAGACCGCCAAGCGGTCTTTTTTGTATAACATGTGACGCGGATGCAGGCCGCATAGTCGGTTCCTTCATTCAAAGGCGCCTGCTGCCGCCTTATGCTCAACTAGTATTAAAAAAATCCCCGCCCGAAGGCAGGGATTTTTCATTTCCGTATTTTATTTATTTTCTTTTGCAGCAGGTTTGGAGCTGGGGAAACCGTTTCTCTTGCCGATCACGGTGATACCGCCCATGTAGGGAACAAGAGCTTCCGGAACCTTGATGGTTCCATCTGCCTGCTGGTAGTTTTCCATAATGGCAGCTACAGTTCTGCCTACAGCCAATCCGGAGCCGTTTAAGGTGTGTACGAATTCCGGCTTAGCACCCGGTGTGCGGCGGAAACGGATGTTGGCACGGCGTGCCTGGAAATCAAGGCAGTTGGAGCAGGAAGAAATTTCACGGTACTTGTTCTGTGCCGGCATCCATACTTCAAGATCATAGGTCTTGGCAGAGGAGAAACCGATATCGCCGGTGCACAGGCATACAACATGATAAGGAAGTTTCAGACGCTGCAGCACCTTTTCTGCTTCTGCCGTAAGGGATTCCAGTTCATCCCAGCTGTCTTCCGGTTTGCAGTACTTCACCATTTCCACTTTATGGAACTGATGCTGACGGATGAGGCCGCGGGTATCTTTGCCGGCAGAACCTGCCTCTTTGCGGAAGCAGGGAGTGAGGGCGGTGAGGTGGACCGGAAGCATATCACCATCCAGGATTTCACCGGAGAAATAGTTGGTCAGCGGTACTTCAGCAGTTGGAGTCATATACATGTTTTCCCCTTCCACCTTGTACATATCTTCGGCAAACTTCGGCAGCTGGCCGGTGCCCTGCATGGATTTGCCGTTGATGATATAAGGCGGAATCACTTCGGTATAGTCATTTTCTTTCGTGTGGAGATCCAGCATGAAATTGTATACTGCTCTTTCCAGACGGGCAGCGCCGGAAAGGTAGAAATAGAAGCGGGCGCCGGATACCTTGCCGGCTCTTTCAGCATCCAGAATCCCAAGTTCATCACCCAGTTCGTAGTGAGCTTTGATGGGGAAATCGAATTTCGGAATTTCGCCCCAACGGCGGACTTCCGGATTTTCGCTGTCATCCTTGCCTACCGGAACAGTTTTGTCAGCCATGTTTGGAATATGAAGGAGCAGCTCATTCAGTGTACCTTCCACTTCTCCCAGTTCCTTGTCAATAGCACTGATCTTCCTGCCTACTTCTCTCATGGAAGCAATGGCATCAGAAGCATCTTCCCCATTCTTCTTTGCCTGGGCAATTTTCTTGGATTCTGCATTCTTCTCACTCTTCAGCGCTTCCGTTTCCTGCAGAAGTTCCCTTCTCTTTCCGTCCAGTTCCAACACCTTATCCAGGTCAAAGGGATTGTGACGGTTCACCAGATTCTGCTTAACCTCGTCAGCATGTTCACGAATAAATTTGATGTCTAACATAACTATCTCTCCCTGTATCAAATTTGCCGGTTTCCGGCATATAAGCAAGAAAATAAAAAAACTTCACCCCTCCATGGGACGAAGTTATCGCGGTGCCACCCAATTTGCAAAAGCCAGCTCATAGTTCGTATCGGTCACCAGCCGTCCGGTTCCTCACCGGCCGCTCCTGAGTGGAAACTCCCCCTTCTGCCAAGACTTTCACCAGCCGTCTTTTCTCTAAAGGCATAAGGAAAAGGTATTCTCTTTCCCTGCGTTGATTTTATTATAGCGCCGGTACCGGTGTTTGTAAAGGTATCTATTGGGGCCTGAGAAAAGGCAAAGGTCCTTGTCTTTCCTCCAAAGGCCTTCGGCCATTGGGTTTATGTTTCCCACTCAAATTTATAAGTCATAAAAGAAAAGGGCGGCAAAACCGCCTGTCATCCTTCCTTGAACGCTTCTGCAGAAAGCGGGGACCATCCTTTCCCCCGCCCCTCCGGTACCTCTCGCCATGGTCATGTCAGAAAAGGCAGGCCCCATAAAAAAAGGGCTGTGAAAAATGGTTGATATTTTCACAGTCCCTTTGTTCTATTCATGAATCTTATCATACCAGGCATCTGCCAGGCGGGCGTATTCTTCCATGGAGAAAGTTTCGCCCCTCCTTTTGCCATCAATATCTGCTTTTTCCAGGATTTCAGGTATCCAGTCGGCAGGAATGCCGCCGGATTTCATGGCGTTGGTAAATACTTTACGCCGCTGTCCGAATCCCATTTTGACAAGGGAGAAAAAGAGTTTTCTATCCTTTACTTCTACCGCCGGCTTTTCTCTCCTTCGGATTTTGAGAACCGTGGAGGTCACCTGGGGCCTTGGTATGAAGGCAGAAGGCGGGATATCAAGCACCCTTTCCGCCGTGCAGTCAAAATTCACGGCGATGGTCAGGGCGCCGTAATCTTTGGAGCCCGGTTTGGCCAGGATACGGTCTGCCACTTCTTTCTGCATCATGAATACAAAAAGAGAAATCGGCAGGTCCGACTGGATGAGAGAAAGGAGAATGGGAGTAGTGATATAGTAAGGCAGATTGGCGGCGCAGCGCCAGTCCTTATCCCCCAGGATAGTCTTCAAATCGGCTTTCAGCACATCCTCATAAATGATATGGATATTTTTGTAATGTTCCAGAGTATGGGACAGAACTCTTTCCAGACTTTTATCCAGCTCGAAAGCAGTCACATCAGCACCTGTCTCGGCCAGAGCCTGGGTAAGAGTGCCTATGCCGGCACCGATTTCCATGACAGGCACATTTTCTCCCAGTTCTGCTGCTTCCGCAATGGCAGCTACCACGTCAGGGCGGATAAGGAAATTCTGTCCCAGCTTATGTTTGGCATGGATGCCGAAACGGCGGATCACATACTGCACTACCTGGCGGTCTGCAAGATTGGCTTCCAGCATCAGGCGTCCTCCCGGCACATTTGCAGTGCCCTGTCCCATTCTTCACGGGTAATTCCATAATGGTTCAGCCGTTTCACAAACTGTTTTCCGTTTCCATAGCCTATGCCGAGAATCGCACCTACCCTGGCCCTTTTGAGAGAAGAGTCCGGATTTCCCGCAAGACCGGCAGCAAATAAATCGGATACTGAAAAGAGTCCGAAATCATCCTGGTAGAGAATTCGGAGCGTTTGGAGCGCTTTCCGGATGGATTCCGGTGAAGCGTCTTCTATGCCCACATCATCTTCCGTAGAAGCTTCTGATTTAGGCACGAAGGCATGAAGGGCTTTGGGAAACAGTTTGGAAAGGCGCTGCCGGATCCGTTCACCCGGCCCGTCGGGGTCCGTAAGGATGATAATCCCCCTTTTTTCATAGGCATAACGGATTTTTTCAATGGTTGTCTTTTTCAGCGCAAAGCCTTCAGTAGCAATCATATCGGCGTCTACCGCCATACCCACCCGGGCAATATCCGACTTTCCTTCCACTACAATGACTTGTTTAATCATAGATTCAGTCCCGGGCTGCGTAGCCGATGCCACGGACCGTATGAATATATTTCTTGCCTACCTTTTCATCGATCTTGCTTCTGAGGTAGCGGATATATACATCTACAATATTCGTCTTGCCTGCGTAGCCGTATCCCCAAACTTTTTCAAGAATTTCTTCTCTCTTAATGACACGGTTCTTGTTCTTGGCCAGGAAAAGGAGCAGGTCAAACTCTTTTTTCGTCAGGTCGATGGCTTCATCCCCGGCCCTCACTTCGTGACGATCGGGATAAATGGAAAGATCGCCGATGGTGAATGCAGGATCCACGATAATCTTAGGTTCTTCGTGACGGCGCAGAGCCGCATGAATCCGGGCCACCAGTTCCCTGGTAGCATAGGGCTTTGTCAGATAGTCATCAGCCCCTGCGTTCAGGGCTTTTACCTTGGCATCCACGCTGTTGTCAGAAGAAAGATAAATAACGGGGATAGGGCTGATTTCCCGAATCTTTCCAAGAATCTCATGGCCATTCTTCATAGGTTCGTCGGGATCAAGAATAACAACGTCTGCCTGTCTCTGTCCTGCCAGGTCTACGGCAGAATCGCCGGTATTGTCAATCATGCTGGTGAATCCCGCTTCTTCCAGCTTCAGCTGCATGAAACGGCTCACACTGGGGTCATGCTCAATAATTAATACACAGTTTCTCATGATGGTTCCTCCCAAAAATGAAAAGAAAAACAAACAAAAAAGCTGCTTTTTACTCTTTATTATTGTTGTTATGATGGAAATTTGATGTTATTATTATTTTTCCTTGAAGCAGCTGACATAAGTTCTTTCTTGGAACTTAAAATTTCTATAATCATCATACCATGAAATTTGGTGATTTCAAGTGCTTTCTATAAGAAATAAAAGATTTATATTAGTTTGATTTTAATTATTATTGTTTAATTATGAACTATGTTCTTGCTTTCATTCGGATTAAATCCCTATTTTATCGATAGTTTCTCATAAATTGACATCTTACATTCATCAGGTTCTATATTAAAAAATCGATTAAAAAATCAGCCTTACCTATACCCCCTATGGGTATAAAAGATTTTTATTGTGAGCGTTCTATTAGATTAATATATAATGTTTCGGGACATTCGCTAATAATTGTTTCATTAGTTACAAATCGAAACACTCTATACATAAAACGATAAACCTGAAGATGTATCCGGCCCTATAAAGGGCTCTTCCTTCTGCTGTTGCAGACTATTGTATAATAGTATAAAAAGAAAAAGGCCTCAATCTGACAGGTCTTTTGGAAAAGGAGATTTTCTATGCATCAGTATGTTACATTCATCGGCGGATTTCCCATCCGCTTCTATGGTATCTTTTTTTCATTAGGCATCATATTTGGCTGTATCATGGCCTACTATTTTCTGAAAAAGGACGGCCGGGGCTGGCATGAATGCATGTTTGACCTGGGCCTCACCATCGCCTTCGTAGGCATTATCGGCGGCAGGCTGTGGGATGTGTTCTTTTTTGACTGGGATTACTACCACAACCATCTGCTGGAAATCCCCTATGTATGGCAGGGAGGCATGGCCATTCAGGGAGGCGTCATTTTCGCTTGTGTGGCCGGCTATATTTTTCTCAGGAAAAGGCACATTCCGGTGCTCCCATTCGCTGACATCATTGCCCCGGCCATCATTTTCGGCCAGGCCATCGGCCGTATTGCCAATTTCATGAACGGCGATGCTTTTGGTCATCCCACAGGGGCTGACTTCGGCATCCTCTACCCCTCCACCACTCTGGCCTACCACACCTACGGCGCCCAGCCCCTGTGGCCAGCGGAAGTCTGGGAATGCCAGGGAGATCTTATCATTCTGGGTCTGCTCCTCTGGTACTCCTGCTTCAAACATGCCAGAGGTACCACCTTCTGCCTCTACATCATGCTTTATTCCCTTCTCCGCTTCTTCCTGGAAAACTTCAGGGGAGACTACGGAACTCTGGCCCTGGGACTTAAGAGCGCCCAGCTCACTGCCCTGGCCGGATTTGTGGCAGCCACAGCGGCATTCATATTCTTTTCTATCAAATACAGGAAAGACAGAACGGAAGAAGTAAAAGAGAACCAATGATGAGCCGGGGTAGTTCCTCCCTTTTTATGAAGGAACACCGCAGGTCTTTTGTCAGACTCATGATGCATCGCTGCATACAGATTCTTATATAAAAGCAAACTTCATAAATGAATCAGTATTTCCCTTAAGAAAGCTGCCGCTGACAGGTCCTATGGGCCTGTGGGCGGCAGCTTTTTAAAAATACCGGTCCAGTCTGTTGATTTCAAAATCTTCTTCTATTTTCACGAAGTCCCTTTCGTGCATGGGGTTTTCAGCAAATCCAAAGAGATGGGAGCGGCACCGGCAGTCGGTACAGCCGAAGTTTTCTATGGTCCAGCCGGCGATTTCGGAGAGAGCGTGGGCCAGTTTGTGTTCCAGGTCTTCTCTGGTACGGATGGGGATGGCGCCCACGAAGCGGCAGGCGCTTCTCAGGTAGTCCATGTGCCAGTGCCGTCTTTTCCGAAGGGCTCTGTGATGAGCTATGCGCTGGTCCAGATTTTTTCTGGCCGATCCTACGTAAACGTAGAAGCCTTTGGGAAAATGGATATCTCCCAGACTTCCTACGGAAATCATTTTGTCTTCCTCCAGCTGGAGAATGATCATATAATCTCCGGCATTTCCCATTTCTTTGTCCAGCGCTTCCTTGGACGTGGGGATGAGGCGCACTGTTTCAGGCATGAGAAAGTCCTTTGTCCAGGGTATGGCGCAGGCTTTCCAATCCAGGAGATCCAGGCCCTGCCTGAATTCTTCGGAGAAGGAGAGGTCCGTATGATAGTTTGGCAGAAACCAGCGGGCATTTCCATCATGGACCAGCACCAGAAGTCCGGCATGCTCCCCTGCCCTTGCCATATCTACCAGGTGGGTCAGGTGTTTCATGCCCCTTTCCGTGGGAGCGTCGGGAAACATGGCGCCATGCCTGCCGCTGAGGCTGCAGGATTTCACTTCCACCGGAAAGGTTTCTCCCGTTTCTTCATCGCCTAAAAGAAGATCGAAGCGGCTGTCTCCCATGGTCACCTCTCTTCCTGCCAGGAAACAGTTTTCCCAGCCCGGAATCTTATGGTGCTGAATCAGAAAGGCCGCTGCATCGTTGGCTCTGGTGGTGTCCAAATAAATGATGCGGCCTTCTTTATCGCAGCCCACTACCCGATAGGCAGTGCGCAGGCCTTTTCTATTAGGCGTCATGTAGAGTGTCACGCCGGGAAAGAGAAGTTCCCGCATGCGGCCGGGATTGGGCATATGGCAGAGCACTTTTTCTCCTGCCACTTCTGCATGGCATACAAAGCGGTTGGGCCGGTCCAGAAATTTTCCTTCCACCAGTTTTTTATATATTCTTTCCATGATTTGCAAAAAAGACCGGCACCAGCCGGTCTTTTTCCTTTCTCTTTTTATACATTAAAGCGGAAATAAGCGATATCTCCGTCCTGAATGATGTAATCCTTGCCTTCTACCCGAAGAAGCCCTTTTTCACGGACTGCATTGTAGGAGCCGCAGGCCATAAGGTCATCGTAGGAAACGATTTCTGCGCGGATGAAGCCCCTTTCAATGTCAGAGTGAATCTTTCCGGCAGCCTTCGGCGCCTTGGTGCCTGCCCTTACGGTCCAGGAGCGGCATTCATCAGGGCCTACGGTAAAGAAGTTAATCAGTCCAAGCATGGAATAGGCTGTGCGGATGAGGCGGTTCAGGCCCGGCTCTTCTTCTCCCAGATCTTCCAGGAAGGCTTTGGCCTCCTCACCGTCCAGTTCAGACACTTCTTCTTCGATTTCTGCGGAAATAGGAACCCATTTGGCCCCTTCTTTTTCTGCTTCTGCGCTGGCTGCCTGGACGAATTTGTTGGCCAGGGGATCGGCAATATCTTCTTCTGCCATGTTGAGTACGTAAAGTACCGGCTTTAAGGTAATGAGGTTCAGTTCTTTCAGCACTTCCAGATCATCTTCTGAAAGGGTGAGAGCTCTGGCGGGAGTGCCGTTCTGCAGTGCATCGTACACCTTTTCCAAAACCGGCAGGTCTACCTTGGCCTGCTTGATGCCTGCCTGAGCCAGTTTTGCAGTTTTCGTCTTCTTCTTGTCCACACTTTCCAGATCTGCCAGGCAAAGTTCTGTATTGATAATATCCATATCCCTTACGGGGTCAATGGAACCTTCCACGTGGGTAATATTTCCATCTTCAAAGCAGCGGACCACATGGGCAATGGCATCGGTTTCACGGATATGGCTGAGGAACTGGTTGCCCAGGCCCTCCCCTTTGGATGCACCGGCCACCAGGCCTGCAATGTCTACGAACCTTGTGAAGGCGGGTGTAGTCTTCTTGGGCTTGAACATGGCTGCCAGGTCGTAAATGCGATGGTCCGGCACTTCCACTACCCCAACGTTCGGTTCAATGGTGCAGAAGGGGAAATTGGCCGCTTCGGCACCGGCTTTTGTGATGGCATTGAAAAGGGTGCTCTTCCCTACATTTGGAAGGCCCACAATGCCAATCTGCAGATTTGTACTCATGAGAACTCCTTACATTCTTAAACAGGCAGAAATCTACCCCCCAGGACGGACGGTAGATTTCTACTCCCAAAACCAGTTTATTTTTCCAGCTTCTTGACAGCCTTTTTCAATCTTTCCACAGCTTCCTTCGTCAGTTCCGGTGTGTTGAAGGATGTCAGGCGTACATAGCCTTCGCCGCAGGGTCCGAAACCGGAACCCGGGGTGCAGATGATCTGGGCTTCATTCAGAAGATAGTCAAAGAATTCCCAGCTGGTCATGCCCTTCGGCACAGACAGCCATACATAAGGACTGTTCACGCCGCCGCAGGCAGTAAGACCGGCTTCCTTCACACCTTCCAGGATGACTCTGGCATTGTTTCTGTAAATATCGAGGGTTGCCTGGATTTCTTTCTGTCCTTCTTCTGTATAGATGGCTTCGGCGCCTCTCTGTACAATGTAGGAACAGCCGTTAAACTTGGTGCACTGACGGCGGTCCCAGAGGGCATTGGCAGAAACCTTTTCACCGGATTTTGTTTCCAGCATCAGTTCCTTCGGCACTACGCAGTAACCACAGCGTACACCGGTGAAGCCGGCAGTTTTGGAATAGGAGCGGAACTCAATGGCCACTTCCTTGGCTCCTTCGATTTCATAAATACTGTGGGGAATGTCGTCTTCCGTAATGAAGGCTTCATAGGCAGCATCGAAGAAAATGACAGAGCCTGTCTGCTTTGCATACTTCACCCACATGGTGAGGTCCTTCTTATTCAGTGCAGCACCGGTGGGGTTGTTCGGAGAGCAGAGGTAAATAATCATGGGATCATGGGATGGCAGGTTTGCTTTGAAACCGCATTCTTCATAGCATGGCAGGTATTCCAGCCGTTCATAGGAACCATTCACAAACTTGCCGCTTCTGCCGGCCATGACATTGCTGTCCACATACACCGGATATACCGGGTCCGTAACAGCCACAACATCGGATTCTGCAAAGATTTCCTGCATATTGCCGGTATCGCACTTGGCACCGTCGCTGACGAAGATTTCATCGGGGGAGATATCGCAGCCCCGGTCTTTGAAATCATGCTTGGCAATGGCTTCTCTCAGGAAAAGATAACCCTGTTCGGGACCATAACCGCGGAAAGTTTCCATATGGGCCATTTCATCTACAGCTTTGTGCATAGCTTCAATGACAGCAGGAGCCAGGGGCTGGGTCACGTCCCCGATGCCCAGAGAAATAATATCCGCATTGGGATGTGCTTCCACATAGGCATTCTGCTTCTGTCTCACTGTGGCGAACAGATAAGCCCCCTGAAGATTTAAATAGTTTTCATTGCAATGTGCCATAAAAATCGCCTCTCATATATGCATTATCATACTTTTTATCAGAAATAAATGATGACTTTTATATTTTATCATAACCCATAATGATTATCAAAAAGGATTTTGAAACCGGGGGACCATCGCCCGAAGGGGGGCGATGGACACGCCTGCGGTGTGAGGGTTCTTAAGATTGATGGGTCCTTCGGGCCCAAAGGTTCTTAGGTTTGACGGGCCCCTGGCCCGAGGGTTGTGGTGGCCGCTTCGCGGCAGTTTTTGAGAAAGGGGCGCGCCTGACGGCGCAGGTTAGGGCCGCCCGGGGCGGCGGGTTGTGTAGAAGGGGGCGACGGCCCTTTGGGCCGAGGGGTGTGGTATCGCCCTGCGGGCGATGCTTATGAAGTCAGCGTTACGGGATTGCCTTCCCGCTGCATAAGTCACTCTAAACATGACGGCGAGTCAGCCACCTCTGATGTCTTTCCCACGTCCGCAAGGGCGGTTGTACGGTTTTCTATAAATTGGCGCCTTCAATTATTTAAAAGGCGCCCACCGCAACCCTCAGCGCCAAAAGCGCTGTCAACCTTAAGAACCTTCGGCCCATTAGGGCCGTCAACCCTCACGCCCTTCGGGCGTGTCAACCAAAAAACCGGCAGATTCTGCCGGTTTTGCTCTTATTCGTAATGGAGTGCATCGATGGGGTTCAGTCTCGCCGCTTTCTGGGCCGGATAAAGTCCAAAGATCAGGCCAATGAAAACAGAGAAAAGGAAAGAACCTACAATGGGGGTCACCGAGAGGAGGGTGTGGAGGGAGGTGACAAGGGGTATGACTTTGGATATGCCGATACCGAAAAGAACACCTATCAGGCCTCCGGCTACGCTGACGGTCACCGATTCGATGAGGAACTGCACGATAATCATGTTGTATGTGGCACCCAGGGCCTTTCGTATACCGATTTCCCTGGTCCTTTCCGTGACGGACACCAGCATGATGTTCATAATGCCGATGCCCCCTACCAGAAGGGAGATGGCGGCAATGCTTCCGAGGAATATGGTCAGGGTCTGGGTAGTGGATTTCATGGTCTCCATAAGATCCTGGGAGTTCTGGATGGAGAAATCGTCTTCTTTCCCTGTCTGGATGCGGTGGCGGGTACGGAGAAGGTTGGTCACGTCGGACTCGATCTGGGAGAGGTCATCGGCATTGTCAGAGGAAATGACAATGTTGTTCACATAGGTAATGTGCATCATTCGTTCCTGCACGGTGGTAAAGGGAATGAGGACCCGGTCATCCTGGTCCATGAAAGAATAACCTTTTTCCTCCAGTTCTCCGATGACAGTGAATGGATTGCCGTTGATGCGGACTTTCTGTCCGATAGGCGATTCTTCGCCGAAAAGGCTGGTGGCCACGGTTTTGCCGATGATACACACCCGGGCCCGGGCATTGTATTCCTTATCCGTCCAGAACCGGCCTTCGGACACGGAAAGACTGGACAGGGTGGCATAGTCCTCGGTGCAGCCATAGATACGGGTGGTCCAGTTCTTATTTCCATTCACCACCAGGTAGCTTGTATTGACCAGGGGAGCGGCATAGGAAATATTGGGCAGGTTCCTGATGGCCAGGTAATCCTTGTAGGTCAGGGTCTGCATAGAGCCTGCAGCCGGACGGATGCCCGGTTTTCTCCCGGTGCCGGGGGTTACGGTAATGGTATTGGAACCCAGGGAGGAAATATTATTTTCAATGTCGCTCTGCACTCCGTAGCCGATGGACATAAGGGCAATAACGGCGGCTACGCCGATGATAATGCCCAGCATGGTGAGGAGGGAGCGCATTTTGTTGCTCAGAATAGAGCCCCAGGCCATAAAGATGCTTTCAATGTAAATGTTTGTCATGGCAGGGGCCCCCTGATATCTTTACTGATATGGCCATCCGATAAAATCACGTGCCTTCCTGCATAGGCGGCCACATCGATTTCATGGGTCACAAGGATGATGGTTTTCCCCTGTTCATAGAGTTTGGAGAAGATTTCCATCACTTCCCTGGTGGAATGGCTGTCCAGATTGCCCGTCGGTTCATCGGCCATGATAATGGCAGGGTCGTTAATCAGCGCCCTGGCAATGGCCACACGCTGGCGCTGTCCACCGGACATTTCCGCAGGCATATGGTTGATGCGATCCCCCAGACCCACGGATTCCAGCATTTTTACAGCCCTTTCCTTCCGTTCCTTTTTAAAGAGACTGCCATAAATCATTGGAAGGATCACATTATCCAGAGCCGAAAGCCTTGGAAGGAGGTTAAAACTCTGGAAGACAAATCCGATTTTCCGGTTTCTTGTATAGGCCAGTTCACTGTCATTCAGGTTGGCCACTTCCTTCCCGTCCAGAAGGTAGGAGCCTCTGGTGGGACGGTCAAGGCAGCCAAGGATATTCATGAGGGTGGATTTGCCGGCACCGGAGGGCCCCATAATGGATACAAATTCCCCTTCTCTGATGGATAAATCGATGTGAGTCAGCACCGGCACTTCTTCTTTGCCGATGTAGTAGCTTTTACCGATACCTGAAAGACGAATGACCTCATTTTTATCTGCGCCGGCCATCATTATAACCTCGGTCCCGGTCCGCGCTGGTTCTTATTGGTGGGCGTGGACTTTTCCGCAGACACCGTACCGCTCACCACGATTTCATCTCCTTCATGGAGACCGTCAAGAATTTCCACTTCCTTGTCGGTGGTGATGCCGGTGGTCACATAAGCCTTGGACACGCCATCCCCTTTCTTTACGTACACGTAGGAACCTTCACCGTCGCTTCGGATGGCTGTCACCGGAACAGTGAGGGCATTGTCACTTTCCCTGCCGTGAATGGTGGCTCTGGCCGTCATAGAAGGATAGAGACCCTCCAGTTCATCCTTGTTGATTTCCACATACACCGTGTAGTACACCACGGAGGAGGAAGAGGAAGACGACGAAGATGAGGAAGAAGAGTACTGCTTCTTTGAAATATCGGTAACCATGCCGTGGAAAGTCCGGTTCGGATAGGCATCGACTGTGAAATCTACATTCTGGCCGATTTTCACTTCGCCGATATCCGTTTCATCTACCAGAAGTTCAATGCGCATGGCGGAAAGATCAGCCACGCTCACAATAACCATCTGGCTGGAGAGCCCCTGGGATACGGTTTCCCCTTCTTTCATGGGTTCACCTACAACTACGCCGTCCATAGGCGAAGTGATGACTGTATCATTCACATCAGCCTGAGCCTTGTCATAGGCAGCCTGGGCATTCAGATACTCCAGCCGGGCATTGTCCATTTCCTGATAGGAAATAGCGCCCTGGCTGTAGAGAGAATTCAGCCGGTTGAAATAGGACTCCTTGTTTTCCAGCGTATTCTGGGCCTGCTTCATGGTAGACGTCAGAGCTTTGGATTCAATGGTGGCCAGCACCTGCCCCTTCGTGACCTTCTCGTTCTGCTTCACGTACACCTTTTCCAGGGTGCCCGAAGCCGTAGCAGACAAATCGACACTGTTGTCCGGTTCAATGGTGCCTGTAGCATCCACAGTAAGACTGATGTTATCCCTGTTCACAGTGCCTAACGTATAAGTATCCTTTTTGCTCTGATGGGTCCGGTTATACCAGTACCAGCCCCCGCCCAGAGCAAGGATCAGAATGAGCAATACAGCGATCAGTATTTTTTTCTTCATACCACCGCCCCCTTACTTGTAAAACACAAAAGAAATAAACATTCCCCAGATTGTTATATTATATCACGACTGACCGGTATAAATGAAAAAAAGCCTCCCCAAAGAAGGCTTTAAAATGATTCGAAGATTGTGACAGCTGCTTCGCCATGGGACACACCTTTGAACACGCCTGCGGCGTGAGGGTTCAGAAGGTTCAAAGGGTTCAAAAGGGAAGGTTGACGGGCCTACGGCCCGAGGGTTGTGGCCGCCTGACGGCGGCGGGTTGTGTAGAAGGGTTGTGAAGGGAAAGGTTCTTAAGATGGATGGGCCTTCGGCCCAAGGGTTCTTAAGTTTGACGGCCTTTCAGGCCGAGGGTTGTGGTATCGCCCTATCGGGCGATGAGTATAAAGTCAGCGTTACGGGATTGGCTGTCTGTGTCATATGTAACACAATATCCAGTGCCACCTATTTTCTCGTTTCCCCTTGAGGGGAAATGCCACGTAGTGGCAAAAGGGTGTACGGGGCTGAGCAGAGATATGACACTCTATCATTTTCCTGACCGCCAATCGGCGGCTCCCCGAGCGAAGCGATGCACAGCGAACACATTTTGCACTATGCGAACTGGATTTGTAAGGGAGCACCAGCGACCTGAAAATCCAGTGAGTCAGTGACAGCAGTGGATGAAGGAGCGCTAGCGACGCGCAAGTTGTAATAGATTTTTGGATACTGGGTGTACTTTTGGCAGGTTCACCGGGGATGTCAAGAATTTTGTGTTTTTAGATTAACCAATCGTATTTAGCGATTAGTTTGCTCATACGTTCGTCAATCAATAATTGGTTCATAACAGCCTGCCAGTTAAAGACCTTTCCTTTGCCCTTCCATTTGGTGTTCTTGAGCTCAAGGACACGGAGGTAGAGAAGCTTCAGGATGGCCTCGTCATTGGCAAAAGAGCCCTTACGGGTTACCTTTCTGAAACTGGAATTGATGCTTTCTATGGCATTGGTAGTGTACATGACTCTCCGTACATTAGAGCCGTAGTTAAACAGCTGTTCCACGTGCTGGAAGTTGTTTTCCCAGACCGCTATAGCCCCAGGATAGGCTGCCCATTTTCCCTTGAACTTTTCAAACAATCTGCGAGCTTCTGCTACATTGGTAGCCTTGTAGATTTCTTTCAGTTCTTTCAAGAACTCTCTGGATTTGTTCCAGGGAATATACCGCATGGAATTACGGATCAGATGGACAATGCAGCGTTGCACCACTGTGCCAGGGAAGATGGCAGCAGCGCCTTCTTCAAGGCCGCTGACACCATCCATGGAGATGAAACCAATGTCCTGTACTCCCCGGTTCTTGATTTCATCGAAAATCTGCATCCAGGTATGCTTACCTTCCGTTTCGTTGATCCAGATACCAAGGATATCCTTCTCACCATTGATGTCATACCCAAGGATGACGTAGACAGCCTTTTGTTTCAGGGCTCTGTCAGTCTTCATGGGAACATACAGACAGTCGATGAAGAGAAAGGTATAAAAAGGAAACAGTGGGCGATTCTGCCACGCATATACTTCGTCCAGGATCCGGTCCGTAATATGGGCAATCTGTTCATGGGAGATGGAGAAACCGTAGATTTCTTCAATGGTCGAAGAGATGTCTCTCTGGCTCATTCCACGGCCATACATGGCAAGAACTTTCCCTTCGATAGAGGAAACATCACGCTGGTATTTTTGGATTAACTGGGGTTCAAAAGTACCTTCCCGATCACGAGGGACTTGGATGGGTACCGTTCCCATGGAGGTCTTCAGGTTCTTCCTGGAATACCCATTTCTCGTATTCTTGGAATCCTCAGGGGTGCTGCCGTTCTTGGGATAGCCTAAGTGGTTATCCAATTCACCCTTAAGAGCTGCTTCAAACAATGGTCCAAAGACACTCTTTAAGGCGGACTGCATCTCTTCGACAGTGGTCGGTTTGTAGGTTTCGTAGATTTCCTGCGCAATTTTTTCGCCAGGGGTAGGGGTACGCTTTGCCATGGTAGTAACTCCTTTTCCTCTTTCTCCCCTTAAGTATGAGGTATGAAAATATTTTGAGCAAGATTCATTTACACAAAATATTTTACACTACCGGTTCACCGTGAGTTTCATACTTGGAAACGCTGCTTTTGATTTCCCCTACAATTTCCTTGCAGGTGTCAGCGAACGAATCGATGGTCTGGTTCTGCATTTCTGCCTTATCTTACACGTCTTCATCATTGATGATGGAGAAAATACTGTCACGCAGTGCATACATGGCATCGCATATTTTCTCCCCATTATTTCGGAGCCTCACAGCCTCCATGGTTTCAGTGAAGCTCATGGCCTTCTTGCTGACTTCATGCACACCGGCAAATTTATTGAAGGCATGTTCAAACGCTTCTTTGAACCCCTCCTGAGCACGCTTCTTAAGCATGATGTTTGCCCGCTGGTTAGCGCCAGCATCCACGAAATCGACCTTCGTGATTTTTAAATTCTTAAGTTTATGCTGTTTCTTCATTATTCATCACCTCCTTCCTCTACCGGTTCAGCCTCCGCCGTCCCGTGAATTAAGCACGAAATCATAGGCGGCATTTTCAAGCGTTTCCGGGTCTATGAAATCCCCGACCATGTCAACCAGCTCTCCACCGCCTTCTGTCAATGAGATGCTGGCCCATCCGAAGGCAAGACGCTTGTCATTGTCGGCCTTTTCAATCCTGAATCTCCCCTTTACAATGGTAGTATTCATTTTTCCGCCTTCATTGCATAATAAAAGCGCCCATTTCTGAGCGCTCTATCTGACTAACGTTGGTATGTGGACATCAAGGCCAAACCTTTGAATGATTTCTTTATATCCGCCTGTTTTAAATATCCTCTCCGCCATCTCATCCTTGCCTATTGATGAAACCACCTTCCCGAGACTTTCAAAATACGATGCAAGCCCGCTGTTGTAGCTCCCTGATTCGCAGAATGAGGAAATGGCTGTGAGTCCTGCCAGCTCTTTATCTCTGGCAGTTTCAATATCCGCTTTCCATTCATTAAGGTAACTGTTTGAAATCGGTGCCGCCGTTTTTTCTGTGCCTGCCGTGTATGTATACCCTTTATTGAAGGTTTCCGGAGTGATGTTCATGATGGCTTCAAGGGCTCCGCCTGCCGTGAAAATCGTCCTCACATCTTCGTACCCTGCCGGGTAGTTCGTGGGCGCTGACGGCAGTAGATTCTGGTGTTCGTACACCGTTTTACGGTTCTGTATGTCCAGCATGAGCTGGCAGATCGCGTACTGGATATCATGTGTCAGCTTTGCCTTCCCCTGTGTAAAGTAGGTAGTGACTGCTGTAGAAACGGGCGTGAATAGGGCTAAAACGCTGCCTGAGCCGTTGTACGCCGACTGGAGTGTATTTAGTTTCTCAAGAATCGAAGTCTCTGTAATCATGGAATTGCTCCATCCGGTAATGTAGGAGGCTCAACAGGTTTCCCGGTTTTAATAGCCTCCGCAATGAGCACTTTTATTTCTTCACTCTTCATGTAACCATCCAACCCAATAGGAAACTGAACATGAAATTTCTCCCAATACTCATACAGCTCTTCTCCACAAGGTTCCCCTTTTTCTTTATAAGCCGCATATGGATTATCATCGTTTCTCTCTGGTAAATCCCATACGTCTGAAAAAAGTTCGTTCATTTTGACATCTCCTTGACCATCTTAAAACTCAAGACGCTCAAACACTTTTGGATCAATCCGTGGGAGTGGTTTCCCTGATTTTATAGCTGACTGCAATTTCTTTGTAGCCTCTTGTATTTCTTTTACGTCTATACGAGAAGGATTCATCAAAATAACCGTATCAAGAGAATCCTCTCCAAATTTCTGAATGTACTCGTCTTGTACCATCTCGAATGCGTCTAATGCTTCGTTTTCCTCTTTACTCATTAAATGAATCTCCATTTAATATTCTCCTTCTGCCGTGAAAATCGTCCTCACATCTTCGTACCCTGCCGGGTAGTTCGTGGGCGCTGACGGCATTAGATTCTGGTGTTCGTACACCGTTTTACGGTTCTGTATGTCCAGCATGAGCTGGCAGATGGTGTACTGGATATCATGCGTCAGCTTTGCCTTCCCCTGTGTAAAGTAAGTAGTGACTGATGCAGAAACGGGCGTGAATAGGGCTAAAACGCTGCCTGAGCCGTTGTACGCCGACTGGAGTGTATTTAGTTTCTCAAGAATCGAAGTCTCTGTAATCATGGTTTACCTTCGTTTTTAGCAAAATAAAAGCGCCTGCATTTCTGTAAGTGCTTTGATAAATTACTTATTCTTGAATTCTTCTTCAATTTCTTTTATCTGTTTATCGTATTTTTCTTTGTTGATAATACCATTCTTTAGCGCCCATATAGCGCCGTTAATTTTATCTTCCTTACTTCCTCCGACCTTTACCACTCTGTAAGCAGGAGGGTCCTTCCATTTTCTTGCTGAAAAAAGTTTCTCGCTCATTTTCCCACTTCCTCCATGTAAATGACATAGACATTATCTACAACACCATTATATAACACTTTAAATTTTTTATCACGTTTATAAAGTACTTCCTGTTCATTACTATTATAGTGCCTAATGTCTTTACCATGTGAAGTATGGAGCAAAATTATTTGAACCTGTGCATTCGTATCGTAAGGTGTATCATTAGCTGTCATTGATGTATATGCAGGATATGTAACTACATAGCCTTCTTGGTGGTCTTTTAGAAAATCATTCAAGCCTTCTTCGCTAAAAACGATAGACTACGTTGAAGAGAACCTTCATAGTATGGCATTTTATCAAGTGCATTATCAAGGTTTTGACCCATTCCTTGTCTTCTTCGCTTAGCTCCTCCCCATTCCTGAGTGCTTCGTTCAAGCCATATGAATCTGAACTCATGTACCGTAGTATTGCCTCTTCTTCGTCTTTTGTAAGCGTTGGCATTTTTTCTTGCTGACGTATTACCGGCTCCCCTATCTCACGGTACTGAACGACGCATCTACACCGTGGATGGGCCGGAGGTGTCTCATGCATACCATCGAATAGAATCCTGCCTGGAATGTCAAAGTTGTCATCAAATCCAACCACCTTGCCATTGAGCCCTGCGCAGTGCTGGCATACACGTTCTGTGCCTGCCGTGAGCTAAACCTTTTCTACCGGCCCCATAAGTCCACGCTTCATGGCAGCTCTTACGCCTTCGTGAGCACCCCTAATGTAGTGAGTCGTTTCCCCTTTAGGGGGCGATGAGTATTATAATGCCGCCTTTCCGGTCACGTCCACATCGAGTGTCATAATCATTCTTACCCTCGTACATCCCTTCGCCACTTCGTGGCCCTCTTCCCCTAAAGGGGACGCAAGAACGTTACGGGATTTACTTTCAGTGTCATATGACATGATAAGCATTCTGCTGATTGGCTCGCTGCGCTCGCCACCCCCTATCCGGGCTGCGCCATTGGACACACCTCCGGTGTGAGGGTTGACGGGCCTACGGCCCGAGGGTTGTGGCCGCCTGACGGCGGCGGATTGTGTTCGCTGGCGCTCAAGGGGCGACAGCCCTAACGGGCGGAGGGTGGTGGTGGTGGCTTCGCCGCAAGTTTTAAAGTCAGCGTTACGGGATTGCCTTCCCGCCCTCATCGTCATTCTGAGCCGTAGGCGAAGAATCTCGGTACAAGGCACTTATGAGCTAATCGATAGTAAATACCAGTCGGCGGGAAGGGCGAAGTACCAGGCCCCTGCATGAATTCCAATGACGTCATCCTCGCCACGCACCGAGATTCTTCACTGCGTTCAGAATGACAGAGTCAAGGGGCCATCCCATGACCAGTGCTGCCTCGATTTCTTCCCGCCGGACACTCGTCATCCGGGGTCGGTCAGCCGACAATCGGAAGGCCCCTTTATGGGCAGGCTAAGGACCTACTTTGGCTGACTTGCACATCCTATGCATGATGTGCACATCAACCTTTCGAGCGCAGCGAGGTTGGCCTGTTTTCCTCGGGCGAAGCCCGGCTGTCCGGTTTTCGACGCCAAAGGCGACATTTATGCCGGCGCCCGAAAGGGCGCCCACCTTCCCAGCGGAGCGGTACTATATACCTCCCGAGGGCGAAAGCCCTCAACCCGCCTGTAAGGCGAAGCCGATCACAGGCAGAACCCTTGGCGCCCAGGGCCGTCAGGCCCGGCGGCGCCATCAACCCTCGCGCTAAAGGCGCGTCAAACTTAAGCCTCTTAAGAACCTTCGGCCCGAAGGGCCGTCAACCCTCAAGCCCCATAGGGGCTTGTCCATAAAGCGCCGCAGGCGTGTCTTATTTCATCATTTTAGCTATATCTTCAAAAAATTTATTCTTCTGACGATAGCCGATGATTCTTCCCAGTTCTTTTCCGTCTTTATAGAAAATGAAGGTGGGAATCCCCTCCGGGGCAAAGCGGGCTGCCAGGTCTTCTGCTTCATCCACATCGATGTGGCAGAGGCGGACTTCTCCCTTGAATTCTTCTTCCACTGCCTTGAATGCAGGGGCCATGACCTGGCAGGGGCGGCACCAGGAAGCACCCAGTTCCAGAAGAACAAAGCCTTTTTTGTCTATGAATTCTCTATCCAGGTCAGCGTCATTTCTAATTTCTGTGATCATATTGTCTCCTTTACAGGGATAGAATAGTATAGGTTTCGCGGCTGAAATGGGGCTCTTCGGTAATTCGAATATCCCGAAGCACCGTTTTCTGGAGTACGTCCCGGAAGGGGGCCGATTCCAGCACTTTCTTCACGTCCGCCGGACAGCGGATTTCCAGGTCTCTCTGGAAAGGGCCCTTCCGTCTTCTGTTTTCCAGATCTTCCAGTATCCTGTCTGCCGCCGCCCGGGTAGAGAGAATGCGGCCGGTGCCTTTGCAGAGGGGGCAGGTATCGTAGTAGTACTGCCATAGCCTTTTGGTGGTCCTTTTTCTCGTCATTTCTACAAGGCCCAGGGACGTCATGCCGCACACCACGGTTTTCACATGGTCATCTCTGACTTCCTGACGCAGGATGCGGAGAAGTTTTTCTTTTTCTTCCTTTTTCTCCATATCGATGAAATCAATCATAATGATGCCGCCGATGCCGCGAAGGCGGATCTGCCTTGCGATTTCCCGGGCCGCATCCTTATTGATAAGGAAGGCCAGCTGGTCATGAGGAATTCCTTTACCCCGGAAAGACCCGGAGTTTACGTCAATCACCGTAAGGGCTTCCGTATAGTCAATGACGAGAGAGCCGCCGGTGGGAAGGGGCACAGTCCTGTCGAAGAGGGCTTCTATCTGTCCATCCACTTTAAAGGATTTGAAAAGGCTTTCTCTCTCATCGTAAAAGAGAATCCGGTCTTTGGAAATATTCTTTTCCTCTTCGGCCATAGTGATGAGCCGCTGCCACACATCTCTGTCATCCACCAGGATTCGTTCCACACCGCCGGTGAGGTAGTCCCGGAGGCTTTTCACCGCCAGGTCTCCGTCCCGGTAAAGAAGGGCCGGTCCCTTTTCAATGGCTCCCCGTTTCATGACCACTTCCATTATACGGGTAAGGGACGTCAGGTCTTTTTTGAAATCTTCCTCCTCCGCCGTTTCAGCGGCGGTGCGGACAATGAGGCCCATGGCGCCTCCGCAGATGGCTTTTGCCTGGTTTCTGAGGAAATTCCTCTTTTTTTCATCGGTGATTTTTTTTGAAATCCCGATATAGGAGGATCCGTAGAGAGCAACGGCATATCTTCCGGCAAAGCTGATTTTCTCCGTCACCAGAGGACCCTTTGTTTCGGTGCTGTCTTTTTCCACCTGCACCAGCAGAGTGCTGCCTTCGGTGTGAGAAGATCCAGGCAGAATGTCCCGGGTTCTGAGGAAGGCGTTTCGTCCAATGCCTATATCCAGAAACATGCCGTTTAATGAAGGAACCACATTTTTGATGACCCCCTTGTATACCCGGCCTACAATGTCTTCTTCCCCCGCTCTTTCCACGAAGAGATCGGAAAGAATATCATCATCAAGGCACGCAAGTACCGTCTGGTCCGGTCTTACGTGGAGAAGAAGCTGTTTCATTTCATTGTCCTTTCAATAATCCCTGAAAAACGCCTTGATCCGAAAGGGTAAGCCGTTTCCCATTGAGCCGCCGGTAGGTGCCGGTGCGGGAGCAGATAAATTCTCCTTCCGTCCAGGGCATGTGGAAGGATTCCGCCAGCATTTTCCATATATCCTTGGGCTGAACGGTACCTGTATTGCTCCGGATGAGAGAGAAGGTCAGATAGGCCCTGTCTTTGGTAAAGGTTACTTTCATGGGTTCTAAAATCATGGGTTTCACGTCCATTTCCCGCACCTTTTTCGGAGTCACCCTTTTGTAAAGGAAGGAGGAAAGATGATTGAATTCTTCAAGGGCCGCTCTGGCCTCTGCAAAATCCTTCTCTCCTGTCCCTTCTTTTACGGGGCCTTCCATTTCATAGGCATCTTCGTTGAAAACTGCTACGAACTTGGGCCAGTTCTTTTCCGCTTCCACAATGGAATGGATGGTAATCCCCCTGGGGAGCTGGCGGGAAAGCCGTTCCCTCACTTCTTCCGTGGACATGTCCTCTTCCAGTTTGATTTCCAGATACAAAGGATCCGCGGTGACACCTACACCTAAGGCGGAGTCCAGGGAAAGCTTCATATGAGGATTGAACCCTTCGGAAAAAGCAACCGGGATTTCAGAACGCATGACTGCTCTTTCCATGGTGCGCAGGAAATCCAGATGGCCCAGGAAACGGAGTTCCTCACCTTTCGTGATAGATAAAAACAGTCTTTTCATGTGCATTCTCCTCTTTATGATCGATTGGTTTCACATCCAGTACCGGGCATACGGCACAGCCGTTGCAGGACAGGTGGCGGCAGTCATGCGTCAGTACGCCCCGCTGGGCCAGACGCCATTCTTTTCTAAGGTAGTCCTTGTTTACACCGCAGTCGATATGGTCCCAGGGTTCCGCTTCGTACTCGTCCCGTTTCCGGGAAGCGTAAAGATCAGGGTCCACGCCGCATTCCTCAAACGCATCCATCCAGCGGTCATAATCGAAAAATTCAGTCCAGCTGTCATACTTGCAGCCCTTTTCCCAGGCCTTCAGAATGACTTTGGAAAGCTGACGGTCTCCCCGGGCCAGCACGGCTTCCAGACGGCCGGTCTTGGCGTCATGGTAGGCAAATTTAATATGCCGGTCTGTGAAAAGGCTCTTCAGGTACTGCTGTTTCCTTTCGATTTCTTCCACACTGCACTGGGCCATCCACTGGAAAGGAGTGAAAGGCTTAGGCACGAAGCTGGCCACACTGACAGTGATGCGGCAGTCGTTCCTGCCACGGATGGTATGGTAGAGCTCTTTGATACGCATAGCCAGGTCTGCAATGCCCTTCAGGTCTTCATCAGTTTCTGTGGGAAGACCCATCATGAAATAGAGCTTCACCTTGCTCCAGCCGTTTTTAAAGGCATTAGCACAGGCGCCCATAATATCTTCTTCCGTGACACCTTTATTAATCACGTCCCGGAGACGCTGGGTGCCCGCTTCGGGAGCCAGGGTAAGGCCGCTCTTTCTGACCTGCTGGATCTTCTTGGCAATGTCTATGGAGAAGGAATCTACCCGTAGGGAGGGAAGACTTACAGATACCCGGCGGTTCTTAAAGGTCTCCAAAAGATGGTCCACCAGTTCCGGCAGGCAGGAATAGTCAGCGGAAGAAAGGGACATAAGGGAAATTTCATTGTACCCCGTATTCCGGATCAGAGTATCGGCGATTTCCTGCAATTTCTTTTCGCTCTTTTCACGCACCGGACGGTAAATCATGCCAGCCTGGCAGAAACGGCAGCCTCTGCTGCAGCCCCGGAACATTTCCAGCACCGCCCTGTCATGAACGATTTCAATATGGGGCAGAATGGGCTTGTCGTCCACCTTCACTTTGTCAAAATCGGGAATCAGCCTTTTTTCCACCGGGAACTGGGCCGCCTCGTCGGTAGGAGCAATGGAGCGGAAAACGCCGTTTTCATAATAGGATACCTTATAGAGGGAAGGCACATAGCAGCCTCTGATAGAAGCCATGCGGCGGATGATTTCCCTTCTCCCGCCCGGTTTCCCTTCCTTCTTCCAGGCCTTGACGATATCCGCCATTTCGCCGATAGCTTCTTCCGATTCACCGATAAAGAACACATCGAAGAAATCGGCCACCGGTTCTGCATTGTACACGCAGGGGCCTCCGGAGACAATGATGGGATCCTCATCACTCCGGTCTCTGGCAAGGAGCGGAATGCCGGAAAGGTCCAGCATATTCAGGATATTGGTGTAGCACATTTCAAAGGGCATGGTGAACCCCAGCACGTCGAAGTCCTTCACAGGGCATTTGGATTCCAGGGTATAGAGGGGAATATGTTTTTCCCGCATGAGGGCTTCCATATCCACCCAGGGCGCATAGACCCTTTCCGCCAGCGTGTCATCTCTTGCGTTAAGCACGCTGTAAATAATTTTCAGCCCCAGATGGCTCATGGCCACTTCGTACACATCGGGGAAAGCCAGGGCCACTTTCACATCCACGCTGTCATGGTCCTTTACCACGCTGTTCCATTCACCGCCGATATAGCGGGCAGGCTTCTGGATATGCATCAGCCATACGGGATCAATTTTTACAGGATTCATGTTCACTCCTAATCAAACATCAGTTTTTTACGCCGCACATAAATATTCATTAAAAGTCCTACACAGAGGAGATTCATCAAAAGGGCACTGCCGCCGTAACTCATGAAAGGCAGCGGAATGCCGGTGACCGGCATGATGCCCAGGGTCATTCCCACATTGATAAAAATCTGGAAAAGCCACATGGAAAAAATGCCGCAGGCCAGAAGACTTCCGAAGGCGTCGCCGGAAGAGCGGGAAATCATAAGGGCCCGATAGAGCAGGATAAAGTAGAGGAAAAGTACGAAAATAGCCCCTACAAACCCCAGTTCCTCGCCGATAACGGAAAAGATGAAATCCGTATGGTTTTCAGGGAGGAAATTCAGCTGGCTCTGGGTGCCTGCGAAGAGTCCCTGGCCGATGAAGCCGCCGCTTCCGATGGAAATCTTGGACTGGATCACGTGATAGCCGGAGCCATAGGGATCCACGGAAGGATTGAAAAGTACAAGAATGCGCATTTTCTGGTAGCTGTGCAGTACAAAGAACCAGATCAGCGGGAATATGGCCACAAAGGCGATGAAAGCCTTCTTTACCAGGGACATATTAAGGCCGCAGATATAAAGCATGCCGAAGGTAATAGCGCCGAAAACCAGACTGGTACCCAGATCAGGCTGGATAAAAATCAGAAGGGTAGGCAGCGCCATGAGCCCCGCCACAGGAAGAAGGCTCTTCCAGGTGCGGTACCCCTTTTTATTATTGGACAGAAGCCGGGCCAGGCAGATAATCATAATAATTTTTGCAAATTCTGATGGCTGCAGGGTGAAAGGTCCTATCTGGATCCACCTCTGAGCCCCCAGGGCGCTGGTACCTGCAAATTTAACCACCAGCAGCATCACCGCATTCACCACATAAAGGGCCGGCACGAAGCGGTACAGTTTCCTGTAGTCAAAATAGAGGGATCCTCCTGCCACTGCCAGGCCCAGAAGAAGGAACACCCCCTGCTTGATGACGAAATCAAACTGTCCCGGATGGCCCGGCACATTGGCATGGGTGGCGCTGGCAATGATGAGAAGGGATACCACCGCCAGCCCCAGTACAGTCATGAGGAGGCTGCTGTCAATCCTCCTCCAGTAACGAATCAGATTCATAGTCTCTCATCTCCTCCGCCGCCACTTATAGGCGCTGCTGGAAGAGTGCCAGGAAAGACCGGCCCTTTCAGTTCTCTTATTTCTATCATTTTTGCTTTCTGTTTCTTCCTCATTCTCCCTGTCTGAAAGACGCAGGGAACTCAACCACCGGGCAGCAGGAATATCTTTATCCTTCAGAAGGCAGCGGAGCACATCATAGAGGGCGCGGCCGTAGGCACTCTTTTCCCTGAATTCCGCAATCTCTCCCCTGTTTCCCAGGCGGTCTGCCATGATGGAATAGGGAATCACTCCGCCGAAAGATTCTTCGTCCAGCGTATCATAGACTTCCTGGAAAGAAAGTCCGCTTCCTTCCTTTGCGGTGAAACGGTTCAGTACGTATTTCCAAATCTTTCCCTTTCCGATAAGAGGCAGCAGGCGGTCCGCATTCCTTCTGGAAGACCAGGACGGCGCCACCAGGAGAATCACCCTGTCTGACAGGCGGAAGGCCGTTTCCACACCCTTTCCCATACCCGCAGGGCAGTCGATGAATATGAAGTCATAAAGGCGGTGGATATCGTCCATCACCGTGTCCATGGCCGCAGGAAATACGGTTTCCCAGGATTCCTTCTGGGACGCCGGCAGGAAATCGAGATGGTCCGTCACCGGAAGCACCGCATCCTCCAGGAAGCATTTTCCCTCTGCCAGATCGCAGATATTATAGAAGCAGTCATTTTCCAATCCCAGTATAAGGTCCATGTTTCGAAGACCCATATCACCGTCTATGAGAAGCACCTTCTTCCCCAGCCTGGCAAGAGTGATGCCAAGGGAGGCCGTAATCAGGGTCTTTCCTACCCCGCCTTTGCCGGAAGCTGTAGACACAATGACCGCCATCAGTGGTTACCTCCATTTTTGTCTTTCTTTTCGTCCTTGTTTTTTCCCGGTGCATAATCGCCTAAATGGAAATAGGCATTCATGATCTGTTTCACCACCGGAGCCGCCGACTCGGAACCGAAGCCTGAATGCTCGAACATGCAGAGCACCACGATTTCCGGTTTGTCGAAAGGCCCATAGGCTACGAACCAGCCATTATCAAGGCCGTTCGTCTCGGCGGTGCTCGACTTGCCAGCCATGGCTATGGGATAATTGGCAAAAAGAGCGCCGCCGGTGCCGTTTTTCGTCATAACCATGCGCAGAGCCTGGTGAAGATCATCCAGGGTAGCTTTGGACACCGGCAGGGTGCCCAGCTTTTCCGGCGAATAAATCTTAAGAGGGCTGCCGTCCAGCTTGTCGATACGGTTCACCAGATAGGGTTTGTAGCGGAAACCGCCGTTGGCAATGGAAGAATAAACCATGGCCATCTGGATAGGCGTGGTCAGAGTAAAACTCTGTCCGATGGCAGCATCCATGGTTTCCCCCAGATACCAGTCCTGCTTGAATACTTTGCGCTTGTACTCTTCACTGGCCACATTGCCTTCCGCTTCCCCTGCCAGGTCGATGCCTGTAGGTTTACCCAGGCCGTACTCACCGGCCATGGCAGAGATGCGGTCGATGCCAAGGCGCCGTCCCATTTCATAGAAATAGACATTATCCGATTTTTCCACAGCTTCATAGAAATTAATCCAGCCGAAAGCCTCGCCTTCGGAGTTTCTCTTATCTACCAGCCAGTGCTTGCCGGAGTCAAAAATTCTCTCCTCCGGCGTGGTAACCTTGGCTTCCAGAGCAGCCGAACCCGTAATCACCTTGAACAGGGAGCCCGGAGGATACATGGCTGCAATGGCCCTGTTCTGCATAGGATGGTTCTTGTTGTTGATAATCTTGTTCCACTCATCCGCCGTAATACCCTTGCTGAAATGGTTGGGATCATAACTTGGCCAGCTTGCCATAGCCAGCACCGCCCCCGTATTGGGGTCGATGGCTACAGCGAAAGCGCCGGTGGGGAAAACGCCGGAATGAGCCAGCGTCCTCACCTGGGTTTCCATGGCATCTTCCGCCGCCTTCTGCAGGTTCGCATCCAGGGTGAGACGCACATTGTTGCCGGATACGGCAGGCGTCCCTTCCACATAGCGCACCGGCTGGCCGGACGCATTGACTTCCACCGTCTTGGAACCGTTCTTTCCTTCCAGGAACTTGTTGTACTGCCTTTCCAGACCTGAACGGCCCACCAGGGTAGCCGTCTTGTAAGGATTCCCCTCGGCATCCCGGTCGTCCGGTCCCGCCTCTCCTACATAGCCCAGCACCTGGGCCCCTGCGGCGCCCAGCGGATACACGCGGAGCGGATTCACTTCGATTTCAATGCCCGGGAAATCATCCTTCTTTTCTTCGATCTGGGTTGCCACATCAATACCCACATCGTTAGCCAGATAAATGGCACCAAAAGCCAGCTTATTATCATTGATTTTCTTTTTAATATCCTCCGGCTTCACCTTCAGAAGAGCGGCCAGACGGTCCAGCTCCTCATCGGAAAGGGTATTCTTCTTCCTTTCCACCGGCATGATGACGCTGTAGGCAGGTCTTGAGCCTGCCATAATGACACCATTCCTGTCATACATGACACCCCGGGCCGCCTGCTGGGGCAGATGGCGGATACGGTTGCCGTCGGCCTCTTCCTTATAATAATTGCCTTCCACCACCTGCATCCAGAACAGGCGGGCGCTCAGGATGAGAAGAAGGATCATGGCCGCATAAATCATACGGCCATACCGCGACTCTTCCCGATTCTTCACCAGCGAATCCAGGATGGAAGGAATACGTTTCTTCACCAACGGGGTTCCTCCTCCCGTTTCAGCATCCAGATGAGAGGATGCAAAGCAAGAGCACATCCCCCATTCATCAGAACCAGGGGAATGCCCAGATAGACGAAATAAAAGAGGGAGGGATACCGACTGCCGGCCCATCCCATGATGACACTGGAAAAACAGACATAAATGACAGAAGCCAGAAGCACCGACAGCAGAGACACATACCAGTGCCGGTTATACCGATCTCTGCCGAATTTCAGAAAAAGCAGAGTAATCACCAGGTAGGGAAGAAGATGGAGACCAAAGAAATTACTGGTCACAATATCCTGCAGAAATCCCCCGGCTCCCGCCAGGATGAGCGCCGATTTCCTGTCCAGAATCACCGCGGACAGAGCAATCACCGTGAGCCATAAATCAGGCTGCATGATACCGTTGAAAAGGAAAGGCAGAAAAGAGGACTGCAGAAGAAATATAACAGCGCTTAAAACCACAAGGCTGTAGGTACTCATCATTTATCACCTGCCTGCTGCTTGTTCGGATTCATAGGCGGTTCGATCTTCGGCGGCTTTACCGTAATGCTTTCAGGGCTTGTCTTCTGGATATGATCCGTAATAACGAAAACCTCTTCCATATGGGAGAAATCGGCTGCCGGCCGGATCTGGGCAGACTGGGTGCCGCCCTCGGCATCCACATCCACCTGCTCCACCGTGCCGATGACCATACCCTTGGGGTACACGCCGCCATAGCCCGATGAAACGATAATATCCCCCTTAATCACATCCGCTTCCTTGGGGAGGGATACCAGGGAAAGGTAACCCGGATTGCCGCTGTTGCCGCTCACCATAGAAACCACCCGGGAAGCAGGCCGCTGCACAATGCCGCCGATTGTAGTCCGTGGATCCAGAAGAAGCTGCACCCTGGCTGAATTCAGGTATACCTCGCTTACAAAGCCTACAATGCCCGAGGGCACAATGACAGGCATGTATTTCTTCAGACCGCTGTCCTCGCCCCGGTCAATGACCATGGTATGGGTCCAGCCGCCGTAATCCCTTTCAATCACAGAAGCGCCCAGCATATGGTAGCTGGTATAGCCCTGCTTGAACTGCAAAAGACTCCTTAAGCGGATATTTTCCGCCAGGATTTCACTGTAATGATCCTGCTCAGACTTAAGACTTTCATTTTCCTTACGGAGCTCATCCAGTTCCTTCCAGTTCGAAAACACCTGACGGAACAAACCGATGCCATTCTCCCCCAGCCAGGCAGCCCGGGACACACCGTACTCAAAAGGAGCAGCTCCTACGGACAAAGGCTGGGACACGAATGGAATATATTCCCTGTGACGCCAGAACCATCCGCAGCCGCCAAGGAAAGCCAAAAGCAGAACAATACTTAACATCTTTTTCTTACTGAAGAATATCAAAATCAAGCTCCCCCAAAGTATTTATCACCATTTTCAATGAGCAGGGAATGATCCTTGTCCATCATGCACGCCGCAAAACAGCCCTTCGCAATCACCGAGGCCGGATCGGCCGGAATAACAACAGGCATATGAAGCCCCTCGGAAAGCCAGTCCCTAAGACCGTCAAGAAGGGCGCCGCCACCTGAAAGGAGCATGCCGTTCTTCAGGAAATCATCAGCCATCTCCGGCGTAGCCCGGCTCATGACACGCCTGATCAGAAGAAGCACCGGCTCCATAATGCGCTGCATGACAGAACTCATTTCAGCCACTGAAAGCTCCACCACCACTTCCACACCGTCGGCATGCCGCCTTCCGCGCACCGTGAAAGCACGGTCGCTTCCGGTGCCCGTCATGGAAAGCATCTCGCTCTTCAGCTTCTCCGCCTGCTCCAGACCGATCATCATGCTGTAGCGGTCCTGGATATGACGGCAGATAGCCCGGTCAATATCATGACCGCCGAAAGAAATCCCTTCCTGCGCCAAAATACCGCCGCAGCCATAAATGCCCACATCTGACACATCCCTCCCTATGACCAGGGACAGCGTAGAAGAAGGCACCTGCAGATCCCTTCCCGCGCCGATAGCTGCAGCTGCCGGCGAAGGGATAAGATACACCCCCTGGGCCCCTGCATGAATGAGCGCATCCACCAAGGCATGCCGGGTAACTGAAGAAATTTCGGCAGGAATAGCCACCATTAGATTGGGTCTTGAAACAGACCGCCTGAGAGACTTGTTTAAAAAGAAACGAAGCATGGACTTAGTCATATCATAATCAGCAATGACCCCATTCCTCACCGGCCACTCCAGCGTGTAATTCTCCGGCTCCTTATGATAAATAATCAGCGCCTCCGTGCCAAAACCAAGCACCTGGCCGCTGATATTATCCACCACCGCCGTAGAAGCTTCTTCCAGAAGCACCTTGTCTCTCTGATATATACGAACCTGGGAAGATCCCATATCGAGCCCCAGGCAATTTAACATTGCAGAAAACATACTCATGCATACCGCCTTTTCCAATGGATTCGTATTATTATACCATGGATGGAGAGTGTAAGACAGGGAAAAATGACAGGTCACCGGGCCTGGAAGTTCTGAAAAGAAAAAGAGTTTCAAGTTCTACGGCTCCATGGCATTGGCTTTTCCTCTGACCGTCTTCTCGCTCAAGTAGTCGGCAGCGTCTTTGAAGCATGAGTTTACAGCCCCCGCCGCCAGGAGCATCAACCGTTCCCCTTTCCCCGAATTTCATGTACAACGCCCCATACCAGCCCCCTGTTTGGCAAAAAAAAGGGGCTGCGAAAAAATGATTGAACATTTTTTCACAGCCCCTTTTGATTTCACAACTTTACCAGAAATAAACCAGAGCAAAAGCCGCCACAAAGAAACGGTAAATGGCAAAGCCCGTCAGGGTGGAAGTATTCAGGAACTTCAGGAACCAGAGGATGGAAGCATAGGCCACCACGAAGGCAGTGACAAACCCCACCGCCAGCACGCCCAGGTCACCTACCGAGAGACTTCCGATAACTTTAAGAAGGTCATAGAAGCAGGCCAGGAACATGAGGGGTACTGCCATAATGAAAGTAAAGTCAGCGCCTGCCTTCCGGGAAATGCCCAGAAGAAGACTGCCTGCAATAGTACTGCCGCTCCGGGAGAAGCCGGGCCACAGGGAGAGGCATTGGAAGAGGCCGATAATAAAAGACTGTTTCGTGGAAATCTTATCCACATCGGTTACTGCAAATTCCTTTCCCTTTCTTGCCTTTTCCGCCACAATCATGAAAATGCCTCCCAGTACCAGGCCGATGATGACGGTGGTAGGACTGAAGAGACGGTGCTTGATGAAGCCGTGGAAAAGAAGGCCCATGAGGCAGGCCGGGAACATGGCAATGCAGATATTAAATACAGAAGGCCCTTTCCGGCGGAACCAGTGATGGGTATTCAGAATATAGGTAAATTTTTCATGATACACCACCAGCACCGAAAGGATGGCGCCCAGCTGGATAAATACATCGAAAAGGTCTGCCAGGGTTCCTTCAAATCCCAGCATATGGCCCACAATAATCATATGGCCTGTAGAAGAAACAGGGATATATTCCGTGAGCCCTTCTACAATGCCCACAACCAAAGCACAGAAATATTCGTACACTCTAACACCTCAAA
Organism: Dialister succinatiphilus; assembly: GCF_928721695.1. NCBI lineage: Bacteria > Bacillati > Bacillota > Negativicutes > Veillonellales > Veillonellaceae > Dialister > Dialister succinatiphilus. Next base: position 1,861,314 of record NZ_OV788641.1, on the reverse strand, counting down.
CGGTTCATTACTTCGTGGGATTCATGGCATTCACAATGCCTTCCACCTTATTCTTTGAAAAATTAATAATCAGTACATCACTTTTCCCTTTGGAAAAATAAATGTAAGACGTCTTCGGCTCGCTGCCGGACACATTCATTTCCACCCGGTGCGGCTTCCCGTAAAGCAGATCCACCGTAGACACATCATCCCCCAGAGACAGGCCCCGGGAAGTGACCATGCGGTTATCCGTGAGAAAGAGGGCGGAAATCAGAGAACTCTTCACCGTAAGGCGCACTGCATAACCCGGGAAATAAAGGATTTCCTCCTTGGGATTGGCCATCTTCTTCTCCCATTCCTCAAAAGGATGAGCCTGGAAAGTACTTCCCAGCTCATAGCCAGCCACCTTGAAATCACGGTCTCCCAGGTACAGGGGACCTTCGCCGCTGTCATAGGAAACATCTCCCCTTTTCACTGGAGAAGTGAGAGACGCAAGACGAATGGAAGACACCTTGTCACCGGTGAGAGTCACATCCATTTCCTGCAGGCCTGAACCATAGCGGAAATGAAAAGACTTTCCCCTGCCGTCCCAAAGCACCATAAGGGGCCTGCCATAGGCACGAAGCACATCTTCCCGGCTGCTGCCCACGCCGATCCCCCGGGGCGTCTTTGCGCCTGCACCGGACACAACGATTTCTGATATCCCTTTTCCGGGAAACTTGAAGTCCTCCGGCAGATCTACGCGGTGGGAATAGGAAAGAAGAAAAGGCGCTGTCCTCTTTACCGTCATATCTTTAAAGACATAAGAATCCCTGGTATTCTCATGGATTACCTTTTCCGCCCTGCCCCGAGAAGAAAGAGAAGAAATGGAATCTCCCAGAGACACACCGCCCACAGAAAAATCGAAGGCAGAAAGCGTCTTTCCGGAAATCGGGAAAAGGCTATGGGCCTCTCCCCCCTGCTTCTTCTCTGCAGAGTGATTCACGCCGGTCCCTGCCTTCTGATCAGAAACGGCAGCTGCCGCAGGGGACCCCTCGGCATAAACAGAAAAACCAAAGGCACTGCAGGCAGAAACACAAATGGCCAGCAGCGCCGCCTTCATCCTATATTTCATGGGCAGTCTCCTTAACAAAATGCAAAAGTACCTGGACGTAAGGGTACTAGTTTATTATGAAGGTGTAAACCTCTTCTGTCAAGGGGCCGGAAAGCCCCGAAGGGCCTACCCATAACCACAGGCCGCATCCCGCGAAATGACGTAGAGACAGGCAGCAGGCGGTCATTTGGTCAATTCCCATGAAAATGAATGTATACAAAAAAGGCTGTGAAAAAATGTAAACCATTTTTCACAGCCCCTCTTCTTTAATTCTTTCTATACTTATCCACAAAATGACCGATTCGTTTCAGCGCTTCCGCCAGGTTTTCCCTGCTGGCAGCGTAGGAAATACGAATGTGGTTCTTTCCCTGAGGACCGAAGCAGGAACCCGGCACTACCCCTACCTTTTCTTCCTTCAACAGGCGGTCGGCGAATTCTTCGTCATCCATGCCGGTGATGCTGATATCGGGGAAAATGTAGAAGGCCCCTTTGGGCTTGAACACGGAAAGGCCGATTTTCTTCAGTCCTTCGTAGACCATTTCCCTGCGGGCGGCGTATTCATCATACATGGCCTTTACATCGTCATCGCAGTACTTGAGAGCTGCGATGGCACCATACTGGCTGGTAACGCTGGCGCAGAGGATTTCATACTGGTGGACTTTGTAAATCTGCTCCATGATTTCACGGGGTCCGCAGATATAGCCCACGCGAAGGCCCGTCATGGCATAGGACTTGGAGAAGCCGTTCATGGTGAGTGTTCTTTCCTTCATGCCCGGCAGCGATGCAAAGCAGGTATGGGTGCCTTCATAGGTGAGATCACAGTAGATTTCATCGGAAATCACCACCAGATCATGCTTTTGGGCAAAGTCGGCGATTTTTACCAGAGACTCTCTGTCCATGACAGTGCCGGTAGGGTTATTGGGGTAGCCAATAAGGATAGCCTTGGTCCGGGGAGTCACTTTCTTTTCCAGTTCTTCCACAGTGAGTTTGAATTCATCTTCAGCCCTGGTAGGCACCAGCACCGGTTTGCCCCGGGCGATGGATACGCAGGCAGGATAAGCCAGGTAAGCGGGGTCCGGAATGAGTACTTCATCTCCCGGATTGAGGAGGGTGGTCATGACGACGCCGATGGCTTCGGAAACGCCTACAGTCACCATGATCTCATCCACCGGATCATAATCCACATGGTATCGGTTATGGAAAAGCTTTGCAATTTCCTGGCGAAGCGGGAGAAGGCCCCAGTTGGACGTATAGGAGGTTTCTTTCCGTTTCAGGCTTTCCATGCAGGCATCAATCACCTTATCCGGAGCCGAATAGTCCGGTTCCCCTACGCCCAGGGAAATCACGTCCTTCATGGAGCTGGCCAGGTCGAAAAATTTACGAATACCGGAAAAAGGCACCGCTTTAATATTGGATGCCACTTTTTCATCCCAATTCATTCTATATAATCTCCTTCAATATGAAATATGGAAAGGCGCCTTACTTCGTTTCCGCCACTTTCTTTCCCAGTTCCTCGCACTTCTTAAGCGACGGCTCATCGGGATAGCCGTAAGCCAGAAGAGGCTGGGCCGGGAAAGAAGCGCCGGCGAAATGGAGCTCATTGTACCAGGAATTGAGCCAGGCTCCCCGGCTCCATCCGCAGGAACCGAAAATACCCATGATTTTCCCCTTCAAATAGGGCTTCAGTTTATTACAGAAAGGTTTCATCTGCGCCTCTTCAATGACCTCGACGCCCCAGGCGCTGCAGCCCAGGATAATATGATGGTAGGTGTTTCCGATTTCCACAGAATCCACATCGGAAACCGGTGCCAGAAGCACTTCGGCGCCGGTGCTTTTGGCTCCCACTGCCACAGCCTCTGCCATGGCTTCCGTATTTCCTGTGGCAGAGTAGTAAATCACAGCCACTTTTTCTGACATAATGGCCTCCTTTATACTAACAGGGTTTTAAGGATTCACAGCCTTCTTCCCCTAAAAAAAGAAGCGTCCTTAAAAAAGAACGCTCTTCTTATCTCTGAAATTATGCCTTAGCTACAGTTTCGCCCAGTTTCTTGCATGCTTCCAGTGCATCGTCATCAGGATAGCTGTATGCTTTGACAGGGTCAGCAGCCAGTTTGATGCCTGCTTCATCAAAACGTTTCTTCCAGTTTTCGATCCAGTCGCCCTGGTTCCATGCATAGGAACCGAAGATGGCTACTACTTTGCCCTTGAGCTGGGGAAGCAGTTCTTCGAAGAACGGTTCGAATTCATATTCTTCCAGTTCTTCATTTCCCATAGCCGGGCAGCCGAGAATGATGTGGTCATAAGCAGCTACATCGGAAGCAGTGGTGTCGCTGACGAAGGAAAGGGTGGTTTCTGCGCCTGCAGCCTTAGCACCTTCTTCTACAGCCTGAGCCATAGCTTCTGTGTTACCGGAACCGGACCAATATACAATTGCAACTTTTGCCATTTAAAATTCCTCCTATCAATATCTAATTGATAAAATGCCTTACTCTTCTATCTTACTGATTCCAGAGCTCCTTGTCAATTTCTAAAAACAATTAATCCCATTCAGTCAGGGATGTGCCTTTTTTAGAAAGATCCAGGAGCTTCACCTTTTTCGGAAATTTCCGTTTCGAAACCATTTTCCTTACGTCTTCCGTAATGTCTGCCCTGTCGCCGTCGGTGTTGAAGATGCCCAGAGTTGTGAAATAACCGTCGCACTGGAGAATGATGGTATAAGCTTCATTGTATGTAATGCCCTGCTCCGTGGTCTTTACCTTCACGAAGCCCTCCCACCTGGGGTGCCTGCTGTCATTGATTTTCTGCAGAGGCGACGGGCCTTCGAATACGGCACCCTGTTGAGTCAGCTGCCGGTTCAGCCATGCTGCCATGATGTCCATCTGGGCTTCCGGCTTATCGTCCTTGTGTTTGAACTCCCCGATGTCCTGCAGGAAAGGGATTCCTGCTTCATGGGACATGGCCCATCCGTAGGAAAAGTCAGGGCCCTTCTTCCAGGTCATGGTGTAATACTGGCTGTCAGACATGCCTTTCCGGATGAAGAAGCGCTTCGTGCCGCCGTCCTTCATGAAAGGCAGGGCATTCTGGGCGCCTTCGGTGAAAGTTATGTTTTTCGGAACGTCCATGGTGCCGATGCCCGAAAGACTGAGCTTATCCGCTGCAGAAACTTCCAAGGCGCCGGCAAAGATCAGGAATGCTGCCATGAAGGCCGCCAAAGATGCTCTCTTCATGGATTACGCCTTTGCCTGTTTCTTCTGCAGTTTAGCCCAGGTATCGCGGAGACCTACGATGCGGTTGCACACCAGATGATCTTTGGTGGTGTCCTGGTCAATGATGAAATAGCCTTTCCGGAGGAACTGGAAGCGGCTGCCTACAGGGTATTCCTTAATGGCCGGTTCCGCTTTGCTCTTCATGACAGTAAGGGAGTTAGTATTCACCTTTTCCATGAAATCCCTGCCGTCTTCCTTGTCATCTGGGGAAATGAGATAGTCGTAGAGCCTTGTTTCCACATCCACCGCCGTGTCGGCGCATACCCAGTGAAGAGTGCCCTTCACCTTGCGGTCAGCGCCGGGTGTGCCGCTTCTGGTATCAAAGTCCACGGTGCAGTGGATTTCTGTAATATTTCCTTCCCCGTCCTTCACCACATCTTCACATTTCACAATGTAAGCCCCTTTGAGGCGGACTTCCTTTCCCGGGGTCATGCGGAAGAATTTATGGACCGGATGCTCCATGAAATCTTCTCTTTCGATGTACAGATTCCGTCCGAAGGGAACCTGGCGGGTACCCATGGATTCATCTTCGGGATTATTTTCCAGGGTCATGTATTCAATCTTATCTTCCGGATAGTTGGTAAGCACTACTTTCACCGGATCGATGACTGCCATAATGCGGGGTGCCTTGGCCTTCAGATCTTCCCGGATGCAGTATTCGAGAAGGGAAACGTCTACCAGGTTGTCTGCTTTGGCCACGCCGATGAGATCGCAGAAATGACGAAGAGATTCCGGGGTGTATCCTCTTCTTCTGATACCGCAGATGGTGGGCATGCGGGGATCATCCCAGCCGGATACCAGGCCGGCCTCCACCATTTTACGGAGCTTTCTCTTACTGGTTATCATGGTGGTTACATTCAGGCGGGCAAACTCGATCTGCCGCGGCTTTTCCTTGCCGTCAAAGGCCTGGAGACACCAGTTGTAAAGAGGTCTTCTTTCTTCAAATTCCAGGGTACAGATGGAATGGGTAATGCCTTCCAGGGCATCAGAGAGAGGATGAGCGAAATCATAGAGTGGATAAATGCACCATTTGTCTCCCGTCCTGTGGTGGGTGGCGTGAAGGATACGGTAAATGACAGGGTCCCTCATGACAAGGTTCGGAGAAGCCATGTCAATCTTGGCACGGAGGCACTTTTCACCATCCTTGTACTTGCCCTCCTTCATTTCCTGGAAAAGCTTCAGGTTTTCTTCTACGGAACGGTTTCTCCAGGGACTTTCCTTCCCCGGATGTTCCAGATCGCCGCGGGTATTATGGATTTCCTCACTGCTCTGATCATCTACATAAGCCAAGCCCATGCGGATGAGCTTGCAGGCAAACTCATAGAGTTCCGGGAAATAGTCGGAAGCAAAATGGACCGGTTCCTTCCATTTGAATCCCAGCCACTTCACATCTTCCAGAATGGAATCCACAAACTCCTGATTTTCCTTCGTGGGGTTCGTATCATCGAAACGAACATTAGTGGCGCCATGATACTTTTCACCAAGCCCAAAATTCAGGCAGATACTCTTTACATGACCGATATGAAGATAGCCGTTCGGTTCCGGCGGGAAACGGGTGAGCACCCTTCCATTGGCATAGACATGATTGGCTATGTCTTTATTGATTTCCGCTTCAATAAAGTTAGCGGCTTCTCTTTTTTCTTCCATAGAAATCTCCTCCATTCATTTGAATCACGGATATTTGTTTTATTATACAATATCTGCCGCTTCTTTTCTATTTCCGCCGATAAAAGCGCATCAAAAAAGACCGGGCAGCCGGTCTTTTTACATTCCTTATTTCACTGTATTCTTCAGAGTGCCGATGGGATCGATAGTGATTTCCACCACATCCCCCTTTTTCAGGAACTGCGGCGGGTTCTGTCCCATACCTACCCCCTGGGGCGTACCGGTGGCAATCACATCGCCGGGAAGAAGCGTCATGCCGTCGGAAAGAACCTCGATGAGCCGGGGAATGGAGAAAATCAAATCATTGGTAGACCCCTCCTGGCGGAGATGACCGTTCACCTTCGTGTAAATAGTAAAGGGCACAGGCCAGTCCCCCACCATCACCGTAGGCCCCATGGGGCAGAAAGTATCCAGACTCTTCCCCTTGAACCACTGTACGTGCTTTCTCTGCAGATCCCGGGCCGTTACATCGTTGATAATGGTGTAGCCATACACATACTTCATGGCATCCTCTGCAGCCACATTAGTGCAGCGCTTACCGATAATGACGCCCAGCTCCCCTTCATAATCCACTTCCTTCGTCGCAGCCGGATGACTGTCGATTTCCTCCTCAGGACCGATGACAGATGTGGTGGCCTTCGTAAAGAAAATAGGAACAGCAGGATTCTTCGCATTGGCATTCTGGTCAAATTCCTTCACATGGGCCTGGTAATTCTTGCCCACGCACAGAATATTGCGCCGAGGATAAAAAGGCACCTCCAGCCGCACATCCTTCAGAGAAAGAGGCTCGATGGATTTATCCTTCTCATTCATTTCCAAAGCCCTGGCCAGATTCAAAAGCCCCTCCTCGCCAGACTCGATAAACTCCTCCATAGTCTCCCCCAGAGGAATGAAATAAGTCTCCTCCAGATCCTCAGCGGAATAAATGGAAACTCCATCAGAAGCCAGCACGCCCCACTGGCGCTGGCCGTTGTAATTATAAGAAACAAGTCTCTGCATGGTATACCTTCTTTCTATTGGTGATTATGGACATTATATCATGAACAGGAGATGGTTCAAAGAGTTCATTGGCCCCCTTTGCGCTGAGGGCTGCGCCTTTGCGTCAAAAGGATGCGGCTTCGCCGCGTCCCCCACCACAAAGAACCCCGGTACCTTCCCATCCCCTATGCCCAATGAGTTCGGTGTCTGCATGGTCTACGGCCGCTGCTGTACCGAAGTACGACGGCGCGCGCCATACACGAGTCTCCCGTCATTTCTGCATATGTGGAGCTGATTTAGAGTCCTGGGTTCATTGTGTAGTTCATATCTTTTATCCTTTTTGGCCAAATTGGATGGAAGGAAACAAGGGAATCCCCGCGTGTCCGAAATACCCTTCCCTGCCGGACCTAGGATTGGCAGGAAAGCCTGTGACTTCAGAATTGCTTTATAAACTTGTCCCTTCTACTATATGAATAGAAAAAATCGCTTGTATGTGAACGTGGAAAATAAAAAAATTTATTTTTTCTTCATTTTACGGAATATGCAAAAGAAATGCAATCATCAAAATGGACACACCTGCGGTGTGAGGGTTCAGAGGGTTCAGAGGGGAAGGTTGACGGGGCTTCGCCCCGAGGGTTGTGGCCGCCTGATGGCGGCAGGTTGTATAGAAGGGTTGCGGAAAAAGGTTCTTAGGATTGATGGGCCCTTTCGGGCCCAAGAGTTCTTAAGTTTGACGGCCTTTCAGGCCGAGGGTTGTGGTATCGCCCTCTCGGGCGATGAATATAAAGTCAGCGTTACGGGATTAGCTGTCTGTATCATATGTGACACAATATCCAGTGCCACCTATTTTCTCGTTTCCCCTTGAGGGGAAATGCCACGTAGTGGCAAAAGGGTGTACGGGGCAGAGCACCGATAGGATGCTCCATCGCGGTCCTGACCGCCAATCGGCGGCCCCCTGAGCAAAGCGATGCATAGCGAACACATTTTGCACTAGCGAACTGGATTTGTTAGGGAGCATCAGCGACCTGAAAATCCAGTGAGTCAGTGACAGCAGCGGTTGATGGAGCGCTAGCGACGCGCAAAATGTGTTCGCTGTGCACGCCGTCAGGCGACGGAGGAACAGCATCAGTTCTACTACTCAAAATACGGACCTATTCTCAGGGCTTCGCCCATATAAAATATAGTACTTCCTTCAGCTTCCCCCGTACTGCCTTCCGGTGTGTTTTTTGCACATTCCCTCTTGAGCTTGTTGGGCAAAGATCCGGCACATACCTCCCAGTCCCCAGAATTCCTGCACGCCTTACCTTGTCCATCATGTTCCCTCCGCCTTTTTGTAAGCTAGAGTCTTTTGCTTTTGTTGACATATTATTTTTTTAGTATATCCGGGTTAACCGGAGAGAGTCAATATAAACATGTATTCACCAGAAAAAGGACTTTGCACTCGTAAGTGCCAAAGTCCTTTTTCTGGTTTTCATAGGGCGCTATAGTGATGAATGAATTCACAGCCCTTAAATTACTGATTTTCAAATTTCTCTATTTCTTCCATCAAGGCAGGAATCAGTTCTCCTTCCGGTACGCTCCTCAGGATTTTTCCTTTTCTGAAGAGGAGACCGCTGCCTTTTCCACCGGCTATGCCGAAGTCTGCTTCTCTGGCTTCGCCGGGACCGTTGACAGCGCAGCCCATGACGGCTACGCGGATGGGTTTCTTGAATTTCTGGATTTTTTCTTCCACTTCCTGAGCCATATGGATGAGGTCCACCTGGGTGCGGCCGCAGGTGGGGCAGGAGACGAGGACGGGGCCGTACTGCTGCATGCCCACGGAGCTCAGGATCTCTTTGGCGGCCTTCACTTCTTTCAACGGGTCGTCGGTGAGGGAGACACGGATGGTATCGCCAATGCCGTCCAGAAGGAGGCTGCCGATGCCGATGGCCGATTTAATGGTGCCGCGGTAGAGGGTCCCTGCTTCGGTGACGCCCAAATGAAGGGGGTAGTTCACCTTTTCATGAAGGAGGCGGTTGGCCTTCACCATCATGGGAACGTCAGTGGATTTGACGGAAATGACGATATCGTGGAAGTTTTCTTCTTCCAGGATTTTCACATGTTCCATGGCGCCGGCCACCATGCCTTCCGCCGTGGGATGGCCGCCGTATGCGTCGAGAATGTGCTGAGGCAGGGAGCCGGCGTTAATGCCGATACGGATGGGAATCTGTTTTTCCCTGGCCATGTCCACCACTTTCACTACATTGTCCCGGCTGCCGATGTTTCCCGGGTTAATACGGAGGGCATCAATGCCCTGTTCCATGGCAGTCAGGGCAAGGCGGTAGTCGAAATGGATATCCGCCACCAGCGGCACGTCCACTTTTTCCCGAAGGGCCCCCAGGGATTCGGCGGCCTTTCTATCGGGCACCGCTACCCGGACAATGTCGGCGCCCGCTTTGTGGAGGGCATTGATTTGAGCTGCCGCATATTCTGTATCCACAGGGCTGAAGGTGCTCATGGACTGAATGGCAATGGGCGCGCCGCCGCCTACGGCAACGGGGCCTACATGGATCTGTCTGGTTTTTTCCATTTTTTCACCTGATTGTTTGAATTAATAAAGTATTCATGGACACCTCTTTGATGTGAGGGTTCTTAAGATTGACCGGCCGTTGGCCGAAGGGTTCGTAAGTTTGACGGCCTTTCAGGCCGAGGGTTGCGGTAGCGGCTTCGCCGCAGATAAAAAAAGGTTAAGGTAGGTGCCGCAGGTTGTGTAGAAGGGTTGTGTGATCGCCATGGGGCCACTCTGCAGCCCGGGTTCAGGAGGTTCAAAGGGTAGGTGCCTGCTCCGCCCTTGGACACGCCTGCGGCGTGAAGTTCTTAAGATTGACCGGCCTCACGGCTGGAGGGTTCGTAAGTTTGACGGCCCTATTTCATCAGTCCCTGAATATCATTGCTCATGGCGAAGAGGAAGAGTCCCAGAAGAATGGTGACTCCCACGGCCTGTATGTAGTAGAGCGCTTTTTCCGGAAGTTCTCTTCCACTCACGCCTTCGATGAGGGTCAGAATGAGGACGCCTCCGTCCAGAAGGGGAATGGGGAGAAGGTTCAGGAAGCCCAGGTTCAGGCTGAGGAGGGCGATGAAGAGAAGGAGGGAGAGAAAGCCAGTGTCAGCTACCTGGGCGCTCATGCGGGCGACGCCGATAGGGCCGGCTACGTCTGCTTCGTGGCCGGAAATCATATCGACGAGGCCGGTGACCATCATTTTAAGTAGGAAGAGGCAGCGATCTCCGCCCATAAGGAAGGCCTCTCCCAAGCCTACGTCATGGTGTTCCAGGTAGGGGGAAATGCCGATGATGGGCCGGCCATTGTCACCGTCTGTCATCATGATGGTGAGGGTTTTCTCTTCTCCTTCATGGCTCACGGTGACGGGGACGATACGGGTGTCCAGGGTTTTTGTGATTTTTCCGATGTCCGTCCAGGTATCTACTTTCCGGCCGGCCACGGTGAGGATGGTGTCCCCCTTCTCTATGCCCTGCTTTTCTGCAGAGGTGCCGGAGAGGACGCCGCCTACGACGGGAAGGTCCGGGAATGTCTGATATCCTGCGTAGAGAAAGGCGCCAGCAAAGATGAAGAAGGCAAGGAGCACATTGAAAACGGAGCCTGCCGCAATGACAACGAGTCTGGCCCAGACGGGACGGTTCACGAAGGCCCGGGGGTCATCGTTTTTATCACTGCTGTCCATGCCGGCGATGCGGTTAAATCCTCCCAGGGGGATAGCCCGAAGGGAATAAAGGGTTTCTCCCCTTTTTATACCGCCCAGTTTGGGTCCAAAGCCTACGGCAAATTCTTCTACTTTCATGCCGGTGAACTTGGCCATCAGGAAATGGCCTCCTTCATGGATGAGGACGATCACTGCAAAAACAAAGATGGGAGCCAGAATATTGACTAACATGAAGCAATCCTCCGGATTTCACTTTCTGCCAGCGCTCTTGCCAGCCGGTCTGCTTCCATAATGTCCTCATAGGAGCGAATTTCACGGGAGATAAACCTGGAAAGGGTTTCTTCCACCACGTCATAAATGGAAAGGAAGGAAATACGGCCGGCGATGAAGGCGCGGATGGCTTCTTCATTGGCTGCGTTGAAGGCGGTGCCTGCGGTGCCTCCTTGTTTCCCGGCTTCATAGGCCATTTTCAGGGAGCGGAAAACTTCCAAGTCCGGCTTTTCAATAATAATGGAGGCGATGTCCCGCCAGTTGACGTACTGCCTCGAAGGGGAAGGCAGTCTTTCCGGATAGGTCAGGGCGAACTGGATAGGCAGACGCATATCGGGATTTCCTATCTGGGCCATAATGGATCCGTCATCATATTCTACCATGGAGTGGATCAGGCTCTGGGGCTGGACGATCACTTCAATATCATCGTAGTCCACGTTGAAGAGCCAATGGGCTTCGATGACTTCCAGACCCTTGTTGAACATGGTGGCCGAATCCAGGGTCACTTTCATGCCCATGTTCCAGGTAGGATGCTTCATAGCATCGGCCAGAGTCACCTTTTTCAGTTCTTCCCTTGTTTTCCCCCGGAAGGGACCGCCGGAGGCGGTGAGGAGAAGTTTATGGATATGCTTTCTGTCCTGTCCCAGCATGCACTGGAAAATGGCGCTGTGCTCGCTGTCTACGGGACGGATGAGAACATGGTGCTTTTTGGCTTCCGCCAGCACCAGACTGCCGCCGGCCACCAGGGTTTCCTTATTGGCCAGGGCCAGTTCCTTTTCTGCTCCAATGGCAGCCAGAGTGGGGGCCAGTCCCGCAATGCCCACCACTGCCACCAGCACCAGATCCACATCATCCCGAAGGGCGGCTTCAGTGAGGCCCTCCTGCCCGATGATCACTTCGGCCGGTCCTGTATAGAGAGATTTGAATTTCCTGCCCGCTTCTTCATCACTGACTACGACAGCGGCAGGATGAAATTCTTCTGCCTGCCGAAGGAGTTTGTCCACGCTTTTGTTAGCGCAGAGCACCTGAGCATGGAAAAGGTCCGGATGAGAGCGGATCACGTCCAGCGTCTGGGTGCCGATGGAACCGGTAGAACCTAATACTGCAATTTCCTTCATAGAAACTCCTTTCACCTAAGCAGGGCCAGCACCGCCGCCAGGGACGGCGCTACAAAAAGCAGACTGTCGAAACGGTCCATCATGCCGCCGTGGCCTGGAAGAATGTTTCCGGAATCCTTAATATCACAGGCCCGCTTGATGTAGGACTCAAAGAGGTCCCCCACCGGCGCCATAACGGCCGCCATGAAGGAGAGGAAGAAAGCATGGGTCATGTCGTAGGAAAAACCATAGGCAATGGCCATGCCCAGCACTACGCAGCCCAGAACACCGCCGATCAGTCCTTCCACCGTCTTATTGGGGCTGATATGGGGCGCCATTTTGTGTTTCCCAAAGCTCTTCCCTGCCAGATAGGCGAAGGAATCGCTGGCCCAGGTGCATACCAGGGCAAAGAGGATGAGAAAAATCCCCGGATCCCCGTTCACTGCCCCTGCGGGAAGCAGCTCGCGGCTGCCCCGGAGAAGGGCCAGGGTGCCGAACCCCAGGCCGAAATAAAGGCTCCCGAAGGAAGTGTACACCAGATTTGTCATTTCTTCCTTCTTAATGGAAAGAATGAGGAAAAGAAGAAGACAGAAGGAAAGGAAAATCACCGCTGTAAAGACCTTCACGGAATAGAAGCCGGCAGACAGCACCACCGCCCCTATGGCAATGGCCGCAGGAATGCGGTAGATGCGGATGGAAAGCTGCTTCAGCATGCGGTCGTACTCCGCCAGGGCTATGAGGGAAACAAGGAATACAGCCCCCGTCAGGAACCAGCCGCCCAGCCACACGAGGCAGAGCACGGCGATAATTCCCACAATGGCAGTCAAAACACGAACTTTCATAATACCTCCTAGTGATCCTTTTCCGTGAGGCCGCCGAACCGGCGGTCCCTTCCGGTGTACCAGTCCACAGCCTTTTCAAGCTCTTCTTTTGTGAAATCGGGCCACAGCACGGGAGTGAAATAGAGCTCGCTGTAGGAAGCCTGCCAGAGAAGGAAATTGGAAATACGGGACTCCCCGCCTGTACGGATGAGAAGATCCACATCTATGGCATCGGAGGGATAGAGATGGGCTTTCACCGTATCTTCAGAAATAGTAGAAGGATCAATCTCTCCCCTCTCTACTTTTTCGGCTATTTCACGCATGGCATGGACAATTTCCATACGGCCGCCGTAATTGATGGCCACATTGAGCACCATGCCGTTATTTTTGGCAGTGTCCCGCTCGCACTCTGCAATGCCTTTCCGAAGGCCTTCGGAAAGAACGGACGTATCGCCCACAATGTGGACCTGCACATTGTCCTCCACCAGCTCTTTCAACTGGGAAATCAGATAATTTTTAAAAAGCTTCATCAGGAAGCGTACTTCCAGAGACGGTCTTTTCCAGTTCTCCGTAGAGAAGGCGTAGAGAGTGAGCACCTTGATCCCCATATGTCCGGCAGCCCGTACAATGGTCTTCACATTGGCGGCACCTACCTGGTGCCCGTAAGTTCTCTCCCGGCCTCTCTCTCTGGCCCACCGGCCATTGCCATCCAGAATGATGGCCACATGTTCAGGAAATGCCTTTTTATCAGACATATATCATTCCTCGTTTCAGGATACAAAGATTTAATTGCTTGGACACACCTTCGGTGTGAGGGTTGACGGGCCTACGGCCCGAGGGTTGTGGCCGCCTGACGGCGGCGGGTTGTGTTCGCTTTCGCTCAGGGGGCAACGGCCTTTCAGGCCGAGGGTTGTGGATAGCCGCTTTTGGCGGTGCACAGCGAACACATTTTGAAGGAGCGCTAGCGACGCGCAAAATGTAGTGAGTCGTTTCCCCTTTAGGGGGCAATGCTTATAAAATCAGCGTTACGGGATTGTCGTTATGGGTCATATAGCTTGATACGCATTCTGCTGACTGGCTCGCTGCGCTCGCCTCCCCCTATCCGGCTTCGCCAGACTTCCCCCGCAGTTCGGTCGGTCAATCGAAAGGAAGGCCCTTTTATGGGCAGGCTAAGGGCCTACTTTGACCGACTTGCACATCCTATGCAGGATGTGCACAGGGGCAGAATAAAGCTAACGCATAGCGAAGAATAAAGTCCCCCCGCCGGGGGGAAGGTGGTGGCGCCAGCCACCAAAAGGGGTGCATTTCCGACGCCCGCAAGGCGGTTGTATGGTTTTCACAGCCCACCGGGTCACTCCCCCGGTTTTATACAAACTGGCGCCATCTATTTAAGGTGCCTGCCGCAGCCCTCATAGCCGCAGGCCCTTCTAGGAATACGGGAAAGCATGCCCCGATCCCGGTCCTGGCCGCCCCAGCTGCCAGCCCCATTCTGCCGGGAGATTTTTTCCACTCCTCCTTCGCATCGGTAGAAATGACGACATGCGGGAACCTCCCCCTCCCGATCCTGGCCGCCACCAGCTCACAGGCTAAAACAGTTACATCATAAGAGGGCGCCTTTTATGATGTAAAGGCGCCCAATTATAACCCTTTCGGGGAAAATCCTCTCAGCCCTGCCCGTGAAGGGGTCTCAAACGGACATGATTTCTTTGATTTTTCTTTCGGTCACTGCTTCTACTTCTTTAATCTTCTTGTCAGTGAGCTTCTGAATTTTGTCTTCCGTATCTTTGATGATGTCCTTGGACACGTCGCTGTTCTTTTCTTCTTTTTTGAGGAATACGTTGCCGTCGCGGCGGATGTTGCGGACTGCGACTTTGGCTTCTTCCGATTTCTTATTGACCACTTTTACCAGTTCTTTACGTCTTTCTTCTGTGAGCTGGGGAATGGCCATGCGGATGAGGTTTCCATCGTTCATGGGAACCAGGCCCAGGTCGGACTGGAGGATGGCTTTTTCAATTTCTTTCAACAGAGATTTATCCCAGGGCTGCACTACCAGCATCCTGGCTTCCGGTACGGTAACGGAGGCTACCTGGGTCACCGGGGTGCGGCTGCCGTAATACTCTACGAAAATCCGGTCCAGCAGGCTGGCATTGGCCTGGCCTGTACGGATGGAGGTAAATTCGCTCTTCAGGGCGTTGATGGACTTGTCCATTTTTTCGGATAAGGTTTTCAGTTCGTCTTCGTACATAATTATTTCCTTTCAATGAGGGTGCCCAGGGTTTCGCCTTTGCACGCTTTGACAATATTTCCGGGAACGTCGATATTAAAGACAACAATAGGAATATTATTGTTCATGCACAGTGTAATGGCCGTGTTATCCATGACAGCCAGCTGTTTCTGCAGTACATCGTTGTAGGTGAGGTGCGTAAACATTTTGGCTTCCGGATGGTACTTGGGATCTGCATCGTATACGCCGTCGGTCTGTTTCTTTGCCATGAGCATAACGTCTGCTTCGATTTCGGCGCTGCGCAGAGCCGCGGTGGTATCGGTGGTGAAATAGGGATTGCCGGTGCCGGCGCCGAAGATGACTACCCTTCCCTTTTCCAGATGGCGAATGGCGCGGCGGCGGATATAGGGTTCCGCAATCTGCCGCATTTCAATGGCGGTCTGCACGCGGGTGGATACGCCCAGTTTTTCCAGCGCATCCTGCAGAGCCACGGAGTTGATAACTGTAGCCAGCATGCCCATGTAGTCGGCGGATGCACGGTCCATGCCGCCCTGGCTGCCTTTCAGGCCTCTCCAGATGTTGCCGCCGCCTACGACTACAGCCACTTCTACGCCCGATTCGCAGGCTTCCTTGATTTCCCGGGCCAGCCTGTAAACCACTTCCGGATCAATGCCGAATCCCTTGTCGTTGGCCAGCGCCTCACCGGACAATTTCAGCATAACTCTTTTGTAATGTTTCGTTTCAGCTTCCATGGTACACCCCCAGAAATAACATAAAAGTTCTCTATTTATTATATAGTAATTTTCTCCCATTTACAAAATAAGAGAACACTAAAAAGTGTCCTCTTATAATTGTTAGGATTACTGATTCAGCTGTTTTGCAACTTCTGCTGCCAGGTCGTCCTGCTTCTTTTCGATGCCTTCACCAAGCTGGTAACGGGCGAAACGAAGAACTTCCGCATTCTTGGATTTCAGAAGTTTGGCAATGGTCAGATCGCCGTTTTTAATGAATTCCTGGTCTACGAGGCATACTTCCTTGTAGTACTTGTTGATTCTGCCCAGAACCATCTTTTCGATAATCTTTTCCGGTTTGCCTTCATTTCTTGCTTCCACAGCAAGAACTTCTTTTTCGTGTTCGATTTCAGCCTGGGGAACTTCGCTGCGGTCCAGGTAGGAAGGATTAGCAGCAGCAACCTGCATGGCAATGTCCTTGCCCAGTTCGTCGTCTCCGCCTTTCAGTTCTACCAGGACACCGATCTTGCCGCCGCCATGGATATAGCTGTACACTTTGCCTTCAGCGCTTTCATAGCGGACGAAGCGGCGAACGGAAATGTTTTCGCCGATCTTGGCAACCGCTTCCGTTACGGTGTCTTTCACGGACTTGCCGTTCATGTCAGATGCCAGGAGAGCATCCACATCAGCCGGATTTACGGCGATAATCTGCTGTGCAATGGAGTGAGCCAGTGCCTTGAAATCATCATTGCTTCCTACGAAATCGGTTTCGCAGTTGACTTCAACGATGGTACCGGTTTTGCCATCTTCGGAGATAGCGGAAACTACAGCACCTTCAGCAGCTACGCGGCTTGCCTTCTTCGCAGCCTGGGACAGTCCCTTTTCACGGAGAATGTCTACAGCCTTTTCTACATCGCCATCAGCTTCAACCAGTGCTTTCTTGCAGTCCATCATGCCTGCACCGGTTTTAGTACGCAGATCCTTTACCATACTAGCTGTGATTTTCATCTTATGACCTCCATCATAAAATTCAAGGTGTTTGTCTGATTCTTGGGCCGAAGCCCCGGGGCTTTAAGGAAGCCCCTGCCTTACAGTTTAAGATTATTCCTTATCTTCAGCCGGAGCTTCAGCAGCTTCTTCTGCGTTTTCAGCAGCTTCGCCTGCTTCTTCAGCAGCGGCTTCTTCCTGCTGGCCCTGACGGCCTTCGAGAACAGCGTCAGCCATCTTGCTGGTGAGCAGTCTTACAGCGCGGATAGCGTCATCGTTGGCAGGAATCGGATAATCAATGACATCGGGATCGCAGTTGGTATCAACGGTAGCAACAACGGGGATGTGGAGCTTGTGAGCTTCGGAAACAGCGATTTCTTCTTTCTTGGAATCGATGATGAAAATAGCTCCCGGCAGTCTCTTCATGTCTTTGATGCCGCCCAGGTTCTTTTCCAGCTTTTCCAGTTCTCTCTTCATAAGGATAACTTCCTTCTTCGGATACTGGTCAGTGGTGCCTTCTTCAAACATCTTTTCCAGTTCTTTCAGACGGTTGATACGGGTCTGGATGGTGCGGAAATTGGTGAGCATGCCGCCGAGCCAGCGTTCGTTGACATAGAACTGATTGCAGCGGGTAGCTTCTTCCTTCACGGAATTCTGAGCCTGCTTCTTGGTACCTACGAAGAGAATGGGTTCGCCTTTAGCTGCTACATCACGGATGAAAGCATATGCTTCTTCTACTTTCTTCACGGTCTTCTGCAGATCGATGATGTAGATACCGTTGCGTTCGGTGAAAATGAACCGAGCCATCTTCGGGTTCCAGCGACGGGTCTGATGACCAAAATGAACGCCTGCTTCTAACAACTGTTTCATGGATACAACTGACATAATAAAAACCTCCTGTTAATAACCTCTGCCCGCTTCTTCTCCCGTAACCACCCTGTCAGAGGGCACAGATACGAAATCCACGGACATGTGTACTTGTACTCAAGCTTTTCTATTTTATCAAAAAGAAAGGACACTTGCAAGGGGAAAATTTAACCCGGTAAGTGTCAAGTTTTCCTCGGTAATTCATTTGACTGTCGATAATTACTATCTCCGTGGCTTCGGCTTTATCAGTATTTCTGTATAGCTCTGGCCAGTCTCCCCATTGGTGAAGAAGAAGCTCCATAAACGCCTATACGTCCCTCCAGGCATCCCGGCCTATAGTTTCTCATTTTACGCTTCTGCGCCTCATTCCGGACATTCTGGGCGATTTTACGCTCTGCCTGCACCGCAGCCTTGTGCATGGCTCTATCCATCTTTTTGTAGCTTTTCCCATTAGCATGGTACAGGAGAGCTGCTGTAAGTGTTTTATTCTTCCGGGCGGTTAATACCCAAACCATACACTCCATTCCCTCGCTGGACCAGCTACGTCCCTGCCGCTTCATGCGATAGCTGTAAAACCGGTGGTTTGTTTCTGCAGTCCCCAGGTGAATCTCTGTATGGATGCCGCGCTGACTCAGGCTGGGGATATAGGGAGCATTTCTCTCCAGATAGCTCTGCAGCTTGTCTACCTCCTCCAAATCCGCCTCTGTTCGGGCGCAGCTCCGGGCAGTATCCATCCATACGGGAATCTGTTTCATAATATCGTCGCTCTGGTGAAGTTCTCGGATAATACGGTCTATCAGTTTCCTGTTGCAGAAGCTGAGCCGGGTCCGGATCTTTTCATGCACATGATAGCAGTCGCGGAAGTGCTGGTGATCCAGGCAGCCTTCTACCATTTGCTCAAAGTCCTGAAACTGGTATCCGGACCCTCCATCCCCATTCGACAGCACTGTGGTCTTAGACAGGTCATAGTGCCCAAGCAGATAGCTTCTTACCATTGCAAAAAGTTCTTTTCTGCTGGTAGATGCAAAGCAGCGAAGTCCTACCAGTTCTGTCCTGTTGCCATTTTTCCTGACTCCCTCATATACCTGGAGGCGGTGCACTTCCGAAACGCCGCCTTTCTCCTTGTTCTTGAGTACAATTCCATCTCCTTCAATCGCTATAATTTCCGGTTGTGTCGGCTTTTCAACCTTTTCCTCTTCTGCCAATGCTTTTTCATAAGTCTTCGCCTTCTTACCGGCATAGTTCTTGAGTGAGATAACAGACTGATGGGAGATGGTAATTCCCGCCAGGCTTTGCAGGAGTTCGCTGGCACTGCGAGATGTGGTAATTGCGACAGCCTCGACAATCCGCTCAATCATTCCCAAGCTGTAGTGTTTTCTAGGCTCAAAGCCCATTTTACGGTCCAAAGGATAGAAGGTCTTCCCTTTTTTCTGCAGAAGTCGTCGGGTATAGGTCAGCTCTCCATAGCGGCAGCAAATCGTCCTAGAGTCCCGGCGCGCCACACGCCACCCCTGTACCTTGTAAATCTGATACAGCTCAGCGTCAATACGCGCCAGGGCCATAGCTATAAGCTGACAGTTCATTTCAGTGAGCCAATGAGTTAGCTTCCTTTCAGCCTCGATAGAGTCATCAGATTCCTTAATGAGAGAAATGACTGCACCAATTGCATTTTCACTCCAAATTTCTCCAGTTTTTGTTATAATATCCATGAGGAAAGCCCTTTCTTTGTTTTATTTGTGCACGGAAATTATAACATTTCCACTCAAGGGGAGGCTTTCCTCTTTTATTGTTTCTGGAAAAATTCCCCTACCGAGTAAAATTTTACACTAAGTTTAACCCGCCTTTCGGCGGGTCAGAGATGTCTGTCAATGTTTGTATATTGAGAGAATCCGGAGGTACCGCCCTTTGGACGAGTTCTCCCTATGGAAGCGCTGATTAAATCATTGTTTGCTTTTATTCTTGAATTTTTATGCAATGTGAGGAATGGGCTGACGCGAATAGCGAGCTATTTAAGGAAGCCCATGACGAAACAGTGCATAAAAATTCTTATAAAAGAAAACTCTATGAATTAATCAGTGCTTCCCTATATAAGGCGGGCAAAGTAAGGTATCTTCTTCAGTCCCCAGGTAATCACAACGCCCAGAGCATAGGCCATGGAAATCCATATTACCGCATCAATGAAAGGAATACGATACATATATTTCAAAAGAATATGGGTGTAAATTACGTGGGTCAGATTTCTTGTAATTTCTTCAAAAAGCATGACGCCGAAGGACATGCTGCCAAAGAATACCAGCGCCTTACCCGCCTTTTCCGACACATGATGAGTGCTGAACCACCAGCGGCAGGTGCAGAAGACAAAAGCGGTATTCAAGAAGAGGAAGGAATCGTAGAACCGTTCGGAAATGGCCTCGGTCATCCCCCCCGCTGCGATGCCGTGGTACCAGGTCATGGCGCCGGCGGCTGCAGTACCGAGGAGAGCAGCGATTCCCAGTTTCACCAGATTCCTTTTCGTCAGCCAGCTCTGAGGCAGCACGTTTTCAATCCAGTAGCCCATGAGGAAGTAAAAAGTAGGCTCGCTCACCGCCAGGAGAGGATTCAGGAAATAATTCATTTCCGCGCTCCCCTTGAAAATGAGGAAAGACACCATGGGCATCACACCCACAAAGAACAGGTTCAGACCGATGAGGTACAGATAAAGCTTCTCATCCAGTACTTTCACCAGCTTCCTCCAGATGGGAAGCATGAGGAGGAATGAAATATAGATATATAGGAAATAGTAGGCCGTAGCCAGGTCCGACGTGTAGAGAAGGGTAAAGAACTTGGCTATGTGTCCGGGAATGGACAGGGGCAGGTTATGGTAGAACCACACATAGTTAATCAGGGAAAATACAAAAATCACCTGCAGGAACCGCCATATCCTCTTCTTCCAGATGGTAGAGATCGGCTCCTCTTTTCCCAGAAGAAGGGCGCCGGAAATCATAAAGAAAATGGGCACCGCCGTCTTCACCCAGAAAGGCACAGCCAGATAGAGAGGATAGAAAAATGAAGCGGGCCTCTCAATATATAAAGAAAAGCCAGCAGTCGATGTATGGGTAAACATAACCAGCCAGATGCAGAGAGCGCGAAGAAATTCAATATGGAGCTTCTTCTTCTTTCTGCCGGCAGAAACTGTTTTTTCTGTGTTCAATAGGATACCTTCTTTCTGCATCGCCTTTGCGGGCGATGAGGGTTCTTTGGATGGATAGGCTTTTGGGACCCGGGGTTCAGGGGTTAGACCCCCCCCTGGGCCGAGGGTTGTGGTGGCGGCTTCGCCTTTGGACACACCTTCGGTGTGAAGGTTCAGAAGGTTCAAAAGGTTCAGAAGGTTCAAAAGGTTCAGAAGGTTCAAAAGGTTCAGAAGGTTCAAAAGGTTCAAAAGGTTCAGAGGGTGGTGGTATCGCCCTCTCGGGCGATGAGTATTATAATGCCGCCTTTCGGCGGTCACGTCCACATCGAGTATCATAATCATTCTGTGAGGGCCAACTTTGCCCGACTTGGAATTCTACGCAGAATTGCCGTCCAAAGAAGGAGCCTGACGTTACGTGCTTACCCTTGTGCCATCAGTGATGTATGACGGTGGCGCCTAAGAAGCCCCCTCTTGGGTCCGGGAATACAACCTTCTGACGTTTGATACCTCTACTGCCCTACCTGCTCGATCTGTCCGGCAGACAGATGGATGAACTCTCCTGTTCCCTTTTCATATCCTACTTCTTCTGCAATGTGCATGGTTCTTTCATGGCAGGTGAAGAGGAAAATCTGCTGTTTTTTGCCCAGGTCCATGAGGAAGCGGAGGGTTTCACGCTGCCGTTTTTCATCGAAGCGGACGAAGATATCGTCCAGAACGATGGGCAGCGGTTCAATGTGCTCTCCAAAGGAGAGAGCCATGGCCAGGCGGATGGCAAGATAAACCTGGTCTCCGGTGCCGGAGGACCAGATTTTTTCTGTCTTTACGCCGTGCATGCTGTCTTCGATATAAATGTCCTTTCCGTTGTCAGAAATATGAAGGGCGTATTTCCCCATGGTCATGTCTTTCAGGAATTCGTTGGCCATTTTCATGATTTCCGGCTGCCGGCCCGATTCGTAAATGGACTGGGCCCGGGTCAGAAGTTCTTCAGTATACATGAGGGTGAGCCATTCTTCCAGAGCCGACTGCAGTTCTGCTTCGATTTTTTCTTTTTTCTGCAGCGCTGCGGTCATAGAATCGTCTCCTGCCAGGCGGAAGATTTCGTTGTCAATGGCGCCCTGGCTTCTCTGGAGTTCGCCCAGTTCTTTTGTTTCTTCTTCTACTTTTCTGGAAAGTTCGTTATGTTTTTCCATCCACTGGTCGTACTGGCCTGTTTCCAGGGCATGCCAAAGGGTTTCGAATTCTTCTTCCCCGCCAGCATACATGCGGAGGTCCTGTTTTACTCTTTCCCATTCCTTGGCAATCTGGTCATGGTGTTCGTGGGCGTTCACTTTTTCTGCAAATTCTTCCGCGTTTCTGGCGTGGACCAGGTTCAGCAGTGTATCCATTTCACGCTGGCAGGAGGCCCAGCCTTCGTCCAGTTTGGCCATTTCCTTTTCGTAGGCGGCGTGCTGGTTGTTCTTTTCCTGCAGCGCTTCCCACTCCAGGCTTCGGCGGTGGTTTTCTTCGTAAATGTCGGCTATGCTGTCGGGATTGACGGCATAGGGAAGTTTCGTGGCAGCGATGATGGACTGGGCCCTTTCAGCAAAGGCGTCCAGTTTGGCATCGATCTGTTCCAGCCGGAGGTCCATGATTTTCCCTTTCCCTTCGGCAGAGTAAATTTTCTGCCACTGTTCCTGGAGAGCAGACAGGTTTTCCGCTCCCGTCCGGGGAAGGCTGTTTTCAGAAAGCCAGTTATTCCAGGCTTTTTCGGCCTTATCCCTTTTTTCTGTAAGGATGCTGCCTTCTTCTTCCCAGTTTTTATGCTGCTGTTCCTGTTTCCGAATGGTTTCCTTTTTCCAGGAAATGGCCTGTCTTTTGGCCTGATCCTTGTAGAAGCCGGATCGTTTTTCCTGCATGAGATTGTGGAAGGCCTTGAGTTCATCCACTGTTTTCGGCGCCTGGCCGGGGAATTTTTCGCTGATCTTTTGGCGGGATGCTTCCAGTTCGTCTTTCCGGGAAGCCAGTTTTTCCAGGGTATTTCCTTTTTTATGGACCACATGGCTGTGGAGAACGTAAGAAAGGATGGCCAGGACAGCAGCACCGGCAGAACCGTACATAGCAGCCACTCCGGCTCTGGCGGTGTAGAAGGCGGCAATGCCTGCGGCCGCTGCCAGAAGGAGCACAAGGCTCATCCACAGCCAGGGCGTATATTTCTTATCTTCTCTGCCGCTGATATCATCTATTTCGGACTGTATGTCCGCTTCCTCGTGGAGCACCTGCTCCAGTTCAGCGGCCATGGATTCGATTTTCTGCCAGTCCGACTCCGATTCTTCCTGTTTTGGAAGGACCAGGTCGCCCGAGAGTTTTTCCACTTCCGGTTCCCGCTGCTCCCAGAAATGGAGTTCATTGTTCCGGACGCCCAGGCTACCGGCAAGGCGGCGTCCTTCTTCCCAGTCCACGCTGGCGCAGGGTTTGTCCAAACTTAAAGGGCGGTCCCAGAGGGGAAGGGAATAGCCCAGATTGACGAAATCCATGCGCCAGTCTGCTTTTTCCTTTTCCATGTTTTCCGCATCTGAAAGGGTCTGCCGCCACTGGCCCAGGTCCACATACAGCTTTTCCAGTTCGTTTTCCACGCCCATCCAGGGGATGATTTCCTCTTTCTTTACGGGCTTGTAGGCGTCCAGTTTTTCCTGGAGCGATTCCTTCTGGTCATGGATGACCTTCATGCGGTTCATGAGCTGGTTCCACTGTTCCTTACCGTTGGACGGGAACATGGTGACCTGGGAAGACAGGTCCAGCTGGTGTTTCACGTTTACTGCCTGCTGGTAGTATTTCCATGCGCCCAGCCTTTTTTCCAGGCGGTCGTTTTCTTCGTTGTCCCTGTCCAGCTGCTGCTTGAGGGCAGAAGCCTGCTTTTTCATTTCCTCCTGCCTGCGCTGGAGGTCGGAAAATTCCTTTTCCTGATTGGACAGGCCGTCCAGTTCTTTTTCCGCTTCTTCCAAATCGGCGGCCAGCTGGTTGATTTTCCGCTTTCCCTGGGGGCTTCCTGAAAAGAGCTTGGCCTTTTCTTCTTCCAGTTCCGCCTTGGCCGCTGCCAGCTTGTCGCCGCCCTGGAGCATAAAGAAACGGCTTCTCACACGATCATTGGCCAGGAAATTGGCTCCCTGCAGGTCTTCCAGGCCTACGGCGAAAATTTTTTCATAAATGGACCGGTTAAGACCATGCCACCAGGCGGCAGGCAGGTCTTCCGTAAATTTCACATGGTTTGCGTTTTCAAACCACTGCTCTTTTTCATTACGGTATACCCGATAAGTCTGGCCGTCGGAGCGGATGAATCCCATATTTCCTTTCCGTCCCTGCCATTTGCCCCGGCCATAGCCGAAGAGCATGTCCCGGATGAAACGGAGCATGGTGGTCTTACCGCTTTCGTTCTCCCCCATCACAATGTTAAGAGAGGTTTGGGAAGGCTGCCAGGAGGCATCATGGTAAATGCCGTACTGCTGGAGCTGGAGATCGGTAATCTTCATTTTTCCTCCTCTTTCGTCAGCATTTCCGCTCCCAAAAATTCTGCTTTCCGGAAGGACCGGAGCAGACTTTCGTCGGGAAGGGAATGGAGCAGTTTTTTATATTTCACAAATTCCGGCTGGCTTTCCGCCATGGTACGGAGCTCTTCCTTTTTCTTATCCACCGGAAGGTCATTCAAAGCATCGTAGGCTTTGAGAAAATTGCCGGTCACATCAGGCAGTTCCCTTCGCTCCTTCAGATCGATAGACGTGCGGGTCCGATCTTCCAGGCGCACGAACCAGGCGAAGAGATATCGGAACTGTTCCTTGTCGTTCAAAGACTGAAGAATGAAATCCCTGCCGTCCTCGCTGGAGAGTACGGCATGAAGAGGGCCGCTGCCGGTGCACACCAGACGGATGATATTAGGCCTTCCTGTCAGTTCCTTCAAACCGCTCCGCCTTTTCGTCACCGCGGAAATCAGCTCTTCTGTCTGGGAATAGGCAGAAATATCCATAGTCATATCCATCCAGCGGATGGTGTCGGTTTCAATAAACTTCAAAGTCACCGTACCATAGGCCCCTACATCCACCAGATAGCAGCCCCTGGGTCCGATTTCCCGAAGGGACAGACCCTGGGTATTTCCGGGATACACAATGTAAGGAGAGGTGGAAACGGTCTTTCTTGTATGTACATGGCCCAGAGCCCAGTAATCCATGCCTACTGCCTTCAGGTCATCCGCCGTGCAGGGCGCATAGGGTGAATCAGCGCCGCCCATGTCGGTATGCAGCATGCCGATGGCAAAGCCGTCATCCTTTTCCCGATGAAACTCTTTGGCCAGATTTTCCTTCACATGCCGGGTTTTATAGGAAATCCCATAAATAGTGGCTGCCTTCTCCCCATCCTTCATCAGGGGAATGGAAGTCACCTGATCAGCCGGAAAAATATGGACTGTTTCCGGCAGCGGAATGTCCGCGCGCCAGGCTTCGCCGGGATCATGGTTCCCGTGGACCATAAAAATTTCAATGCCTCCCTGGGCTGCCCGGTACAGTTCCCGGGCAAAGGCCATCTGGGCGGACAAGCTGTGGTGATCCCCGTTGTACACGTCGCCGGATATGAGAATGGCGTCCACACGGTTCTCCAGCGCTGCATCCACCACTTTTTCAAAGGCTTTAAACGTAGCCTTTCCTATCTGTTCATTCCAGGGACCGCTGCTTCCCATGCGGATATCGCGGAACGGTTCTCCCAGATGAAGATCAGCACAATGGATAAAAGAAAAATGTTTACCCATAAGTCCTCCTTGTATATGTCTCTGGAGTTTCCAGACTCTAGTTTAAAAGGTAAGGTTCTTAAGATGGACCGGCCCTTTGGTCCCGAAAGTTCAAAGGATTCAGAGGGTGGTGGCGGCTCCGCCGCCAGTTTTATCGGGGCGCTCTCCTCTCCTCCGTTTTGCCTGCCCCCTTTCGGGGTAAACGCAGCAAGACGGAAGGGGCGGTCACATGCATCAATGAATGGTGAGGCTTGGCTTGAGGCTCATATTGTGCCCGCTCTGCGGCCACCCTTACTAGTACATCAGCACAGGAACGAGCACGGGAACGATAGAACCCGGGCGCCAAAAGCGCTCCCCCTTTCGCATGCGAAAATACTGACAACCGCCGCAGTGAAGCAGCCCGCCCTTCACGCCTGACAGGGCGTGTCATCAAGAGCGCTTTCTTCCTATTCTATCACATATATAAGCACAAAAGAACTGCGGCAGGGTAAGCCGCAGTTCTCTTTGCCTGATCTCTTACATGGCGTCGTAAATGTCCGCCACCGCATCATATTCCTCGTCCGTAGGCGGCAGGTATACTGCTTCGCCATTTTCGTCCCTGTCGATTCTGGCCAGGATGATGTCCGGCTCTTCTTCGGAGTCTTCCTTTTCAGGAATGGACACAAGCACGGCGAATTCTTTCCCCGCAAAGGGAATCACCGTGTCCTGCACGTAGTCCCTTTCATCGCCGTCGGGACCGGTGATGGTAATAATGATGGGGTCTTCTTTTTTGTCGGTCATAGGTTTATCCTCTGTTTTTCAATGAAAGATGCTGCAGATATCCTTCCAGGATGGCCACAGCTGCCATTTTATCTATGACTTTCTTTCGTTTCTTCCGGCTCACGTCGGCAGCGATGAGCTGTTTCTGGGCCATCACGGTGGTAAGCCTTTCGTCCCAGAAGTGATAGGGAATGTCCGGAAAGGCCTTAGCCAGTTCTTCGGCGAAAGCTTCGGTCCTTTCCACCCGGATTCCCCGGGTGCCATCCATATTCAGGGGCAGACCGATGACGAATTCTTCCACCTGGTACTGGTCAGTAAGCTGCCGGAGCCTTTTGAAATCCGCTTCCCTGGTGGTATGGCGGATGGTTTCCAGGCCCTGAGCTGTCCAGCCGAAGAGGTCACTCACTGCCACGCCAATGGTGACGGAGCCTACGTCAAGACTCATGATCCTCATATCAGAGGCCCTTGTGCTTTACGTAAAAACGGACCAGTTCTTCCACCAGTTCATCTCTTTCGATGCCGGAAATAAGCCTTCTGGCGTCATGGCGGCTGGTAATATATGTCGGCTCCCCTGAAACAAGATATCCTACAAGCTGTACCGTAGGATTATGCCCTGCTTCTTTCAAAGCCGCATAAACTTCCTGCAGAACCATGGCTGCCTGCCGATTTTCTCCTTCATCAGCATTGGTATTAAACAAAATCGTTTCATCAGAGACTGACATATATATCCCTCCTTAACCAAGCATGTCAGCAATAGCCGCAACGCCTGCGCTGACTGCTTCTTCCAGCTTCGATGTATCACGGCCGCCGGCCTGCGCTACTGCCGGTTTGCCGCCACCGCCGCCGCCGCATACTTTGGCTGCTTTGGAAACTACTTTGCCCATATGGACGCCGGCTTTCACCGCTTCCGGAGAAGCCATGCCCACCAGATTCACCTTGTCGCCGGATACGGTGCCAAGAATGAAGGCGCCGCCGGTCAGTTTGGCTTTTACCACATCTGCGGCTTTTCTGAGGTCGTCCATATTATCCGCATGCACCACAGCACCGAAGAAGGGAACACCCTTCTTTTCCTGGATGTTCTGCATGATGGAACCAAGTTCATCCTTTGTCTGCTGCTTCTTCATGGCTTCCAGCTGTTTTTCCAAGTCCTTCACTTCGGAAAGGAGTTTTTCAATCTTTTCCGGAATGTTTTCCACCTTTCCCTTCAGAAGGGCTGCGGAGTTTTCAAGAAGCGCCCGGTCAGCCTTCATCATTTCATAGGCCTTTTTGCCTGTGACTGCTTCGATGCGGCGCAGACCGGAACCGATGCCGCCTTCGCTGATAATGCGGAAAGAACCCAGTTCGCCGGAATTTCCTACATGGCTGCCGCCGCAGAGTTCCTTACTGAAATCTCCTACGGAAACAACGCGGACTATGGAGCCGTATTTTTCACCGAACAGTGCCATGGCTCCCGATTTCTTGGCTTCTTCCAGAGGCATTTCTGTGATATTTACCGGAAGGGCATGAAGGATTTCACGGTTTACCGCTTCTTCTACAGCGGAAAGCTGTTTGGAAGAAAGAGGTTCAGGCCAGGTGAAATCGAAACGGAGCCTGTCAGGGAGCACCAGGGATCCAGCCTGGTTGACCTGTCCGCCCAGCACTTCACGGAGCGCTGCCTGCAGCATATGGGTGCCTGTGTGGTTTCTGGCCAGATCTTCTCTTCTGTCCCGATCCACCACTGCTTTCACCGTATCTCCCTCGGAAATGGTGCCTTCACGGACAGTGCCGATAACGTACATAATGCCGTCAGGAAGTTTCTTTGTATCTTCTACGTCAATTACGCCTTCAGCGCCGGTAATGGTGCCGGTGTCGCCGACCTGACCGCCGCCTTCTGCATGGAATGGATTATTCTGAAGGATTACAGTCACTTCGGTGCCGTCTGCAGCTTCTTTGATTTCTTTGCCTTCTTTACCGAGAAGGAGAAGTTTTGTTTCTCCATCCCTGTCTTCGGTAGTCAGGCTTGCTGCATCCAGTTTGGTAGTGTCCGGAGTAGCCACCTTGGCGGAAACCTTGGCTCTGGCAGCTCTGGCTCTTTCCTTCTGTTCTGCCATGGATGCTTCAAAGCCTTCCTTATCAATGGTGAGGCCCTGTTCCTTGGCAATTTCATCGGTCAGTTCCCAGGGGAAGCCGTAGGTATCATACAGCTTGAACACCTTATCCCCGGAAAGGACAGTGCCCTGCTTCTTCTTTGTATCTTCCAGCATTTCGGAAAGAAGATCCGTGCCTGCATTGAGGGTGGAATGGAAGCGGTCTTCCTCTACGCCAGCCACTTTCTTAATAAAGGCCTGCTTGTCCACCAGTTCCGGATAGGCCGGTTTCATCATGTTGATGACTACGTCGATCATCTGGCCGATGAAAGCGTCCTGAATACCCAGAAGCTTTCCGAAACGGACAGCCCGGCGCAGGATTCTGCGGAGCACATAGCCCCTGCCTTCATTGGAAGGAAGGATGCCGTCGGCAATCATATTGGTAATGGCTCTGGCATGGTCGGAAATTACCTTCAGAGCCACATCTCCCTGGGCGCTCTGGCCATAGGGCACGCCGGACAAAGCAGCGGCTTCTTCGATAATTGGGAAGAAAAGATCTGTTTCAAAATTATTCTTTTTCTTCTGAAGCACGGCAGCCAGACGTTCAAGGCCGGCGCCGGTATCAATATTCTTCTTAGCCAGAGGCAGGTAGGAGCCGTCTTTCTGGCGGTCATACTGGGAGAAAACCAGGTTCCAGATTTCCAGGAAGCGATCGCCGTCGCCACCCATCTGGTTTTCCGGGTCCGTGCCGAATTCTTCGCCCTGGTCGTAGAAAATTTCAGAGTCCGGGCCGCAGGGACCTTCCCCGATTTCCCAGAAGTTATCGGACAGCGGATAAATATGGTTTTCCGGCAGGCCGACCATCTTGTGCCAGTAATCATGGGCCTCATGGTCATCGGGATAAATGGTGACATACAGGCGGGACTGGTCCAGTTTCAAAACTTCTGTCAGGAATTCCCAGGCCCAGCTGATGGCTTCTTTCTTGAAATAGTCGCCAAAGGAGAAGTTCCCCAGCATTTCAAAGAAAGTATGGTGGCGGGCTGTATGGCCTACGTTTTCAATATCGCCGGTGCGGATGCACTTCTGGCTGGTGGTGACACGATGACGCGGCGGTTCCACCTTGCCTGTAAAGTAAGGCTTCAGCGGCGCCATGCCTGCACCGATTAAAAGAAGACTGGGGTCATCTTTCGGGATCAGAGAGAAGCTCTTCAATCTCAGATGGCCTTTTTGATTTTCAAAAAATGAAAGATATGATTCACGAATATCATTGCCCTTCATGATAAACCCCCTTAATGTAGTTGTGTTCTTCATTATATATGACTGGCACAGTCCATGCAAATAGATATTTGTTTATGATTTAGATTTATGTGAGGCTTTTATCGGTATTTCCGAAGGTTGACGCGCCCTTCTGCAGCCTCTGAATCTTTCAGGTTCAGGGGCGCTCCGTCCCCTCACTGCCCGATTTCCTTTTCCAACCGGATTACAGCCAGCTGCTTTCCCAGGTTTTTATATTTCACCTCATCATAGTTTGCATAATAAATATGCTCTTCCAGATTCCCTTCCACTTCCAGGTTTCCCACAGGATCAATGAATCGGGAATGGCCGCCCAGCTGCACGCCGTGATAGGTGCCTACCATGTTGACGGCGCAGATGCACATGCCGTTCTCAATGGCCCTGGCCCTGGTAAGTACGTCCCACTGGGATAGATGGACCCGGGGCCAGGAGGCGGGAGCCAGCACCAGGGTAGTACCGGCCTTGGCCATTTTTCTCCACATTTTGGGAAAATAAAATTCATAACATACGGCCATGCCCGTCCGGACACCGCCAATGGCCGTATCCATCAGATGAGTGCCCGGCGCCATGAGCTGGGCTTCCAGGTAACCATAAAAAAGGTGCCTTTTACTGTAATGAGCCTGGATTCTTCCGTCAGGGCCAAAAAGGAGTCCCGTATTTTTCACAATCCCCTCTTTTTCAATGGGCAGGGTGCCCGCTTCCAGCGTCACATGGTGATAGGCGGCAAAAGAGGAAAGGCGGTCCAGCAGACCATCATTGACCCTGGTTACCCGATTCTTAAAATCATGGAAATTGTACCCGATGGTCCAGAGCTCCGGCATCACCAGTACATCCGCTGATGATGCCGCCTCCTCCAAAAGGTCAAAGCCGTGGCGGATATTTCTCTCCTTATCTCCCTCTGCCACATCCATCTGCAGCATTGCAATTCTCATTCCATCACCTCAGTATGTACAAAGGGCTGTAGGAAATATGAATCATATTTCTTTACAGCCCTCATTGGTTTCATTTTTCTATCAAAGCACCCTGTTGGCGCCTACATACCGGTCATGCCAGTAACCGTTCTTCATGGTGGCTACAGCCACGCCCCGGCTGCTGGTGGCACTGATGAAATAGCCATCCCCCAGGTAAAGCCCCGAATGGGAAACACCTTCTTCATAGGTATTGAAGAAAACCAAATCCCCCGGTTCCAGTGCATTCACTGAAATCTTTCTGCCCGACAGGTACTGCTCGTCAGCACCTCGGGGAAGGATAATGCCCTTCCTGTTGAAGACATACTGGATAAAGCCGGAGCAGTCAAAGCCGCTGGGCGTGGTTCCTCCAAACTGGTAAGGTACACCTACATACTTCTGCGCTTCATCGGTAATGGCGCGGACCGTATCACTCACCGGTCCTGCCTTATGCCATTCCACCCGGGAATCGTCGATGCCTACATAAGGGATAGACGCATTTCCCCTGCCGGATGGCTTGTCTGCCTTTGCCCTGTACATGGTCTTACCCATGAGTGCTTTATAAGTCACGGGACCTACAATGCCATCAGCGGAAAGATGCTTCCGCCGCTGGAACTTCTTCACTGCATTGCAGGTAGCCACATTGAAATTCCCATCAGCCTTGACCTTAAAGCCATATACATTGAGCCTTTTCTGCAGGTTCCGCACCTCCGGCCCCTGGGAGCCGATCATATAATCTGCATGTGAAATTCCTGCTGTCCCCAAAGCAAGCACGCCTGTCAACAGCAGAACGCACAGTCTTCTCTTCATGCCTGCACTTCCCTCGTTTCTACCAAATTCAATCCTTGAAGTCCGGTGCCACCAGTCTTCTCTTCTGTCAATTTCTTCCCAATTTCATAACTGTCCAATGCAGCATACTAATTTCCTTTATATTTTATCACATTCGGGAAGGGATTTCCTCTATGAAATGAAAGAGGGCAGGCAGAAAGGGCATGACGGGCAGAACCCGAGCACACTTCATATCCCCTCAAAAAGCGTGTCACCGTATATACTCCAACGCTTCCGACAGATGCCTGATGAAGACCATGGAGTTCAACATACCGGTGAGGCCATGACTTTTGCAGAAATCTGTCACTTCCTCCCTGTTTCCTTCTGGCAGGAGGAACCGGTCGAATTTCATTTTTACCGCTTCCTTCAAACGGGGACCGATTTTAGAAACCGGCATCACTTCACCGGTGAGGCCGATTTCCCCTAAAGCCATGAGTCCTCCCGGCAGGGGAATGTCCTTTTTCACCGATACCAGAGCCAGGGCAATGCCCAGGTCTGCCGCTGTTTCCCTGACCCGAAAGCCGCCTGCCACGTTAAGGTACACATCATCAGAGGAAAAGGGAATACGGACCCTTTTTTCCAGTACCGCCAGAAGAATGATCATGCGGTTATAGTCGTATCCGGCAGCAATTCTTCTGGGAATGGCAAGCACCGAGTGCACCGTGAGCGCCTGCATTTCCACCAGCACCGGCCGAAGGCCTTCCATGCATGCCACCACCATGGAGCCCGGCGCTGATTCGCTGCGGTTTCTAAGCATGTATTTTGATGGGTCCTCAATGCCTTTGAGTCCGTTTCCTTCCATCACAAAGAGGCCTGACTCCCCTGTGGAGCCAAATCGGTTCTTCACTGTGCGGAGCACTCGAAACTGGTAGCTCCTGTCCCCTTCCAGATAAAACACCACGTCCACCATGTGCTCCAGAATGCGGGGGCCCGCCAGATTTCCTTCCTTCGTCACATGGCCCACAATCATGACGGAAATATTGGTTCTTTTCGCAAAACGGACCAGCGCCGAGGTGCAGTCCCGAATCTGGGCAGGACTTCCCATGGGGGAATCCACGCCTGAAATATACATGGTCTGAATGGAATCGATAACCAGCATGGAAGGCTTCAGGTTCTCCGCTTCCTGCAAAATGCCGTCAATGCTGCTGCCGGCATAGATATAGCAGTTTTCGTCATTCACATGAAGCCTTTCCGCCCGAAGCTTCACCTGGATTTCCGACTCCTCGCCGCTGCAGTAAAGCACGCTCTCCCCCTGGGAAGCCATGGCATGGCAGATCTGGAGAATGAGGGTGGATTTACCGATGCCCGGCTCGCCGCCCCAAAGAATGACGGATCCTTTCACAATGCCGCCACCCAGAGGACGGTCCACTTCATTCATATGTAGAAGAATGCGTTTGTCTCCGTTGAAATGAATGGCTGAAAGCTTCTGTGGTTTGGCATTGCTCTGCAGATTGGCAGAAAGAGAAGGCCCCAAGCTCTTAGGCGCCATCGTTTCTACCCGCTCCTCCAGCGTATTCCACTCCCCGCACTGGGGACAACGCCCCATCCACTTCAAAGTTTCCGCTCCGCAGTTGGAGCATATGTATTTCGTATGTACCTTGCTGCTCATAAAGTTCTCCTTCGTGATGGGAAGAAACAGATTCTTCCATGGAATGTGGGCCCCCGGGATCCCTCGCAGTCCCCGGTTTCAGAATCCATAGGGTCCAAAGAGCTCAAAGGGGCGGTATTTCCTCTTGGACGCCGTTTGAAACCGCCCAAATCAGCATATATTGGCGAGACGCCCAATCTCTGTGGCTCCTATTCAAAAACAAAACAAAAAATGGAGCCGTGCGTGATGCACAGCTCCATTATACTACATTCCCCTCATGGGATTATTCCGCTTTAAAGGTGAGTTTGCCTTTTTCATCTTTACCTACATGGAGGACCTTCTTATCTTTCAGTCCGTCCTGCAGGATAAGTTCGGAAATAGGATCTTCCATTTCTTTCTGGATGGTCCTCTTCAGCGGACGAGCACCGTATTCCACATCGGTACCGTCGGCAATGATGACCTTCTTGGCTTCGTCGGAAACGTCCAGGGATACATGGAAGCGTTCCAGTTTGCCTGCTACTTTCTTCAGCATGAGATCTACGATTTCAGAGAGGTTTTCCGGAGTGAGCGGATGGAATACGATGATTTCATCGATTCTGTTAATGAATTCCGGACGGAAAGTCCGTTTCACTTCGTCCATAATCATCTTTCTGATATCTTCGAAGGATTCTTCTTTTTCTTCCTTTTCGCCGGAGGAGAAGCCCAGTTTCTTGCCCATATGGCCTTTCAGGAAATTGGACCCCAGGTTACTGGTCATGATGATGACACAGTTGGTGAAATCCACGGTCCTGCCCTGACCATCAGTCAGACGGCCATCGTCAAGAACCTGCAGGAGGATGTTGAAGAAGTCCATGTGGGCTTTTTCAACTTCATCGAAGAGGATGACGCTGTAAGGATTACGGCGTACCGCATCGGTGAGCTGACCCCCTTCTTCATAGCCTACATATCCTGGAGGTGCACCCACAAGACGGGAGACTTCGTGTTTCTCCATGTATTCAGACATATCGAAGCGAATCATGTTCTTTTCACTACCGAACATACACTCTGCCAGTGCCCGTGCCAGTTCAGTCTTGCCTACACCGGTGGTGCCCAGGAAGAGGAAGGAGCCGATAGGACGCTTCGGGTCCTTCATGCCGGCCCTTGCCCGACGAATGGCAGTGGCTACGGCATGGACAGCTTCGTCCTGGCCGATGACTCTCTTATGGAGTTCGTCTTCCAGATGGAGCAGCCGTTCGGAGTCGCTCTTCTTCAGGTTCTGCACCGGAACGCCGGTCCATTTGGATACCACTTCTGCCACATCTTCTTCTGTGACAGTCAGATGATCGTGGTCTCCGCCTTTCCAGTCTTTCTTCAGGGTATCGATTTCAGTCTGCAGTTTCTTTGCCTGATCCCGGTAAATGGCTGCTTTTTCAAAGTCCTGGGCAGAAACGGCAGCTTCCTTTTCTTTGTTTACCGATTCCAGGGCTTCTTCTTTCTTTTTCAGTCCTTCCGGCGTAGAGGATGCTTCCATGCGGACTTTGGCAGCGGCTTCATCGATAACGTCGATTGCTTTATCAGGCTGAAAACGATCGGTAATATAACGGCCCGAAAGTTCTACTGCCGCTTTCAGTGCTTCATCGGTAATTTTGGCTTTATGGAAGGCTTCATAGCGGTCGCGGAGGCCTTTCAGGATTTCCAGAGTGTCCTTCGGAGTCGGTTCGCCCACTTTGACAGGTTGGAAACGACGCTCCAAAGCGGCATCTTTTTCAATGTATTTCTTGTATTCTTTCAAAGTGGTGGCACCGATGCAGCGCAGCTCGCCTCTTGCCAGTGCCGGTTTCATAATGTTGGCAGCATCCATGGAGCCTTCGCTGGAACCTGCGCCTACCAGGGTGTGCAGTTCATCTACAAAGAGGATCCAGTCTTTGTGTTTCTTCACTTCATCAATGACTTTTTTCAGTCTTTCCTCAAATTCGCCTCTGTACTTGGTACCTGCCACCACGGAGGACATGTTAAGGGAAATGATATGACAGTTCTTAAGGATTTCCGGTACATCGTTATTGACAATGCGCTGAGCCAGACCTTCAGCAATGGCCGTTTTACCAACGCCCGGTTCACCGATGAGAACAGGGTTATTCTTGTTACGGCGGGACAGAATCTGGATTACCCGATTGATTTCATCGTTTCTGCCGATGACCGGATCGATTTTGCCCTGTTTTGCTTTTTCGTTGAGGTCCACTGCAAAGCCGTCCAAATCGCCCAGATTCACAGATTTATCAGATTTGCCGCTGTCTTCAGACAGTACTTTCTCAAAGGCTTTCTGCAGTTTATCCTGGGTAACGCCGAAACTTTCCAGAATACGGACAGCCAGGCCGCCGCCTTCATGAAGAATAGCCAGAAGCAGGTGTTCTGTACCTACGTAGGAATTTCCCAGTTCATTGGCTTCTTCCACTGCCATTTCCAGCACTCTCTTGGTGCGGGGTGCTGCATAGACTTCACCGGTGCTGAAAAGAGACCGGCCCTGGCTGTACTGGGAGAGCAGCTGCTCCACGGCATCCACAGTGACGCCCAAGGAATTCAGAATCTTGCCACCGGCACTGTCTTTTTCATGGGCAATGCCCAGAAGAAGATGTTCCGTGCCAATATAGTCGCTGCCCAGTTTGGCAGCTTCGGAAGCGGCAAATTTCCAGGCGTTTTTCACGCCGTCAGTAAATCTATCTTCCATAATAACTCCTCCTTTTTTTCAGAGTTTTCTACTTTTACTACTATTTGATATATGAATATATACGATAAAGCTGATTCACAGCAGAGTATTTACCATTTCAAATGGTTTTTTCTTACAGGTTTTTGAGCACATCCCGCAGAAGTGCGGATCTCCACTTTTCCATAGCAGTCCGGTCATCCGGCGCGGTGTGGCTGATGAGCGCCACCTGACTGTCGGGAATCAGGGAATATAGACGGTAAAATGTGAGGCCGTCTTCATCGGGAATCATGTCCGCATTAATGCCCATGCGGATGAGACCTGAGAGATAAAGGGCTTCTTCCCTAGTCATGCGTCTTGCATATTTCAGGGTGCCCAGGGCTCGCCAGATGCGGTCCCGAAGTTCTTCCTCCGAGCTTTGGAAGGTGTCCTTCCAGAGTTTTTTCTCTTCTTCCGTAATTTCCTGAAGGATTTTATCCAGCTCCGACACGTAGTCCACTTCCCGGATGCCCAGAGACCTGGTGTTTTCCAGAAGGTAGAAGGGCAGGCGCCCGTCGGCTTTTCCCGCCGCCGGTGACAGGTGGAAACCACGGAGTTCCAGAAATTCGGAAAGGCTTCCGATTCTATCGTGCAGGGCAAATCCCGGCAGGAACAGAAGGGAGACCATCTTCATCCCTGAGCCTGTGAACTGGGGCGACGCAGTGAGATATCCGAATTCCTTATCAAAGGCGTAGTCCAGAATATCCGATGCTTCGTCGGCTAGGCGCGCCGTCCTTTTCCAGAGACTGAACACAGTATTGCCTCCGGAAAACCCCAGAAAGGCCAAGTGGTCATGGACATTGGTCCTGATGGCCAGACTTCCGTCTTCATTGAGATAGAGCCGGCTGTTTCCATCCAGGAGCCTACCCTCTTCCGGCAGGAACCCTTTTTCTGAAAGTACATTCCTTTCCTCTTCATTCAGGGATTCCATGCTATAGGGGATAAAGGGCCCGAAGCCGTGATCATTAATATATCTCACCGCTTCATCCAGCTTTCCCGCCGCTTTTGCCTTTTCGGAGCCTTGAAGCATGGAGGGGAAACGGGTACTCTTTATATTTCTGAAAAGGGCAAGCCTAGTAAAGATGACCGGATCATCCTTAGAAATCTGGGCCCACCGTGGAAGCTCATTTCCCAATATTTCCTGAAGGGTCATTTGGATGTACCTCCTTTCCCTTCCTCTTCCAGTTTATGGATTTCATCCCGCACTTTGGCAGCCTCTTCATAATTCTCATCAGCCACCAGTTTGGAAAGTTTGTTTCTCAGGTCTGTGAGCTCCGGCGATTCTTCCTTCACTTCCGCTTTCTTCGGTTCATCGCCTTCGTAGCGGTGAGCTCCCTGCATATGCTGAAATGCGGGGCGGAGTTTTTCGCGGAATGCTTCATAGCATCCCGGGCAGCCCAGCAGGCCGTCTTTTTTGAAATCATGATAGGTCTTTCCGCATTCCGGGCAGGACAGGTTTTCGATAGCCGTTCTGGCAGGGCGGAAAAGGGAATCCATAAAACCGTCGTTGAAAAAGGTATCAAAACTGTTTCTGAATAAATCATGGCCAAAGAAACCCATGGAGTTATTCACCAGGTTTTCCCTGGCTGCGCATTCCCTGCACAGGTGTCTTTCTGTTCTATGTCCATTGACGATCTGTGTCACATGGACAACTGCTTCTCTTCCATGACAGCGATCACAAAGCATAGTTCATTCTCCTTTCAAAGCCCATTCGACGCGGTGAATCATAGTCTTGGCTGCCTCCCTGCGGTGGCTTTCAGGACAATATTCCAGCATGGTATGGGTCATTGCACAAATCAATCGGTATTCCTGATTGGAAATAATGTCATAATCAACAAGCATGCGGTAATAGCCGTCCAATCCGTTCTCAATGGCTTCTATGCTGTTGGGATTGTCTTTAGG
Source organism: Dialister succinatiphilus (assembly GCF_928721695.1). Taxonomy (NCBI): domain Bacteria; kingdom Bacillati; phylum Bacillota; class Negativicutes; order Veillonellales; family Veillonellaceae; genus Dialister; species Dialister succinatiphilus. The sequence goes on along the minus strand of NZ_OV788641.1, from coordinate 1,823,616 downwards.
ACTGCTCTTTTGGCTGCTTTTTCCCACGCGGTTTGGTGAAGGCGCTTCCCGCCGTGGCGGCGGGTTCTGACTTTTCAGTGAAATCTTGATGTATCCCCCGCTTCCCCTTCTGGACTCCACAACAAACCGGTCATCAGGAGAAAACCTGGTATTGATGACGTAGGTGACCTGAGAGGGGGCACATTCTAACAGATCTGCCACATCTTTCCTCTTCAGGAGCACCTGGTCATTCGTTTCTTTATCAAGCATTTCCAGGATAAACTTTTCAATCCTGTCTGATAACATTGTATTATTCATTTAGCACTCACCACTTTCCTTCATCTCTCAACTTTCGAATCTATTGTACTCCTTTAATGTCAAATAGTCAATAGGTTAAATTAAAAAATTTTACTTTTCTTTTTTTATCGGTCTGGAATTATTTTTCTTCGGTTTTATCTATATTATTTGAGAATCATATTCTTATTAAGGCATAAGAAAAGCCCTCTTCCTATGATAGAAAAAGGGCTTCTTATTTTTTATTTTTGACTTTTCTTTTTGACTTTTACCAATTAGGAAACTCATCCTCCACTCCTGCTTCAGCCAGGGCGGAATGAATCACCGATGAAGAAAATCCTCTTCTGAGCAGAAAGGCAGCCGCTTTTCTGTAATTTTTCAAAATGGAAGGCATCACTTTAGCCCTGCTGGCCAGGACGCGAAAGGCGTTGTCCCTTTCCTCTTCTTCCGGAATGCGGTAAGGACAGGGAAGGCCCCGAGCCTTCATTTTCTGAAGGATGTAGTTATTGCCGTAGCAGCGGCGGCTGCGGAAGGACCGGAACACATCTTCCGCCAAACTTTCATCATCCACATACCCGTAATGCATAAGCTTTTTCAGGGTCTCTTTGATATCTTTCTCCCCATAGCCCCGCTCCTTCAGTTTCCGGCGCATTTCCATTTCACTCTGGCCCCGATATTTCAGGAGATGAAGGGCTGCTTCATAGCAGCTCCTCTCAGTTTTCTTCGTCCTGTTCTGATAATACGCCATCTTCGAAATGATCCGGTTCTACTACCAGGGTGTCTCGGATAATCTTGTCGATTTCCTGCGCCACATCAGGATGTTCCTTCAGATAAGTCTTGGCCGCTTCCCTGCCCTGGCTGATGCGGTTTCCTTTATAGGAATACCAGGCGCCGCTCTTTTGGATAATATCCATATTCACCGCAATATCCAAAAGGGTGCCTTCCTTGGAAATCCCTTCGCCGTACATAATATCAAATTCAGCCACTTTGAAAGGCGGCGCCACCTTGTTCTTCACTACTTTAGCCCGGGTCCGGTTGCCGATCACTTCAGTTCCGCTCTTGATGGCTTCAGCCCTTCTGATTTCAATACGCATGGAAGCGTAGAATTTCAGAGCCCTGCCGCCAGTGGTGGTTTCCGGATTACCGAACATAACTCCCACCTTTTCGCGGATCTGGTTGATGAAAATAACGATGGTTCTGGATTTGCTGATAATGCCAGTCAGTTTGCGAAGAGCCTTACTCATGAGACGAGCCTGAAGGCCTACGGACTGGTCACTGATGTCCCCTTCGATTTCCTGCTTCGGAACGAGAGCTGCCACGGAGTCGATGACTACGATATCCACAGCGCCGCTCCGTACCAGGGATTCACAGATGGAAAGGGCCTGTTCGCCGCTGTCCGGCTGGGAAATCAAAAGGTCCTTCGTATCTACGCCCAGATGATGAGCATACATGGGGTCCAGGGCGTGTTCCGCATCGATGAAGGCTGCCACGCCACCCAGTTTCTGGGCTTCCGCAATGGCATGAAGAGCCAGGGTCGTTTTACCGGATGATTCAGGACCATAGATTTCAATGACCCTGCCTCTGGGGTATCCCCCTACGCCGACCGCGATATCAAGGGCCAGAGAGCCGGTGGGAATGACATCAATGTCCAGCTTGTCCCCCATATCCCCCAGACGCATGATGGAGCCTGCACCGAACTCCTTTGTAATCTGGTGCATGGCGCTTTCAAGGGCCTTTTTCTTTTCCGGGCTTAATTCAGTTTGATTTGCCATGGAAATCCTCCTTATGAAATGGGAAAGCAGCTATCTTTCACTTTCCTTATGTATCTTTTATTCTTATTTTACTATATACAGGAAGCTTCTGGAAATCAGGATTTCATCCTTTTCCCATACTGCAGAAGATAGTACAGCGCCTTTTCCGCCGCGCCATAGCGCACGCTTCTCCGAGAGCCGAAGAACTGCTCTTTGTGCACCTCCGTGCCCAGAGGACCGGAAACGCCGATATACACCAGACCCGGATCCTCCCCTCTTTCCCCTTTGCCGGGGCCGGCATAGCCGGTGGTAGAAACAGCTATATCGCTGCCATAAAGAGCACGGGAGCCTTCCGCCATTTCTTTTGCCACAGGGCCACTCACGGCCGTGAGCTGACGCAAGGTATCTTTATTCACAGAAAGAACCTTTTCCTTTGCTTCGTTCCAGTAGGTGACGGCGCTTCCTTTGAAATAGGAAGAACTTCCGGGATTGTCAGTCAGAAATTTTCCAATGAGGCCGCCGGTACAGGATTCTGCCGCACTGACGGAAAGGTGGTTCTCCAGAAGAAAATGATGCAAATCGTTGAGCACATCTCCTTCCAGATGATATCTTGAAAGGGGCATCCTTTTTTCGATTTCGACCGCCGTTTTTTCGATGAGGTCCATGGTTTCCTTCTCATCTGCTCCTTTGGCGGTGACCCGCACGGCCACATATCCGGGCCTTGCCAGAAGGGCAATGGTGGGATTGGACTGACTGCGGAGAAGGTCCCCTATTTTCTCTTCAATTTCCGCTTCTGTCATATGAACGGCAGAAAGGACAAGGGAGCGGATGATACCCTGGGAACCCAGCTTTTCGGTGAGCCAGGGCATGACATGGTTCCTCATCATGGTCTTCATTTCGAAGGGCGGTCCCGGAAGATGGATAAGGATTTTGCCGCCTTTTTCTACGGCACAGCCGCTGGCCGATCCTGCTTCATTAAAGAACAGGCGAGCACCTTTGGCAAACCAGGCCTGTCGGTCCAGTGATGGAAGATAGGGCCGGTGTTTTTCCTCATAATATAGTTTCAACCGCCGCGATTCTTCTTCTATCCGAACAAAGGGAAGATTCATCGCCCGGGCGCCTGCCTTTTTCGTAATATCTCCCAAAGTTGAGCCAAGACCGCCGGAGGTAATGACAAGGTCCGCCCGAGTAAGGGCATGGCGGAAGGCTTCTTCCATGCGTAGGGGATTATCCCCTACTACGGTCATATAAGCCACCGTATAGCCATGCTCATTCAGGAAAGCAGCCAGCCACTGGGCATTTTCATTAGCAATTTCTCCCAGAAGAAGCTCCGACCCTGTAGTAATAATTTCAGTAATCATAGATTTTCCTGGAAAGTCAGATTCTTTCCGCAATGAGGTCATAGGCGTAGCCGTCTACGATTTTAACCTTTACAAAATCACCGGGTTTCAAATCTCCCGGATTGTCAATATACACGCTGCCGTCTACTTCCGGTGCCTGGAAGGCGGTGCGGCCTTTTGCCTGCGTGTGACCTTCTCCATCGTCCACCAGTTCTTCCACCAGGGCTTCTGTTTCCACGCCGATGAGGTCTTCGTTGTTTTCTTCAGAAATTCCCGCCTGAATGGCCATGAGTTCATGGTACCGGTTTTCTTTTACTTCTTCTTCAATCTGGTCGGTCATTCTGGCCGCCGGAGTGCCATCCTGGGGAGAGAATTTGAAGGCTCCCATGTCATCAAAGCGGACTTCCCTGATGAAATCACAGAGCTCTTTGAAATCTTCCTCCGTTTCTCCCGGGAAACCCACCATGAGGGTGGTACGGATAGTCATTCTGGGGGAAGCGGCCCGAAGCTTGTGAAGCAGGGTTCTGATGCTTGCAGAAGAATCCCTTCTGTGCATGCGCTGCAGCACGGAATCGCTGATATGCTGGAGAGGAATGTCCACGTACTTGCAGATTTTATCTTCCTTCAAAATCACGTCCAGCAGCTCATCGTCAAAATAAGTGGGATACAAATAGAACAGACGGATCCATTTCACCCCTTCAATCTTTACCAGCTCCCGAAGAAGGGCGGCCAGGTTTGTTCCGTTCTTCAAATCCCTGCCATAGCAGGAAAGGTCCTGGGCAATGAGGTTGAATTCTCGGGTGCCCTCAGCAGCCAGTCTTCTCACCTCATGAACAATGGAAGGAATGGAACGACTGTGCATGGGTCCTCTCACATAGGGAATGTAGCAGAATGTGCAGCCATTGCTGCAGCCTTCTGCAATTTTCACATAGGCGGAGTACTTTGGTGTCAGGGTCTGCCTTGGAATGAGTTCCTCATTGGCGCAGGGATTGGTATCAAAGCTATACACCTTTTCATCCTTTTCATAGGATTCATTCACCGCGTCCAGAATGTGCTGCCAGGAATCGGTACCAATAAATACATCAACTTCAGGGATTTCCTTTCCCAGCGCTTCTTTATACTGCTGGGTCAGACAACCGGCGGCCACCAGTTTTTCACATTTTCCTGTTTTCTTGTATTCCGCCGCCTTCAAAATAGTCTCCACCGATTCCTCTTTGGCGGGGTCGATAAAGGTACAGGTATTGATAATAATTACCTGTGCTTCGGATAAATCCTCAGTGAGCTCGTAGCCTGCCTTTTCCATAATACCTACCATCATTTCCGTGTCCACCAGGTTTTTGGAACATCCCAGGCTTATAAATCCAAGTTTCTTTTTCAACTGTTCGTACCTCCAAAACGTATCTTCTCGCCCCACTGTGTGAGGAGATCCTTTCTTCCTTCATCGAAATATACTTTTTCCAGATTCCAGAATTCCAAGGAATGGCCGCCGCTGTCCGGTGCCATATTGAAATCATTGACATATACATAATAATACTGGTTTTCTTCCATTCTTGCCTTGTATTCGGAAGAAGTGAGAAGCCAGTTCAAAAGTTTCTGGGCTCTGCCCGGATAGGCAGCATCAGCAGAAATACCGGCACCGAAAAGGTACCAGGGGGATCCGTCCTCCGGATACATAATGACCACCGGAAGTTTTTCCTGACGGCTGCGGACAGCCTCATTCAGACCGGAAATACCGATATCGCACTTTCCCATGCCTGCCATGCGGGAAGGCGTGGACAGGTATTTTCCGTACTGAACGATATGGTTCTGGGCTTTACCCAGAAGGGAAAAGGTCTCCCCGATGCCGAAGTGCTCAGCCAGACACATGAGGAGATCCTCCGCCATATCGGCAGCAACGAAATCGGTCATGGAAAGTCGCAGGGAATTCCTGGTAAGCACCTCATTCCAGCTATAGGAAAAAGCCGGATGCTTCCTGACATAGTCCTCGTTCACCGCAAACACCACGGGATCTACCCAAAGGCCTGTCCAGTAGCATTCTTCATCTTTGAAAAGATTCAGCGCCGTGTCGGTCTGGGCGGAAGCATAGGGAACAAGCATATTTTCCTTTTTCATCTTCATGAGAGAATCCTGGGATGTAATATACAAATCCGCCGCCGGCGTATCACTGGCATCCTGCCTGCTCTGAAGCTGGGATTTGGACAAATACACCACATTCATCTTCAGTCCGCTTTCCTGGAAGAAATCATTGCCAAGAGATTCCAGCATGCCCTTTGGCATATCCGTATATACCGTCACATACTCGGAGGGATGCAATTTTTCCGCCTTCACTTCCGCCTGCTGCCGGGCGAAGCGGAGAATTCCGAAGAACGCAAGAGCTGCCATCAGTAAAAATAGAAAAACAGAAGCCAGTCGTTTCATGGAACCACCTCTTGCAGAATTATATCATATCAATAGTAGTATAGGCTCATTCACAGAACCCATTTTACAGGGATGATAAGGGCGCCCTTCAGCCGGCGCTTTCCCTGCCTGCCTGGGCCCCGTCTTTTTCAGTCTCTGCTTTTTCAGGTTCTGTGGGACCGCCGTTTTTCATCTGTTCGAAGAGATCCCGGGCCTTTAGTTTATCCATGAGGATATCCCGGGGCTTGGCTCCTTCGGCAGGTCCAACGATACCAAGGCGCTCCATGGAATCCATAAGCCTTCCTGCCCTGGTATAGCCGATGCGGAAGCGACGCTGCAACGCGGATACGGATGCCCTCTTCGTATCAAGCACCCATTCTGCCGCTTCTTCCAAAAGGCTGTCCTGCTCTTCTTCCTCCTCCGCCCCACTGCTTTCATTCTTTTCCGGTACCGACAGGTCTATAGGTTCATATGTGACCGGCGCCTTTTCCTGTTCCATACATTCTTTTCTTACATAATCCACCACTGCCTCCACTTCCTCATCGGAAATGAAAGCACCCTGAATACGGACTGTGGTCAGAGCCCCGGCCTGTTTAAAGAGCATGTCCCCCTTTCCAAGAAGGGTTTCTGCACCTCCTTCATCAAGGATGATGCGGGAGTTCAGCGCTGATTCCACCATGAAGGCAATACGGCTGGGAATATTGGATTTGATAACTCCTGTAATCACATCGGCCGAAGGCCGCTGGGTAGCCAGGATAAGATGAATGCCGGCAGCCCGGGCCTTCTGGGTGAGACGCTGAATCAGCACTTCCACTTCCTTGGCCGCCACGTTCATAAGGTCTGCAAATTCATCTACTATGATAAGAATATAGGGCATTTTCTTATCCGGGTTCTGTTTATTATATCCTTCAATATTTCTGACCCTGGCCCCGGCAAAGAGCTGGTAGCGCGCTTCCATTTCCCGGACAGCCCAGTTCAGAGCGCCTTCGGCCTTCTTCATATTGGTAATAACCTCCGTGCGCAGATGAGGAATGCCATTGTACACGGAAAGCTCCACCACCTTCGGATCAATGAGCATCAGCTTCACATCCTCCGGACGGCTGTGGTAAATAATGCTGGTAATAATGGAATTAATGCACACCGATTTACCGGAACCCGTAGATCCGGCGATGAGCAGATGAGGCATTTTAGAAAGGTCTGTGACTACCGGCTTCCCCGTAATATCCTTACCCAGGGCCACCAGAATGTGACCTTTCCCATTTTTAAATTCGCTGCTGTCAAGTACATCCCTTAAAGGAACAGAAGCGGACCGGGAATTCGGGATTTCAATGCCCACCGCCGACTTGCCGGGAATGGGCGCTTCAATGCGGATATGGGTGGCTGCCAGGGCCATGGCCAGCTCATTGGAAAGGCCTTCAATCCTGCTTACCCGGACTCCCACCTCCGGCCGAAGTTCAAACCTGGTCACCGTGGGACCTACACTGGCATGGATAACACGGGCCATGACGCCGAAGCTCTTCAGAGTAGATTCGATAATGGATGCATTTTTAGCTACATCGCTCTGACTCTCCCCTTTGGCATGGTCCGTATGCAGCAGGGACAGGGGCGGAAATTTATACTCCTTCTTCACAATGCCTGTCACCGGTGGGCGGGAAGGCATTCCTTCTTCTGCCGTTGGAGATGAAGGCGTTTCCTCCCCTGGAATTTCGGGGTCCTCTTCCATCTCCCCTGCCATCTCCTCCTCTTCCGGTTCTTCACTTTCAGGAAGAGGCACCGGAGGCGGCATCATTTCCTCATCTGCCGGTTCCCTCTCCTCTTCTTCCGTCGTGTCCGGAGGAGTTTCCTTTACCGCCCCTTCTTCTATGGCTTCTCCCTGAGGTTTTTCCGAAGCCGATTCTTCCAAAAGCGTTGGATCCTGAGGCTGTGCCTCTTCCGTTACTTCTTCTACTTCCGGTTCCTCTTTCTTTTTCTTCTTGAAGATAAATTCAGTCGGCTTATCCTTCAGTTCCTCCAGCCGGGCAGCAGAACGGGCGGCATCCAGAGCTGCCTTTTTATCCCGGATTTTCTGGGCCATGCCGCCCAGTCTCTCCCCGGTTTTTGCACCGATTTTCTGGGCTTTGGTGCCCACCTTTTCCGCTCCCCTGGACAGGGACCAGTGGGTCAGGAGGAGAACATCCACCACCATGAATCCAAGGAGGAGGATAGTGGTTCCGATTTCTCCTAAAGCCAGATGGAAGAAAGAGGTAAGGCTCCCTCCGATAATGCCGCCATAGGAAAGAATTTCAGAAATTTCCATTTCCCTGCCTTTAGGCACATAGTAATGATGTACCAGACAGAGGAAAAGGACGCACAGAACAGCCAGAAGCACATTTCTCCGGCTCATGGAGATTCCCCGGGATGCCAGGGCATACCGGGCGCCGAACAGGACCAGAAACAGTGCCGCTGCCGGTGCTGCCAGGCCAAAAAGGAAATGAATGCCGTCGCTCACCCATTTCCCCATAATACCGGTGCCTCCACCAAAAAGGCTGATGAAAGCAAAAATGCCAAAGCAGAAGATAACGATGCCTGATATTTCATAATTCTTAGATCCATCATGGGTCCGCCGTCTGGCGGAAGTGGTCTTCTTCTTCATACTGTCAATAACTCACTCCTGTTTTTTATTTGTCCGCTCTTCCCACCGGTGAGAAAGGGAAGCCTCTTCCCCGTTTCTCACAGGCTTGTAATAGACATGGCCTTTAAGCTCATCGGGAATATACTGCTGGTCTACCCAGCCGCCGAAATCATGGGGATAAAGATAACCGTTTCCATGCCCCATTTCATGGGCGCCGCTGTAATGAGCATCCTTCAGATAGTCGGGAATAGACCAGTCAGACCGGGTCTTTACTTCGGCCAGGGCATTGTCGATGCCCATAACAGCACTGTTGCTCTTCGGCGCCAGACAGATGTAAAGCACCGCCTCCGCCAGAGGAATCCTTGCTTCCGGGAGCCCCACCATTTCCGATGCCTGCGCTGCTGCCACCGCCACCTGAAGGGCTCGGGGATCCGCCAGCCCCACATCTTCGGCGGCACAAATCATAATGCGCCGGGAAATAAAGGAGGTCTTCTCTCCCCCATCAATCATGCGTGCCAGATAATGAAGAGCCCCGTCGGGGTCGCTTCCCCGCATGCTCTTAATAAAAGCGGATACAATGTCATAATGATAATCACTGTTCTTATCATATACGGAAGCATGGTCTCCTGCAACCTCTTTGATTTCTCTATCCGTCAGAGTCCCTTTCATGGGAAGAAGGGAAGAGGCCTGTTCCAGGAGGTTCAGGGCCATTCGGATATCACCGGACGCATAGGAAGAAATGGTTCTCAATACATCATCCGATGCCTGATATCCATAGTTTCCAAGCCCTTTAACTTTATCCTTCAACGCCCGGCGCAGGATTTCAATTTCCGCACTTTCCGGAAGAGCCTGGAGACGGATAAGCCGCACCCGGGAAAGAAGAGGACGATTGATTTCAAAATAGGGATTTTCCGTAGTGGCACCGATAAGAATAATGGTGCCGTCTTCCACATAGGGAAGAAGAAGGTCCTGCTGCCCCTTGTTAAAGCGATGGATTTCATCAATAAAAACAATGGTCCGGCGCCGGTAATAGGAAAGCTCCTCCTTCGCATGAGACACCACGTCCCGGATATCCTTCGTGCCGCTGGCCGTGGCATTGAGTTTCACGAAATGACTGTGCGTCATCTTCGCGATTACCGAAGCAATGGTGGTCTTCCCGCATCCGGGAGGTCCAAAAAGAAGGATGGACGGAATAGTATCCCGCTCAATCATGCGGTATAGAAAAGAATTCTTTCCTACTGCTCCTTCCTGGCCCAGTATATCCTCCAGCCGCTCCGGCCTCATACGGTCTGCCAGGGGCGCATAAGAAACAGGTTTTCCATTGTCATAATCAAATAAAGAGTCCATAATCGGTGCCTCGCTCAAATACAAATGTTTCCCCTCTATTATCCCATGGATAGAAAGAAAAATCAAACAGATTTTCCATATAAAAGGATGAGATACCACGACGCCTGGCAGTCATTTTTGTTCTATCAGGATGCAGACCGACTAATTTGAAGCCCTAAGCCGCTAAGAGCCTATTCCTCTGCATCAAAAAAGCCGCCAAGAATATCTTGACGGCTTCATTGTTATTAGCCCCACCATGTCGTTTATTGCCGTATTTTGAGTCTGCATAATTGCAGGTGGGTGTTCTTGAGACAAGGTTTCTTGAACAGTCCCCGTACGGGGCATTGACTCACCTCATCAGCGCTGAACTCCCGTTATAAAGGTGTTGGTTCAAAATAAGAAGGCACGACGTGCACAGCAGGGTTTCCTTTACAGATAGTGTAGCAAAAATCCTATCATTTTACAAGACTATGACAGAAAATTATGCCTTTTCAAAGAGATCTTTTTCCTTCTTGATGTCTACTTTGATATGAAGTTCTTTGAGCTGCTTGTCTGCCACCGTAGACGGAGCCTGGGTCAGAGGATCAATGGCGCTCTGGGTCTTCGGGAAGGCGATAACATCGCGGATGGAATCCAGATGGAGCATAAGCATGACGAGGCGGTCGAGGCCCAGGGCAATGCCTGCATGAGGCGGAGCACCGTACTTGAATGCATCCAGGAGGAATCCGAACTTCTGCTCTGCTTCTTCCTGGGAAATGCCGATGGCTTTGAATACCTTTTCCTGCAGGTCTTCCTGGTAAATACGGAGAGAGCCGCCGCCGGCTTCTACGCCATTCAGTACCATATCATAGGCCTTGGCATAAACCTTGGAAGGATCGGTGAGGAGGTACTGCACATCTTCATCCCGCGGTGCGGTGAAAGGATGATGTTCTGCCACATAACGGTGTTCTTCTTCGCTGTATTCGAACATGGGGAAATCGGTCACCCAGCGGAAGCAGAATTCGTTGGGATCGATGAGGTTCATGCGGCGGGCCATTTCAAGGCGCAATTCACCCAGAGCCTGGGCCACCACCTTCGGCTTGTCGGCAATGATGAGGACCAGGTCGCCTTTTTCTGCTTCGCAGGCTTTTCCGATTTCACGGATTTTATCTTCGCCCAGGAATTTGGTAATCTGGCATTTCAGGCTGCCGTCTTCGTTGAAGCCGATCCATGCCAGACCTTTAGCGCCATAGTGGCCTACATAGTCTACCAGGCCGTCCAATTCACGACGCGGAATGGCTGCGTCACCTTTTACATTGATGGCTTTAACCACGCCGCCGTTATCGAGGACAGAGCGGAATACTTTGAATCCGGTATCCCGAAGCAGGTCGGAAATATTATAGAAGTGCATGTCAAAGCGAAGATCCGGTTTATCAGAGCCATAAAGATTCATGGCATCATCCCATTTAATTCTCTTGAAGGGGATTTCAATATCCCTGTTCAGGACCTTCTTAAAGACTCTCTGCATCATGTGTTCCATGAGGTCAAGGATGAAATCCTGATCTTCAAAGGACAGTTCCATATCCAGCTGGGTAAATTCAGGCTGACGGTCGGCGCGCAGGTCTTCATCACGGAAGCAGCGAGCCACCTGGAAGTATCTTTCCAGTCCGGAAACCATAAGGAGCTGTTTGAAAAGCTGCGGGGACTGAGGAAGGGCATAGAATTTGCCCGGATTTACACGGCTTGGTACCAGGTAGTCTCTGGCGCCTTCCGGGGTGCTCTTAGTGAGCATAGGAGTTTCAATTTCCAGAAAATCATTTTCATCCAGGAATGTTCTCATTTCATGGACAATCTTATGTCTCATGATGAGATGGTTCTGCATTTCCGGACGTCTCAGATCGATATAACGATATTTCAGGCGGACATTTTCATCCACATCAATGCCGTCTTCCACATAGAATGGCGGAGTCTTTGCCTTGTTCAGGACGCGGAGTTCGGAAACTACTACTTCCACCTTGCCGGTCTTCATTTTCGGGTTCACGGTGTCAGCGCTTCTTTCCCGAACTTTGCCTTTCACAGCCAGAACGTATTCGCTTCTTACACCTTCCGCCTTGTGGAAAGCTTCTTCACCGTACTGGGGACTTAATACCAGCTGTACGATACCACTTCTGTCACGAAGGTCAATGAAAATCAAACCACCATGGTCTCGGCGGGTATTCACCCACCCTGCCAGTGTCAGTTCCTTACCACAGTCGTTTTCTGTTACCTTACCGCATCCGCAGGATCTTCTCATCCCTGCCATTGTTTCCATATTAGAGCACCTCTTTAAAATAATTTATATAAAGAATGACAACCCTTACGAGTTATGTTCTTCTTTAGCTATATAACCGGCTATATCAGCAAAAGGAATATCCTGCTGTGTGCCCGTATCCATATTCTTTACGGCAGCAGCGCCTTTTCCCAGTTCATTGCTTCCGATAATGACTGTAAACTGGGAAGCAAGCTTACCGGCCTGTTTCATCTGTCCCTTAAGACTTCTTCCCTGCAGGTCCATATCCGTTACAACACCAAGACCCCGCAGCTCTTCCTGGATTTTAAATCCTTCTGCGACGGCATCTTCACCAAGAGCGGCAATATAAACTCTCTTCTGTGCTTTGGGGGCAGGAATGAGATTCTGCATTTCCAGAGCCAGAAGCAGTCTTTCCAGACCAATGGCAAAACCAATGCCCGGTGTGGAAGGCCCGCCGATTTCTTCGACCAGTCCGTCATACCGACCGCCACCGCAGACTGCGCTCTGGGCGCCAAGGGGCGGGTACTGAATTTCAAAGGCCGTATTGGTGTAGTAGTCAAGGCCCCGTACCAATCTGGGATCTACAGTATAGGAAATACCAAGGCTGTCGAGGTAGTGCTTCACTGCCTCAAATTTCCTGTGGCATTCATCACAGAGATAATCTGTAATCTCCGGAGCACCTACAGAAGCTCTCCGGCACCCTTCTTCCTTGCAGTCCAGAATGCGCAGAGGATTCTTATAAAGTCTTTCCCTGCAGTCATCGCAGAGCTGGTCCTTCTTTCCTTCGAAGAATTCAATAAGTTTCTTCCGGTAAGCGGGACGGCAGTTCTTATCACCAATGGAATTCAGATGAAGATCCAGATCCTTCAGTCCAAGCTTATGGAAAATTTCGCAGGCCATGGCAATGACTTCCGCGTCAGCCAAAGGAGAGGATGCGCCCAGCACTTCCAGACCAAACTGATGGAATTCCCTGTACCTCCCGGCCTGAGGACGGTCATACCGGAACATGGACCCAATATAGAACATCTTATGTACCTGCTGGTCGCCGTACATCTTGTGTTCCAGATAGGCACGAACAGCGGAGGCCGTATTTTCCGGACGAAGGGTTACAGAACGGTTTCCTCTGTCCGTAAATGTATACATTTCCTTCGTTACCACATCAGTGGTATCACCGATACCGCGCTGAAAAAGCTCGGTAGCTTCAATAATAGGAGTCCTGATTTCCTTGTATCCATACCGGGCACATACATCCCGGATGACTCCCTCCATATAATCCCACTTGTACACTTCTTCAGGCAGAATATCATGGGTTCCTTTTAATGCCTGCATAATGACACCTCTTTATTTTTGCAGACTCTCCTGCAAAGGCATTCTTTCGGAAAGAGAATCTCCTCTTTCCGCTTACATTAACAAATTAAATTGTACCATCTTACGGGGTACATTGGCAAATTGAAATTGGACAGGCCTTCGACATGAGGATGCCGCAGGGAAGTTTTTTTAACTGGCTTCTCCTGCAGGCAAAGGGTTCACAGGTTGGGCCGCGTCTGTCAGCGCTGAAGGCTGCCCTTTTAACACGCCTCCGGCCTGCGGATCATGCCCCTCACAGATTCTGATTCTTTTTAGCGCAGTCTCTGCAGTAACCATAGAATTTCAGCTGGTAATCTACAATGTCAAAGCCGTTTTCCTTTTTGATTTTTTCCTTTACCTCATTAAGGAAGTCGTAGGAGAATTCTGTCACCTTCCCACAGCCAAGGCAGATGAGATGATGATGAGAGTGGGACAGGTTATGGTCATTTAATTCATAACGGCTCCTGCCGTCGCCGAAGTCCAGTTTTTTTAGAAGCTCCAGATGGGTGAAGAGCTCCAGGGAACGATACACAGTGGCCAGACCGATATCGGGATTTTCGTCCCGTACCATTTCATATATATCTTCAGCGCTCATATGGTTTTCTTTGCTGTCCAGGAAGGCCTGCAGAATGATCTGGCGCTGAGTGGTGAATTTATACTTATGCTCCCTGATTTTCTTTTTCAGGGTATTCATAATGGTCGATTTTTTCATGTTTCGCATAATCCCTCCGCTATCTTACTTTTTTATATCTGTCGTAGAACCACATGTGCTTTAAAAGAATCTGCAGCACCGCCACCAGAGGCACTGCAATCATCATGCCCAGGACACCGAAGATTTTGCCTCCGATAAGAACACCGGCGATAATGGCTACCGGGTGCACGTTAATAATGCTGCCCATAAGTTTGGGCATAACGAAATGTCCATCCACCTGCTGCACGATAATATAGAAAAAGATGACCTGCAGCATGACAGTGGTTCCCTGGAGGAGACCAAGAAGCACCGGCGGAATGGCGCCGATGATAGGGCCGATGAGAGGAACCATTTCCACAATGCCCGCCAGTAGGCCGATGACCAGAGGATAGGGAATATTCAGGGTCCACATGCCTATAAAAACCACCACTGCCATCAAGGTGGAAAGAAGGAGCTGACCACGGATATAGGCATTCAGCACAAAATGGATTTCCTTAAAAAGCTCTTCCAGATGATGATGGAAACGATCTGGAAAAATGTGGATGAACGCATTGACGAAGTACCCTCCTCTTTTCATCATATAGAAAGTAATGAAGGGCACCACAATGAGCTCCACCACTGTACTGGCAAAGGAAAAAATAGCAGACAGGCTGAAGGAAGCAATTTTCAGCGTATATTCACCAATATCCTGGAGGATGCGGGCAAACAGAGATTTAGCTTCCGGCGGCATCAGAGAAAGCTGATACTGCTTTTCCAGTTCCGGAATGGCCTGCTGCACCGCTGCCAGCATACCCGGTACACTTTTAATGAATTCCTGGAATTCGGAAATAAAAGGTACAAAGATATGGACGCCGATGAGGTAAATCACTGCAATGAAAAGAGCAAAGGAAAAGAGGATGGCAAAATCATAGGGAAATCGTGTCCATCCCATTTTCTGGGTCTGCCCGTATACCGCATGGGCCACAGGATTCAGGAGGGTGGTGATGATAAGAGACACTACGAAGGGAAAGAGCACTGATGGCGCTGCTATGATGATGGCTGCAAAGCCGGCAGCAATGGCCACCCTCAGCCAGAATTCAACGCCCCATTTCATAGAATGCCTCCGGTAAGGAAAGGATTTGTCTTCTTTTCCTGTCCAATGGTGGTCTGCTCTCCGTGTCCGGAAAGAACCACCGTACTGTCAGGCAGAGAAAAGAGATTCTTCTTAATGGTGCCAGTCAGCTCTTTAAGGCTGCCGCCAGGGAAATCAGTACGGCCGATGGAACCCTGAAAAAGGGAATCTCCTGTAAATACAAGGCCTTCCTTCTTCATGTAGAAGGAAATTCCGCCAGGCGTATGGCCGGCCGTATCGATGACCTGAAATGTATAGCC
This sequence comes from Dialister succinatiphilus, assembly GCF_928721695.1. Lineage (NCBI taxonomy): Bacteria > Bacillati > Bacillota > Negativicutes > Veillonellales > Veillonellaceae > Dialister > Dialister succinatiphilus. The sequence continues at coordinate 1,808,240 of NZ_OV788641.1, read as the reverse complement.
GCAGGTTTTGATTTCATCGCCGTCCTTCACCCATACATCCGCATCGTCCACCAAAGTGGGCACAGGAAACATATAGGACAGATTCTTCTCCGGGTCCCGCAGAAAAGGCTGATCCCTTTTATCCATGTACATTTTGGCCGCCGGAAACGCTTTTCGCAGCTCATTCATGCCAGCCATATGGTCTACATGGCCGTGAGTGAGGAAAATGGACCTGAGATGGATTTTCTTTTCACTGATGGCTTTTATATAATGCTCCGGCGAGAAGGAAGGATCTACCACCAGCCCTTCCATGGTTTCCTCATTGTACAGAATATATGTGTTTGTCATGAAAGGTCCAAGGACCATGTACATAATCTTCATCATATAGCTCCGGTTTTAAAAATTCTTTTCACTGTCAAGAAGAATGGTCACAGGGCCATCATTTTCCAAGGCCACCTTCATGTAGGTGCGGAAGACGCCGGTTCCCACTGTAAGGCCCTCTCTTTCACATTTTTCCACCACCAGGCGATAAAGTTCATCGGCCCTGTCAGGCGCTTCGGCTTCCGTAAAACTGGGCCGTCTTCCATGGCGGGCATCGCCATAGAGAGTGAACTGGGAAACGATGGAAAGCTCCCCTTTGATGTCAAGAAGAGACAGGTTCAGTTTCCCTGCTTCATCTTCAAAAATACGGAGGTGGAGAATTTTGTCAACTATGTAGTCGGCATCCTTTTCTGAATCTCCTTTTTTTACGCCAAGAAGGACGGAAAGGCCCTTCCCGATGGAGGAAACCTCTTTTCCCTCCGAATCTACTCTGCACCAGTTACAACGCTGTACCACTGCTCTCATAATCATTCTCCCTGCATCGAATGCATGCGTCTTACAGAATGGACGCCCTTGATTCTTCTGATTTTTGTCATAATATAATCCAGCTGCTGCAGGTCCTTGATCTGGATACCCAGATGCATGACTGCCATGCCGTTGTTTTCCACTTTCACGTTGGCTTTGGAAACGGAAAGTTTCATTTCCGTCAATGCCGCCAGAATATCCGCCATCAAACCGGTCCGATCATAGCTGATGACTTCGATGGTTACCAGGAACATACTGCTTGTCTGTTCTTCCCAGGACACATCGATCATGCGGTCCTTATCGGGGAAATTGATGGCATTGGGACAGTCTGCCCGATGCACCGACACGCCGCGACCTCTGGTAACAAACCCTACGATATCATCACCAGGCACCGGGTTGCAGCACTTGGACAGGTGCACCACCAGTCCTTCTTCCCCTTTCACCAGAACGCCACTGTTGGAACGGGTCTTCACGCTCCGCATTTTCAGATTTTCCAGAGCTTTGGCCGTCTTTTGGGCCGCAGGTTTCTGGGCATTCAGCTCCCGCTTGTAAAGTTCCGTCAGTTTCAGTATGACGCTCTTCACTGCCACACCGCCAAATCCCACGGAAGCCAGCATATCTTCGGTGTTCATATTGTTGAACGTCCTGGCCACCTGGGCAAGCCGGTCCCTGGCAATCAGCTTCTTCCATTCATAACCCAGCCGGTCCGCTTCCTGGATAAGGGCTTCCTGACCTCTGGAAATATTTTCGCTGCGGTTTTCCTTCTTGAACCAGCTCCTGATTTTCGCCTTGGAGTCCGCCGCTCCTACCATATTGATCCAGTCGTAGCTGGGTTTCCCGGTTTTGGACGTAATAATGGAAACAATATCGCCGTTCTTCAGCTTCGTATCCAGAGGCACGATTTTGTTATTGACCTTGGCTCCCACGCAGCGGTTTCCCACTTCCGTATGGATGCGATAAGCAAAATCGATAGGAATAGACCCTTTTGGAAGGTTAATGACATCCCCTTTCGGAGTAAACACGAAAACTTCATCGGAGAATACGTCCAGCTTCAGGGCATTCATGAATTCCTTGGGATTGCTGGTATCCTGCCATTCCAGAATGCGGCGGAGCCAGCTGATTTTAGCATCAAAATCTTTGGAACCGGCCTGTTTCCCTTCCTTGTACCGCCAGTGGGCAGCCACGCCATATTCGGAAATATGGTGCATTTCCCAGGTACGGATCTGTATTTCCACAGGCTGTCCCCTGGTGCCGATAACCGTGGTATGAAGGGACTGGTACATGTTGGGCTTCGGCACCGCAATATAATCCTTGAATCGGTTGGGCAGCGGTTTCCACAGGGAATGGGCAATACCCAGCACCGCATAGCACTGGGGGATGGTATCCACAATGACTCTCACTGCATAAAGGTCGTAAATCTGGGACAAATCCTTATTATCCCTTTTCATTTTCTTATAAATGCTGTAGAAATGCTTCGGCCTGCCGGTAATGGTAGCCTTAATACCGGCTTCCTCTATGTGGTCATGGAGCACCCTCATGGTATCATTGACGATTTCTTCACGGGCTTTCCTCTTCTGTTTCATCTGCCGCACCAGATCGTAGTATTCTTCCGGATGCAGGTAATGGAAACAGAGATCTTCCAGTTCCCACTTAATGTTGTAGATACCGAGGCGATGAGCCAGGGGCGCATAGATTTCAATAGTTTCCTTGGCAATGCGCTGCTGTTTCTCCCGGCGGAATACTCCAAGGGTTCGCATATTGTGCAGACGGTCTGCCAGCTTGATGACCACCACTCGAATATCCTTAGCCATGGCCAGGAACATTTTACGGAAATTTTCCAGCTGCTGGTCTTCCTTATCTTTATAGTGGAACTGGGAAAGCTTTGTCACCCCGTCTACCAGAAAGGCTACTTCCTCGCCAAACATCATCTTGATATCTTCCAGCGTATATTCCGTATCCTCCACTACATCGTGAAGAAGAGCCGCCATAATGCCCTGGGGATCCATTTCCAGCTCCGCCAGAATGTAGGCTACAGCCAGAGGATGGATGATATAAGGCTCTCCGGTGGCGCGGACCTGGGCTGCATGGGCCTTGCTGGCCAGCTCATAGGCCTCCTCTATGGCCTCCAGGCTCTTTGGATCCTTGATATAGGTTTTCACCTTATCCATGAGACGCTTATATTCTTCTTCTTTTTCGCCGCCCCAGTCCTTTTTCTGTTTCTGTCTTTCCACATACTCTTCCTGGTGGATCAGGAATTCAGCCAGTGTGGAAGCAGAGGCATCAGTATGAATGGTTTCTTCATTCAGATTCTGGTTAAAAACACCGGCCAGATTGGTGGTTTTTGGAAGAGCCGGCATTTCTTCTTCCTTTACATTTTCTTTTTTATCCATATTTTCATTCATCATGCCCACCCTCCTGGGTTCTATGCTTTCTATAAATAGAAGAAGTCAAAAGATCGAGTTTACGGGCCACCAGCCGTTTCTGGTAGAAGTCTTCCCCATTTCTGGAAAATCTTGACAGGATTTCCAATTCCTCGAAAACCGCCAGGGCCATCCCCAGCTTCACCGGTTCAAAGCCGTATTTCTTTCTCATGAGGTAATGAACCTCCCGCACCGGTTTAGCCATGGTGCGAAGAATAAGAGAAAGCTTTCTGTACACATCTACCAGATAATCCCTATCCAGCAGGCAGGCCTCTTCCTGCCTTATATCCCTGCCGATGAGCTGCACATGCTCCCCATACCACTCATGCACCTCCGGCTCAAAGACCAGATCCACCACGTCTCCTGCCTGGCAGGGGCTCTCTTCCCCTACGCCCCAGAAAATAGTGTCCACCAGACCGCTGTCTCCGGAAATCTGGCACTTGAAGTGCCGTCCGTCAGCCCCCATATGCCGGGCTGTTTCCACAAAGGCATGGTTCATGGCAAAGAGAGGTTTGGGATTATCGGCACCGCAGGGTTCCAAAAGGTCTAAAGAATGGATGAAATCAAGACTCACATCCTTTAATGACAGTTCCTCCTCCACATCCAGCACCGGAATACAGTCTTCCTCTGTCAGCACCGATGCGGCATACCTGTTCATGCGCCGGCGCAGCTCCGGTATCTTCTCCTCTGCAATGGAAAAGCCTGCTGCCATCTTGTGACCGCCAAACTGAAGCAGAATGTCAGACTGGGCGGAAAGGGCTTTATAAATATTAAAAGCAGGAATACTCCGGCAGGATCCCTTCCCTATGCCATCCCTCACTGTAATCACGAAAACGGGACGATGGCACGATTCCAGAATACGGGAAGCCACGATGCCGATGACACCGGGATGCCAGTCCTTCCCGTCCACCACAACGGCCATGTCATTTTCTATGCCAAGCTCTGCCATGCGGCTTTTGGCCTGTTCAAAAATATCCCGTTCGATCTGCTGTCTCATGGTATTGATTTCACAAAGCTTTTGAGCCAGTCTTTCCGCTTCCTCTGCGGACTCTGTAGTCATGAGGCGAACCCCTTCCGATGCCCGGGCAATGCGGCCTGCCGCATTCAGCCTGGGCGCCAGGCCGAAGGATACCTGATCCGCCCGCCGGATTTCCGTAGTGTCATCATGAACAATGCCGGAAGCCTTAAGCAGCGCCGCCAGCCCCTTGATAGGAGTATGAATAAACCGCTTCATTCCCTCCTTTACAAGAATACGGTTCTCTCCGGTCAGAGACACCACGTCGGCAATGGTACCAAGAGCCGCCAGCTCCACGGTTCCATCATAATCTCTTCCCAGCCGTTTCATATAAAGTCCCCGGCACAACGTGTAGGCCACGCCGCAGCCGGCCAACTCCTTATAGGGGTAGGGGCAGTCCTTCTGGTGAGGATTTAAAACCGCTACGCAGGAAGGCAAAAGCTCCGGCGGCGTATGGTGATCGGTGACAATGATATCAAGCCCCTTCGGCGCCTCGCTGATAAGAGCAGCAGAACTAATGCCGCAGTCTACTGTTATCAGTAGATGATATCCTTCCTCTGCCAGATGGTTCACTGCCTCCCGGTTCAGACCATACCCTTCCTTCTCTCTCTGGGGAATGTAGTATCCCACATCCGCTCCAAGGGAAGAAAGGCAGCGCATCATGATGGAAGTAGATGTAATCCCATCGACATCGTAGTCCCCATACACTACGATTTTTTCATGCTGATCTATGGCCTGCAGAATGCGGCTCACCGCTTTGTCCATGCCCTTCATGAGGAAAGGATCTGACAGATGATCCAGATTGTCATAAAGGAAATGAGACAGTTTCTCTTCGCTGTCAATGCCCCGATGCATCAGGATCCGGGCCAGCTCCTCCGGAATGCCATGGGAGGCGAAAAAAGAAGGGATTTCCTCTCCTTCCCTATGGATTTTGATATGCCATTTATACTTCTGTTTGTCTCTATTCATAAAAAATCCTCAATTCTCATTCTTATTTTCCCTGTTATTTTATCACCTTTTATTCTCAATGACTACCGCATATTATCATTCTCAATAAAATCCAATAAAAAAACCCCGGAGCGCCCTGCTCCGGGGAAGAAACCCTTATTCCCAAGCTTCCTTCATAATATTTTTATATTCAGAATTCAGGTGATCCACCACCACATCAAGCACTACCCGAACAATTTCCGGATCAAAGCTGTCATTGGTGCTGGGCAGGCAGCAATCCAGGAAAATGGAGCCGTCATCTGCAGCCACATACTTGAAAACTTTGTAGCTTCTGTTCAGCGTGTTCAAATATTCCAGGAACTTGGCCTTGTTGGAATCCTTCACCAGCTGGCTTCCTACCTGTACACGGATAATGGTATAAATGGTATTGTCTGTAATGATACCCATGGGAATGGTCTGCCCTTCCACCTTGATATTGGACTGGAAAACCACCGTATCCGCTTCATCATGGACTTCATTCTTATTGAAGAAATTCATATTATTCTTCTGAATATACGCTTCAAACTTCTTTGCTTTCAGATTCACTCTTTTTTCTTCTGCCATCAAATTCACCTTCCAGTTAGAAATATAATTAACCTTTCTTTATTCTACCCTGCCTTGCCATTTATTTCCACATTGATTATGATAATTTCAGAAAAAAATAAAATCCGTGAACCAAAGTAAAGGAAATCCCATGACCGATACAGAATACATGATGCTTGCCCTGGAAGAAGCCAGAAAAGCAGAGGCAGAAGGCGAAATCCCCATTGGCGCCCTGGTGGTATACAGAGACCTCATCATCGCCGCTGCCCACAATGAAAAAGAAGGAACCCATGACCCCACCGCCCATGCAGAAATCACAGCCCTTCGCAAAGCCGCCCGATTTTTGGGCACATGGCGTTTGACGGGCGCTTCCCTTTATGTTACCATAGAACCGTGTCCGATGTGTGCCGGCGCCCTTTTAAATGCAAGAGTCACAAGGCTGATTTACGGATCCCCAAATCCGCAGTACGGAGCGGTGGACTCCAGATTTCACCTCACCTCTTCTTTCGCCTTAAATCACACCGTGGAAGTTACCTCCGGTATCCTGCAGAAAGAATGTCAGGCGCTGGTAGATGAATTCTTCCGCCGTCGGCGCTCATAACTATATTACCTGGAGCAGTATCGAAGTGGTCATAACGAGGCGGACTCGAAATCCGTTAGCCCTTCGGGGCCCGTGGGTTCGAATCCCACCTGCTCCGCCAAAAGCAAAGCACCTTGTGAGGTGCTTTTTTATTTCTCAAGCGGATTTTTATTCCGTCATACAGGCAGGTGGCTTCAACGATACGTTAGGAGCGTCACCGCTTAAAGAGAAACTACGAAAGCTGATCTCACAAATCCCAGCGGCAGGCAGAGCGTCTTCATCGATTCATGGCTTCTGCCCTATCCACACGGACCTTTCACATCCGTGTTTTCGTGATGCCCTTTTCATAGATATGAATTTCATCCATCAGCCAATGGAAAATCATTTACAAAGTATTGATTTTCCTTGTCAAAATCATTTACCCATCATTTTTCTCCCATGATATAATAATACAAATTACTCAATATACAGGGGAGGTAAATCCATTGATTTTCCATAAAAAAATCTGTCTTCTCGTTTTGGCCGCCAGTCTTTCTGCCTTTATCAGTACAGCCGAGGCAAAGACTATCCTGCTGGTGCCCCAGGATGACCGGCCGGTAAGCCTCGATTACACCGTTTCCACAGCAGAAAAGGCGGGGTACACTGTTCTCACTCCCCCCAGGGCTTATTTATCAGGAAAGAATTTCCGGGGCAGTCCGGATCAGCTTTGGCGCTGGGTTGAGCAGAATATGGTTCGTGCCGATGCCGCTGTGATTTCCACAGATTCTTTGATTTACGGCGGTCTGGTGGATTCCCGCAAGCATAATGAATCCCTTACTGTCCTTATGGGACGGGAAAATAAAATCAAAGCTCTCCATTCCCAGTACCCCAAGACTCCCATTTATGCCTTTGGCACCATCATGCGCACCCCCTATGCTTCCGGCAGCGGCGTAGAACCCTATTACTACAGCAAGTACGGCAATGACCTGTACCGCCTGTCCGGGCTGCAGGACAAAATGGATGCAGGAAAACTTTCTACCGATGAAGCAGCGGAACTGCTTTCACTGAAGCTCTCCATTCCTAGTGAATATCTGCAGGACTGGTTCAAACGGCGCACGAAGAATAATACCATCAACCGCATGCTGATCAGGGATACGAAGAGCGGTATTTTTACCTATTTCTGCGAAGGCCACGATGATAACAGCAAGAATTCCCAGTCTGCGCTGGAAGCCAGATATCTGGCGGTAGATGCGAAAAGCCTTCCGCCCACCCGTTATGGCTCCTTCCCCGGCGCCGACCAGCTGGCCCTTCTCCTGATTGCCCGCTACCATAATGACAGCAATCACTTAAAACCCAGTTTCACCGTAATTTACCCCCTGGGCCGGGCAGAAAATACCATCCCCAGCTATGAAAATCAGCCTATCGGCAAAACGATCAGCGAACACATCGAAGCGGTAGGCGGCACCATGGCAGGCAAAAACATTCCCGACATTGTGCTGGCAGTGAATACCCCCATTGCCACCACCGGCGAATCAGGACAGTTCAGCAATTTCGGCATGCTGAAGCAGAGCACCACCGATTTTATGAATGAGGTAAAAAACGTGGTGAACCGGGGTATCCCTGTTTCCATGGTGGACGTATACTTTGCCAATGGATCTGATAATACCCTCATGAATCTCATGGTAAAAGATGACCTGCTCTATAAAGTAGCTGCTTACAACGGCTGGAACACGGCGTCCAATACCATCGGCTACGCCATCGCCCAGGCGGTGCTGGCGCCGGATATGTCCGCAGAGGACCACAAGGATATGCTCATCGAGCAGTATATCGACAACTGGGCTTATCAGGCCAACGTACGTAAAAATATCGCCCGCCTTACAGAGCAGGAAAGCCAAAACATGGTTCCCACGCCGGCAATTAAAGAAGAAATGATTGCAGAAATCCAGGAATTTGCAAAAAAGAAAATGGGCCTCAACCCTGCCACTGTATCAGCAGACTTCCCCTGGAACCGCCTTTTTGAAATCAACGCTCTTGTATCTTCCAAACCCAGATACAAGGTATACCTTACCCGGGCAGAGCAGCAGCGCATAGCAGAAGAAAAGGCAGCTGCCGAAGCCAAAGCCAAAGCGGAAGCAGAGGCTAAAGCAAAGGCTGCGGCAAAGGCAGAGGCCCCCTCCCCTGCTCCTGCCGCTCCTTCTTCCGATGAAGAAAAGGATGGGGATATTTCTACGATAGTCATAAATAAATGATAAATTAACCCCAAAAGGGTTGTCGGGGATGCGCCTTTTCCCTTTCCTGTATCAAATAAAAACGGGTCTGTGACAAATGATTTACATTTTTTCACAGACCCGTTTTTTATTCCTTTACTTTTTTCTTCATTTCCTCCGCCGATTCCAAAGCGCTCTGGGAAGAATCGCTGCCGGAAATCATGAGAGCTATGTCCGCCAAATGTTCTTTTTCGTTCAGCAAAACAGCTCTGGTGGCAGTCCTGCCATGGGAGACGGTCTTTACGATTTTATAATGACGGTCTGCGGCACAGGCTGTCTGAGGCAGATGAGTAATACAGAGGACCTGAATGGCATGAGAGAGAAAGGCAATCTTTCTGGCCACCTGAAGGCCTACTCTGCCGCTAATGCCCACGTCGATTTCATCAAAAATCAAGGTCTGCTGCTGGAGAAGGCGGGAGATAACCATTTCGATGGCCAGAGCAATACGGGAAATTTCACCGCCGGAAGCAGTGTCTTTCATGCTTCGAAGAGGTTCGCCCATATTGGCAGAAAAATAGAATTCCATTTCTTCCGCGCCGTTGGGAAGAGGTGTTTTGGCCGGTAGGAGGTGGAGTTTCATTCTTGCATTTTCCATACCCATGTCTTTCAGGGAAGAAACCACTTTTTTCAGAATGATTTCTGAGGATTTCATCCGTTCCCTGTTCAGCACTTCCGATTTTTTCATGAGCAGTGCTGTGAGGTCTTCGTAGTTTTTCTGAAGAGCTGCATTATCATAGATGATTTCTTTCAGGGAATCATATTCTTCCCTGGCCTTCTTTTCATAGGCCAGGACGTCTGACAGTTCAGGACCGTATTTCCGCTTCAGTTCCATAATCACTTCATTCCGATCCTGCAGGGTTTCCAGTTCTTCTTCCGAAAAGTCGGAATTTGCGATGTAATCTTCCATGGTGCCGATGGCATCTTCCAGGGAGAAAGAAGCTGACCGAAGGGATTCCAGAATGGACCCCAGAGATTCGTCATACCGGGCAGCCTGGGAAATTTCCTTATCCGCTTCGGCAATGGAGTCCTGAGGGCCTCCGTCGGCGGTGATAGTTTCCAGGGCATTGTGAAGAGATCGGAAAATGCGCTCATGGTTCTGAAGAACCTGGAGTTTCTTTTCCACTTCTTCGTCTTCCCCATCCTGGAGGGCGGCAGAGGAAATCTGCTTCAGTTCCCACTCCAGAATATCCAGCCGTCTTTCTCTTTCCTGCTTTCTTTCCCTGTAATCATCCAGAGCGTCCTTCAGTTTCTTCCATTCCTTGTAAGAGCTGCGATAGGACTGATAGGCTTCTGCAGCAGCAGGGGTGCCGGAGTCCACCATCCTTTCACAGAAGGGAATGGACAGAAGTTCCATGTTATCATTCTGCTCATGGAGCCGCACCAGTTTTTTCCCCAGTTTCTGCAGCTGCCTGACAGTGCAGAAACTGCCGTTAATGGTACAGATACCCCGGCCGGAACGATTCAACTTTCTGGAAATGATAATCTGTCCGTTATCGGAGTCAATGCCCTCTTCTTTCAGTTCTTCAATAATGGAGCTGTCGGCGTAGAAAACACCTTCTACCTTGAAAAAATCAGCACCGGTACGGATAAGGTCCGTGCTGGCCCGGCGGCCGGTGAGCATGGCCAGAGCATCGATGAGAATAGATTTCCCCGCCCCTGTTTCACCTGTAAAGACAGTGACGCCCTGGTCAAAATCAATGACCGTATCTTCAATAATAGCAAAATTGATAATATGAAGGCTCTGCAGCATACCGGCTCACCGCCTCAGGACTTGAGCATGCCCTGGATATGGGACAGAAGTACCGGCACATCTTCCGGTGTTTTCAGGATGATGAGAACCGTGTCATCCCCTGCCAGAGTGCCAATGATGACATCATTCTTGGAATGGTCAATGGCAAAGGCTACGGAAGAGGCAGAACCGGGAATGGTGTGAAGCACCACCATGTTCATGGCAGAATCAATTTTCACTACGGCTTCCTGAAAGAGAATGGCCGTGTGGCTCTTAGACATGACGCTCTGCTTCTCATTGGAAAGGGCATAGCGATAGTGCCCGTTTTTATAGGGGATCTTAATCAGCATAAGGTCTTTAATGTCTCTGGACACGGTGGCCTGGGTAACAGCAATGCCCTCTTTTTTCAGAGCTTCCGCCAGTTCTTCCTGTGTCTCAATGACCTGATTCTGGATGATTTCTTTAATTTTCATGATTCTGTATCTTTTCATAAAAGCTCTCCTTATCTGAAAAGTTTATCTTTTCCTGCCGATTGGTATCATCTGTATCTTCAAATAAATATACCTGTATTTTTATCAATTTTAAAGCATTTTAGCCTCAAGGTCAAATATTTTCTGCATAAAAATAAATTCTGTATAGATTTTAACGGCATTTTTTGCATTTCCTTGTTTATTTATTCACTCTGTTATTCACTCTGTCATGGAAATCATGCCTGTCATAAAATGAATGCGAATGAATTGCATTAATTTTATCGCATAGTGAAAGAAATTCTGCTATAATGAATCAAATGTGCAAATATTTTTAAAAGAAGGAATATACATATGGATAATTACATTGGAAAACACCTGCTTATTGACTGCTACAGCTGCAGTCCCGACACCCTGGAAGATTCCAAAACCACTCTCCAGACCCTGAGTGATGCTGCCGGGAAAATCGGCATGGAAGTCAAGGACACCTTTTTCCATGAAAGCGAAGATGAAATCACCGCCGCTGCCTACGGCCCCAAATCCCACATCTGTATTCACTGGTATCCTCATCTTGCCTATGCGGCAGTGGATATTTACAGCTTCAACATAGACCTGAAACCCGCCCGCTCCATGGCAGTGCTCCGGGCTGCCCTCCATCCGGAAAAAATCAGGGCTACTTCGGTAAAGCGGGGAAATATCAACCCCGACATGAAGCCCAATATCAAGTCCAAGTCCACCACCCTTCATAAGTTCAAAAACACAGGGCAGCAGATGAAGACTGCCGGCCAGAAAGTGGCCAACTATATGCGCCACAAGAATGAAAAGAGAGATACCCTGGGACCCGAGTGAATGCATACGCCCGGCAGCCTGAGGGCTTTGATGTTAAACCGGCCTTATGGCAGGCAGGGCTTCATTCACAGCAGCCCTGGGACGGCAAACGGTATGTGACAGACTTGCTGCGTTTGCTCCCCTTATTTCAGAAAAGGCATGTCCCCACCATTCCTCGCCAGCGTTTTTTACACCACATGAAAAGCCCCGGAAAATCATTTGGATTTTCCGGGGCTTTATCATGCCCAGTTGACTATGCGCGTAGGGTAATACCTGCTTTTTCCAGTGCTTTTACGATCTTTTCAATCCACTGGTCCACTTCTTTATCGGTCAGAGTCCGATCTTCAGCGCGGAAGGTCAGGTTGTAGGCCATGCTCTTACAGCCTTCCTTGACCTGCTCGCCCTGATAAAGATCGAAGAGGCGGAGGGTTTCCAGATGCTTTCCGCCGGCTTTGCGGATAATTTCTTCCACTTCATCATTGGTGCAGTGTGCCGGCACCAGGAGAGAGAGATCCCGCTGGGAAGCCGGGAATTTCGGAATTCTGGAGTAGTCGATGGTCTCGTCCACCATGTTCATGAGGTGAGGAACAAAGATGACAAAGCCGTAAACTTCTTTCTTAATACCCCATTTATCCAGTACCGCCGGATGAAGCTGGCCGAAGGACATGAGGGTCTTTCCGTCTTTCACAAAATCGGCAGAAATACCGGGGTGGAATACGGGATACGTGGAACGTCTGATTTCATAGTCTCTGATTCCCAGGGCTTTCAGCACATTTTCCATAATGGCTTTGATATCAAAGAAATCGTATTTCCTGCCATTATTCGGATAGCCTGCTTCGTCGGGACTTCCGTAGAGGAGTCCAGAGAAAAGTTCGTATTCATAAGGCAGTTCCGTCAGCGGCAGTTCCTTCGGCTGGTACACATGACCGGACTCGAAGATTGCTGCTTCTTCGTTCTTCTGGGAAAGGTTATAGGTCAGAGTATGCATCAGGCCGGGGAGAAGGGTGGTCCTCATATCCGGATATTCTTCGGAAATCGGATTCATAATGGGAATGGCATTATATACCTTATGGCCCCAGGGGAAATTCAATTTTTCCAGATCCTTCTTATCCATGAAGCTATAGTTTACGACTTCGGAAAGGCCGTCTGCCACCAAACTATCGGTAATGCGGAAAATCACGTCCTGGTCTTTGGACATGGCTCCCTTGGCAATGGCGCTCCAGGGAGTGGTGATGGGGATGTTCTTATAACCGTATACCCGTGCCACTTCTTCTGCCAGATCCGGCATGCCGGAAAGGTCAAGACGGAATTCGGGAACCGTGACGGTAAGGTTGCCATCTTGTTCTTCTACTTTGAAATAGAGGGCTTCCAGGATTTCAATCATCTGTTCCTTGGGCATGTTGATGCCGATGTAGTCATTGATTCTCTTTACCGTGGTTTTGATAATCTGTGGTTCAGCCTTTACGGGATATTCGTCCAGCATGCCTTTGGCTGTGGTGGCAGCTCCCTGTTCTTCCAAAAGCTGGCAGATGCGATTGATAGCCATTTCACTTCTGGCAGGATTAATCCCCTTTTCATAACGGCCGGACGCTTCGGAGCGAAGGCCCAAACGGCGGGAGGTTCTTCTGATGGAAGCGGAATCAAAAACCGCAGATTCCAGAAGGACGTTCTTTGTTTCCGCGGTGACTTCGGAATCAAATCCACCCATCACGCCAGCAACGCAGGCCGCCTTATCATCGCCGTCGGCAATGACCAGATCTGAAGGATTAAGCTGTCTTTCCTGGCCGTCCAGAGTAACGATTTTTTCTCCTTCATGAGCATGACGGCAGGTAAGGGAATGACCGGCTACCTTGTCGTAATCATAGGTATGGAGGGGCTGTCCGATTTCCAGCATCACATAATTGGCAGCATCTACCACATTATTGATGGGGCGGATACCATTGCTGCGAAGTCTGTCTTCTATCCATTCCGGAGAACGTCCGATTTTTACGTTTTCCAAAAGGCGTCCACAGAAGCGTTTGCAGTAGGCCGGTTCGGAAATGTGAACAGAAGCACGGCCTTCGATAGGCGCCCCTTCTTCTTTTACGGAAATGGATGGCAGGGTGACTTTCTTCCTGAAAATGGCACCGGTTTCCAAAGCCATGCCGATCATGCTGAAGCAGTCGGCTCTATTGGCGGTGAGTTCCATTTCATACACCACATCGTCCAGGTCGTACAGGTTATGAATATCCACGCCTACCGGTGTATCTTCCGGAAGGATAAGGATACCCTCATGGTTGAGAGCCGGGAAAAGATTGGCATCCATGCCCAGTTCACCTAAGGAGCACATCATGCCGGCAGATTTCACACCGCGAAGTTTTCCCGCCTTGATTTTAATATCACCGTGGCGAAGTCCGCCGGGTGCTTTATTATCATGAGCAGCAGGTACATGGGCACCGGAGAGAGCACAGGGAACAATCTGTCCTGCCTTTACATTGGAAGCACTGGTAACAATCTGCACCGGTTCTTCCTCACCCACATCCAGCTGGCAGATAAGAAGGTGATCCGCATCAGGATGTTTTTCTACAGAAAGGATTTTTCCTGTGATTACTCCTTTGATTCCTTCTCCAGGACGGATGACATGCTCTACAGGGATGCCGTCCACTGTCAGCGTTTCCGCCATATCATCAGGATTCATTCCTTTTATATCTACTAAGGTTCCCAGCCATTTTAAAGAAACATTCATCTATATAATCTCCCTTCCATTAGAACTGCTTCAGGAATCTGACATCATTTTCATAGAAATTACGGAGGTCGTCAATTCCGTAAAGCAGCATGGCGATACGTTCGATGCCCATGCCGAATGCAAAGCCGCTCACCTTTTCCGGATCATAGCCATTGAGTTTCAGTACCATGGGATGAACCATGCCGCAGCCCAGGATTTCCAGCCAGTCCGGATCTCCGTCTTCTTCACCGGTTCTGGCAGCAAAGGAAATATCTACTTCTGCCGATGGTTCGGTGAAGGGGAAGTAGCTGGCCCGGAAACGAATCTTCGTGTCAGAACCGAAGAGGTCCTTCAAGAAGATTTCCAAGGTACCCTTCAAATCTGCAAAACTGATATCCTTATCCACCACAAGTCCCTCTACCTGATGGAATACAGGAGAATGGGTAGCATCATTATCCCAACGGAACACTTTTCCCGGAGCAATCATACGGATAGGTGAATTGGGTGTATGTTTTCGGAGGGTTCTGGCCTGTACCGGAGAGGTATGGGTGCGAAGAAGGATTTCCGGTGTAATGTAGAAAGAATCCTGCATATCCCTGGCCGGATGATCCTTGGGGAGGTTCAGGCATTCGAAATTATAGTAGTCCTGTTCGATTTCCGGACCTTCTTCTACGGAATAGCCCATCCGGATAAAAGACTTCATGATTTCACGGAGTGCCTTGTCCAGCGGATGGAGATGACCGATTTTATGATGGCGGGCCGGAAGGGTAATATCCACCGTTTCATGTCGGATTTTTTCTTCCAGCCTCTTCTGTTTCAGTTCTTCCATTTTATCTGCAATGGCAGCTTCCACATCGCTTCTGACCTGATTGGCCAAAGCGCCAATGACCGGACGCTGGGCTGCGGAAACATCCTTCATGCCTCTTAAAATGGCGGTGAGTTTACCCTTTTTACCAAGGAAGAAAACCTTTGTATCCTGCAGTGTTTTCTCATCTACAGCAGCACTGATTTTATACTGAGCATCCTTTTTCAGGGAATCCAGATCTTTTTCCATAAAAGAAACAATCTGGGCCCGTACCTGGTCAGCCAGCTCCGACAGATTTTTGTCGCTGTCATTCAGCTTCTTCACATCTCCCAGAAAACCGGTGAGTTTTGCTTTCACCGCTTCATAGGTTTCCTGTTTACGGTTTTCATCCCTGCAGGCCTTCAGCATTTCTTCTGCTTTTGCCTTCAGCTCATCTAACTTAGTATCCATCTATATACCTCCTGTGATTGATTCGGGCTGTCTTCCATCGGCAAAGAGGATGGGAAATAAAAAAAGCCCCGCCCCACTAAGGGGCGAAGTCTTTATCCGCGGTACCACCCTGATTTGTACTCGAAAGCTTTAACGCAGCCCTGCGTCCGGCCTACTCCGTTCAGCCGGCAGCTCCGAAGCGAACTAAGCCCAGCCGATCCTTTCCGGTGTCCCACTAGTACCGGATCCCTTTGTAGAATCCCTGCCGGCTCCTTCTTCATCATAGCCTCAATATATAAAGCTATTTTAACATGCCTGCGCTAAAAGTCAACCCCATGAGCAGGCCCGGCATTAGGGTCCAGAGCGGGACAAAATGTTTAATAGGTGCTGACGCCAGCCGCCGGAAAGGAACACTCTTCTCTGCACCAGGACAGCCTGCCTGTTCTTCCCATCACCTGAAAGGGAGATTTACAGCTCTAAACAATCTGGCTTCTTTCATTTGTAGCATTACTTGCCTTTCACGGCTCCGGCCGCTCCGCCGGTGCTATACTCCCACCACTTCTCCCAGTATTTTTCCCACGCTGTCATGGAAAACCAGATCGCAGGTACTATCCCTTCCCGTTGCATCCTGGTTAATCATCACAAGAGAATCGCCGGCAAAATAGTCAATAAAGCCGGCGGCCGGATAGACCACCAGACTGGTGCCTCCAATGATGAGCATATCTGCCGTCTGTATGGCATCCATGGCATCTTCCATGGTATCCATATCAAGAGGCTCCTCGTAGAGTACCACATCCGGTTTCACAATACCCCCGCAGTAAGGGCAGTGAGGCACCGGGCTGCAGAGGGAAAGGAAACTATCCACATCGTAGGAGCGGCCGCACTGGGTGCAGTAATTTCGCAGAATAGACCCATGAAGCTCCATCACATTTTGACTGCCTGCCTTCTGGTGAAGGCCGTCAATATTCTGGGTAACAATACCATAAAGTTTCCCTTCTTCCTCCAGCCTGGCCAGAGCATAATGAGCTCTGTTCGGCTCAGCCGCCACCATGGCTTCTGCGAAGTTCTTGTAGTTGGTGAAAAACTCCACCGGATGTTCCTCATAAAAATGATGAGACAGCATTTCCTCCGGCGTCCAGGGAAGATTTGTCTTCTGCCGATAAATCCCATTGGCCCCGCGGAAATCGGGAATATGGGATTCTGTAGAAACGCCGGCGCCGCCAAAGAAAGCAATCTTATGATGACTCTCAATCATTTCCCTCAGTTTTTCCAAATCAGTCATGATGGTCTCCTTTCTGCTGGAATGCAAAAGCCTGTTTTTTTTATTTTACCATTCTTATAGAAGAAAAAGTCAATGGAGAACTTCAAGATTTCCTCACCATTCATTGACAATCTTTCTGCTATCCCCTATGCTAGATGTAGAATTTATGAAGGAGGAATTTATTATGAGTCGGCTTACACTGGCGAAAGCCAAAGAAATTTTACCGAAGTATACCACCGAGGACCATCTTTTCACCCATGCCATGGCAGTGAGTGCAGCCATGGGCGCTATGGCGGATTATTTCCATGCCGATAAGGACCACTGGGAAGCTATCGGCTATCTTCATGATGTGGATTATGAAAAATATCCCAATGAACACTGTCACCATGTCCGGGAATTTCTGGAACCGGAAGGGGTCGATGAGGAAGATATCAATACCATCATTTCCCATGGCTGGGGCATCTGCGACAATGATGTGGAACCCACCACGGACATCGAGAAGAGCCTTTTCACAGTCGATGAACTCACCGGCGTAGTCATGGCCTATGCCCTTATGCGGCCCGAGGGCATTACAGGCATGGAAGTGAAGGGATTGAAAAAGAAATTCAAGGATAAACGGTTCGCTGCAGGCTGCAATCGGGACGTCATCAAAAAGGGATTTGCCATGCTGGGTCTTGACGCCGGTACTGTTATGCAGGCCTGCATTGACGGCATGACCACCCATAAGGAAGAACTGGGATTGAAATAATAGATTTGTTTTCCATTTCTAAGGAGGTTCCTATGAAGAAACTGATTATTATCATTGCTGCAATCCTTGTCATTGCCGGAGGCCTGGTCAGCTCCTACAACGGCCTTGTTTCCATGCATGAACAGGTGAATTCATCCTGGGCCCAGGTAGATACCCAGCTTCAGCGCCGAGCTGACCTGATCCCCAATCTGGTAAACACGGTTAAAGGCTATGCTTCCCATGAACAGGAAGCGGTGAAGGCAGTGGCCGATGCCCGTTCCAAACTCTTGAATGCTTCCACGCCGACCGATAAAATCAGCGCTAATGGTGAATTGTCCAACGCCCTGGGCCGTCTGCTGATGGTAGCTGAAAATTATCCTGATTTGAAAGCCAACCAGAATTTCCTGGCACTTCAGGACGAACTGGCAGGAACGGAAAACCGGATTTCCGTAGCCCGTCGGGACTATAACAATCAGGTGCAGAAATACAATGCTAAAATTCATTCTTTTCCGGTAAGCCTTTACGCCGGTGCCTTCGGTTTCACCGACGCCCCCTATTTCAAAGCAGACGAAGGAGCCAAAGCAGCTCCAAAAGTACAGTTTTAGTCAATTGGTCAGCCGGTGAGACAGTGAGCTGCTGATGAAAGGAGAGATACCATGAAATCCATAGGGAAAGTGTTGATCGCTCTTTTGACCCTGGTTTTTGCATGGTTTTCCATAAATACCGTCCTGGCAGCAGAAACCTATCCCCCGCCGCCTTCTGATTCTTTCTACGCGGAAGACTACACCGGTACCTTAAGCGTAGAAACAAAGAAACATATCAATGCCATAGGCTATGCACTGGATCAAAAGACCCATGCCCAAGTAGTGGTAGTCATGGTTGACACCGTTCCCGATGGTGATCTGGAATCCTATGCCAACGGCCTTTTTCGAAGCCGGGGCCTTGGTGATAAAGAGAAAAACAACGGTCTCCTGCTTCTGGTTTCCATGAAAGATAGAAAAGCCCGGATTGAGGTGGGCTACGGCCTGGAAGGCGCCATGAACGATGCCAAAGCAGGGCGCCTGCTGGATACCTTCCTCATTCCCGCTTTCAAGAAAGGCGACTATAGCCGGGGTGTCCAGGATACCTATGACAACATGGTGCGGCAGGTCATGAAAGAATATGGCCTCGCCTCGCTGGACGGACTCTCAAGTCCTGCTGTCAAAGAAGACAGCGGATTTACTATGGAGGATTTTCTGACGCCCCTGGTGCTCCTCATCCTTCTGGTCATTGACTGGATCTTCCTGGGCGGCCGTCTCACCCGCCTCATTCTTTTCCTCCTCTTCACGGGCCGCGGAGGCGGCCGCGGCGGTGGAGGCTTCGGCGGAAGCGGCCGTGGCGGTTCCTCTGGAGGCGGCGGTGCCAGCCGGGGATGGTGAAATGCCAGATTTGTCCGATCTTCTGTTTCTAAGGAAGCGCTGATTAAATCATTGTTTGCTTTTATTCTTGAATTTTTATGCAATGCGAGGAATGGGCTGACGCGAATAGCGAGCTATTTAAGGAAGCCCATGACGAAACAGTGCATAAAAATTCTTATAAAAGAAAACTCTATGAATTAATCAGTGCTTCCTTAACTGCCATCTGCTTTTCACCTTCTTCTTTCCTGCTCGAGCAAAATAAATCATTCCGGTAATACAGTCATGGATAGACCGTCAATAAATACCAGCCAGTGGAAAGCCCTGCACCAATAGCAAGCCCTGCAAAAGAAACGATAAAAAGGAGCTGCGAAGAAATGATTGACATTTCTCCGCAGCTCCTTTTCATTTCTATATTTATTTCTATAAAATTCGTTTATTCCTTTTTAGCCTCTTTTGCAGCAGCTTCTTCTTTTGCCTTTTCTTCGGCTTCCATCTTCTTGAAAGCTTCGGTCATTTTGATTCTGCGAATTACTTCCTGCCCAGCGGGGCTCTTCAAATAGATAAGAGTCGTTTTCGGGACCATGCGATACACCGTTTCCCAGTCGTCATCAGCCAGCGCTCTGCGGACAGAGGAGGCCGATACAATTTGGTTGCCCTTCTGTTCTCTGGGGATTTCTTTCAGTTCAATGCCGTTCTGGGCAAATACTTCCCGCATGGCATTGTTATAGGCCATAGTGGTCTTATCCGTCGGTTCTTCTCCCACAAAACGCACAGTAATATTCAATGCCGGTGCAATGCGGGTAGCGAAAACGGTGGCGTCCAGTTTGGTCTGCGCTGCGAGTTCATCGGTACCCTTGATGAAATAGGTGGGGAAAGTGGCATTGGAAATAATGAAATCACCGCCGCTGATTACCTCTACGCCTTTCATATCCCGAACACCCTGTTTAATAAGGGAAAAACGGTCAGAGAACGGGAATATGGACCGGTCTTCCTGCACAGCAAAAATAATCACTTCATCGCAGTTGTTGTGGGCATATTCCACCAGGCTCCTGTGGCCAAGAGTAAAGGGGTTGCAGTTCATTACGATGGCACCGCGGTTCTTTCCTTCACCGGTCCCCAGAATAGCCCGAACCCGGCCCAGGTAATCTTCCAGGGTATCCGTGCCCTTTTCCAAAAGGGCCGCATAAGGCTCCGCTACTGCCACGCATTTGAAGCCCATATGCTCAAAAATAGGCACATTCTTCGGTTTTGTGAAAATCTGATTTCCTGTAACTCCCCGGCGGTAGGATTCACCCTGCAGGTTGCGGATAATACGGCGGGTCAGCCCCTTCTTCTGATATTTCTCGCTGATGGCAATATCCCGCATGACACGGCCCCCCAGGGAACCGGTGCCGATGAGCTGTCCATCGTCATAAAGGCCCATGGTATAATCAATATTTCCTGTAAAAGTCAGGTCAAAGCCCTTCAAAAACTCTATTACTTTTGCTTTTTCCGAGGGATCGGTCAAAAAGATTTCATGTTCAGTAATCATAGTCCGGACTCCTTTTTAAAAGAACAAAGATGAAATTGTATATTCAAATCTTTGAAGTACTTAATTCTATTCAAATACTTCTATCTGAAGACAATTCCATTATAACATATCATTCTTACATCCTTCAATATTTTTATAACATAAAATCATTATACTATGAAGCATATGTATTAGTTATATCCTTTAAGGTTTTTATAGAATTCCTGCATTGAACAGCATCTGTGTCCGCTTAGGTAGAAATGACTCCCTACGATATACCCGC
Source organism: Dialister succinatiphilus (assembly GCF_928721695.1). NCBI lineage: Bacteria > Bacillati > Bacillota > Negativicutes > Veillonellales > Veillonellaceae > Dialister > Dialister succinatiphilus. The sequence continues at coordinate 1,787,484 of NZ_OV788641.1, read as the reverse complement.
CGCGTACCGGGTCTATGAATCTGCCCGACCTTCAGCCATACCATCCAAATCCCTGCTTTCTGCCCAATCCCGGTCCCATCACCTTAAAAAATCCCGGGGCGACCCCCGGGGTTTTTCTTAAGCCTATTATTTCTTTTCTTTGGCTGCTTCCATTTCTTTTTCTTCAATGAAACGGATGGCATCTCCCAGAATGTAAAGGGATCCGCAGATAAGGACAATGTCCCCTGCCCCTGCCTCTTTCGTAGCATCTTCCAGAGCAGCCTTGACAGAAGGTTCTGCCATGAAGGCAGCATCAATCTTCTGGGCTTTGATCATGGCGCCGATTTCTTCAGGCTTCCTTGTCCTGGGTGTAGGTGCCTCGCAGGCGAAAACCTTGTCTCCCTTGCGAATAAGAAGCTGAATCACCGTTTCTGTATCCTTGTCAGCCAGAGATGTGAATACAAAGAGGCGGCGTTTATCGGGATACTGTTCCTCCAGCGCTTCCATAAGGGCTTCGGCTCCTGCCGGATTATGAGCGCCATCCATGATATAAGTGACGCCTTTTACATCGTGGATTTCAAAGCGTCCCTGCCAGCGGGTCCGGGCCAGACCTTCGCGAAGATCATTTTCATTCACCCGGTCATCCTGCTTCATGATGATAGACAGGGCCATGGTAGCTACTGCTGCATTCACAGCCTGATGAGCTCCTACGAAAGGAACAAAGAGAAGGCTCTTTTCCAGTTCCTTAGGCATATCTTTCCGTTTCACCGTAACTACCTGTCCATGTTTCCAGGGATTTCTGGAATCAATTTCAAAATCCCTGCCGTAGAAATAGATGCGGGATTTTTTTTCATGAGCTTCCTTCTTCAGCTGTTTCAAAGCCACATGCTGGGCTGCAGTAACCACCGGAATGCCTTCTTTGATGATGCCAGCCTTCTGGTGAGCGATTTCCTGAAGGGTATTGCCCAGGTACTTCATGTGGTCCATAGCCACATTGGTAATGACAGAAACCACAGGAAGAATGACATTGGTCGAATCATAAAGTCCGCCCATGCCCACTTCCATAACTGCGTAATCCACTTTCTGTTCTTTGAAATACCAGAAAGCCATGGCCGTCAGAAGTTCAAATTCCGTCGGTGCTTCTACGCCGTCTGCAATGATTTCTTCCGCCGCCTTCCGCACCACGGTAGCTGCTTTGGCAAAGTCTTCTCTGGAAATATCATGGCCGCAGATATAAATCCGTTCGGTGTAGTCCAGCAGATGAGGGGAAATGTAACGCCCCACCCGGAGCTGGGCATTTTCCAGCACGCTGGTAATCATGGCCACCACGCTTCCTTTGCCGTTGGTGCCGGTGACATGAATCACCTTGTAAGCGGTTTCCGGATTTCCCAGTTTCTTCAGCATGGCCTCTATCCGCTCCAGCCCCGGCTTAATGCCAAAGGATGCTGCCTGTTCCAGATAGGCCACTGATTCTTCGTAATTCATAATTTCTCCTTTACATAAGAAGTACTCCCTGATGAAAGGGAGTCTTCGATTGGTTTTGATGATTGCGGCTGAGCCGTGGGTTCTTCACCCTTCAGGCCCATAAGATTCTAAGGCTTAATGAATCCTTTGTGAAGGAAAGAAGATGGCGGCTTTGCCGCAGGCTGTGCCAGCTGATGTTCAGGGACCGCCGGCGGTGCCTGTAAACTTTACTCATCCGCCAAAGTCCCGTCCTGCTTAAGAACCTTTTACAATCAGAGCTGATCCAAGAACTTCAGACGTTCTTCCAGAGATTTCATCTTTTCTTCGAACTGGGCCAGTTTTTCTTTTTCCTTCTCAACCACTGCTTCAGGTGCTTTAGCCAGGAATCCTTTATTGGCCAGTTTACCGCTGGTGCGGGCAATATCTTTCTCCAGGGCCGCCTTGTTCTTTGCAATCTTTTCTTTTTCTTTAGCCGTATCAATGAGGCCCTTCAGTTCCAGATAAACTTCCAGACCGGTAACTACGGAAGTCAGTGCGTTTTCCGGTTTCGGTGCATCAGCGGAAAGCAGCTTGATGTCTTCTACATGGCCCAGTTTTTCATAGTATTCCTTATGGTTTTCAATGCAGCCTTTCAAATCATCCCGGAGAACAGCAATCTGGATGTGGCACATCTTATTGGGTGTTACGTTGGCTTCAGCGCGCATATTGCGGATAGCCTTGATGGAGTCCATAATCCTTTCAAACTGTTCTGCTTCGTCCTTGAAGCGGAGGTTTTCATCAGCCTTCGGCCAGGGAGCCCTTGCCAGGATTTCGCCTTCATGGGGCAGATGCTGCCAGAGGTGTTCCGTAATGAACGGCATAAATGGATGAAGCAGGGCCAGCATGCGGGTCAGGGTATACACCAGCACGTACTGGGTGACTTTGCGGTCCGTATTATGCTCACCATAGAGACGGGTCTTGGCTGTTTCAATGTACCAGTCGCAGAAATAGTTCCATGCGAAGTTATAAATAGAGTCTGCTGCTTCACCCAGTTCGTATTTGTCCAGGTTGGCACTGACATAATCTTCCGTGGCTGCCAGACGGTCAAGAATCCATTTATCTGCCAGAGTGAACTGCGTTTTGTCCGGAACGAAATCCTTATCATAATCGTCCAGGTTCATCAGGGTGAACTTGGTAGCATTCCAGATCTTATTGGCGAAATTCCGATTTCCTTCTACCTTTTCATAGTAGAAACGCATATCGTTGCCGGGCGTATTGCCGGTAACCAGGGTGAACCGGAGGGCATCGGCACCGTATTTATCGATGACTTCCAGAGGATCAATGCCGTTTCCAAGGGACTTGCTCATCTTGCGGCCCTGGGAATCGCGGACAAGGCCATGAATGAATACATACTTGAATGGAATTTCATGCATGAATTCCATGGACATAAACATCATGCGGGCTACCCAGAAGAAAATGATATCGTAGCCTGTAACCATGGTGGATGTAGGGTACCACTGTCTCAAAACCGGTGTCTGGTCAGGCCAGCCCATGGTGGAGAATGGCCACAGGGCAGAGGAGAACCAGGTATCCAGCACGTCCGGATCCTGATGGATATGTTTGCTGCCGCACTTCGGGCATTCGGTCAGATCCGTGCGGGATGCACTGACAGCGCCGCAGTCATCGCAGTACCATACTGGAATGCGGTGGCCCCACCAGAGCTGACGGGAAATACACCAGTCATGAATATTTTCCAGCCACTGAATATAAGTCTTGGAAAAACGTTCAGGAACAAATTTCGTCTTTCCGGAAGTCACTGCTTCCATGGCCGGTCCGGCCAGAGGTTTCATCTTTACAAACCACTGTTTCGTAGTCATTGGTTCCACCACCGTCTTGCAGCGGGAGCAGTGACCTACAGCATGCTTCGTTTCTTCAATTTTTACCAGCAGACCGGCCTTCTTGAAATCTTCAATAATGGCTTTTCTGGCTTCATAGCGGTCCATGCCGCTGTATCTGCCGGCCTTTTCATTCATTGTGCCGTCCTTGTTCATGATGACAATGGTGGGCAGGTCATGGCGCTGGCCTACTTCAAAGTCGTTGGGGTCATGGGCCGGTGTAATCTTCACGCAGCCGGTACCATAATCCATATCTACATAATCATCAGCAATAATGGGGATTTCGCGATCCGTAGTAGGAAGCTTTACCTTCTTACCTACCAGATGCGCATACCGTTTATCTTCGGGATTCACAGCTACAGCCGTATCGCCTGAAATCGTTTCCGGACGGGTCGTAGCAATTTCTATATATCCGTCTTCTCCCACGATAGGATAGTTGAAATACCAGAGATGCCCTACTTCGTCCTCATGTTCTACTTCAATATCAGAGAGTGCCGTCTGGCAGCGAGGACACCAGTTGGTGATGCGGAATCCCTGATAGATAAGACCTTTTTCGTAGAGAGAAACAAAAACTTCACGGACAGCCCGGGCGCATACATCGTCCATGGTAAACCGTTCCCGTTTCCAGTCGCAGGAAGAGCCGAGACGGCGAATCTGCAGTCCAATGCGGTTTCCGAATTTTTCCTTCCACTGCCATACTCTTTCCAAGAATTTTTCACGGCCCAGATCGTACTTATTGAGACCTTCCTCGGCAATCTGCTTTTCCACCTTCACCTGGGTAGCAATGCCTGCATGGTCCTTGCCCGGCAGCCAGAGTACGTTGTAGCCCTGCATTCTTTTATAACGAATAAGGATATCCTGCAGTGTATTATCCAGGGCATGACCCATATGCAGCTGGCCTGTTACGTTTGGCGGCGGCAGCACAATGCTGTATGGTTCCTTGGAAGGATCCGGTTCATCATGAAATACATCATGATCCTCCCAGAACTTATACCACTTCTGCTCAATCGCAGCTGGGTCATATTTGCCAAGATCTTCAAAATCTGCCATATTTTTCACTCCTAAAAATAAAAAATCTCCTCCATCCCATAGGACGAAAGAGTGCTTCCGCGGTACCACCTAAATAATCATACATGATCGCTCATTTGCGTATAACGTGCGCCACGGGCATAAGCCGGCTCCGGGGTGACCCGCTGCTTCATCCTTACCGCCTTCCCACCATCGGCAGCTCTCTAAAAATTCATCCGCAGCTTCTTCCCATCTCTGCTTTTACATATGATATGAAATATCATAGCAGGATTCAAAATGAAATGCAAGGGGTGGAAATGAAAAGTAAGGGCCGCAAAGCAGCCCTCACTTTTCATAATGTTCGCAGGATTGACAAGCGCTTTGCGTCTGCGAGTTTAGGTGACAACCTGCGGGTGCCACCTAAGGAAGCACTGATTAATTCATAGAGTTTTCTTTTATAAGAATTTTTATGCACTGTTTCGTCATGGGCTTCCTTAAATAGCTCGCTATTCGCGTCAGCCCATTCCTCGCATTGCATAAAAATTCAAGAATAAAAGCAAACAATGATTTAATCAGCGCTTCACTAAAAGAGACTGTGAAGAAATGATTTACATTTTTTCACAGCCTCTTTTAGGTGTTCACCTTCCCGCCTGACATGGTCATTCTAAGCCACCGGTGAGAAATCTCAAAGTCTGATGTCTATCATCTACTCTTGAATCCCCGCTCTTCTCAGAAATTCTTCTTCATTAATGACGGGGATATTCTTTGCCCTTGCTTTTTCCAGCTTGCTCCCTGCATCAGCACCAGCCACCACCAGGGTGGTTTTTCCGGTAATAGAAGACTGGGTATCTCCCCCCTGCTGTTTGATGATCTCACTGGCTTCTCTCCTTCCCATGGCAGAGAGTTTACCGGTAAGAACCACCATTTCTCCAGCAAAAGCCTGACCTGCAGGAATTTCCTTGATTTCTTCCATAAGAACACCGGCATCTTTGAGTTTATTAATAACAGCCAGGTTCTTCACATCGTGGAGATAATCATAAAGGCTTGTGGCTATCACTTTACCTATACCTTCAGTTTCCTGAATTTCATCAATGGAAGCGGCAATAATGGCATCCATGGTATGGAAACGGGCGGTGATGAGTTCGGCTCCTTTCGCTCCCAGAAAACGGACTCCCAGACCGAAGAGAAGTTTGGCAAGGCCTCTTCCCTTGCTGTCCGAAATAGCAGCAGCCAGGTTGGCAGCACTTTTTTCGCCCATACGCTCCATCTGTTCCATATCTTCCTGTTTCAACCGATAGAAGTCACCAGGGTCATTGACCAGACGGGCAGCCAGGAGACTGTCCACCACCGAGGGACCCATCCCTTCGATGTCCATGGCATCACGGGAAGCAAAGTGAATGAGCTTTTCCCGTACCACGCCGCCGCAGTTGGGATTTGTGCACCGATAAGCGGCTTCTCCTTCGATGCGGTGCACCGGCTCACCGCAGATAGGACAGGTCTTTGGCATTTCAAAGATTTCTTCTTTTCCCGTGCGCTTATTCTTGAGCACTGTAGAGATTTCAGGAATAATTTCCCCTGCCTTGTAAATCATGACATGATCTCCCACCCGAATGTCTTTTTCATGGATAAAATCCATGTTGTGGAGGGTAGCCCGTTTCACGGTAGTGCCTGCCAGATGCACAGGGGTAAGGTCCGCCGACGGAGTGAGAACGCCGGTACGACCCATGGTAACAATGATACGCTCTACCTTGGTTTCCACTTCTTCCGGCGGGTACTTATAAGCCATCGCCCACTTGGGATCTTTCACCGTAGCCCCCAGCTGATTCTGCTGGGCGAAATCGTTCACTTTGATGACCATACCATCGGTGTCATAGCCGAGGTCATGACGCTTGACTTCCCATTCATTGACGCCTTTGATAACGCCTTCGATGGAGTCCCATTTCCGATAATTCGGATTCACCTGAAAATGGAACGCTTCCAGCTGCTTAAGCAGTTCTTCCTGGGAATGAATTTCCAGTCCCTGCATATCCCCCAGTGCATAAGCAAAGAAGGCCAGGTTCCGGGAAGCGGTGACATGGGGATCCAGCTGGCGCAGCGATCCGGCTGCCGCATTCCGGCAGTTGGCAAAAGGCATGAGCCCTGCTTCATCCCTTTCCTCATTCAGGGCGATGAAGCTTTTTCTGGGCATATACACTTCACCTCTCACTTCCATGTAGGGCGGTGCGTTTTCAATGTAAAGAGGAATGGTGTGAATGGTTTTGACGTTGGCCGTCACATCTTCCCCTACTCTGCCGTCGCCTCGGGTAAGTCCCTGAACCAGGCTGCCATTTTCGTAAATAAGATTCATGGAAAGGCCATCAATTTTAAGTTCCGTAATATATTCCACGGAGTTTACACCAAGGCCTTCCTTCACCCTGCGGTCAAAATCCCGAAGTTCATCGGCACTGAAAGCATTGGCCAGGCTCAGCATAGGCTTGCGGAAACGGACTTTTCCAAAATCGTCGGATGCTTTGCCCCCTACCCTCTGGGTAGGAGAATCGGGAGTCACCAGTTCCGGATATTCCTTTTCCAAATCCACCAGCTGACGATAGAGGTGGTCAAATTCATAATCCGTAATTTCCGGAGCATCTTTCACATAGTACAGGTAGCTGTGATGGCGGATTTCCTTCCGGAGTTCCTGCACCTTTTTCCTGATTTCTTCAGTTGCCATAGAAATGCCTCTATTCTTCCTTCCTAATGGGGGCAAAGGTCACCATGAGCTGGCGCACCTTACCCTGAAAATCCACTTTAATCATCATATTCTTGTCTTTTCCCATGACTGCCACCACTTTCCCCTTTCCCCAAAGGTTATGAACAGCGGTATCTCCCACTTTCCAGTCATATCGAGCTTTTGTGCCGGCTTTTTTGGGTTTGTTCACCACAGCGGAGTCAGAAAGAGCATAGCGGCTCCTGCTTTCATTGTGCCAGCGGCCGGCACTTTTGATGGTCTCCTGCTTTCTATCGCTGCCCACATGGTCGATAAGGTCAGATGGGATTTCTTCCAGGAAACGGCTGGCCGCATAGGGTTTCATCTGTCCATACATGGTGCGCATATGGGCATTGCAGAGGTAAAGCTCCTTCTTTGCCCTGGTAATGGCCACGTAACAGAGACGACGTTCTTCTTCCAGGCGGGATTCTTCCATAAGGGAGCGGACGCCGGGGAAAATGCCTTCGTCCATGCCAGGCAGAAATACTACCGGGAATTCCAGGCCCTTGGCGCTGTGCATGGTCATTAGGGTGACTTTGTCATCTGTTTCTTCATAGCCGTCCACATCGTTGACCAGAGCCACCTGTTCCAGAAATTCAGCCAATCCTTCACCCGGATGGGTGGTGGTGAAGTCCTTGGCCACAGAAAGAAGTTCGCCCAGGTTTTCTTCCCTGCTCTGGGCCTGGGGATCATCGCTTTCCTGCAGTTGTACCAGATATTTTGTATCAGTCAGAATTTTCTGAATCAGGTCAAAAATATTCATCTCTGTGGAAGCATTCAGAAAATCAAAGATAAGAGCACTGAAATTCTGCAGCTTCAGCTGGGCGGAAGCGGAAATGGGAGAACCCTCCAGAGCCATAATGCCTTCAAACATGGACATGTTCCCGCTATTGGCATAGTCCGTCAGCTTCTGCACAGTGGTGGCACCAATCCCCCGTTTGGGCACATTGATGATGCGGGTAAGGCTGATGTTATCCCTGAAATTATTAATGACCTTGAGATAAGCCATAATATCCCTGATTTCCGCACGGTCATAGAATCTGGTCCCCCCTACCATGGTATAGCCGATGCCCCGCTTCACCAGGGTCTCTTCCAATACACGGGACTGAGCATTCATACGGTAGAGCACTGCCATATTTCCATAAGGCACATGGTCCTCATCATGCTTTTTCTTCATAGTGTTCACAATGAATTCCGCTTCATTGTGTTCATCCATGGCCGTATACCACTGCAGGTGAGCACCGCCCCGCTGCTCGGTCCACAGTTTCTTGGAAGGGCGGTCCGGGTTATTTTCAATCACCGCATTAGCTGCATCAAGAATGGTCTGCGTGGAGCGATAGTTCTGCTCCAGCTTGATAATCCTGGCCTTGGGATAGTCCGATTTGAAATCCATAATATTTCGAAGATCCGCACCGCGCCAGGAGTAAATACTCTGGTCTGCATCGCCTACAGCGCAGATATTCTGAAGGCTTCCGGCAATGTATTTCGCCATCAGGTACTGCGCGTGGTTCGTATCCTGGTATTCGTCGATAAGGATATAATGGAAACGATCCTGCCAGCGCCTGCGGATGGTTTCATTAGCCAGAAGCGCAGTGGTAATGAAAAGAAGATCGTCGAAATCAAGGGCATTGTTCTGCTTCATATGTTTGTCATAGAGATCATACACATCCGCTGCCTTCTGGTTATAGAAATTTCCTCCTGCCTGACGGCGGAAAGCCTGGGGGCTGAGAAGCTGGTTTTTAGCCGTAGAAATACTGCTCTGGATGGACCGGGGCTGAAACTGCTTATCATCCAGATTCAGTTCCTTCAGTACATTCTTCACCAGCTGTTTGGAATCATCAGAATCGTAAATGGTGAATTTATCGGTATAGGGTGGATAATTGTTGATTTCCCTGCGGAGGAAACGGGCGCCGAAGGAATGGAAGGTATACATCCAGATTTTGTCTGCTGCCGGCCCGACCAGACTGTGAACACGATCCCGCATTTCCTTGGCTGCTTTATTGGTAAAAGTAATGGCCAGGATTTCACTGGGGCGGATGCCCAGAGAAAGCATGTAGGCAATCCGGCAGGTCAGAGCCTTCGTTTTACCGGAACCGGCGCCGGCCATAATCAGTACCGGACCCTCCACCTGTTTAACTGCTTCCAGCTGGCGGTCATTTAATGTATGTAAAAAATCTGTCATTCTTGCTCCTTTGTTTGTTAGTGAACTAGTTAGCTAATGAACTAGTAAAAAAAGCGGAAATCTGTGCCAGACCCTGATAATAATAAAAAGAAAAACTCATATATGACAGAGTCATGTATGAGTTCTTCCTCCGCAAATCACCGGCAGCATACCAGGGATTCCAGGATTTTATTATTCTCCATATACCTTCAGGAGGAACGGAGCCACCTGTTTTTTACGGGACATGACTTTCGGCAGGTAAATCATACCATTTTCTGCCTTCTTGCCAAATGCCTTTTCAGCAGCATCTTTGGCACCTTCTGTGAACCAGAGATAGGTATCTTCTGTCAGAATATTGGTTACCATAAGATAGGAAGCTTCGTATTTCTTTTCTGCCTTGGTATCTTCCAGGGCTTTCATAATATCTGCTTTCTTTGCGTTAATCGGTTCTACATCCATAACGGAAATCTGTCCGCAGGAGAAGGTCTTTCCGCCTGCTTCAAATTCCTTGGTGTCGTTGTGAGCCAGTTTTTCAGCCGGATAGTCAGAAATATCAGCGCCGGCCTTCAGCATGTCCATGCCGTACTTTTCATAGTCTACGCCGGCAATTTCAGCCAGTTCCTTCACTGCTTTCTTATCTTCTTCTGTGCAGGTAGGAGAACGGAAGAGAACCGTATCAGAAATAATGGCAGAGAGCATCATACCTGCCACTTCTTTGGACGGTTTTACGCCGTTCTGTTTATAGAGTCCGTAAATGACAGTATTCACACAGCCTACGGGACGAATAAGGATAAAGATAGGGCTCTCCGTTTCAAAATCACCCAGGCGGTGATGATCGATGAGTTCCAGTACATCTGCATCTTTAATGCCGTCTACACACTGTTTGGATTCATTGTGGTCTACCAGAATGATTTTTGTCTTTTCGTCGGATTCGCTCTTTCTTGCCACGCTGGTCAGAAGAACCGGTGCTTCTACCTTGAAATAGTCAAGGGCGAATTTCGTTTCCTTATTCGGTTCCCCTGCTCTGGCTGCTACCGCATCCATTCCCAGCTGTCTTTTCAGATAGGAATAGGAAATAGCAGCGGCAATGCTGTCAGTATCCGGGGATTTATGTCCTGTTACATATACTTTGCTCATTCTATCGCTCCTTTAAACCAATGATGAATGGGTTCATAATCACTTTCCCCATTATACCATGAAGAGACAAAGGGGGCAAAGATTCTCCCGTTCGAAGTAAGCTCTGCGTTGAAGGTTCAGAAAATGCAGCGAAGAAAAGTTTGAAAGCTTCCCACCGGCTTTCAGGCAATAAGTACTATAGGCGGCAGCCGCCTTCTTTTACTCACGCAGCGCAGAAATCCCCGGCACCAGGCCGGGGATTTCTGCGTTTATTTTCAGCTTAATTAAACCGTTTCATTCTATGAGAAAGAGCACTGCTTCCGTAGAAAGAATCGGCGTCCAGATCTTCTTCAATACGGAGAAGCTGGTTATACTTGGCCACTCTTTCTGTACGTCCTGGAGCACCGGTCTTAATCTGGCCGGCATTGAGAGCCACGGCTACATCAGCAATGGTGGTGTCGGCAGTTTCGCCGGAGCGATGGGAAATCACGGCAGTGTATCCTGAGCGCTGAGCCATCTGCACAGCTTCAAAAGTTTCAGTCAGGGTGCCGATCTGGTTCAGCTTGATGAGAATAGAGTTAGCCACACCCAGATGAATGCCTTTGGAGAGGCGTTTGGTATTGGTGACAAAGAGGTCATCTCCTACCAGCTGTACTTTTTTACCCAGGGCGTCTGTGAGTTTCTTCCAGCCATCCCAGTCCTCTTCTCCCAGGCCGTCTTCAATGGAGATAATAGGATATTCATCAATGAGCTTTTCGTAGAATGCAATCATTTCATCAGCCGTTTTGGCGGTATGGTCTCCTGCCAGGTGGTAGAGGCCATCGTCGCCAAGAAGTTCAGAGGCTGCTACATCAGTAGCAAGAACCACATCTTTACCTGCGGTATAGCATGCTTTTTCAATGGCTTCACAGATCACTTCCATGGCTGCTTCATTGGAGGGAAGGTCTGGAGCATAACCGCCTTCGTCACCTACGGCAGTGGACAGTCCCTTCTTCTTCAGTACATCCTTCAGGGCATGATAGATTTCAGCGCACATGCGCAGACCTTCGTGGAAGCTGGGAGCACCGACAGGCATAATCATGCTTTCCTGGATGTCCACATTGTTGTCTGCATGAGCACCACCGTTCATGATATTCATCATAGGTACCGGCAGGTTATGGGCATTCACACCGCCCAGATACTGGTACAGTGGAAGGCCGGCAGAAGCAGCTGCTGCATGAGCAGCAGCCAGGGATACACCCAGAATGGCATTGGCCCCAAGGCGGCTCTTGTTTTCCGTACCGTCCAGATTGATGAGGATGTGGTCAAGGCCTCTCTGATCGCTGGCATCCCAGCCGAGCACAGCATCAGCGATTTCGCTGTTTACATTGTTTACCGCCTTCAGGACTCCTTTACCGTTGTACCGGCTTTTGTCGCCATCTCTAAGTTCAGTAGCTTCAAACATGCCTGTAGATGCACCGGAGGGAACGGCGGCCCTGGCAAAGGTGCCATCTTCCAATGTCATTTCTACTTCTACTGTGGGATTTCCCCTGGAATCCAAAATTTCTCTTGCGTGCAAATCAGTAATTGCTGCCATGCTTTATTCCTCCTGTAATTTTTTCAGTTTGGTTGTCAGGCTTTATTATAAATATCAATCATTGTGTCCGGCTTCAGGCTGGCGCCGCCAATCAAGGCACCGTCAATATTTTTCTGCTTCAGGAAATAAGATATATTATCTCCATTCACCGAACCGCCATAAAGGATACGGACCTCATCAGCTGCTTTCTTTCCTGCCGCCTCTTTCACGGTTTTACGAATAAAGGATGCGATTTCTTCCGCATCTTTGGGAGTAGCAGCCTGACCGGAGCCAATGGCCCAGATAGGTTCATAGGCAATGACCATTTTAGCTGTTTCCTCTTTGGAAAGTGCAAAAAGAGCTGTCCTGATTTCGCTTCCAATTCGTTCTTCCGTCTGGCCTTCCTTTCTTTCCTCTTCCGTTTCCCCTACGCAGAGGATAGGAATCATGTCATTTTCCAGCACCGCTTTCACTTTGCGAGCCACAAATTCATCACTCTCACCAAGAATCTGGCGCCGTTCGGAATGGCCGCAGATGACATAGCTGCAGCCCAGGTCCTTCAGCATAGGTGCCGAAATTTCTCCTGTAAATGCTCCCTTTTCTTCAGGATACACATTCTGGGCCCCCCAACGAATGGAGGAGCGGTCCAAAAAGAAACGGGCTATGGGAATATCAGTAAAGGGAGGACAGAAAAGAAGCTCGGTCCCTTCCTTTTTCTGTATTTTGAAGGCTTTGAAAAATTTCTCAGCTTCTGTCACCGTGAGATTCATTTTCCAGTTGCCTGCAATCAGGGTTTTACGCAAACAGAATCACTCCTTATCCGCCAGTACTGCCACGCCGGGAAGGACCATGCCTTCCAGCATTTCCAGGGAGGCGCCGCCGCCGGTGGATACATGGGAGAACTTGTCTTCAATGCCCAGCTGGTCCACAACGGATGCGGACTCGCCTCCGCCGATGACGGTGGTGGCATCAAGGTCTGCCATAGCTTCTGCAATGGCAAAGGTACCTTTAGCAAAGGGTTTCATTTCAAATACGCCCATGGGACCATTCCATACCACGGTTTTCATTTTCTTCAGTGTTTCTACATAAAGTTCAATCGTCTTAGGACCGATATCCAGTGCCATCCAGGGGCTCTTGAATTCCGATGCCGAAAGGACTTTTGTCTTCGCTTTTTCAGAGAAGGAATCCCCCGCCATAAAGTCCACAGGGAGCATGATTTCAGAACCCATTTCATGAGCCTTTTTCATCAGGTTTCTGGCCAAATCGAAACGATCCCTGTCCTGAAGGGACTGGCCCATGTCATATCCCTGGGCAGCCACAAATGTATTAGCCATGCCGCCGCCGATGAGGATGACATCAGCCTTTTCCATGAGGTTGGCAATAACCTGGATTTTATCACTGATTTTAGCCCCGCCGATAATGGCTGCAAAAGGTCTTTCCGGATGTTCGATGACGCCATCGAGAAAATCAATTTCCTTCTTTAATAAAAGGCCGGATACCATGGGCATCAGCCTGCCCACTCCTACCACAGAAGCATGGGTACGGTGAGATACGCCGAAAGCATCGTTCACTGCCAGGCTGCAGCCGTCAGCAAGGGCTTTGGCAAATTCGGGATCATTCTTCTCTTCTTCCTTATGGAAACGAAGATTTTCAAGAAGAAGCACCTGTCCCGGTTTAAGGCTTTTCTTCATGGCAGAGGCCTTGTCCCCTATGCAGTCATCAGCAAAGAGTACTTCCTGGTGAAGAAGTTCGGACAGACGCTTGGCACAGGGAGCAAGAGACAGCTCTTTGACCACGGCTCCCTTGGGACGCCCCATATGACTTGCCAGTACCACAGCAGCCCCCTGGTCCAGGAGGTAGCGGATGGTAGGAATGGTAGCCCGTATCCGGCGGTCATCAAGGATATGACCTTCCTTATCATGGGGCACATTATAGTCCACACGGACATACACTGTTTTTCCTTCCGGTTTCAAATCATATACGGTCTGCTTGTTCATAATCAAAGTCCTTTCGATGCTACATACTTAACAAGGTCAATGATTCTCATGGAGTATCCCCATTCATTGTCATACCAGGCAATTACTTTCACCAGATTGCCTTCCATAACCATGGTGAGGAGGCTGTCTACGGTGGAGCTGACATCGGTGGTAAGGAAATCACTGGAAACCAGCGGTTCATCGGTGTAAGCCAGAATGCCCTTCAGTTCTCCTTCCGATGCTTCTTTCAAAGCTGCATTCACTTCTTCTTTCGTTACATTCTTTGAAAGTTCTACCACCAGGTCCACCAGGGATACATCAGGTGTTGGTACGCGGATAGCCAGACCGTTCAGCTTGCCTTTCAGTTCAGGAATAACAATGCCGATGGCTTTGGCTGCGCCGGTGGAGGTAGGAATGATGTTTTCTGCTGCCGCCCTGCCTCTTCTGGGATCCTTCTTATGGGCCTTTTCCAGAATAGCCTGGTCATTGGTGTAGGAATGAACAGTAGTCATAAGTCCCCGTTTGATATGGAACTTTTCATGAAGCACCTTCACCACCGGTGCCAGGCAGTTGGTCGTGCAGGATGCATTGGAAATGATATTGTCTTTTTCCGGATCATAGGTATTTTCATTGACGCCCATGACGATGGTGGCATCGTCATCTTTGCCGGGAGCCGTAATGATAACTTTCTTGACTGTTCCTCTGATATGTTTGCCGGCGCTGACCTTGTCCTTCAGCTTGCCCGTGGATTCAACTACGATTTCAACGCCATAAGCGCTCCAGTCCAGGTGTTCCGGATCTCTGTCATGGAATACATGAACCCGTTTTCCTTCAATGATCAGGTCATCACCATCAATTTCCACCTTCTTACCCAGGCGTCCATGGACGGAATCATACTTCAGAAGATAAGCCGCAGTTTCTACACCGCTGGGGTTATTGATGGCCACCACGTCCAGGTCATCCCTGTCCAGCATGCCGCGGAATACCAGTCTGCCGATTCTGCCAAATCCGTTAATACCAATCTTTGTCATAATGTTAGTACCCTCCTGTGATTGACTTGGAACGCCGTTTCTATAAAGAGAAGCCGGCGCTGCCTTGTATGATTGTTTTACCTGCACCTTCATCAGTAATCAAGGTTCCCCGTATGCCGGCTCTGGCCATGGCAAGAATTGCGGGGCCCTTGTGACTGCCCCCGGCTGCAACTAAGACATGGGGAATAGAGGAAATATCCTCCCTGGAAATCCCGGCATTGTAGAGCCGATAGAGAATCTTCCCGTGAATATCCGCATAGAGGCCAAGAGCTTCGCCCACTGCTTTTTCCTTGATCAGCCGACGCCTTACATCTTCCGGAATCTCCAGCCACTTGGACTGATCCTCCGGCTCATCCACCCCTGTCACCAGGATATCTGTTCTGGAAAGGAGCCTGTCGATTTCTCTGAACTGGGGCAGTTCCTTCTTTACCCGAAGGAAAAGCTCGGGACTTAACCCGTCCGGTATATGGATGATATGATACTCACCGCCCAGTTTTTCCGCCATACGGGCTGCCACAAAATTGGGCAAATATTCCACCCGGTTGCCAAAACCACCGCGAGCAGGAACCACATCCACCTTCATGTGAAGGGACGGCAGGGCTTCCGCCATACCTGCCATAATCGGACCTCCGCCTACGGCGATAACAAAATTATCCCGGAGAAGACGAAGCAGTACAAAGGCCGCTTCCTGGCTGATTTCATTTTTCACAGCCGGTGTATCATCCAAATCCCCTCTCACCACAATCACCTTCTCCATGGAAAGAATCTTCTGCAGTTTATTTTCCATGTCCGAAAGAGATGGACTTTTCTGGAAATAGGGAGCCAGCGGCTCAATCAGTGATTCTCCCTTGGTGGTGAGACTCATGCCCGAAGGACGAGAAAAAAGAAGACCTGACTCTTCCATTTTTTCAATGTGCTTACGGACCGTGTTTTCAGAAAGCTTCGTCTGCATGGCGAGAAGATGCCTTCCCACCGGCCCGTTGTCGTGAATCTGCCGAAGAATCTCGTACCGCTCCTGAGCCTCTGCCATCATTTCCGGCAGGAAGAGCATCATCAAAGAATCTTCTTTCAACCATATCACTTCCATCCATTAAAAAGTGCGGAATCATGCCAAGTCTTACCTTTTACAGTATATCACGCCGTCATTAATACTACAACATCTATGTAAAAATATAGTAATACGTATACTCTACATTTCAAAAGTATACCAATTAATTTACTGCCTTCCAATTTGCTTTTTCCTGAAACCATGAAAATTCCTTAAATTACGGGCTGAAAAAAACAGGAAAATACTCTTTCCATAAATTCATACCATGAAGTCATAATGTTCTTAAGTTCAATAACTTTTCAGTATGAATTTTTCCCGAAAAAGATAAAAATTTTTTCTCATAAAAGCCATGGCCTCCACAGAAAAAATAGATATAATAAGGGCAGAACCATAACTATTTCAAAATAAGGGAGGAATCATTATGCCGTGGAAAACAAAACTGACAAAACTCTTATCCATTGATTATCCGATTATCCAGGGAGGCATGGCCTATATTTCCGATGGCCTCCTGGCTGCTGCCATGGCCCATGCAGGCTGCGCGGGAGTCATCGGTTCCGGCGGGTTCACCACCGACGAAGTGCGGGACAATATCCGCCGGGCTAAAGATATTCTGGGACCCAGAGGAATCTTCGGCGTGAACCTTATGCTCCAGGCTCCGAATAAAGACGACGTGGCCCAGATTATCTGTGACGAAAAGGTGCCCTTCGTCACATTAGGTGCCGGAAACCCTCTGCCCTGGTTTGACGATCTTCACCATGCCGGCGTGAAATGCATTCCTGTAGTGCCTAATGTGAAACTGGCCAAAAGAGTACAGGATGCCGGTGCCGACGCCCTGGTGGTGGAAGGTATGGAAGCCGGCGGTCACGACGGCAAGCTCACCCTCATGGCCCTTCTGGAAAACGTACTTCCAGACATTGAAATTCCCGTCATCGCTGCCGGCGGCATTGTAGACGGAAGAGGCATTGCCGCCGCCCTCGTTATGGGTGCCTCCGGCGTACAGATGGGCACCCGTTTCCTTCTGGCAGAAGAATGCCGTCTGCATCCTAAGGCAAAAGAAGCGATTATCAAAGCCCAGGACACGGACTCCACAGTCACCGGATTCACCACCGGTGACAGCGTACGAGGACTCAAAAACGCTTTCTCTGAAAAATACCTGAAAGCAGAATACAGCGGCGCTCCACTGGAAGAGCTCATTTCCCTGGCCGTCGGCACCACCAGAAAAGGAGCCGTAGAAGGGGCTACGGAAAACGGCTACGTCCTGGCCGGCATGTCCCTCACCCACCTCACCAGAATCCAGCCGGTGGAAGAAATTGTAGAAGGACTGGTTTCCGAGACAGAAAGAACACTGGCGGGAGCCAAGGGGCTGATTTGAATTTTATGCCCTCTGGGGCAGAAGGGGCGCGGCTGCGCCGCAGGTTGCGTAGAAAGGTTGTGTCCCCAGAGGGGAAACGACTCACTACGTTTTGTGCGTCGCTTTGCTCCTTCACCCACTGCTGTCACTGACTCACTGGATTTTCAGGTCGCTTTGCTCCCTTACAAATCCAGTTCGCATAGTGCATCCACTGCTGTCACTGACTCACTGGATTCTCAGGTCGCTTTGCTCCCCTACGAATCCAGTTCGCATAGTGCAAAATGTGTTCGCTGTGCATCGCTGCCGCTCAAGGGGCAAGGCCAAAGGGTTCAAAGGGTTCAAAAGGTTCAGAGGGTTCAGAGGGTTCAGAGGGGAAGGATTGCCGCCGAAGGCGGCAATGATTTTATATGCCGCCTTACGGCGGCCAGCGGTAAACGGATAGCAGATAGCCGTCCCACTGTCTAGTACACCAGCTCACTAGTTCACTAGGGAAGCGCTGATTAAATCACTGTCTGCTTTTATTCTTGAATTTTTATGCAATGCAAGGAATGGGACGACGCGAATAGCGAGCTATTTAAGGAGTCCCATGACGAAGCAGTGCATAAAAATTCTTATAAAAGCAGACTCTATGAATTAATCAGTGCTTCCCTAGCTCACCAGCCCACTTTTCCCCATATAAAAAAGCCATGAAATGATATCTCCTTTGAGATTCCATTTCATGGCTTTTCATATTTCCTATGATGTATTAGATGTATGATTAGATTTTAAAGCTCAGTTTTTCTACAGCGGCTGCCAGTTTCGGTCCGATTTTCGGAACGCCCTGTACGTCTTCCGGCTTCACAGCCCGGATGACCACAATAGCTGTCAGGTAAACCACTCCGCCTACACAGATAGCCGCTAATGTGGCAAGGGTATTGCTGTGGATGATACTGAAAGCTCCGTGGTAGGCCCCCAGAACGGCAGCGCCCATAATGCCGGCAGCGATGAACAGTTTCACCGTGTGAAGCATATCCATGGTATATCTTCTGAATTTGTAGAGGAAGATAAGATTCAGCACTGCTGCTACGCCAAAGTCAGCATTGGTAGCCCAGGCTGCCCCAAGCACACCCCAGGCGGGAAGGGCGGTAAGATTCCAGGAAAGAAGCACCTTTACCGATGCGGAAATGACCATATTAATGAAAGGAATGGCTGTTTTGCCCATGCCCTGCAGAACACCGGTAGTAACCTGCTGCACTCCCAGAAGGAATACGCCAAAACTCATGACTGCAATGCAGGGGCCCGCATCAGGTGTCGCATAAAGCATGGCAGAAATCGGGGTGGCAATGACGCACATGCCCACGAAAGCAGGAATCGTAATGAGGTTGGCCAGCCGCATGGCGGTGTCGGTCCTCTTCATTACTACATCTCCCCTTTTCTGAGCAATCGCTTCAGAAATGACAGGCACCAGGCTGGCCGCCAGGGAAGCGGTCACAATGGTGGGCATATTCACGAGGGCCGTAGCCATGCCGGTGAGATAGCCGAAGAGAGTCGTCGCTTCTTCCACCGCAAACCCTGCCACTTCCAAACGCCGGGGCACAATGAAAAGGTCGATGTTGGATACGATGGGCAGCATAATATTAGCCAGTGAAACGGGGATGGCCAGCACAAGAAGTCTTTTGATAATGTGGAGGGCACTTTGCGGTTTAATGGAAGGATCCTGCTCTGAAGCCAGTTCTTTTCGCCAGCCCCGGGTCATATAATAGAAACCGATAAGGACCACAATGCCCATGAAAGCACCGGGAGCCGCCCCCAGCGTAGCACCGGCAGCACCGAATTCAAGGCCGTAAGGCAGAAGGATGACAGCAAAGGCAATCATGGTCACCACCCGCACCACCTGCTCCAGAATCTGGGATACTGCCGTAGGCGTCATAAGCTGGAGACCCTGGAAATAGCCGCGCAGCGTTGCCAGAAGGGTAGCACAGAAAACAGCCGGAGAAAGAGCAAGAAGAGACCAATAGGCACGGGGATCACGAACGATGCCCGTATCCACCAGCCACTGAGCGCCAAAGAAAAGAAGGACACTGAAAAAGAGCCCTGTCAGCACCAAAGCTGCCATGGAAATACGAAATACTTTCTGTCCGCCGTGATAATCGTTTAACGCATTTCTCTCTGCCACCATGATGGAAATAGCTACCGGAAGACCGGCAGAGGATACGGAAAGACAGAGGAGATAAATTGGATAGGCCATCTGGTATAGGCCGATGCCCTCCCCGCCCAGAAGACGGGACAGATAGATACGACTGAACGCACCAATAAATTTAACAATAATACCGGCTACTGTCAGAATCAGGGCACCCTGGATAAATGAATTTTTACGCATTTTTCACCTGTTTCAATAGGAAATAGATTCACAACTCATATAGTCATATCAGATTTCAGAAAAATTGTAAAGCATTATGGCTGATTTTTATCTGAACCAGTCCAGAAGGATGGGAAAATGAGGAGCGTTGAAAGGGCCGTGACCGCCGCTTTGAAGGTAATGTTTTATAGTCCCGCCGCCTTCCTTTCCTCTCCAACCAGAATACAAAAAACAGGAAGAGGATTTCGGCCCCATCATCTTTGAGATGACCGATAATAAATATCAGCCGATGGAAAGGAACCGACTTAGGGAAGCACTGATTAATTCATAGAGTTTTCTCTTATAAGAATTTTTATGCACTGTTTCGTCATGGGCTTCCTTAAATAGCTCGCTATTCGCGTCAGCCCATTCCTCGCATTGCATAAAAATTCAAGAATAAAAGCAAACAATGATTTAATCAGCGCTTCCCTAGGCGGTCAGCAGCAGAAGGAAAAAATATTTCCACCGTCAAAACTCTACTCGCCCTTTACTTCTTTATACATTTCATCCATGAATTGGGCCATCCATTTCATTTCGTCTCCGGTAATGGCTTTTTTATTAATATTCATTTTGGCCATATGGCCGGGAAGGAGGCGGATGTAGGGAAGCATAGTCCTTGGGAGTTTCATGGGGTTCCAGCCCCGCATGGGTTCTTCGTCAGCCCAGGTAATGACGAAGGAAGCACCGCTGTCCATAATGCTTCCGATTCCAAGCTGCCTTGCCTTGACGCGGATACGGGAAATATGGAACAGTTTTTCCACTGGCCTGGTAGGAGTACCGAAGCGGTCCACCACTTCATCAATCAGGTCAGAAAGGGCCTTGTCATTTTCTACAGCAGCCAGGCGGCGATAAATTTCCATTTTCTGCTCTTCATTGGAAATATAGCTTTCATCCAGATAGGCATCCTGGCGAAATTCGATAGTGGTATTAGGCAGTTTTTTAGGCAGGGGCCTGTTTTCCCTTTTGGCCCTGAGCCTTTCCACTGCCTCCTCCAGCATGGTGCAGTAGGTGGCAAAACCGACGCTGGCAATGTTTCCATGCTGAGCCGCGCCTAGAAGATTTCCGGCGCCCCGGATTTCCAAATCCCGCATGGCCACTTTGAAGCCGCTGCCCAATTCCGTAAATTCACGGATGGTATCCAGCCTTTTTTCCGCCACTTCCGAAAGGACTTTCCCTTTCCGATAGAAAAACCAGGCCCGGGCAATTTTTTCAGAGCGGCCTACTCTTCCCCTCATCTGATAAATCTGGGAAAGTCCCATGCGGTCTGCATCATATACCAGCATGGTATTGGCATTAGGCTGGTCAAGTCCGTTTTCAATGAGGGTGGTACAGAGAAGTACATCGTATTTTTCTTCATAGAAATCAAGCATCACCTTTTCCAGCTGCCTGCCCTCCATGCGGCCATAGGCAACGCCGATAGTTACATTTTCAGGAAGGATACTGCGGAGATGGTCCAGCATGGCAGGCATGGATTCTATGCGGTTATACACAAAATAGGTCTGGCCGCCCCTTTCCTTTTCACGAAGGATAGCATCTCTTACAATGGTATCATCATACTCCGTCACATAGGTCTGGATCGCATGGCGGTTGGAAGGAGGTGTAGTAATAGTGACCATGTCCCTCACGCCGGTAAGACTCATATGGAGAGTGCGGGGAATAGGCGTAGCCGACAGGGTGAGCACATCGATTCCGCTGGACCAGGATTTCCATTTTTCCTTCTGTACCACGCCGAAGCGCTGCTCTTCATCCACCACCAGAAGCCCCAGTTTCCTGCACTCTACCTTCTTGTTGAGTACCGCATGGGTACCGATAACCACATCAATATCGCCGTCCTTTAAACGGCGCAGGATTTCTTTTTTCTCTTTCAGCGTGGTAAACCGGTTCAGGAGAGCCACATTCACGCCGAAGCTGTCCATACGGTCTTTGAAATTTTTGTAATGCTGCTGGGATAGTACCGTGGTGGGACAGAGCACCATGGCCTGATAGCCGCTCATGACACATTTAAAAACCGCCCGCATGGCCACTTCCGTTTTGCCGAAACCCACGTCGCCGCAAAGGAGCATATCCATGGGCACCGGCCTTTCCATGGCCTGTTTGATACCATCAATAGCGGTGAGCTGGTCCTCCGTTTCCACGAAGGGAAAGGTATCTTCAAATTCCCTCTGCTCCGGACCGTCTTTGGCAAAGGCAATGCCTTTGGTGATTTCCCGTTTGGCATAAATATCAAGAAGCCTTTCTGCCAGCTCCTCAATGGATTTTCTGGCCTTGGAGCGAATTTTCTCCCAATGGGCTTCTCCCATCTTGTTCAATACCGGAGTACCGCCCTCAGTACCTATGTATTTTTCCAGAGTTGAAATCTTTTCCACCGGCAGGTAAAGCTTATCATTTCCTGCATACTGGATGGCAATATAGTCCCGGTGCACGCCGGAAAGCTCGATGGTCTTAAGCCCCAGATATTTGCCGATACCGTGCACGTCCTGTACCACATAGTCTCCAGGGTTTAAGTCGGAGAAGTATCGAATCTGTCGTCCTTTGCCAGCGCCTCTCACCCGGCGGATTTTCTGTTTTCCCAGTATGTCGCCGGCAGTCAGAAGAGCCAGTTTTTCCGGGGCCATTTCATAACCTTCGGAAAGAACGCCACGCACCAGGCAGACGCTGGAAGAGGTCATCTCCGAAGAGAGAGGGATTTCATATTCTTTAAGGATTTCCTTTAACTCCTCTTCTTCCGAAGCCCGGGGAACCACGAGAAGAACCTTCCATTCTTTCTTCAGGAGAGATTTTAAATCTTCAATAAAAATGGGAATCTGCCGCTGATAGTTGGTCATGGACTGGCCCTGCCAGCCGAAGATAACCGGCTGGAAAGCAGTGAGAGAACGGTTCAGCAGGGAGAAAATAATTTCCCTGTTTCCCTTCCGTCCCCTTCGCACCATGTCATTCCAGGGAAAGGCCTTTCCTCTGTTTTCCTTTTCTTCCTTGAAATAACGATTCAGATTTTCCTCGGACCGCTGGGGTTCGTCGTAAAGGATAAGTCCCCCATCCAAATAATCAAAAAGGATGCTCTTTTTTTCTTCTTTAAGAGACAGAGGCAGCACCATAGCCTTTTCAAAGCGTTCCATGGATCGCTGGCTGTCCTCATCAAAGGAACGGATGCTGTCGATTTCATCGCCAAAAAATTCAATACGCAGGGGATGGGCTTCGCTGATGGGGAAAATATCCACAATATCACCGCGTACCGCAAAATGGCCGCATCTTTCGACCTGCCCCACTCGTTCATAACCGGCGGAAACCAGTTTTTCCAGAAGATCCTCTCTTCCCCATTCCTCGCCCAGGGTAAAGGTAAGGGCATGGTCTTTCAGCAGCTGAGGAGAAACGATTTTCTGGGCAGCCTCTATGGAAGTTGCCAGAATCACAGTCTTCTTCTTCTCCATGAGAAGGGAAAGAGACTGCATACGGTCCCTGAGCCGCTCGGTTCCCGTAAAAGTGACATGAAAACCAGCCTCCTCCACGAGAGGAAAAGGATGTGCATCGTAATCGGGAGCAAAGAAAGCCAGATCCTCTTCCCAGCGGAAAATGTCTTTCTGGTCAGGTACGATAATCACAGCCCTGTCATAGTTCTTCAGAAGAGCCGCGGCGGCCAGTGCTTTCTGGGACCCGGAAATCCCTGTCATCATGAGGGGTTTTCCTTTTTCGTCCAGAGGACATAGCCTCATCAGCCTTTCCCTCGTACCTTCTGCCAGCAGTGGGCCGGTGGTACGGTCTAAGGGAAAAGGATTCCTGCCATCCCTTAATGCCGCCTTCACACCGGACAAGGAAGATGTTTTTTCCTGTTCATTCATTTGCTCATCTCCTTTCCTTCTTTGTCGAGCTTCACCAGGTCCTTATATCCATCAAGAGATTCAATGCGGTGATGAATGGTTTCATGGTCATAAACGAAATCCGGCAGGATTTCCTCGAGCGGAACCAGCACAAAAGGCCGCTCCCAGAAATAGGGATGCGGCAGGCGGAGAAAATCGGTTTCGCTTCTTACACAGTCACTGTATATAAGATCCAGATCCAGGCTGCGGGGGCCCCAGTGAATATCCCGTTTCCGTCCGAATTCTTTTTCTATTTTAAGGAAAAGTGTCATGAGCTCTTCCGCTGTTCCCTCCCATGCCACCAGTGCTGCTGCATTAATGAAATCAGGCTGGTCCGTCTTTCCCCAGGGTTTGGTTCTGTAAAAGGAAGAAGCCTTCAGAATGTAGACATTTTCCTCTCCCAGCCTTTTGAATGCGCTTTGTAATATACCCAGGGAATCTCCCATATTGGAGCCCAGGGCCATAATATATGTATTCATGTGTCTCAATGATGCAGGATATCCTGCAGACTCATCATTTCCTTTCTTTGCAAAGAGTGACAGAAACATCATCCAGGATGCCGGGAATAGGAGAGCCCGGCTTGTGGACAGTCGTTATCACTTTTGTCACCGGCGGGAAATTTTCCATAATATCAGTATTGATAACGCCTGCCAGTCTTTCCAGCAGTTTATAGGGGCCTCCTTCAGCCCTCTTTTTCACTATTTCATATACGGCCACATAATTGACAGAATCTTTCAGGGCATCTGTTTCTCCTACCCTGGACAAATCCAGATCCATTTCCACATCAATGTAAAAACGCTGGCCCAGCTTTGTTTCTTCCGGTTCATCGCCATGATAACCGAAAAAAGCCATACCTTTAAGGTCAATATGATCCATAGGACTCTCCTTTTCCCTGAAAAAGACGGAGCGCATCCCATACCGCAAGTTCCCGGGCTGTGGTTTTTACATCGTGAACTCTGTAAATGGAGCAGCCTTTTTCAGCGCCCCAGAGATTCACTGCCGCCGTACCTTCATCCCGTTCATCGGCATCGGTACCAAGGATGGTGCCAATAAATCGTTTACGGCTTACGCCAAGAAGCCAGGGGCAGGGGAAAGCCAGAGTAAGCTCATCAAGCCTCTTGAGGATTTCCATATTCTGCTCCGCATTCTTTCCAAAGCCAATGCCCGGATCCAGGATAATGTTCTCTGCCCTGACGCCGGCGGAAAGGGCAATTTCAATGGATTTATCGAAGAAGTGCTTCAAATCATCCATCATATCCTTTCCGTAGACTTCCGTTTCCTGGTTATGCATGAGAATCACAGGAACATCAAAAGCGGCGGCGGTTTTAGCCATACTGCCGTCATCATACTGAAATCCCCAGATATCATTGACTATATGAGCTCCTGCCTTGAGAGCAGTTTCCATGGTTTCATAATGATAGGAATCAACGGATACAGGAACCATACTCACCTTCAGCACATCAGGAAGAAATTGCATGAGACGCTTTGTCTCCTCTTCCGGTGTAAGCGCCACATGGCCCGGTCTGGTAGATTCTGCCCCCACATCAATCAGATGAGCTCCGTCTTTAATCATATCGGTGGCATGGGAAACGGCCAGGGTGTTGGAATTCCATTTTCCCCCATCGGAAAAAGAATCAGGCGTTACATTGAGGATTCCCATAACCAGGGACCTTTCACCTAATTCCAGCTTCTTTCCATCTTTCCATTCATATAGACGATGCTGTCTTTTCATGTCCATCCCCCTTAAGGAAAAATCATTTCATACCATTATAGCACGGACAGGAAGCTCCTGAAAAATTCAACAAAAAAAGCGGTATCCACCGCCTTCTTTGTGCAAGACCGCCATTGAGGAGTATGACGAATCCGCAGTCAGATTGATAATCAGGGAAATAATCATCAATGAGACCGGACAGATAAACCCGTCCCATGGCATTTCCTCCATGTAACCCTATTATACAAAATTT
This sequence comes from Dialister succinatiphilus, assembly GCF_928721695.1. Lineage (NCBI taxonomy): Bacteria > Bacillati > Bacillota > Negativicutes > Veillonellales > Veillonellaceae > Dialister > Dialister succinatiphilus. The sequence goes on along the minus strand of NZ_OV788641.1, from coordinate 1,761,980 downwards.
TTCACAAAAATCCAATAGGTTTAAAATTTTTTAATACCGGGCATGGAGCCCCTGACTGCCTCATTTCCGCTTTCATGCTTGAATTTGTGCAATGCAAAGAACGGAACAGAAAACGGGCGGCCATTACGGAAGCACTGATTAATTCATAGAGTTTTCTTTTATAAGAATTTTTATGCACTGTTTCGTCATGGGCTTCCTTAAATAGCTCGCTATTCTCGTCAGCCCATTCCTTGCATTGCATAAAAATTCAAGAATAAAAGCAAACAATGATTTAATCAGCGCTTCCTTAGGAAAATCCCATGGCCGGCAGCATATAAAGAATCTGATAAAAGCAGACTCCATAAATGAAACCATGCCTTCACTGATTCTTCACTGCCCTTCCGTCTGACAGGGAAAAACAGGGCTCTTAGGCCGCTGATTCCAGTAATGATAAAAAATCTTCAGTAACGGGTAATGATTTTCTGCAGCAGCGGTACCGTTCCGGCAGAGGCATCAAGCACTTCCTCCAGGTGATCAAAGATTTCTTTCCAGTACACCAGCTCTGCTGCTTTAGTTTCAGATCCATACAGCTTTTTCATCATCCTGCGAAAGCAGTCATCCCCTCTTTCTTCGAAAGTATAAATCCGACGGCAGCGAGCTTCCATTTTCATGAAGTTTTCCGAGACATCAGTGGTGTAATCCATGATTTTCTTCAGCTCTGAAAGGGATGCTGCCGACAGGCGGGCCATAAGGGTGAGTTCCTCCGGCGTTTCTCCCACCATGGCCATATCCAGCTGGCCCAGAATGCTTTTGGAAATATCTACTATATGATACATCCGTTCAATAAGCCCCCTCGCGTTATCCAGCTGGGAAGGATCCTTGTAGGCCTTATACATCCGCTCCATCAGAAGGCCGTAGGATTCTCTGCATTTCATCTTGATATCGGAGCACTCTTTATAGCTTTCGGAAACTGCCATGCGGCCTTCTGCCGTTTCTTCCAAAAGAAATCCGACTCTGCCGGTAAAGCCGGCAAAATCACGAAGGCTTTCAAAAAACTTATCTTCTTTACTCATCTGCGTCTCCATGTATGAAAATAGAAAAAGGCAAAACCATGAACCAGAGGATTCATGGTTTTACTTCTATGCCTTTTATTATAAATCTATGGCTTCTCCGGGGTGGACAATCATAACATCAAGCCCTTCCTCTGCCGCCTTTGTCTTGAAAGCGTCCACGTTCTGTGAAATCACAGGCCATGTATTGTAATGGAGGGGTATCACATGTTTTGCCTTCAGGAATTTTCCCGCCAGAATGGCATCGTCCGGTCCCATGGTGTAGTTATCGCCAATAGGCAGAATAGCATAGTCAATATCATAGAGCTCGCCAAAGAGTTTCATGTCGCCGAAAAGGGCGGTATCTCCGGAATAGTAAACCACAGGGCCTTCTTTGAAGGAAATAATAAAGCCACAGGGTGTGCCGCCAGCTGCTCCGCAGCTGTGGAAAGCCTGCACCATTTTCACATCACCGAAGTCAGCATGGAAAGTACCGCCCAGATTCATGGGCTGGAAATTGGACAGGGACTTGGAGAAAAGGGCAATAACCTCGGGAATGGCTACCACCTTAGCCCCCGTGCGGAGTGCAATTTCATTGGCGTCGCCAAAATGATCGCTGTGAGCATGGGAAAGGAGGATGTAATCGCATCTTACCTTATCCGCCTTCATCGCAGCCTGCCCGTTTCCTGTAAGAAACGGATCAAAAAGGAGCCTTTCTTTTCCTGTATCAATCTTAAAGCATGCATGTCCTAAAAATGTGTACTTCATGATGAAAACCTCCTTGATTGATAGATATGAGATAATTTTGAGAAGAGATAAGCATGTTCCAGTGAAAGGGTTCAAAGGGTTCAGAGGGTTCAGAGGGGAAGGTTGACGGGGCTTCGCCCCGAGGGTTGTGGCCGCCTGACGGCGGCGGGTTGTGTCGAAGGGTTGTGAAGAGAAAGGTTCTTAAGATGGATGGGCCTTCGGCCCAAGGGTTCTTAAGTTTGACGGCCCTTCGGGCCGAGGGTTGTGGTATCGCCCTGCGGGCGATGAGTATTATAATGCCGCCTTCGGCGGTCACGTCCACATTGAGTATCATAATCATTCTTACCACCGTCCACCCCTTCGCCACTTCGTGGCCCTCTTCCCCTAAAGGGGACGCAAGAACGTTACGGGATTTACTTTCAGTGTCATAGGGCTTGATTAGCATTCTGGTGATTAGCCGCTGCGCGGCTCCCCCCTTATCCGGCTGCGCCGGACTTTCCCCATCCGGGGGGACAGAATAAATCACTCTATGCTTTCCTGCAGAGACATGGCTCCATGGCTAAGCACCCATAGTCCCACCGCTTGCGGGGGGAAGGTGGTGCCGTAAGGCACCAAAGGGGGAATGCATTTCCTCGCCCGCAGGGCGGTTGTATGGTTTTCGCCGCCAAAGGCGCCGTACCTCGCCAGCGCAGCGATACTATATACCTCCCGAGGGCGAGAGCCCGGAGCCCGCCTGTAAGGCGAAGCCGATCACAGGCAGAACCCTGGCAGCCCAGGGCCGAAAGGCCCGGCGGCTGGCTCAACCCTCACGCCCGTAAGGGCGTGTCAACCTTCGGGAATACTGGAAAGCATCGCGCCGGTCCCGGTCCCGATCTCGACCGCGCCACAGGCGCTTCAAACTTTAGAACCTTCGCACCGTAAGGTGCGTCAAACTTCAGCCGCGAAGCGGCTGTCAAACCGCTGCCCGCAAAAGCGGGCAGCTCTTACCTGTTCTTTCTTGCCATGATTTCCTTAACTACCTTCTGCGCCACATCGGCGATGGTGATGCCCCGCTTCATACTGGTCTGCTGCATACGGCGATAGGCATCTTCTTCAGTAATATGGTAGTAATCCATAAGAAGGCCCTTGGCACGATCCACGATCTTCCGGGCAGCCAGTTCTCTTTCCATGTTTTTCACCCGGTCCACCATGTCTTTCTTCTGTCTATACTGACTCACGGCAATCTGAATGGCAGGGAAGAGTGTCTTCTCTTCCACCGGTTTCATGACGTATCCAAAGACCATGGATTTCTTGGCCTTTTCAATCATATCTTCATCGCCGAAAGCGGTGAGAAGGACTACAGGAGCCAGATTATCATGCGCAATCATGCGGGCAGCCTGTATCCCGTCAAGCCTCGGCATTTTTACATCCAGAATAGCCAGATCCGGCTTCTTCTCTTTTACCAGATTCAGTGCTTCCACGCCATCGGAGCCTATGCCCACCACTTCGTGGCCTGCTTCTTCCAGCATTTCCCTAAGGTCCATACAGATGAGAGCTTCATCATCTGCGATAACGATTCGGTATTTTTCTGACATGCTATCCCTCCATCACTGACAGGGGACAATCAATATCGGCTGTCACCATATGATTTTCATTTTTCAGGGAAAATTTCCCTTTCAGTTCAATTTCCGAAAGATTCCTCACAATCTGGAGTCCCAGGTCAAAGGTTTTGGTACTGAAATCATCAGCCAGAGGATGTCCATCATTTCTGATATAGACATGAAGATCACTGCCTCGAATTTCGGTGCCCACCACCAGTGTTCCCTTTTCCATATCCTTAAATCCATGGTCGATGGCATTATGAATGAGCTCATTGGCTGCAATGGCCAGCGGTACTGCCTTTTCAGAGTCTACAATGAGACTCCGTCTTGATTTTTCCCTCACCACATTGACAGGAATAAGGGCCAGGCTGTCCACGGATAGCTTGGTAATTTTGTCCAAAAGAATATCCATATCGATCTTATCGCCGCTCTGGCTGGCCAGAATATCATGAATCTGAGAAATACCGAGAATACGGCTTACCGCCCGACGGAGCGCTTCTTTTGTGTCATCATCTTTGGCCCGTCTTGCCTGCATGCGAAGCATACCGGCAATGGTATTCAAACTGTTTTTTACCCGGTGATGGATTTCCTTAATAACGGAGTCCTTCACCAGAATTTGTCTTTCTTTTTCCCTGATGGCAGTCACATCAGTAAGTACCAGAACCGTACGTACCACCCTGCCGCCGGAAATAATAGGAAGACCCCAGGCGGAAAGAGTCATGTTTTCAGACACTTCATCGCCGTAAGCAGGCTTTCCGGTCTTCATGACCTTGTCCACCAGCGGGAGCCGGACAATGGTGTGACCGATGAGCTCCCGGCTTTCCACCGCTTCCTTGTCCAGCACAAAATACAGGTCATCAGCCATGTCATTGGCATAAATAATACGTCCTCCGGCATCCAGGATAATCACACCGTCCTGGGGGCGAATGCTGTAGTAGTCAGCAGTAGAAAAAGGTACCTGCAGTGCCAGATTAGCCGTATCCGTAAGCACCTGCTGCTGTTTTACGGAATTCGCCATAAAGCACACCGCAGCAAAAGGGATACCTGCATTATCCACAATGGGATAAGCCGTCACTGCCACCGTCAGCCCCTGATCAAGCTCCATGCGCCCCACCACTTTTCTTCCAGTGGTGAAAACATTTTCAATGACTGCCAGATCTTCTCCTAAACGGGTATCTCCGGATTTAAAGAAGGTAGATCCATGAGTATAAGATGGCTTAACCGCCATGAGTATGACGGAAATGTCATCATTCTTTCCTCTAGCGCAAAGGTATACCTGATTTCTGGAAATATCAGAAGCCAGCTGCAGTGCCACCTGCATATGGTCCAGAATCTTAGCCTGCACATCGGTGAGTTTCGTGGTGTCCCGCACCAGCGTATAGAGCTGGCTCATTTCAATTCCACGGGTCTGCATAATTTTTTCCCCCACAATAATGCAATCAGCAGTTCCTGAGGAATCGCTGATGAAATTCCGATCTCATTCCATCATTGAATGCATATGAAATGAAACTCTTAGCGTAAATCAGCAGCTTTTTAAAGTTTGAGCTGATCGGCCAGAAATGGCAGCCGGGGATCCGCATTGAGATTCATAGGTGCAAAGTCTCCGGCCTTTGCCATGTAATAAGCCCTGCATCCAATCATGGCGCCATTATCAGTACAGAGTACCGGGTCCGGGCGGCACATACGAATGCCCCGTTTATCGCATTCTTCCTTCAATGCTTTGCGAAGACCGCTGTTGGCTGCCACACCGCCGGCCAGGGCAATGGTCTTATACCCCGTTGCCTCTGCCGCTTTCATGGCCTTTTCCACCAGCACATCTACCACTGCTTTCTGGAAGGATGCAGCCACATCCTTTGGATTAATTTCTTCCTTCTTCATTTTGGCGGTATTCAGGTAGTTAATGACTGCTGATTTCAGGCCGCTGAAGGAAAAGTCAAAAGTATGTTCTCTTCCAAGCCCCATGGGGAACGAAATGGCATCAGGATTTCCTTCCCGGGCCAGCCTGTCGATATGGGGGCCGCCAGGATAAGGATAACCCATGACCCTGGCAATCTTATCGAAGGCTTCCCCTGCTGCATCATCTCTTGTCTGACCAAGAAGCTGGAAGGTATTGTAATCCTTCACCACCACAATCATAGTATGGCCGCCGGAAACCACCAGAGACAGGAAAGGCGGCTCCAAATCCGGATACTGCAGAAGATTGGCGAAGATATGGCCTTCCATATGATTGACCGCCACCAGGGGCTTATCCAGCGCCCAGGCCGCCGCTTTGGCAGCTGCTACCCCCACCAGGAGAGCCCCCACCAGGCCCGGCCCCTGGGTCACTGCAATGGCATCCATATCTTCCCAGGAACATCCGGCCTGCTCCAGTGCCTCAATGGCTACAGGAAGCACATCTTCTATATGGTGGCGGGAGGCAATTTCAGGCACTACTCCGCCGAATTTCTTGTGAATAGGCACCTGTGTGGAAATAACGTCAGACAAGATATGGCGCCCGTCTTCAATCACCGCACAGGATGTTTCATCACAGCTTGATTCAAACGATAAAATCTTCATAATTCTCCTTCTACTTTTCTGGACATAATATATCCATCCTCTTTAGGAAGGTCATAAACTCCTTTTCTGAGCCCCAGCACTTCAAATCCATGATTTTTGTAAAGGCGCTGTGCCTCCTCATTGCTCACCCGCACCTCCAGGAAAAGGGTGTTCATATGTCTCCGAGCCGCTTCCATAAGTCCTGCCTCCACAAGAAGGGCGCCAATGCCTTTCTTTCGAAAAGAGGGACGAACACCGATATTAAGCAGCTGTCCTTCATCGGCAATGAACCAGAAGCAGCCATAGCCTGCAATTTCTCCATTCATTCTGGCTATAAAATATTCACTGTGGCTTCCTTCCATATCATGGATCACCGTTTCTTTACGCCAGGCATCGGAAAAGCAGAGCTTCCCTATTTCATAAATGGCAGATGCGTCGGCTCTATCAGCCTTTTCAATCAGGATTTCCTGTGCTGTTTCTCCCAAAGTACCTCAGCCTCGCTTCTGCGGATATAATTAGGAAGAATGGACAGGGGACTGTCAGTCTTTCCTTCCCTGATCTTTTTTAAGCCTGCCATAGCTACGCTTCCTGCCCGGGCCAGGCGGCTATGCGGCGGTGCCAGTTTAATGCCTGCAGAAACAAGCTTGTCCTTGTATTTATCAGCGCATTCTCCTACTGCAATCACGGGACCGCCATGGGTCAGGGCTGCTTCAATGACCTGATCTATAGGTGCCGCTTCTTCCTTTTCTTCCTGCCACATTTCATCAAAAGCACCGTATAAAGCAGCATACACATTGCCCCGCTGGGCATCCAGAAGAGGCAGGATAAAGGCCTGGGCCCCTGCCATATTCCAGGCCAGCGCTTCCAGCGTGTCCACTCCAGCCAGAGGGACCTTCCATATATAGGACAGCATTTTGGCAGTGGCAAGGCCGATGCGAAGGCCTGTAAATGAACCGGGACCGATAGAAACGGCCACAGCCGTTATATCCTTCTTGGAAACCCCTGCCTCCTTTATCATCTCATCCATATGGGGGATAAGCTGTTCCGAATGGGTAAGCCTTTTCTGTACTGTCCATTCAGCAATCAGCCTGTCCTCTTCTGCCAATGCACAGCTTAGTACCAGTGATGATGTATCAATGGCCAGCAGCATAATTTTCTATCTCCTTTGTTATTTCAACCGGAGCCTTTCCGCTCCAGGATACAGTAATCTTTCTTTCCTCTTCACCGGAAAGGACGATATGAATATGAATGCTTTCTTCAGGAATGAGAGAAGGAAACATATCTGCCCATTCCACCACCACTACGCCGCTTTCTCCATACTCCTCCCAGCCGATGTTCCATAAATCATCTTCGCTGTGAAGACGATAGAAATCAAAATGCTTCAAAGGAAGACGGCCATCTTCATATATATTCATAATGGTAAAGGTAGGACTTCCTACCACTCCCTCTATACCCATTCCCTTAGCCAGTCCCTGGACGAAATGAGTCTTGCCTGCGCCCAAATCGCCGGTTAATGCAATGAAAAGACCATCTTGGGCTCTTTCCCCCAGGAAACTACCGAAATCCATGGTTTCCTTTTCACTGTTCGTCGTGAATGTTACTTCATTTTTCATGAAGCCACCTCATCATTTCATCAAAACGGTCCATAGCCAGACGATACCCTTCACCATGGAGCTTTCTCAATTTGCCAGCATCTCTTTCCGTCCGAGACACCGTTACCGGGTTTTCAGGACGGATAACGAAAACGGCGCCTTCCTTTTCCAGCTCTATGACTCTTTCCATTTTCCTGTTATACCGCTCCGGAATAGAGCACATGCCGTCCACCACTGCCGGATAGGTTCGCCCATAGACAGCCTTCAGCATCCCATGCATCCAGAAGGGCACCGGTTTCTTCCGATAATTCACATCCCGAGTAAGGATATATACGATTTTCCCATGGGGAAAGGGGATTTCCTCAGGCAGCGGCACCAGAGGCATGCCCACGCCGCCATCCACATAGGCCTTTCCCCGCCAGTCCACCGGTTTGGATACCAACGGAATAGAGCAGCTGGCCTCACAGACCTTCATAAACTCGGAAGACGAAAGGTCATGGCTGGAAATGAAATGGGGCTTTCCCTCAAGGCAGTCTGTAATCACTGCATAGAGCACTTCTTCGGCCTTCTCAAAGGTTTCAAAATCAAAAGGGTCCTCTTCATGGGCCAGGGGGCCAAACATGAAATCAAAATTAAAGAAAGAGCCCCCTTTCAACATATGCCGAAATCCCATGTACCGGGGATCAGCGGCATAGGCGGAATTGACCCGGACGCTTCTTCCGCACTGCTTTGACAGGTAGCCCAGTCCCTGCAGAGTGCCTGCAGAGATACCTGCTGCCTTTTTGAAATAAAACCGATGGTCCATGAAAGCATCCAGCACACCGGCCGTAAAGAGGCCCCGCATGGCACCACCTTCCAGAATCAGCACCGGTGCTTCATCCATTTCTTTTTCTATCATATTGTTTCGCCCTGGGGAAATACCCGGCACCTCCTTATTTCTTAACTGAGCAGGCAGACTGGTTCTTTACAGCATTGATTTTCGCCTGGATCGCTTCCTGATCTCCCAGATAAGATACATCATGCACTGTGAAATCGGAGTTCAGATGGTAAACCAGTGGAATGCCGGTAGGAATATTCATACCGGCGATTTCCTTATCAGAAATCCCTTCCAAATGCTTCCGAAGAGCTCTGATAGAATTTCCGTGCGCCGCAATGAGCACCCGATCTCCCGCTTCCATGCGAGGACGAATGACTTCATCAAAATAAGGCGCAACTCTTCCCACCGTATCTTTCAGACATTCCGACAATGGAAGTGCTACCTTCCCCTTCATTTTCTGATAAGGCGCCTGATTCACCGGATTTCTTGGATCATCTTCCGACAGAGCCGGCGGACGTACATCGTAAGAACGCCTCCAGAGGAGCACCTGCTTTTCTCCATACTTATCGGCAGTTTCCGTCTTGTTCAATCCCTGCAGGGCTCCGTAGTGCCTTTCATTCAGGTGATAATCCTTAATCACGGGAATCCACACCAGATCCATTTCATCCAAAATGCGGTAAGCTGTGTGGATAGCCCGCTTCAGCACGGAAGTAAAACAACAGTCAAAGGAGAGCCCTTCCTTCTTTAATAAACGGCCTGCTTCGCTGGCCTCTTTCATACCTTTGTCAGAAAGCTCCACATCTGTCCAGCCGCAGAACAGATTTTTCTTATTCCATTCACTTTCCCCATGACGAATGACCACCAGTGTATACATAGGATCCTCCCTTACTTTTCAAAATGATCAAAACCTTTCGCTTGAAGAAGCCGTCTTTGACCATGCCGCCACACATAAACGCCCGTTCCCGGTTTCTTTACAACCCTTCCCACCGGAGTTATGGGCATCTCTTTTTTTATTGTATCAAAATCAGAAGGAGAAATGGTACCAGTAAGCTGGTAATCTTCTCCTCCATTCAGGGCCCAGACCAGAGGGTCCCGATGTACCTTTTCCGCCAAAGCCCCCACCGCTTTCGATAGAGGCACCTTTTCCAGTTCGATTTCCAGTTCTACTCCCGATGCCTTTGCAATTTCATTCCATTCCCGGGACAGGCCGTCAGAAATATCATTCAGCGCATGGGCTCCTGCCTTTCTAAGGAGTATTCCCAGCGGAATCTGGGGTTCCGGCCGCTGATGTCTCACTGTCAGGGAAGGCCATTCCTCTCCCATGTCATGAAGGAGCGCATAAAGCCCTGCCGCCGAATCACCTGCAGTACCGGTGACAAAGATGATATCCCCCTGCCGGGCACCGCTTCTTGTCACCGCTTTCCCTTCAGGCACCATGCCTGTCACCGTACCGGTAAGGATTAATCCCTTTGTAGATCCTGTCACATCGCCGCCAAGAAGATTCACCCTGTACTTTCCGCAGCAGGCCCTGAGCCCGTCATAAAAACGGTCCACCCAGGAAAGAGGAAGATCTCCGGGAAGAGCAATGGAAAGGACAAATCCCACGGCCTCGGCCCCCATGGCGGCCATATCGCTGAAATTGGAAGCCGCCAGATGGTACCCTACGTCGAAGGGACTCATGGTGTCCCTGGTGAAATGGATGCCCTCCACCATGGTATCTGTGGAAATCACCTGGTCGTATCCGCCAGGCGTTCGATACACCGCACCATCATCACCGGGACCTACAACCAAAAGCTCCGGACGAAAGATAAAATCGTGCATAATGCGGCGAATCAGGCCGAACTCTCCCACATCATCTACCAAAAGTTGTTTCATTATTCCTCCAGCAGAGTCACACCTTTTTCTTTCAATTCCTTCAAGGTCTTTGCATGATCCTTTTCCGACACATAACCCAGCCCTTTTACCAGAAGTGTTACCTTCCTGCCGGAAGCAAGGAGGGCGAGCACCGTTTCTTTCACACAGTACTCCGACGCAATACCACCTACATACACATGGGAAGAAGTCTCGTCTCCCAGCCGCTTTCCCTCTTGATTCACTCCGTTAAAAGCAGAGTACTCCTCTACTTTATCATCTTGGCCCTTCAAGAAACGATTTTCAGAAGAAGGACGATTCTCTTTCTTCTTCACCTGCTCTGTAAAAGCAGGATCAAGTTCTGCCCCTTTCGTGCCGGCCACACAGTGAACAGGCCAGATGCCGCCATTCACCTTGAAAGAACCATTGGATGGGCTGTGCCAGTCCGATGTATAAAGGCAGCGCACAGGATGGCTGTTTATAAAACGTACCAGTTCTGCCACCGCCTCATGGCTGTGCCCGCAGGCCAGCGTACCATCTATGAAATCATACTGACAGTCCACAATAACAAGATCATCCATGATAAACCCCTCCCATTCCTGTTTCCCTCTATTTTATCAGCTTTATCGGATGAGGAAAAGGGGGCAGTCCCACCTGATCCGTGCCGAATAGAGAACTTTTTATAAACAGCTGCCTGCCAGGAAAAGGCCATTGTATCCCCATGACTGACAGGTAATTTTAGCAGGCCCAAACTATTGCGTCCTTTCTTTATAACAGGTATACTAGAAAGGAATTGTTTATAAAGGAGATGGATGTTTTGAATTTTGGTGACGCAATAGTGGCCTTTCTGAATATTGGCCTCTTCAGTTCCCTGGTCAGCCGTTTTACAGGAGCTAATACGGCCATACTTGTTTTCTGCTCCCTGCTTTATCTGGGCTGTGAGCCGGTAGAAACCGTGGGCATCATGCTGACTTACCTTGTATTTATGAGACTGACCATTTACACACAGAAGAAGAAATTAAATTTCAAGCACCTGCAGGTGTTTAAGGGATATAAAGTCTTTATTCCCGTTTTCTTTATCCTTGTTTCCCTTTTTGTCTATCCTTTCGCCGCTCTGGCCATTTTCCTTCTTCTTTTCATGACGGAAATTCTGGCACAGATGTGGGCTGATGTGCCGGAAGAAAAAAGAGCCTCCCGGAGTCAGATTACCGGCTGGATAGTCACGGGCTCCATCCTTACTACCATTGCCATGATTGCCGTAAAATTTATTCCTGAAGATTTCTACTACATCATCGGCGGTATTGCAGGCTTCCTCATTTGTGTATTTTTCTACTGGCTGGGTCAGGACAGAGACCGGCTCTCCGGCATATGGGATAAAATCGTCCTCCTGTCCTTCATTCCCCTGGGCCTCTTCGGTTTCGACCTGGCTGACTGGCTGGATGATATGCGCCGTCATGTGAACTCCACCCTCATTGCCTATAATCTGCCCTTCATTTTCCTGCCCGTATTCTTCATTGGCTTCCTGATGGCCAATATTCTCTTCGGCATTTTCTCCCTGTCGGGACTGGTCATTACCTTTTTCGGCGCTCTGGGCCTCCGCCTTTTCGGCTATTATGAGATGTCCCGCAAAGGCAAGGCAAACCTGGTATCCCTGGGTTTCACCGTACTGGCTATCCTGCTGCTCCTCATTACGGCACCTGAACCTACCGGTGTTTCTAAAGCAGTCGATGCTTTCCTTCCTTCTAACCACTATGGATTTACAGGAATCCTTAATATGTTCTGATTCTTAAAGGAAATCAAAAAGCTCTCCGGAATGGAGAGCTTTTTTGGTGCTATAAAGCAGTGTTGGACTGTATTCACTGTATTTCCGTAGGGGCCTGCGCCTACGGTGCAGAGGGGCGTATGGCATCCATCGGGCCTGACGGCCCTCGGTGCCAAAGGTTGTATTCGCTGCGCTCAGGGGGCGAAGGACACGCCCGGAGGGCATGAGGGTTCAGAAGGTTCAAAAGGTGCAGAGGGGAAGGTATCGCCCATGGAGCCACTGCGTGGCAGAGTTCAAAGGGTTCAGAAGATTCATAGGGTTCAGAGGGGAAGGTATCGCCGCTTCGCGGCGATGAGTATGTATGTTGCCTGGCGACAGCGAAAACCTAACAACCTCGCTTCGCTCGAGGATATGCACCCCTTTTGGTGCTGCACCACCAAAAAGGGGAACGCTTTTCCATCGCCCGCCAGGGCGTTTGTACGGTTTTTTCATACTGGCGCCCCTTTTTTCTGAAGGGCGCCCACCACAACCCTTTGAACCTTCTGCACCCTTTGCACCCTTTGAACCCTCATGTGCGCATTCTGCATAGAATGCGCAAGTCAGCCGAAGTTGGCCCTTAGCCTGCCCATAAAAGGGCCTTCCTATTGTCGGCTGACCGTTCGAAGGCGTGTCCACATGCCCTATCACTCCGGTTTCCAGGGGGTTACCTTCACCGTACAGGAAGGACAGACATTCTGAAGAAAGCAGGTTTCACAGTCCGGTTTTCTGGCATGACATACTCTTCTTCCATGCCAGATAAGCCAGTGATGGGCTGCAGACCAGTCTTTTTTCGGAATAGCCTTCTGGAGTCCTTTTTCCACTTCCAGCGGCGTAGTCCCTACTGCCAGCTTTAAGCGGTTGGATACGCGGAAAACATGGGTATCCACCGCAATAGCCGGATAACCAAAAGCCACACTCCGCACTACATTGGCTGTTTTCCGTCCCACCCCGGGGAGCTTGACCAGTTCATCGAAATCTTCCGGTACTTCTCCGTGGTAGTCAGAAAGGAGCATGCGGCACATGCCCAGTAGATTCTTCGCCTTAGCTTTGTACAAACCGCAGTCATGGATTTCCGTTTCCAGCTGGCTCTGGGTAAGAGAAACCATTTTGGCCGGCGTATCCAATCTTGGAAAAATACGGTTCGTAATCACATTGACTCTTTTATCGGTACATTGGGCAGAAAGGATCACCGCCACCAGCAGGGTAAAGGGACTGGTGAAATGAAGCATGGTACCATCATTTTTATACACCTCTGAAAGCCGGCGAAGCTGCTCAGCCTTAACCTTCTTTGTCACTCTCATAATCCGCTGCGAAGCAGGTATTCATGAGCTGCCAAGGCAGCTGCCGCCCCCTCTCCTGCTGCAATGATGACCTGCTTATTTCTGCAGTCAGTCACATCCCCCGCTGCAAAAAGGCCATCCACATTGGTTTCTCCTTCCTTATTAGTCATGATTTCTCCCAGAGAATTGACTTTGACATCGGAAGGAAGATAGGAATTGTTCGGAATACCGCCGGCTTCTACAAAAACACCATCCACAGAAAGTTCTTCCGTCTTTCCATCAGCCTTATTTTTAATCACAAGGCCCTGTACCTTCTTGTCCCCTTTAACTTCCTCCGGCGTATATCCCATATACACCTTCACATTCTCCAGCTCTTTCATGCGTTTGACCAGAATCTCCTGAGCCCGGATACGGCTCCGCACCAGAAGGTATACCGTGGGGCAGAGTTTTGCCAGCTCAATGGCAGCCTGTACCGCACTGTCTCCGCCGCCCACAATAGCCACTGTTTTCTTGCGGTAGAATGGCCCATCACAGGTAGCGCAGTAGCTGACACCTCGACCGGTATATTCCTTTTCTCCCGGGATATCCAATGTCCGGCTGTGCTTTCCGGCAGTCACAATGCAGGCTTTTCCCCGCAGCTCCCCGCCGTCATCCAGATGGGCCGTAAAAGTTCCGTCCCCCTCTTTGACCAGAGACTTCACCCCTGCATATACGAATTCTACAGGGTACTGCTTCACATGGGCTTCCATTTTGTCTGCCAGTTCAAAGCCGGAAATAGACGGGAATCCCAGATAATTTTCGATTTCATTTGTTAAGAGCATCTGGCCTCCGATATCGGTAGTCACCACCTTGACCGTCAGCTCCTTCCGGGCCGCATAGAGCGCCGCATTCAGCCCCGCAGGGCCCGCACCAATAACCAGTACATCAACCATATCCATATTTCTTCCTCCTCTTATATCGAATTTTATCGTTCTTAAACCTATTATATATGAAACAGGGACTTTATGCAAATAGGACAGTCTGCTTTGTGCAAAGCCACGCCAAAAGACAGAAAAGCCTATCAGGGGAGTCTCCAGATAAATTCAACCAATGAATCAGGCGTCTGCGCCTTGGCCCTCCCATTTTCATGGGTGCTGCTCAGATCATGTCGTCAGAGAGAGGAAAGTTCTGCGAGCGCTCTTCCTTATTGCTTTTCTGTCTTCTATTTTTGCATTGTCTTCTGTCTATTGCCAGCCGGGTTTAGAAGAAGGGAGGTTGAAAAGTGAAATTCCATGATGTTTACCTTCTCCCTACCTTCTCCTCTACCGCGGATGTGGAAAAAGCATTGGGAAAATGACATTCATCATCTCATGAGTACCTTTTCATTCCTCTGATACTAATATCGTAGAAGATTCGAATTTTTGACCCCTCTGAAGAAAAAATTTTGAAATTTTTTTAAAAGACCTTTTAGCAGCCACATTTACAGGCGCATCCTTTCATCTTTCAGCCTCGTACACCCTTTCCCGCTTCTGCCCTGCATATTCTATTGAGCATACGCACCTTACATCTTCCTGCAGCATGACTATGGCAGACTTGCGGGATTCTTAATTTTCTTACGAATCCACTTTGCTGATGGGCAATCCGTTCCTCTGCCGCCTCAAAGATAAACAAGAAATTGAGATATCTTTTCTTTTGCAGCCCCACTGATGGAGGATGACTGAAAAACACAGGGAATCAACAGTCAGCGGTTCAGGAAGGATTTCCCCAGCCCTTTATATCCCACGAATTCACGGAGGAGGGATTCTCCCGGCACAATGGAGCTGTCCAGTTCTCTGAAGGGCATAAGGAAGGAGAGCATTCTTTTGGCTTCGGAATAGGCAGGACTGTCCCTTCCTATACTTTCCAGAAGAGGCCGGGCCAGTTTCTTGAGTACCGGGATTTCATAAAGGAGGGCCGTATTGAATACCACATTGGCCCTGTCCTGGTACTGAAAGATATTGCGTTCTTCCCCCTGTCTTACATTATCCCACACCATAAGGGTATGCTCCGGACCGTTGCCGCGGAACTGGAAGTCCCGGACAAGGCGGCGAAGAAGGCGGCTGTCGGAGGTGGAGATGCGGTTGTGATCGTTGATGGTGAGCTGGGTTAATGCGGAAAGATAGACTCGTATGCACTGATAGCCTGGCACGAAGTAGGTCAGTCTGGGATTCAGGGCGTGGAGACCTTCAACCAGAATAGGCTGTCCTTTTCCCAAACGGATAGCCTTTTTATCCCATTCTTTTTTGCCGGTAATGAAATTGAAATGGGGCAGATGCACTTCCCTTCCTTCCAGAAGAGCAGAGACCGTATCTTCAAAAAGGGTTAAGTCCAACGCTTCCAGATCTTCCCAGTTTTCATTTCCCATTTCATCGCGATTTCGGAAATAATCATCCAGCGAAAGCATCACCGGTTTCACACCGTTGACCCAGAGATGGACGATAAGCCTTTTCATGAAAGTCGTTTTGCCGGAAGAAGAAGGGCCTGCCATACAGACGAGACGGATAGATGGTTTCTGGCGGCAGATGGTATCTGCCAGTTCAGCCATTTTCTTTTCCTGCAGCGCTTCCGCCGTGGCCACTAGGTCGTAAATCCGTCCGGTGTCAATGGACCGGTTCAGTTCTTCCAGATTATGACAGCCTATGAGCTCACTCCAGTTCTGAGACTCCAGAAAGACCCGGGCATAGAGGGGATCGTCTTTTCCGGGAGTCAGCTCTGTTTCTCCAGGTCCCGGCAGCTGCAGGAGGAAACCGGGCGCATAGGAATGAAGAGCAAAGGCATGAATAAATCCCATATCCGGCAGCATGGGACCGAAATAGTAATCAATCAGACTGCCGCACTGATCCACATTCAGTTCAGAAAAATCAAGCTGGGACAAGAGTTCTGCATCTTCATTTCTTCCTTTCATACGCAGGAAAGCAATGGCCCTGTTTCTTCCTACCACCAGCTTTGTAATTTTTCTTCTTTCTGATACAATCTCCTTCATTTTATTCTCCAGGATGGAGAGTTCTTTCTGCAGCGGCGTATGACCGTCCTTGAATTCACAGTAAATGGATTTTCCAAGGGAGTGTTTCACTTTCACATCAGCTTTTTCCCCATAGATTTCCTTCACGCCGCATACCAGAAGCATTATGGCAGTGCGGCGATAGGCCTGGTAGGCCTGTTTAGACGACAGAGGAATCCATCGAACAGTACAATCTTTTGAAAAAGGTGTCTGGAAATCGAGGATATCCCCGTTGCAGTCTGCAAGGACTGCGTCATTTCTTCCCCGCTCTCCCCTCACAATGTTCCAGAGGTTCTGGGGCGAAGCGCCGTCAAAGAAATCAAAGCTTCTTCCTTCACAGGTAATATGCATAGAAGTCACTCCTTTAAAGCCAACTAAAAGCCATAGCACTCTTTTTTATTTTAACACAGCCATAAAAAAAGAGTCCCCGTGAGGACTCTTTTTCATTTGGATTATTTGACTACGATGTTTACAATGCGCTTGGGAACTACGATAATTTTCACAATCTTCTTTCCGTCGGTGAATTTTTTCACTTCCGGCAGTTCCTTTGCTTTTTCTCCGATTTCTTCACGGCTCATGGCTACAGGAACAGTGATGGCAGCACGGACCTTGCCGTTTACCTGTACACCCAGTTCCACTTCATCCACCACCAGGGCCGATGCATCGCAGGAAGGCCAGGAAGCTTCGTGAACACTCTTTTCCTTTTCGCCCAGTCCCTGCCACAGCTCTTCAGTAATGTGGGGAACAAAAGGAGCCAGAAGGATAAGAAGATTCCGCAGCAGTTCATGAGCCAGACTATCTTCGATGGCATCATGGCTTTCTACAAAGCGGTACATTTCATTTACCAGTTCCATAATGGAGGAAATCGCTGTATTAAAAGCAAATTTTCCATCCAGGTCTTCGGTCACCTTGGAAATAGTCTGGTGCAGTCTCCTGCGGAGTGCAAATTCATCTTCCGACAGCTTGCCCTTGTTTTCCTTTTTGAAATCCTGGTATTTACCGGTAATAGCCCATACTCTCTTCAGGAAGCGGTAGGAGCCTTCCACGCCCTGGTCAGACCATTCCAGATCCTTCTCCGGAGGAGCAGCAAAGAGGATGAAGAGACGGGCAGTGTCAGCGCCGTATTTCCCTACAATTTCTTCCGGGGAAACTACGTTTCCTACGGACTTACTCATCTTGCCGCCATCTTTCAGCACCATCCCCTGGCAGAGCAGGTTGGTGAAAGGTTCCGGATAATCTACCATGCCTTCGTCCTGAAGTACTTTCATAAAGAAACGGGAGTACAGCAGGTGGAGAATGGCATGTTCAATACCGCCGATATACTGGTCCACCGGCATCCAGTAATTTGCCTTTTTCTTATCAAAAGGCTCTTTTTCATTGTGGGGATCACAGTAGCGGAGGAAGTACCAGGAAGAATCAATAAATGTATCCATGGTATCCGTTTCGCGGGTAGCGTCAGCACCGCACTGCGGGCATTTCACATGAAGGAAGGTTTTGCTTGTTTCCAGAGGAGAGGTAGCACCGGCCACAAAATTTACATCCGTAGGAAGTTTGACAGGCAGATCTTTTTCCGGTACCAGTACATTGCCGCAGTGAGGGCAGTGGATAATCGGAATGGGGCAGCCCCAGTAACGCTGACGGGAAATCAGCCAGTCACGGAGACGGTAGTTGACCTTACCCTTGCCGATACCCATATCCTCAAATTTCTTTGTAATGGCTTCCCTGCCTTCTGCAGAAGTCAGGCCATCGAATTCACCGGAGTTAACCAGGTATCCGTCGGCATCATAGGCTTTATCCATATCTTCCAGCTTCAGGTCATGGGCTTTGTTCTGTACCACCAGCTTCATGGGAAGATTGTATTTCTTTGCAAATTCAAAGTCGCGCTGATCATGAGTCGGAACAGCCATGACAGCACCCGTACCATATTCATAGAGAACATAGTTGGCAATCCAGATAGGCACTCTTTCGCCGGTCAGGGGATGGATGGCATAGCTTCCGGTAAACATACCCAGCTTCGGTGCATCTTCTGCCGTACGGACAATGTCGTTCTGGTTTCTCATTTCTGTAATGAAAGCTTCCAGTTTATCCTTTTCAGGGTTGCCGGCAATCAGCTTTTCCACCAGCGGATGTTCCGGAGCCAGCACCATGTAGGTCACACCGTAAACAGTATCTACACGGGTGGTATATACAGGAATGGAATCATCCATGCCTTCCACTTTGAAGGAGAACTGGGTACCGGTGGAGCGGCCAATCCAGTTTCTCTGCATGGTCTTAACTCTTTCCGGCCAACCCGGCATATGGTCCAGATCAGCCAGGAGGCGGTCAGCATAGTCGGTGATTTTCAGGAACCATTGAGACAGATCCTTCTTTACTACCGGATTTTTGCATCTCCAGCACCGGCCTTCTTCTACCTGTTCATTAGCCAGCACGGTATGGCAGGTGTCACACCAGTTTACCTTGGCTTCTTTCTTGTATGCCAGTCCTCTCTTGTAGAAAATTTCAAAGAGCTTCTGGGTGTGCTTGTAATAATCTTCCCGGCAGGTAAGAACCTTCCTGTCCCAATCGTAGGACAGGCCCAGTTCCTTCTGCTGACGGGTCATATTGTCAATGTTGGAATAAGTCCATTCTGCCGGCGGAGTGCCATGCTTAATCGCTGCATTTTCTGCAGGCATGCCGAAAGCATCAAATCCCATGGGATGGATAACGTTAAAGCCCTGCATTTTCTTGAAGCGGGCCACCACATCACCGATGGAATAGTTTCTTACATGGCCCATATGAAGGTTACCGGAGGGATAAGGAAACATCTCCAGAACATAGTATTTCTTTTTAGAAGGATCCGAGTGAGTCTCGAATGCCTTTGTATCCTCCCAGATTTTCTGCCATTTTTTCTCAATCTGCTGAGGAACATACTTTTCACGCATAATTTCACCTTCCACAAAAACAATGATACATCATCATTTTTTATATAGTTGATACTTATTATATAGCTCATAGTGGGGAATAGTCAAATACAGCCATAAAGCAGGTAAGTGTCAAGTTTTCCTCGGTAATTCATTTGACTGTCGATGATTACTATCTCCGTGGCTTCGGTTTAATCAGTATTTCTGTATAGCTCTGGCCAGTCTCCCCATTGGTGAAGAAGAAGCTCCATAAACGCCTATACGCCCCTCCAGGCATCCTGGCCTATAGTTTCTCATTTTACGCTTCTGCGCCTCACTCCGGACATTCTGGGCGATTTTACGCTCTGCCTGCACCGCAGCCTTGTGCATGGCTCTATCCATCTTTTTGTAGCTTTTCCCATTAGCATGGTACAGGAGAGCTGCTGTAAGTGTTTTATTCTTCCGGGCGGTCAATACCCAAACCATACACTCCATTCCCTCGCTGGACCAGCTCCGTCCCTGCCGCTTCATGCGATAGCTATAGAACCGGTGGTTTGTTTCTGCAGTCCCCAGGTGAATCTCTGTATGGATGCCGCGCTGACTCAGGCTGGGGATATAGGGGGCATTTCTCTCCAGATAGCTCTGCAGCTTGTCTACCTCCTCCAAATCCTCCTCTGTCCGGGCACAGCTCCGGGCAGTGTCCATCCATACGGGAATCTGTTTCATAATATTGTCGGTCCGGTGAAGTTCTCGGATAATACGGTCTATCAGTTTCCTGTTGCAGAAGCTGAGCCGGGTCCGGATCTTTTCATGCACATGATAGCAGTCGCGGAAGTGCTGGTGATCCAGGCAGCCTTCTACCATTCGCTCAAAGTCCTGAAACTGGTATCCGGACCCTCCATCCCCATTCGACAGCACTGTGGTCTTAGACAGGTCATAGTGCCCAAGCAGATAGCTTCTTACCATTGCAAAAAGTTCTTTTCTGCTGGTAGATGCAAAGCAGCGAAGTCCTACCAGTTCTGTCCTGTTGCCATTTTTCCTGACTCCCTCATATATCTGGAGGCGGTGCACTTCCGAAACGCTGCCTTTCTCCTTGTTCTTGAGTACAATTCCATCTCCTTCAATCGCTATAATTTCCGGCTGTGTCGGCTTTTCAACCTTTTCCTCTTCTGCCAATGCTTTTTCATAAGTCTTCGCCTTCTCGCCGGCATAGTTCTTGAGTGAGATAACGGACTGATGGGAGATGGTAATCCCGGCCAGGCTTTGCAGGAGTTCGCTGGCACTGCGAGATGTGGTAATTGCAACAGCCTCGACAATCCGCTCAATCATTCCCAAGCTGTAGTGCTTTCTGGACTCAAAGCCCATTTTGCAGTCCAGGGGATAGAAGCTCTTCCCTTCTTTCTGCAGAAGTCTTCGTGTATAGGTCAGCTCTCCATAGCGGCAGCAAATCGTCCTAGAGTCCCGGCGCGCCACACGCCACCCCTGTGCCTTGTAAATCTGATACAGCTCAGTGTCAATACGCGCCAGGGCCATAGCTATAAGCTGACAGTTCATTTCAGTGAGCCAATGAGTTAGCTTCCTTTCAGCCTCGATAGAGTCATCAGATTCCTTAATGAGAGAAATGACTGCACCAATTGCATTTTCACTCCAAATTTCTCCAGTTTTTGTTATAATATCCATGAGGAAAGCCCTTTCTTTGTTTTATTCTTTGCCACGGAAATTATAACATTTCCACTCAAGGGGAGGCTTTCCTCTTTTATTGTTTCTGGAAAAATTCCCTTACCGAGTAAAATTTTACACTAAGATAAAGCAGGACAGTATGCAGGGAATTCAGCGCCCTTTGACCGCTAAAAAAGGCACAAGGCCGCTTTTATCCTCAATTTCACCGGTGCCGAAGGTGAGCCTGTTTTCTTACATGACACCTCGTTATATATAGCCCATGATGAATTGACCATTTCCCATTCCATAAAAAATCACCCCGGGAAAAATTCCCGGGATGATTTTTGTATCATGATTAAATTCATTACACAATCTTTTCGCCGTGATAAAGTTCACCGTCAATATCCGGTTTAGCGCCATAGCCGATAGCCCATTCGCATTTATACTTGATGGCCTGGGCATGGATATTCTTTACACGGTCAATGGTGCGAATTACTTTAGCAGGAACACCAGCTACCAGAGAGTTTGGTGGAATGACAGTTCCTCCCAGTACGACAGCTCCGGCTGCTACAATAGATCCTCTTCCAATCACAGCGCCATCGAGTATAGTAGCATGCATACCGATGAGCACATGATCTTCTATGGTGCAGGCATGAACCACTGCGCTGTGTCCAATGGTTACATAGTCGCCGATAATACAGGGATGATCATCGGCTACATGAAGGCAGCAGAGATCCTGTACGTTGGAGCATTCTCCTACGGAAATATAGTTCACATCACCTCTGGCTACCACACCTGGCCAGATGCTGGCATACTTACCGACTCTGATATCGCCGGAGAGGAATGTGTGGGGAGCTACAAAAGCATTAGGATCAATCTGCGGAATTTTTCCATTAAATTCTACAGTAGATAAAGTATACATATGAATGCCTCCTAAAATATTAAATGCATTTCGATACTTCTATATTGATATTATACAATAACCCGTTTTTTGGCGCTATGACATTTTTAGATTTTTCTCAATCCATATAACCTGAACACATAATTAGATAGATTTGCCGCCGGAAATCAAAAAACCGCAGGATAGATACCTGCGGTTTCATACATATAATACCTTATTTCTGACTTATTATTCCTTTGTTACCTTGGCCGTATTTTCTTTCAGGTTCGGGAAATCGAGGGTGGCAAACAGGTCAAAAAGGGTCTCATTGCGGCGGATCTGCTGTACGCTGCCGTTTTCATGAACCAGAATCTCCTGATGGCGAAGGCGGCCGTTATAGTTATAGCCCATGCTGTGACCATGAGCACCGGTGTCATGAATGACGATGAGGTCTCCCGTTTTAATTTCCGGAAGAGGCCGCTGAATAGCAAATTTATCACAGTTTTCACAGAGGGAGCCTACCACATCATACACATGGTCCTTAGGTGCATCAGCCTTACCAAGTACGGTCACATGATGGTAGGCGCCATACATACCTGGACGCATGAGATCCGCCATGCAGGCATCCACGCCGATGTAATCGCGATAAATATGTTTATAATGAATAGCTTTGGTCACCAGGAATCCATAAGGACCGGTAATGGCGCGGCCGCATTCGAAGCAGATACGAGTATGGTCAAAGCCCTTCATTTTTTCTTCAAAGAGCTTTCTTGCGCCCTCTCCAAGGCCTTCAATGTCCACGGGATTCTGTTCCGGGCGATAAGGAATGCCGATGCCGCCGCCGAAATCGATGAAGCTGACAGTCACGCCCTTTTCATTTCTGATTTCATTAGCCAGATCAAACATCATGGCAATCGTACCAAGAAGCCCCGGCAGTTCCAGTTCTGCGGAAATAACCATGGTATGGATGCCAATGTAGGAAATGCCCTTTTTCTTAGCCCAGTCCACGCAGGTCATGAGCTGTTCTTTAGTCATGCCGTACTTTGCTTCTTCCGGCTTGCCGATGATGGCATTGCCCCTTGCCAGTTCAGGGCCTGGATTATAACGGAAGCAGATTTTTTCAGGAACAATATGAAGCCTATCCAGGTCATCCAGGTTGGACACATCATCCAGATTGATAATGGCTCCCAGTTCATTGGCTTTGATAAATTCTTCATCAGGCGTATCATTGGAAGAAAATACGATTTCTTCTCCTCTGATGCCCACGGTTTCGGAAAGTACCAGCTCTGCCATGGAACTGCAGTCAGAGCCTACGTTTAAAGTTTTAAGGCTTTTCATAATCCAGGGATTCGGTGTGGCTTTCACTGCAAAGTATTCATGGAAGTTAGGATTCCAGGAAAAAGCTTTCTGCAGCCTCTTTACATTATCAAGAATCCCCTTTTCATCATAAATATGAAAAGGTGTGCCATACTTGGCTGCTATATCACGGATTAATTCATCGGAAAACGGAATAGTTTTTTTATTCATGGATATAAGCCCCTCTTTCTTTAAGAAAGCACTGATAGAATCAAACCCCTGAAGTATCGGCGCTCCCCTATCAGGTAAAATCATCTGAAGTTAGCTAATTATAACATACACTCATATTCTTGACCATATCTATATTCATATCTTTCTTTAAAAGTTAATTAAAACCTCTATTCAGAATTTCCAGTAGTAAGACCGGAGTCCCTCATGGGTATTAAGGAAGCACTGATTAATTCATAGAGTTTTCTTTTATAAGAATTTTTATGCACTGTTTCGTCATGGTCTTCCTTAAATAGCTCGCTATTCGCGTCAGCCCATTCCTCGCATTGCATAAAAATTCAAGAATAAAAGCAAACAATGATTTAATAAGCGCTTCCTTAAGCAGTCATCGGCAGGAGAAGTCTGTATTTCTAAATTAAAACCCTGCCGTGTCTCAATGACACTGCAGGGTTCTTTCACTTATTTCACTTATTTATTGTCTGCATTGGATACAGCTTTCTTGCTGTATTCTTCTGTCCATTTCTTGAAGTTGCCATTATCTGTGTTTTCTTTAATCACTTCATTGATCACAGCCAGCACATCTTCATTTCCTTTCTGTACGGCAGCAGCAGAGTTCTTGACAGCTCCCGGGAACTTGATATCTGAGAACATGAGATCATCATTGAAGATAACGTACTGCTCACCTACAATGCCTTCTACCACCAGGCCGTCTACCTTGCCCTGCTTCAGTTCCAGTACCACCTCCGGCACATGAGCCAGACCTACGATTTTTGCATCTTTAATCTTTTCCTTGGCCAGGGCTTCCTGGGTGGTGGACTTCTGTACACCGATAGTTTTTCCGTAGAGATCTTCTACGGTCTTATACTTATCAGCATCCGCTTTACGGATAATCACCTTCTGTTCCGTGGGCAGATAGTCAGCGGAGAAATCCATGGATTTCTTTCTTTCATCTGTGGGGTTGATTCCTGCAATGGCCACATCCACCTTGCCGCCGGTCAATGAAGAAAGGAGGGCCTGGAAGTTCATATCCTGTACTTCCAGCTTCACACCCAGCTTATCAGCCACCTTCTGGGCCAGTTCCATGTCGATGCCGATGACTTTCTTTTCACCGGCAGATGTATCTACGAATTCATAGGGAGGATAACCCGATGCAGTTCCTACGACCAGCTTACCGCTGGATTTAATTTTCTGCATGAGGGGACTTTCTTTCTGGGTCTGGGAAGAAGCGCTCTGACTCGAGCCGGAACCACCGCCGCAGCCTGCCAGTCCGAATACAGCAGCTGCTGCCATACCTAATGCCATCATCTTCAGTAAATTTTTCTTATTCATCATGTTCATACACCCTTTCGTCTTTAAGAATGGAGTTCTTTTCTTAACTTGCATAGAGTTTAGCATATTTATGCGTTAATGTCAATAATTATTCATAAACTTTCTGGGAATTTTCTTTTTAATCTTATTTCAAAATGTCCTGTAGTCGTAATATACTCGACAGTTACTATACATTTCCTGCTTCCTCATTGGAAAATGAGGCATTTAATAATATGCATAAAAAAACAGCAGACCATGAGTCTGCTGTTTTTTGAATTCTTATTTTCCTGCCTTTTCAATGGCAATCCTGCTGTATTCATCCACCCACTTGTCAAACTGCCCGGATTCTGTATCCTGTTTAATCACATCGTTAATTATTTTCAGCACATCATCATTCCCCTTCTGGAGAGCTACGGCAGATACCTTCTTGGCTCCATCAAACTGTACATCAGCCAGGGCCAGATCATCATTGTATACCAGATACTGCTTCGATACAACTCCTTCAAGCACGATGCCATCCAGTTTGCCGTTCTTCAGCTGAAGCACGGCGTCGGGCACACTGGAAAGGCCAATAGCCGTAGCTCCTTCCACCTTCTGGGCTGTAGCTTCCTGGGTGGTGGATTTCTCTGCACCAAGGACTTTGCCTTTTAAGTCTGCCAGCGTTTTAAATGTATGCTGGTCTTCTTTTCTTACTAAAAGCTTCTGCTCCGTAGGAAGATAGAGGTCTGAGAAGGCCATAGCTTTTTCCCTCTCCGGTGTAGGAGATACACCACCTACCGCAATATCCACCTTCCCGGCAGTAACAGAAGACAGGAGAGCAGAGAAGCTCATATCCTGTACTTCCATAGGAACACCCAGTTTATCGGCAATCTGTTTACACATTTCCATATCAAGGCCGATGACCTTTTTATCCGGAGACTCTGCATCTACAAATACATAGGGCGGATAACCGGAGGACGTGCCTACAATCAGCTTCCCTCTCTGTTTGATCGTCTGCATAAGTTTGCTCTGGGACGAACCGGAAGCAGCACTGCTTTTGGAGGTAGAAGAATCTCCGCAGCCGGCAGAAATCATGGCAGCTGTCAAAGCCGTTCCTAAAAGTATGACTTTCATGGTCTTATTCATAACAGATTTCCTCCTTCAGGAAAAAGGCAGTTACTTGGACTGCGCGTTGGCCACCGCTTTCTTTGTCATTTCATCCACCCATTGATCTATGTTTCCATTGTCCTGGTTTTCCTTTATGACCTCATTAATCACAGCCACCACATCATCGCTTCCCTTAGGTACTGCCACAGCAGAACCTCCACTGTATTTGTCAAAATAAATATTCGTAGGCGCCAGGTCATCATTGGTGACCAAATACTGTCCACCTACTATATTCTGCACCGGCACGGCATCCACTTTCCCCTGTTTCAATTCCAGCAGGGCATCAGGCACCTTAGCCAGGGCCACGATCTGGGCATCCGGAATCTGCTCTGCAGCCAGTTTTTCCTGAATCGTAGATTTCTGCACTGCAATCTTCTTACCGGAAAAATCTGCCAGTGATTTATATTTACCCTCATCCTCCCTGCGGATGAGAAGGGTCTGTTTTCCCTCCAGATAGTTATGGGAGAAATCAACAGTCTTCTTTCTTTCATCAGTGGGATTGATGGCAGAAATAGCTATGTCCACCTTCCCTGTAGTAATGGAAGAAAGAAGGGACTGGAAGGTCATATCCTGCACCTCCAGCTTCACCCCCAGCTTCTGCGCCACCGCTTCTGCCAGTTTCATGTCGATACCATCGATCTTCTTCTGATCCTTTACAGAGGTATCCAGAAATTCATAAGGCGGAAATCCGGAAGCTGTGCCTACTACCAGTTTACCATCCTTTTTGATTTTCTGCATGAGCGCACTTTGAGATGAATTTCCTGCCGAAGACTTCGCCGGCTGGGAACTCCCACAGCCCCCTGCCATTACCATACCTGCCGCTGCCAGTGCTAAAATCGCTGCTTTCATCATTTTCTTCATAGGTCTTTCCTCCTGTAACGATGATTCATTTTTTATAAATATACATCCTTATGTATTAAAATGCAAGAGGAAAAATTTTATCTGTCCGATTTCTGAAGTGTGTTTCATACCGGCAGGAATCCGTTTACAAGTGTTTTTATTTTATAAAACACCGGCATGATTCCTGCAGCAAAAAAGCGAACCGGTTTCCCGATTCGCTTTTTTCTTACCTTCTGTCATTTCTATTTTTTTCGTAAAGCACCAGAAGACCTTTCAGCGTAAGCATAGGATCTACTACATCAATGGTTTTGGAAGACTTGGCTATCAGGGTAGCCAGACCGCCGGTAGCAATGACTTTCACGTTGGGCTCATTCAGTTCTTCCTTAATACGATTTACGATTTCATCGATCTGGCCTACAAAGCCGTAGTAAATGCCGGCCTGCATGGCAGATACAGTGTTGCGGCAGATAATTTTTGGCGTTTTCACCAGTTCAATCCGAGGGAGCTTGGAAGCTCTCTGGAAGAGGGCTTCCATAGAAATACCGATGCCCGGCGCCACGGCGCCGCCCAGATAATTGCCCTTGGTATCTACCACGCAGAAAGTGGTAGCAGTGCCCATATCAATAATAATAAGGGGGCAGTCATATTCCGCAATAGCGGCTACAGCATTGACAATACGGTCGGCACCCAGTTCCTTTGGATTGTCATACAGGATATTAAGACCTGTCTTGATCCCAGGACCTACCATGATGGGTTTCGTGTGGAAATAGCGCTGGCTCATGGTTTCCAGAATCGGAATGATTGGCGGAACCACGGTGGAGATGATAATGTCTTCCACGTCCTTAAAGGCAAGTCCACTCAGCTGAAACAGCGTACCCAGAAGAGCTGCATACCCGTCAGCAGTCTGCAGGGTATCTGTAGCCACCCGCCAATGACGGATCAGTTTCCTTTCTTTGTATACACCGCATACAATATTCGTATTTCCCACATCAAAAGCAAGAAGCATGTGAATCTCCTCCGGAACCGGCTCCCCTATGACTTCTCAAATTCTATTCCATCAGCCATACATTGAGGTGCCTTTAAAATTTCATCAAGTGTATAATGCAACAAAGTTTCCATTCTGTCAAGGGAAATCATAACAAATAATAGAATTTTTACAGATAACCATATGAGTGGGCCTATTCATATATTTTAAGCTATAAAGAAAGCGCCGCCCTAAAAGCAGCGCTTTCTATCCCCTTTATAAGGAATCTACTGATGAAGCAGCATATAAATATTTTAATATCAGTACTTATGTACGAATCAGTTCGTTTGGGAACTTCAATGTTCCATGGTGGGGTAATAGCCTGCCTGATTCAAAGACTGGCGAATCCGGGTACCGCAGATAACACCCAGAATGACTTTGATGAGGTCAAAAGCCACAAAGGGGAATACGGTAAGAGTCAATGCCGTCCACAGGGGCATTTCTTTTCCAAGGCCAAAGTGGAAATATCCCATGAACCAGACCGTGCCCAAAGCGTAGCAGCAAATGAGGCCAAGCACGGCGGAAGAAACCTGGCGGAGAAAATGACCCTTTTCTGCCAGACGGAAGCCGGATACCCAGGCCATAACCACAAATCCCAGATAATAGCCGCCTACAGGGGAGAAAAAGATGCCGGCACCAGCCTTGCCCATGGTAAGGATAGGAATGCCAAGAAGTCCCAGTAGAAGCCATACGCCGATAGAGACAGCCCCCCATTTTCTTCCCAGCACACCGCCTGCCAGGGCGCAGACAAAACTCTGCAAAGTAATGGGAACCGGTCCGATGGGGAACGTAAACTGCGACAGCACTGCCATGATGGCTGCAAATATAGCTGCACTGATAATATTGTGCATTTTTCCTTTTTCCATAGTTATCCTCTTCTCCTATTCCTATAACCGTCCGTGTATCAGACATGAAGAGAGAAATGCCCGGAACGGCTGAAACATAACTTCCAAACGCTCAAAGAAATGAAATTATCTTATCTCTTTGGAAGGGGCGCATCAATGGGACGAATAGATACGTCACCGGCAATGACTCGGGTTACGTGGGATCCTGTATCTACCAGAAGGCATCCATCCTTATCGATATCGACAGCCTTGCCTGTGTAGCTGTCATTTCCGAAAATGACCCGTACTTCCTGTCCCAGAGTAACGGAAAGGGTCTTCCAGTCTTCCAGCACCTTATCAAAACCTTCAGTCTGAGCAATATGATATTCCTTCTCCAGTTCTGCCAGAATGGCCGCCAGAAGATCTTTGCGGGATACGTCGATGCCTTCATTGAGGAAGGATGTGGAAGTCTCGCGGAAAGCCTCAGGAAATTCGCTTTTCTTCATGCCTGTATTGATACCGATACCCATGATAATATAATCAATTTTTTCCATGGATGCAGACATTTCCGTAAGAATACCTACCATCTTTTTGCCATGATAAAGGATATCATTCGGCCATTTGATGCCGGCATCTTTCAGTCCCAGACGTCGGATGCCGCGGCATACGCCAATGGCAGCCAGAAGAGTACATTTGGATGCTTCCATGGGGAAGAACTTCGGCCGAAGAATAAGGGAAAACCAGATGCCCTTGGCAAAGGGGCTGTAGAATCCGCGGGTAAGCCGCCCATGACCGCCGGTCTGCTCCTCTGCCACCACAATGGTCCCTTCCTCCGCCCCTTCCCTGGCGATTTTCTTTGCTTCCTCGTTAGTGGAACGGGTGGAAGACATGTACACCACATGACGTCCAAAAGTTTCCGTATGGAGGGCACTGTTGATTTCCAACGGCGTCAACAGGTTGGGAGCATAAATGAGCCGATACCCTTTTCGTGTACTGGACTCAAAAATATAGCCCCTCTCCTTTAGTACTTTGATATGCTTCCAGATGGCTGTACGGGAAACGTGGAGATCTTTGGAAATCTGTTCTCCTGAAACAAATTCCCCATTCGCCTTCCTGAAGTAATCCAGGATTTCATTTCGCATAAAAGCGCCTCCTATGATAAACCGCGACAGAATGTTAGAAAAAACAGCCTTGTAAACTGCCTTTTCTGTAATGCCTTGGAACAATACTTCCTTAACTCTTTTCCTATTATAGCCAGTTGTAAACCATTCGTCAACCTGCATGTATTATGATATTAACATTTTGGAGCATAAAAGTTTACCTTTTTACTTTCCTTCCGGATCCCGTTGCAATCCGGCTGAAAATAAAAATGGCCGGCAGCTTCAGCCGCCGGCCTTGTACTTAAAGAATGTAGTTGGAAATATCGATATTTTCCCTGATTCTGCCCAGTTTCTCTCTTACATAGTCACTGTCTACCACCATTTCCTTTTCTTCCATATCCGGAGCATCAAAGGAGAGGTCTTCCAGCACTCTCTCCAGTATGGTGTAGAGCCTTCTGGCACCAATGTCTTCCGTTTCCAAATTAACCTCCGAGGCAATTTCTGCAATGGTATCCAGTGCATCTTCTGCAAAGGTTACATGAAGGCCTTCCGTATCCAAAAGGGCGGTATACTGACGAATCAGAGCCTGCCGAGGTTCTGTCAGGATTTTCCGAAGATCTTCTTTCGTAAGACTGGAAAGCTCTACGCGGATAGGGAAACGGCCCTGCAGTTCCGGAATCAGGTCACTGGGTTTGGACACATGGAACGCACCGGCCGCCATG
The DNA here is from genome assembly GCF_928721695.1 of Dialister succinatiphilus. Lineage (NCBI taxonomy): Bacteria > Bacillati > Bacillota > Negativicutes > Veillonellales > Veillonellaceae > Dialister > Dialister succinatiphilus. Next base: position 1,731,824 of record NZ_OV788641.1, on the reverse strand, counting down.
AAAAGAATATGGTCTGTTTTCACCTGACCATACTTCGTTTTCACCGTAGCGCCTTCTACAATCGGAAGGATATCCCTCTGCACCCCTTCCCGTGATACATCAGGGCCGCCGGAAGCACCGGTTCTGCCGGCAATCTTATCAATTTCATCAATAAAGATAATGCCTCTTTCTTCCGCATAATGGATGGCCCTGTCCTTCACCACTTCCATATCCACCATTTCATCGGCTGCCTCTTCTGTCAGAATTTTCTTTGCTTCCCGAACGGTAACCTTCTTTTTCTTCATCTTTTTGGGCATCATACCGGCAATCATGACGGAAATCTGGTTTGCCTGCTCATTATCCGACTGGGGCGCATTGCCTTTGTCTTCCACCTTGATCTCAATCTGCCGGTCATCCAGTTCGCCACTTCGGATTCTTTCCACCAGTTCTTTGCGCCGCTGTTTTTCTTCCTGATTTTCCGGCTTATCGGCCTGCTTTTCACCGAAAATAATATCCATGGGGCTTCGGGTCTCCGGCTTTTTAGAAGGCCACAGAACTTCGGCAATGCGATGCAGCGCTTCTTCCTCCGCGTCCCTGCCATGACGGGCGGATTCCTCTTTCTTCACAAGACGCACCGCTTCTTCCACCAGGTCCCGCACCATGGACTCTACGTCTCTTCCCACGTAACCTACTTCGGTGTACTTGGTGGCTTCCACCTTCACAAAAGGTGCATGGGTCAGGGAGGCAATCCTCCGGGCAATTTCTGTCTTGCCTACGCCGGTGGGGCCAATGAGAAGAATATTCTTGGGGCTGATTTCCCTGGAAATATCCGGTGGCAGCTGTCCTGCCCGCCAGCGATTCCGAAGAGCCACTGCCACAGCCCGTTTGGCATCCTTCTGCCCGATAATGTAATGGTCCAGGTATTCTACAATCTTACGGGGTGTTAATTCTTCCATCAGATTTCCTCCACAATAACATTATGATTGGTGTATACGCAGATATCTGCTGCAATATGAAGTGATTTTTCCGCTATTTCACGGGCAGAAAGATCTGTGTTCTGTGACAGTGCCCGGGCAGCGGAGAGAGCATAGTTGCCGCCGCTTCCAATGGCCAGAATACCATCATCCGGCTCAATCACTTCTCCGCTGCCGGAGACAAGGAAAAGATGCCCTCCATCGGTGAGAATCAAAAGGGCCTCCAGTTTCTGGAGCACCCGGTCGCTGCGCCAGTCTTTGGCAAATTCCACGGCCGCCCGCACCAGATTGCCATTGCAGTCTCGAAGTTTGGCTTCAAATTTATCAAAAAGAGAAAAGGCATCTGCCACGGAACCGGCAAATCCTGCAATAATCTTCCCATGATACAGCCGCCGCACTTTCCGGGCCGTATTCTTCATTATTACCGCATTTCCCATGGTGACCTGCCCGTCACCGGCCATGGCTGTATGGCCGTCCTTCTTCACCGCCAGTATGGTTGTCGCTGTAAACATAACTCCTCCTTCTATTTGAATGCTATAAAAACACCGCCTTTCGGCAGTTCTCCATTTCTACTTATATTATACGTTACAGAGAAAACAATGGGTAGAGGAAAGCGCCCGAAGGATTCAAAAGTTTCAATGGGCCCGGCATTGATGCTCCTAAAAGGGATCCATTTCTATAAACAGCATTTCCTGCCTGACCCTGGTATACGGGGTTGTAAAGAAAAATGGGAATCCCTGAGAAATCTATTCCGCCTCCCATCTTGCAATCTTTCACTATCGCCGTTATCATGAGGAGTAACAGAACAATTGAGAAAAGGATGGGACCATGATGGATACCAATATAAAACAGCTCAGAGATCCGGAGGAAATCCGGCAGCACATCCGGAACATTTATAAGAAAAACCGGTTCATGGAAGATTATTTCCATATCCACATTGATGAAATTCACTGCGGCAGTGTCACCGTCAGTCTGAAGACAGACCCACTGAAGCACAACAATCACAGGGGCCGCCTCCATGGCGGTGTGCTGGCTGCCCTGGCCGATTCCGTCACCGGTGTCACCAGTGCATCCGTAGGAGCTTCCGTGGTTACTGTAGCCATGACCATGAATTTCATCCGTACTGCCAAACCGGGAGAAACCATCCGTGTCACCAGCCATATCACTCACAACGGTCACTCCACCATTGTCATAGAAGCGGATATGTTTGACGAAGAGGATCATCTCATGTCTAATATACTGGCCACCATGATGGTGGTGGACCGGTTCACAGAAATACCGCGGCGCTGGAATGGTTGACCGGAACTGCCGCTTCGCGTCTCTAAGGAAGCGCTGATTAAATCATTGTTTACTTTTATTCTTGAATTTTTATGCAATGTGAGGAATGGGCTGACGCGAATAGCGAGCTATTTAGGGAAGCCCATGACGAAACAGTGCATAAAAATTCTTATAAAAGAAAACTCTATGAATTAATCAGTGCTTCCCTAATACAAAAGATGCCCAGGGCAGCGGCAGTTTCACTGTATTTTTCCCCTTTTATCCCAAACAGGAAAATGAAACTATCCTTTGGCAGAAAAATAAGACCTTTCCATATAGAGTTCAAGAGTCATTGGCAGTCGCCAGGCGCAGCCTGCATACTGGCAGTTCCGGGCACCTTCCACCGTGAATCCTGCTTCACAGGCTTTCCCTGGTATAACTTGAAACTTTCAGTGGATATCACTGGCTTCGTCAACGATACCGGCTCCAGCAGGAAGGCAGTTTCTTTTCTCCTCATAAACTCCAAGCCCAATCAAAAACTCTCCCCGGTTCGGGAGAGTTTTTGATTGAAGCCGCCCCATTTCCAGGCAGCTCCTTTTATGAAGTTTCTAAAAGATCAGATTTTGGAAAGTGCCTGTTCCACATCTTCCAGAAGATCGTCAATATTTTCAATGCCCACAGAAATACGGACAGTGCCGGGAGTAATGCCGGCAGCACGCTGGGCTTCTTCATCCAGCTGCTGATGGGTGGTGGAAGCAGGATGTACCACCAGGGACTTGGAATCCCCTACATTGGCCAGGTCCGAGAAAATATCCAGATTATCGATAAAGTCTCTGGCTGCCTTGAATCCGTCCTTCAGCTCAATGGAGAAGATGGAGCCTGCGCCTTTGGGCAGATATTTCAGCTGGAGCTTATGATAAGGAGAGGATTCGAGGCCCGGATAGTTAACCTTTCCCACCTTCGGATGTTTTTCCAAAAATTCCGCCAGTTTCTGGGCATTGGACACATGACGTTCTACGCGGAGAGACAGGGTTTCCAATCCCTGGATAAAGAACCAGGCAGAGATGGGGGAAATGGCTGCGCCTGTATCACGAAGAACCTTGGCACGGATGCGGGTTACAAATCCTGCGCCTGGTACATCGGTAGCAAAGTTGATACCATGATAGGAAGCATCGGGGTTAGCAAAGTGAGGATACCTTTCCGGCTGATTCCAGTCGAACTGTCCATTTTCAATAATGGCACCGCCCAGGGTGGTTCCGTGACCGCCAATGAATTTAGTGGTCGAATGAATGACTACGTCAAGGCCATGTTCCAACGGCCGGAAGAGATAGGGGGTGGCAAAAGTATTGTCGATAAGCACCGGCAGATGATGGGCATGAGCAATGTCACGGATTGCATCAAAATCAGGAATATTGATAGCCGGGTTGCCCAGCGTTTCAATGTATACAGCCTTTGTCCTGTCGGTGATAGCTGCTTCAATTTCTTCCGGATGATCAGGATTTACGAATTTGGTATGAATACCCAGCTGGGGAAGTGTATCGGTGAAAAGTTCATAGGTGCCGCCATAAAGAGTGGATGCAGAAACGATTTCATCACCGGCGCCGGCAATATTAAGGATAGAATAGGTCACTGCCGCTGCGCCGCTGGCCACTGCCAGACCTGCAGTGCCTCCTTCCAGGGCAGCCAGTCTCTTTTCCAGTACATCCTGGGTCGGGTTGGTAAGACGGCCATAAATAAAGCCCGGTTTACGAAGAGCAAAGAGATCTTCCCCTTCCTGCGCATCGTGGAATACATAGGAAGTGGTCTGATAAATAGGAACAGCCCTGGCTCCTGTGGTGGGATCCGGTACCTGTCCTGCATGCTGCTGAAGAGTTTCAAAACGATATTTTTTGTCTGCCATAATAATTGCCTCCGTATTTTGTATTAAGTAAAGTTAAATGCTGATTTCTCTATCATGCTGCACATTCGACATCGTATCCCTGCCATATCCTATTCCTCCTCTTTTCAGGAATTTTTCAGGAAATTTTCCTGTCCGGACTCTGCCGTGAAGGTACGTTCCTGTACCCCTGCGCTGTATCGGGCGTCTCCCGGATATGTACACACGGTCTCTCAGAAAAGACGGTTAATAAATAAAAAAACTCCCGTCCTTACCAGGACGAGAGACTCGTGTTTCCACCTAATATTTCCGCCTATGTCTCCATAGACAGCTCATGAGGTACTTGGTCATGCCGCATACCCGCGCTCTATATCGGGAGTTCCCGGGAAGGCCTACTATATCTTTCGGCCCGCCAAACTCAGAAATGCACTTCACGTCCCTATCCATATCCGCTTCCACTCTCCGGACTCGCTTTGCTGTATTCAGGACCCTACTCTTTTCTTCCTCGTTTGAAGTTGAATTAACTTTACCATGAGATTTTCATTTTGTCAAGAATAAATGGGGCCTTAGGAAAGATTATTTCATGATGACTTTTCGTCTGCTTCTTTTACTGCTTCAATGAACGCCTGGATTTTGACAGGATCTTTTCCTTGTTTATCATCATATTCTACACCGGAAGAAACATCCACCATCCAGGGATGCACCTGCCTGATAGCCTCTCCTACATTGAAAGGATGAAGGCCTCCTGCCAGTATGAATTTTCTTCCTTCTGCAGGAATCTGCTCCAGACAAGACCAGTCAAAGGATTTGCCGCTGCCGGGAGCTGCCGCATCAAAAAGATAGGCAAAAATCCGGGGATAGGACTCCATCACAGGCACCCTGTCCTTTACATTCACAGCGCGGATGATGGGAATACCCGCTTCTGCAGAAATATCTTCTGCCAGATGTCCATGAATCTGCAGCACATCAAAACCTGCCTCTTCTATGAGTTTCACCTGTTCCAGAGTAGGTGAGACAGTCACCGCGGTTTTTTTGATTTCGGGCGGCAGAACCTCCATGATTTCCCTTGCCTTCTCTATGGTGATATTCCGCCTGCTCTTTGGATAGAAGAGCACCATACCTGCATAGTCCACCTGATTGGAAGGCAGAAAGGCTGCTTCCTCCGGTGAAGTAAGACCGCATATTTTAATCCTTGTTCTCATAAAGCCTCCTACCAGGCTACACCGGTGGTAATATTAATCTTCATAGACTCCAGAGACATGCCGGTGGTATATTCGATTTCCCGCTGCACCTTATCTCTCATGGTGTGAATCACGTCCCGGATTTCCTGAGGCGTTCCAGTACGGACCGTTACGTCCAGATAAAGGATAAGACCATTCACCTGGCTCTCGCTTTTTTTACTTCGCACATGGCGGATTTTAATCCTCTTAAGTCCGCTGGCAGCATAATTAACCAGACTTTCTATGACTTTGTCTGAAAAGGTAAGCTTTCCGTAATAACTGAAAACAGGGCGCACCACGGACCTTTCATTCCATTCGCTGAACCGCTTCGGCTCTTTTTTCCTGTTTCTCAGGAAGCGGAGGGGATCCACCATATACCCTTTAAAATAGGGCTTCAGTTCCATGGTAGGCACAGGTATGACATGCTTTCCTTCCTTGTGCCTGGCTTCGCTGGCTTTCAGCATATCTTCCGGTTTAGCCACATCTTCAATGCGGATGTACTTGGCCGGCATAGGGAGATCCAGAGCCTTGGCAATGGTGACCACCATACGATCCGATGTGCCCAGGATAAGCACCCGTTTGGGATTGATTTTTTGTAGAGCCGCCCGCACTTCATCCCTCTGCTCTTTATCCCAGAAAATGGCTCTCCGCACTGCTTTAAGACGACTTTCTTCCCTCTTGGCCGATTTCCCTGCCACAATGCGGCTGTGATAGATAAGAATGCCGTCATCAATAATACAGGACGCCTTATTTTCATAAGCAATCACCAGCGCCCTATCACTTTTCCCTGTACCCGGCGGCCCGTAAAATCCGATTACTTCCATAGCCCTGCTCCTTTCATCATTTCTTTTTCCCATTATACCATGGAGATATAGAAAAAAGGCAGGTTCCCCTGCCCTTCTGAACTATCACTGCACTCTACAGCCCAATCCCACTTCCGGGACATGAATGAAATACCAATTATGCTTCCCCTACAATCTGTACTTCCGTATGGAGATCCACGCCGTATTCCGCTTTGACCTTCTTCTGCACTTCATGGATGAGGGACAGCATATCCTCGCAGCTGGCGTGGCCGTTATTAATGAGGAACCCTGCATGCTTCTCGCTAACCGCCGCATCTCCCACAGCAAAACCTTTGAGACCGAGCTCCTCAATCATCTGTCCAACGAAGTGACCGTCAGGCCGTTTGAAAGTGCTGCCGGCGCTCCGCTTCTCCAAAGGCTGCTTCGTCCTTCTTCGGTTATTCAAATCGTCCATAAGCGCCTTGATATCTTTTTTGTTTCCCGGCTTCAGGGACAGTGTAATATCTACAATCACTTCCCCATTTTCCATGAAGAGGCTGTGTCTGTAGGAATAGCGGATATCACGACTGTCATAGGTAATGAGGTCCCCTTTCCGATCGCAGGTGGTAGCAGAAACGATGATTTTTGACATTTCTCCTCCATAGGCACCGGCGTTCATGTAAGCTGCACCGCCGATAGTTCCAGGGATACCGCTGGCAAATTCCATGCCCGACAGTCCACTGTCATAGGCTGCCCGCGCTGCCTGGGCCGTAGATACACCGCTGGACACCTTCAGAAGATTGTCATTCTGTTCGATTTTCTGCAGTCTGCCGGTAAAAATCACCACGCCCCGAATACCTTTGTCACGGACAAGGAGATTGGCACCTCCACCCAGCACAAAAACAGGCATGCCATACTTATAAGCCAGCCTGGTCACAATGCAGAGTTCTTCAGCTGTTTTTGGAATCAGAAAACAGTCTGCCGGGCCGCCAATGCCGAAAGTGGTATGGCGGCTCATTGGTTCATTGATTTTAATCTGGTTTTCGCCAAGAACCGTGGCAAAAACGTCAGCATATGTATTATTCATAGATCTTCTCTTTCCTATTGAATTAGTCACTCATATTATTATAAATTTGACTATCATGACAGTCAATGGAATTTATGAAATACTTTGATTGTGACCTCAGACCGTGATCATGCATGAAGAGAGACCGTATCATTCTTTTCCTCCATAAAAAAATCCGCAGACCCAGGTCTGCGGATTTTTCCAGGTTGTCATATTTTGCGGTAATTATTTCTTTTCTACCAGTTTCAGGTCAACAGCAATATTCTTATCTACGTTTTCGCCTTTAGCCAGTTTGAGTGCGGTTTCTACACCGATTTCACCCATCTTATCAGGCTGCTGGGCAATGGTAGCTGCCATGGAACCATCGTTGACTGCCTTGATGCCGTCATCGGTGCCATCGAAGCCGATGATGAAAATCTGCTTGTTGGCAGCTTTGGCAGCACTTACAGCGCCGAGAGCCATTTCATCGTTCTGTGCGAAAATAGCCTTCACATCAGGATTAGCCTGGAGAATGTTTTCAGAAACGGTGAGGCCTTTGGAGCGGTCGAAATCTGCGCTCTGTTTAGCCAGAACCTTAAGTTTGTTGTCAGCGATATTATGGAAGCCCTGTCCTCTTTCGCGAGTAGCAGATGCACCGGGAATGCCTTCCAGTTCAGCCACTGGTGTACCTTCGCCCAGTTTGGAAACGATATATTCAGCTGCCATTTCGCCGCCTTTTACGTTGTTGGAAGCGATGTGAGCTGCTACTTCACCTTTATCAGCGGAGCGGTCGATGGTAATAACAGGAATCTTTGCCTTGTTGGCTGCCAGAACGGAGTTAGAAATAGCTGCAGAGTCTACCGGGTTTACGATGAGGACAGAGATATTTCCCTGGAGCAGGTCGGCAATATCATTGGACTGCTTAGCCGGGTCATTCTGGGCATCTACGATTTTCACATTTACGCCTGCTTTGTCAGCTGCAGCTTTTACGCTGTTAGCCATAGTAACAAAGAAGGGATTATTCTGGGTGGAAACAGAGAAACCAATGGTGACTTTCTTGGAACCGGAAGCTGCACCGTCAGCTTTCTTGTCAGAAGAGCCGCAGCCTGCTGCGGAAATGAGAGCTGCGCCGATAAGAGCAGCCAATGCGATTTTCTTTAACAACTTGTTTTCCTCCTTAATTTTTCTTGCGGTCCATAAGCACTGCGAGTAAAATGACAACACCTTTGACAACCTGCTGATAGAAGCTGGAAACATTTAATATATTAAGACCATTATTCAGGGTACCAATAATTAATGCGCCAATGAGGGTACCGGAAATACGGCCTTTACCGCCGGCAAGAGATGTGCCACCTAAAACAACAGCTGCAATGGCGTCCAGTTCATAGCCCATACCAGCTGTAGGCTGAGCACTGTTCAGGCGGGCAGTGAGGATGGCTCCGGCCAAAGCGCAGAGGCATCCGGTCAACGCATAGGCAAAAATCTTGATTCTGTCGATTTTAATGCCGGAAATATAGGATACCTTTTCATTACCGCCCACAGCATAGGTCTGACGGCCAAGAGGCGTCTTTTTCAGAATGAAGAAAAGGATGAAGAATGCAATAAGCATGATAATAGCCGGTACAGGAATATCAAGGATAAATCCCTGTCCGAAACCGGTGAAAATGGGGTCATCGGAAAGGCCGGAAATCGGGTTGCCATTTGTATACACCAGGGTAGCGCCACGGTAAATCGTCATGGTAGCCAAAGTGGCAATGAAAGGTGCCACCTTGCCATAGGAAATGATCACGCCATTCACAGTTCCCAGAAGGATGCCGATTACAGCAGAAAGGACAATGGCCAGTTCCGGATTGGTGCCCTTGGTAATCATGCTGGCCATCAGGGCACTGGAAAGAGCAAGAATACTGCCTACGGACAGGTCGATACCGCCGGTGAGGATGACGAAGGTCATACCAAAGGCGATCAAAGCGTTAATGGAAATCTGGCGGGCCAGATTTTTCAAGTTGGACGGATCAATGAAGCTGTCATTCAATACGGAAATGACAACAAAGAGAAGGACAAGACCGATGAGCGGCCCCATTTCCCTGATTATATTTTTTACTTTTGCGGAACTCATGCTTTTACTCTCCTCCGGTTGCAAGTGTCATAATGCGTGTTTGGGTGGCATCCTTATGCTCAACGATGCCTGCGGCTCTGCCTTCATGAATAACAAGAATACGGTCGCTCATGCCGATAACTTCCGGCAGTTCAGAAGAAACCATGATAATGGAAACCCCCTTGGCGGTAAGTTCATTCATCAGGTCGTAAATATCTTTCTTTGCGCCGATGTCGATTCCTCTGGTAGGTTCATCCAGAATCAGAAGTTTCGGATGCATGCCTACCCATTTGGCGATAACCACTTTCTGCTGGTTGCCGCCGGAAAGAGTGCTGGCAGGAAGATTAATATCCTGCGCTTTGACTCCCAGGCGTTTGGAAAGCTCACTGGAGAAATCAAACTCTTTCTTATCGTTAATCACATGGCTCTGGGCCAGCCTCTCTTCGCTGGGGAGTGCAATGTTTCTTTCAATGGAGAAGTCAAGGATAAGGCCTTCGGTCTTCCGGTTTTCCGTAATGAAGCCGAAGCCATGGCGGATGGCATCTCTAGGATTTTTGATATGGATTTCTTTGCCTTCAAAATACAGCTTGCCCGATTCATGGGGATCCACGCCAAAGATAGCACGCATGATTTCCGTGCGTCCTGCCCCCATAAGGCCTGCTACCCCCAGGATTTCCCCTTTCCTCAGGTTGAAGGAAATATCCCGGAACACGCCGGGCTGGGTAAACCCTTCCACGCGGAAAATCTCATCACCCGGCACATTGGTGCGGGCCGGATAGTATTCGCTCATGACGCGGCCCACCATATCCCCTACGATCTGGTCCATGTTCGTTTCTTCCGTAGGACGGGAGCTGATGGTCTGACCATCCCGCATGACGGTAATGGTGTCGCAGTTGGCAAACACTTCTTCCATGCGGTGGGAAATATAAATGATGGATACCCCTTTGTTTTTCAGCTTTTTCATTACTTCAAAAAGGCGGTCCGTTTCCCTTTCGGTCAAGGCAGCGGTAGGTTCATCCATGATGACAGTCTTGGCATCCAGCATAAGGCTTCTGGTGATTTCCGTCATCTGCTGCTGGCCTACGGAGCATTCCCCCGCGATTTCATCCAGCGGCAGATCAATGCCGATTTCCTGGCATTTCGCTTCGGCCATTTCACGCATTTTTTTGAAATCAATGGTACCAAACCTTGTTTTCGGCTGGTTCATAAGGAATAGATTTTCCAATACCGACAGGTTCGGCCAGATGTTCAGTTCCTGGTGGATAAAGGCAATGCCATGCTCTTCGGCATCTTTATTATTCTTAAAGGTAACTTCCTTTCCGTCCACCATAATGGTGCCGGCATCTGCCCTGTGAATCCCGGTGAGAATGTTCATAAGGGTGGATTTGCCTGCCCCATTCTCACCCATCAGCGCATGTACTTCGCCGGGACGGACATGAAGATTGACCCCGCCCAGGACCTTGTTGGCGCCAAAGGATTTGCAGATGCCTATCATATTAATATCCATGTACTTTCAGATACCTCTCTTAGAAGATGACTCCGGACTGGAGAATCACATTGGAGAAAGGAGTGATTTCGCCGGTCCTGATGACTGCTTTGCAGTCTTTTTCCCAAGCCTTCAGTTCCTCATGGCTTTCCAGCATCACCCACTCCACTTCGCTTTCGGGAAATACTTCCTGCAGCGCTTTCCACTGGGCGGGATTCTGAATCTTCGTTTCCGGTGCCAGATAAATTTTTTCAATCTGCATATATTTTGCCATTTCTTTGATGACTTCAATGAATGGCGGCTCCCCAAGACGAAGAGCCAGATCGATTTTCTGAACCCCTGCCGGAACCGGAAGGCCGCAGTCTCCTACACAGATTTTATCCGTATGGCCCAGGTCGGCCAGAACTTTTGCAATGCTGCTGTTAAGGATTCCTACTTTTTGCATGAGAGCATTTCCTCCACTTCATTTCGCCAGGGCATTCCTCCCTGAGCACCAATCTTTCCAACCGAAAGAGCTGCTGCTGCATTGGCAAAACGGATAGCCTCCCTGATGGAAAGTCCTTCTGCCCTGCCAGCAGCAAAGGCACCGTTGAACGTATCACCGGCGCCTGTAGTATCTACTACAGGTACATGGAAACCGGGTACATGGACCACTTCGTTTCCTTCTCCATAAAGAACGCCTTCGCTTCCCACGGTCATAATCACTTTTCCTGCATGAGACTTCAGGATTTCATCCCTGTCCATGCCCTGGAACATAAGGGCCGCCTCATGTTCATTAGGTGTAATATAGGTCACCTTATCTATCCATTCCTTCGGAATGTCCATGTAGGGCGCCGGATTCAGCATGACCGGCACCTTTTCCTCATAGCAGCGGTCAATAATGTAGCCAATGGTATCCATGGGAATTTCATGCTGCAGCATAACCAGGTCAGAGGTTCTGATAATATCAAAGGCTTCATCCACCACCTGGGGGCTCACTCTGTCATTGGCTCCTTTGAGAACAATAATGCTGTTGTCTCCTTCCGCCAGAATGATATGAGCCGTACCTGTATCCACTCCGTCCAGTACCGATACATAGTCCGTTTTTACGCCGCTTTTCTTCAATGCATCCAGCATGAGACTTCCATAGGCATCGCGGCCTACACAGCCCACCATATAGACTTCCTCACCCAGCCGGGCAGCCGCCACGGCCTGGTTGGCACCTTTGCCGCCGGGAGAAACAATCAGACGTTTTCCCATCACCGTTTCGCCAGCTAAAGGCCTTCTGTCTGCTTCCACCGTGAGATCCATATTGCAGCTTCCGATTACAGAAATGTGCCCCATATAACCTCCCAATTGTATATTCACAAGTATATACTTTTCAAAACCAACTCAAAGTCAACGCTATTATTTTACCACACCACTGCTGGAGATTAAAGGAGAAAGGTAAAAGAAACTTGTGAAAATTTAAAACAGTCCCCTACCTTTCCCATTTTACCATCTATCCTTTTTACCATCTATCCTTATTATACTGAAAATAAAAGAATTCGTTAAGGATGGAAGCATTGATTTACAGACTGAAGAAATAAAGCAAAAAGCAGGGTTTGAAACCCTGCTTATGCATGTATCAATTACCGATCCACATGGGTCATGTCTTTAGGAACAACCCACTGATCATATTCTTCCGGTTTCACATAGCCCAGAGCCAGTGCCGCTTCCCGAAGGGAGCTGTTGTCTTTAAAAGCCTTTTTTGCAATTTCCGCCGATTTTTCATAGCCGATATGAGGCGACAGGGCAGTAACCAGCATCAAAGATTTCTCCACCAGTTCTTCCATTCTCTCTTTATTGACCTTAATACCCCGAGCACAGTGGATATCGAAGGAATGAATAGCAGCTCCCAGAAGTTTCACTGATTCTATGAAGCTGTCTGCCATAACCGGTGCATATACGTTCAGTTCAAACCGTCCCTGGGAAGAAGCCATGGAAATGACCGACTGGTTGCCGTGCACCCGGCAGGCCACCATGGTAAGAGCTTCGCACTGGGTAGGATTGACTTTGCCCGGCATGATGGAAGAGCCCGGTTCATTGGCAGGAATTGTCAATTCGCCAAGGCCTGCCCTTGGCCCGCCGGCCAGAAGACGGATATCATCGGCAAACTTCATGCAGTCTCCAGCCAGCGCATCCAGAGCGCCATGGGTAAAGACCATGTCATCCCGTCCCGTTAAAGCATAGAATTTATTAGCTGCCGAAGTAAAGGGAAAACCCGTTTCCTCGGAAATGGCCTTTGCCACTTTATCCCCGAAATCCTTCGGACTGTTAAGGCCTGTACCTACAGCTGTGCCGCCGATGGCAAGCTCATGGAGATATTTTTCTCCATCTTCAATCATGGACCTGGATTTCTTCAGCATTTCCACCCAGCCAGATACTTCCTGACCAAAAGTGAGGGGTACCGCATCCTGCACATGGGTACGGCCGATTTTTACAGTGTGCATGTACTCTCTGCTCTTGGCTTCAAAAGTAGCCGTCAGGTCATTCAAAGGCCCGTAAAGATAATGATGAAGGGAATACACCGCTGCCACATGGAGGGCAGTGGGGAAAGTATCATTGGAAGACTGAGCCATATTGACATCATCATTGGGATGGACACGGAGAGTGCTTCCTGCCTTTTCAAGCTTACGATTAGCAATATGAGCCACCACTTCATTCATATTCATGTTGCTCTGAGTACCGGATCCGGTCTGGTAAACCACCAGCGGAAATTCACCCTCCCACTTTCCTGCCAGAATTTCGTCGCAGGCGCTGCGGATGGCTTCTCCCTTTTCTGCAGCAAGAGCCCCTCTTTCCTCATTTACCTTGGCAGCGCATTTTTTTAGGATGGCAAAAGCACGAATAATCTCCTTCGGCATTACGTGGCCGATTTTGAAATTTTCAAAAGAACGCTGAGTCTGGGCGCCCCACATATGATCTGCCGGAACGCGGACTTCGCCTAATGAATCATGTTCAATACGATATTCCATAGTGCTCTCCTTCATGAAAAAATTATCCACTGAGTTGTTGAAAAAAGGAAGGAAGCCGTCATGCCTGCTTCCATTTATTCATTGTAGCATGTTGCCTTTATGTAGAAAATTACCAACTTGGTATAGAAAAAGGCCAAATCATTGCATGGAAAGCATACAAGGTTTCTTCTGAAAGCCCCGGCTCAGAAAATCGAATTTCTTGAGGTTCTTACGCTTCATAGGCCTGCTCATTCCGCGGGAAACTTGACAGCCGACTTTAGAACTCAATCCGGGAAGAAAATTCCCAGTGCAATCAGCCCGACTGCTGCCTTCTATTTTCCTCCTTCCACCTTTTTTACTGCATCCTCCAGATTCTCATTAAAATCAATCTTCCCAAAGCCGGAGGAACGGGGCAGTTTCAGTTTGAAATCCGAGAGAAGACAGAATTCTGCTTTCCCTTCCTTCATGCACACATCGAATACATGCCCTCCCTCTTTCCTGTCATCAGAAAGATAGTGGAAATGGTAACCCGGCATGTTAAGGCCACCCATGAAAGAGGGGCAGTAAAGTCCGATGAGAGTCCCTTCCGTATGTTCAAACTGGAATTCCACCTGGTCCTTTTTCATCACTTCATCCAGCCGGGCATAAGGCTTTTTCTGTGCTTTTTCGCTTCTAGCATATACTTTTTCAAAGGTCCCATGAATTCGTATACCATAAAAATAATTAGGACCCCAGTTCTTTATGAATCCGTCCGCTTTTTCACGCAGTTCATCCAGTGAAGAAATGTCTTTCATCGGAAGGGTTCTGTCTGTTTCAAAGAAGAACACATCGGCAAAAGGCACCTTCCAGCGGTCATCTGCTTCCTTCACTTCACCCCTGCCGTTCACCTGGTACACCCTGCCCCGGCACATGACAAGCTCGCCGTCCAGAGAATCAAAGGTACCGATGCCGAAATCCCCCTGTCTTTTCAGTTCCTTCACTTCCACGGATCCTTCATAATGACCCAATACCAGGGACTGCAGAAGTGCTGCCTGGAAAAGGGGTCTGCTGTTTAAAGAAGAATTCATTTTTCCTGTCTCCTTTCCAAAGAGAATTGCCGGGAAAAATCCCGGCAATAACCAATGAAAATCATTCTAATGAATGGATAAAATCCATAACTTCCTTTTTCTTTTCTCCCAAAAGTTTCCTGTCCCCCTTCGTTTCCATATTGAAACGAATCAACGGTTCCGTATTGGAGGGGCGCAGATTGAAACGCCAGTTATCATACTCTATGCCTACGCCGTCAATCAGATCTACCCGGCTGGCACCTTTTCCATATTTTTCTTTCACCTGTTCCAGAATAAAATCACTGTTCTTCACGGTGAGGTTGATTTCACCGCTGCAAGGGAACTCCTCTTCCATTTCCTCCACCAGTTCGCCCAAATGTTTCCCTTTTTCACTCATAATCTCTGCCACAATAAGCCAGGGAATCATGCCGGAATCGCAGTAGGAAAAATCGCGGAAAAAATGATGGGCTGAATTTTCTGCTCCGTAAATTCCCTTGACCCGGCGCATAGTTTCTTTCATGAAGGCATGACCGCCCTTAGATTCCACCGACTTCCCGCCAAGTTCGTGACAGATTTTTTCCGTACACCAGAAGACCCGGGGATCGTGGACAATCGTTTCTCCCTTATGACGTTTGAGAAAATATTCTGCCAGAAGGCCTACCATGTAGTAGCCCTCTACAAAGTGTCCCTTTTCATCGATAAAGAAGCAGCGGTCAAAATCACCGTCCCAGGCAATACCCAGATCCGCCTTTTCGGAAAGTACCGCATCCACAAGGGGTTTCCTGCATTCCTCCAGCATGGGATTAGGTACACCATGGGGGAAGGAGCCGTCAGGATCCATATACATTTCTGTAAAATGGAAAGGAAGATGCTTTTTCAATTCGGAAAAGGCAATATTGGCACAGCCATTTCCTGCATTCACCACAATATGAAAAGGTTTCATAGCCTTCACATCTACAAAACTCAGAAGAGAAGCTATGTAGTCGGAAAGGATTTCCTTATGAAATAAATTTCCCTTTTTACCGCATTCCGGAAAATTGCCGGAAAAAGCCAGCGTTTCGATATCCTTCAGGCCTGTATCGGCACTCACCGGAATTCCTTCCTCCCTCACAATTTTAATGCCATTGTAATCGGAAGGATTATGGCTGGCCGTAATCATGAAGCCCCCATCCATGCCATAGTGAAAAGTACCGTAATACATCATTTCCGTGCCGCAGAGACCGATATCATATACATCGCTGCCGCCATCCATAAGGCCTCTGGCTGCCGCTTCGCTGATTTTTTTTGAACTGGGCCGAACGTCAAAGCCGATGCACATGGCTTTGGGATGGTACAGCGCCGCATAGGCACGGCCCACCCGGTAGGCCAGGTCTTCATTCACTTCATCCGGCACAATGCCACGAATATCATAGGCCTTAAATCCTTTATGAGACATCTGTAAAGGTTCCATTATTTATTTTCTCCCTTCTCCTTCAGACGGCCAAGTACGGTAAGATAACCATCAGCGCCATACTTAAGGCACCGCTTCACCCTGGAAATGGTGGCAGTACTGGCGCCGGTTTTCCTTTCAATCTGGTCATACTTCTCCCCGCTCTCCAGCATGCGGGCCACCTCCAGACGCTGGGACATATCACGGAGCTCATTTATGGTGCATAAATCTTCAAAAAATTCATAGCATTCATCCCTGGTCTTTAAGGAAAGGATGGCATCAAACAATGTATCTGTCAGAGGATTGACAAGTCTCTGGTTTACACTCATAGGTATCCCTCTTTTCATTTCAGAAACCGGCTTTTCAGTCAGCTTTTTTACTTTAGTATATTATAGCATTACAGGCTGACAGGTGCAAAGTGCAAGCTATCTCGTAAAGCGCTGGCCACCGACGGCTCCCCAGCCTGACCGCCATGACTTTTACGAATCTTATATCCCCTATTTACCTTAGTGTAAAATTTTACTCGGTAGGGGAATTTTCCAGAAACAATAAAAGAGGAAAGCCTCCCCTTGAGTGGAAATGTTATAATTTCCGTGCACAAATAAAACAAAGAAAGGGCTTTCCTCATGGATATTATAACAAAAACTGGAGAAATTTGGAGTGAAAATGCAATTGGTGCAGTCATTTCTCTCATTAAGGAATCTGATGACTCTATCGAGGCTGAAAGGAAGCTAACTCATTGGCTCACTGAAATGAACTGTCAGCTTATAGCTATGGCCCTGGCGCGTATTGACACTGAGCTGTATCAGATTTACAAGGTACAGGGGTGGCGTGTGGCACGCCGGGACTCTAGGACGATTTGCTGTCGCTATGGAGAGCTGACCTATACCCGAAGACTTCTGCAGAAAGATGGGAAGAGCTTCTATCCCCTGGACCGCAAAATGGGCTTTGAACCCAGAAAGCACTACAGCTTGGGAATGATTGAGCGGATTGTCGAGGCTGTCGCAATTACCACATCTCGCAGTGCCAGCGAACTCCTGGAAAGCCTGGCGGGAATTACCATCTCCCATCAGTCTGTTATCTCACTCAAAAACTATGCCGGCGAGAAGGCGAAGACTTATGAAAAAGCATTGGCAGAAGAGGAAAAGGTTGAAAAGCCGACACAGCCGGAAATTATAGCGATTGAAGGAGATGGAATTGTACTCAAGAACAAGGAGAAAGGCGGCGTTTCGGAAGTGCACCGCATCCAGGTATATGAGGGAGTCAGGAAAAATGGCAACAGGACAGAACTGGTAGGACTTCGCTGCTTTGCATCTACCAGCAGAAAAGAACTTTTTGCAATGGTAAGAAGCTATCTGCTTGGGCACTATGACCTGTCTAAGACCACAGTGCTGTCGAATGGGGATGGAGGGTCCGGATACCAGTTTCAGGACTTTGAGCGAATGGTAGAAGGCTGCCTGGTTCACCAGCACTTCCGCGACTGCTATCATGTACATGAAAAGATCCGGACCCGGCTCAGCTTCTGCAACAGGAAACTGATAGACCGTATTATCCGAGAACTTCACCAGACCGACGATATTATGAAACAGATTCCCGTATGGATGGATACTGCCCGGAGCTGCGCCCGAACAGAGGAGGATTTGGAGGAGGTAGACAGGCTGCAGAGCTATCTGGAGAGAAATGCTCCCTATATCCCCAGCCTGAGTCAGCGCGGCATCCATACAGAGATTCATCTGGGGACTGCAGAAACAAATCACCGGTTCTACAGCTATCGCATGAAGCGGCAGGGACGGAGCTGGTCCAGCGAGGGAATGGAGTGTATGGTTTGGGTATTGACCGCCCGGAAGAATAAAACACTTACAGCAGCTCTCCTGTACCATGCTAATGGGAAAAGCTACAAAAAGATGGATAGAGCCATGCACAAGGCTGCGGTGCAGGCAGAGCGTAAAATCGCCCAGAATGTCCGGAGTGAGGCGCAGAAGCGTAAAATGAGAAACTATAGGCCGGGATGCCTGGAGGGGCGTATAGGCGTTTATGGAGCTTCTTCTTCACCAATGGGGAGACTGGCCAGAGCTATACAGAAATACTGATAAAACCGAAGCCACGGAGATAGTAATCATCGACAGTCAAATGAATTACCGAGGAAAACTTGACACTTACCCTATTTACTATTTCTATTGACAAGACTTCTGAATCAGAGTACTATAATCTCAACCCTTGCATATAGGGTAAATACATATAGATTCATCATGAGTGGCGGAGGGACTGGCCCTTTGAAGCCACGGCAACCATTCTTTTAGAAACGGTGCCAATTCCAGCGGGTATATACTCGAAAGATGATGTGAAGCTGACTTTCATCTTTCGATGAAAGTTTTTTTATTAAAGGAGTTCCCAATGATTGAACTGAAGCATATAACAAAATTATATGGCAATTTCAAAGCACTGGACGACATCAACCTTTCTATTAAGGACGGAGAAATCTTCGGTATTGTCGGACAGTCCGGCGCAGGCAAATCTACATTGATTCGCTGCGTGAATATGCTCGAGCCTCCCACATCCGGTGAGGTCATAATTGATGGAAAGGACATGACGAAGCTGTCCAAAGCCCAGCTTCGGGAAGAAAGAAAGAAAATCGGCATGATTTTCCAGCATTTCAATCTTCTTTCCAACAGGACCGTAGCCGGCAATGTGGCATTTCCTCTGGAGCTGTCCCATGTGCCCAAGGCAGAACAAGCAAAGAGAATCAACGAAATTCTGGAACTGGTAGGCCTTACGGAATACAGGAACAAGTATCCTTCCCAGCTTTCCGGCGGCCAGAAACAGCGTGTAGGTATTGCCAGGGCTATCGTTTCCAATCCTTCCGTCCTCCTTTCCGATGAAGCCACCAGTGCCCTGGACCCGGAAACGGTAAAATCCATTCTCCAGCTTCTGAAGGATATCAATAAAAAAATGGGCATTACCATTATCATGATTACTCACCAGATGGAAGTTATTAAAGAAATCGCCGAACAGGTGGCAGTCATTGAAAAGGGTAAAATTATCGAACAGGGTTCCGTAGTAGACCTCTTCACCAATCCCCAGACCGAAACACTGAAGAAGTTCGTAGGCTCCGTCATGTCCTCCGATGTACCGGAGCAGCTGTCTCACATGAATATTTCTAAAGTAAAGCAGAAGGACAGCGACCAGACCATTGTAAGCCTGAAATTCCGAGGCGATGTGGCCAACGAACCAATTATTGCTAATCTCATCAAGAAATACAATCTGGACGTAAGCATTCTTTACGGATCCATCGACTACATCCAGAACGTTTCCTTCGGCCGCCTTATCATTATGATCAATGGTCACGAAGAGGACATGAAAAAAGCCCTCGGCCATTTACAGTCTTTACCAATTACAAGTGAGGTAATCGGATATGTCCCCAGTGATAACTAATCTTCTTCTGAAAAGTCTGGCTGAAACGCTGTACATGCTTTCTGTTTCAGCTATCATTGCCGCTTTAATCGGCATTCCCCTGGGTATTCTTCTGGTAGTTACAGAAAAACATGGCATTCTTGCCTGCCCGGTATTGAATAAGCCTCTGGCTTTCATTATCAACCTCATCCGTTCCATTCCATTCATTATCCTCATGGTGGCCATCATCCCTTTCACCAGGCTGGTGGCAGGCACCTCCATCGGTACCACGGCAGCCATCGTCCCGCTGACCATCGCTGCCATCCCCTACACCGCCCGCATGGTGGAAACTTCCATTCGTGAAATTCCCTTCGGCCTCATCGAGGCGGCGGAATCCATGGGCGCTTCTCCTCTGCAGATTATCTGGAAGGTCCTCATTCCGGAAGCCCTTCCCTCCATCATTGAAAGCTTGACCGTAGTGATCGTATCCTTAATCGGCGCTTCCGCCATGGCCGGCACCATCGGCGGCGGCGGCCTCGGTGATCTGGCCATCCGTTACGGATACCAGCGCTTCCAGGCAGATGTAATGATTGCTACCATCATTGTCCTGGTCATTATCGTGCAGCTCCTCCAGTTCATTGGCAGCAATCTGGCCAAAAAGGCAGATAAGCGCTAAATCTGTATATAATGGGATTCAAACCCTTATATAATATTTCCAGATTTCATATAGAAACATGAAATCTCATTCAAAAGAGAAAGGAAGTCCTATTTATGTTAAAGAAGTTAGCTATTGCCAGCCTGTGCGCCCTCTCCGCAGCAGCATTCATCACCGGCTGCGGTTCCAGCCAGAAGCCGGCATCCTCTGCAGCAGCTTCTGCGCCTGCAGAAAAGAAAGAAATTACCGTAGGTGCTACTGCCGGTCCCCATGCAGAAGTGGTAGAAGCAGCTGCAAAAGAAGCCGAGAAGAATGGCCTCAAAGTGAATGTTAAAGAATTCTCCGATTACATTACCCCTGACCAGGCACTGGCAGATGGCGACCTGGATATCGTAGTATACCAGCACAAGCCATTCATGGAAAACTTTAATAAACAGCATGGCACTCACCTCACCGACATCGGCAGAGCCATCCTCATGCGTATGGGCATTTACTCCAATAAAGTAAAGGACGTAAAAGACCTTCCTGACGGAGCAACCATTTCCATACCTAATGATCCCACCAACGAAGGCCGCGGCCTCCAGCTGCTGGAAAAAGCGGGCGTTATTAAGTTAAAAGAGGGCGTGGGCATGAAAGCTACCCCTGCTGATGTTGTAGAAAACCCGAAAAACATTCAGTTTAAGGAAATCGAAGCAGCCCAGCTTCCCAGAAGCCTTGACGATGTGGATGCATCGGTTATCACTATGAACTATGTCATGAGTGCAGGTCTCTCCCCTGAAAAGCAGGGTATCTTCCTGGAAGATAAAGATACTCCGCTGGCAGTTATGATTATTGCCGTACGTGAAAAGGATAAGGATAAGCCTGCCTATAAGAAATTCGTTCAGGCTTATCAGTCTGACGCTGTTAAGAAATTCATTGCTGAAAAATACAAAGGCACCATCGTTCCTGCCTGGGATTAATCGTCTGCTTTAAACAAAAAGCTTTGGAAAAGTTTTCTTTTCCAAAGCTTTTTTATTGGGACAAACCAGATAAGCCGGATGTACAAGGCGCATCCAGTCGTCTATACGCTATCTCCTCCAGACCTTCTCCGCCAGGAGAGCCATCCTTTCATGGCCTTCCCTGTTGGGGTGGACACCATCGCTGTACCATTTTTGTTCCGGCGGAAAGGCTTTTGTAAAATCAAGGACCGGCAGATTCCACTCCTTAGCCAGTGAGCGAAGGAATTTCTGATATTCCTGAAGATCCCTTTTATTCCTTTTAAAGGAGCCCGCTTCCTGCCATCCCGTTTCTACACTCATTTCCGTAAAGAGCGGAGGAATACCAAGGGTCAGTGGAATTCTTCCTGCCAGCCTGCCCAAAGACTTTTCTACCATATTTTCCAAAACCACAAGGCGAAGGCCAAAGAGGATATCATTGGTACCACCCATGAAGAAATACCCCTCCCCCTTCCGTACCCTGCCGGAAGCAGCAGAAAGTCTGTCTAGTATGTCGGAAGCCATAGAACCTGAAAGTCCATGGTTATAAAGGGTTATTCCTTTCAGTGCATGATCTGCCAGAGCTACCCAGCCTTCACCAGGAAGAACACCATAGCCTTCAGTAAGACTGTCGCCGAAACAGTGAATCATAGAAATGTTCTGGTTCCATAAAGCACTCATGGTTATCACCTCATTCTGATTGTATCATAAGCCATGGGCCACAGGAAAGGCAGAAAGCTCCATGGCTGGATTCAGAAATAAAGAAGCAGGCCTCTCCTGCGGTGGAAGGCATAGAAGGGCTTTCCGTGAAGAGAAAGTGAAATCTATGATTCATTGATTTTCTCTTGATTTCTTGCCTCTATTTTTATACAAAAAAGCCTCCCGAAGGAGGCTTTTTGCAATAGATATTATTCATCTACTGTAACCGTTTTCTTTGGTTTTCTGAACCCGTGAATTCTTTCAATAACGATGAACAGCATAGGAACAATGAAAATCTGGAAGAAGGTAGCAGACAGCACGCCGAAGACTACGGCGATACCCATTTCAGAACGGGAATTGGATCCGGCGCCGGTGGACAGGGCCAGAGGCACGTTGCCCAGGATGAATGCCAGGGAGGTCATGAGAATCGGGCGGAGACGAATCTTTGATGCTTCAATAGAAGCCTTCACCACTTCCATACCGCTATCTACACGAACCTTTGCATATTCTACAATCAGAATCGCATTCTTGGCCGCCAGACCGATAATAGTCAGAAGACCGATCTGGAAGTAAATATCGTTGTACACATTAAACGCAAATGCACCAAGGCAGGCTCCGAAGAAACCTGTAGGAATACCAAGGATGACGGAGAATGGAATTTTCCAGCTTTCATAAAGGGCTGCCAGGGACAGGAATACGAAGAGCATACCTAAAGCCAGTGCATAGACAGTCTTGCCGCTGGCTTCCCGTTCCTGTGCAGAAGATTCAGCGAATGCATATCCATAGCCGTTTGGCAGGGTCTCCTTCGCCACTTCTTCCAGTGCATTCAGAGCCTGGCCGGAAGAGTATCCGGCAGCCTGGCTGCCGCCGATCTTAACGGCAGGGAAGTTGTTGTAACGGGTAATGACTGCAATGGCATTGGATTTCTTAGGTGTAATAAAATTGGAAATCGGCACCATGTTGCCCTTGTTGTCCTTTACCATAAGGAACTTATTGTCGTTAGGACTCATGCGGTACTGGGTATCTGCCTGGGCAACAACTTTGTAGTTACGCCCATAAATGGTAAAATCGTTAATCTGTACAGAGCCGTAGTAAGCCTGGAGAGCAGTGAAAATATCACCCACATTGACCCCGTTTCTGGCTGCCTTTTCTCTGTCGATATCGTAATTATAAGACGGAGTATCAATACGGAAAGTGGTGTAGGCCATCTGAATTTCCGGGCGCTGGTTAGCAGCTGCCAGGAATTTGCCAATAACAGCCTGCATGTTTTCATTGGAATCACCGCTCTTATTCTGGATATAGAGGGTAAAGCCGCCGGAATTGCCGAGGCCGGGAATCGGCGGTGGGTTCAGCGCCATCAGAGTGACACCAGGATGTGTAGCATTGAAGGCGAAGGCTTTAGCCATCACTGCATCCAGCTGCATATCCCTGGATTTACGTTCATCCCAAGGTTTCAGTTTGACGAAGGAAAGACCGGCATTCGGTTTCTGTCCGCCTGACAGGATATCCATGCCAACAACGCCCTGCGTCACTTCCACTGCCGGATCTTCCCCGATATATTTCAGGAATTCTGTCAGATACTGGGCAGTTCTAACGTTCACCGCTCCTTCCGGCAGAGACATGGCATTAATGAAGAATCCGTTATCTTCCTGTGGGATGAAGGCTGTAGGCAGCTTCACAAACATGAAGACAGCCGCAACGAAGAGGGCAAAGAGCACCCCAAGAGGTACATAAATGGCATGAGCCATTTTCCGGAGAATTATGCCGTAGACTTCAACCATGTGGTCAAAGCCATCGTTGAAGCGATCCCACATACGATCGATTCTACCCTTATCTGCCTTCTTTTTGGCCGGTTTCAAGAGGCCGGCACAAAGTGCAGGCGTAAGAGACAGCGCGGTAAACGCCGACAGGATAACCGAAACGGCAATGGTCAGAGCAAACTGTTTGTACAGGATACCCATAATGCCGCCAAGAAAGGCAACCGGTACGAATACGGCCGCCAGTACTACGGCTACGCCGATAACTGGGCTCTGTACCTTCTGCATGGCTTCCACCGTGGCTGCCTTTGGATCAAGGTTGTTGTAGCGCATTTCGTATTCCACCGCTTCAATAACTACGATGGCATCATCTACAACCAGCCCGATGGCAAGAACCATGGCAAAGAGGGTTAACGTATTAATGGTGAATCCAAGAATTTCAAAGGAAGCAAAGGTACCAAGAAGGGATACAGGCACCGCAATCATCGGGATCAGTGTAGATCTCCAGTTCTGCAGGAAGATAAACACAATGATGCCTACCAGAATGAGGGCTTCCACAAATGTTTCAATAACTTCCTTGATGGAAGCATAAATGAAATCGGTATTATCCATATTGATGACATATTTCATATCATCAGGGAAGGATTTGGCATCTTCTGCCAGTTTTGCCTTGATGGCACCGATGGTCTGAACCGCATTGGCATCATCGGTCAGGGAGAAGGCCACGGCAGCGGTTTCATAGTTGCCTGCTCTGGAAATAAAATTGTAATCCTCTGCATCCAGCTCTGTACGGGCCACATCCTTCAAACGGAGAAGGCTGCCGTCATTGTTGGTGCGAAGTACGATATTGCCGAATTCTTCCGCTGTCACCAGACGGCCTTTAGCGGTGATGACATATTGGAAAGGCTGGTCCATGGAAACAGGAGGCGCACCGATATTGCCGGCGGCAATCTGTTTGTTCTGATTGGACACGGCAGAAATCACTTCAGCTGCGGTGATATTATTCTGCGACATCTTGGTGGGATCCATCCAGATACGCATGGCAAAATCGGAACCGAATTCCTGTACTGTACCAACACCTTTAATAGACTTCAGTTCGTCCAGATAGTTCATACTGAAGTAGTTTTTCAGGAAATTCTTGTCATAGGTGCCGTTAGGAGAATAGAAACTGACAACCAGTGCCATATCACCGGAAGATTTTCTGGTTGTAACGCCAATGTTTCTGACCGTATCCGGCAGACCGGCATCGGAGGCGGTAACACCGTTCTGTACACGGACCGTAGCCAGATCGGAGTCCGTGCCCATGGCAAACTGCACATCAAGGGAATAGGAGCCGTTGGAGTTACTGTTGGAGTTCATACTGTCGAACCCTTCCACCCCTACAACGTTCTTCTCTATGACTTCCGCCACTGTCTGGGCTACGACTTCTGCATCAGCGCCGGGATAGGTGGCCCATACGGAAACCTGAGGCGGTGTAATGCGGGGGTAGCGGTCCACGGGCAGGGAAAATACAGCCAGCAGCCCTGCAATGGAAACCACCAGCGCCACAACGATAGCAAAGATAGGACGCTTGATAAAGAAATTAGCCATAGGTCCTCCTTACTGCTTTGCAGCAGTGCCACTCTGGCCCTGGACAGAATCTCTGGCATCCTGTTCCAGTTTGTCTTTGGACGTTTCTTCAGGATCTACGGCCTGGCCTACCTGTACCTTGTTCTGACCGTCCACGACGATAACATCATTTTCATCGAGGCCGCTTTCAATAATGGTGTAGATACCATAAGTGCCGCCCACTTTTACGGGCTTCTGGGCAATCTTGCCGTCTGCTACCACGTCTACAATATCCTTATTCAGGAGTTGTACCAGTGCTTTGGTGGGAATGAGAAGAGATCCTTTGGCGATTTCATTATCCGAAACCACAGAGGCATACATGCCCGGTACCAGGAGATTGTCCGGGTTCGGGAAGGCTGCCTTCATGGAAAGCTGGCCACCGTTCATGTTCGGATTCACCTGTACAATTTTACCGGTATAGCCGTAGATAGAGCCGTCAGACAGCCGGATTTTAAGATTATTCCCCAGCCCTGCAGTGCCGTTTCCATCATGGCTCTTGTTCAAAGCCAGATATTCATTTTCCGACATATCGAACTGCACATAAATGGGGTCGGAAGAGGAAATAGTAACAAGAGATGTAGTGCCGGCCGTGGCAAAAGTACCGATATTCACATCATCCATAGAAAGCTTCCCATTGAAAGGCGCTGTCACAATGGTATCACTCAGGTTTGTGGAAGCAATATCCACCTGGGCCTGGGCAGCATCCATGGCTCCTTTGTAAGCATCGGCTGCTGCCTTCTGATTATCATATACTTTCTGAGAAATAGCACCGGCAGCAATGAGCTGATCGTAGCGTGCAAGGTCAGTGGCCGCATTCTCATAATTAGCAGCTGCCTGCGCTGCCTGGGCCTGGGCATTGGCCAGCTGGGAATTGTAATTCCTTGTATCCAGCCGATATAGAGGCTGGCCTTCGGTCACCTGCTGTCCACCGGTAATATACTTTTCCATCACTGTACCGGATACCTTGGCTCTCACCGGTACCTCCTGCAGAGCCATAATGGAACCTGTATATTCTCTCATAATAGGCGTATCTGACTTGAAAGGCTTAAATGTAGTAACCTTAATAGCCTGCTTCTGCCCTGCTGCCTGCTGGGAAGAACCGCAGCCCCCCAGGAAGACGCCTCCTGATAAAAGGAATCCTGCTGCCATCACTGCGGCAGCAAACTTTTTATATCTCATACATAACCCCCTTGCAAAAGATGGTAGAGCAGATTTGGGCAATTTAAAACTATCCTGCTCTTTTGAATTGCTCTTATAATATCAGATTATTGACTAATAGTCAATCAAAAAGAACATGTTGTAAGTGTCAAGTTTTCCTCGGTAATTCATTTGACTGTCGATGATTACTATCTCCGTGGCTTCGGTTTAATCAGTATTTCTGTATAGCTCTGGCCAGTCTCCCCATTGGTGAAGAAGAAGCTCCATAAACGCCTATACGCCCCTCCAGGCATCCTGGCCTATAGTTTCTCATTTTACGCTTCTGCGCCTCACTCCGGACATTCTGGGCGATTTTACGCTCTGCCTGCACCGCAGCCTTGTGCATGGCTCTATCCATCTTTTTGTAGCTTTTCCCATTAGCATGGTACAGGAGAGCTGCTGTAAGTGTTTTATTCTTCCGGGCGGTCAATACCCAAACCATACACTCCATTCCCTCGCTGGACCAGCTCCGTCCCTGCCGCTTCATGCGATAGCTATAGAACCGGTGGTTTGTTTCTGCAGTCCCCAGGTGAATCTCTGTATGGATGCCGCGCTGACTCAGGCTGGGGATATAGGGGGCATTTCTCTCCAGATAGCTCTGCAGCTTGTCTACCTCCTCCAAATCCTCCTCTGTCCGGGCACAGCTCCGGGCAGTGTCCATCCATACGGGAATCTGTTTCATAATATTGTCGGTCCGGTGAAGTTCTCGGATAATACGGTCTATCAGTTTCCTGTTGCAGAAGCTGAGCCGGGTCCGGATCTTTTCATGCACATGATAGCAGTCGCGGAAGTGCTGGTGATCCAGGCAGCCTTCTACCATTCGCTCAAAGTCCTGAAACTGGTATCCGGACCCTCCATCCCCATTCGACAGCACTGTGGTCTTAGACAGGTCATAGTGCCCAAGCAGATAGCTTCTTACCATTGCAAAAAGTTCTTTTCTGCTGGTAGATGCAAAGCAGCGAAGTCCTACCAGTTCTGTCCTGTTGCCATTTTTCCTGACTCCCTCATATATCTGGAGGCGGTGCACTTCCGAAACGCTGCCTTTCTCCTTGTTCTTGAGTACAATTCCATCTCCTTCAATCGCTATAATTTCCGGCTGTGTCGGCTTTTCAACCTTTTCCTCTTCTGCCAATGCTTTTTCATAAGTCTTCGCCTTCTCGCCGGCATAGTTCTTGAGTGAGATAACGGACTGATGGGAGATGGTAATCCCGGCCAGGCTTTGCAGGAGTTCGCTGGCACTGCGAGATGTGGTAATTGCAACAGCCTCGACAATCCGCTCAATCATTCCCAAGCTGTAGTGCTTTCTGGACTCAAAGCCCATTTTGCAGTCCAGGGGATAGAAGCTCTTCCCTTCTTTCTGCAGAAGTCTTCGTGTATAGGTCAGCTCTCCATAGCGGCAGCAAATCGTCCTAGAGTCCCGGCGCGCCACACGCCACCCCTGTGCCTTGTAAATCTGATACAGCTCAGTGTCAATACGCGCCAGGGCCATAGCTATAAGCTGACAGTTCATTTCAGTGAGCCAATGAGTTAGCTTCCTTTCAGCCTCGATAGAGTCATCAGATTCCTTAATGAGAGAAATGACTGCACCAATTGCATTTTCACTCCAAATTTCTCCAGTTTTTGTTATAATATCCATGAGGAAAGCCCTTTCTTTGTTTTATTCTTTGCCACGGAAATTATAACATTTCCACTCAAGGGGAGGCTTTCCTCTTTTATTGTTTCTGGAAAAATTCCCTTACCGAGTAAAATTTTACACTAAGAACATGTTACCGAAGATAAATTTATAGAATATGGAAAAGCATTAATTATCTGACTTTATCCACCGGAACCTTCATAACCGCCTTTCGAAGGATTTCCTTTCCCCGCTTCCCCTGGCAGAGAGGGCGGTGCAGGTCTTCCGGGAAAAATACGGCAAATCTTCCTTCCGTAAAATATACTTTCGATTCTTTTTCTTTATGGGATGCAAAGAAATACAAATCTCTGTCCTCATAGGATTCTACCACCCGGGGCGAATCAAAAATCGTTTCAACACCGATCCATTCTTCCTCCCCCCTGATTTCATACTGGATATCAATAAACTTTTTGTGCCCCTCCAGCTTTCTGTCTTCCTCCGGTTCCGTAGCGGGAGACTCCACGGACATGGTGCAGCCCAAAAGCTCATACTTCCCATCAGGAACAGAGGCGAAATCAAAATCCCGAACAGCCCTGAGACACTGACTGATAAAAGGCGGAAGCTGTTTTTCATAGGCTTCCAGATGATGAATATCTCCGGTAATCATATAATCCTCCTTATTTCTACATTGGTTAGCCAACTTATTATACCACGAACTTCCCCATTCAGGGGCACAAAAAAACCCGCTGAAAGCGGGTTCATGGTGGGACTATCTGGGTTCGAACCGGAGACCTCTTCGATGTGAGCGAAGCGCTCTGACCAACTGAGCTATAGCCCCATGACGAAAGTTATTATAACACAGAAGAAATGATTTGTTAAGCCTTTTTATCATTTTAGCAAATCGTCCGGAAAGATGGATAAAAGCCGGTGCCCGCCGAACGCGAAGAGGCAGAAATACATGGCTCCATTTCCGAATGTATATGTACGGATGAAAGAGAAGGAAAAGAAAGCATAGAGCTGCCTAAGAAATCTAAGATTCAAAAGTACTCGTCATTCTTATAAAAGCAGACTCTATGAATGCTTTTTTAAAGATGGACTATCTGCCAATCACCGTTATTCAGTCCGTAAGCCTTTCAGCCCGGGAAGCAGAGATACCGCAGCCCCGGCCTGAATCAGTTCCTCTTATTTTTCCTGCGCTTCCAGTACTTTTTCTGCGGCTCCCATGATGGCCAGCTGGGCAGACTCAAAAGTCAGACCGCCCTGGAAGTACATGACATAAGGCGGACGGACAGGACCATCGGCAGACATTTCAATAGTAGACCCCTGCACGAAAGTACCAGCTGCCATGAGGATGGGATCCACATATCCCGGCATGGGCCCCGGTACCGGAGTGGCGTCCGAATCTACGGGAGACCAGTTCTGAATGGCTTCGGCGAAGCGGCACATGTTTTCTTCAGAATCCAGTGTCACCGTGGTAATGAGGTCTGTTCTAAGATGTCCCGGTTCAGGGCTTGTTTTGAAGCCAATGAGCTTGAAGACAGCCGCACAGAATTCAGCGCTCATCATAGCCTGTCTTGTCATATGGGGTGCCAGGAAGAGTCCTTCGAAGAAAGGACGGTAGGAAGCAGCATAGGAACCCATTTCTCCACCAAGGCCCGGTGCAGTCCACACATAGGAGCAGCGTTCCACCAGGTCTTTTCTGCCGCAGATATAGGCACCGGTAGGAGCCAGACCGCCGCCGGCGTTTTTAATGAGGGAACCGGCTGTAATATCGGCACCCAGTTCAATAGGCTCTTCTTTATTGGTAAATTCTCCGTAGCAGTTATCCACAAAGCAGATGGTGTTCGGATTTTTAGCCTTCACCGTATCAATGATTTTTTTCATATCACTGGGAAATAGAGAGTCTCGCAGCATATATCCCCGAGACCGCTGGATTTCCACCAGTTTTGTATTTTCATCCACCGCATCCGAAATAGCTTGGAGGTCATAGGTATTTCCCTTTAAAGGAACTTCTTTATAGTGGACGCCTTTGGAAATCAGATTGCCCGGTGCATTGCCCGTAATACCGATAACGCTTTCCATAGTGTCATAGGGCGCACCTACTGCGGAAACCATGGTATCTCCCGGTTCAAGAAGAGCCAGAAGGACCGTAGCCAGGGCGTGGGTGCCGGACACGAAATGAGGTCTGACCAGGGCGCTTTCCGCATGGAATATATCGCACCAGATTTCTTCCAGCTTTTCCCTTCCCGGATCCCCGTAGCCGTAGCCGTTGGAAGGAGCAAAATGGTAGGCAGACAGGTGGTGTTTCCTGAAGGCACTTAAAACTTTTTCTGTGTTATAGAGAGAAATCTCTTCCATTTCATGAAAAACAGGCGCACAAAGAGCAAGCGCCTCTTTCTGTACCTGTTCAAGTTTTTTATTCATTTGTTATTCTCAGATCCTTTGTATAGTAGATATAGCATGTTTATAAATGAGCTGGGAACGGTTTTCGCTCACCAGAAGCACAGTGAAGCTGTCGAAGGATTTGACCTTCCCCTTCAGCTGTACGCCGTTCATCAGGAATATACTGACCGGAACATTTTCCTTTCTGGCTTCATTCAGAAATGTGTCCTGCAGATTCATTTTTCCTTCCATCTTGTTTCTCCTCCGAAATATGAAATGACATAGGCCTTGATTTCCCTGTACCATATGTCTTCCTCTGATGGGCCGCGTTCCACCCAGTGAATATATGGCATTCGTCTATACCAGGTCAGCTGTCTTTTGGCAAAGTGCCGGGTATTTTTCTGAATCAGCGCTTCCCCTTCCTCAAGAGAAAGCTCTCCCTTCACCACAGGAATCATTTCTTTATAGCCGATTCCTTTCAGCGACTGGTCTTTTTCAGAAAGTCCGGAGGCAAGGAGCTTCTTCACTTCCTCCGGGAGTCCTGCTTCTATCATGCGGTGGACTCGCTTATTTATTCTATCATATAAAACGGCTCTGTCCATAGCAATTCCTATAACCGGACCGTCATACAGGAGAGAATCGGATTTCAAAGGCTCCTTTTCTCCCTCTCCTGCCTCCAGAAGCTCCAGCTTCCGTATCATGCGCTGCGCGTCGGGAGGAATATCTTTCTCCCCCTTTTCACGAAGCAGATTTTCCAGAGCTTCCTTTCCTTTCTCCTCCAGTATCCTTTCAAATTTTTTCCGTCCCTCCCCTCGAGGAAGAAAGGTATACCCCTCAAGGAGCCCCTGAATATAGAGGCCGGTGCCGCCGCAGAGGATGGGAATCCGTCCTGCTTCATTTTCCTCATGAATGATTTTCCTGGCCTTCTCCTGGAAATCAGCGGCTGAGTAAGGCTCTGACGGCTCCAGCTCGTCCACCAGGAAATGACGGATACCCCGGGCTTCTTCCTTTGTCACTTTGGCGGTGCCGATGTCCATATGCTTATAAATCTGGAAGGCATCACCGGAAATAATAGAAGAACCCAAAGCCTCTGCCAAATGCACTGCCAGGTCCGTTTTCCCTGAGGCCGTGGGGCCCAGGATGGTGATAAGTCTTTCTTTTTTCATATATCAATCACCCCGTACGCCGTGGATTGTCCCTGATGAGAATGGATAGAAGAAAAGAGGCTGTTCTGAAATAAAGGAGAAAAGGGCCTTTCTTTTACTATAATTCTTTTTCTGGCAATATGCAAAGCCAAAGTCAGGATTTCCTCATCCAGAAGATCATAGGAAGCAGCCCGCCGGAAACCTTCCATCCGGTTGACATCCCTTTTCACCGGAGCGCGGAACATGGTATCGAAATAAATCACATCAAAGCTTTTAGGAGCAGCCCTTTGAAGGAAGGTGCGAAAATCCTCATGAAGCAGATGGATACGCCGAAGGGCCTTCGTTATTCTTTCATTTCCGCCATCAAAGGACGAAAGCCCGACCCGGCCGATTTCATAGAGGACGGTGCTTTTTTCCAGGCTGGTCACATTTCCTTCCTTCCCCAGAAACCAGCTCATGACAGTGGAATCACCACCCTGGCCAAAGGTGGCATCCAGTACGGAGAGCGGTCTTTCTGGAGGAAGGAGACGACAGAGGCGGTCGCTGTTTCCTCTTTCCATCTGAGCTGTGCGAAGTACGGCCGTGCCCAGATGGAAACGGTATTCTTCCCCACCTGTCCAGAAGGAAGGCTGTTTTTTCCCATAGATGAGAAAGCCCTCCATGTGGTTCATCGCTGCCATCTCTTCAAGGGTCCCCTCCCGGGGAATATAAGGCAGGGCTAGGGCCCTGGCTCTTTCCTTTGCCTCATCCCGCACTGGACGGCTGTAGTTTCTAATAGTAGTCACTCCTGTGTTCATGGCCGTTTGAAAAGCCTTCCCAATTCAACAGGCGTGAATTTTACAATGGTAGGCCGTCCATGGGGACATACGAAGGGGCGGGATGTATGAAAGAGATCGCGAATCAGTTCTTTCATCTGCCGGATATTCAAAGGGTCCCCCCTCTTGATAGCGCCCCGGCAGGCGGCATAGGCCATCATGCGGTGACGCATAGTTTCCGGCGAAGGCACATCCTTTTCATGGTATGCCTTTACAATATCCCCCATAACCCGTTCCATTTCAGCAGCAGAAAGATCTTCGGGGGAACCGGTAATGCGAATCACGTCAGGTCCTGCCTGTTCAAAGGTAATCCCAAGTTTCTCTATATCCGCCCGATGGTCCTCCAGAAGATTGACGTCTCCGCTGTCCACATGAATGAGATAGGGTATGAGGATTTCCTGCACCGGTATACCTTCCGCCCTTTCCGCCAGATGGTCGTAACGCACCCTTTCATGGGCAGCATGCTGATCAATGATGAGAAGATCTTTCCCATGCTGACAGAGAATGAAACAGTCCGATACCTGTCCTAAAGGGATAACCGGATCTTCCTGCTTTTCTTCTTCAAAAAGGGGATCCGTCTCCAGATGTTCCCGCTTCGGCTCTTCTTTTCGATATTCGTCAAAAACAGAGCGGTTTGTGAAAAGGTCCTTCTCTTCTGTATCCGGCGCAAAGGAAGGAGCTCTTCTTTCTCCGAAATGATCAGCCCCTTGCCCCCGGCTTTCTTCATAAGAAGGAGACGGTTCTCCCCAGGAGCTTTTCGGTCTGGTTTCCTCGGAAAGCCCGATGTCCGGTTTGCCGAGAGGTTTGTCTTCCACTCTGATAGAACCGGGGTTGAAATCATGTTCTTTCACCACTTCATGACCGGGGTCATGAATCATTTCTCTGGCAATGGTATCGGCGGTGGACTGGGACGTCAGAGTGCCCAGTACGCCATGGTACACCAGGCGGAATACAGACTGCTCATCAGAGAATTTAATTTCCCTTTTCTGGGGATGAACGTTCACATCAATGCTTTCCGGCGGCACCTGGAACGAAAGAACCATAAGCGGATATCCGTTCTTCGGCAGCAGGGAATGATAAGCATTGTCCACAGCCTTGGACACCACTGCACTATCCACCACCCTACGGTTAATGATGATGGTCTGGTATTGGCGGCTGCTCTTCAGAAGAGAAGGCTTGGAAATCAGACCTTCCAGAGCAATATGTTCCCCTTCTTCTTCCACCGGAAGCATTTCGCCGGCCGTCTTTGTGCCGTATAAAGCGGAAACCACATCCATCAGTCTTCCGTTGCCCGGCGTTTCAATGACGGTCCTTCCGTTATTGATAAGCCGAAAGGCAATATCCGGATTGGCCAGGGCCAGTTTTCCCACCATGCTGTTGATGCGGGAAGATTCGGTTCGTTCCGATTTCAAAAATTTTTTTCGGGCCGGCACATTGTAGAAGAGATCCCTCACTTCTACGGTGGTGCCGGCAGGAGCGCCGGCAGGCCTGACTTCAGTGATTTCG
Organism: Dialister succinatiphilus; assembly: GCF_928721695.1. NCBI lineage: Bacteria > Bacillati > Bacillota > Negativicutes > Veillonellales > Veillonellaceae > Dialister > Dialister succinatiphilus. The sequence goes on along the minus strand of NZ_OV788641.1, from coordinate 1,697,920 downwards.
CCGCCGGTCATTTCCAATACTGTTCCCTCATTATCCTCGCTCCGCCTGGTGGTAATAGTGGCTCTGGAAACGGAAGCAATGCTGGGCAGTGCTTCGCCGCGAAAGCCCAGGGAAGCAATGTGATAAATATTATCTACAGAAGAAATCTTGCTGGTAGCATGGCGGATAACAGAAAGCTTGGCATCCTCTTCCGTCATGCCGCAGCCGTCGTCGGTGACACGGATATAAGTCATGCCGCCGTCTGCGATTTCCACCTCAATGGAAGAGGCACTGGCGTCCACTGCATTTTCCACCAGTTCCTTCACTGCATTCACCGGACGCTCTACCACCTCACCGGCGGCTATCTGGTTGGCGGTGACTTCATCCAGAATATGAATAACTGCCATTATCTGCCCTCCTTGGCTTCCTTACTTAAGCGGAAGAGAATTTCCATAGCCTCTATGGGCGTCTTGCTCATAACGTCCATATGGGCCAGTTCATCAATAATGGGAGATGTAAAAAGATCAAGTCCCGGGGATGCCTGCTTTCCAGGCGCCGATTTCACAGGAGCCGGGTTGTTTCCCTCTTCCTCCAGTCCCTGAAGAATTTCATCAGCCCGCTTCAGAAGGGATTCCGGCAGTCCCGCCAGACGAGCCACATGGATGCCGTAGCTTCTGTCCGCACAGCCGGGAATGATGCGGCGGAGGAAGGTGATTTCCTTTCCCCTTTCCTTGACAGATACAGTATAGTTTTTAATATGACTGCTTTCATCAGCCATAACCGACAGCTCGTGATAATGGGTGGCAAAAAGGGTAAAGCCATGAATTTTCCTGTCAATGTACTCCACTACGGCCCGGGCAATGCTCATACCGTCATAGGTGCTGGTGCCCCGGCCGATTTCGTCCAGAAGAATGAGGCTGTTTCTGGTAGCATGACGAAGGATATGGGATACCTCCTGCATTTCTACCATGAAGGTACTCTGACCTGTAGAAATATCATCGGTGGCTCCTACCCTGGTGAAAATGCGATCCACTGGCGAGAAGGACGCACTTTTCGCAGGAATGAAGGACCCTGTCTGGGCCATAATAGTCAGCACCGCCACCTGACGCATATAGGTAGATTTGCCTGCCATGTTGGGTCCAGTAATGACAAGGATTTCCTGATCATGATGGTTGAGCTCCGTATCGTTAGGCACGAACATCTCCCTTTTCAAGGCGTGTTCTACCATGGGATGGCGGCCATCTTGGATGGAAATCCGGCCCTCCCGGCTGTTTGTAATCCGGGGCCTGGTATAGCGGTCCTTCAGCGCCGCTCTGGCAAGACTAGCAATGCAGTCCAAGGCTGCCAGCGCCCTCGCCGTTTTCTGCATATCCGGAATTTCCGGCCGGATTTCTGCTTTCACAGCCTGATAGATTTTAAGCTCCAGTTCTTCTGTCTTTTCCTTAGCCGTCAGCGCTTTGGCCTCAAATTCCTTTAATTCCGGTGTAATGTAACGCTCTGCATTGACCAGAGTCTGCTTTCTCATGTAGTAGGGCGGAATAGGAATCTTATTGGCATTGGAAATTTCAAAATAGTAGCCGAATACATTATTAAAACCGATTTTCAGTTTGATGCCGGTTTTTGTCTTCTCTCTTTCCTCCAGATCCGCAATATACTGCTGACTGTTTTCAGAAAGAGACCTCACTTCATCCAGTTCTGCAGAAAAGCCTTCCTTAATGTACTTTCCGTCCCTCACATTGCCAGTGCCATTTTCATTCATAGAACGGTCAAGCAGATCAAATACCGGACCATGAATTCCGATCTGGGCATTGATCTTCTTCAGAATCACGGAGCCTGCCCCGGATAGAAGTTTTTTGATTTCCGGAATCATGCGAAGGCTTGCCTTCAGAGCCAGTAAATCTTTGGGAGAGGTAGAATTGGCTTCGATACGGGAAAGAATACGCTCGAAATCAAAGACCTGGGAAAGCATGTCCTCCAGATTTGTGAGTTCCGTCATGTGGTTCGTAAGCTCCTCTATGCCGTCCTGCCGCAGGATAATGCGATTCACATCGGTCAAAGGCCGTTCCAGCCACCGTTTCAGAAGCCTGGCTCCCATGGCGGTGTGGGTATAATCCAGAAGTTCAAGAAGAGTTCCCTTCCTGCCGCCATCCCTCATATTTCTGGTAATTTCCAGATTCCGAAGGCATTCCTCAGAAAGGGTCAGGGTGTGATCCTCCCGAATGGGAAGGACTGAATGAAATACGGAAACCTCCGATTTCATCACATCCCGGATATAGGCAGAAAGGCGGCGGAACACTGTCTTCACATTCTCATTGTCAATGGAAGCGCAAGCTTCAGGAAGATTTCCTTCCTCTTCCCCTTCGGCCCGGGACATAAGGCAGGCCCCCAGTCTGGCAGATGCAAAGCCTGTCAGTTTACTATAGAAATCATCGGACACACTGCATACTGCCTCAGCCGGAGAGTATACCGAAAGCATGTCGAAGAAATCGTCCCTCTCCTTCTTCTTATCCCATACACCCCACCAGCATTCACCGGTAGACACGTCGGAAAGCACTGCGTCCAGTTCCTTATCCGTTTCCATAATGTAAATCAGATAATTGTTGGATTTGTCGGCAATGGAATTTTCAAAAAGAATGGTTCCTGGAGTAATGACCCGGATTACATCCCGTTTGACCAGGCCTTTGGCCTTCTTCGGGTCTTCCAGCTGCTCACAGATAGCCACCTTGTACCCCTTCTGGATCAGCCGGTAAATGTAGATTTCCGCCGCATGAAAAGGAACGCCGCACATAGGCACCCGTCCTTCGGCGCCTGCGTTCTTCCCGGTCAGCGTGAGCTCCAGCTCATGGGATGCAGTCACTGCATCGTCATAAAAAAGTTCATAGAAATCGCCCAGGCGGTAAAAAAGAAGGCAGTCCCTATACTGGTCCTTCACCTTTCTGTATTGTTCCATTAAAGGCGTTTTTGCCATGTCATCACCCCGTTCTTTTGGTTTCTTTGTATGGAAGGATTATATATTAAAATATCTGGCATCCTTAGGTGTAAGGGTTTCTAAGCTTGACAGAGGCCTTTGTCCGTTAAGGTCAGAGAAGCTCCCCCTTCAGCACCCAGGTCTGGGCAGTGTCCACTTTGGCCATTCTGGTATCTCCTACCTTGATTCCCTCTTCATAGGGGAAGAGAATCATTTTATTGGTGGAAGTTCTGCCGAACCAGTGGTTTACATCCTGTTTGGAAGGGCCCTCGATAATAATCTCATAGTTTTTCCCTTCCATTTCCCTGTTCAGTTCCAGAGAAATTTCATTCTGGGTATCCATGAGCTCCTGGAGTCGGCGATGCTTGGTTTCATCATCAATCTGGTTTTCCATCCGCGCCGCCGGTGTGCCGGTTCTTGGGGAATAGATGAAGGTGTAGGCAGAGTCAAAGCGCACTTCCTTCAGAAGCTTTATGGTTTCCTGATGCATTTCTTCCGTTTCACCGGGGAAGCCGGTAATGAGATCCGTGGTAAGAGCCACATCAGGCATTTTCTGCCGCACATAATTCACCAGCTCTTTGAAATGTTCGATCGTATAGCCCCGGTTCATCTGTTTCAGCATTTCATTGGAGCCATGCTGCACCGGAAGGTGCATGTGACGCACCACCTTGGAAGAAGCAGCCATGGCATCAATCATATCAAAGGTCATATCCCTGGGGTGGGAAGTCATGTAGCGCACTCTTTCGATGCCGTCGATTTTGTCAATAGCCCGAATCAGGTCACCGAAGTTAGTGCCGTTCCGGAAATCAAGACCATAGGAATTCACGTTCTGCCCCAAAAGGGTAATTTCCTTGTATCCCTCTTCTGCCAGTCCTTTGATTTCCCGGCAGATATCATCGATGGTACGGCTGATCTCCCGTCCACGCACGTAGGGGACGATGCAGTAGGTGCAGAACTTGTTGCAGCCCTGCATAATGGGAATCCATGCAAAAATCCTGGATTTCCGCACGGAGCGGAGTTCGCTGTAATCCCTCACGCTATGGGGATTACGCTCTGTCTTTACGATATGACCGCCCCGGGCATTTTCTCTGGAAATAATATCCTTCAGGTCATGAATGTGGTAAGGTCCGATGACGAAATCGATAATAGGCATCCGTTCAATCAGTTTTCCCTTATTTTCCTGGGCCATGCAGCCTGCAATGCCAAGAAGCATACGGGGATTTTTGTCTTTCAGTTTCTTAATTTCCCCGATTTTACCATACACCTTTTCTTCCGCGTTCTGCCGGACGGAGCAGGTATTCATAATCACAATATCTGCATCCTCCATATTTTCCGCCGGCTTGTATCCCAGATCCTCCAGCTGTCCATTGATACGTTCTGTATCATTTTCGTTCATCTGACAGCCATAGGTAATGGTATAGTAGTATTTTTCATCTGTGAGCCGCTTTTCTTCCACGACTTTCCTCCTGTAATGAATGCATGAGTTTATAACCGTTATCATATTATTATATCATATTTCCCGGAGAAGAAATTTCATTTCAAAAAGCCATCGACCGAGCCGATGGCTTTTCTTAAAAATCTTATTGATCCAGCTTCTTGAAGAGGCTTGCCATTTCCAGAGCATCCATGGCACATTCAAAGCCCTTGTTGCCGGACTTCAGACCGGCCCGGTTGATTGCCTGTTCAATGGTGTCGGTGGTAAGCACACCGTAGAGCACAGGCACACCGCTGGAAAGGGAAGCCATGGCCACGCCCTTGGTTACTTCGGTGGCCACATGTTCATAGTGGTCCGTTTCCCCGCGAATTACGGCGCCCAGACAGATGACTGCATCATACCGTCCGCTTTCGGCCATTTTTTTGGCAGCCAGAGGAATCTCAAAGGCACCGGGCACCCAGGCCAGGTCCACCTTGTCCATATCCACCCCATGACGGGAAAGGCCGTCCACTGCACCGTCAATGAGTTTGGAAACGATGACTTCATTGAAACGGGAAGCCACAATGCCTACACGAATCTGATTCTCATTAAAAAGTCCGGAAATAATATTCATTTTCTACTCCTTTATCTCTTGATTCAGCTATGAAAACACGGATGAAACGATATAAATCAATTCGTTTCTTATGCCTTTGGTTCTTCAATATCTTTGTCCAGCTTCAACATATGACCCATTTTTTCCTGCTTGGTTTTAAGATAGAATTCATCTTCCCTGGTAGGAGCGATTTCAATGGGCACTCTTTCGGTAATGGTAATACCATAGTCCTTTACTTCATCCATTTTCTGGGGATTATTGGTAAGGAGACGGATTTTAGAAACTCCCAGGCTCTTTAAAATCTGGGCCCCCGTCATATATTCTCGAAGATCGGCCGCAAAGCCAAGTTTCAAATTGGCTTCCACCGTATCATACCCCTGATCCTGGAGTGCATAGGCTCTGATCTTATTAATGAGACCAATGCCGCGTCCCTCCTGACGGAGATAAACCAGAACGCCTCTTCCTTCTTTGGCAATCTGCTTCATGGCAGCAGAGAGCTGCTGGCCGCAGTCGCAGCGGAGAGATCCGAAGCAGTCACCAGTCAGGCACTCGGAATGAATGCGGCAGAGAACCGGTCTGCCATCGGAAACATCCCCCATGGTCAGAGCCACATGGTGTTCATTATTCAGAAGATTCACAAACCCGTGAATTTCAAAATTGCCATACTTGGTAGGAAGTTTGGCAGCTGCCACTTCTTCTACCAGTTTTTCATGTTTCTTTCTGTATTCAATCAGTTCCTGGATATTGCCGATTTTCATGCCCTTTTCCCTGGCCAGCTTGAAAAGATCATCCCTTCTGGCCATAGTACCATCGGGATTCATGATTTCGCAGCAAAGGCCGGCAGGCTTAAGACCTGCCAGACGAGCCAGGTCTACGGTGGCTTCCGTATGGCCCTGACGTTCCAGAACGCCCCATTTCTTTGCTTTCAGCGGGAAAAGATGGCCAGGCCTTCTGAAATCTCCTGGTTTTGCGCCGTCCTTCACCGCTTCCAGGGCTGTCATGGAACGGGCAGCAGCCGATACGCCGGTGCCGGAATCTTTGTAGTCTATGGATTCCAGGAAAGCGGTGTGATGGTTATCCGTATTATGACGAATCATGGGCCCCAGATAGAGAGCATCTGCCATTTCTTCGGACATGGGCATACAGATGACGCCCTTAGCCTCTGATGCCATGCGGTTCACATTTTCCGGCGTAGCAAATTCAGCGGCGCAGATGTAATCCCCCTCATTCTCCCTGGATTCGGCATCCTGCATAATGACGATATGCCCTTTCCTGATTTCTTCAATAATTTCTTCAATACTGTCAAATTTATAATCCATAATGTCCTCCATGCCCCAAAGTTTCCAGCATACCCATGGTGAGACCTTCTTTCGGGCCTTCTTTCAAGAGCTGCTCTACGTATTTTCCCAAGTAGTCACATTCAATATTCACCAGGTCCCCCGGGTGCTTCCAAAGGAGGGCCGTCTCACTGCCCGTATGGGGAATAAGGGCAATGGAAAAGGACTGATCTGTCCTTTCTGCCACAGTGAGGCTGATGCCGTCCACCGCAACGGATCCTTTTTCTATGATATAGCGCATCCATTTCCGGTCGATGGAAATCGAAATATTGACTGCATTATCATCCTTTTCCATAGAAAGGATGCGGCCCGTTCCATCCACATGGCCCATCATGATATGACCGCCCAGACGGTCCGAAAGGCGAAGAGCTCTTTCCAGATTCACCGGTGTATCGGGGCGGAAAAGGGAAAAAGCAGTGCGCCGCATAGTTTCCGGCGTCACATCAGCAGTAAAGGACCTGCTGTCCATGGCAGTCACCGTAAGACAAGTCCCGTTCACGGCAATGCTGTCGCCGATTTTTGTCCCTTCCAACACCCTGTGGCAGGAAATCACCAGTTTCTCAGCCCTGCCGGCTTTGGAAATATGATGGATGCGGCCGATTTCATCTACGATTCCTGTAAACATATTATGTTTCATTTCCGGAAGACTCTTCTGTTTTTGGCGCTTCCGGTCCTTCCTTTACTTCTTCCTCCAGACGGTCAATCCGCTCATCGGCGGCCTCTTTCTTTCCTTTATCCACATAGGCTTCGATTACAAGGTCTCCTCCGCAGGTTTCAGTGGACATATCTCTGAGCTTCACCGCCTCAGCCATGGAAGAAGCACCGATACCGCCAATGAGGCCCGGTGCCCCAACGCCGCCGATGATTTTAGGCGCTTCATAAATGCGCACCTTATCCACAATGCCTGCTTCAAAGGCAGAAGCTGCCAGGGAAGCACCGCCTTCCAGCAGGATGCCGTCAATTCCCTTCAGGGCCAGGCCGGTCATGGCAGAAGACAGATCCACCTTTCCCTTTTGATCGCCGTCGGTCATGATAATGTCCACGCCCAGTTTCGTGAGTTCCTCCCGCTTCTTTTCATCAGAAGAGGTGGTGGTAAGGACAATCACATCCCCGCCTTCCTGGAACACCCTGGCTTTCAGGGGCACCGACAGATTTCCATCCACAATAATCCGTACCGGATCATCCAGTCCTTCCGTACGGGCGGTCAGAAGGGGATTGTCGGCCATCACCGTACCGGCTCCCACCATGATTCCTTTATAGCAGCCCCGGAGCACATGGACCTCTTCCCGGGAATCCTCTGAGGAAATCCATTTGGAGTCGCCGGTGTGGCAGGCCGTTTTCCCATCCAGGGACATGGCCGCTTTATACAAGACAAAAGGCTTATGCTCTGTCACGTATTTCAGAAATACTTCATTCAGCTTCCGCGCTTCCTTCTCCATAACGCCGACAGTTACAAAAATGCCTGCATCCCGAAGGCGGCGGATGCCTTTTCCTGAAACCAGGGGGTTCGGGTCCACCATGGCCGTGACTACCCGGTCAATATCCTTTTCAATGATGAGATCTGCACAGGGCGGTGTCTTTCCATAATGGCTGCAAGGCTCCAGTGTCACATAAAGGGTAGCCCCCGAAGGGTCTTCCGTACAGTGAGCAAAGGCATTCACCTCCGCATGGGGACCGCCGAATTTTTCATGCCAGCCTTCGCCGATAATCCGGCCATCTTTGACAATCACCGCCCCTACCATGGGGTTTGGTCTTGCATGGCCCATTCCCCGTACTGCCAGTTCCAGCGCCCGGGCCATAAATTTTCTATCTTCATCGATACGCAAAAAAATCCACCTTCCTTTCTTCCAGGGAGGTGGATTCATCATGCCAGGTCCACTCTTCTTTCATCCGGACTATACCGTCGGCTCTGGAATTTCACCAGACCTACCTCTATGATGAGGTTCGTGGGCTTTACCACCGGTGGGGACTTGCACCCCGCCCTGAAGAGATTCAAAATTCTCTATTATTATAACAGATTGAACAGGAAAGGCAAGAGGGCAGAGCCGCGACAGGGTAAATCTTCCAGGCATAAGCCCGCCCTATATGTCAAAGCATAAGAGACTGCTTCTTTTAAAATCCCGCCCGCCTTCCGCCTATGGACTATTTCATCACTGCCGCTGCTGCCTGCGCCACGTCTATACCAATAGCCTCGATGCTTCGGAGTTTTCCATCTCTTGTACAGGAAATCCGTTTCCAGCCATACCGGTCCACCAGCTCCTGATAAGCGCCGCAGCATTTCTTCAGATAGTCCAGATGCTGCTCGTGGATATCCATGGATCCTCCCTGAAGGGCTCTTTTTTTAACCAGGCCTTCGGACACCGAAAGAGGAATATCAAGAAGAATGACCAGATCAGGCCTTGGCAGCTCCAGTTCCTCATATTCCGTTTTTTCCAGCCAGGAGAGGAATTCTTCTCTTTTCTCTGCATCTTCATACTTGGTCATCTGATGCACCATGTTGCTGGTGGTGTAGCGATCGGCAATGATGATGCCGCCCTTTTCGTAGAAGCTCTTCCATTTCATGCGATAGGAAGCAAAGCGGTCTACCGCATAAAAAAGGGAGGCTGCATAGGGATTGACATCAGAAGGGTCCCTGCCAAAGTCTCCTTTCAGATACATTTTCACCAGAGATGACGAGGGGCTGTCATAGTCAGGAAAGGATACATGCATGACTTCCCTTTTTTCCTGCCTCAGTTTCTTCTCCAGAAGGGCAGACTGGGTTTCTTTACCGCTGCCATCAATTCCTTCCAGTACGATGAGGGTTCCTTTCATTCTTTCTCCTTCCATAAAAGAGGCAGTTTCCGGAGAAACTGCCTCTGTCTATTATCCTTTTCTTTTGGGATTGAACACATTCATGGCATGGTCCACTCCGTCCTTCAGGGCGGATTCAATGGAGTCTGCTGTATGAATCTTTGCGTCTTCAATTTTCTGGATATCTTCTCCGTAGGGACGACTTAACACATGCTCCACCACTGTATGACCGTCTTGAGGATGGCCTACACCGATGCGGAAACGGTTAAAATTTTCACTTCCCAGATGGGCGATGAGAGATTTAATCCCGTTGTGTCCGCCGGAAGCTCCTTTTTTACGGATTCTTGTCTTTCCCGGCGGCAGATCCAGATCATCGCAGATAATATAAATATCATCCAAATCCACCTTGTAGTAGCGGGCAATGGCCCCTACCGCTTCGCCGCTGTTATTCATATAGGTCATGGGCTTTACCAGGAGCACCTTTTCCCCGTTTACCAGGGTCTGACCAATTTCCGCCTTCATGTCCTCCTTCCAGAGAGTCACATGCCAGCGACGGGCCAGTTCGTCGATTACATCGAAGCCCATGTTGTGGCGGGTATGCTCATACTCTTTCCCCGGATTTCCAAGTCCTGCAATAATTTTCATTATTTATCGAAGAGCTGGCTTACGGAAGCATCGTGGAAAATACGGAGGATGGCTTCGCCCAGGAGCGGAGCGATGGAAAGAACGGTGAGTTTGTCCTGGATTTTTTCTTTCGGGATAGGAAGGGAATTAGTCACAATCAGTTCCTTAATATTGGAATTTCTGATTCTTTCTGTAGCCGGGTCGGTAAGTACAGGATGGCATACGGCAGCATACACATCTCTGGCACCATATTCAGCAAGCGCTTTGGCACCTTCGCAGAGGGAGCCGGCAGTATCTACGATATCATCCACAACGAAGCAGTTTCTGTCTTTCACATCACCGATGATGTTCATCACTTTGGCAACACCCGGTTCCGGACGGCGCTTTTCAATGATGGCAATCGGTGCACCTACTCTGTCAGCCAGTTCACGGGCACGGGTTACACCGCCCAGATCCGGGGAAACGATAGTCAGGTTATCCAGGTTTTTGGATTTCACATAGTCTGCCAGAAGGGATGCAGACATGAGGTGATCCACCGGTACGTCGAAGAAGCCCTGAATCTGGCCTGCGTGGAGGTCCATGGTCACCACTCTGGTCACACCGGCGGTGGACATGAGGTCTGCCACCAGCTTGGCACTGATTGGTTCACGGCCCCTTGTTTTTCTATCCTGACGGGCATAGCCATAGTAAGGCACCACCACCGTAATGTGACGGGCAGAAGCTCTCTTCAGGGCATCTACCATGATAAGCATTTCCATGAGGTTATCATTAACCGGTGCTCCGGTAGGCTGAATGATGAAGCAGTCCTTGCCGCGGACACTTTCATTAATCATGACCTGAATTTCACCATTGTTGAAACGTCCGCAGATAGCCTTTCCCAGCGGCACTCCGATGTAGTCAGAAATTTCCTTTGCCAGTGCCGGGTGTGCGGTTCCTGTAAAAATCTTCAGTTTAGAAGTGTCTTCCATGTCCATTTTGCTGCCTCTCCCTTTCCTTTCAATGTGAAAGTGTAAAAAGTTTTTCCATGGTCTGTGGATAGAATCCCATCATCCACTATCCTATGCTTTTATTATATACCAGTTTACCGGTAAAATAACAGTGAAAAATAAGATTTTATAAAAGGAAATCAATCCTTATAGGTGTCTTCCTTCACCCAATCTTCAATGTTAGTCTGACGTGCCCTTGCCACGGACAGCGCCTTGGCCGGCACATCTTTAGTAATGGTGGAACCAGCGGCAGTGAAGGCCCTTTCACCGATATGTACCGGTGCTACCAGGTTCGTATTGCAGCCGATAAAGGCATGGTCGTCCACCCGGCAGCGGTGCTTTGTCTTTCCATCGAAATTGACGGTAACAGTACCGCAGCCGAAATTCACATTCCTGCCTAAATCCGAATCACCGCAGTAAATGAGGTGAGGCAGTTTAGTGCCGTCATCTACGGTGGAATTCTTCACTTCTACGAAATTGCCGATTTTAATATGGTCATGGAGCACCGTATTCGGGCGGAGATGGACGAAAGGTCCGATTTCATCAAAATTCCCGATAGTGCATTCATGGGCATAGACCCGGTTGAGATGTGTGCCTTCCCCCACAGTCACATCGGTGAGCTGGGTATCAGGGCCGATAATGCAGTCTTTACCAATCACTGTCTTTCCCTGGAGAATGGTACCGGGATACAAAATGGTATCCTGTCCCACTTCCACATCCTGTTCCACGTAGGTGTTTTCCGGATTGATAATGCTGACTCCCCGGGCCATCAGCTCTTCTGCCTTTCTAAGACGGAGCACCCGGTCTGCAGCTGCCAGCTGGACTCTGGAATTGACACCCATGGTTTCGTCAGCATCCTCTGCTGCCACAGGAATGACCTTCTGCCCTTCACGAATCATAATTTCAAACACATCGGTCAGGTAATATTCGCCCTGAGCATTTTTGTTATCGATTTTCTTCAAAGCATCCAGCAAAGGGCCTGCCTTGAATACATAGGTGCCAGTATTGATTTCATGGACTGCCAGCTGCTCTGGCGTGCCGTCCTTCTGCTCCACAATGGAAGTCATCTGGCCTTTCTCATCCCGAAGAACACGGCCGTAGCCGAAAGGATCAGTCAGAATGGCTGTCAGTACGGCAGCAGATGCATTTTCCTTCCGGCAGGTCTCTGCCAGGGATGCAATCGTTTCACTCCGAAGAAGAGGGGTATCGCCGCAGATGACAAGCACATAACCCTCCCGGTCCGTCAGGAGAGGAGCCCCCTGCATCACCGCATGGCCCGTGCCAAGCTGCTCCGCCTGGTGGACGAAATCCACATCCTCCCCGGCAAGGTCCTTGCGAACCAGCTCTTCCTTAAATCCTGTAATCACCACACACTTTGCAAAACCGGCCTGCCGTACCACCCGGATCACCTGCTCCACCATAGGTACACCGCACACACGGTGCAGAACCTTCGGCAAAGCGGACTTCATGCGGGTCCCCTGTCCGGCAGCCAGAATCAGGGCTGTTAAATCTGCCATTTTTCCTCCTGTTGCAAACCACCTGAAAACTATATATACACGGATATCATTGTCAAATATAAGTAAAACCCGTAGCTTTTATTTTAGCAAATGGGAATGATCATGGCAAGGTAAAATAGAGAGAGTCCTGGCCCATTCTGTTCACCCATTTGTTTCAAAAAGAATTATGAAAACTTCCGCCACCAGTTTCCTGTTTATAAGGATACCATCTTCCCCACGCCAGACAGAAATTTTTTTGCCTCTCCTTTCCCGCCTGTGAAACAAAAAAGCAGCCCCACAGGGGAGCTGCTTTCGGCTCGCAGGAAACTCTGTCCTTTTCCCCACCGAAATGAGAAAGGCGGTTCCCTACATCTTTGATACTATAGCATCATGGATCAGGGCTGCATAGGCTGCGGTACCTTCGTTATTGGGATGGATATTGTCCCCTCCCAGCCATTCAGGATGCTTTGTCACTTCCCCCTGCCAGTCTACCAGTGTGACATTAGGATATGCCCGGGCTATCTGTCTCAAATAGGCATTGTTGCTGTCCTGCCAGCTGGTGGCGGGACAGTGGACGGTGACCCAGAAAATATGGCGGTCAGGGCCCAGATAGTCCAAAAGGCCCCGGGTTTCCTCTTCGTACTGACCATCCAGAGGACCATTGGTACCAAGAGAAACCACCACCGTATTTCCGAGGACTCCCATCTGGTTCATCTGACGGGCCACGTCAAGACCGGCACCCACATAACGAGATACCTTGGCATCAATGTAGCAGTCCGGGAGCACATCTCTCAGTGCCATGGCAGAGCCAAGCATGACAGAATCCCCGATGCAGGCCACATGATCCAGAGCAGGCCGGCTCTCAGCCCCCTTCTCCTCAGGAATGGGAACAGCTTCAGTCTGCTGGGCTTCCAGCATCTTTTCATTTTCTGCAAACTGTTCCTTCATTTCAGCCATATCCGCAGCCCGGCTGTCGGCGGAATTCCAGATGCCCCGGCACCCGTAGGCCATGAAGGGAAAGGCGGGCAGGGAAATCAGAAGGATGGCTGCCGCCTGAATCGCCATTTTTCTCGGGTGAAGAAAGAGCCGGGAAGGGACGGAAAGAAGCCCTGAAAGAAGCTCCGTCCACACCGAGAGAAGAAGGATGAGTGAATATTCCGCAACAGGTGTACCGCCTATCCGAAAAAGCGGTACCGCCTTTCCGCGGAAAGTGTACCGCTTATCCGCCAAGGTGTACCGCTTATTCTTTAGGTTATGATGTTAAAATAATTTAGTCATTTTTCGCATCGGTGCTATTCAAATATTCTCTCATATTCATTGATCCGCAATTGATGTGGTAGGCATTGTGAATGATTCTGTCCATAATCGCATCGGCCAGAACCCCATCACCGAGGCGCGGATACCATTCTGAGCTTTTGTACTGGGAACAGAAAATAGTAGAATGGGCATCGTACCTGTTTTCCAAGATTTCAAGAAGATACTGCTGCTCCACTTCCGTCGGCATCTCGAGAAGCCATTCGTCGATGATGAGGAGATCGTAGCCGGAGAACTTCTTTACAATGCTGGCCACGCTCCGTCCGACTTCGGTTCCATAATTGAACTGTTCCATAAGCTCCGGCATGCGGAAATACTTGACCCTGTACAGATGGCGGCAGGCCTCTTTCCCTAAAGCACAGGCGAGGTGGGTCTTTCCTACTCCGGTAAATCCGTTGATGATCAGATTCTTATGGCGTTCAATGTAACCGCAGCTGGCATAGCCCAGGATTTCTTCGCGGCTGAAACCTCTTCCCTGCAGGATAAGGGTGTGAACATCGGCATCAGGATAGCGAAACTTAGCAATATGCGTCAGCCTCCGGATGCGATCATCCAATTTTACTGAATAGCATTCATCGATGGCCAGTGTCAGCCTCGAATCGAAGTCCAAAGGGGCATAAGATTCCAGATCACTCTGCTGGTTCTGCAGGGCTTCTACCAGAGGTTCCATTTTCATGTTGCGGAGTTTCCGCTGTGTTTCTTCATTGATCATTTTGTCTTTCCTCCATAATAGTCTGCGCCGCGGATGTAAGCGCCTTTTTCGGAAATACTGTGTTTTCCGGTATTTTCATAACGGGCGGAATGTACGCCGTCCAGGATTTTGTCTTGATTGTTCCCCAATACAGCTTTAAGATAGTTGTAGCGGGGCGATGTTGTGTGGGCTAAAGCATACTGGCAGGCATTCTCGAAGCGGTCCTTCGGATATTTCTGACTGAGATGCAGAACGGCCAATGAAGCATTATAGCCCTGCTCTTTTATGGTTACACTGTCAAAGATCCTCCTGATGACTTCCGACGTACACGGTCCGATTTTCCCGGCCCAGGCACAGATGCGATCTTTGTCCATTTCCGGCTGGTTGAATTCATCCGGCATATCTCCCGGGCGTGTGGAATAGTGGTTGGTCATGTAGTCAGGAAATCTGATGTGGGAGGCAATACGCCGGTTTCCGCAGTAGATTTCCACAAGTTTGTCGGTGTAACGGATGTCCACGGACTGCCCGCGGTATACGTAGGGAACGGAGTACCAGTTTTTCTTAAAGGAAACGTGGAAATTGGGATATACTTTCCTTCCCAGAATAACCGCGGCGATTTCATAAGGAGCTCGTGGAAGAGCCCGGAGATATTTCTTCTCGTCCAGCCATACTTCATAGCGGCTTCCCTGCCTTTTCTGGAAGGGCTGCCGGTTGTACTTATCTGTAGCAGTTACTACATCCTTCTGCAGCTCGCCAAGAGTAAAGTAAACCTTATTGCGAAGACGGGCGATGATAGCGGTGGCAATATTTCCAACCGTATTCTCCACGGATGCTTTCTGCTTGGGCTTCCGCACACCGGCAGGCATAATAGCAGTTGAATAATGAAGCCCAAGTGCCTCATAGGCGTCGGTGAGAACCACTTCACCCTCTTTGGGATGCTTCACAACGCCGGTTTTGAGATTGTCACAGACTGTCCGCACAGGAACGCCGCCAAATGCCTCGTACATGTGGACATGGCACCGGAGCCATGTATCCATCTTCATATCCAGCGTGGCCTCCACGTAGGCATACCTGCTGTATGTGAGGCAGGAAACAAAGAGATGCACGGAAATGGTCGCGCCGGTATCACGGTCGATGATCTGCATGGTCGGCCCGCTCCAATCGACCTCGCACTGGGCTCCGGGCTTATGCTCCAGATGATTGGTCAGGTCATGGGTTGTGCAGTACCGGCCGTAATCCTCACAGAACTTGGTATGCCCTACAGCAATGTTTCCATTCTGGTGACACCTGTCACGATACTCCGTCCAGAGCAATGAAAGAGTCACACCCGGCTTCTTGAGCTCTTTATGGATGGATTCGTAATCCGGCAGCTCGTACATGTCTGAACCTTCCGGTCGGTCAGGGAAGAAGAGCTTTTGTAGTGCTGCATCATCCAGCTTGCGGATGCCCGCATAAGTGATGCCCTTCTTCCGCGCTGTTCGCAGTACGGTAGTAATCGTACTCCTCGACATGTGACGGGAGCGGGAAATCTCATCTTGAGACATTCCGCGGTCATGGAGCTCCAGGATGAGCCGGATCCTGGCAAAATTGGCCATATTAAAAGGCCTCCTTTCATAGAACAAAGGGAAATACTACGTCCCTGTTTTCATTCTATGGCAGGAAGCCATATATTAATATATTTATTAAAAGAATTTAGGAGTATTTCAGCTGGCATGTACACCAATAGTTCAAGAAGTTACCTAAAAATGGCAAGCGGTACACCTCGGCGGACAAACGGTACACCTTGGCGGACAGGCGGTACACCTACTGCGGAATACTCAGGATGAGCAGAAGCTCCAGCGCTTCCATGGCATAAGGCATGGTTCCTTCCCATTTCATATAGCGGAAAAGGAAAATAACTGGGTACTGCCACAGGAAAATGCCATAGCTGTATTTGCCAATCCAACGGAAAAGGTGATTATCCATGAGCTGTCCAAAAGGAAGCCTGCTGTCCGCTGTCCAGAGAAGAAGCAGCAGAAATACCAGGGTATAAGCCCCCATGGCCCACTGATAAACCTGGGGAAACTGGCCGTCCAGCAGCACATAACCGGCGCCTGTGAAAAGGAGTGCGAGGAGGTAGAGCAAAGAGACTCCTCTTTTCCGGAAAGTTCCCATTTCTTTGGACAAAGTACGACGGGCCAGGTAAAATCCCAGAGCCCCGCCAAGAAGAAGGGCATAAATTCGGGTATCTGTGCCGTAATAAAGCCTTGTCATATTCATGCCTTCCCCAAAATCAAAAGGCATGATTCCCATGGCTGCCACACCACCTGCCAGAAAGAGAAATGTGCCGGCCCGGGGACTCAGCACTCTGGAAACGGCTATATAGAGACCAAAAAGAAGAGGCCACAGCAGGTAGTACTGCAGTTCGATTCCCAAAAACCAGAGATGGGTAAAAGGAGACTGATTGGCCATTCTGGTAAAATAATCAGCATTTTCGCTAATCTGCCACCAGTTATTGTATCCCAGCACCACCGATACCACTTCCATCCGGATGGCTTTAATCACATCCGGCGCCAAAACGGAATATATCCCTACCGTCAGTAAAATCATAATCAGGAGAGAGGGGTATATCCGTTTAATTCTTTTCCATATATAAGACCGGAGGGAAAAAGAATGCCTGATTCTGCTCTTTTCGCTCGTATAGGCCAGAAGACAGCCGGTCAGTACGAAAAAGAGGGATACTCCCAGCCAGCCGCCCCGGATTGTATGGGGAAACATATGAAACAGGGTAACCCCCGTGATAGCCAAGGTCCGAAGACCATCAAGCCCTGAAATGCGGTTTCCCTTTCCTCCCTTGGAAGGAAAGCCGTTTTCTGTATCAGAAGCAGTGTCTTTCACTGCTGCATATTCGTTTTTCATTTGACTTCTTTCTATCCGGCATGTTCCGGAAATGACAGGTTATTTGAAAAAGCAGGAATCCCTTCGCCGGATCTGCCTTGTTGAAGATTTGGATGCCGTGGGCGCTCCTGAGATTTCTCAAGAAAAGCGCCTGTGATTTTCTGCAAGTGTCCTATATTTTATATCATTTCCTCCCCTTTTTCCATCAAAAAATCCCTTTTTTCGATGGGAAAAAAGGGATTTTTTAATGATACAAAGAGTTCTTTCATCAGAAGGGGCCTTACTTTTCTGATAACTTCTTCACCCTGTCCGAAAAGGCCGGCCTACCGCCCATGGATTCCGCACTCCTTACGGCATCCAGAATGGCCAGACGGATTGCTTCTTCTGCCAGATAGCCCACCGTGTCCACCGGCGCTTCCACTTCGCCGGAGGCCATGGTGAATACCGTATCTCCGTCCATAGTGGTATGGACCGGACGGATGGCCCTGGCATAGCCATCATGAGCCATGCCGGATACTGCTTTGCATTCTGCCTTGGTAAGCCTGGCATTGGTCATCACACAGCCGATGGATGTATTAGTGCCCATGTGCCTTTGAAAGCCTTTCATCATCAGTTCATGGGAAGAAATAAAATGGCTGTCATCATCGGACAGTGCACCGGCCAGAATGTGATCTCCTTCATAGATTTCGCCGCAGGCATTAACTGCTATATAGGCGCCTACATAGAGACCGCCGGGAAGTCCGAATTCCGCATAACCGGCTCCGCTTTTCATAGCATGGGCAAATCCCCTGAGTTTTCCTACGGACGCCCCGGTACCGGCACCATAGCAGCCCACAGGAAATGTATTAGAGGCTCTAGACGCTGCCAGATAGCCCATTTGTATATCCGGATGGGCATGGCTGCTGCCGATAGACAAATCAAAAAGTACGGCGCCGCAGACAATGGGCACTGTAATATCACCTACCGGAAATCCCGTGCCCTGCTTTGCCAGGTAATTCATAACGCCGCTGTCTGCCTCCAATCCGAAGGCAGAACCGCCGGAAAGAACGACAGCATGGATTTTCTGCACCGTCTTTTCCGGACTCAATAAATCAGTTTCCCTGGTGCCCGGTGCGCAGCCTCTCACATCGACGCCCGCCGAAGCGCCATCTTTAGGCGCCAGAATGACCGTCACACCGGTGAGGCCTTCCCTGTCTTCCGCCGTACCGATAGTAAAGCCCGGCACATGAGTTTTTCTGTATTCCATTATACTTCCCCTTTTCTGGCCATAGAAAGGCATCGCTTCAAATCTTCCGGCACCGGTGCCTCAAAATGCATGGGCTTTCCGGTGACCGGATGCGTGAGGTCCAGTGTCCAGGAATGAAGAGCCTGTCCTTCGATAGGAAAATGATCTTTCTTCCACCCATAGAGAGGATCATTCACCACAGGATGGCCGATGTAGGCCATGTGCACGCGAATCTGGTGGGTACGGCCCGTTTCCAGCTTCAGTTCCAGGAACGAATAGCCCGGCATAAACTCCTCCACTCTGTAATGAGTGACTGCGGGCTTTCCGGTTTTAGGCTGCACGTCCCATTTCATACGATCCTTCACGCTCCGTCCCAGAGGCAGGCGGATAACCCCTGTATTTCCTTCCATCTGCCCGTGAACCAGAGCCAGATAATGACGCTGGGCTTCATGGGCCCTGATTTCTTCTTTCAGTACAGGAAATGCCCTTGCCGATTTAGCCGCCACCATAACACCGGACGTGTCCTTGTCCAGCCGGTGCACAATCCCCGGCCGGATGGGATCCTCGCAGGCAGTAAGGAGGGAAGGTCCGCAGTGATACAGGAGCCCATTGGCCAGCGTGCCGTCAGGATTTCCAAACCCCGGATGCACCACCATACCCCGGGCCTTGTTAATCACAATCATATCCTCATCCTCATAGAGAATTTGAAGGGGCAGGTTCTGGGGCACCAGCGTGAGCTCCTTCTTTTCTTCCCAGGAAAAGGAAATTTCATCTCCCGCTTTCACATGGTAATTGGGCCGAAGCATTTTGCCGGAGGAAAGGAGAGCCCTTCCCTCCTTCATCTGGTTCTGCACCTCCGACCGGGTCAGCCCCGAGGCATCCTGCAGCACCTTGTCCAGCCGGGTTCCCTCTTCTTTTTCCGTAATATGACAGGTTATCTGGTTCATTCACTGTGTCTCCAAAAGTAAAAAGCAATAAGACCTACGCCAAGGCAGATGAAAATATCGGCCACATTAAAAATAGGCCAGATGCGGAAGTCAAAGTAATCTACCACCGCCCCCAGACGGACGCGGTCAATACCGTTTCCTAAAGCGCCGCCAAGAAGCATACCCACCGCCGCGGGAAAATAGAAAGGCTTTTCCGGGATTCTTTTCCTCATCACGAAAAAAGCAGCGAAAAGGACGGCCACAATAGCCAGGAAAAACCAGTCCTGATGGGGCAGAAGGCCGAAGGCAGCGCCGGGGTTCAGGATATAGGTCAAATGAAATACGTTCCGTATGAGCGGAATCGTTTCACCCAGCTCCATGTGGCTGACTACAATCCATTTCACCAGCTGGTCGAAAACAGTTACGAAAATAGCAATCAGTAAGGTCGTCATAAAATCCTCCTGGCTTGTATTATATCATATGGGAATCAGAGATTATACGAGGTTTATATAGAGAGAGGCATACCGAAAGGGAAGCCTGACAGCACCTGCCCCAACAAAAACGCAAAAACCGCAGAGCGCCAGGTTCTGCGGTTTCATCTGTCTCTATTAATAATTCACAAAAACTTCCACATTCTGTCTTCCAAAATTATAGCATTCTTCGAAGGTTTCCATGCAGAGGTCAATACGGTCGCCGATAATGGCTCCCCCTGTATCGGCTGCCACTGCTTCGCCGTAGTTGGGAATATAAACAGTAGAACCCAGGGGAATGACTCTGGGATCTACAGCTACCGTACCATGACCTGCCCTGGTGCCGGTGGCGGTGATACCGAAGCCGTCGCCGTCAGTAGGATGATAGGCGCTGGCACTCATGCTGCGTACATAGCCCTGGGTGCCTTCCACATCGCCGCTCTTGGCAATGCCCGGAGTGCCGTGGGCAATCACTTTTACATCTCCTGCTTCTGCCTTGATAACCTTGCCGTCAGAAACGTATTCTTCCATTTCCACTTCCCTGCGGCCCGGGGTGCCTTCCTGCACCACTTCCAGCTGTCCCGGCTGCAGGCTGGCATCATACCACTTCTGATAATGAACAGGAATGGATTCCGTCCGGTTCACCACCCGGGAGGTATAGGGTACCACATGGATCTGCATGCCCTGGGTGACCTTCATCATACCATCTTCGATGGGCATCATTTTCTTCCAGTCAAATCCAGCTTCGTTCACCACGCCCTGCACGGTCTGCTGAGTAGTATACACGGTTTTGGCTCTGCCATCGGATACAATGGTGACCGGCACCGCTCTTTCCACTACCACCACAGCGCCATTTTTCACATCGCTGCTGCTGGTCCAGAATTTGTCATAGGCATTCAGAGTGACTTCTGATTCGCTCAGCACTTTTTTGAAGCTGTTTGACCTGGTGGTAACCACCTTTTTGGTTTTGCCATCATACACTGTGACCACTTTATCTTCATCGGCCGTGCCAAAGCCGAAAGCCATGGTAAGGTCCGTCTGGGCTGCCATGGACAAAAGAAGAAGGGAGCACAGTGCTGCTTTTGCTGCTTTTTCAAAGGTTGAATGTTTCATATGTTTCTCTCCTATGGCTGTCATTCTACCATAGGTAGACTTTTTGTCAAATTGCATTGAGTTGACATTTTATGAAATCAGATTTTATTCAGTATTTATCTTGTATTTTCCATTTATTCATCCTATTTATTTCGTGCAATAAAATCATATCTGCAGTCATAAAATATCTATTTTATCCTGTTTTTATCGTATATTTCCAATAAGGCTGATTGTCAATTTTGTCCCCCAGTAATGGACATTAGAAATAAATTGGCATATGATGAGTTCGGAATAGGCCGTTCTTTTCGACTTTCCGCCCTATCCGTCCCTTTTCCAGGTCTCTAATTGTAAACTATTAGGAACGTGCTCTATTTCTTGGGGGTGGCCCTTTTTTGTCCCATGTCAAGGACTTTATGAAACCTGCGTTCGATTATATATTTACCTTTAGTGGGACTCCATAGCATAAAAATGCCGTTTTTTTATCAGAACCTCCCAAAATAATAAATATTTTAAGGCAAAAGTGGAAAAGAGAAGAATTTTATTTCTTTCATATTCTTTCTTTTTCCTATTGCAAATCATTCCGATGAATCTATCATTCTACGAAAAAAAGCCCCGAATTTCGGGGCTTTTTCTTCTTTATTCATGTTTGCCGAATACCGGCACATAAGGTTCCATTTTCTGGGCCAGGGTCATTTCATCCTCCCGGTCCCTCTGTTCCGCCAGCTTCTGGAACCTAGCCTGGGCGGCCACCTTGTTTTCCGGAGCAATGAATTTCCGCCAGCTGCCGTCGGACTGCATAATGTGGGCTTTCTGGTTGTCAGCCAGTTCCAGATCAATCATGTTTTTCAGCCTTCTGCAGATATCAGGATCCTTCACCGGAATCATCAATTCCACGCGGTCATTTAGATTTCTCGGCATCCAATCGGCACTGCCGATATAGAGCTCTTCCCTGCCGCCGTTGGCGAACCAGAAGACGCGGCTGTGTTCCAGGAAGCGGCCAACCAGACTTCTCACAGTAATGTTGTCGCTCACTCCCGGAATGCCGGGGATAATGACGCAGATGCCCCGGACGATAAGCTCGATTTTCACACCGGCCCGGGACGCTTCATAGAGTTTGGCTATGATTTCCTTATCCAGAAGGGAGTTCATTTTGGCAATCATATGGGCCGGTTCTCCCTGCAGGGCAAAATGGATTTCCCGGTCAATGAGCTCCATGCACCGCTGGCGCAGGTTAATGGGGGCCACGATAAAAGAGTCCCAAATCGGCGGATCAGAGTAGCCGGAAAGGAGGTTAAAGAAAGCGGAGGCATCACTGCCGAAGCGGTCGTTGCAGGTAAAAATACCAAGGTCCGTATACAGTTTGGCGGTGGAAGCATTATAGTTGCCTGTAGCCACATGGACATAGCGGCGGATGCCATCCTTTTCCCTGCGAATCACCAGGGTACACTTGGAATGGGTCTTCAGCCCTACCAGCCCGTAAATGACGTGGGCCCCTGCCTTTTCCAGACGCCTTGCCATGAGGATGTTGTTGGCTTCGTCAAACCGGGCCTTCACTTCCATGAGCACCGTCACCTGTTTCCCGTTCTGCGCAGCTTTCTCCAGGGCCTGGATAATGGGACTGGAAGAGGAAACGCGGTAAAGGGTCTGCTTAATAGCCAGCACATTGGGATCCGAGGCAGCGGAAGCCACGAAGTTGACCACGGAATCGTCGAAGGACTCATAGGGCAGATGCACCAGAAGATCCTTTTCCCTGATCATATCAAAAATATTCTTCCTGCCGTCCTTACTGAGCTGAATCATGGACCAGGGGCGGTGAGGATGGGCTTCGGGGTAGCGAAGGTTATCATAGCCCTTGATACCGCAGAAGGAGAAGAAAGCGGTCACATCCAGAGGGCCGTCGATTTCATACATATCTTCGGACCCTAGATTCATTTCCGAGGTCATGAATCGGCGCATGAAACGGCTGGTGCCCCGTTCATATTCCAGTCGCACCGCTTCCCCGCGCTGTCTCTTTTTCAGCTGCTTTTCCACTTCCACCACCAAATCTTGGGCATCTTCCTCATCCAGGTTCAGATCTGCATCCCTGGTAATGCGGAAAGGACGGGCTTCCAGCAGGTCAAAGCCAATAAACAGGCGGGCTGCAAAGTGGCACAGCACCTGTTCCAGAAATATGAAATCATGGCGGGACGGATTCTCCGGATTGTCCGGCAGCCGCACAATCCGGGGCAGCACCGAAGGCACCGGCACAATGGCCGTCTTCACGTCAATATCGTTTTCTTCATCCAGAGTCATATCCCGCTCATTCCGTTCCAGCAGTAGGGCAATGTTCAGACTCTTGGAAGCCAGGAAAGGGAAGGGATGGGAGGAATCCACCGCCATAGGCGTTACTACCGGAAAAATCTCCCTTTCAAAATAATCGTCCAGCCATTTCATCTGCCGCGGCGATGCATCTTCGGGACGGATGAAATACAGGCCCTCTGTTTCCAGTTCCTTCAGTATCATTTTCAGATACCGGTACTGCCTTGCCACCAGGCGCTGGCAGGTATCGGAGATGGCTTCCAGCTGCTCTTCCGGCGTCATGTTGGCAATATCTCTCCGCTTCACGCCGTTTTCCTTCTGATGCTTCAGACCGGCTACGCGAATCATGAAAAATTCATCCAGATTGGAGCTGGTAATAGCTAGAAATTTCAATTTCTCCAGAAGGGGATTGTTGGGGTCCACCGCTTCCTGGAGAACCCTTCTGTTGAACTGGAGCCAGGACAGTTCTCGATTCAGATAATACCGATGATTCTTTACGTCCACGTCCATAATTACCTCCGCTCAAGTTTGGCTTCCATGCCGAATATATTTTCAAAAAATTCTTTTTCCTTATCAAAGAGCCATGTTTCCAAGGCTGTATTCTCATCGCTTTCATATTCAATGAGCAGGCAGTCCTTCACGATTCTGGCAGACACATCCTTCAGCTTCTGCTTTCTGGACATATCCATGGCCCGCACCAGACGGAAAATGGCGATGAGCTTCAGCGCCGTCATCTTCGATTCATCGGAGAGGATGCGGAAAGGCTCGTCATCATCGCTGGGCATGCCTTTGTGGTCATAGTACACAATGCAGGCCACAATGTCCTTTTCCTTGTCGGAAATACCGAAAATATCGGTACCCTTCACCATGCTCCAGGCCTGGATGGAAGAGCCCAAAAGGTTTACGTATTTCCCGATCTGGTACAGAATAATGGCCATGCGGAGCAGGAATTCATCCCTTTCATTGAGACCATTGTACCGGTCGA
This sequence comes from Dialister succinatiphilus, assembly GCF_928721695.1. NCBI lineage: Bacteria > Bacillati > Bacillota > Negativicutes > Veillonellales > Veillonellaceae > Dialister > Dialister succinatiphilus. The sequence goes on along the minus strand of NZ_OV788641.1, from coordinate 1,673,835 downwards.
AGGCGCGGATAATATGATAGCTGTACCGCTCCATGGCTCTGGCATGGTCCGGTTCATAATAATAGGAAGCCGCAATGGAGCGGGTCAGTTCCAGATTCTGGGCCCGCATATACAGAAGGGCGGGATCCTTCGTTTTCTGGGCGCCGTAGAAAAGGCTTGCCGCCTCTACGAAAGTCATGCCCATCATCACCACATTCTTCACAGGCACATTGTCCAGAATCTCCTTATAGATATGAATGGTAGGCGATACCACCGATGCCAGAGATTCTTCAATATGGTACTTCTGTCGCAGCATGGAAGTGGAAAGACTGCCTGCCTCCTCATGGAAGCGGATAATCACGTCCTTTCTGACTTCTGTGATTTCCTTTTCAATTTCATAGCCCATGAGGCGGCCCACGATCCGTGCCTCCCGGCCGGACAGAATGACCGTATCAATATCATAGTTCCGGACCGTCACCCACAGCGGCTCCATAATGGCATGGATATATTCTCCCAGAGCCTGGGGAAAATCCATGGAATCCCGCTGGTTCAGCTTGAAGGTTTCCAGCAGGCGCAGGGTACCGATATGCACATTGTGCTGGTAGCACAGAGCCCCCTTCTCCCACACGGTAAGGCCGATGCAGCCGGAGGTGATATCCACAAAGAGGAAATTATTTCCCATGCGTCCGCCGATAGCCTTGTTGTATTCCTTGAACTGGTACTGCAGGCCGAAATGCTTGAAATAAATTTCCTGCGGCATATCTACTACCTGCACATTGAAGCCCGTATTTACCCGCACCAGATCGATAATGGAGCGGCAGTTTTCCGCTTCTCTGAGCACCGCCGTGGCATACACGGCATACACCTTGACCTGGTAATCCATGAGAAGCTGCTTCAATCCCTCCAGCATACGGCACAGTTTCTTAATGGAGGGGAAAGAAAGGCGCTTCTGGTTAAATACCTCTTCGCCAAACGTAGTATCCTTGCGCACCGATTCAATGACCCGGATATCCTTTACGCTGTTGTACTGCACAATGCGCATGGATACATTGGATGAACCGATATGAATGATTCCATAAATGAGCGGCTTTTGATCCGACATAGCGAGCCCCCGTTTCTATGAGTAATGCATGGGAAATTCCCATATTCCTGTATGATTGTACACCGGGAAAGTAAAGCCTCTGTAAAACGCTGTGAAACCTTTCTTTCTGAATGATGATTATTTCTTATTATATCATTATTGTAGCATATCTTAAGGGAAAAAGGAGGCAGAAGAGAAAGGACCGGTCATATCTGTCAGAGGAGACAGCCTGGGATTTCCAATTTCTAATGACTATCTTCTACCGCCTCCCTCCCATCTGTTGTAAAATAGAATCATCAAAGGCAGTGTCCTCCCGTTTCCGGTCAGACTGCCTCTAAAGGAGAAACCATGGAACGTATAGCTATTATTGATTTAGGCTCCAACTCCATCCGCTTTGTCATCATGCAGATTGGAGCCCACGGTTCTTACAAACTGATCTATCAGGAAAAGAAATCCATCCGCCTGGCAGAAGGCATGACCCTCGATTCCCGGCAGCTCACGGAAGAGGCCCAGCAGCGGGCGCTGCAATGCCTTACCGTGTACGCCCATATCATGGCCGTGCAGAAAGTAAAAAAAGTGCTGGCTGTAGCCACCGCCGCCGTCAGAAATGCGGTAAACGGAGCCTCTTTCCTGAAACGGGTCCGCCTCAACACCGGCATTCCCATGACCATTATCAGCGGAAAAGCCGAAGCGGCCCTGGGATTTTCCGGCGTGGCCCACACCATTGACCGGAAGGATTTCCTTCTCTTTGATCTGGGCGGCGCCAGCGTAGAAATTTCCCTGGTCAAAAACAAGAAACGGGTACACTCCATCAGTATCCCTCTGGGCGCCGTGACACTGACAGAAATGTTTCATTCCTCCGGGTCCGTGCCCTATGACATGATCAATGAAATCAAAAATTTCATCCAGAAAAAACTGGCTGAGATCCCCTGGTTCCCCAAAGAGCCCATGGAAGTCATCGGCGTAGGCGGTACGGTCCGCAATCTAGCCAAGGTACACCAGCGGGCCTCCTCCTATCCCCTGCCCAAGCTCCACAACTACAACCTTCCGGTGGAAGACCTTTTCGCCCTGGTGAAATCCATCTGCGGCAAGACCTTTGAGGAAAGGCAGAAAATTTCCGGACTGTCCGAAGAACGGGCAGACATCATTATTGCCGGTGCCCTGATGGTACAGGAAATCGTGCGAAAAGCGAAATCCTCCTACCTCACCATTTCCGGCTGCGGTCTCCGGGAAGGCCTTTTCTTCCACTACTATGATCCCATTTACGACAGGGAAGGCAGCTGGAAGCACAACATGCTCATTTCTTCCGTGAAGAACTATCTCTATACCCTTCCCCTGGAATATGATTTCCACACAGCCTACGTGACAGCCATGGCCCTTTCCATGTTTGATCAGTGGAAAAAAATGCACCATCTGAACGATCGCATGAGAAACCTTCTCTATGCTGCCGGCCTTCTCCATGACACCGGCACCATTGTCAATTACTACAGCCATGCCAGGCACAGTGCCTACATCACCGCTAACGCCCACATTTTCGGCTGGTCCCATAGAGAGCAGATCATGTGCGCTCTTATCTGCGCCTTCCATCACGGTTATTCCAGCAAATTCCTGAAATCCAACAGCCATGTCCGTATCCTCTCGGACCTGCAGATGAAAGAAGTCCGCATGATGGCCCTCTTCCTTTCCCTGGCGGAAGGCCTGGACGAAAGCCACGAGCAGTGCATTACCCGTCTTATCTGCACTGCCTCCCGGGAAGCCCTGGACCTTCGTATCTACACCAGCCGGGATAACTTCGACGTTCCTGCCCATGCGGTGCAGCACCTGATCAAGGACTTCGCCAAAACTTTCCGCCGCCCACTGCGCATCCAGTGGTTCCCGGGAAGCAGCAGCAGGAATGAACTGGCTGAAGAAGCGGTAAAACTGGACTTTAAGCCCAATGAGTAAGAAGCTGCCTGGCGGCCCGGGTTCAGAAGATCCAATTGTGGCGGGAGATTTCTCGGTTCAGAGTAACTATAGTGCTCAAAACCCTTTGTGCTGCTTCCGACAAGTATCTCTGTTCCAGATGACAATGGAACAAACTGCTTACTGTCATTGACAAAAAATAAAACACAAAAAGGGGCTGTGAAAAAATTTTCATTATTTTTTCACAGCCCCTTTACTATAGTTTTATGAAATTATTTAGCACCGCACTTCTTTGCACTCACTGCATCTTCATACAGCTTGTTGACATAGTCCCAGTTGATAATGCGGAAGAAGTTTTCCACAAAATCCGGTCTGCGGTTCTGGTACTGCAGATAGTAGGCGTGTTCCCAAACATCCAGCGCCAGCAGCGGTTTCTTTCCTTCTGTCAACGGATTGTCCTGGTTGGCCGTGGAAAGGACTTCCAGATGGCCGTCGCTGTAAACCAGCCATGCCCAGCCGCTTCCGAACTGAGAAACGGCGGCAGAAGAGAATTTCTTTTTGAATTCTTCAAAGGAACCGAAGTCTTCCTTAATCTTTTCAGCCACCGGGCCCGCAAAGGAAGTACTGCCCTCCGGTGCCATCATATCCCAGAAAAGGGCGTGGTTGAAATAACCGCCGCCATTATTTTTGACAGCGCCCCGGATATCTTCAGGAAGAAGGTTAAGATGGGCGATCAGATAGCGGATAGACTTATCTGCCAACTCCGGATGGGACTCCAGAGCCTTGTTCAGATTGGCCGTATAGGTGGCATGATGTTTGTCATGGTGGAAATGAAGGGTTGCTTCATCCATCACAGGTTCAAGGGCATTGTAAGCATACGGTAATTCCGGTAATTTAAACATGGTCATTTCTCCTTTGTTGGAAATATAGGAAATATATAAGATAAACTGTTTAACGATATTTCTCGATTCGTTCTGTCATTATTATATCGAATATTTTTGAAACGGTCAAGTGCTTTTCGATATGCTTTTAAAAAGGCCCCTGCCTCTTTCCCATTCTTATGCCCAATTAAAAATCCCCCAAAGTTTCCTTTGGAGGATTTTTTCATTCATGAATCATTACACCAGTTTGCTGAAGTCACCCCAGGCATCGAAGAAGGAGAGAGTCTTAAGAAGCTGGGAAATACGGTTGTTCTTCACCGCTTCATCCTTCACCATAACCATGACGTTGTCCAGGTAATCATTAATGGGTGCCGTCAATTCTTTCAGATAAGGAAGGGCATCGGCGTAGCGGTATTCCCTGTACAGCGGTTCCACGGCTGCCATGGCTTTGGCAAGAGCAGCTTCCAGATTCTTTTCCGCATCTTCCTCAAAGAGGGCCGGATCCACCTTGCCGCCGGTTTTGCCTTTGGTAATGTTGGCCAGACGGGTCACAGCCTGACGGAGATCGGCTTCCTCTTTCAGATGGCTTTCCGTCATAGCCTGGGCCTTCAGGAAGATGGCATAAATGTCATCCACCGGACCTGCCAGTACGGCATCGATGATATCGTAGGCAATACCGTTGTCCAGAAGAATAGCGCGGATACGCTGACGGAAGAAATCTTCCACCTGGGAAAGGACCTTGTCCTTCACTTCCTGTTCACCGGGAAGCAGTTCCAGGGCTTTGGCAATGCCCCGGCGGATATCCCAGTGAATCTTTCCATCGGTCAGGATATTCACAGCGCCGATGGTCTGACGGCGGAGTGCGAAGGGATCCTGGGAACCGGTAGGAATCAGACCTCTAAGGAAGGTAGCAGAAAGGTTGTCCAGCTTGTCAGCCAGAGAAAGGGCACGGCCGATAGATTCCTTCGGCAGAATATCTCCGGAAAAACGGGGCATGTACTGTTCGAAAATGGCCTGGGCCACTTCCGGCTTTTCCCCATCCAGCAGAGCATATTCCTTTCCCATTTCACCCTGGAGTTCCGTGAATTCAGTAACCATGCCGGTAGCCAGATCCGACTTGGACAGGAAGGCAGCTCTGTCGGCATCCTTCATTTCCTCATCAGTGAAATGCCAGTCTTTTCCAATGAAAGCAGTGAGTTTCTCCAGACGGTCTGCCTTATCCCGCATATCTCCCAGGCCTTCCTGGTAGTTAATGCGGGTAAGATCATCCCGATGACCTTCCAGTGTCTTCTTCCGGTCATTTTCAAAGAAGAATTTCGCATCATCCAGACGGGCACGCAGCACCTTTTCATTGCCGTGCTGCACGTTTTCCAGAGCCTTGGTGCCGCCGTTTCTGACAGTCAGGAAATAGGGCATGAGGCTTCCGTCTTCCTTCCTTACCGGATAGTACCTCTGATGGTCACGCATGGGAGTAACCACAGCCGGTACCGGCAGCTTCAGGAATTCATCATCAATTCTGCCGTAAAGAGGCGTGGGGTATTCCACCAGGTAGTTGATTTCTTCCAGAAGATCCGCATTGTGCCATACATGGCCGCCCAGTTTTTCTGCTGTTTCCAGAAGGCCCTTCTGAATCATGTTCCGTCTTTCATCCTGGTCCACAATAACGAAGGCCTTTCTCATGGTTTCCTTATAATCTTCCGGTTTTTCAATGGTTACCGGTTCTTTGCAGAGGAAACGATGGCCCCGGCTTACGCGGCCGCTCTTCACATGAGCAAATTCCACAGGAATTACCTTGTCATCGGCCAGTGCCACAATCCACCGTACAGGACGGATGAAATGGGCTTCTTCATCGGCCCAGCGCATGCTTCTGGTGAAATTAAGACCTGTAATGAGGGAGAGGAAAAGATCCGGCAGTACATCTTCCACTGCCTTGCCCTGGTTCACCACATGGGCCCAGGTATAATCCCCTTCCTTCACCAGCTGAGACGGGTCAATGTGCTGGCCCCGGGCAAATCCCTGGGCTGCGCGGGTGGGGTTTCCATCAGCATCAAAAGCCGCTTTAATGGAAGGGCCACGCTTCTTGACTTCTTCATCCGGCTGGCGGTCAGCTGCATCCTTCACCAGCACTGCCAGCCGTCTGGGGGTGGCATAAACTTTGATTTCATGGAAGGAAATGCGATTTTCTTCAAACTTTGCACGGGACAGTTCCTTCAGCTGTTCCACTACGCCAGCCATAATGTTGGCAGGCATTTCCTCTGTTCCGATTTCCAAAAGAAGATTCTTACTCATTTTCCTTCACTTCCTTTCAGCATGGGGAATCCCAGTTCCTTTCTTTTCTTCAGCCAGCCCTTGGCGCACATTCTGGCCAGATTTCTGACCCGAGCAATGTATTCCGTCCGTTCAGACAGGGAAATAGCACCGGCAGCATCCAGAAGATTAAAAGAATGGGAGCATTTCAGTACATAATCATAGGCAGGAAGCACCATGCCTGCTTTCACTACCCTCTTGGCTTCTGCTTCATACATATCAAAGAGCTTGAAAAGCATGTCGTGATCCGACAGCTCATAGCTGTATACGGACTGTTCATATTCATTTTCGTGCCAGATATCGCCGTAGGTTACGCCGTCAGTCCATTCCAGATCATACACATTGTCCTTTTCCTGAATATACATGGCAATACGTTCCAGGCCGTAGGTGATTTCCACAGCCACCGGATGTTCATCAATGCCGCCTACCTGCTGGAAATAGGTGAACTGGGTGATTTCCATGCCATCCAGCCATACTTCCCAGCCGATGCCCCAGGCACCCAGTGTCGGAGACTCCCAGTTATCCTCTACAAAACGGATATCATGTTCTTCAGGGTCAATGCCCAGTTCCTTCAAAGATTCCAGATAGGTTTCCTGAATATTGTTGGGAGACGGCTTCATAATAACCTGGAACTGATGGTGCTGGTAGAGACGGTTCGGGTTTTCACCGTAACGGCCGTCATCAGGACGGCGGGATGGTTCTACATAGGCCACATTCCAGGGTTCCGGTCCGATAACCCGAAGGAAAGTGGCAGGATTCATGGTGCCTGCACCCTTTTCCGTGTCGTAAGCTTCGCCAAGTACGCAGCCCTCTTTCGACCAGAACTTCTGGAGTGCTAAAACAATCTGCTGAAATGTCATATGTCCTCCTAAAAACAATATAAAAATCCCTGTAACAAGTAAGTTACAGGGACGAGTTACAGGGATACCTGACCCGCGGTTCCACCCTCATTGGCCAATGGCCCGCCTTCATTCATAGCAGCCCTACTCCGTTCAGGCAGCAGCTCCGAAACGCCTTCCGCATCCTGCCGGTCTCTCACCCTCACCGGCTCGCTGCTTATGCGTACTCCTTTTCATCATCACCGTAGTTATGGAAACATTCTAGCAAATATAAGAAGGATTGTAAAGGGGCTGAACGAAAGGTTCTTAAGATGGGTAAGCCCTGGGCCGGAAGGTTCCAAGGCTTGACAGCGCCTGTGGCGCCAGGGCTGCGGACTACCCTTCTGGCAATAATGATAAGGTCAGCGTTATGTGCTTACCTTCCTGACATCATCCTGAGTAAAGCAAAGGATAATGTCTGACTGTCTGTTCTCTATGGTCTCTTCCGGAAATACAATCCAGCGGTAAGCCGACCCCTTCTACTCCTTAATCTCCTTTCCCACATGGGGCGAGATGATTTTTTCTCTGGCATATTCCCAGAGGATTTGAGAGCCTTCGGCAGTATGCTCGTTTCTTTTTAAAATCTGGGACAGATGGACGACATGCTCTTTCCATGCCTTCCCGCCGGTATAGTCATTCAGCATCATGGGCTGAATATTATCCATAGTGTGGGCAAAACGGGCTTCCGGTGTATCGGCCTTTTCAAATTCATCCCACAGGGCCCGAAGTTTCTTTCCTTCTTCCGGAATCATGCCGAAAAGTCTATCGGCACTTTGGGCTTCTCTATCGTGCTGTTCCTGTTTGCTGACTCCTGCATAGGCATAGGTGTCACCGGCATAAATTTCCACCAGGTCATGAATCAGCAGCATGGACACCGTTTTCAGCACATCGATTTTCTCATTGCTGTATTCCGAAAGCATGATAGCCATAATGGCCATGTGCCAGGCATGTTCCGCATCGTCCTCCATGCGCCGGGCGCCGGTCACGTAGGTCTGGCGGGTAATCAGTTTTTCCTTGTCAATTTCACGGAAGAAATCAAAAAGCCGGTCCAGCTTTTCTTCTTCGTTTTTGTCCATCATCATTCTTCACTCACTTTCCGATTTCTCTTGTCCCATATGAAAAAGATGGCATATAAAAGGATAGAAATCCCGATAACCACGCCCAGGCGCAGGGGATTCTGGTGGATGGTCACCGTATCATGGCCGATGAGCGCTTCCAGGGCAGTGGCAGGAAATTTGCCGATGAAGGAAGCCAGTATATAGTCCCGAAAGCTCATTTTCGAAAGGGCGCCAAATGCATTCAGCGCTGCTGCCGGGAAATAGGGAATCACCCGGGCTATCATCATGATCCGGAAGCCCTCGCTCCTGCTTTTCTCATCCCATTCCTGCAGTTTCCTGTTTCCGGAAATCAGTTTTTCCGCTGTATCCCGAAGGAAAGTACGGAAAAAGAGAAAACTGATGCCGGCACCCACAGTCTCCGCTGCCCAGGCCAGAAGGATGCCTGGTACAATGCCGAAAATCAAAGTGCAGGCCGTAGAGAAAATCATGGCCGGCGGAAATCCCACTGCATTCATGACGGCAGTCAGCAGGAAAGCAAATACCACCGCCCACCGGCCGAAGGAATGGATATAGGCTGCAATCTCAAAAATTTCTCCCCGCTGCAGAAGATGCCAGATTTCATAAAAAGTGCCGGGACTTGCCAGATAAAAGCCGCCAAAGAGGAAAATCACCACTAAAGCCAGGGCTATTTTCACCAGCAGCTGCTTATGGTCTTTCATAGGATACCTCCTGATGGGGATTATTATATCATACGGGGAAAGAGAGATGTCAAACAGTGTGTATGCCCCGGCTGGGCGGTGTCTCATAAAAAAATGGACCCCCTACTGTTCTTTTTCACCCTGAGCCAGAAGAAAAGGCTTTTTCATTCCACTATAAAAACCAGCAGGTCTCTGAAGCAATGCCTGCCGGTTTTTATGGTAAGATTACAAAATATCCAGATCATCATAGGAAGGTTTGATTACAAACCGTCCCGTTGTATCAATGAGGCCCCACTTGCCTCTGATTTTCACGCCGGCCCTTCCATCATGGAACGGTGTCACATCGGAAGCTTCTTCCTGGAAAGTAATGCGATCTTTACCATCAGGGCCTGCAAATTTCCAGCCCTCCTTCGTCTTCACCGGAATGAGACCGTCCCCTTCCCTGGAAAGGGCCCGGAACACAGGCTCTGTGATGACAGTGCCATCTTTGGAAATCAGACCCCACCGGTCTTTCAGCTTATAGCCGTAGATCCCGTTTCCAAGAGCAGAAAAGGAGTCATAGGAAAAGGGGACAAGGGTGCTGCCATTATCCATGGAAAGGATACCCCATTTCTTACTGTCATTCTGAGCCAGAAGCACATGGTCCTCTTCTTCTGGAATCAGACCGGGATACACGGTGTGAGCTATGAAGGTGCCTTCTTTGTTCACCCAGCCGTACCGGCCGTTATTGCGAATCAGGATGCCCTTTTCGCCCCGTTTGAATACCCTGTCGTTGGACGGGCTGGCAATGACCCTTCCGCTGCTGTCAATATAGCCCCGCTGCACCCGGATGGTGGGCACCGTTTCATAATCATAATACCAGGGATCCCACACAGGGAAACCGATGCCCCAGCCAAAGGGATGGTGGTAATGATGATGGTGGTGATACCAGTGTCCCCAGCCCCAGCCGATGCCGATGGTTACCGGGAAGCGGCGCATGACGGCCGTTTCCCCTACCTCACCAGTGCGGACTTCGGCCAGCCCTCCTTCAAAAGGATAGAGCTTGTCAAATTCCGCCATGAAAGCTATGGTGCCATCCGGTCTGGCATACCCATTGCCATCGGTAGTTTTCACGCCGGCCAGCCCTTCCGAGAAAGGCGTCAGCACTGCCTTGAACTGGGGTTTTGCCGTAATCTGGCCTTCATTGTTCATAAAGCCCCAGAGCTTTCCTGCGTCCTCCACGGCCGTCATATGCTCACTGAATACAGGCACCACCGCCTTGTACACCGTGGGCACCACTTCCTGTCCCTTTCCATCGATGAAGCCCCAGTGATTCTGGTTATCTTCCACCGCCAGAAGGCCGTCACTGTATGAAGGACCGGCATCTTTGTAATGAGGCGCCACCACTTCTTTTCCTTCCCTGTCAATGACGCCCCAGCGGCCTTTGCTCCTCACCGGCGCCAGGCCATCCTCAAAATAACGGGCCTCCTGGTACACCGGAGCGATTTCCTTTCCATCTATGGAAAGATAGCCGTACTTCCCGTCCGCCTTCACAATGGCCATATCATTTTGGAAATCAGAAACCTGCTCGAAGGTTTTATCGGAAATCTTCGTGCCGTCTTTCCGGTAGAAAGAAATCCGTTTATCCTTCCCCTGCACTGCCAGGGCGCCGTCCTTCCACACGGAACGGGTTTCATAGGAAACAGGAACAACCACATGTCCCTGCCGGTTATAAAAACCGCGAAGGCCCTTCTCCTCTACTTCCACCAGATTCTCCCGGCCCGGCTCGCTGTCCACATCATCATCCTTCACATCAGGATCCGACAGACTGATGCCCACCTTATCATAGGAAAGAGGAATCACCTGTTGTCCACTGCCATCAACAGCTCCCCACTTTCCATTCGACTTCACCGCTGCCGCAAAAGGCAGGGCCTCTTCCTTCGGTGCGTCAAGCCCCTCATTGGCATAGGAGGAAAAAGAAAAACATAAAAACCCTGCCGCCAGGGCAGCCATTATTTTTTTATGTACCATGGAAATCACCTCACCATGAAATAGTAACGAATAGTCAATACCCATCTCTATTGTAGCACATGGAAGAAAAGATTCCTCAATATGCACACCATCCTCCCTGCGCCGCGCAGGAAACCTGTCACAAGCAGTTTCCCGTCGCTATGAACATCATCTTCCCCACGCCATGCAGGAAACTTTTCGCAAGCAGTTTCCTGGCCATAGGAATACCATTCTCCCTCGCCGGACAGTCCCCCCTTGCCCCATTCCATTCCATAGTCCATAATAAAGAAAAGCAAAAGGAGTGTGCACCATGGAACACAATTATCTTTTTGACGGCGTGGCCGTCCTCATCATTCTCTGGTTTATCAAGTCCTATTTTCTCGGCAGAGCCTCTACGGAAGAGGAAAAATTTTTATATCGGGAAGCACCGAGATGGCTTCTCTATTTCACCAGCGGCCTTGTCTGCGTCACCCTGCTGATGATGGTATCGGTGGATTTCGGCATGGTTCCGGGCATTCCCCAGGAAAGCACCTTCCGCCTCACCGTGGCATCCCTGCTCCTGTGGCTCGCCATGGCCTTGTATACCCGATGGAACTGGGGCGTCCACATAGCAGACCGTGACCTCAGAGGAAAGAATAACCGGAAAATGCTTCTTCTCCTCCTTCTCATGGCCTTCCTGGCATCCACATTGTAAATAAAACCCATGTCAAATGGCGCCTGTCACAAAGACAGACGCCATTTTGACATGGATGGGCCATAAGCGCAATGCCCACTACTCCACATAATCCTTCATTTTCACTGTAATCAGGGAAGATACCCCTTTTTCGGCCATGGTGACGCCCTGCAGGGTGTCTGCAAATTCCATGGTCTTTTTTCTATGGGAAATGACGATGAACTGGGTTTTCTTTTTATAGTCCGCAATCATGCGGCTGTACCGTTCCACATTGGCATCGTCCAGGGCTGCATCGATTTCATCTACGAAGCAGAAAGGCGCCGGGCGGAAGGCCATAAAGGAAATGAGGAGAGCAATCACTGTCAGAGCCCTTTCGCCGCCGGACATGAGGGACAGGGGCTGCCGTTTCTTGCCGGGAAGCTGGAGGTACATTTCTACGCCGCCCTCCAGCGGATGGGCTTCGTCAGTAAGCTCCAGCCGGGCCCGGCCGCCCTGGAACATGAGCTGCATAATGCGGCCGAATTCCTGGTTGATTTCTTTGAAAGCCCTGCTGAACTGGTCAGTCATGGTTTGATCAATGTCACGAATCACCGTTTCCAGACCGTTTCTGGCTTTTGTCAGATCCTCTATCTGTTCTTCATAGAAAGTCCGCTTGTCCAGCTGCTTCTGGTAGTCTTCCTCGCCGTTGGGATTCACCTGGCCCAGAACGGAGAGCTCCCGGGAAAGGCTTTCCTCTTCCTTCCTCATATCTGCCATGGAGCCGGGAAGCCGGAGAGCTTCCGCCTCCTGTCGGGTCATATGGTTTTCCGAAAGCCGGCGCAGCTCCTCTTCTTCCTGGGCTTTGAAATTGTCAATTCGTCCCTGTCGTTCCGCCATATCCCGTTTCACTTTAGACGACTGTTCCTGGGTCTTTCGCCAGGATTCCTCCAGTTTCTTCTGTTCCATGGCGAACCGGTCCGAATCATCCTGCATGCGGGACTGATTCTGCTGCCGGTCCTGCCACAGGGACTCGGCTTTCCGGAATTCCTCCTTCAGCCTTTCCATGTCCTCCTTCAGCGTCAAAAGAAGTTTTTCATTTTCTTTCTTTTCTTCTTCCAGTTTGGCCCGATCCGCCTGCTGCTCTGCCAGCGCCTTTTCGCGGTCCTCTTTCATGCGCTTTCCGAAGGCCAGAGATTCCCGGGCCTTGGTGAGGGACACATGAATGGAAAGAATTTCCTCATTCTTTTCTTCCAGTTTCTTTTTCAGCGTTTCGCTTTCCTCATCTTCTTCCATTTCCGGAATCTGAGCCAGCTTTTCCAGATTTTCGGAAATATGGGTCCTCCGCTCTTCTCCTTCTCTCAGTTCCAGGTCCCGTTTTTTCTTCAGCGCCATTTCCTCTTCTGCCGCCTTCTCTTGGTCTTCCAGGGTCTTTTCCATCCCTTCCCTCCGGGCAGTGAGGGAGGCCAGGCTGACTTTGAGGGTCTGCCATTCCTCCCTTTCCTTCATGACCTTTCCCGCCAGGGTATCGCAGATATGGCCCTGCTCCTCCAGCTTTTGGCTGCATGTTTCCAGCGCCTTTCGCCCCTCTTCTTCCTCCCGGGAGAGGCGGCGGATTTCCTGTTTCCTGCCAAAGAAGGTATTTTCCTTCTTTCTCATGGAACCGCCGGTCATGGAGCCGCCAGCATTGATTAGCTGGCCGTCCAGGGTGACAATACGGAACCGGTAGCGATATTTCTTTGCCACCCTTCTGGCATCATCCAAGGTTTCCGCAATCAGGGTCCGTCCCAGAAGGGACGTGAGGAGATCCCGGTACCGGTCATGGCAGTTTATGAGATTCGACGCAATGCCGCAGATACCCTTTTCCCCGGCAGCCTTCTGTTCCTCTCCTACGTAGGCAGAAGGATGCATGGACTCCAGAGGAAAGAAGGTGGCCCTCCCGAGATGCCGTTCCTTCAGCCAGCGGATAATCCGGCCTGCCGCTTCAGTGGTATCCGTAACAATACAGGAAATCCGGCTGCCCAGAGCCACTTCCACCGCTGTCGTATAGGCTTCCGGCACCTGCACCAGGTCCCCCAGAGGGCCGTGAATGGATGTGCCAAAGAGATCCCGGCTGGCCATAATATTTTTGACTGCCATGGAAAAATCGGCATATTCCTTTTCTGCCCGGTCCAGATAATTTTTTCTTGACCGAAGAGCGGAAAGGGCAGACTCCTGCTTTCCCTTTTCATTCATCAGAGCAAAGCGCCGATTTTCCTCCTGTTTCAAAAGAAGACTGTCCTTCTTTCCTGCTTCTTCCAGATCTGACAGACGCGCTGCTCCTTCTTTTTCTTCTTTCACTAAGAGGGCGAGCTCTTCTTGCAGGGCTGCCAGCCGTTTTTTCTTCTCTTCCAGTGAAGACAGCGCTTCTTCCCGTTCTCCTTCCAGCCGCTGCAGGGTCTCTTCCACATGGGCCAGCTCCTGCTCCAGCCGCATCTTTTCGGACAACTGCTGCCTGTTCACTTTCAGCTTTTCCGCGTAGGAAGCCTCTGAGCGGGCCAGGGCTTCTTCCAGAGCCTTCTTTTTCTCTTCTCCCTTCTCTTTCTTTTCGTTCCACTGGCGGCAGTCATCCACATAACCCTGATATTCCTCTTCACCGCTTTTGATTTCCTCTGCCAGTTCTGTTTCCGCTTCCTTCTGGTCCTCTTCAGCCGCTGCCAGCTCCCCTTTCTTTTCCTCGGCATGATGGAAACTTTCTTCCTTCACCCGAAAATCGCCGCGAAGCTCTTCCATTTTCTGCTGGGCTTCTACGGTTTGCTGTCCCAGGCTGCGAAGGCCTTCCTGAAAATCAAGGGCCTGCTTTTCCAGCTTTTCCCTTTCCGCTGCCAGAGAGGACAGGGTGGTGTCCCATTTCACATCTTCCTCTTCCAGATTCCGGTACTCCGTTTCATAACGAGACAGCATGCGGCCGATGGAGGTCAGTTTCAGCACCACCATAGAAGCGGTGACGGCACTTTTTTTCTTCATAAGCTCCTTATAGACCCTGGCTTTTTCTGCCCCTTCCTTCAGAGGAATGAGCTGCTCATCCAAAAGAGCCACCATGTCCTGGACCCGATCCATATTTTCTGCCGTCTTTTCCAGCTTCCGGAGGCCTTCGTTCTTCCGCATGCGGTACAGGCTGATGCCCGCCACGTCCTCAAAAATCAGACGCCTCTCATCAGGCCGGGCCGTCAGTACCTGGTCCACCCGGTTCTGCCCGATAATGGCCAGAGAGCCCCGCCCCAGACCTGTATTGGCCAGAAGCTCCTGTATATCCTTCAGCCGGCAGCTTCTTTTGTTGATTTTGAAATCACTGTCCCCGCTTCGGAGAAGCCTTCTGGTAATGGCCACTTCCGTGGTATCCAGCGGCAGTTCATGGGACGAATTATCCAGCACCAGGGTCACTTCCGCTCCATTCTTTGCCTGCCTGCTCTCAGAGCCGGAAAAAATAATATCCTCCGCTTTCTGACCCCGAAGGTTCCTCACATTCTGCTCTCCCAGCACCCAGCGTACTGCATCGGATATATTACTCTTTCCGCAGCCGTTGGGTCCCACGATCACCGTCATGCCGTCAGCAAATTCTATGGTAGTTTTATCTGCAAAAGACTTGAAGCCCTGCAGTGTCAAACGCAGTAATTTCATAGTATCTCCTTGTGTTCCTTTTCAAAGCTGTATCGCTCCTTATTATACAGGAAATGGGGGAAGTCTGCTTGCGAAAGGTTTCCTATTCGGCTTGAAGCAATGGTATCCACCCCGACAGGAAACTGTTCACAAGAGTTTTCTATTCGACTTGAATCAGTGGTGTACATCTCGAAGGGAAACTATTTGCGAACAGCCCATCAAAAAACTGCGAAAGGAAGTCCTTTCGCAGTTTTCATCATTTATTCTCCAAACACCGGAGGCAGGGGGCTGTCGTCAGAAGGTGCAGGCGGAAGCGGGGAGTCGCTGCTGTCTGTGTCATCCTTCTTCGGTTCCTCGCCGGGCGCGTAGATGGAGTGATACTTGAAGAGGTTTTCTACCTGGGTATGGTTGATGGTTTCTACTTCCATCAGGGCCTTGGCCATGGCATGGAGCACTGGCAGATTGTCTGTCAGTGCCTGCATGGTGTCATTGTAGGCCTCATCCAGGTACTTGTGCATTTCTTCATCGATAATGGTGGCTACTGTTTCGCCGTAGTTTCTTTCAGAACCCAGCTGCTTGCCCAGGAAAATCTGCTCCTGGTGTTCACCGAAAATCATGGGTCCCAGGCGGTCGCTCATGCCCCATTCCATAATCATCTTGCGGAGGATGGAGGTGACCTGCTGCAGGTCTCCGGAAGCGCCGCTGGAGATTTCGTTGAAAATAATCTTTTCAGCGCAGCGTCCGCCTAAAGCTACGCGGATCTGGGCCAGAAGATGGGATTTGGTAATGAAGGACCGTTCTTCATGGGGCAGCATCATGGTGTAGCCGCCAGCCTGTCCACGGGGGATAATGGTGACTTTATGCACCGGATCCGCATCCTTCAGAAGAGTAGCCATAATGGCATGGCCCGATTCATGGTAAGCCGTGAGCTTTCTTTCTTCATCGCTCACCCGGTGGCTCTTTCTTTCAGGACCGTAGGATACCTTTTCAGATGCTTCTTCCAGGTCTGCCATGGAAATAGTTTTTCTGTTATCTCTGGCTGCCAGAAGGGCTGCTTCATTCAGCATATTGGCCAGGTCGGCGCCGGTGAATCCCGGTACTTTCTTGGCAATGGTAGGCAGGTCCACATCCGGTTCCAGCGGTTTGTTTCTTGCATGGACACGGAGAATGGCGATACGGCCTCTGAGGTCCGGACGGCCTACTACTACGCGGCGGTCAAAACGACCAGGGCGAAGGAGGGCAGGGTCCAGAATATCAGGTCGGTTGGTGGCTGCCAGAGTAATGATGCCTTCATTGGAACCGAAACCGTCCATTTCTACCAGGAGCTGGTTCAATGTCTGTTCCCGTTCATCATGTCCGCCGCCCAGTCCGCTTCCGCGCTGACGGCCTACGGCATCGATTTCATCGATAAATACAATGCAGGGCGCATTCTTCTTTGCCTGGGCGAAGAGATCACGCACGCGGGATGCACCAACACCTACGAACATTTCCACAAAGTCGGAACCTGAGATGGAGAAGAAGGGTACCTTGGCTTCCCCGGCCACTGCCTTGGCCAGAAGGGTTTTGCCGGTACCTGGAGGTCCCACCAGCAGGACGCCCTTGGGGATCTTGGCACCAATAGCGGTGTACCGTCCCGGATTTTTCAGAAAATCCACCACTTCCGACAGTTCTTCTTTGGCTTCATCTTCACCGGCCACATCGTTAAAGTTCACGTGCACCTGGCCTTCACCGGTCATTTTAGCTCTTGACTTGCCAAAGCTCATGACCCGTCCGCCGCCGCCCTGGGTCTGGTTCATCATCCAGAACCAGACGGCAATGAGGATGATAATGGGAAGCAGATTGGACAGAAGGCTCATCCACCATGCCGGCTGTTCCGGCGGTTTGGCAGTAATGGCCACATTGCCGTCACTCAGCTTATTGAGAAGCTGGGTATCATTGTCAGGAATGTATGTGGCAAATTCAGTGCCGTCTTTCATCTTCCCGGTAACTGCGTTATTTGTCATCACCACCGAGGATACATTCTTCTTTTCCACCTGTGAAATAAAGTCACTGTAGGTGATTTCCGAATGTTTTTCCTGGGGATGAACAAATGTATTGAATATGGACACTGCGATGATGATGAGAAGCACGTAGAGTGCCACATTCTTAATAAATTTATTCAATATATTCCTCCTTCTCATGATCTGTGCAATAAAAGCCCATTTGACCGGTTGGGAAAGCGCGATTCAATCGGTGCTTTCCACCATCCACCCCGCTGACTAAATTGAGACTTTTCAATCAGTAATTAATTCTACCATTTTTTAGAAATTTAAGCAACAGGATTGTTTGAAATCCTATGCCCGCTTCAGTCACCCTGCATCACGCAGGAACAGCTTCCTGCCTGAAGGAATGTAAAAGGTTGAAAAATAGTGATTAGCGGCAAAGCAGGCCCTTCGCGACCAAAGGGCAAGCCCCTTCGCACACCTTCCGAACCCGGACTCTCCGGAAGGGAGCGTTTCAATATTTACGCTTTGGTATACACCCGGCTGTCCAGGACGCATACGTCCGGCAGATTTCTGTATTTTTCCGCATAGTCGCAGCCATAGCCTACGATGAATTCATCAGGAATGTCAAAGCCCACGTATTTTACGTCCACTTCTTTTTCCCGTCTTTCCTTCTTGTTAAGACAGATGGCCAGTTCCACAGAAGCAGCGCCCCTCTGTTTGAGAAGGGGTACCAGGGCGCTCATAGTAATACCGGTATCGATGATATCTTCCACTACGATTACGTTCTTGCCCCGGATATCCCGGTCCAGGTCCTTTTTAATATTCACATGGCCGGAAGAAACGGTGCTGTTGCCGTAGCTGGATACGCACATGGTGTCCAGTGTGACAGGAAGGTCAATGGACCGCATCAGGTCACAGAGGAAAGGCATGGCACCTTTCAGAATGCCAACCAGCACCACATCTTTTCCTTCATAGTCTTTCGTAATCTGACGGCCCAGTTCCTCCACTCTTTTTTCAATCTGTTCTTTGGTAATGAGTACGGTCTTAATATCTTTTCCCAGATTTTTCATGTTGTTCATTCATTCTCCTTATCCCTTAAGGTGAGTGTCAGAAGGAGAAAGGACTTCGTACCTTCCGTCACCCGGCCCTGTCTGCTTCCCCGAAGAAAGCAGGTCCAGTAAATATGATGTTCATCGGCCACTACCGGCCATTCTCTGCGAAGCACCGAAGGGATTCCTTTTTCCTGAAGGATTTGAAATACCCTCTTCCTTCCCTTCATGCCCAGAGGCTCCATGGAGTCATCCTTTTCCGCCTTTCGAAGGACCAGCTGTCCTACACTGCCGGCATCGAGAAGATACTGGTTTTTCCCTGTGGCCACCGGATGAGAAAGGACTTTCCCGGTCAGCACCCAGGGAGGAGCGGTCAGAAGAACTTCATGGTTATTTGTTATTATACCAGTTTCCCCGTAAAGGGGCTTTTCTTTTTCTTTACAAAATTCATAAAAAAGATGGAGCAAGTCTTCTGCAGGCATAGTATCTCTCCGGGAGCTGCCGGGGAAAAAGCAGAGAAACTGTCCTGCCCTTTCCATCATGGCACCGGAGGAAGAAGTTTTCCTGCCTTCCCTTCCTTCCAGAGCCAGCTTACGCATCCGCTCCACCCCTTCTGCATCCGGCGTATGATGGGAAACCATCATACACGCCCGCCGGATGAGGCGGCGCTGCATCGCAGGATGGAGCGCCTGCAAGCGATGGAAAGGATAGGCCAGAAGACGGCCCCGCTGCCGGAAGAAGGCTGCTTCCTTCGCCTCTTCTCCCTCCATGAAATCCTCTTCGTCCCTCAAGAGGGAAGCCATATGGGTAAGGCCTGTGACCAGGGACGGATTATACTCTCTGAGACGGGGCAGGAGGGTGAGGCGGATTTTATTCCGAGTGGCATCGGGGATATCATTGGTTTCATCATGACAGGGACTCACTGGATAATCAGAAACGAAACAGCCGATATCCTCTCTTGTAACGCAGAGGAAGGGGCGGATAAATTCCCCACGCTTCGGCTGTATGCCGATCAATCCCTTCATGCCGCTTCCCCGGAGAAAATGGAAAAGGATGGTTTCCGCCTGGTCATCTTCATGATGGGCCAGGGCGATTTTCCGGTAGCCGCCGGCCTTTGCCGCCTCCTCCAGCGCTTCATACCGAAGGCTGCGGGCCACGGTTTCCACTGAGCCCTTCTCTTCCTTTCTCGTCTCCGGCACATCTACATCTTTTCTATAGAAGGGAATATGGAAACGGCGGCACACCGATGCCACATAGGCCGTTTCCTCTTCCGCCGCTTTCCTCAGATGATGGTTCACGCAGCAGCAGCCCAGGCGGATTCCCTCTCTTTCCTCTATGTCCTTCAGAAAAAGAAGGAGTCCCAGCGAATCAGGGCCGCCGGAAACAGCCGCGAGGATTCCATCCCCCTTTTCCCACAAATGATTTTCATGGGCAAAGGCAAGCACCCTTTTAAGAAAGTCCTCTTTCTTCATTCGTTATTGGGCCTTAACACGTCCGCATCCAGAAGTCCTTCGGAAAGGTCCCTGTCACTCACCATGATTTCCGGCAGAGCAAAGTATTCCATAAGACTGTCAAGAATGGCCACACCGGCCACGATGATATCTGCTCTTTCCGGCATGAGTCCCGTCAAATGGCATTTGTCATCATAGGACATGGAGGAAAGCTTCTTCAGCATGGCATTTACATCTTCCTGATGGATGATGAAATCCTGCACTTTGGAGGAATCATAGACCTCAAGCTCCTGGAGCATGGACGCCATGGACGTCACCGTGCCTCCCACGCCAATCCACCGTTTCACATTCTTCACACTGTCCATCAGTTCTGTGTGGCGGAAAAGGTCGAAGCAGTGCTTCTTCAGCTCCGCCAGTCCCCGGGGCGTGGTGGTATCGAACTGCTTGGAACAGCGTACACAGCCCAGCTTGAAGCTGTGACGCATGCCGATATCCGTGCCGAAACCCATGCAGATTTCTGTGGAGCCGCCGCCAATATCCACTACCGACGTCACCACGCTGGACGTACCGGCTGCACCGATATAGCTGTAATAGGCCTCTTCCTTTCCCGAAAGGATCCGTACCGGAATGCCGGCAGCCGCAGTCACCTCATCGGAAAATTCGCCGCCGTTAGCCGCATCCCTCATGATAGAAGTGCCGTAGGCAAAGATTTCAGAAGCCCCTGCCAGGCGGGCGGCCGCCGTAAACTCTTCGATAGCCTTCAGCGTCCTTTCCCGGGGTCCCTTCCCGATGAAAGCCTTGTCCGTCATGCCTTCCCCGAGCCTGGTACTGCGAAGGTCCTTCTTCAGGATCTTCCACTCTTCCTTTTCATCCTTTTCTGCAATCAAAAGACGGACTGAATTTGTCCCGATATCAATAATCGCACGCATCATATCCCCCAAATAAGGTTAAACAATGAGCCAACTGCTTAAAATAATAAGGGAGCATGGAATGCTCCCTTATTTCTCTCAGTCAGAACGCCTTGCGCCCCTTCCGCCTCTCTTGGATTCCACATTTCTCTTGAGATCGAGAAGCCTTTCATCGCTGTCTTTCAGGAAACGGCTGAGCTTATCCTCAAAAGAAGCCGGTGCTTCCCTGCGGGCCGTACGGAAACCGCCGGAAAACGGACGGCTGTACGGGGTCCTTTCAGAATGGAAAGATTCCTCCCCCTCTTCCTGACGGCGTTCAAAGGAGCGATGGCCCTCACGGCTGCGGAACTCATTTTTTTCATGGAAATCACGGTGTCCCTGATGGTCATGGTGGAAGCGATCCTGCTTCTTTTCCCCTTTTTCAGAAGCTGGCTGGGCCTGTTTGATGGATAAGGCGATTTTGCCTCTTTCATCAATGGTAATAACCTTGACCTTCACCTTGTCTTTGACCTTGAGATAATCATTCACATCACTTACATATTCATTAGCCACTTCAGAAATGTGAATCAGACCCACCTTTTTATCCGGCAGTTCTACAAATGCGCCAAACTTTGCGATACCGGTTATGGTACCTTCTACGATATTGCCGACTTCTAAAGCCATGAGAAAAAAATACATCCTCCCTAAAAACCTAAATGGAAATATTAATTTGATTATACGAGATTTCCCGGGGAATAGCAATAGGAATTATAAAGGAAAAAGCCCCCTCTGCTCATATAAAAAGCACTGATTCATTCCGTATCTGCTTTCATCAGAAATGGTATGCTGCAGGTCATGGAAATTCTTAAACAGCCTGCTGTTTTCCTTTTCCTTCACTGCATCGCATAAAAACAGAAATCAAAGCAGATACGCATGAAATCAGTGCTTTCGGTATCTCCCAGAAATCGAAAGCAGAAAGAGGCTTCCTTTTACCTTTCAATCACCGCAAAATGACGATCCTCTTTCCTCTTTTTCCCATCCAGCGGCGAATGGCCCACAGCCACTGCCAGAATAGGAGACACCCCTTCAGGCAGATGAAGCATTTGGAGATAATCTGCATCCTTTCCCAGAAGACGGATGAAGCCGAAAAGAATGATGGACGACAGCCCCAGGTCACTGGCCTTCAGATGGATATGCTCTGCGATAATGCCGGCATCAAAGCCCTCCAGCGTTTCCATCACATCCTTCGTGCGGCAGATGAGGATGAGAAGGGGCGCTTCGTAAATCATGTGGGGCTTTCCCACCCTTTCTCCCCCTTCGGTGCTGATCCGCTTCAGTA
The DNA here is from genome assembly GCF_928721695.1 of Dialister succinatiphilus. Lineage (NCBI taxonomy): Bacteria > Bacillati > Bacillota > Negativicutes > Veillonellales > Veillonellaceae > Dialister > Dialister succinatiphilus. Next base: position 1,652,063 of record NZ_OV788641.1, on the reverse strand, counting down.
CCTCCGGATCCCTTACCACTACCAGGGCATAGCCCTTATCATTGTGATGGCCTACGGAAGATTCCTCGGCTGCATGAATCAGCGCATGGATTTCCTTTTCGGAAACGGCCTCGCCGGTATAGGAACGAGCCGACTTTCTAAGCGATAAAACTGTATCAAACTCCATAATAAGACTCCTTCATTCTTTCCCGTCAATACGGAAGGTGGGAATCCTTGCCACAAACCGCCGCTCCCGCTGAACCATGGGCGTATGCCCCACAGCCACCGCCATGGCCGGCTTCAGCCCCTCCGGCAGGTGCAGAGCCTGGAAATATTTTCCGTATCCCTCTTCCCGGTTCAGCGTGCGGATAAAGCTGTAAATACAGATGGACCCAAGCCCCAGGTCCACCGCTTTCAGATGCATGTTTTCCGCCATAATCCCGGCATTGAGCTTGATAGAATCTTCCCGTGCCTCCGGGGTGTTCATGATCAGCAGCAGAAGCGGTGCCCCGTAAATAGGATCCCCTCTCCCCGACAGCGCCTGATTCTCCTCAGCCAGAAGTTTTAGCACCTTCTTGTCCGTAATGGCGGCAATAGCATAATTTTTGAAATCAAAATGCCCCACCGGCACCTCTTCCCCTGCCTTCACAATCTTCTGGATATCCTCCTCAGACACCGGCTCTTCCGTGTACCGGCGCACCGAGCACCTCACTGAAAGCACATGATCGAATTCCATGGTATATCTCCTTTCCTTGCTTTGGCAGAATCATAATGTTGAAAAGTTTCCCATCTGATATAGCACCACTGCCTTCCATCGCGGCAGGGAAACTTTCGCATTCAGTTTCCCATCCGGCATAGCACCACTGCCATCCATCGCTGCAGGAAACTTTTCGCATATAGTTTCCCATCCGGCATAGCACCACTGCCATCCATCGCTGCAGGAAACTTTTCGCGTATAGTTTCCCATCCGGCATGGCACCCATGACTTCCATCGCGGCAGGAAACTATCCATTCCCATCATATATTTCAATTTCATCGCAAGTTATCTTCATTTTATCTTCACTATTCATCTTCTGTTCCAATCCATCAATCAGCTTATTAATCAACCAGGAAACCTTAGCGTTTTTTCTTAGTATAGGTACAAGATCTTTTTCAGTTATATAATGTAAATCCACAGAATATAATAATGCTGTTTCAACTTCATAACAAGAACCTCTAGCATTATAGAGAAAATGAATATAATCCCTTACAGTTCCTCTGCCAGCTCCTTCCGCTATATTAAGACCTATGGAAGTAGCTGCACGGCGAAGTTGAGAAGTCATCGCATATAATTCACTTTTAGGAAAACGATAAGTTAAATCATAAACATCCTGCTTCAGCGCTCTTGCTTCCTGCCATACAAGCATATTTTTATAACTTTTCATATTCATCACTTTCCTATTCGACATAAAAACACTATCGTCGACCATACCAGGAAACTTTTGGCATTCAGTTTCCCATACGGCATAGCACCACTGCCTTCCATCACGGCAGGAAACCTTTCGCATACAGTTTCCCATCCGCCATGGCACCACTGCCATCCATTGCGACAGGAAACTTTTCGCATACAGTTTCCCATCCGCCATGGCACCACTGCCTTCCATCGCGGCAGGAAACTTTTTGCATATAGTTTCCCATCCGCCATGGCACTGCTGCCTTCCATCGCAGCAGGGAACTTATCGATTCAAAAGATTCGAAAGCAGGGCTCCTGCCATTTCATAATCATCGATGGCCACGCACCAGGGACTGTCCTTTCCCTTCTCATACACACAGAGAGGGCCCTGGCCCGTTTCCACACGGTCCACATTAGAAAGCTCAGTCTCCATCCTCTCCTTCCGGCTTCTAAAACCTATTCGCTCTGAAGTCAGCCAGAAAGCTCCCTTGTCTCCTTCCTCAAAGAGACTCTTATCCTCCTTATTTTCCCACTGGCCCACCTTGAAAGGATGGCCCCGGGAAATCAGGACAGCACCGGTGACAGGCTTCTTCGGCTTCATGAGCCGGCCGGCAGCAGTAAAATGCAGTTCCTCCCCTTCCCGGTACTTCACATTGGCATATTCCCTGCTCACCGTGGGCATAAGCCCCTCCTCCTGGATTTTATAGAGGGCATTGCACCTTTTGGCAATGGTGGTGTACTTGTACTTTGCCTCTTCCTTCATCATGTAGCAGAGCTTCAGCAGATCGGAAAACATGCCGTATTCGTCATCATCCATGTAGCCGTCATGGTAAAGCTTCTCAAAAGCCTTGTCACAGGCCAGCGCCTGGGCCCGGGCCAGCTGTTTGTTGCCCAGGTCCTTTTCCTTCGCATAGGCGATGAAACTTTCCAGCCGGTCTGCGTCCAGCTCATCATTGACTGCCGCCTCCGCCATACGGCTGGCATACTCTTCTATATACTGATCTTTTCCTCCGCCGAACAGATTAAAAAACAAGGATACCACCTCCAAAGCCGGTATGAATTACAAAGAAATGGACGCCGCCGACTGGGCAATCACCTGATCGGCATAGGTCTTTTCTTTTACATTATAAATATAGTCAAAGGAAATATATTTCCCATCTTTCACAAAAATATAGCTTGTATTATGATCTCCCTGGTCATCAAAGTCCAGCTTCAATCCGGGGAGCCCGTGAAAAGAATCAAAGAGGAACGTCACATTCTTCACATATTTCCCGGAACTTTCGCTGGCCAGCTTCGCCCGGAAATGAGATTCAATGTCCGCCTTTTCCTTATCACTCAAAGAAGCGAGGCTTGACGGAAGGAAACTGAACTCCCGGTTTTCCGAAATCGGCAGCGCTGTCACTCCCGTCATAAGGAGGTGGTTTCCCGCCACCAGCACATGGTCCGGCGCCACCGGCGGGTCATAGTCCACCTGCATGGACGACGGAATATCATAGGTATAGGCCGTGCCCTTCACGCTCACCTTCTGCATAGGCGCATAAAAAGACAGACTGTTTACCATGTTTTCCACCAGCGGCCTATTCCGCTTCACATCCTCTTCCTTCATGGTGAAGGAAATCATGGCAGTCCCTTCCTGGCGGAGGAACAGATACCGGATTACTGAAAAGCGGCCATCTTCCCCCTGACCCTTCGTTTCCGCCCGGAGCGCCCTGCCGGCTTTCGTTTCCACAGACTTCATGGACACCGGCTTTTCTCCGGATTTCTTAATATTTCCCTGAAGGAACTTTTGTGCTTCCCTCACCTGTTCCTTCATCTTTCCCTCACTGTAAGGCTGGCCATAGGCCCTGGACAAAATGGAAAGTGAGATTCCTTCATCCGGAAGAAACGCCTGATACACTGCCGGCGAAGACTCCTCATTTTCCACCCGGTTCCCCGGAATCACCATGGTGAGCCCGCTGACTTTATTATCATAGGTATAGGCTGCCTCCGAAACCGGCGCTGCCTCTCCTGCCACAGGTTCTCTGGCCCAGGTCCCCTGAAAGGACAGTGCCGCCGCCAGAACCATGGCAGAAATCACTGCTGCTTTTTTCATAATCCTATTTCCTTCCTCCTGCAGGGAAAACCACGATTTCATAAGCCTCAATCACGGGCAGTAAGACAGCAGTCCCTGCCGAACCCATGACCGGCAAAAAAATCTTCCAAAAGCAGATTCTATACAGGAATCTGTGCTTTCCCGGATGATGTGATGATATAATTATTATATACCATAGAAGGAAATTCCAGATAAGGAAATCCGTTTTCAAAAGGAGGTCTTTTCCATGCAGTTCAAGAAAATCCTTGTTCCCGTAGACGGCTCCGGCACCGCGGACAACGCCCTCCGCTACGGCGTAGAAATGGCAAAAACCTACGGGGCCCAGCTTTTCGTTATCGTAGTGGCAGACATAGGCGAAGCCGCCTACCCCTTAATGCAGGTCAACCTTGATAGAAACGGCTTCGCCTCGGTCCGGGAAAAAGCAGAAGCAGTCATGGAAAGAATCAAAAAACAGATTCCCCAGGGCCTTCCCTTCACCCCCATCATCCGCACCGGCGTCCCCGGCAGCGTCATCACCTCCCTGGTGGACGAAGAAAATATAGACCTCATTATTATGGGAAACAGCGGCAAAGGCTCCCTTTCCTCCTTCATCATGGGCAGCGTCAGCCAGTACGTGATCCATCATGTGAAAGTACCGGTGCTGATTATTAAGTAAACCGACCTTTTTAAAGCAGGGCAGCTGATGGAGCGGCCTACGCCTGGACGCCCGCATGGCCCTTCCCTGTATCAGCTCCTTCCGAAAAAGCAAAAACAGTGAAACCGATATCCCCTCGATTTCGCTGTTTTTTTAATGATTCTAATGATTCTAATGATTCTTTTCCAGGACTCCCAAAATCCTTCCCGTCACCAACGTCAGGAAAAGATAAATCACCGCCGTAGTAATAAAAGTCTCCCATACCCGGTAATACTGCGCATTGGCCGCATTGGCCCAGTACATGAGCTCGGGCGTGGCAATCACCGACGCCAGCGACGAATCCTTGATGAGACTGACGAAAGAATTTCCCAGCGCCGGAATCACCGAGCGGATTGCCTGAGGCAGGATGACATACCGCATGGCCTGGAAATGAGAAAGCCCCAGAGCGCTGGCCGCCTCCATCTGCCCCGGGTCTGTGGCCAGAATGCCACCGCGGATGGTTTCTGCAATATACGCGCCCGCATTGATGGAAAGCGCAATCACTGCCGCCAGCACACCGTCCGGTTTCCTCATAATCAGCGGAATCACGCCGAAATACGTAATCAGTATCTGCAGAAGAAGCGGCGTTCCCCGGATGCTCTCGATAAAGCACACCGCCGGAATAGACAAATATTTCTTAGATGAAATCCGGGCCAGCGCCAGGAAAAGGCCGATGAAGAATCCCGCCGCAATGGCAATCACCGACAGCTTCACCGTCAGCAGAGCACCGGAAATAAAGAAAGGCGTATACTCCTCCACAATGGACACTTTGAAATCAAACATCTCTATCACTCCTGCTTCAAAGAAGCCAGCATCTTCTCATCGGGACTGCTGTGGAACCACTTTTCATAGATACGGCTATACGTGCCGTCACTCACCATATCCGAAAGAGCCTTGTCCAGCTTCTGCTGCAGCGCCTGCCCCTTATCCTTCGGATAAAGAATACCGAAATACTCCGGCGTAAAAGCAGCGTCATCATAGAGGATTTTCAAATGCTGATCCGGATACTGGGCCTTGATAGCCTTTACCGACGTTTCATCCCCCACCAGCGCATCCACCTGACCGCCGATGAGCATCTGAATGGACATAGGCGTTTTGCGGATGGCCGGATTATTTTTCCCCATCAGCTTCTCCAGCGCCTCCTGGCCGGTGGAACCATTCTGCACAGCCACCGTCTTCCCGTCCATCAGATCCTTCGCACAGGAAATATCAGTATCCTCCCGCACCAGGATCGCCTGCCGGGACACAAAATAAGGTTTGGAAAAAAGATAAGTCTTCTTCCGGTCATCAGTGATAGTAATCCCCGAAACAGCGGCATCTGCCTGTCCCGTGCGGATCTGCTCAAAAATAGCCTCCCATCCCGCATCGGTGATATCCGGCGTAAGCCCGGCCCGCTTCGATGCCTCTTCGATGAGATCGATATCAAAACCCGTGATCTTCCCATCCTTCAAATACTCGAAAGGATTCCAGTTCGCATGAGTCACAATATGCACATGTCCCTCGGAAGAAGCCCCCGCTTCAGGCGCCTCCTTCCCGCAGCCCCCTGCCAGCAGGCACCCTGCCGCCAAAAGAGCCGCCGCCGCTGCTATCCAAAGTTTCATTTTCCTCTTTCCTTCCTGAACCAAAGCCGCCACCAAAGCACCAGAGCCAGTGGCTGTTATTTTTCATGTTCATTATACTCCCCGAAAAGATATAATACAAGTTGTTCACTAAAATAATGTTTGTCAGATGAGCAGTCTACGGATAGCAAAGCCTATGACTTGCCCGCCCCTGCCTGCAGAAAGCAAGCGCAAATGGGCAGAAGGGCATCCATAAGCCGATAGCCTTAAGCGGATAGCGCACAGCCGAACTCTTCCTGCCGTCTGATTATCATCCGTCGAAATGCCTCTACTCCTTCAAACCTCAATTTTCTTTTCTCAACATTACGCCATACCAAAAGGACGCCTTCTATCCAAAGGCGCCCTCGCGATTCCAGCTATGCTTTTATTTCTTTTTGCAAATCGTAGTCTTCTTTGTCTGTACGGACATTTCCCTTTCCATTCCTACTACTTTTCTATAATCTTAAATCCATTCCCAGTCCCCACTCCCCAAAAGCCAGCGGGCAGCCTTCAAACCTGAGAAAAAAAGCAGAGCACCTCTTTTTGCCTGCCCATCCCCATTCAGAAGGTGGGTGGCGGGCTGGAAGGGGGCCATAAGCAGCCAGCCGCAAGCGGGAATCTGACAGCCCATAGCGGACCGCTGAACACTCTCCGCCTGACGTCTGATAAGTCTCTCCCCTTTCCGCCATTTCGAGCGAAACCGAGAAATCTCCCACTCACAGTTTCACCACCGTAAGTAGAATCTACGTTACAAGCCACACTGATAGTCTGAAGTCTGACCATCTGATATCTCCCACCAAATTGTCTCTACCTCCTCAAGCCTCAAATTTCTTTCCTCAAATCTATCTTGAGGGTCTGTCTAACTCCTGCCGATACATCATAAAAAAATCTTTTTCCATCATGTTCACATAAAAGCCAATTTTTCTATTTATATAGTAGAAGGTAACAAATCATGAGACCATGCTTCGGAAATCAAACCTTTTCCTGCTAATCCTAGGCAATACAGAAAAAGGCATTCCATTGCAACAGTCGGGATCCCATGTTCCTTCTCTCCAATCCGGAATGGTAGTAAAAAGCAAACACAAAGAAACTCAGGACTCCAGAAAATCCCTACAGGGCAGAAATGACGGGAGACTCATGTATGGCGCGCGCCGTCGTACCAAGTACAGCAGCGGCCGTAGACCATGCAGACACCGAACTCATTGGGCATGATGGGCAGCTTGGAGACACCGGGTTTCTTTGTAGTGGTTTTAAGGAAATGATTTCCCGCCTCTGCGCCTACTTCCCCCTGCCCAAGGAATAGGCAGCAAGCACAATGATACGAAAAGGGAACAATTATCACAATCTCTTATCTCCCGGCACTCAAAATCATGGACAGCATCAAAACGATCTTATAATCAACTTTTAATTCAAATACTTTAGTACCGTCTTATAATGATCATTCATTCTGAGCCCCTCAGCTTTCATGCCACCGGCTTGCCTTCACAAAGCATGTCTTCTATGGTTTTGGCTACACCGTCTTCTTCATTGGAAGGGCAAAGGGCCCGGGCCGCTTTTTTAGCTACTTCATCGGCATTGCTGACGGCATAGGAAAAGCCGGCCATCCGAAGGAGGGGCACATCGTTTTCCGTATTTCCAAATGCCATGACTTCATCAGGAGAGATACCTTTCTGGTCACAGAGGAAGCGCACGGCTGCTCCTTTATTGACTCCTTTTTTATGGACATCCACGAAATCATCGCCAGGGAAAACTACATCCACCAGACCGCTGAACTTGTCTTCCACTACCTGCCGGATAGCCAGCCTTTTTTCCAAAGATGGATCGGCAAAGACGATGCGAGTCACCAGTTTTTCGGGATGGTAGAAATTATCCCCCAGGTACACCGGTTTTTTGGAGCGGTATTTCTGGTATTTTTTCTCTGTGCCATTGGGTTTATCCATATAAATCACATCATCCATGAAGGAGGTGGCATTCCACCCTCTTTTTTTTGATTCCAGAAGGATGGCGGAAGCCAGGTCCGGCGAAAGTCCTTCCTGCCGCACAGGCTCTCCGGTTTCACTCATCATAATCCAGGCTCCGGTGTAGCAGATAAGGGGCACATTGCCCAGCTGGAGCGTATCCGCCTTGGCTTTGGCCGAGTCCCACATGCGGCCAGTGGCCACTACGATTTCATAGCCCCGGCTTTGGGCCTTCCGGATGACCTGCCTGGAATAATTAGAAATCGTCATATCATCATGAAGCAGTGTGCCATCCAAATCGATGGCAATCAAACGAACAGCCATAGGAAACTCCTTTCAGAAAATCACTGATTTCTCCGCCGAAGGCCGGAGAGCAGGGCGGGGCTGGGAATCTGGGAAAGAAAGACGCCCAAGGTCATGGCAATGACACCGATGGTCTGCCTGAGGGTAAAGGATTCATCCAGGAAAAAAAGGCCTGACAGCCCTCCGAATACCATTTCCATACTGAGAATCATGGACGCCTCGGTAGGCGGCATGTACTTCTGCTCCACTGCCTGCAGGGTATAGGCCACACTGGTGGAAAGAATCCCTGTATAGAGAATGGGCCACGCCGCCCCCTCAAGACCTGCCAGGTCCGGCGTTTCAAAAAGAAAGGCCAGCATGAGGTTCAGCACCCCCGTCACCATAAACTGCCCTGCCGACAGAAGCACCGGAGAAAAACGCTGAGTCAGATAATTCAGCATATGGATCTGCACCGTAAAGGACAGAGCGCAGAGCAGCATGAGCCCATCGCCCAAACTGATGGAAAAGTCGCTAGTTATGGAAATGAAATAAACCCCTGCCATGGCCAGGATGGCTCCAATCAGATGATTGCGAAGAAGGGGCTGTCCCAGAAAGAGGCCTGTGATGGGAACCATGAGAAGATAATTGGCCGTGAGAAAGCTGGCCTTGGAAGCAGTCGTATACTGCAGCCCCACCTGCTGCAGGGTAGCTCCCAGAAAAAGGGGAATCCCCACCATGAGGAAAGCAGCCCAGAGAGGGATGGACGTGGGCAGAGGACTTTTCCCCTCCCTGTGAAAATAGAGAAAAGGCAGAAGAGCCAGAGAGCCGATGACAAAACGAACCCCGTTAAATGTAAAAGGGCCCACCGTATCCATGCCCACTACCTGGGCCACAAAGGCGAAACCCCAGATGAGGGCCGCCGCCAGCAAAAGCAGACGATATTTCATATACATACTCCTTAGGGTATAATAGAGAAAGCTTTCCTTATTATATCAGATTCAAAGGTTCCATACCCCAAAGAAAGGAGAACATGATGAAAGAAATCGTAATCGCCCAGCCCCTGGGCGTATCCAAAGAAACACTGGACACCCTCCTTGCCCCTCTCACCGGCAGGGGATACCATCTCACCCTCTGGGACAGCCTCCCAGAAAACCAGGCCGATCTGGGAAATCGCATTTCCAAAGCAGACCTGGCCGTCATTGCCAACTACCCACTGAAAAAAGAAGCCCTGGACAAAGCCTCTTCCCTCAAATACCTCTGCGTCGCTTTCACCGGCGTGGACCATGTAGATATCGATACCTGCCGTGAGAAAGGCATCGCCGTCTCCAACTGCGCCGGCTACTCCACCGAATCCGTGGCAGAACTGGCCATAGGTATGATGCTTTCCCTCTACCGGAAACTGGCGGAAGGCCAAGACGCCGCAGCCCATGGAAAAACAGGCGCCGGCCTTCGGGGCATTGAAATCAAAGACCGCACAGTAGGCATCATCGGCACCGGTGCTATCGGATACCGCACCGCAAATCTGGCCAAAGCCTTCGGCGCCAAAGTCATCGGCTACAACCGTTCCCACAGCCATGACGATATCACCTACACCGACCTTAACACCCTCCTTCAAACAAGCGACATCGTATCCATCCACCTGCCCCTTACCAAAGACACAAAGCACTTCATTGACAAAGACAAACTGTCCCTCATGAAAAAAGACGCTATTCTGATTAACACCGCCAGAGGCGGCATCATCGACAATGAAGCCCTGGCAGAAGCGCTGAAAAAAGGTGAAATCGCCGGCGCCGGCATCGATGTATTCGATATGGAGCCGCCCCTTCCCGAAGACTATCCCCTCCTTTCCGCCCCTCACACCGTCCTTACGCCCCATGTTGGATTTGACACGGAAGAAGCCATGGAAAGAAGAGCCGCCATTGTGGCAGACAACCTCAGGAGCTTTGTAGAAGGAAAACAGAAAAATATCATATGCTGACATAAAACAGAAAAGCCTATCAGGGGAGTATGGGCCAGCTTTTCTCGACTTGCGTATCCTACCCAGTATACGCACACTAATGAGGAAAACACTGCGATTGCTCTTCCTTATTGCTTTTCTGTTTTTGTTTTGCCTTTGCTTCTGTCTGTTGCCGGCCGGGTTTAGGAGAAGTGAGGGTAAAAAGGAGGAGCTTATGCAATATAAATGGTTGGAGAGAGAAATGAGGACGCTTTCCATGGAAGGATTCTATTTTCCCTCTGTCATGTATATCGCGATAATTCCGGCCGAAATGCAGCTTTGCCAGAAAGAAATCAAGAATCCCTGTATACAGGCTCCCGATTTTCCCCTCCCGCTCCCCGGCGCCGGGGAAGCGAAACGGATTCTGCAGATTACGTTACAATGAAATTAATCACAAAAGCACGGATATCATCCCTTGCAGCATGAGCCTGCATTCCCGGACGGCCAGAGCAGGGTTGACGCAGGATTTTCCTGTGATTTAGCGCTCAGGGAAGCCCGCCATACTGACTGGCTCGGATACCATCCGTGTTTTTTTGCTGCCTTTTGACAGCATGAAAAAAGCAGCCCCTCATGGACTGCTTTTTTTCATTGTAAAAACTCCTGATTGGTCCCATACTTATGCACGGTAGGGCGTCAAGGCATCTGCTTCGATGAATCGGCCAGGGATAGCCGCCTAAGCGGAATGTCTGTGTCGTCAAGGAAGAAAAGATGCGCTATATTGCCACCAGGATGTCTAGCAGGTCATGCCTCAGGAGTTTTTATGGAGTTTTCGGCGCGCCGGAGAGGAGAAATTCATGAAGGTTTTAAGTCTTTCCTCCCCGCTTCCATGGATTGTGCACCGCGGGAATTGGAAAGACTTTCGCCAGGCCTTTTCGCCTCTCTGGTCATATAGTCAGGGAGCCTGGGTAAGTGTATCAGTCAGGATTTGTGGATATACCCTTGGACACACCTTCGGCGTGAGGGTTGACGGGCTATCGGTCAGTTGACTAAAAGGAAGGTACTTGTATGCTGCAGGCTAAGGACCTGCTTCACCCGGCTTGGAAACCCTCTGCAGGGTCTCCACAGGGAAGGACATGCAAACCGGGCTTTGCCCTTTGGAAATACACCCTTTTATGTAAAAAAAGGCTGTGAAAAAATGGGAATCATTTCTTCACAGTCTTTTTCATTGACAACCTGCAGTCTATCCATTTCATGACTGCCGCTTATCTTCGAAATTAAAATTTTCCATATCCGCCGGCAGCCTGGCAGTGAACAGTTTTCCGGAGAGCGCTTCCAGAGGAGGATTCACATGTTCCGGAAACCGGACTTTTCCGGCGTGAAGAAGCTGCCGCCTGATATGATTTCTATCCGAGAAGGCTATGCTTTCCTTTGTGCCATACTTCCTGTCTCCCAAAATGGGATGGCCTGCGTGAGCGAAGTGGACGCGTATCTGGTGGGAGCGGCCGGTAATGAGATGGACTTCCACCAGGGTGCAGAGATCCTGCCCCATTCTTTTCACGGCGATTTGCTTATATCTTGTTTCCACGGGCTTGGCGCCTTCTTCTTCATGGTCCAGCCAGCAAACCTGATTTTTTCTTTCATCTTTAACCATCCAGCCTTTGAAGGTACCCTGTTTTTCTGTTTCGCCCCAAACCATGGCGGTGTAAGTCTTGCTCACTGCCCTGGTGCGAATGAGCTCACTCAGCTGCTGCAGGGCGGCCATGGTCTTTCCGGCCAGCACAATGCCGCTGGTGTTTCGGTCCAGCCGGTTGCAGATGGAGGGACGGAAGGCCGGGGTGATTTCATTTTTTAAATAGCCAAGAAGGCCGTCATTCAGGGAAAGGCTGCCGCTGCCATCCCCCTGGGAAAGAAGGCCGGCCGGTTTATTCAGTACCAATACGTTCTCATCTTCATAGAGGATGGAGGATGAGAAAAAGGAAAGGTCTTTCCCCTTCGGTTTCATTTCTTCCTGAAATTTTGAAATGGTGTCATCAGAAAACCAGATGTCTATCCGGTCGCCGGATACTAGTTTTTCTTTCCCTTCCATCTTTTTCCCGTTCAGAGTGATGTTCTTTTTTCTCATGCTTTTCCGAAGCAGTCCTGCAGCAGCATTCGGAAGGAGACGGGTTACATATTTCCATGCAGTAGTACCTGCTTCTGCCTGTGATACGATCCAGAATTTCATAGATTCACCTGCCTGTCTTCATAAAGGAATCCCGCTTTTCGAAGGGACTCTTCCACCCTGTCCATATCTTCTTTCTCTTTCGTTTCCACCAGATGGCTGTGGATGCCTCCGCTCATGGACGAAAGAAGGGGCGCATTCTTTGTTTTCATTCTTTCAATGAAAGCCTGAATGTCTCCTCTGTTCCTGATTTCCAAACCGGCGGTAAGGGTGCCGTACACTTCGTGCTCTACAGACACGTTGTGCACCATGCCGCCGGCAGAAATAATCATTTCCAGCTCTTCTGCCGTATGACGGCGGTCATGGCAGCAGACCAGGGTTTTCCGGTATCCTTTTCCTTCCTGTTCGGTCAGGTAGTATCCCCGGGGTGTGGATACCACAGGCAGTCCCTGAGCCTTCAGAAGGGCCATGTCTCCTACAATGATCTGCCGGCTGACATGCATCTGACGGGCCAGCTCGCTCCCCCGCACTTTCCCCTGCTTTTCCTTCAGAATATGTGCTATCTTTTCCCGCCGTTCTTCCCCATTCATCTGTACCACCTCTTATGGGTATTGTATCACAAAAGGACCGCCCCGCGGCCTTGGATCATAGGGGACAGATTTTTAAGCTGGACCGGCCTCTGGACAGCCCGCAGCGGCTGCCCCGATTCCAGCCCTCAGCCTTCCGGCTTCCCTGCCAGTTCTTCCAGTTTCTTTCTGTCCGCTTTCCCTGTAGATGTACGAGGTATGGCAGGCAGCACCATGAAGCGGGAGGGAATTTCCCAGGGTTTCAGATGGCAGGAGAGATCCTTCACCAGCTGTTTCCTTTCCATCACCTGTCCTGTGAGAAAGGCAATCAGGGTATCGTCACCGTTTGTCTGCTTTAGAGCGGTAACTTCTGCATCTTCCACGCCATCCACCATGAGGAGGGAGGAGAGTACTTTCTGCCTTGATACGTGATTTCCCTGTACATGGTACATGTCTTCCCTTCTCCCCAGAAAATGGAGCTCTCCCTTTTCATCCAGCCGCCCCAGGTCGTGGCAGGTATAGGGCATGGAAATCCCTTCGATGCCATAGGGGGTGTCTACAGTAATTTCTCCATTTTCGATGGAAACTTTCACATGGGGAAAGGGTTTTCCCACTTTGTCCGGAGAACGAAGGATTTCTTTTCCCTCAGTGAAGGAGATATAGCTCAGCTCAGAGGCGCCGTAGTATAAAATCACGCTGGCCGCCGGAAACCGTTCTGTAAGCCGCCGGTAAAGGGAGGCGGTCATAAGCTGGGAGCCTGTGAGGATATGGGTCACCGTTTCCGCCTGTCCCCTTGTTTTGGACAGCGGGGAGAGTTTGGAGGGAATCATGTAGATATGGGTGATTTTCTCCTTTTGAATCTGTTCCATCCATGTTTTCGGCGTCAGGCGGCTGCTGCCATGCAGGGAGGCACCTTCGGAGAGAAAATCCATGACCATATTCAGATTTCCGGTAAAAGCCAGGGATCCATGAAAAAAGAGACGGGACCTGCCATCTACTTTGAAAATCCGGTCCTGCAGGGGAAAGAAATCTGTCCAGCTCTCATCCCTGCGGTAAAGAATTTTCGGAAGACCTGTGCTGCCGGAAGTGAGCACCCCGAAGACGCCGGGCCGGGGTGCTGTTCTATTCCAGGTCCGAAAGAAAAGGGCTTTCCCCTGTTTTAAAGAAAGGGAAGGCAGCGGTCTGTCGGAAAGGAAAAGGCCTACTGGCTGTTTTTCCAGCATCACCGACAGCTCTTTTTCCTCCAGGTATTCATGGTAAAGGACTGGCACACTGCCGGCATAGGAAAGGGCCAGAAAATAGAGAAGCTGTTTCAAAGGCTGGTGCAGGTAGAGCGCTGTGAGCTTCCCTTTCACGCCCAGGGCTGAAAGGGCTTCTTTTTCTTCTTCTACAAACCGGAGGGCTTCACCCCAGGTCATGGAAAAGCCATCTTCTTCATAAAAGGTGTCATCCTTTTTTTCTTTCCCCCACCGGAGAAGATATTCATAGCATTTCATAGCTTCACCTCCAGAGGGATGGAAAAGGCGGTGTGTCTTTCCCTTTCTTATGTCCATTCCCTTTCATCCACGTGATGAATGAGGACCGTTTCTCCCACACCACCGGCGGCTGGAATGGCGGCCACTCCCAGATTTCCTTCTTCTCTTTCCAGAATTTTCATAAGGTGAATCATGATTTCCGCGCCGCTGGCACCGTAGGGATGACCGTAGGCCAGGGCGCCGCCCCAGCGGTTCAGCCGGTCTGCCACGTCTCTGTGCTTTTTCCGGAAGTCGGCACTGATCACAGCAAAGGCTTCATTATACTCAAAAGCATCCAGATCGCTGTAAAAAAGGCCTTTGTCTCTAAGGAGTAAGGAAACTGCCAGGTCTGCTGACAGCGGCGGCACTGCAGGATCTGCACCGGTCATGGAAAAGCCTTTGATTTCAGCCGACGGCACCAGGTCCCTTTCCCGGAGCCATCTTTCTGATGCCAGCATCACAAAGGCAGCGCCATCATTGATTGTGCAGGTATTGGCAGCGGTAAGGATGCCTTCGGGAAAATCGGTGACTCTGGGTGCCCTTGTCAGCAGTTTTTCAGACATTCTTTTACGAAGAGCCTCGTCCCGGCTGCTTCCAAAAAGGGGGAGAATCACATCCTTCAGCCATCCTTCTTCGGCCGCCTTTTTCGCTCTTTTCTGGCTCAGAAGGGCTGCCTCGTCTGCTTCCTCTCTAGTAATACCGGCTGCTTTCGCCGCCCTTTCCGCACCAAGAAGCATGGCGTCATCACCGTATTCGCCGGGCCGGAACTGGGCCGCCGTGAAGACAGGATTTCTAAGGCTGCTTCTTTCATCATTGTCTGCGTATCGCCTCTGAGGCTGAAGGGATGCACTTTCTGCACCGCCTGCCAGAACTACATCCCACTCCCCTGCCATAATGGAAAGGGCCGCCATGTGGATAGCAGCCAGACCGGAAGCGCACTGGAGGTCAATCGTAAAAGCCGGAACCCTTTCAGGGAGACCGCCTTCCAGAAGAAGAAGGCGCCCTATATTTCCACCAGGCCCCACAGCGTTGCCGCAGATAAGGGCATCGGGCCCCTGAATACCGTACCTCTGGCAGAGGTTTCTGACTACCCTGCCACCCAGCACTTCCGGTCTGATATGTTTGAAAATGCCGTTCCGGATGCCGATATGGCTCCGAAGACCGCCTGCAAGAAATACCCGGTTCATTCAATCACCGCCTCAAAACACAATACCTGGGAGAATCCGTAAATAGTTTTCCCTTCTTGTTTCAAATACACCGCTTCACCGGCATATAAGGGATGGTGGAAGCGGATATTGAAGGTTTTAAAATTTTTCCTTTCCGCCAGGGCAAGGGCGATCTGGAATCCGCTCACCACAGGGCGCAGGGTCTGATGGATTGCATTGTGGTCCCCCAGGGAAAGGCTGAAGGAACGCACCTCTTCTGCAGAAAACCGGCACCACAGGGATCCCTGGCCGTTCCTTTCCTTCCCCGCTTTTTCGGAAGGAGGGAAGAGCAGGATGGACATGTCTGCTGTGCCCTTCGTCACCCTGACCCTGACAATCCGCCTTCCGCTGCAGCTGACTTTACAGAGCCCATGGGTATCCCCTTCTCCTCTACTGTAGCGGAGTACTCCCATCACCATGCCCTGCCACTCCTCTTTCCAGGCAATGCAGAGCGCCTTCATCAGTTCTTCCATGAATTCTCCTTTATAAAAATGGCGGAAGGCAATGCCCTCCGCCATGAAATTTCTAAAACTAAAGAAGCAGGGATTAAAGTTCTCCTACCAGTCTTCTTCTGTACTTGCTGACCAGGAAAGAAGCAAGCAGGATTTTGGCAAAATCACCGGGAAGGAAGGGGAACATGCACATCACCATGGATGCCCAGATGCCAGTGCCCGTGAGGAACATGAACCAGGCAAGACCCATGATATAGCACACCGCCGTACCTGCAATGGTGGCAGCCATCATGTTTTTAAAGGAATAGCCCAGCTTTTCGGAAACCAGGCCCACCACAAATGCCATGGGCGCAAAGCCGATGATAAATCCGCCGGAAGGGCCTGCAATCACAGAAAAACCGGCGCGCATCATGGAAAATACGGGCACCCCTGCCATACCAAGAAGCAGATAAATCACAATAGCCAGAAGACCATACCTCTTTCCAAGGAATCCGCCGGCCATGAGTACCGCAAAGGTACCAAGGGTAATGGGCACCGGCTGGATAGGAATGGTAATCTGGGAACACACCGCAGTGACTGCAGCAAATAATGCACATAAAACCTGCATACGTATAGAATGATTCTGATTCATAATGACCTCCTGTTGATGGATTCATTATAAAATCATGGAGAAAATTTGTCAACTGTCATCATATAGTGGTTTACAAATGATAACGATTGACCAACCTGGATCAGAAAGTTTTCGGAGAAACCGGCTGTCCTTCTCCTTACCCTTCATAGAGCACCGGTATCCAGTATGCTTCATTTCCTGCAATTTTTTCTTCGCTGAACCGGGCATAAATGGCCGATGGCCTGTCTCCCAGCATGAAGCAGGACAGCGTGACATATCCTTCCAGTATGCCCACGTCCGTTTTGGTCACGATTTTCTGCTGCGGTATGTACTGCTGTACCAAGGAGGATTCGCTGTCGCGGCACACCACGTCCTCCGGATCTTCCACTTCTTTCCGATACAGGGTCTCCCCTTTTTCGTTGATAATATCAATACCCCGTCCTTCTCTGCCCCAGATGGGTTTCCTGATCCACTGGGAGGGACTTTTTTCGTCTGGCCGGAAATCCCGCTGAAAAAAGCAGGGCGGAATATAGGTCCTGATGATTTCCCGTTCTTTTTCCGAGAAAAAGGCATGGTCTTCCATGAGGGCATAGAGCAGGGCCTGGAAGCCTTTGGACTGCATGATAATGGACTCCGGCGGATTCATCATATGAAAGCGTCCGGCCCGATAGCCTTCCATCATCAATTCTCCCAGGGATGAGCCGTCTTGATCCGCCTTTTCCTCAATCAGAATTTCCATGGGATGCATGCGGTAGAGGAAGGATACGGTTCTTCCATCGGGCAGGGCCAGGCTGCCGTCTTCCATAACCGCCAGATTGTAGAAGGATTCAAAGAGAATATGGCTCCGCACGTCATCGGGCACCGCTTCCTTCATGGCGTTCATGAGAAACCGGGTGGTCCCCATATCTTCGATATAGTCATGGAAGCAGGAGAAGAGAATGGGATGGGCTTCCAACTCTTCACCGCTCATATTTCCGCAGCACCGGAGATACACATCCAGCAGGAAGCTGCGAAGGCCGTTCATTTCAAAGGCATTGGGGTTTTCTTTCCCGAAATACCGGGCCGCCACGCCATTGGCATAGTAGGCTTCGATTTCCGCGCAGGGCGTATCTGCATTGATTTCCACCATGTGGATAGCTCCGGTTTTTTCATCAATCACGTAGTCAAACCGGGATATCCAGGTGGGCAGGTCCTTCATGGCATTGCCGCCATGGAGATATTTACGGAGTTTCTCTGGAATTTCCATGTCATCCATGAAAGAATCGCTGCACTCCATGGCCCGCCGTACCGCTTTGGCAAAAATGCCATACAGCGCCCCGCTGACCTGCCGTACTTCTTCTATCTGCTTTCGGGTCACAATGAGGGGCAGATGGGTGGGATAGCGGAAGGGATAACCGGGATATTCTACATAGGGAAATATGGTCCTGTCCAGATCGTCCATAAAAGTCTTTTCCATCAGGACGCGCCTCCCCTCACACCGGCACCGCCAAATCCGGTCTTACCGCCGGATGGAGCCTTCACTGTGGAATTTCCTGAAGACTTGCCGGAGTCATAGGAGGCATTTTTATTTCCAGCGTAGGCACCGCCGGTATTCTGCTGCTTCTGCTCCGTGTAGGCAGGCCGGTCATTCAGTACGCTGCCTGTGTTCCTGTCGTAATGGCCGGAATATCCCGGCAGGCCATGAAACATGAAATAGCTCATCATGAGAAGGGGCAGCAGGCTGGAAGCACCGGACACGTACTGCAAATTGTCATTTTCATCACGGCGGAAGGTCACTTCCTCCCCATTATCATACCGGGCCGTTTCCGTACCGTCCTCATTCTTCACCAGGTGGTAGGTCCGGCCGTTCTCATCCTTCAGCTCATCCCCCTGGGCCTTCTGCTCCTGCCCGCAGCCCGCCATCATCACCGCCGCGCCGCCGGCCGCCATAAAAGCAGCCAGAATGGCTGCTGTCTTTGCACTTCTATACATGTGTGTCTCCTTTATTTCTATTTGATGAAATATGATTTGTTCTTTAAGTATCATACCATATAAAGGGCTCTCCGGTTTCCTGTTTTTTATTTCCGCTTTTGCCATCCAATACAAAAGGGGCTGTGAAAAAATGATTTACATTTTTCACAGCCCCTTTTGTATACATAAATTTTCACGGTAATTGGCCCAATGACAGTCTGCTTCCTGCCTCTACGTCATTTCGAGCGATGCTGCATGTAGTTATGGATAATAATGCCTTTTGTTCTATTGAGGCTCTGAGCCCCGAAATCTCCCGCCGCAATGAGGTTTATACTATCGTGGAATGAGATTTCTCCACTCTGTGGAGGTCCTGCATAGGACCTCCAAGTCAGCCGAAGTTGGCCTCTAGCCTGCCCAATAAGAGGCTTTCCTATTGTCGGCTGACTGACCGTCGAAATGACAGTGAGGTGGAGTGGCAGCGGTGTCATTTCTGTATTTTTTCACAGCCCCCTTCCTCATTAATAAAACATGGATTTACAACATTCCAAGAAGGTCATTGAGCCCTTCTGTCATGGTAGGATGGGTGTAAATGCTGTCGCGAAGGACAGAATATGGAATCTTCCGGTCCATTGCCAGTCTCACCAGGTTAATCATTTCATAGGATTCCAGGCAGAAGAAATGGGCTCCCAGAATGAGACCGCTCTCCTCATCCACAATGACTTTAAGAAGGCCTGATGGATTTTTCAGTACATGGGCCTTGGGAATCGCTGCCGCCGGCATGGAGGCAGTCAGGACTTTCCAGCCCGATGCCCGGGCTTCCTCTTCCGTCATCCCCACTCTGGCCAGCGGCGGATCCAGAAAGAGGGCGTAGGGAACGGGGCCGCGGTTTTCTGTCGTTCTCTTCAAGTCCCCGTTGAAATTGCTCTTCAGGATGCGGAAATCATCCAGGGAAATATAGGTAAACTGCATGCCTCCCGTCACATCTCCGGCTGCCATGATGTGAGGTTTGGATGTATGAAGGGAGCTGTCTACTTTCACTGCTCCTCGAGGTGTCATTTCCACCCCTGCTTTTTCCAGGGCAAGAGAAGATACATTAGGCTGCCGTCCCGTAGCTGCCAGCAGGACATCAGCGTGAAGGATTTCTTCTCCGTTCTTTGTCTTTACATGAATCAAGGCCTCTTCTTTCTCATCTTCCACCCGAAGAACGTCTGCTTCTTCCAGAATGCGAATGCCCTGTTTTTCCAGATGTTCTTTCACCGCCGCTGCCATTTCCCTGTCTTCCTTCGGAAGGAAAACAGAGCCCTTCTGGATGACGGTCACCCGGGCACCGAAATTGTTATAATAGGACGCAAATTCCAAACCGATATAGCCGGCTCCTAGAATCACCAGATGACGGGGCAGCTTTTTCTCATCCATCAGGGTCTCGCTGGTGTAGACAAAGGCGCTCCGGTCAAGCCCTTCCACCTTTGGCATGACAGGCGCTGCGCCTGTATTGATGACAATATGCTCTGCCCGGATGATTTCTTCTTTTTCATCAGAGGAAATCAGGATTTCATGGTCATTCACAAAGGACGCCGTGCCGTCATATACAGTCACTCCTGCCTGTACCAGCTTGTCATAATTTTTCCCGCGAAGCATGGCGGTGAGACGATTCTTCTCCTCCACCGCTTCTGCATACCGCTTTTCTTTTTCTTCCCAAGAACCGTCCCGTCCATGAGACAGGCGGGCACTGTATTCCAGAGATTTACTGGGTATGCAGGCTACATTGATGCAGGTGCCGCCATACCGTTCTTTTGATTTTTCAATGAGCGCCGTTTTGATGCCCTGGGATGCCAGAAAAGAAGCAAATGTTTTTCCGGCCTTGCCAAATCCGATAATTACGTATTCATAGACTGTCATAGGTTTCCTCATTTCTTTTAAATATGTAAATCTAAAATTATCTATATACATTTTACATCAGGAGGAAGAATGATGTCAATTTCAAAATGGGGGGCGGACATGCCGGAAGCGTGAAGGTTCAGAGGGTGGTGGCTGAAAAGGTTCTTAGGATTGACCGGCCCGTTGGGCCGGAGGGTTCTCATGTTTGACAGCCGCTTCGCGGCTGAGGGTTGAGGTGGCGGCTGACGCCGCAGGATAAAAAGGGGCGCGCCTGTCGGCGCAGGTTGTGTAGAAGGGTTGTGTAGAAAGGGGCGGGGAGAAGGGTTCAGAAGGTTCAGAGGGTGGTGGATTACCCTTCGGGCAATAATTATGAAGTCAGCGTTACGGAAATACCTTTTGTGTCACCAAGGGTACATGGCGAAGTGCAAAAGCCTTCTTCCTCTGGAAGACGACAGTCCTACAGAGGACTGTCGAGTCGGGCTAATATTCGAGTATAGCCTGCACACTAAGCGAGCACCTTAATGCCCGACGGTGTCGCCGTCAGGCGACGAATGGTAGCGGATTTTCGAAGAAAATCCGAGGCCCTGAAGGGGCCTAATGTGTCTCTTCCGTAAAATGCCGCCTTTCGGCGGCGCCTTTGCACAGCAAAGGCCTATCCTCAGCCCTATCGGGCAGCTCCTTCCAGTGAAAGGAGCCTTACGTTACGGGATTTCCTTTCTGATACATAAATCGTGCTAAACATTCTGCTGAATTGGCCACCTCCGGTGGCCACCCCTTATCCGGCTGCGCCGGACTCCCTCCACGGGAAAGCGTCTCACGTGATTTTCGGGTCGCTATCGCTCCCCTACAAATCACGTTCGCTTGCCACCCTATTCAGGGGGGAGAATAGACCTCTCTACGCTTTCCTGTAGAGTTATGTGGCACACTGTTGAGCGTCCATAGTGCCCCCTGAACAGGGGGAAAGGTGGTGGCTCAGCCACCAAAGGGGGTGCGCCCGGCATGGGTGTAATCTAATGGGTGAAAGTCCCTAGTGCGGTATGACCATAACAAGCACACAGCCAATGGCAAGGGGTCCACCGTGAGGTGGAGTCTGAAGGAAATGGTAAAATAAAACTGTAAATGCCTATGCCGTTATGCTATGAGCATAGTACATAGCATAACGGCTTCTCTTTCGTTGAGCTAGCAAGGAGGGTGAATATGTCTTTATCCATACAAGAGCGATTAAAAGACCTACGTGTGGAGCGTGGCTTGACGCTGGGGCAGCTTGCGGAGCAGACCGGGCTTTCCAAGTCTGCGCTGGGCAGTTACGAAACGGAAGACTTCAAGGACATCAGCCACTATGCCCTTATCCGGCTGGCGAAGTTTTACGGTGTGACCGCTGATTATCTGCTGGGGCTGTCTGAAATGAAAAATCACCCAAACGCCGATCTTGCAGACCTGCGTTTGAGTGATGAAATGATTGACCTGCTGAAAAGCGGGAGGATAGACAATACCCTGCTGTGTGAGCTGGCGGCGCACCCGGATTTCCCCCGGCTGATGGCTGACCTTGAAATCTATGTGAACGGAACGGCACTGAAACAGGCGCAGGGTGCAAACGCCATAGTGGACACGATGAGCGCAACTGTTATAAAAAAGCATAATCCTGGCATGAGTGATACGCAGTTAAGACAGCTTATCACCGCCCATATTGATGAGGACGAGTTTTGCCGCTATGTGATACAACGGGACATAAACGGGATTGCCCTTGCTCTGCGGGAAACACACAAGGACGATTTTTTCAGCGTCCCAGAGGATAACCCGCTAAAAGAAATGCTGGAAACTGCTGGTGAAATCGTCAGCCAGGACAGCGACACGGAACAAGCGTACTTGGCGTTTATCTGCAAACGGCTCAAGCTGAATTTTAGGAAGCTGTCAGTAGAAGAACGGAAGTGGCTGAAAAAGATTGCGGAAAAATCCGACTTGCTGAAGAATCCAAAACCGCAGAGAGGACGAAGATAAAAAATGCCTGAACGGCGGTTCTGGTTTTTCAGAACCACCATCCAGGCATTTTGTTTAGTAATAGAAAAAGGTGCAGTTGATTATTGCGTATTGTCAATCTCTCTCAAACCGGGTAGTAAAAATACGGCAAGCGCAACGATGATAATGCCAATTCCGCAAATGACAAACCATTTCTCAACTCCCAGCCGCTCCGCCAGAGGCCCGGAAATGACAAGGCCAAACGGCATGGCGAGGGAAGCGGCGCTTGTCAGTAGAGAAAAAACTCTCCCCAGATATTCTGGTTTGACCGTTTCTTGAAAAATCGCATTTTGCACACCGTAAAATGGAGCGGAAATTCCCATAACAGTACAGCACACAACAAAGACAAGAAATGCGTCTGGCGGCAAAAGCCCGGAGAGCATATTGCTAACGCCCATCAGGAGAACGGAAAGACCGATGGTGTACCGCCGTTTCTTAAAACCGCCCCAAATGCTCAGAATGACTCCGCCAAGCAGCATACCAACCGCAAAAGCAATTTCAGCGGCAGAGGCATGGGCCGGTGTTCCTTTGAAGTATGACATACAGATGAGAGGAAAAAGCGTACTGATTGGCATATAAAAGAACATATAAATTACACCAATCCAGAGCAGAGCAAAGAGGCCCCTGTTTTGCTTTAATACCACATACCCCTCTTTCATATCCTGTAAAAACTGTTGTCTTTTCGTTTCTGGACATAGTTCAGGCGTTGGTATGGACGAAATCGCAACAGTCACACAGGCAAGGATTGCACCCACAATATCTAACAATATAATTGCATTAAGAGGCCAAACAGCATATAAAAACGCTGCGGCAGCTGGACTGATAATCGCACTTACTGCTTGCATGGTCTGCGTGTAACCAGCGCATTTTGTAAGTTCCTCTTTTGGCACAATCATAGGTGTTGCTGCGCTGAATGCTGGAGAATGAAAAGCAGTTCCCGCACTTCGGATTAACAGGACAACCATAATAGACCATACGGGCAATTCCATGTAAAACGCCACCAGCGCCAGAATACCGCCAGCGGCGGCAATTATCAAATCCGCACCAATCATTACGCTTTTACGGCTGTGCCGGTCAACAAAAGCACCTGCAAACGGGCCTAAACAGGCTTGCGGCAAAAATCCAATCAGTGTTGCCGCCGTCAATATGATTGCAGAATTAGTTTTCGCAACCAAATAAAAGATAATGGCCATTTGCAAAATACCGCTGCTAATAAAGGATATTGCTTGTCCGGCAAGAAGTGTAAAATAAGTTTTTCTCCATGAATTGTTGTTTTGGGTCATAATGCGAACCTCCTTTTTTATTGCATTGTTCCTTTGTTTCTGCAATAAAAAGCAGGCGTTGTCCCACAGAGAGGGCAGACGCCTGCATAACAACAAAGCACGAAAAAACACCACGATACAGTTCAAAGACTGCTCGTGTCAAACCTACGTGTTCCTTTGCATACGCACGCAAAAAAAGCCCACCATCATGTGGAAAGGTACTTCTACTTTTTATTGCTTATTAGCGTACACAAATTAACACACGTAAGCCTCCTTCCAATCTCAAACTGTCTCACAGTATAACACACATCCGATAGACTTGTCAACCATTTTTAACCTTGTTT
Organism: Dialister succinatiphilus; assembly: GCF_928721695.1. Taxonomy (NCBI): domain Bacteria; kingdom Bacillati; phylum Bacillota; class Negativicutes; order Veillonellales; family Veillonellaceae; genus Dialister; species Dialister succinatiphilus. The sequence continues at coordinate 1,628,155 of NZ_OV788641.1, read as the reverse complement.
TCCATCTTGTTTTTCCATCTCTTACGGGCAGTAGCAAAGCCAGGCGAGCCAGTCAACGGTCAAGATGAACGGCGCTTTCAGCGCCGCCGTTGACAGTCTCGCCCGTCTTTGCTAATGGGTAATCAAGGCGGGAAAGCCATTTTAGGGCTTTCCCGCCCATTTCAATTTTGGGAGAAGAAAGGCCCCAAAATGAACGAGTGCGGCCAAACACTTTTAGGGATTGGCCACCTTGTCCACCCATCCAGCGGGGCGGCGGGGAACGGTCAAGGCCGGGCGTCAGCCCATTCATTTCAGCCTTGACGGTTTCCTGCCGTCCTGCTACTTTTCCCGGAGTGTGGCCACACATCTGGTCACGGTGTCCAGAGCTTTGGGACTTTTTGTCCCATAGGCCGGGGGCGGAGGACGAGGGACGGGGGCTTTCATAATACGCCCTGTCTGCTGCTGAAATCAGCCCTTTGTTTCCGGCTTACCAGCCCCAAACAAAGCCCTGCTTTCCTGCCGCGTCAAATGCCCTTGCCCTCCCCGGCGGCAACGGTATTTTCAGGGCAACGCCGACAGAGCGTATAACACACTACACTTTGCTCCGCAAAGTCGTGTGCCAAATGGGGCGCTGCCCCCTTTGGAAACCCCCGCAACAAACAGGTGCTATGCACCCAGCCGGGAGCATAGCGCCGTTTGTTGTCAGCAGCCCGTTTCACGGTCTGCGTGTAGTTCCTTGTAAACTGACCTAAGCCGGAGGCAAAACCTTGGTCCGACGAATAGAAACTTTATACGAAGGCAGAGTCCGGCAGGATGAGGCAGCCCCCTATGCTGAAGTCCAACGATGGTCTTGGCCAGGCTTTGTAAATGAAGCGGATAGATGAGGTGAAAGATTACACTCTTACCCGGGGAGGTCTCATGGACGTTAAAGCAGTGATAGGTCGTATATCTGGACCGGGCGGAGACGGTTGAAAAAGATTTGTCATGAGAAGTCAGCAGAGGTCATAGTACCGCAAAAGCGGAAAGGACCGAACAATTCCAGTCAAAGTAAATCATGAAAGGAGGAACGTGTGATGAAAACAGAATACAGTTTACAAACTGGCTACCGGTTGGAAAATAGTGGAACTGACGAAAATACAACAAGGAGCGTCGAGCACGGTCCTCGGGAAATGGAAGAAATGGCAAGCAGAATCACACTGGAGTGCATTGTGAACAGAGGTAATCTCTACGATGCCTACCAGCGAGTAAAAGCCAATAACGGGGCACCCGGCATAGACAATATGACTGTGAAGGAATACCCCGAATGGTACGCAGAGCATGGAGAGGAGTGGATTGCAAGTATCCTGAACGGAACCTACAAGCCACTCCCTGTGCGGCGAGTAGAAATCCCGAAGGACAACAAAGGAGGAAAGCGGAAACTTGGAATCCCCATTGTTAAAGACAGAGTACTACAACAGGCGACCGCACAAATTCTCATGCCCTTTTATGAGTGCAAATTTGCAGAATGCAGTTTTGCATACCGGCCTCATAGAGGAGCCCGGCAGGCAATGGAAGTGGTAAAGCGGAGTGTAGAAGAAGGATATGAATACGCATGCGTACTCGACCTTTCCAAATACTTCGACACCATCAACCATGAACTGCTGATGAATATGCTGAGACAGGACATTTCGGATAAAAGAGTCATCGAACTCATCAAGAAATTTCCGAAAAGCGGAGTCATGGTCAAGGGATTGAAACAACGCACAGAAGAAGGCTCACCGCAAGGAGGGAACCTGTCTCCGTTGCTGGCAAATATCTATCTGACTCCATTCGACAAAGAGTTTGAGGGGAGAGGCGTACGTATCGTTAGATACGCCGACGACATCCTCATACTGGCCAAAAGCCAAAGAGCGGCAGAAAGACTGCTGAAAAGCAGTACTAAGTATCTGGAAACCCGGCGGAAGCTTAAGGTAAACAGAGAAAAGAGTAAAGCAATCAGCGTCTATAAAACGCCGGACTTTAAATTTCTTGGATTCTCGGTGACCAAAAGAGGGAAAGAGGTTAAACTAATGCCTCATGCGAACTCGGTAGCCAAATTGAAGAGGAAATTGAAAAGTCTGACAGGCCGTAGCAAAGGCAGGGGTGCAAGAGAGATCATCCGCAAAACGACTGAATATAATCGTGGATGGGTTGGCTATTATGGAATAGCAGACCTGACACGGATAGCAGGTCTTGATGGATGGGTAAGGTCTCGTATACGAATGTGCATATGGAAGCAGTGGAAGAACATATCCACACGGATAGATGCACTGCTCCGACTGCATGTCCCACGAAGACTTGCATTCAAGTGGGGAAAGAGTCAGAAAGGATACTGGTGCATAGCTCATAGCCAGATAATGATGACTTCAGTGACAAACAGGATACTGGAGAAAGCTGGATTCATCGGTCTAAAACAATGCTATGAGAATATAATCTGCCCAAGGAATTGAACCGCCGTATACCGAACGGTACGTACGGTGGTGTGAGAGGGATGAATAATCTCTACTCGATTGCCGCTTTTCCATCGCCCGCCAGGGCGGTTTTATGGTTTTATCATAATGGCGCCCTTATTTCCCAAAGGGCGCCCACCAAGGCCGTTAGCTGATAGCTGACAGCCAATAGCCGGTACTAGTTCACCAGCCCACTAGCCACCAGCCACTAGGGAAGTGCTGATTAAATCGTTATCTGATTTTATTCTTGAATTTTTATGCAATGCAAGGAATGGAGGCGATGCGAATAGCGAGTTATTTAAGGAGCTCCATGACGAAGCAGTGCATAAAAATTCTTATAAAAGCAGACTCTGCGAATTAATCAGTGCTTCCCTAGATCTGCGCCGTCAGGCGCTCCTCGATCCCGGCCCCGACCCCAGCCGCTCTGCGGCTGCCTTCACTCCTTTGCCTGATGCACCACGATCTGGGGGAAGGGAATGTCTATCCCGTTTTGGTCAAAGGCTTCTTTCACCCTGATATACAGCTCATTCTGGGCGTCAAAATACTTCTGCCGGTCCACCTGGGCTCTTACGTAAATACGGATGGATGATTCGGCCAGGGCGCTGACATAGACAGGAAGGTTTTCTTTGTTCAGCACATAGTCATCTTCCGTAAATATCTGTTTCAGCAGGGCAATGCACCTGGGCAGGTTGGTGCCATAGCCTACATCAAAGGTAAATTCCAGATTTCTTGTTTCGAAGGCAGAATAGTTTTTAATGACGCTATTGATAAGAGATGAATTAGGAATCACAATCATCTGGTTTCCCAGGGTGGAAATCAGGGTATACATAATGCGGATATCCGTAACCGTCCCCTGATTGGAGCCGACCTGGATATAGTCGCCCACCCGGAAAGGGCGGAAAATGAGGATGAAAATACCGGATGCCACATTGCCTATGTTGTCTTTGAGCCCCAGGCCGATAGCCAGACCCACGCCGCCAAAGGCTGCTGCCAGGGTTCCTGCTGCCACGCCAGCCGTTCCCAGCGCCACGATAGCCACAATGGCCAGGCAGAAGAAGAAAATAATCTCAGAAATGAATGTTTTGGCGGAAGGATCTACATTGCTCTTTTCCAGAATATGCTCGGCCGCTTTGCGAATGTAGCGGCAAAGGATATAGCCGATAATAAAAAGGATGATGGCCTCTACCAGATCCAGCCCTTTGGTAATGGCAAACATTTTCAAATCGCTGATAAATTTGGCGGTAATACTGATTTCATCAGTTACTACCTTTGTCACTGCATTGGTTTCCAATGGAAAAATCCTTTCTGTAAAATGTCTATGAAATAGAAGAAATCCATATTTCTTTTATTTTACCATATCTTACCAGCAGAAAAGCGGTTCCCCTTCAGGAACCGCTTCTGCTGGAATTATGTTTATTTCGCCTGTTTTTCACCGGCCGTAATGATATTTTCAATCACCATGGCTGTGGTCACGCTGCCTACGCCGCCGGGAACAGGGGTAATGGCGCCGGCCACCCGGGAAACCGGTTCATAGTCCACGTCTCCCACAGTTTTGCCGTTTACCCGGTTAATGCCTACGTCAATGACTACGGCCCCCGGTTTCACCATGTCCGCCGTCACCGCTCCCGCATGGCCCAGGGCAGCCACCAGGATATCCGCTTCCCTGGTGATTTCCTTCAGGTTCTTCGTATGAGAGTGGCAGATAGTGACAGTGGCGTTCTTTTTCAGAAGCATAAGGGATACCGGTTTGCCGATCACATTGCTCCGTCCGATGATTACTGCCTTTTTCCCGTCGGGATTGATACCGTAATGATCAAGGATGGCCATGACGGCCCGGGGAGTACAGCCGAAAAGTCCATCCTTCCCGGCAAAGAGCCTGCCTGCATTGGTATCGGTCAGACCATCCACGTCCTTGTCGGGATTGATTAAAGCAATCATCTTTTCAGAATCAATGCCTTCCGGCAGAGGCATCATCATCAGAATGCCCGTGATTTCCCGGTCATGGCTGAGATCAGTAATCAGGCTTCCCAGCTCTTCTTCCGTAATGTCTTCGGACTCACGGAAGATTTCCGATTCAATGCCGTAGCCTTTGGCCACTTTCTGCATAAAGGCTGCATACATGGCGGAAGGCTTGCTGTTCCCCGCCAGAATTACAGCCAGTTTGGGTTCATAGTGCTTTTCCCGCAATGCGGCCAGCCTTGCCCGGAGAACCTTTTCCAGGGAAGCGGCCGTTTCTTTTCCGTCCAGTATGTCTGCCATGTTAGAAGAGTCCTGTAATATGTCCTTCATCATCTACATCAATCCGTTCAGCAGCCGGATGTTTCGGAAGACCGGGCATGGTCATGACCTTGCCGGTCAGAACAACAACGAAACCGGCACCTGCGGAAATTTTCACTTCCCGTACATGCAGGGTGAATCCAGAAGGAGCGCCCAGTTTGGCAGGATCATCACTGAAGGAAGCCGGGGTCTTGGCAATGCATACCGGCACATTTCCAAATCCCATGTCTTCGATGTGCTTCAATTCCTTTTCCGCAGCACTGTCATACTGCACAGTACCTGCTCCGTAGATTTCCTTTGCAATGGTTTCAATCTTTTCTTTCAGGGACAGGCTGAGGTCATAGAGCGGCTTGTAAGCAGAACCTTTATCAACAGCTGCCAGCACCTTACGGCCCAGGTCAAGGCCGCCTCTGCCGCCGTCTGTAAAGACGGTGGATTCAGCCACCGGAACGCCTGCTTCGGCGCAGGCATCTTCGATAACCTTCTTTTCTTCCGCTGTATCACTGGGGAACATATTGAGAGCCACCACAATGGGCAGGCCGTATTTCTTCAGGTTGGAAATATGACGCAGCAGGTTCGGAAGGCCTCTCTTCACGGCTTCCGGATCCGATTCAGTGAGTTCGTTCTTTGCTTTGCCGCCGTTCATCTTCAGTGCACGGATGGTGGCCACCAGCACGGCAGCGTCCGGTTTCAAGCCGGCGAAGCGGCACTTGATATCCAGGAACTTTTCAGCCCCCAGGTCGGCACCGAAGCCTGCTTCCGTTACCACATAATCAGCCAGATGGAGAGCTGTACGGGTAGCCAGTACGGAGTTGCAGCCATGAGCAATATTTGCGAAGGGGCCGCCATGGATAAAGGCCGGTACATGTTCCAGGGTCTGTACCAGGTTCGGTTTCAGGGCATCCTTCATAAGGGCAGCCATGGCACCCTGGGCGTGAATATCACCGGCAGTAACCGGCTTATTGTCGTAGGTGTAGCCTACGATGATCCGGGCAAATCTTTCCTTCATATCACGAATGGAATCAGCAAGGCAGAGGATGGCCATCACTTCGGAAGCTACGGTAATATCAAATCCGTCTTCCCGGGGAACCCCATTGGCATGGCCGCCAAGACCTACGACGATGTGGCGGAGCACCCGGTCATTCATATCCTCCACTCGTTTCCAGACCACCCGGCGGGGATCGATGCCCAGGGCATTTCCCTGCTGGATATGGTTGTCCACCATGGCAGCCAGAAGATTGTTGGCTGCTGTAATGGCATGAAGGTCACCGGTGAAATGGAGGTTAATATCTTCCATAGGAACCACCTGGGAATAGCCGCCGCCGGCAGCGCCGCCCTTGATACCCATGCAGGGGCCAAGAGAAGGTTCGCGGAGGCAGATCATCGCCTTCTTGCCGAGCTGAGCGAGCGCCTGTCCCAGGCCTACGGTGGTGGTCGTCTTTCCTTCTCCTGCCGGGGTTGGGGAAATAGCGGTCACAAGAATCAGGTGGCCCATCGGCTTATTTTCCAGTTCTCTGGTCAGTTTCAGAGAAACCTTCGCTTTATAGGGACCATAATTTTCCAAATCTTCCGCCGGAATTCCGATGGAAGCACCGATTTCCGTAATCGGTTTCAGTTCTGCTTTCTGTGCAATTTCAATATCGCTTAACATCATGTCCACTCCTTCATACCCAACCACATTCAGAAATTTCCAGCTCCATCAGACCCAAAGGCTGATGAAGCAATGCTCTTCTCATTATATCACAATAAGGGGAGGGGTGACGGAGCTTCGCCCTGAAGGGTAAGTGTCAAGTTTTCCTCGGTAATTCATTTGACTGTCGATAATTACTATCTCCGTGGCTTCGGTTTTATCAGTATTTCTGTATAGCTCTGGCCAGTCTCCCCATTGGTGAAGAAGAAGCTCCATAAACGCCTATACGCCCCTCCAGGCATCCTGGCCTATAGTTTCTCATTTTGCGCTTCTGCACCTCACTCCGGACATTCTGGGCGATTTTACGCTCTGCCTGCACCGCAGCCTTGTGCATGGCTCTATCCATCTTTTTGTAGCTTTTCCCATTAGCATGGTACAGGAGAGCTGCTGTAAGTGTTTTATTCTTCCGGGCGGTTAATACCCAAACCATACACTCCATTCCCTCGCTGGACCAGCTCCGTCCCTGCCGCTTCATGCGATAGCTGTAGAACCGGTGATTTGTTTCTGCAGTCCCCAGATGAATCTCTGTATGGATGCCGCGCTGACTTAGGCTGGGGATATAGGGGGCATTTCTCTCCAGATAGCTCTGCAGCTTGTCTACCTCCTCTAAATCCGCCTCTGTTCGGGCGCAGCTCCGGGCAGTATCCATCCATACGGGAATCTGTTTCATAATATCGTCGGTCTGGTGAAGTTCTCGGATAATACGGTCTATCAGTTTCCTGTTGCAGAAGCTGAGCCGGGTCCGGATCTTTTCATGCACATGATAGCAGTCGCGGAAGTGCTGGTGATCTAGGCAGCCTTCTACTATTCGCTCAAAGTCCTGAAACTGGTATCCGGACCCTCCATCCCCATTCGACAGCACTGTGGTCTTAGACAGGTCATAGTGCCCAAGCAGATAGCTTCTTACCATTGCAAAAAGTTCTTTTCTGCTGGTAGATGCAAAGCAGCGAAGTCCTACCAGTTCTGTCCTGTTGCCATTTTTCCTGACTCCCTCATATACCTGGAGGCGGTGCACTTCCGAAACGCCGCCTTTCTCCTTGTTCTTGAGTACAATTCCATCTCCTTCAATCGCTATAATTTCCGGCTGTGTCGGCTTTTCAACCTTTTCCTCTTCTGCCAATGTTTTTTCGTAAGCCTTTGCCTTCTTACCGGCATAATTCTTGAGTGAGATAACGGACTGATGGGAGATGGTAATCCCTGCCAGGCTTTGCAGGAGTTCGCTGGCACTTCGAGATGTGGTAATTGCGACAGCCTCGACAATCCGCTCAATCATTCCCAGGCTGTAGTGCTTTCTGGGTTCAAAGCCCATTTTGCGGTCCAGGGGATAGAAGCTCTTCCCATCTTTCTGCAGAAGTCTTCGGGTATAGGTCAGCTCTCCATAGCGACAGTAAATCGTCCGGGAGTCCCGGCGCGCTACACGCCACCTCTGTGCCTTGTAAATCTGATACAGCTCGGCATCAATACGCTCCAGAGCCATAGCTATAAGCTGACAGTTCATTTCTTCGAGCCAATGAGTTAGCTTCCTTTCAGACTCAATAGAATCATCAGATTCCTTGATGATAGAAATGACTGCTCCTATTGCATTTTCACTCCAAATTTCTCCAGTTTTTGTTATAATATCCATGAGGAAAGCCCTTTCTTTGTTTTATTCTTTGCCACGGAAATTATAACATTTCCACTCAAGGGGAGGCTTTCCTCTTTTATTGTTTCTGGAAAAATTCCCTTACCGAGTAAAATTTTACACTAAGCCCTGAAGGGTTATGGCGGCGGCTTCGCCGCAGGAGAAGTCAAAAAGCAGCGACCTCTGATGGAGGTGCGCTGCTTTTTCATAGGTCCTGCCTATTTAATCATGATGGGAGAAGTGGACCTTTACATTATCTCCCCGTTTCACTCGGCTGCCAATGCCCGGCTCCTGTTTATCGGCATAACCGCTGCCTTCAGGCTGGAAGCCCAGACCGGCTCGGGTCAGCCATTCGCCTACGTCCCGCATGGACCAGCCGGTAAAGCTGGGAAGGCGGAATTCTCTGGCGTTTTCCGGAGGAAGGCTGGGTTTGTAGAGTTCGATGGGCTTGTCCTGCGGCTTGGCATGAATAGTCTGGTCATCCAGGGTAGGAATTTTCAGGTACCGCATGATCTGGGTCATGGCTTCCTTGAATACCGGCGCCGCTACCTGGCCGCCGTAGTACGTTCCCTTTGGCGTATCAAGCACTACAAGACAGATGGCCCTGGCATCTTCCGTAGGACCGAATCCGCAGAAGGAGGCTATGTACTGCCCTTTCAGGTATCCGCCGTTCACCGGGTCCAGTTTCTGAGCCGTGCCGGTTTTACCGGCCATATGATAGCCCGGCACCCTGGCGTTGGCACCGCCGCCTTCGGACACTTCTTTTTCCATCATGTCCTTCACGTCATCAGCCACTTTTTTAGAAATAGGATCGCCGCTGTATTCCACCGGCGTCACTTTGTAATCGCTGCCATCAGCATTCTTGATGGACTGGATAATATGAGGTTTCACCATTTTACCGCCATTGGCTATGGCGCTGTAGGCCTGAACCATCTGCAGCGGCGTGACAGCAATGCCCTGGCCGATGGACATGGTGGCCACGTCGATGGGCCGCATATCCTTCGGTTCAAAAAGGATGCCGCTTCCCTCCCCGGGAAGTTCAATGCCCGTAGGTTTACCGAAGCCGAAGGCCTTGGCATAGCGGGTCAGTGTTTCGCCGCCGGTCAGAAGACCGACATGGGCAAATCCTGTATTAATGGAAAATTTCAGAATATCCACCAGCCGCACATCGCCATAGGACTCATCGTTCCAGTTCCGGATGGCATGGCCCGAAGCCCATACGGCGCCGGGATCATGCCACACCCGCTCTGTATCGTAGGTGCCTGCTGCCAGAGCCGCCGATGCAATGATAGGCTTGAAAGTAGAGCCCGGTTCGTAAATATCCACGACGGCCCGGTTCTTGAATTCCGCTTCCGTCGCCTTGTCATAATGATTGGGGTCATAGGTGGGTCGGTTTCCTAAAGCCAGAATGGCCCCTGTCTTTGGATCCATGACGATGATGATTCCGCCGGAAGCATGGGTGGATGTCATGGCACGGTCAAGAGCCCGTTCCGCATAGAACTGGATATTCTGGTCAATGGTAAGGTACACGGACTTTTCTTTTTTGGCCCTGTAGGGTGCCATGGCCGATTTCAGGATGGGATTGCCCCTGGCGTCAGTCAGGATATGCTGCTTATTTGCCCCGCCCCTGATGAGTTCATCCAGAGCCATTTCCAGACCATCCAGGCCCTTGTCATCCAGGCCTACAAAGCCAAGCACATTGGCAGCCATGGAATCGTTGGGATAGAACCGGCGGCTTTCATCAAAGAAACCAAAGCCTTTCCATTTCTTTTCCTTAATCAGGGCGATGACCTTATCCGAATCTTCCGGATCCATCACCCGTTCCAGCCATACGAAGCGGGAGTCCTGGGATAAATCCTTCACCAGATCCCCTTCTTTTTGATGAAGAAGAGGCGCCAGCTCTTTGGCCGCTTCTTCAGGGCTTACATTCATGGTACCGGGATCGGCATAAAAAGATTTCACCATAATGGAAAAAGCCAGTTCCCTGCCATTTCTGTCATAAATGGTACCGCGGGGAGAATAGAGAGTCTGCACTCCTTCTGTCTGGTTCAGCGCCATTTCTTCATAATGGTGGCCCTCTATGATCTGCACCCACATAAGACGGAGAAGCAGGAGACCGCCGATGATGCAGAGGATGAAAGAAAGCCTGACGCTTCGCTTTCTCATCCTATTCCTGGGCAGTTCCTTTTTCATGTTCCCTTCTCCTCTTGAATCTCACCGCCGCATCATAAAGGGCGGCTGGACTATTTTCCAGATTTCCATTCTGCACCCGGAGAAGGAGATTCTGCATTCCTTCTCCCACCAGGTTTCCCAAAAGCCGGGGTACATCTTTTCCGTAATGAAGCTCGCGGGTGGTCACAGGTACAGAAAGAGACACTTCCTCCATGTACCGTCCGAATTCGCTGTGCCCGGCAGTGTCTGAAAGGGACCGTCCACAGCCGATGATATCTGCATTTCCCAGGTCTGTCATCTGATGAAAGGCTTCTGCCATGTCGGCAGAGGAACGAAAGGTCTTTTTTCTTGCCAGACTTCTCACCCATTTCAGTGCATTGGCTTCCCCGAAATTAGCGAAATAATGAAATTTCATATGGTTTTCCACCAGCCATACCACCCGGTCTGTGAAATCGGAGGGCATCTGCCAGCGGGAGAGTATCTCCCGGGCCATGCGGGCGCCTTCCCTGTCATGGCCGTAATCGGTGAGTTTTCCTTTCCTCACTGCCCGAATACCGGGCATGCCCTTTCCCACATCGTGAAGAAGAGCCGCCCAGCGGTTCAGTAAAAGAGGCTGTGATGCATCCACCACTGCCAGCGTATGGTACCAGCCGTCAAATTTATGAAATTCCTTCTGCTGAGGAAGGCCCACCAAGTGAGAAAGCTCCGGAAGGATGGGCACTTTTCTGGAAACGCCGTTTTCTTTCACCTGACAGCTCATTTCATTGAGCCCGCTTCTCACCATGAGGTCCAGCCCCCGGGCAGCATGGGGCGTCACCAGGAGACGGTTGACTTCTTCCTTCACCCGTTCCAGAGAAAGGACTTCCACCCGGGGAAAGGCACTCTTCATGCCTTCCACCAGACTTTTGTCCACCATGAAATCAAGCTGCCCCAAAAAGCGGCAGGCTCTAAACATGCGGAGCACATCTTCGTTAAACCGGTTCGATGCAGGGCCAACGGTACGGAGCCGCTTCTTCTCCAGATCCTCCAGTCCGTGGAAGTAATCATAGAGACAGCCATCGCTATCCAGCGCCATGGCATTCACTGTGAAATCCCGGCGGCTTACATCTTCCTTCAGACTGTCAGAAAAAGAAACTTCCTCCGGCCGGTGGGCATCGGCTCCATAAAATTCCCGGCGAAAAGTAGTGACCTCATAGCTCTTTCCATGCCTCACCACAATGACAGTACCAAAACGCCTTCCACCACCGTCAACGGCCTTCCAGCCTGCAGCCCCGGCAATGCGCATGGTTTCCTCCGGCCGGGCAGAGGTGGTGATATCCCAGTCATGGGGCACTAGACCCATGAGAAGGTCCCTGACACAGCCTCCTACCACATAGGCCTCTTTTCCCTCTTCATTCAGTTTTCGAAGGATTGCAAGTGCCCCTTCATCGATTTTCCCTGCCCGTTCATCCTCCGGAAGGTCCCGGAAGCCTTTATCCCGCAGGCAGGAAACCATGCGGTTAATCAGATTCATAAGAAAAGCCTTTCCTGTCCGGCGTCCGGCAGGAATCCCCGGGGACGTCAATAGTCGTATACCTTATTATATACTTTTCAGTAAGGTGAGAAAAGGGGCCGCAGGCAGAGCCGTAGAGCAAAGCCTGTATCAAGCCCGTTTCCTTTGGGCGCAAAGGGTATAACAGGAAAGGCTCTTTATAGGCAGGCGAAGGGCAGACTTTGGCCAGCTTCCGTTTTTCATGCAGAATGCACAGAACATACTGACAGCGTCTCACGGTTGCTCAATGCCACTCAGCAGGAAGGCTGCCCCAGGCGCCTCCAATTCTCAAATCAGAAAAACCCTGCAGAGGATCATAATCTCTGCAGGGTTTTTACACTTGAAACTTCAATCAGTCTTTATACTGTTCGGGAAGTTCGGTGACTCTGGCAACACCGGAAGCAATCGCAGCTTTAGCAACGGCTTTTGCCACTTCATGAGGTACTCTTTCATCAAATACGTCTACCACCACATGGTCCGGATCCAGCTGGCACTTGGTAGCCAGGTCAGCCAGGGCATGGGCAGCAGCCAGTTTCATTTCTTCGTTGATCTGACGGGCTCTTACGTCCAGAGCGCCGCGGAAGAGGCCCGGGAATACGGAGGAGTTATTCACCTGGTTGTGCATATCGCTTCTGCCGGAACCATAGATGTATACGCCCTTTTCCTTGGCTTCTTCTTCCATGATTTCCGGTACCGGATTGGCCATGGCAAATACGATGCTCTTGTCAGCCATGGTCTTGATGGCATCATTATTGAATACGCCGGGAGCGGAGCAGCCGATGAGTACATCGGCCCCTTTCACTGCTTCGGCAAAGGAGCCCTGTTTATTTTCAGGATTGGTCTTATGAATCAGTTCCAGCTGTACCCGGTCCCGTTTGCCATTGTCGTAGAGAATGCCTTTGGAATTCAAGATGATCATGTTTTCCGGTTTCACGCCGTCTTCCAGAAGGAGGCGGGCAATGGCGGTGCCTGCTGCACCGGCGCCGTTCATAACCACTTTGATTTCATCGATCTTCTTGCCGGTGACTTTGAGAGCTCCCAGAAGAGCAGCCAGGGCAGCAATGGCGGTGCCATGCTGGTCATCATGGAATACAGGGATATTCATGATTTTCTTCAGTTCGTCTTCAATGTCATAGCATTTCGGAGAAGAAATATCTTCCAGATTGATGCCGGCAAAGTTCTTTTCCAAAAGTTTCACGGTATGGATGAATTCATCCTTGTCCTTGGTGTCAAGAACGATGGGGATGGCATCAATGTTGCCGAATCTCTTGTAGAGAGCGGATTTGCCTTCCATAACAGGCATGGCAGCAGCAGCACCGATGTCGCCCAGGCCCAGTACGCGGGTACCGTCGGAAATAACAGCTACCACATTGCCCCTCCAGGTCATTTCCAGGGACAGGTCTTCATCCTTCTTGATTTCCAGGCATGGAGCAGATACGCCAGGGGTGTATACGATAGCCAGGTCATGGCCATTCTTCATATCCGCATTCAGGGCGGTCTTAATCATCTGGTGCTTTTCTTTTCTAAGCGCAATGGCTTCTTTCTTCAGTTCTGCTGTATCCATTCTTTTCCTCCTTGTAATAAAAAAGAATACAAATCAGTCTTTAATGGCGGGCATATTCCTGCCATTGAAAATTTCATACATTTCCTGCTTCAGCAGGCGGCGGATTCTCTTCACTTCTTTGGGAGACAAATCCTTTTCCGTCATATCGAAAAGGTAATTATCCAGCTTGAAATCATGAAGGAGCATTTTGGTGTGGAAAATATTTTCCTGATACACGTTCACGTCAATCATGTCATAGGCATGGCGCAGATCCGGCGCCATGTAGTTCTGGATGGAATTGATCCGATGGTCAATGAAGATTTTCTTTCCCTTCACGTCCCTGGTAAAGCCCCGGACCCGGTAGTCCGTAATGACGATGTCCGCTTCAAAGGAACGGAGCAGGAAATTCAAGGCATTGAGCGGTGAAATTTTTCCGCAGGTAGACACATCAATGTCTGCCCGGAAGGTACAGATGCCATCCTGGGGATGCATTTCCGGATAGGTATGGACCGTGATATGGCTCTTATCCAAATGGGCCACCACATCCTGCTTTTCCACCTCTTCCTCTGCTATGAGCATGGTTACGCTGGCACCCTGGGGATCATAGTCCTGCTGGGCAATGTTCAGCACTTGGGCGCCGATGGTGTCTGCCACTTTCTGAAGAATGCCGGTCAGTCTTTCGGCGCTGTACTGTTCATCAATATAAGCGATGTACTTCTTCCGTTCTTCCTCTGTGCTGGCATAGCACACATCATACATATTGAAGCTCAGGGTTTTTGTCAGGTTGTTGAATCCGTAAAGTTTAAGCTTACTCCTTTTCATGAAGTAAACTGTCACCTCCCTCAACGGTTCCTTGGATGGAACACACAAATTATATCATAAGGTTATATAAATTGAAATAGTCCAGCAATAAGTATACTTTTTAAGTATAAAAAAGTATAAGCATTATGCCTTTCAATCACATATCATTACCGGGAAAGGGTTGATTCCTTCAGCTTGGCCAAGAGGGAACGGAGAGCCCGTCCACGATGGCTGATTTTATTTTTTTCTTCCATCGGCAGTTCTGCCATGGTTTTCCCATACCGGGGCAGGTAGAAAAGGGGATCATAGCCGAATCCGCCCTTTCCCTGGTAGAAATCCCGAATGATGCCTTCGCAGGTTCCTTCGGCAGTGATTTCCTTTCCATCAGGCCAAACCAGAGCCACTACGCATACATAGCGTCCTTTGCGGTCTTCTCCCGTATAGGGTTTCAGATCTTCAACAAGTTTTCGGTTGTTGGCTTCATCATCGCCGTGGACGCCGGCATAGCGGGCAGAATAAATACCGGGCCTGTCACCTAAGGCATCGGCAATGATGCCGGAATCATCGGAAAGTACCGGAAGTTTCACTGCCTTAGCATAATAATGGGCCTTAAGCAGTGCATTTTCCTTAAAACTTGTGCCCGTTTCTTCGGGCTCTGCCACATCCGCCACTTCTGCTATCGGCAGGACTTCCCAGCCGATTTCTGCAAAGGCTTTCCTGAATTCTCTGATTTTCCCCTCATTATGGGTTGCAAGTACGATTTTCATAATGCCTCCTACAAGGTGGGATGACCCATCATCATACCTACCGATTCTCTTTTGACTCTGCGCCAGTTCTGCTCTGCCTCTGCCAGTCGGGAAACTGCCTTTGCAGCGGTTTCTGTGATATCTTCCATTTTCTGTCTATCCGATACAGGAAGAGGCACACGAAGAAGGCGGGACATGGAAAAAGCATAAGTTTCTCCGCTTCTCATGGTTTCCAGAAAAAGCCGGCCCACCGGACCGTCGAGGTAAAGTTTAAGGAACCAGGGTGTATACCACCCTTTCATCCGCAAGCCGAAAACTCCCTTTCCTGCCACATATTCCTCCCCTTTTCCCACAGGAATGAAATGGAACTCCCCTTTATGGAGGGTCAGAGCCAGGTCGCCTTCTCTAAGAAGGATGCCTTCCCGGGGCTCGTCCCAAACCACGGGCCTTTCCTCATTCTTCAGGATTTCCGAGTCAGTCAAGGCTTCTGCCTCAAGAATCTGATATCTTCCGGCAGGAATCGTCTCCTTTTTCACTTCATCAAATTCCTGCCCCAGCGTATGCTCCATCTGGAGGATATTTCCTGCCAGTATGGCCTGCAGCGCCGGAGAGGCATTGTAAGCATACACATCGTAATTCCATTCATCGGCTTCCTGAAAAGCGGATAATGGCATCTTAAGCTGTTCAAAGAAAGCGCATTTTCCTTCTGCAAATCCCATATTTCCAATGGATACACCTTCTTTACCTTGATCAAAGCAAAGGAAAGCATATTCCCTTTCTCCCATGGAAAGGTCAAAATAGCCGGAAAGACGGCCGTCCCTGCGGACATCATTTCTTATACCGTCTGGAATGTCTCCCGAGGCCGTGAAATGGTCATAGGGAAGAATCCAGTCCATGGAGCCTTTTTCTGCCAGAAGGGGAAGAAGCTGCCTTTCTTCGCCCTGGCTTTCGCCGGTACCATGGAAGATATAGTCATACTTCACCTCATCATGGGCCAGGTCTTCGGGAAGAAGGAAACGGCAGCGAGGAAACAGGAGCTGCAGCCTTTTCTTCCACAGGGAGCTTTTCACCACAAAGGCCAGCCGTTTATCGGCCAGCTTGTCCCACAGCCTTCCAGCATAGGGAAGATAGGATTCCACGCCAGAGAAGAGCACTGTTTTGCCGGACTTTTCCGCCCGTTCTATGCCATATTCCACAAGTCCCTTCATTTCATCAGTCATGGGAGAAACGCCGGGCGCAAATACCATAGGATCCACCCGGAGCGCCAGGGTATAGACCCGCACATAGGTATCCGCATCTCCTTCATACATGCCCAGCTTCTCGGCAGTCTGTTTCATATTGTCATATAAATCTTCAATCGAAATACCGTACTGCTGGTTGGCTGGATTTAAAAAAAGGACATAATCCAGGTACCGTGCCCGCATGATTTCACTGAAAATACGGTCCGCCGGCACGCCATATCTGGCAAATGTCTCTGTCGCATCATGGATATCTTCCATTGTCATTACCGGTATCATCTTTTTCCTCCTGTACATATATGTAATATTATACGACATGGGCCATGAAAAAGGCTACTCTTCCCATAGAGGGAATTCCAAAGCTCTCAAAAATGCCACTTTCCAGAAATTCAAGTCTTCAGAGTCATCTTTTCCCTAAAATAAAAACGCCCATGGATAACCATGGGCGTTCTGCCATTCGGAAACGGATTAACGCTTGGAGAACTGAATGACGCCGAAAGACTCTTATTTATAAGGATTCAACAGTCTCTTTGTATATTGTACGTATAGTTTATCGCAACAAGCACAGTGCGATGGACGTTACTAGGATTCCAGATGATTGACAACGCAAAAATTACCACAGCACAATCTTGTTACCACATGCAAACGAATCTGTCGAACTTGTACGCAAATCTCAGTCAAATAGTTTGATTGATTGGTATCCATCAATATACAATGCTCTCGCCATCGGCTGGCATATCGTAATTCACGACGCCACGAGAGGCCAGTCGGCCGCGCATCGCATGACGAGTGATGGATGCATGAGCAACATTGTCCATATGCGTGATATAGAGTCTGGCATCAGGAGCTGCAAGTGACACATTCCAGACATCTTCATCCCCCATGATCAGACGGCCATTCTCGAGAGTCTCCGCTGCACAGGCATTGAGGGCGATTACTCCTGGTCGGAATTTCTCAATGGTTGCAGCGACTTCCTCATACCAGATGGTATCGCCAGCAAGATAGAATGTCTTTTCGTCTTTTGCTTCAAAGAGGACGCCCATGGCATTCCCGCAGGGGAGGTAGGTGCCGTGGAGAGCGGGAACCTGACGGATGCTGGCATCTCCTATTTTCATCCATTCTTTCGGAAGGATGGTGATCTCCTGAAATCCAGATTTCTTCAGGACAACCGCATCTTCTTCGTTCTGGCAGAGAATGGGTACAGCCTTATCGAGT
Source organism: Dialister succinatiphilus (assembly GCF_928721695.1). Classification (NCBI taxonomy): domain Bacteria; kingdom Bacillati; phylum Bacillota; class Negativicutes; order Veillonellales; family Veillonellaceae; genus Dialister; species Dialister succinatiphilus. The sequence goes on along the minus strand of NZ_OV788641.1, from coordinate 1,610,874 downwards.
GGGGCGCCTACAGTACCGTCGGCGAAAGAAATGTCAATGTGGTCCGGATGGAGGTGCGTGACGATGACGCAGTCGACATCTTTCAGGATTTCTTCTGTAGACATGGGAAGGTCATAGAACGGCATCGGCAGATGCTCCTTCACCTGGTCAGGGATATGGTAGGGATGCCCGGGCACGTCGGCGAAAGTGAACATGTGGCTCGGGGAAAGCCAGGGATCGATGAGAAACGTCTTACCGGCATATACCAGACGGTTAGTCGCGTTGCGGATCTGTGTGATTTTCATAGTATGCAAAACCTCCTTGTTCTTTATATGCCTCATTATAGCGAAGTCATGACACAGGGAAAAGAAGATAAAGAGTGGATTGAAGCAACGATATGGTTGCACTATAATGAGCACAGGAGGTGCTCTATGAATCAGAAACAGCTTCAGTATTTCGTAACCGTCTATCAGACACAGAACATAAAGACAGCCGCAGACAGGCTATTTGTCTCAAGGCAAGGCGTGAGCAAGGTAATCCGTCTGCTTGAGGAAGAGCTGGGGCAGCCGCTTTTTGTACGCAGCATAAAAGGAGTCATGCCAACAGACTACGCAACAATCCTGCTGCCTCATGCCAAACGTCTCCTAGAGGAATACGACGCCATACGCGGACTCCACACGCTCGCGGCGCAGTCAAAAAGTGTGGTCACCATTCATGCACTCGACCATGTGCTCGCCTATCTCGGTGCGCCCCTGATCAACGACTTCCATGAGGCGTATCCTTCCATCATTCTCAGCATCGTAGATACGACAGATGCCATGGCTCTAGCCGCATTGACGGCGCAGCAATGCAACTTTGCCATCGTAACGGGGCCGCTGGACGAGACGCGTTTTGAAGGAATCCCCCTCTTTTTCAGCAATTACAGTGTACGGATGCACAAATCACATCCTCTGGCGAAAAAAACATTTCTGACCTATGACGACCTAGACGGTCAGACTATCATCAGCAAAGGCCGTGCCTATGACTGCTTCCGCCACAATATCGACCAGCACATCCTCGTGCCCGGCCGACAGATCCACATCCTTGCGGAAACGGCTGATGAAAACATCATCCGCGCGCTTCTCCTTGAAAACAAGGCCATCAACATCGGCTACGACTATGCGGATGCCCTATACCCACATCCAGATATCGTGAGCCGAAGACTGAAAGCAGAAAATGGCGGGCAGATGATCTATCTCGTAGCAAACCTGCAGGTCCGCACGACAAAGGCAAGCCGCCTTTTCCGTGACTTTCTTTTAGAGTGGATACATAAAAAAAATCCCACCAGCTGATGCTGATGGAATCTTGTATGCTCGTGTAAAGCTAGTGATCAACGCTTGGAGAACTGGCTTGCTTTTCTTGCTTTCTTGAGACCGTATTTCTTACGTTCTTTCATTCTTGGATCACGGGTAAGCAGACCTGCACTCTTCAGTACTTTTCTGTAGTCTGCATCTACATCCAGCAGTGCTCTGGAAATGCCGTGACGAATAGCTCCGGCCTGACCTGTACGGCCGCCGCCCTGTACGTTGGCAATTACGTCATAAGCGGAGGTGGTTCCTGTCAGTTCCAACGGCTGTTTAATAATCAGTTCAAGAGTAGCCAGATCGAAGTAATCCTTCAGATCGCGGCCATTGATTGTAATATTACCCTGTCCCGGTACCAGACGGACTCTGGCAACGGATGTCTTTCTGCGGCCGGTGCCGTAGTATGTAGCTTCTGCCATTTCTTATTTCCTTCCCTTCCGGTTAACGGATATCAAACTTTAATTCTTCAGGTTTCTGTGCTGCATGCGGATGTTCGCTGCCTGCATAAACATGAAGTTTACGATACATCTGGGCACCGAGCTTGTTCTTTGGAAGCATGCCGCGGATTGCATGTTCAACAACCCATACCGGTCTTTCGCGAAGAGCATCTCCTGCCTTCTGGTATCTGTCACCGCCGATATAGCCGGTGTAGTGGAAGTAAACTTTCTTCAGTTCTTTCTTGCCTGTCAGAATGACTTTGTCTGCATTGATGATGATGACATTGTCACCGGTATCAACATGCGGTGTGTAGGTAGGTTTATTTTTGCCGGAAAGAACTTTGGCAACGTTAGCAGCCAGGCGGCCAACGGTCAGTCCTTCAGCATCTACGATATACCATTTACGGGTAATGTTGCCCGCATTGGCCATAAATGTGGTTTTCATTATAAATGATTCCTCCTGAATAAAAAACAGAACCGCAAGACATCGTCCTTCCTCCGGGGCTAGTGGTTTCCGGACAAATCTCACAAGGAGTATTATAACCTTTTCTGATAGCACTGTCAAATATTTTTTTATATATTTTTATTGGCGGGGATTGAGGACTGGGATTGGAGTAAAACCAGTCTCTCTGCTGCCCCGGGAGAACGGCTGACTATATGTATCACTTATGATACTTTACCATATCCCATCCTCTTCTGGCCAGATTTCCCAGTCACCGGAAAACAGTCAAAGATCATCTTTGTTATATAATGTTTCTATAGCCATGTCGCTCTTCATTTTATATCAATTACTGATGTAGCCTCCTTCTTTTTCTTATCCTTTTGTCTGCAATTATATATGTATTATATATAGAATTTTCCGACTGCATCCATTCTATTAAGCCATCACTCTAAATCATAGCAAATTAAGTTTGTATTATTTCAAAGCATAGCAGAAATCGATTACTCTTATTTTCTTCAATTCCGTAAAAAGTATATTCTATTTCACCTATTGACGAAATCTATTTCCCGTTGTATTCTTTTATGCGTAGAAAGCAATCAATCAGAAGCAAAGGGCATTGTATATGAGCAATACTCATAATGTGAACTATCTATAACATATAGTCATAATGCTTCAAAACGAGAGGAGATGGATGACAGAGGATAGCGATTCTATTCTTTTTTATTGTATTCACTGCGGATTCTCAGGGCTTATGCCTTGAAAATCCACATCGTACCAATTTTTAAGGAGGCATTCCCTTGACCACTTTCTTACTTGCCCTGGCTGCTCTCATAGCCGGCTATTTAATTTACGGATCCATCGTGGACAGGCTTTTCGGACCTACGGACCGCAGGACACCTGCCCTCATACACAATGATGGTGTTGACTACATGCCTCTTCCCACGTGGAAGGTATTTCTCATCCAGCTCCTGAACATTGCAGGCCTTGGCCCGATTTTCGGCGCCTTAGGCGGTGCTCTCTGGGGGCCTTCGGTATATCTCTGGATTGTGCTGGGTACTATTTTTGCCGGCGGCGTCCATGATTACCTCTCCGGCATGATGTCCATCCGGGAAGACGGCCACAGTATTTCTGAAATCGTAGGCTGCCATATGGGACATACCATGCTCACCATTATGCGTTTCTTCTCCGTTATCCTTCTGGTACTGGTAGGTACCGTATTCATGACCGGCCCGGCCATGCTTCTTGCCAAGCTTACGGGCTGGCAGGTCCTCCCCTGGCTTCTGGTGGTTCTTGTTTACTATTTCCTGGCCACTCTTCTTCCTGTTGATAAAATCATTGCCCGTTTCTACCCCATTTTCGGTATCTGCCTGATCATCATGGCTCTGGGTATTGCCGGCGGCATGCTCATGGGCGTAGGCGGTCACGTCATGCCTGAAATGGTTCTGGCCAATATGTATCCCGGTGAAAACCAGCTTCCCATCTGGCCGCTCATGTTCATCACCGTGGCCTGCGGTGCTATTTCCGGTTTCCATTCCACCCAGTCTCCTATTATGGCCCGCTGCCTGAAGGATGAACGCCTTGGCCGTCCTGTATTCTACGGTGCCATGGTAGCCGAAGGCATTATCTGCCTCATCTGGGCAGCAGCCGGCGTCACCTTCTTCGACGGTACCGGCGGACTGCAGGCTGTCCTGAAAGCCGGCGGCCCCGGCGGCGCAGTGTATGACATCTGCGTAGGCTACATGGGTACCGGTATCGGTGCGGTGCTGGCCATGCTGGGCGTTATTGCCTGCCCCATCACTTCCGGCGACACCGCTTTCCGTGCTGCCCGCCTGACTCTCTCTGACTGGTTCCACATTGATCAGCAGAGAACGGTAAAGCGTCTCTGCCTGGCTGTTCCACTGCTGGCTATCGGCGGTCTCCTTTCCCAGATTGACTTCAACATTGTATGGCGTTATTTCTCCTGGACCAATCAGACCCTTGCTATGATTGTTCTGTGGACCGGTTCCGTTTATCTGTATCATCAGTGTGCAAACCGCTATGCATGGCTCATGGCCTGCATCCCTGCCACCTTCATGTCTGTAGTGACCTTTACCTACATTCTGCAGGCCAAGGAAGGCTTCCAGCTGGATCCATCCATCACTTACCCGGCGGGCATTGCCTTCGGTGCTCTGTGCCTCTTCCTCTTCCTGAAAAAAACGGTCTTCAAAAAAGATGCCGAAAGAGAATGCAACAGTTCCATGGAATCTACTCTGAACGGATAACCAATAAAAAAATCCCGCAGCTGCGGGATTTTTTTATTGTCTTCTACTCTCCATTCCTTTCACAGTATTCCTTCCATTCACAGAAGCGGCAGCTTTCTGGAAGGCGGCCGTTCACCTTTTTCTTCCGATGGTTGAAATCTTCTGCCAGAATGCAGCGGGCTGTATGGTCAAAGGCCTTCATCCGTTCTTCCACCTTCGCCGGATTTCCTTCCACTGCAAGAAGCGGTTCCTCTGTTTCACCGGTGAAATAGAGGAGAAGTTTCCCCACCGGTACTTTCAGTTTTTCCTCTACCAGATAGGCATAAATCTGAAGCTGCCTTTCATATCTGGCAAAAAGAGGACTCTTCCGGTCCGGCTTCCTGCCTGTTTTGAAATCAATAATATCCACCTTTCCGCCGCCGCTTTGAAGAAGGTCGATGGTACCGTTCAGAATGTATTCATCTTTCACCAGTTCCAGAGGATATTCTGCTTCCCGTATCATGGACCAGTCTCCCCGTCGATAGGAAATATACCCCAGCACTTCCTGGAATGCCTTTTCCAGCTCGTCCTTGGAAAGCCAGGTATTTTCTGCCTTGGAAAGGGCCTGGTAATCTGCCATGAGCCAGGCGTATACATTGGCCGGCGTCAGTCTTTCCTTCTGCCCGGAAAGCACAGCCCGATGAATATCTTCGATAGTTTCATGGACCAGGGTCCCATATAGAAGGGCCATGCCCCGCACCGGTGCAAATCGATACACCCGGCTGAGCTTGTACTTCAGAGGACATTCTTCATACAGCGCTGCCTGGGCGGTGAAGGAAATGCGGGGTTTGAAATGGCCTTTCTCTACAGGGCGGAAATGGAGCTTTGTGAAATCGATTCCCCTCCTGTCAAATTCCGGAAGGCTGGCAAGGGGTTTCTGAAATGCAGGAAAAGGCTGTTTTCCCTTCTTCACGCAGCAGGCCAGGGCCAGCACCGTTTCCGCCCGGGAAAAGGCAGTGTAGTATTTCCTTCGGAAATCAAAATCCCGGATATCGCTGTAAGGTTCATAGGAGCGGCGGCCGGTCATCTTTTCCACCACCCGGGGAATGAGGGAGTCTTCGCCCCGGGGCTTTTCATAAAGGGACGCCACAATGACCACCGGATATTCCAGACCCTTGGACTGATGAATATTCAGGAAGGACACCTGTCCCGGCGGAGCATAGGCTTCTTCATCCTCGTACTCCCCTACTCCGTTCTCATACCACAGCCGCAGGTAGCGGGAAAAGAAAATATATACATCCTCCAGTGTTTCCTTGCCGTAGCCGTGATTTTCTTCTGTAAAGCAGTCGAAACGGCTGATGAGCCTGGTAATGGAGGCAAGATTTCTGGCTTCATTGCATTCTCCTGCAGCAGCCTTATCCAGAAAAGCAGAAAAAGGAGGAAAGGAAAGAATTTTATATGCCAGGGGCAGCAGATTTTCCGGCAGTTTCTTTTCTCTTTCCACTTTTCTTTTCATGGAGCGGATCCACTGCCTCAGGTCTTCGTTCCTCTTCATCATGTCTTCTGCCATGGAGAGGAAAAGGACATAGGCCTCGCGGATTCCCTCTGTCTCATCCATAACCCTGTCCTGCCCTAATTTCCGCCGGATACCGGAAAATAAATAAAGAAGACAGCCAAAGAACCAGGCCACTTCCTTCCGTTCAAAAAAGTGTCCCGACCGGGGAGCATACACGGTAATATGCCTTTTGCCCAAGGCATACTGAAGACGCATGGACGTATCCCCCTTGACGGAGTCAAAGAGCAGGGCCACCTGGTTGTAATCCGATATGCAGCCCTTGCTCTTCAGTTCTTCGATGAAATGGCACACCCGGTCTTCAAAAAGCCGGTCGTCTTCCTCTGCCGTAATCCGTACCACTGAGGGTACGCTTTCCTTTCCCCCGCCCGATTCCAAAAGGCCTTTCCGGTAGCGGTACAGATGTCCCATCCGTTCCCAGGAGAACCAGTCGGGCTTAGCCATCCAGCGCATGCAGAAGGAAACGATGCCCTGGCCTGAGCGGTAATTGGTATGAAGGGTAATCACGCGGCAGCTGCTGCCAAAATGCTTTTGAAACTGGAGGATATTGGCCACCGTGGCGCCGCGGAAACGGTAAATGCTCTGGTCATCATCGCCTACAACGAAAATATTTCTCTCCCTGCCGCCCAGAATCTGTACCAGCCGCTCCTGAATATAGTTGGTATCCTGATATTCATCCACCAGGATATAGCGGATTTTTTCCAGCACCCGGCGGCGCACATTTTCTTTTTCCGAAAGGATATAATAGGCCTCGGTCTGAAGCTTGGTAAAATCAAGGAAATTCTTCTTCCGGGCCAGTTTTTCATACCGTTTCATCATCCAGCCCAATACCCGGATTTTTTCATCCCGGCTTCGGATCATATCGTCTGCCTTCATCAGCTCTTCTGACAGGCGGTTCACATACTGGCATATGGTGCGGCACCGTTTCCAGGGCGGCACCGTCACCTCTTCCCCCGTCCTGTTATTGATGTAGGAGGACTGTACGACCAGCTCGAAATTGGGAATCTCTTCAAAGTCCGCCAGATGCTCATACACCATGTACTGCTGCTCAAACTGATCTGTTTCTATGAAATTTCTTTCCAGCCTTGTATATTCCCGGAATTCCTTCAACAGGCGGCGGCAGATATGGTGAAAAGTCCCTATATACATTTCATGGAGGTTGATCTCAATGCCCTGCCGGGACAGCTCATTGGTGAGCCTTGTCATAAGCTCCTTGGACGCCTTCACTGTATAGGTGACAATCATGATCTGCTCCGGCTTCACTTTCCTGTCCCGGATCAGATAAAGGACCCGCTGGATAATGGTATAGGTCTTTCCTGTTCCAGGACCTGCAATAACCAGGGTAGGTCCTTCGGAGTGGATTGCTTCATACTGGTCAGGATTTTGAATACTTTCCATAAAAAGCTCCTTTGTGAATAGATAAAGCCTTATAACCCAGGGTGAAATGACATCTGAAAATCACCGGTGCTTCTCGTCCTCTCCATTTCCATAAAGAAAAAGAATAAAAAGCAGGGGAAGTCCCAGCACATAGGCAAAGGAATAGCGGAATACCGCAGAAGCCGGCGTGGAAACCAGAAGAGTCAGGGTATTGGCCAGAAGAGGCAGCGCCGCCGGAATCAAATCCTTCTTTCCGCCGCAATAAAAAAGGAGGCAGAAAAAGAGGGTAATCCACAGGCAGAGGCCGCTTCCCAGAAAACGGCTGCCAGAATAGGTATAGCTGCCAAGAAAAGACTTCAGCCCAAAGGGCATGGGAAAATCTCCCAGAGCAAGCATATCATTGTCCGAAGGTACCATATGTTTCGTATTCTCATCAGACAGGGCCCAGCCGAAACGGGACTGCACGCCATGGTCCAGGGGATCCAGATTCCACAGGGCATAGGTTTCCGTCATCCAGCCTTCCACATAAAGTCCTGGATTTCTTATCCCCGTGTCCAGCCAGGCCAAAAGGAAAGCGCCCTTTTCCCTGTTTAAATCATTTCTTTTAAAATCATCGTCCCATTTCACAAAATCCACGGTGGCCGGAGAATAATCCTTCTTCCATTTTTCCTCCGGCAGGAGATGGTTCATGAGCTCTATGGTTTCTTCGCTGCGGCTTCCTCCCATCACCAGCACCCGTCCCATCTGCTGAAGCGGTATGGCCATACTTTCCTGGAAAAGAGGCTGCCAGTCATGGTAAGAAAGAATAATCTTTCCCGGAACAATGGCCAGAGCTGCGGCAAGAAGGAACAGGACTGCCTCCTTTCTCGCCCCCTTTTGGAGGACCAGTGAAACAAGTATCAGCATAGCCGCAATGAAAAAGCCGTTGCTTCTCAGCAGCATGAGGGAAAGGAGCGAGAGAAACCAGAAAATAGATGTACCCCGGCCCCCTGTTTCTTCTGCCATGAAAACCATGCATCCTGCAAGGGCTAAGGAAAAGAGCCCATCTCTCACTGCAGCTATGCCATAATTACCCACCATGGGAAGGAAGGTGAAATAGAAATAAAGCAGAAGTGCCGGCACCTCCCCCTGCCTTTCCTTCACATGAAATACAATCCTTGTAAGGCCATAAGCATAGAGAAAAAGCTGGCCCAGGGAAAGCAGGAATATAACCGGCTCCCTGCTTCCCAAAAGATGCTTTCCTAAAAGGGCGCCATAGCCATAGACCAGGGAATAAAGCCAGGGAAACTGTATGCCCCCGTAAAGGGGATTCTCCATCATGAAAAGGGTATCGTTCATGCCCGGCGCTGGATAGAGGGCCAGAAGGAAAGGCAGCTGCCAGAAAGCCATAAAGAAAAAGGCCGGCCAAAAGAGCCGCCGTCCCCTGCTTTTTTCACTGCTGCGGGGCAGGGTCAGGCAGAGCCTGACGAATGGCGGAAGAACTGCGGCAAAAAGGATAAAAAGGAGAAGCAGTATAAATCCATCTTGGAGCGCTAATATTTCATTTCCTGCTTCTGCCACTTTATCCCCCATGCAGTCGATTTTATAGGTATACAGGACAGCAGGAGATAAGAAGAGGGAAAAGACCAGACTTGCCCGGCAGGGCACATCCCAGCGAAAAAGTTTCATCTCTCCTCCTCAATCTTTCCAATGGGTATAGCCATCGCCCTTCAGAGGATCGTCCTGAAGAAGGGGATTTTCCACAGGTTTTCGAGGCAGAATGACTGTATCCGCCCATTTCGTTGTACCATACTTTCCCTCCGGCAGAAAGGGAAGAAGCAAGAAAAAGGGCATACAGAGGGGGAAGAAATACACATACCGGTACACAAAGGCTGCCGGCGTGGCAATCATCAGGGTACCCCAGAGAAGACAGGCCGGCAGAAGGACCAGAAAGCGGCTGTACTGGCGCCGGTAAAACAAAAGAAGTCCTATGCATAGCGTAATCCACAGACAGGTGCCTGCCCCCAGGTACCGGCTGTGGTCCCAAAGATAATGGCCCAGCTTTTCCTGGATATCCTTTTTGAAAAAGGTATGAATATCTGCCGTTTTGTAAGCATTGTTATGATCAGGGCTCAAACCGTTTTTCAAATCATTTTCCGAAAAAGCCCAGCAGAAGCGGGACTGGGTCATTTCGTCGGGCGCCGGGAAAGCCCAGTATCCATAGGTAGCAAAAAGCCAGGCTTCCACGTAGAGCTCCTTATTTCTCTTCCCCACCGATTTCCAAGCCTTCCAGAAATCATCGGGATGACTGTTGAAATAGTAGAAATCAAAGTCGCTGTTCCATTTGATAAGGTCCACCGTAAAAGGATCATACCAGCGGGCAATGCGTCCGGGTATCATCATCTTTACAGAATAGGCTTTCTCCTCCTCCGTCAGCGGCACCCCTACTGCTACGGCCCGGGAAAACTGCTGCAGCGGAATGCCCACCCGTTCCTGAAAAAGCTGGGGCAGATTAAGAATCTGCTTAATGGCCACATCGGGGGTCATGGAAACAGCGATCATCACAAGACCGGTGAGCAGAAGATTCATGCGGATTCGTTTCATGAGAAGCACAAGGCCCATTAGCATAACGATGAATACATAAATCCCATTGTTTCTAAGGAGCATCATGCCAAGTCCTGCCAGGATAAAAAGGCGTTTGTTAGCTTCCCAGGCATTTTCCCGATAGCCTGATACGAAGGAGGTCACCAGCGGAATCCAAAGCAGAATGGTTACAGAAAAAAGCACATCCTTCACATTGGAGAAAGACATATTGGCAACAAGGGGCAGAAAGGCATAGTACAGTGTCAGAAGCACCGTAATCCACAAACGGCCTGTTCTTCGGTAAATCCAGGAAAGGCAGTAAGATATGCCGCAGGCAAAAAGAACCATCTGAATCAGGGATGCCGCTGCCAGCCCATAGGAGGTAGTATGAAACAGCATATCCGATGCCTGGGTGAGTCCGTAGATAAACATGCAGTAAATAAAAGTATGCTGTCCCGTCGCCCAGATACCTGCCCGCATAATATCGGTAGTATCATTCATGCCTGTACCAGGATAAAAAACAAGAAAAAAAGGCATCCAAGCCAAAAGGAGAAGGGCTGCGATGAGAGCAAAGGGTGAGTCCGTAGGCCTGCCGTCCAATTCCAGATGCAGGGAAAAGGCAGGAAGAGCACCTGCCTGCCTCATCACGAGAGAAAGGACCAGAAAAGTCGCTGCTCCCAGGAGAAGCACTGCCGGTATATCAGAAGCATGAAGAAGGGACTCCCTGTTCCAGGGAGAAGACCCGGGATGCCAGCCGATACGCCAGGTATAAAATTCACAAAAGCCCATGAGCAGGGAAACCATCCCGGTCAGCAGGGCCAGCCATAATCTGTCTTTATATATGTTCATAGTAACCGCCTTTGAATCTATGAGTATTATACCTTTTTCAGAAAGAGACTGACAAGAGAGACCGGTGAAATGGATGCCTGCCCTGATTCCTGAAGTTTTATGTCCTGCTGGGAAGGAAAGAGCGGTCTATGTAAAAAATCCCATGACCCGACAGTGTATAAAAATCTTATAAAAGCTGATATCATGAATGAATCGGTTCTAACAGGATAGAGGGTATAGAGAGTCTGACTCGAAAGCATCAGCTGCTGCCGCCCCATCGTTTCATCAGCCCGTCGGTTTTCTCCCCTTTTTCCCTTCTCAAAATCCTATCTTCCTATGGTATAATCAAAGAAATGAATATAATTGTTTCTGAAAGGAGATACCTTATGAATAGAGAAGAACGAATCAGAGCCGCCCTAGCCGGCCAGCCTGTAGACCATGTACCGGTAGGTGCCTGGATGCACCTTTCCGAATTTGACCAGGACCCCATTTCCCTGGCAGAAGCAGAGGCTGCATTTACAGAGAAATATGATTTCGATTATATCAAAATGATGCCTTTCGGCCTGTACAGCACCCAGGACTTCGGCAACCAGATTACCATTTACTGCGACCCCTACAGGGAACCGATTGTTAAAAATTTCGCCATCCAGAGCCCTTCGGACTACGATGCCCTGAAAGCCATTCCCGCCATCCAGGGCACCTATGGCAAGCAGATTGAATTTGCCAGGGAAATGGTGAAAAGAAGAAAACCCGGCACTCCGGTAATGCAGACCATCTTCAGTCCTTTCTCCACGTTGAAGAAAATGGCCGGCGACCGTCTTCTTATGGACATGATCAACTATCCGGAATCGGTACACCATGCGCTTTCCGCCATTACTGCCACCACCCTTGATTTTGTCAGCTATAACATTGATGCCGGTGTGGACGGTTTCTTCTTTGCCACCCAGAACGCCACCCGCTCTGTCATGAACCTTCATGAATTTGAAGAATTCGGCCAGTTCTATGACCTCCAGGTCATCAAATCCTACGCTAAAAAGACCTGGTTCAATGCAGTCCACATTCATGGAGAAGACATTTACTTCAACGAAGTGGCTGCCTATCCGGTCAACTGCATCAACTGGCATGACCGCCACACCTGGCCCACACTGAAGGAAGCCCGGGCGCTGACAGATAAATGCCTGCTGGCCGGTATCAAATCAGCCCCCTACTTTGTGAACGGCGTGTTGAAATACGATGATATTATTCTTGAAGGTACACCGGAAGAAATCACCGCCCATGTGAAAGATGCCATTGCCCAGGTAGACGGCAGAGGCCTCATTCTCGGCCCCGGCTGCGTAGTCAATCCAAAGGCGCCGGAAGAAAACCTCATGGCCCTTAGAAAAGCAGTAGAATCATAAGAAATCCTATTTCATAAAACAAAAACACTCCCGTATCCATACAGGAGTGTTTTTTTCATGCAGTGATTTATGCACCTGCCACCTCTCCATCGGAAGGCTCAGGAATCTTTCCCTTCAGGTCATGGTCCGTCATGGCGCATACGGCAGAGTCGGACCACACATTTTCTGCAGTTTCAATCATATCAATGATGGTGTAGATAGGAAGGATAACCCCCATAATGCCGATGGGAGCTCCGATACCGCTCATAAGAGAAAGGGTAAGGAAATAGCAGCCCATAGGCACACCGGCGTTGCCGATGGCTGCCAGTACAGCCACAAAGAGCCAGGTAATCATGGTGGGCATAGACATTTCATAACCGGCATTCTGCATAACAAAGAGCGACGTGACCAGAATGAAGGCAGCGCAGCCGTTCATATTAATAGTAGTGCAGATGGGAAGAACGAAACGGGAAACAGCAGGATTGGCCTTCATATTATGTTCTGCCGAAGCCAGGGTCACCGGCAGGGTGCCGGCAGAGCTCTTGGTAAAAAGGGCTACCGCAATGGCAGGAGACATTTTCTTGAATACCTGAAGAGGATTGAGTCCCCTGGCCAGAAGGAAAACAGGAATCACAATAAAGAACTGGATCACATTGCTGCCAATGATGACGGCCGTATATTTTCCCAGAGCTCCCACAATGACGCCGGCTTCGATCTGAGCAGAAAGCTGGGCAGCAAAAGCCAGAATACCAACGGGAAGAATGAAAAGAAGCGCACGAATCAGGGTGAAAAGCAGTTCCTGGAATCCCATGATCCCCTTCATAAGGATGTCCCGGTTTTCCGTTTTTGGCATGAAAGCCAGACCAAGACCAAAGGCAGCAGCAATCATCATTACTGCCAGCACATTGCCGGACAGGAAGGGCTGCAGCAGGTTATTGGGGATAACGCTCAAAATATGGTCATAATAGGTAAGGTGGCCCAGTTTCTGCGGTACGTTGGCTGTACCGGCACCGATAATATCAGCAGGAAGATTGCCCGGTGCAATCCATAGATACATCATGAGCCCGATACCGGCAGCGCAGATAGTCGTCAAAAGGGTGTAGGTCACCGCATGAGCAAAAATACGTCCCGTTTCCTTCTTGCCGCCCAGCTGGGCCAGGGTGGTAATCACAGCCAAAGCAATGGTAGGCACTGCGATGAACTGGAAAAGGCGGGTAAAAACAGTGGCAATAAAAGTAAATAATTCATTCAGCGGCTTAATTCCCAGCCAGCCCAGAGCCGCTCCTACCACCAGAGCCAGCATCCAGAGAACAAACTGGCGACCTTGTTTGTTTTTCTTGTTGGCCTCCAGCGCCTTTTGTGCAGCTGCCTGCACTTCCTCGTTTTTCTTCATAAAAACCTCCTGGAATTATAGAGAAATATGTGTAAGGAACCATTTCCGGCGCGGCAGCCATAAAAAAAATCTTCCATCCCTTTGGGACGAAAGACTCGTGATTACCACCCAGATTCACACACATGTCACCATGTATGCCTCTTCAGGTTTCCTTCCTTGTAGAAACCATGATTCTATAACGGGAATGCCCGGAAAGGCATACTGAATTCCGCCTTTCACGCTCAGAAACGCACTTCGATAACTCCTGTCTCATCCGCTCCCACTCTCCGGACTCGCTTGAAAGACCTCAAAAGAAACCTACTCTTTTTCTTCATCGCTACAAGTGCCCATACTATAACATGATAAAATGACTGTGTCAAGGTGAAATTTGGAAAATTCCCTGTCTTTAGCCGCCCCAGGCTCATCATGACTTGTTCCCAGAGCAGCTTTTGCCTGAAAAGATGTTTCAGCAGGGGGAAAATGGATAGATTCCTTCTGCCATTGACTCGTATCAACTGGCAAAAACCAGAAAGAGAAGTAAATATCCAAAATTTTTGCATACCCCTCTTGAAAAATATCTTCATATAAGGCATAATAGACTACGTCAGAGTTATGGGCGATTAGCTCAGCTGGGAGAGCGTCTGCCTTACAAGCAGAATGTCAGCAGTTCGATCCTGTTATCGCCCACCACTAAAAAAGACACTACGTGCTTCGGTTCGTAGTGTTTTTTGTTTTTCCTTTTTTCTCTTTAGAGCCGTTTCCATCCTGTCCTCCATCTTGTCAGGATGTTTAATTTATTTTTAATAAAAAGATGGTTGCAAAATGGACAAGGATTTGTTATTATAATTGACGTACTCACGTACAGATTCCTGAATAGCTCAGCCGGTAGAGCGCGTGACTGTTAATCACGATGTCGCAGGTTCGAACCCTGCTTCAGGAGCCAGTGGCCTGTTCGTCAAGTGGTTAAGACACCGCCCTTTCACGGCGGGTTCGGGGGTTCGAATCCCCCACAGGTCACCAATATGGGCGATTAGCTCAGCTGGGAGAGCGTCTGCCTTACAAGCAGAATGTCAGCAGTTCGATCCTGTTATCGCCCACCATCAAAAAAGACACTATGTGCTTCGCGCCGTAGTGTCTTTTTGTTTTCCCTTTTCTTTCATCCATCATTTAACCTCCTGCATCCGCGATTCACTATGTCTTGCGCGTCGCTTTCGCTCCTTCAAGACATGTTCTCTGCGGAACCAGTTCGATCCTGTTATCGCCCACCACTAAAAAAGACACTATGTGCTTTGCGCCGTAGTGTCTTTTTTGTTTTCCCTTTTCTTTTCATCGGTTATTTAACCTCCTGTATCCGTGTGATTCACCACGCTGCCATTTCTCCATCAAAAAAGGACGCCCTCTTACGGGCATCCTTTTTTCGATTTCCTATTCTATCTTATTCTTCCATAGGAAGGGTAGATCCCCCTACTGGGATTACATAGACACTGGCATCCTTTCCCATTTTGTCCAAAGCAGCGTCCACAGCCTGCTGCAGATCATGGAACGGGGTCATATTGGCCTTGGTCACCATGGCATCATCCATATCGGTAACCAGGTAAATACTGCATTTCTTCTGTACCAGAGCCAGAGCTGCCGATTTGTGGCCTCCCAGTTCAAAGTGCTCATGAATCGCCTTGATCCGGTCATCAGGGGTATCATATTTCTGAATCCAGTCACCGAAGACGGTGCTGCCATAGCCTTCTTTGCAGGAAGCGGATACCACCATAATGCCGCCTTCTTTCACTGCATGCTTGGCATTATCAATGGATTTCTGCGCCTGATACAGGTTAATATCCTTAGGATAGCCGCCGGTAGAAACAATGACCACATCTGCGGGCTTATCGATTTTGATTTTATAAATGCTGTCCAGGAAACGACAGGCTTCCCGATGGGCCTTGATTCTGTCTCCTGCTGCCGCAAAGGCAATCTTCTTATGATCATCCAAGGCTACATTGACGATGAAATCCACGGGGCAGAAATGATATACTTCTTCAATATCTTCGCGAACCGGATTTCCTTCCAAATGGCCTGCATAGGCACCGGGACGAATCATATTCTTATGGTTGGACTGAATGGCGTCATGAGAAGAAACGCCGGGCATAATCGCTTTCATGCCGCCGGAATAACCGGCGAAATAATGATATTCCACATTTCCCGTAAGAATACGGCGGTCTGCTTCAGCAACGGTTTTAAATATATCCACAGATGTACCATTTTTGCAGGTACCCATATGAACGCACTGCTCAGGATCGCTGTCAATGCACCTGATCCGGCTGTAAATCTCTTCTCCCACAAGCCGTTTCTTTTCTTCTTCCGTCTGCTTTCTGTGGGATCCCAGACCGAATACGACGGTAATGTCTTCATCCTTCACCCCTGCCTTTTCCAATTCCTCCACTACGCAGGGAACCATAACCCAGGAAGGTGCCGGACGGGTGACGTCACTGGCCACAATGACCACTTTTTCACCAGGTTTAACGATTTCAGAAAGCCTGGGTGTCCCAATAGGATGAGCCAATGCCCTTCTGACCTCTGCCGCCTCCGATTCCACCGCCGGACACTGCTTCGGATTCAGTTCCACCGGATGATGGCTGTCATCCACATGAAAGGGTACATAATCCTTGAAATATTTGATTTTAAATTCCATCCTGTCCATCTCCTTATTCTTTGGAAATATGGGGCTGCCACGTCATAACGATGTATTTCTATATGTATATTATACCTTATTTAATAAAATAATCCCATCTGAAATTAAGAAATTTCCCGAGTCATAGAAAAGCGGCCCCTTTGAAAAAGGTGCCGCTTTTTCTCCTACCCGGTCATCTTATACCATATCTGCCAGAGACAGGATCAAATCCCTGCTCTTTTCCCAGCCCAGGCAGGGGTCCGTAATAGATTTTCCATAAACCCCATCGCCGATTTTCTGGTTTCCATCTTCGATATAGCTTTCAATCATGAGGCCCTTCACTATATGCCGGATATCGTCTGCATATTGACGGCTGGCCATAACATCCCTGGCAATTCTGATCTGCTCCATGTATTTCTTACCGGAGTTATTATGGTTGCAGTCTACTACAATGGCCGGATTTTTTAGATTTCTTTCTCCATACATATCTGCCACTTTCCGAAGATTTTCGTAATGGTAGTTAGGCATGCTGGTACCGAAATGGTTCACATAGCCTCGAAGGATGGCATGGGCCAGCGGATTGCCGGTGGTATGGACCTCCCAGCCGTGGAAAAGAAAATCCTGCTCACTCTGGGCTGCTTCGATGGAATTCATCATCACCGACAGATCACCGGAAGTGGGATTTTTCATTCCTACAGGAATGCCGGCGCCGCTGGCAATCATACGATGCAGCTGGTCTTCTACGGACCGGGCACCAATGGCGCCATAGGAAAGAAGATCCGACAGGTAACGATGATTTTCCGGATACAGGATTTCTTCTGCACAGGTAAAGCCGGTCTGCTCGATGACATGAACATGCATGCGACGAATGGCCTTGATTCCTTCCATCATATTTTCCTTCCCCTCCGGATCCGGCTGGTGCAGCATACCTTTGTACCCTTTACCAATGGTCCGCGGTTTATTGGTATAAACCCGGGGAACAATGAAAAGACGATCCTTCACTTCGTCCGCCACCTTAGCCAGACGGCTGCAGTAGTCCAGTACAGCCGGCTCATTATCTGCAGAGCAGGGTCCAATAATCAGGAGGAATCTATCATCCTTACCGGTCATAATGTCAGCGATTTCCTGATCCCTTTTTTCTTTTAATTTTCGGAACTCCTCTTTCAGCGGGATTTCCTGTTTGATTTCCATAGGTTCCGGAAGTTTCCGGATAAACTGCATCTGTTCCATACATGTCACCTTTCGCTGCGATTTCTATAAAAAATTATTCATCCACTTTTTCAATCTTAAATACATTAATAGTTTCTACATCGGGGCAGCAGAATAGGGCTGTCCCTTTTTTCTGCCCAGGCTGAGGGATTTCGCCTCCATAGCGCAGTATATCTATATAGGGAAACGCCACATGCATCACCATGGGACAGATCTGTCCCCGGTCTTTGTCAAAATCCCAGGAATCGCCTATCCGGTGTCCTCTATGGCAGGGGCACTTTCCCAGCCTGTCTATACAGGTTATTTTTATTTTCGGTCTTCTTGGCATGAATCAATCACCTCCAGACAGGATTCTACTGGAATTCCCTTAAAAGAATCACCACTGCTGCTGCTCAGTACAATCATCTGACGCACTGCCATCATGGCTTTATCTACAGAATCCATCATGGAAACCCCGTTCATCACATTTCCCATGAAAATGGCGGAAAAAATATCCCCCGTTCCCGGAAAACGGACGGGAATCATATCAAAGGTACGAAGGAAATATTCTCCCCTGTCCTTATCAAAACCTGCCACTGCATCTTCTCCATCCACTTTGGCGCTGGTAATGGCTATGGAGCCGTTCCCCATACGATGCAGCCTGCCCAGAAGATTCTTCATAGCCACCCAGGAGAGGCCTTCCTTTTTATAGGTCTCTCCTGCAATAAGGGCTGCTTCTGTATAATTGGGAACCATGTAATCAGCCTGGGAAACCAGGCGCCGCATGCCTTCCACCGTCCGCTCTGTGAGACCGTTATACAGATGGCCTTCATCTCCCATGATGGGATCCACAAAAATCTTTGTCCCCTTTAACCGCTCCCGGCTGCAGTAATTGGCAATCATGGCAGCCTGGGCAGGAGAAACAATAAAGCCTGTGGAAATGGCATCAAAAGAAAACCCCAGCGCTTTCCACACACCTATGGTATTTCTCATATAATCCGTGGTATCCAGGATTTCAAAGCGCCCATAGTCCAGGGTATTGGAAACAAGGGCCGTGGGAAGATTGTAAATATGGTGGCCCATATGAGTCAGCACCGGCATCATGGCCGCCAGTGCTACCTTCCCGTATCCCGGCAAATCGTTGACCAAAAGCAGATGTTTTCCCAAAATATCCCTCTTTCCTGCAACAATGTGCCTCTATTTTATCATATCTTTGAAAAAAGCAGGTAAAAGAATATAATGTTTATAAAAAAGTTCCCATTCATTGAAAGGAAAGAAAAATCCATGCATATTTTTATCAGGGACGAATTTGATCTTTATAAAATCATACACAGCGGCCAGTGCTTCCGGGCAGTCGAAATAAATGACGGCCTTTTCCGCTTCATCACCGGCCGCCATGTTCTCTACATACGCCATATACAGGGTATCCGTTATGATGTGTCCTGCTCCCCATACCTGTGGAATCACCTGTGGAAGCCCTATTTCGATCTGTCCGAAAACTATGAAGCCATCCGAAACAGTATAAGTCCAAATGACCATTACCTTCAAAAGGCAGCCGACTACAGCAGGGGCATCCGTATTCTCAGGCAGGACCCCTGGGAAACACTGATTACCTTTATTATCTCCCAGAGAAAATCCATCCCCGCCATCGCTTCTGCCGTAGAAAAGCTGTGCCAAAGGGCAGGAGAGGAGATCAAAACGCCCCGGGAAATACTTTATACCTTTCCAACGCCCCAAAAACTGTCTTCCCTGTCCCCGGAAGACCTCAAAGCCTGTTCCCTGGGCTACCGCATCCCCTATATTGCCAAATCAGCGGAAATCATAAAAAAATCGCCACACCTCTTGAAAGATATGGCGACATATGATGATGAAAAGCTGTTGAACGCCCTGATGGAACTTCCCGGCGTAGGTATCAAGGTAGCAAACTGCACAGCCCTCTTCGGCTTCCACCGCACAGCCCTGGCACCGGTGGACGTATGGATACAGCGGGTCATTGATCAAAAATACGAAGGATCCAATCCCTTTCCCGCCTATGGGCAAAAGGCTGGCATTATGCAGCAGTACCTTTTCTACTACGCCCAAAGTACCGGCATGAAATAAATACTAAAATTGCAGTCCCGCCTTCTTCAAGGTTTTGAAAGTATAGGTCAGGATATGATACAGAGTCTCGCTGTCTTCGGCAGTGAGATTTTTCTCATCCATGTTTTTCAAATCCTTATAATAGAAACCCAGCTTCTTTTCCAGCTCCCGGCAAACCTCCGATTCCGGCACTGCAGTTTCCTGTTTTTTCTGATTGTTTTCATCCTTCATTTCCTGCTTCAGCGCATCCAGTTCCGCTTCCAGCTGGAACGTTTTCTCCTGAAGACTGCCATTTTCTCCGCGAAGAGACTCAATGGTAAGGTTCAGCCCCTCATTAGCATCCCTCTCCTGAGATAAATTCACCTGAAGACATTCTACTGTCCCCTTCAGCGCTGCAACGGTATCTCTGGCAGCCAGGAACCCTTCCCGATTCAAACCATTCCCATTCATATCTATACCTCCTGTTTAACCTGTACTTCTTTACTCCTATTTTATCACACAACATAGAATTTGAAAGATAAACCTCAGGAACGCTGCTTCACAAATTTCTGGACCACCTGCTTATAGGCCGGACCATTCACCGCCATTTCCATAGTATGGGCAGCCCCATCAAAAATATAAAGCTCCTTCACGCTGCTGGAAGAATCAGCCAGAAGCTCATGAGCTACCGATGGAGGAACAAGCATATCCGCGCCGCCATGAAGGAAAAGCACCGGAGAAGACATACGAGTCACCTGGGATGCCGGATCCACATCGGACAAAATTCGGCCGGTATGGAAAAACATGGCCGCCTGCATAAAAGGATTCAACACATCCATGCCAAGGACCAGCCGATCATCGCCCGTATAGGTCATAATCTTATCTCGTCCCAGTGCCAATAGATTCCCATACGAACTGTCAGCCACATAGAACTTCATATGCTGCCCCTCCTCACTGCCGCTGTAAATCAAAGCCATGGCCGCGCCAAGAGAAATCCCATGAAATCCGATCCCCATAGATGGATTCTTAGACCGCAGAAAATCAACCCAGGCATTCATATCCTCCACATCATGAATCCCCCAGTCCGTATGACCACCGCCGCTCTCGCCATGGCCACGAAGATCCACCAGAAGCACATTGTATCCCATATCCTGGTACATAGAAATATAAGGAACGCACATGGACCGATTCTGGTACAGTCCATGAAGAAGAACCACCGCCTTCCGGCCCCCTTTCACGGTCTCGATATAAGTTCCCCGAAGCTCTGTACCATCTTTGGAAGGCACCATCACCCTCTGCCAGCCATACCGATCTTCAAGCCCATGAATTCTTCCTAAATCCAGACGATGATTCTCAATCCCAAGAATCCTGTCCCAGGGCGCATTAAAAAGCTCTTCATAGGATAGATTGCCTGCATAAAAGCCAAGGCTCAAAGCAGCAAAAAGAACAAGTATAATCAACCATTTGATCAGTTTAAATAGAAAATGCATCATATCACCTGATGTTAAGTATAAACCATGTATAAGCAGTTTGAAAAGAGATAAGGTATGCCTTAGATTCTGGGACGCAGAAGATTCTTAAGATGGACCGGCCCTATGGGCCGGAGGGTTCGTAAGTTTGACGACCTTTCAGGCCGAGGGTTGTGGTATCGCCCTTACGGTGCACAGCGAACACATTTTGAAGGAGCGCTAGCGACGCGCAAAATGTAGTGAGTCGTTTCCCCTTTAGGGGGCGATGAGTATGAAGTCAGCGTTACGAGCTTACCTTACTGTGTCATATGGCTTAATAAGCATTCTGCTGATTGGCTCGCTGCGCTCGCCTCCCCCTATCCGGCTGCGCCGGACTTCTCCACGGGAAAGCGTGTCACACGATTCTCAGGTCGCTTTGCTTCCTTACGAATCGTGTTCCCTTGCCAACCCTATGCAGGGGGCAGAATAAAACACCGCGAAACACTCTCTTCATAAATGGCTCTACAGTAAGCACGGGTTATAGTGCCCCGCTTGCGGGGGTGGCAAAGGAACTGGATTCATAGGGGAGCCTCGCGACCCGCGAATCCAGTGACATGCTTCCCACCGGGCAAGGTGGTGGCGCCAGCCACCAAAGGGGGAATGCATTACCTCGAGCGAAGCGAGGTCGGCCTGTTTTCCCACGGGCGAAAGCCAGGTTGTGAAGGTTTTATCATAAGAGGGCGCCTTCTATAAATGTAAGGCGCCCACAACAACCCTCAGCGGCAGAGCCGCTGTCAAATTTAAGAACCCTCGGGGCGATAGCCCCGTCAAACTTTAGAACCCTCAAGCCCCAAAGGGGCTTGTCCTTAAGGGCGCCCACCTCGCCAGCGCAGCGATACTTCATAACTACCCTGGGCGAAAGCCCTCAACCCGTCCGGGAGGCGTCAGCCGGTCCCGGACAGAACCCTTGGCGCCCAGGGCCGTCAGGCCCGGCGGCGCCATCAACCCTCGCGGCGAAGCCGCGTCAACCTTCGGGAATACAGGTAAGCACCGTTTCCTCACAAAAGCTCATTACCTCAAATGTCGCACACAGCAAAAAAGCACCAGTCATCAGACTAGTGCTTTTTCAGTTAATCAGCAGCTTCCTATCCTCCCGGGCCGCTTCCAGCCAAGTACTTTCGGCGTTTGTGAGCTTAACTACCGTGTTCGGCATGGGTACGGGTGTATCCTCACAGCTATCGCCACTGAATCTTTGAGAGTCTGTTCTCTCAAAACTGCATAGAAGAAGTTCCGAAGGCTCTCGCCTCTGGTCGTGCTTTTCGTGAAATCTAAGCTAAGACCTCGACCTATTAGTACTGCGTCGCTCCATGACTTGCGCCACTTCCACTCACAGCCTATCAACCTCATCGTCTTTAAGGGGTCTTACTCATTGCTGATGAGAAGTCTCATCTCGGGACGGGCTTCACGCTTAGATGCTTTCAGCGTTTATCCTTTCCGGATGCGGCTTTCCAGCCGTGCCACTGGCGTGACAACTGGTACACCGTTGATCCGTCCACTCCGGTCCTCTCGTACTAGGAGCAGCCTCCCTCAAACTTCTTGCGCCCGCGATGGATATGAACCAAACTGTCTCACGACGTTTTGAACCCAGCTCGCGTACCACTTTAATGGGCGAACAGCCCAACCCTTGGAACCTACTCCAGCTCCAGGATGTGATGAGCCGACATCGAGGTGCCAAACCTCCCCGTCGATATGAACTCTTGGGAGAGATTAGCCTGTTATCCCCAGGGTAGCTTTTATCCGTTGAGCGATGGCCTTTCCACTCAGTACCACCGGATCACTAAGCCCGACTTTCGTCTCTGCTCGACTTGTCTGTCTCGCAGTCAAGCTCCCTTCTGCCTTTGCACTCTTCGGCCGGTTTCTGTCCGGCCTGAGGGAACCTTTGGGCGCCTCCGTTACATTTTAGGAGGCGACCGCCCCAGTCAAACCGCCTGCCTGAGATGGTCCACGAGGTTGTTAGTCTCCGTGTTAGAATCTCAGCAACATAAGGGTGGTATCCCAACATCGGCTCTGTAACACCCAAAGGCATTACTTCTTAGCCTCCCACCTATCCTGTGCATATGTCACCGGGATTCAATCTCAAGCTGCAGTGAAGCTCCATGGGGTCTTCCTGTCCAGTCGCGGGTAACCTGCATCTTCACAGGTATTTCAATTTCACCGGGCCCCTCGTTGAGACAGTGCCCAAATCATTACGCCTTTCATGCGGGTCGGAACTTACCCGACAAGGAATTTCGCTACCTTAGGACCGTTATAGTTACGGCCGCCGTTCACTGGGGCTTCAGTTCAAAGCTTCGCTTTCGCTGACCTCTCTCCTTAACCTTCCAGCACCGGGCAGGCGTCAGCACCTATACTTCAGCTTTCGCTTTCGCAGGCACCTGTGTTTTTGGTAAACAGTTGCTTGGGCCTCTTTTCTGCCACCCTTTTCTGTTCCGGGGGTTTCTCCCTTTCGCCTA
>NZ_OV788641.1:935000-1582500 GCF_928721695.1 Dialister succinatiphilus | reverse complement strand
CAGTTTTTTCATAATGGTCCTCCTTTTTTACAGATATATCAGTGTTTACTTTACAATTCTATTATATCGGAAGCGGGACACGGGGTAAATAGGGATGCTGCGCCCCTGATGGAAAGAGTTTACAGGGCTTTGCGGAAAAGGTTCTTAGGATTGACCGGCCTGACGGCCGGAAGGTTCTTAAGTTTGACGGCCCTTCGGGCCGAGGGTTGTGGTATCGCCCTTACGGGCGATGAGTATTATAATGCCGCCTTTCGGCGGTCACGTCCACATCGAGTATCATAATCATTCTTACCACCGTCCACCCCTTCGCCACTTCGTGGCCCTCTTCCCCTAAAGGGGACGCAAGAACGTTACGGGATTAGCTGTCTGTGTCATATGTGACACAATATCCAGTGCCACCTATTTTCTCGTTTCCCCTTGAGGGGAAGTCCCGCGAAGGGGGAAAGGGTGTACGGGGCTGAGCAGAGATATGACACTCTATCATTTTCCCGACCGCCAATCGGCGGCCCCCCGATCGAAGCGATGCACAGCGAACACATTTTGCACTATCTTACCACCGTCCACACCGACTTTGCTAGATGGCGTCTCACTGGATTCGCGGGTCGCGGGGCTCCCCTATGAATCCAGTTCGCTTGCACACCCTTCGCCACTTCGTGGCCCTCTTCCCCTAAAGGAGACGCAAGAACGTTACGGAATCGGCTATTGTGTCTTAAGTGCTCCATGACGAAGTGCCGGAGCCTCCTTTCCGGAAAAGGAGGTGGCGCCGAAGGCACCGGAGGGTGGCAGGGTCTTCTCGGAAAATTCGAGGCCCCCTAAGGGCTTCTCCATATTTCTCTTTTTTCTCAGGGCGGCAAGTGATAGGAGCTCGGTCCCCCTCCGCTCCGGCGAAAGCGTCCTATTTGCTCTCATAGATGGGAAGCACAAGGGTGGTTAAGGTCCCCTGTTTTCTCCACGAAAAAAGCTGTGAAGAAATGATTTCCATTTTTCACAGCCTTTTCTGCATTTACTTGACTTCTTTTTTCCTTCCTGCTTTGCGGCCGGGCTTGCCTGCCTTTCCGTCGGGCTTATTCGCCGATTCTGCATTGCGGGAATGACCATTGGATTTCTTTTTGGTCTTTTTGTCCTTCTTCAGTTTTTTCGCTTTGCGGAGATGCTTGGGTTCCTTCCCGTTTTCCTTTGCCTCTCCCAGCGCTGCCTTGGCAGCCTGGTCTTCTTCCGCTTCCTGCTGGGCCAGACGGCCGGATTCAGCGTCTTCCGCTTCCTGCCGGGCGGTGAGGGCTTCTTTGGTTTCTTTGGATACGTCGGCATCGCTCATACGGGGCAGGATGACGGTGACGGTGGTGCCTTTTCCTTCTTCACTGGTCATGGAGAGGGTGCCTTTATGTTTTTCTACAATGTGCTTGCAGATGGCAAGGCCCAGTCCGCTGCCGCCGGTGGATTTGTTTCTGCTTTCTTCCGCCCGGTAGAACCGCTCGAACACTCTTCCCTGCTTGTCTTTGGGGATGCCGATGCCTGTATCTGAAATGGTGAGGCGCAGTTTGTCTTCCCCTTCCGGTTTCAGGAGGGCATGGACACTGCCGCCTTCGTTGTTGTATTTCACCGCGTTGTCGAGAAGGTTCATCACCAGTTCGGAAAGAAGGGCGGCGTTGCCGTAGGTATAGAGGGGCTCTGCATCTACGGTGAGGGCAACACCCTTTGCTTTGGCCTGGGGTTCGATGAGATCGGCGGCGTAGTGGACGAGGCTGTCTAAGGAAACGGTTTTCCAGGTAATGGTGGTTTCTGTTTCTTCAATGCGGGACAGGTGCATAATGGTGTCAATCAGGGTGAGCATGCGCTGGGATTCATTGACAATGCGGCTGCCGAAGAGTTTCACATCGTCCGGTTTCTGGTACATGCCGTTGGCAATCATTTCTGCAAAGCCGCTGATGGAGGTGAGCGGTGTTTTCAGTTCATGGGACACGTTGGCAGAAAATTCCCGTCTCATTTTTTCTGCCATATAGGAGGCGGTCATATCGCGGAGCACGATAAGAAGGCCCGTTTCTCCGTCAGCAAGTTCTATTTTGTTCATCACCATCCGATAGGGATTGTTGAAAAGGCTCATGGTATATTCCTGCCTGCCGTCGGTGCGATAGGCTTTCCCGATGACCCGAAGCCAGTCTTCATCATGGTAAAGGCTGGCAATGCGGCGATATCTTTTGTCTTCGGTGAGGTGGAAGATTTCTTCGATTTTCCGGTTGTAGTCTACGATTTCCTTATGCTCGTTCAAAAGGATGATGCCGTCGGAAATGGTATCTACCACGGTACGGATGGTATTCCGTTCCTCTTCAATGTCATCCATGTAGTTCTGGATTTCATCATGCTGTTCCTCTACCTTCCGGATGAGGGGGTTCAGTTCCTTATAGTCTGATGGCACGTCGTCCACCTTCTGTCCTTCCATAATTTTCTGTATCAGGTCTCCCAGAAGGTGGAAGGGTTTCAGGATTTTTTCTGTTTCCCTTTCCGCCGCAAAGAGACAGCCTACTGCAAATACCACAAGAAAGAGAATGATTTCCGGCAGGTAGGCGGAAAATCCTATATAGGAAACAGTACGGGCGCTGGAAAGGCGCAGGATGGAGCCGTCGGGGGCTTTCTGGGCATAGTAGCTCTTGGGGTTGTCGTTGGAATCTTTATGAACAGCAGCTCCCTTCCCTTCTGCCATGGCTTCCTTCACTTCCGGGCCGTTTTTATAGTCTTCATCTTTGTTATCGCTGTCATAGAGAACTGTACCATCCCTGTCAAGCCATACGATATGGATGGCCTTATGGTTGTCATCATAAATACGACTGAGGTATGCCCGGCTTCCCTCTTCATCATCGGTGGAAACGGCACCGGCCATGACACTGTTCAGGTGCTGCAGTTCATGGCTGAACTGTTCCTGCATGCCCTGGTAGTAAAGAATGGCGGACAGGATAAAGGTGGTAATCACGGACACAATGCCCATGAGAAGAAGACTTCTATAAATCCGAACTTTCATATATATAAACGCTCCTGTTTATGATTTTCTGTCACCCAGGCGGTATCCCACCCCTCTGACAGTACGGATGCAGGCGCCTTCATTTCCCAGTTTCTGGCGCAGACTCATGATATGCATATCAATGGTTCTGCTTTCCATTTCAAAGGGTGAATCCCAGACGGCCTGCATGATCTGGTCTCTGGAAAGAACGATGCCCTTATTTAATAACAAATAACATAATAAGTCAAATTCTTTTAATGTAAGCTGTACTTCCCTGCCGCCGGAAGTGACGCTGTGCTGTTCCTGATCCACCACGATGCCGTCGAATGAAAGGAGTTTTTTCCCTGCCTCCTGGGGCTTTCTGGTGCGGCGGAGCACAGAGCGGATACGGGAAAGAAGCTCCATAATGCCGAAGGGCTTGGTCACGTAATCGTCAGCCCCCAGGTCCAGGCCCTTTACGATATCGAATTCACTGGTTTTGGCGGTCATCATGATAACCGGAATGTTCTGCAGTTTGCCGGAGGCCCGGATTTTTTTCAAAATGGTAAGGCCGTCCTCGCCGGGAAGCATAATATCAAGAAGCACCAGGTCCGGAATATTCTTCTGCAGCGCTTCATAAAATTCGGCTGCTTCTCCGAAGCCTCCCACTTTATATCCCTGTCCCCGAAGGGCATAGCTTACCAGTTCGCGAATGCTTTCATCATCTTCTACACAGTAAATAAGCGGCATGTCAGTTCTCCTTTTAAAAAGCGCTGATGAAATCAGGCTGACTGATTGAATCAGTTTCCTTGAAAACAGTCAAAGCCGGCAGAGGCCTTCCAGGGCCGCCATGCCGGTTTTATTTTACCAAAGACTATGAAATGGACAGTCCCCTGTCCATTTCATGAATTTCATCATATTTATTTTACCACATCAACCGAAATTGCCGGAGACGTAACGAATGGTTCTTTCTTCCTTCGGATTTTCGAAAATCTGCTTCGTATCTCCGTATTCCACCATTTCGCCAAGGTAGAAGAAAGCGGTTTTATCAGCGATACGCTGGGCCTGCTGCATGTTATGGGTAACCATGACCACTGTGTAATCTTCCTTCAGCTTCACAGCCAGTTCTTCGATATGGGCGGTGGAAATGGGGTCCAGGGCGGAGGTGGCTTCGTCCATGAGGAGTACTTCCGGTTCTACTGCCAGAGCCCGGGCAATGCAGAGACGCTGCTGCTGGCCGCCGGAAAGACCTAAGGCAGACTTATGGAGACGATCCTTCAGTTCATCCCAGATGGCTGCCTGGCGAAGGCTTCTTTCCACGATTTCGTCCAGGTCGCTCTTCCTGGTAATGCCTTTCAGACGGGGACCATAGGCTACATTATCATAAATGCTCTTGGGGAAGGGGTTCGGCTGCTGGAAAACCATGCCTACATGGCGGCGCAGTACAATGGGATCGATTTCCTTGTAGATATCTACGCCGGAAAGAAGGACCTGGCCTTCTACGCGGCATCCGGGAACCAGATCATTCATGCGGTTCAGAGTCCTGAGGAATGTGGATTTGCCGCAGCCGGAAGGTCCGATGAGGGCGGTAATCTGGTTTCTTTCAATGCGCATGGAAATTTTCTTTAATGCCTGGAAAGCGCCGTAGTAAAGATCAAGGCCTTTGCAGTCAAAAATGATATTGGAATAAACGGACAGGGACGCTGCACTGGCAGGAGCCTGGACAGCCATAGAATTGTTATTTGTCATCATGAATTTTCTCCTTCAGTTTTTCTGGAAATATACCGGCTCACCATTCTGGCTCCGATACTGAATGCTAATACCATAATCATAAGTACGGCAGAAGCCGCTGCTGCTGTGTCCATGGCGCCGGAGCCAAGGCCTTCGGTGCGGGCAGCCCACACCTGAAGGGACAAGGTTTCGCCGGGACGGAAGGGGTTCAATGGGCAGGTGGGAGAAGTCACATCCCACACATTCCAGTTAATATCGGTACTCATACCGGCCGTGTACAGGAGGGCGGCTGCTTCGCCGAATCCTCTCCCCGCAGCCAGGATGACGCCGGTCACAATAGGTCCCACCGTAGCAGGAAGCATGACGTGCCAGATGGTTTCAAAATGGGTAGCCCCCAGAGCCAGACTGCCTTCTTTATACCCTTCCGGGAGGGCCTTGAATGCATCATAGGTGGTGGACGTAATGAGAGGCAGGGACAGAACAGAAACGGCCAGGGCGCCGGAGAACAGATTCCACTGGCTGTGCACCATGATGATGAATACCAGGTATCCGAAGAGGCCGACTACAATGGAAGGCAGGGAAGACAGGGTTTCAATGGCAATGCGAAGCGTATTGGTCACCTTGCCGGGAGTGGCATATTCCGCCATGTAAACACCGGCCATCACGCCAACGGGAACTGAAATCAGAAGGGAAAGAACCACCAGGTATACCGTATTGAAGAACTGATTGCCAATGCCCTGGGGTCCAAAGGAAAAGACTTCCGGTTTAAAAGCTTTGATTCCGCCCCATACCACATACAGGGTAAAAGCGATGAGCAGGAACACAAAGGCTGCGGAAATGAAATAAAAGAAGAAGGTCGCTGTTTTATCAGCAAAACGGGCTCTTTTGAGTCCTCCGTCAATGAAACGGAGATCAGACATTTTTCCGTTCATCGGCTCTGCCGGCTGTGTACTCATGCCAGGGACTCCTTTCTAGCTGCAATGAGGTGAATCATCAGGATAAAGAGAAGGGAAATAAGGAAGAGGAGAAGAGCCATGGTCCACAGGGCTGCATTCAGTTCGCCGCCGTCCATGGCACCGCCCATATCGGAAGCGATGGCTGCGGTAAGGCTGTTGGTGGGATCCAGAATGCTTTTGGGGAAAGATTTCATCTTGCCGATAACCATGGACACCGCCAGGGCTTCACCGAAGGCACGGGCCAGCCCCAGCACAATGGCTGTCAGGATACCCGGCAGGGCTGCCGGCAGGAGCACTTTGTAAATCATCTGCCAGCGGGTGGAACCAAGTCCATAGGCCCCTTCAATATATTTCTTATTCACGCTGCGGATGGCATCAGCAGAAACGGAGGTAATGGTTGGATAAATCATGACAGAAAGGACGATGGCTGCTGCCAGCACTGACTGCCCGTGAGGCAGTTTGAACAGTTTCTGCAGGAATGGCACCAGCACCACCAGCCCAACCCAGCCGTAAACAACGGAGGGAATGCCGACGAATATTTCCACAGCGGGACGAATCAGTTTTTCACCCAGTCTCGGGGAAATCTGGGTCATGAATACAGCGGTGGAAAGGCTGAAGGGAATGGCAATGAACAGAGCCAGAAAGCAGGTAAGGATGGAGCCCCAGATGAAGATGGCTGCCCCTACCTGTCCGCCGCCTGCATCGGTATCAGATGGCTTCCAGGCGGAGGAAAAGAGGAATTCCCCTATGCTGTGGTGAAAATCAGTGAATGTAAGCATGCCTTTGGCGAGCAGAAAGCAGCCAATGGCAACGGTGAGAATAATGAGGAAAAAACCGCATATAGTGGATACGCTCTTCCCCAGAATTTCTCGCCTGAACATATGCTGCTGGCGCATATTACCGTCCATGAATGGTTCTCCTTTTGAAAGACGGGAAAGGCAGCCGCATATTCACGCGGCCGCTTTTCCCGCAGCTATTTCGTATTACGCTTTTAAACTCAAATTATTTTGTCTTCATTTTGGAGGATACGCCGTAGCCCTGTTTTTCGATTTCTACGCCGTATTCATCAGAGAGAACATAGTCCAGATAAGCTTTCACAGCACCGGTGGCTTCACCTTTGGTGTACATGTGTTCATAGCCCCAGACTTTATACTTGCCGTTGTAGGTGTTTTCCAGACTCGGTTCTACGCCGTCAATAGCAATGGCTGCTACGTCTTTGTTGTTTACCAGGTAAGGAAGAGCTACATAGCCGATAGCACCCTTTGTCTGAGCTACGCTCTGGATCAGTGTGCCGCTATCATCGGTTTCAAGAGATTTATTGGATGCTTCTTCCTGTCCTGCCAGTGCCAGTTCTGTGAAAAGAGCACGGGTGCCGGAAGTGGTAGGTCTTGTTACGAGAACGATTGGTTCATCAGGGCCGCCTACATCTTTCCAGTTGGTCACTTTCGCAGTGAATACATCCTGCAGCTGCTGGGAAGTAAGGCTCTTCACCTTGTCTGCAATGTCCTTATTCACAATGGTCGCTACGGTCATGGTGCAGACCTTGTGGTCTACCAGTCCCTTTGCCTTGTCAGCGGGGAGCTTCTTTTCTGCCGGTACATCAGAGTTGCCGATGTTTACAGAGCCTTCAGCCACCTGTTTCAAACCGGTGCCGGAGCCGCCTGCATTCAGTGTGATAGATACATCCGGATTCTTTGTTTTGAACTTGGCAGCTGCATCTTTAGCCAGCGGAAGAAGTGCGGATGAACCGGAAACAGTTACCTGTCCGGAAACCTTGCTGCCGGAAGCGGCGCCGCTTTTAGCCGGAGCGGAGTTTCCGCCACAGCCTGCTGCTGCAACCAATGCTGCCGAAGAAAGAGCCAGAGCCATCCACTTTTTAAGATTCATTATAAATCCTCCCTTGAAACGAATGATGTTTGTTTTTGTTTTCGATGTTTTAAGTGTAAAGCAGGGATGTAAAAAACAAAGAGGCAAAAAAGTATAGCTTTGATTTAGTTTGTAAAAGAAACGTAAAGGAAGCTGCTGCTTAGAGGGACACACCTTCGGTGTGAGGGTTGACGGGGCTTCGCCCGTGGACACACCTTCGGTGTGAAGGTTCTTAGGATTGACCGGCCTGACGGCCGGAGGGTTCTTAAGTTTGACGGCCTTTCAGGCCGAGGGTGGTGGTATCGCCCGCAGGGCGATAAGTATGAAGTCAGCGTTACGGGATTGGCTGTCTGTGTCATATGTGACACAATATCCAGTGCCACCTATTTTCTCGTTTCCCCTTGAGGGGAAGTCCCGCGAAGCGGGAAAGGGTGTACGGGGCAGAGCACCGATAGGATGCTCCATCGCGGTCCTGACCGCCAATCGGCGGCCCCCGAGCGAAGCAATGCAAAGCGAACCGCAAATCCGGTGGGAAGCTTCCTGCCGGCTCTCATAGATAGGTGGCGCAGGGATCGTTAGAGTTCCCCCTTTTCTCCACGAAAAAAGGACCGTGAAAAAATGTAAATCATTTCTTCACAGCCCCTTTTAGGCTTTTTTTATTATCTATTATATATGTTCCTATTTTACGCCGAAAGCGGCAGCGGCGTCTCTGACCCAGTTGAATCTTTCGGGATCGATGTCCTTGGGCACGGTGCAGTCGGCGCCCAGAATGACGCCTCTGGTGCCTGCTTTTTCCAGGATGTGCACCGTTTCTTTTTCAACTTCTTCCCTGGTGCCGGAATAGAGGACGCCTTCCGGGTTGTTGTCAAAACCGCCGATGACGCAGCGGTGATTGAAGATTTCCTCTCCCTTTTCCAGAGGCACTCCTTCGAAAGCCACGGCCCAGTTCACGGCCTTGAAGGGATAGTCCCTGTACCAGGTCAGGTCGTTGTGGCAGCCCATGTAGCCGCAGATGTGGAGCAGGTTATAGTCAGACACCGAGTTGGCTGCTTCCAGCACGGCGATTTCTGAAGGAGTAATGAATCCCCTGTATTTCTCATAAGTCATATCGGGATGGGGAATGTTCTGTACTGACAGGTAAATCCCGTCGGCATGACCATCGGCAATAACGGCTTTGGCCAGGGTGGCAATGTCTTCCGTAAGCACTGCCATGACTTCCTTCAACGCCTCCGGGTCTTCTTTCATGAAGCGGGTAATCACGGTCTTCGCATCGCTCCCGGTCTGCTGGAATTCAATGCACCGGGTGGGGGCAAAGAGGTTGTAGAATACCATCACTTCTTTACCGTATCTTTCTGTGAGGATACCGCAGAGTTCTACCTGTTTCTGAATCCACTCCGAATCCCTGCCCAAAGGTTTGATGTTTTCCGCATCCCTGATGGACTTCAGGTCATGAAGCTGCTCGTGGGGATAGAGGAAAAATCCGTCAGTCATAATTTTCACAAAGTCCGGTTTCCAGGATTTGTAAAAGGTATCATGTCCCGCCAGGTTGTCCACCCAGGCGGAGTGATGGGCCAGTGCGTCTGCGTGTCTCTGATCTGCCAGAAAATGATGCCAGAAACCGACCGGTACTCTGTCTACCGGTTTGCAGTCAAGAGCTGCCTTTACTAGTTCTCTCTTAGTCTGTGCCATAAATGCCTCCTGCATTTCAATCATTGCCATCTTCGAGAAGCACCGATTCATTCATAGAGTCTGCTTATATAAAAGCGAGCCATGATATGGTCAGCGCTTTCCCCAAGGGCTTTCCATCTATCATATCATATAGGGAAAAGGGAGCGCCATCAGCGCTCCCCCATTTTATTCTTCCCCGTTCATCCTTTTGATTTCCGCCAGAAGGTCTTCCGCTTCTTCCATGGACGCCTTCTCTCTTTCAGGATTTTCTGTGAAATCCATGTCCACCGCCATGCCTTCATGAACATGGGGCAGCCAGGCCGCCGGAAGAATCACCGTTTCCTCGTCGTCTGTTATCAGTACCGCCTTTTTCCCTTCGATGCGGTCTACAATGGCTTCCTTTTTCATCATGCCCGCTCCTTTTCAATATGATAACTGCTGCCGTCAGTGGTCAATGTGACCGTGCCGTTCCTGTCGGTGCGGTATACATGGACTTTCGCTTTTTCCAGTTTGTCCAGGGTCACTTTGTGGGGATGGCCGTAATCATTGCCCTGGCCACAGGAAATGAAAGCATCTTTCGGAGAAACGGCTTTCAGGAAAGCAGGAGACGTACTGGTGCGGCTGCCATGGTGGCCCACCTTCAGCACATCGCTCTTCAGGGTGCCTCCCTTGTCAAGAATGGTCTTTTCTTCCTCTTTTTCCGCATCGCCGGTGAACATCATGGAGAATTTCCCATAGGTCAGACGGCCCACTACGGAATTATTATTGAAATCGGAATTTCCCTTCTGGTCTTTAATGACCTTCACAGGCCCCAGCACGTTGTATCTGACACCGTCAAAGAAATCCACCTCGTCCCCTGCCTTCAGCACATGGTAGGGAATCTTATTCGCCTTGATCTGCTTCAGGTAGTTCTTGTAGGAGCCGGTGGCCGCAGGCATGCCGTCGTCGTAAATGGCATCCACCTTGAAATTTTTGAAGATGGCATTCATGCCGCCCAGATGGTCTGCATGGGGATGGGTAATAATGATTTTGGAAATTTCCTTGACCTTGTATTTATGAAGGAGCGCCACAATCTGGTCCCGGTGTTCAATGTCCCCGGTATCAATCATGACAAACTTCCCATCCTTTTCCAGAAGGAAGGCATCTCCCTGGCCTATGTCCAGCATGCGCACAGTAAGCTGTCCTCCTTTGGCGGCAGCAGAGGCCTTCGCCGGACTGGCCGAAGAGGACGCACTGCTGCCGCAGGCGGAAAAAGCAGCGGTTAATGACAGTGACAAAAGAAACACTGCCAGAAATTTCATCAGTTTTTGAAATATATGCATGGTTATCTCCCCATTTTCATCACTTCTGCCCGGGCCAATGGAATCCATTCTGCCAGATCACCGGCCCGGTAGCCTACCGGTGTCTTTTCTGCCGCCATATCTCCTGCCAGCCCATGAAGGTATACCCCTGCCAGGGCGGCGCCGGACGCATTCATGCCCTGTCCTGCCAGGGCGGCAATGATACCGGTCAGGGTATCTCCCATGCCGCCGGTGGCCATGCCCGGATTGCCGGTGGTATTTACATAGGCCGAGCCGTCGGGCATGGCAGTCACCGTAGGCGCCCCCTTCAGCACCAGCACCACATGGTTCTCCACGGCAAACCGGATGGCTTCGTCAATCCGGCCGTCCTCGATTTCTTTGGGCGAAAGTCCGGTGAGATGGGAAAATTCCCCTACATGGGGCGTGAGGATGAGCCGCCCGGGACATGTATCCAGGGCAATGTTCTCTTCCTTGACTGCAAAAAGGGCATCCGCATCAATGACCATGGTCTTATCAAAAGAAGTGATGAGACGCTTCACAAACTTTCCCGTTTCCTTCTCTCTGCCAAGGCCGGGCCCCAGGGCTATGACATCGTAGGCCTTCGCCTTTTCCAGCGCTTCTTCGCTGTCCGCTTCTGTAAAGAAGGGTCCTTCCCCAAGAGAAGAAACCATGAGCTCCGGAATCCTGCCAGCCAGCGCAGGATGGGCATCGGCAGCCGTCACCACCGCCACCTTGCCGCCGCCGGCATAGAGAGCCCCCTGGCCTGAGAGAAGGGCCGCTCCCTCCATACCATAGGAGCCGGCAAAAATACCGATGAAACCATTCTTCCCTTTATGGGACACCCGATTTCTCACGGGAAGGATATTGAACACATCTTCCTTTTCTGTCAGATGGACAGGGAAATCCATGCGTGCCTCATCGGGAATGCCAATGGGCGAATAGAGCAGGGTGCCGGTGTAGGAAGAGCCGGGATACAGCACATGGCCCCGTTTCACAGATCCCAGTGCCACCGTATAGTCTGCATCCACCACCACCCCGGCAGCCTTGCCGGTATCGGTCAGCATGCCGCTTGGCACATCTACGGAAATGATAATGCCCTGAGCCTCGTTCATCAAAGTAATCAGAAGCGCCTTTTCCCCTTTCACCTCGCTGGAAAGGCCGGTGCCTATGAGCGCATCCACCAGGATATCGGCATCATGGATATAGGGAGCCCCTTCTTCAGCCCTGGAAATAGGAATCACCGGGATTCCCATTTTATCTATAATATGCCTGTACTGTTTCGAGGATTCGCTCATATGGGCCTCATTCCCCATCAGGAGCACCAGCACCCTGGCTCCCCGGCCTGCTGCGTAGCGGGCTGCTACGAACCCGTCGCCTCCATTATTTCCTGTGCCGCAGAGAATCACCGTAAAGGCGCCGTCCCAGTCCACATATTTCTCTGTCAGACGGACCACCGAAGATCCTGCATTCTCCATAAGCACCATTTCCGGAATCCCATACTCCTTCATGGCCATGGAATCCAGAAGCCTTGACTCTTCAGTCTTTGTCAGTATCATTCCTGCCTCCTGCCATTACAACCACTGCAATGGCCATATGTTCTTCATGGGAAATGGAAATGGACATGTCCGTGATGCCAAGCTGCTCGGCCCTTTTCTGGAAAGTGCCCTGCAGATGAAGCACCGGCGCTCCCCATTTCGCCCAGGTCACAAAGGCATCCTGCCAGGCAGAGCCGAAAATACCGATGCCCAGCGCCTTCCCTGCCGCCTCCCTGGCTCCCCAGAGAGCCGCATAGGACTCGGCCCGCTTCTTTCCCTTCTTCTCGCAGTGGGCTATTTCCTCTGCTGTGAAAATCTTCTCCGCCCGGGCGGGGAACTTCTCCAGTATCCGTTCCCACCGGTCTATCTTTACTAAGTCTACACCTACATACATGGGCTTCTCCTTTCGTGAAACCGCTACATCCGACTGTAAAGCACCGATTTCAGGGCCCACGGCTTTGATTTCCTCCCTGGAATCCAGGAATCAACACAGCCCCTATGGATGAATCAGCACTTCTTTTCCTTTCCTCTTTATTGTACAAAAGCCCATGATCTTATTCAAATGAAAGATAAAATCATGGGAAATGAGCCGTAAAAGCAGGTCTTTATATTTCTTTGAAAGTTTCCTTGCCATGGCAGTCAAAATATGATAGAATGGCATGGTATGAATAATGCAGACGGGAGGTGAAATACATTGCCACAGATTAAAGCCAACATGAAAAGCATGAGACAGGACGCTGCTAAAAGAGCTGCCAACGCTGCTGTTAAATCCCAGATTCACGGCGCTATGAAAAAAGCTGTAGCTGCTGCTAACTCTGACAATAAAGAAGAAGCTTTTCGCGCCGCTGTAAGCATCATTGATAGTGCTGCCCAGAAGGGCGTCATTCATAAGAATGCAGCCGCTCGTAAGAAATCCCGTCTGAACGCAAACGTAAACGCTGCCATTGCCAAGGCTAAAGCTGCTGAAGCAAAAGAAAAAGCAGAAGCTGCCAAGGAAGAAGCAAAGGAAGCTTACAAGGAAAAGATGGAAGAAAAGGCCTGAGCCCTTTCAAAAGAAACTGTGCCCTTTACGGCGCAGTTTTTTATTGCTCCACATTGTTCCTCCTGTGCAGGGATATACTTCCCGAAGTTTTATGGGCTCTCTCAGGAATGGCTGACCCCTCCCGGAGGTCAGCGCTTCGGCCGGAGATATAAAGCATGGATACTGCAAGGGTCGGCGGCAGAACAGCTCATTCCCTGCATCATATACAAGGATGAACCTTTGGAAATGCTGTCATTCCACACAAAAAAAGCTCTGAAAAATGTTTCTCATTTTTCAGAGCCTTTTTTCATTCATCCATACCGTCCTGTTTCCTCCAGGTAAGGAAAGTGCTGATGCCACTCCAGATGAGGGCCGCCCCTACCAAGTACATGAAGAGGAGTCCCGCTGCGTCAGGACGAAATACCAGAAGCAGCCCCAGAAGAATCTGCACCACCGCTGCCACCATATAAAGCTTAGGATTTCTCAAAGATGCCTGTTTTCTGGAACGCAGGATCATCATGAAAATACCGCGGAGAAGAATGTAGAGGGCAAAGAGAAGAGGCAGCATGAAGGCCACCACGGCAAAAGCCAGGGAAATCATCATCCACAGGCCGAAGGCCGTATCAAGGACTGCCATGAGAAGATGCCAGAGAGAACGGCTGGCGCCCTCCGTTTTCATCCAGCGGAGAATCTGGCATACCCCGCCAAGGACAAGGACAAATCCGATATAATATCCCACCGCCAGAAGGGACTCCGCCGGCTCCGCAATACAGAAAATACCGGCGCCTATAAAAAGAATACTGCCAATAAAAAGCAATGCTGATGGAAGCATACCTATCGCCTCTTTCATGAAAAAAGAAATAGATTTCATGAATGCTTCCTTACTTTATCTCCTGTTTATATTATAGTCCTTTTATGCTGTCTATTCCACATAGACAGAGATGATTTCCATAGGAACCATACCGGATAGGAAACTTCAGTGACGCCAAAAAAGGCTTTGGAGAAAGGATTCCCATTTCTCCAAAGCCTTTTTTCAGATCATTCTGTGAGCTTCAGCATGCTTTCCAGATCCACTGCATGGAAGGAGGGGCAGGCCGGCTTTTCTTTCAGCACCGCTGTCACATAGGACAGGGCTGCTGCCACACCGGTAACCAGACCATTTTCGGCTATATCAAATTTCGGTGTATGATGGGGGCTGCCGCTTCCCACATCTTTGTCATAAATGCCGGTGAAGAAGAATACCCCCGGCCAGGTAGATTCGGTAATGGAGAAGGTTTCCGTAGCCATCCACATGGGGCAATTTCTGTCCAGGGCCCCTTCGCCCAGCTGATCCACCACTGCCTTTCTTGCCAGGTCCACGCATTCCTTCGTATTGACGGTCACCGGAAAGTACTGGTCCTCCACCACTTCCACCGTGCAGCCGTGAAGGGCGGCGGTATTCTTCGTGACCTCCAGAAGGGTCTTGCGGAAAGCCAGGCCGTCTTCGTTTTTCGTGCAGCGGGCTGTGCCGGCAAACATGAGCTCTTCAGGAATAATATTCGGTTCATGACCGGCTTCCACGGAGCCGAAAGAATAGGTGAAGCTGTCCGTCGGCGCCGTGACCCGCATGCGGTAGGCTCTAAGCTCCGAGGCAATGGAAACAAAGCATTCGATGGGGCTCACCGCCATATCGGGGCGGGAACCGTGGCCGCTTTTTCCATGAAGCTTGATGCGGAAGAAATAGGCCCCTGCCATGGCAGTGCCGTAAAGGATGCCTACCTTTCCTGCCGGCAGATCCCATTTCACATGGGTGCCAAAGCAGGTATCCACATGGATATGATGGTCCCTGAGGTAACGGAGCATGGGAGCAATTCCTCTTTCTCCCATTTCCTCAGCTTCCTCAAACATAAGAACCACCTTTCCTTCCCACTCCTTTTTATGGAGAGAAAGGATTTTGGCCTCTGTCAGCAGCATGGCCATATGTCCGTCGTGGCCGCAGGCATGCATGACGCCATCGTTTTGGGAAATGCACACCCTTTCCTTAGACAGGTTCACCGGATCTTCCTTAATAGGAAGGGCATCAATGTCTGCCCGCATGAGCACCGTCCAGCCCGGCCTGCCGCTGTCAATAAATCCGAATACCCCGCCATGAGGCACCCGTACTGTTTCAATTCCTAATTCATGAAGAAACTTTTCAATAAAATCCATGGTCCTGAACTCTTTCTGTGAAAGCTCAGGATTTTCATGA
Source organism: Dialister succinatiphilus (assembly GCF_928721695.1). Lineage (NCBI taxonomy): Bacteria > Bacillati > Bacillota > Negativicutes > Veillonellales > Veillonellaceae > Dialister > Dialister succinatiphilus. The sequence goes on along the minus strand of NZ_OV788641.1, from coordinate 1,567,224 downwards.
AAATGGCGGCGCAGTGAAATCACTGTGTCCCTTTCTTTTTCAGCTGCATCTCTGCAATCCAAAAGAATCCCTCCTCTATTAAAGCCAGTCAGGCTTTTCTTATGGGAAAACGCTCATCCATTTCATAAAAGCAGCGCATTCCTACTGTCGTCTCCGCCACAGGTGAATGGCAGACAGCACAAAGGCCGCCACCACGATCACCGTGGCACAGAGAGTCATGAAATCATTATGTTCATACAAACGATACAGGCTGAACAAGGCCAGAAGCCCCAGCAGCACCAGCTTTATATTCACACTCTCATCTCCTTTGAAAAGGATACATCCATCATAACACAGGGGGACAAGGGATTCAAAAGGGTTCAGCGCCCTTTGGGCGCGAAGGGGTGCGGCCTGCGCCGCGGGTTGTGTAAAAGGGTTGTGGAAAAGGGTTGTGGAAAAAGATTCTTAAGATGAATGGGCCCAGGGCCCAAGGGTTCTTAGGTTTGACGGGTCCTGCAGGCCCGAGGGCAGCGGTGGCAGCTTCGCCGCAGTTTTTATAGAGGCTATTCTCACCGCTTCGCAGGCTCCTTTCCAAGAAAGGAGCCTGCGTTACGTGCTTCCCCCCATTTTTTCATTGACGATAGGTCAGTCTGTATGATAAAATAATTACCGATATGCCGGAGTGGCGGAATGGCAGACGCACCAGACTCAAAATCTGGCGATGGCAACATCGTGCGGGTTCAAGTCCCGCCTCCGGCACCATAAAAACCAGCCTGCAGGCTGGTTTTTTGATTTCTACAACATAAAAGCCGTGAAGCGGTTTCCCGTTTCACGGCTTTTTGATTCCTTATTTTTCAATGCCTTTAAAGGTGTAATCCTTGTCTTCGATGGCTTTCTTAATATCTCCATCAGCTACTGCCTTATCCAGAGTAAGAACAGCGGTGCCTTTGGTATGGGATACATCGGCCTTTTCTACACCGTCCAGGGCTTCCAGGGCTTTCTTCACTGTCATTTCGCAGTGATTGCACATCATACCTTCGATTTTAACTGTTTCTTTCATGTTTGTTTCCTCCTTTGGAAATAAAATGCCTTTATATTCATAATCCGCCTTGGCCAGCACCTGTTTCAGGGCTGCCTCGTCGGGTTGTGTGCTGTATGTAATGGACACGCGGCCTGTTTTGTGGTCTGCCCGGGCACCGGTAATGAAAGGAAGCGATTCCAGCGCTTTCTTCACGTGGTTTTCGCAGTTTTCACACATCATGCCTTCTACCAGCACCACTGCCTTTCCTCCCGCCGCTTCTGGCTTTTCTTCAGAGGAGGGCTTGCCGGAAATAGTATCCCAGTCCGGCAGGGCCGCCATCTTTTTCTTTTTGTCCCGGGAAGAGCTGCGGACGTTGAAGAGATTGAGCCTTAGAGCGTTCATGCAGACAGTGAAACTGGAAAGGGACATGGCGGCGGCGCCCCACATGGGGTTCATGCGGATGCCGGGATACAGGCCGGCAGCCATGGGGATGAGGAGCACGTTGTAGGCGAAAGCCCAGAAAAGGTTTTCATGAATATTTTTCAAAGTCTCCCGGGAAAGCCGCACTGCGGCGGACACATCGGAGAGACGGGAATTCATGAGTACTATGTCGGCGGAGTCAATGGCCACATCAGTGCCGGCACCGATGGCAATGCCTGTATCTGCCTTCACCAGTGCCGGGGCATCATTAATACCGTCACCCACCATGGCCACTTTCCCATAGGCCTGGAGCTTTCTGATGACCGCTTCCTTTCCATCGGGAAGGACGCCGGCAATCACATGGTCCACGCCGGCCTTCCGAGCCATGGCGGCAGCCGTCTTTTCATTGTCGCCGGTCAGCATGACCACCTGGATGCCCATATCCTTAAGCTCCTGGATAGCCCGGGGCGAGTCTTCCTTAATCACATCAGCCACGGCCATGAGTCCCAGAAGTTTCCCTTCTTCTTCAAAGAAGAGAGGCGTCTTCCCTTCTTCTGCAAGTGCTTCCGCCCGATCCTTGAGATCTTTGATGGAGGTGAAGGTGGAAATATAGGAAGCAGAACCGCCGTGGAGTTTCTTTCCTCCCAGGTTTCCCTCCAGCCCGTGGCCCGACAGGATTTTGAAATCAGTGAGGGGAAGGGCTTTCACCGCTTTCTCATTTCCATAATCCACCACTGCCAGAGCCAGGGGATGTTCCGATTTCACTTCCAGGGCGTAAGCTTTTTCCAGAAGTTCTTTTTCCGAAACCCCTTCTGCCGGAACCATATCGGTCACCCTGGGTTTTCCTTCTGTAATGGTACCGGTTTTATCCATGACGGCTATATCGATTTTTCCTGCATTTTCCAGGGCTTCGCTGGTTTTGAAGAGGATGCCGTTTTTAGCACCCATGCCATTGCCCACCATAATGGCCACCGGCGTTGCCAGGCCCAGGGCACAGGGACAGGAAATGACAAGGACGCAGATGGCGTATTCCAGGGCCCTGGAAACGGGAGCCCCCAGCAGGATCCACAGGATGAATACCAGAAGGGCAATGAGAATCACTGCCGGCACAAAGACTGCCGATACCTTGTCGGCGATGCGGGCAATGGGCGCCTTGGTGGCAGCTGCATCGCTGACCATGCGGATAATCTGGGCAAAGGTAGTATCTTCTCCGACCCGGAGGGCCCGGGCCCGGATATAGCCATTGGTATTCATGGTGGCGGCGCTCACCCGGTCTCCGGGCGTCTTGTCCACCGGCACCGATTCCCCGGTTAAGGCGGACTCATCCACCGCCGTTTCCCCTTCCAGGATTTCGCCATCCACCGGCACTGAATCGCCCGGTTTCACTATGAATATGTCTCCTAACCGCACTTCTTCTACAGGAATGAGGGATTCCTTCCCCTCCCTTTCCACCAGGGCCGTTTTCGGGGCTATCTTCATGAGCCCCTTCAGCGCATCGGTGGTGCGTCCTTTGGAAATGGACTCCAAGAGTTTTCCCACTGTAATGAGGGCAGGAATCAGGGCAGCCGATTCGAAATAAAGCTGGTCATGATAGAGGGGCATGATGTCCATACTAGACGAGCCCTGAGTTATGAGCCAGGTCATTTTATAAAATACATAAAGGGACCAGCCGAAGGATACGGAAGCCCCCAGAGCCACCAGGGTATCCATATTGGGACTCCTGTGGAAAAGGGACTTAAAGCCGGAATCGAAGAAGGCATGGTTCACTGCCATAACAATAAAGGCCAGAATCATTTCCGTCAGGGCAAGGCCCAGATAGTTATGATTCAAAAAGAAGGGCACCGGCAGATCCAGCATCTTGTGTCCCATGGTGAAGTACATGAGGACCATGAGGAACAGGATAGAAATGAGAAGCCGTCTTTTGAGCTTCGGCGTTTCATGGTCCTCCAGAGCTTCCTTTTCCGCTTCCAGCCGGGACATACCGGCAGAGGAAGCATCCATGGGTTTGGCACCATAGCCTGCCTTTTCCACCGCCTCCACCACATCGCTGGCAGAAGCCTTCCCTTCTACGGACATGGAATTGGTCAAAAGAGACACTGTCACTTTGTCTACTCCCGGCACCCGGCTCACCGCTTTTTCCACGTGAGCCTGGCAGGCAGCGCAGGTCATGCCGGTCACCATGTACTGGCATTTATTTTCACTCATAAAATCACCATCTTTCTGTTAAGGATAAAGACAAAGGAAAATCCTATTTCATCACTTTCTGCAGCATGCTGCAGAGTTCATCCATTTTGTCTTCCTTTCCTTCCCGGATGTCTTCTGTGACGCATCCGCGGATATGGGCAGCCAGGAGAATCTTGTTGAAACTGTTCAGCGCATTGGTCACCGCAGACACCTGCATCACAATATCCGGGCAGTAGGCGTCGCTTTCCACCATTTTTTCAATGCCCCGGATCTGGCCCTCCACCGTTTTCAGGCGGGTCATCAGTACTTTTCTTTCCTTTTCCGTTCGCATGGTGTGTCGGCATTCGCAGTGTTCCATTTCGTTCTCCTTGCTGAATTTATATTTTTTAGAAGTCAAAATTTCTGTATCCCTAACGTCCACCATACTACACCCCCCTGGGGTCCCCTGTCAAGGGGATATTGGGGAATGGGGAGTCGGGATTCGGGATTGGGATCGGGATCGAGAATGGGATCGGGATCGGGCCCGGGACTGGGATTGGGGAATGGGAGCGGACAACGGACAACGGACAGCAGTCAGCGGACAGCGGACAGCCGATAGCCGATAGCGGACAGCGGACAGCGGACAGCCGACAGCCGATAGCCGATAGCCGATAGCGGTCAGCCGATAGCGGTCAGCCGACAGCGGTCAGCCGACAGCGGTCAGCGGGCAATCTGGTCATATATTTCTTTTAGAAATTGGTCGTTTACGTAGTACCAAGGCCATTGTAAAATAGAATTATTCTATACAGCAGGAGGTACTTATGTCTACAAAACGCGTACTCGCTATTCATGATTTATGCGCCTTCGGGCGTTGTTCACTCACCGCAGCGCTGCCGGTGATTTCCGCCATGGGGTTTCAGGTGAATCCCTTCCCCACTGCTATTTTCAGCAATAATCTGACCTACGGTGATTTCACTTTTTCTGATTTCACTCCTCATATGAAGGAATTTATGGATCAATGGCAGAAGCTTGGCTACTCTTATGATGCCATTTACAGCGGTTTTCTGGCAGACGCAGGCCAGATCGGCATAGTGCTCGACGCCATTTCCCGTTTTGCCGGAAAGGATACCCTGGTGGTGGTGGACCCGGCCATGGCAGATGACGGAAAGCTTTACCCCGTTTTTACTCCGGACATTGTGAAGGAAATGAAAAAACTCATCAGCGCCGCCACCGTGGTGACACCGAACTATACGGAAGCCTGCCTTCTCACAGACCGCCCCTATGATGACAAGCCGGTTACCACAGATGCCCTTCTTTCCATCGCCCATGACCTTACTGCCCGGGGTCCCAAACAGGTGGTGATTACCAGCGTGCCATCGGATAAAGGCACCATCCGCATTGCCTGCTTTGATGCCAAGGAAGGCACCTACTCCGATTACAAGGTGAAACGCATCCCCTTTGCCACCTGCGGCACCGGCGATCTTTTCACCAGCGTGGTGACCGGTTCCCTTCTTCAGGGGAAAAGTCTTTCCGACGCAGTGAAGAAAGCGGCTTTCTTCCTTTCCTATGCCATCGAATACACTTATAAAGACGGCAGCGATTACCGGGAAGGAGTGCAGGTGGAGCCCTGCCTTGCAAAGCTTTTGGAAAACTGATTTTTTCGCCTTTGGACACACCTGCGGTGTGAAGGTTGACGGGGCTTCGCCCCGAAGGTTCTTAAGGTTCTTAAGTTTGACGGCCCTTCGGGCCGAGGGTTGTGGTGGCGGCTTCGCCGCAAGTAAAAAAAAAGGGGGGGCGCGGCTGACGCCGCGGGTCGTATAGAAGGGTTATGTTCGCTAGCGCTCAGGGGCGACAGCGCCTGCGGCGCTGAAGGTGGTGGTATCGCCCTTCGGGCGATAAGTATAAAGTCAGCGTTACGGGATGACCTTGCTGTATCATATGGCATGAAAAGCATTCCGACGCTTCCCTCTAGGTGGCAGAGGAACTGGATTCATTCGGCGATTTCCCCGCCCCACGGGGAAGAATCCCAACTGCACTCATCGAGGGGGGACGCAGGGAAAGGTAAGATTTCCTTTTCCCCATGAAAAAAAGCATAAAAAAACAGCCCTCGGGCTGTTTTTTTTTATGCTTTTTTATTGGATGGAATCTCTCACTTTTTCCAAAGCGTCCCGGTCCGTCATGTTCCAGGTCAGGGGCGTCAGGGTAGGATAGCCGCGGTGAATCCAGAAAACGTCGGTGTCCGGCGCTGCATCGGGCAGCATTTTCCCGGAAAGCCAGAATCCCAAATGACCGGAGGGATCCTTCATTTCGCGGATGGCATTTTCATAGCGCTGCACGCCAAGTTTCACCACCTTCAGATTTTCCAGGCAAAGTTCCTTTCCCTCTTTAGGGATATTGAGGCTTAAGGTGCCCCTGTATTTTTCCTGGACGAAATATTTCCTTACGATGTCAAAGGCAAAGGTGGAGGCTTTATCCAGAAAATCCTTGTCCTTGATGGTTTCTGCAGAAAGGGCGATGGAAGGAATGCCGAATACCGCTCCTTCCAGGGCGCCGGCTACGGTACCGCTGTAAAGGCAGTCGGTGCCGCTGTTGTAACCGTTGTTGATGCCGGATACCACCAGATCCGGCATGTCATTCCGGAGCCAGTGTTCCAGGGCCAGCTTGCAGCAGTCTGCCGTGGTGCCGTTGCAGGAAAGGACGGAAATATTTTCTCCATAGCTTTCCTTGTGCCACATACGCAGATAGGTCTGGAGGGACAGGGAGGAGGAACAGGAGCTTCTTCCCCGATTGGGAGCAATGACGGTGACCCGGCCCAGGCGGGAGAGTTTTTTTGCCATTTCAATCAGTCCGGGAGACTCGAAGCCGTCATCATTGGTCATAAAAATATGCATAGTTCACCTGATTTCTAACACAAAGATTCTGATTCTTTTATTGTACCATATAAATAGAAAAGATTCTATATAGATTCTGTAAAGTCCAAAGCCTGTTACTTCCTGGCTGCAGCGCCGATTCTTCCTTCCTCTTTTTTCAGGAAATGAAGGAACGAGTGATTTTCGAAGAAAAGGAAAATCATGGGCATCACAAGGAGCGTAAAAATGGTGGAGGTTAGAAGACCGCCGATGATCACCCAGGCCATGGAGCTTCTTGTTTCGGAGCCTGCCGTCACTGCCAGGGCCGTAGGCAGCATGCCTACAATCATGGTAAAGGTGGTCATAAGGATAGGACGAAGCCTGGTCCTGCCCGCTTCCAGCACCGCGTCCTTCGGATTCATGCCCCTGGTATGCATGAGGGTCAAAGTGTAGTCCAGAAGGAGGGTACCGTTTTTGGCCACCACGCCGTCCATGACGATGATGCCGATCATGGAGTAAATATTCAGAGAATCATTCATGAGGAAGAGGAAGAAGAGAGAGCCAATAAGTCCGAAGGGCAGGGAAAACATGCGGATGAAGGAAGTCTTGGCCGATTCGTAGAGCACAGACAGGACCATGTACACCAGCACCATGCCCATGAGAAGGGCCGCCAGGAGTTCTGTGAAACTTTCATTCATGCTGTCCGCCTGTCCGGAGAATCGGAAGCTCACAGTCTCCGGCAGTCCGGCGTCTTTAAGGTCTTGGGTCACTTCTTCAATGACCTGGCTCAGCGGGCGGCTGCCGGGATTTCCACCGATGATGATGGACCGCTGTTTATCGGTGCGGTTAATGGTAATGGGCCCTTCTTCATCTTTGATCTGCGCCACATCGGAAATATGGACCAGGCCTTTGGATGTTTCAATGGGAATCACTGCGAGATCCGATTTCTTATAGGATTCACCGCCCCTGAAATATACATTGATATCCGTATCATTGCCGCTGTTTTTCACGTCGTTTGGAAGGACGCCGCCGCCGCTGCCGCTGATGGCGGATGACAGGGTATCATAGAGGTTTCCCACGGTGACGCCATAGTATTTCAGCTTCTCCCTGTCCGGAACGATGGAGAGCTCCGGCAGTCCTTCCTGATAGGTGGAGCTCACATCGGTAATGCCATAGTCCCCCTGCTTCAGCATATCCTGGACCTTTTCAGAAGCAAGAATCAGATCCTGCATGTTGTTGCCCCGGAGTTCCAGGCGGAAAGCGCCGCCGCCCTGGCCCAGCCCTCCGCCGGAGGTGCCGGACACAGAGGCCTGGTCTTCCTTGATTCTCACATCGCCGTCATGGATGTTTTGGGAAATCCAGTTTCTCATTTCATCGGTAATGTCCCAGATAGAGCGGCTCCGGTCCTGCCTGTCCATGAGAGACACCCGGATACGGCCGGAATTGACACCGTTACCGCCGCCCACCATGGCCATGTAGTACTTGGCTTCCGGCACCCGGGACAAATAGTCCTCCAGCTGGGTGGTCACCGCATCTGTGCGCTCAATGCTGGCATCGGTGGGAAGCTTGATCTGCACATTGAAACCGCTTTCATCAGTGCGGGGCATGTACTCCCTGCCGATGATGCCCAGAGGCACCATGGCCGTAAAGAGGGCCAGCGCCAGGGCTGTGCCGGCGAAGAGTTTCTTTTTATGATGAAAGCTCCAGTGGAGCGCCTCTTCGTAGAAATCCTGCATTCCTTCTTCTATCTGGTCCATCGCCCGCCAGAGCTTTCTGTCCGGTACGTGAAGGCCTTTTTGGAAGAATCGGGAGGCCAGCATAGGTGTGAGGGTAAAAGAAATGAAAAGGGAAAAGAGCGATGCAAAAACGATGGTCAGTCCGAACTGGCGGAAGAACTGGCCGGTCATGCTGGTCATGAAGGCGATGGGCAGGTACACCACCACATCGCAGATAGTAATGGCAATCGCCGCCATACCGATTTCCATACGGCCCTTCACTGCCGCCTCTTTGGGACTTTCCCCTCTGGCCAGATGGCGGTGGATATTTTCCAGCACCACAATGGAATCGTCTACCAGGATGCCGATACAGAGGGTCATACCCATGAGAGACATCATGTTGAAGGTAAAGCCAGCCAGGTACATGGCAAAAAAGGAGGCAATCAGGGAGGTAGGAATAGCAATCATGACGGCCGCTGCGGAACGCCAGCCCCGAAGGAAGAGAAAGAGTACCAGGCCTGTGGTGAAAAGGCCTTCCACCAGGGTGCCCAGGGTATTATGGAGGGCTGTCCGCACGTAAGCAGCAGAATCGTTGACGACAATGAACTGATAGTCCGGATACTCTTTTCTCAGCTGCTCCAGCACTGTCATGACAGCGTCGGACGTGGAAACCAGGTTGGCATTGCTGTTCTTGTAAATGGATATGCCCACGGCGTCCTGGCCATTGATCCGGGCATAGCGGGACACCTTTTTATCTTCCCGCACCACGTCTCCCAGGGCGGTAATGGGTATGGCGCCGCCGCCCTGGGCGGTGACATAGATTTTCTTGATATCCTCCACCGAATGGTACTGCGCATTCAGCCGGATCTGGGTCTGCCGGCGATCCGTGTAGGAGGAGCCGGCGGGAGCCAGCTTGTTTTCTCGTTTCAGAGCCGAAATGATGTCATTCATGGAAATCCCGTAGTAGGACAGTTTGTCCCTGTCTATCTTGACCGCAATTTCGGGGTCTCTGCCGCCGGAAAGTTCCACATCCGACACACCGTCGGCCTTGGTGAAATCGTTGGTCAGCGTATTGTCTGCCAGCGAATACATTTCATCCAGAGGATGGGGCGAAACCAGGGCCAGGTCCAGGATAGGCGCTGCATCCATATCCCTCTTTTCCACCACCGGGTCATCGGCGTCATCAGGAAGGCTTTTCCTGATAGCATTCACCTTCTGGGAAGCGTCCACCGCCGCTGCATCCACATCGGCATCAAAATTAAGCTCCAGGGTAACCTGGGACTTTCCGGTCCTGGACTTGGAAGTAATATGCTTCACATCGGACACCGAAGACAGAGCATCCTCCACGGGCTTGGTCACCTGCTGCTCCACCGATTCCGCATCGGCGCCGTCATAGGTAACGCTGACTACCACATAGGGCGTATTGATTTTCGGATACAGTTCCACACCGATGCGATAGTAGCTGTAAAGCCCTAGGGTCACGAAGAAGAGGACGATCATGATGATGCCCACAGGATGTGTGACGGCGTAGCGGGTCATATTCAACCGATTCATACCGTTCCCTCCACATCCACCGTCATGCCGTCCTTCAGTTTGGAAATATTGGTGACTGCAGCCCGGTCTCCTTCCGAAATTCCTGTAAGGATTTCAATGGAGTCATCATTATAAAGGCCGGTGGTGACCTCCACCTTTTTCACCTTATGGCTGCTGTCAATCAGGAAGGCCCACTTCTTTCCATTATTTTCAAGCACCCCTTCCTTGGGCAGGTACAGGGCATTCTTCCTTTCCAGAGCCATCACAGTGCTTCGGCCAAACATGCCGCCCCGAAGATTTTTCCCTTCACCGTCAAGAAGGATACGGACCCTGTAGGAATGGGTAGAGGCATCCAGGTCCGGGCTGATATAAATGATTCTTCCCTTTACCTTCTCTCCCAGGGAATCGATGGAAACATCCATGTCCATGCCTTCCCGAAGAACCCCGATGTCCTGTTCCGCCACGGCGCAGTCCAGGTACAGGGCGCTGTTATCCACAATGGTTAAAAGCTTCTGGCCTGCCGACGCCCACTCGCCTGCTTCCGCATCCCGATAGCCGATGGTACCGGACACAGGGGCATACATGGTCATATCCCCCTTCTGACTTTCCAGGGAATCTACAGTATAAGCCGCCTTTTCTGCTGCCGCTTCTTTGCTTGCAATCACTGCCGGCACGCCCTCCACATCCTGACCGGTCAGGTTCTGAAGGGCCGCTTTGGCTTCCATCATGGCCTGGTACTTGTCATCCCGCTCCTGTCTGGAAACGGCGCCTTCCTGGAACAGGGTGTCATAGCGGTTAAAAGTGGAAAGGGCATTATCATAATCACTCTGGGCTTTCAGGGTACCTGCATCATAGGAAGCCCTGCTTTCCACCGCATCTGCCGCAGCCTCCTGGCTGCCAGCCCGATTCTGGGCAATGGAAAAGCTGATGTCCTTCGTGTCCTGGGAAACAAGGATATCCCCTTTTGTCACCTTGTCCCCCAGATCCACATACACCTTTTCCAGCCGTCCTGCATACTTGGGAGAAATATCCACCGATTCCCGGGGCACTGTCTCTCCGGACAGTACCACCCGTTTCATCATGTCTTTTTTCTCCATCTTCTCCACCTTCACCAGCGGATGGGCCGATGTTTTCCCTATGCTTACCCGGCTGCGGTGGGTATAGGCGTAAATGCCGCAAAGCAGGAAAACAAGGATAACAGTCCATATGATGATTTTTGCTTTTTTAGAATGAAGCCATGAAAGCTGCATAAAATCCTCCCCATGATGATTCATGACCACCATGAATCGTCTGCTTCCTTCATTATACAGGGCCCATGATATGATTCATAGATTGTTGCAAAGAATTTATCATTCCTTATCATTTCTCTGCCCGCAGCCGCGGGTGCAACAGAAAAAAGCGGTGAAGAAATGAGGAACATTTCTTCACCGTTTTTTTACTGATCGATTTCTTTCTTTCTGGTGAGCTTGGCCTGCTCAAAATGCATGCTTCTTGTATGGATGGTATGGACCCAACCCTTCTTGTGGCGGTCCTTCCAGCCCAGGATGGTGACAGGAATCCAGGAATACATGAATACAGGATAAATGAGCCAGTAAAGATAAATCTTCAGAGGCACTTCGATCTGCAGCAGCACGATGAGGGGCACCACGGACTGGATGAAGCCAAGCACCGCCCAGAACTGGCGGGGCACCAGCACATCGTTGTACAGAATCACCGTGAAGCAGGGATAGAACATATTGATATATGTCATGATGAGGTAGAAGGTGGAGAGCAGAAGGAAATAGTTCTGCAGAAGCTGCATGATGCCATCCAGGATGACAATGCTGTGCCTTTTGATGCCTTCTCTGAAAAGGATGGGAATGTACCGTTCAGAGCAGTCGAACTGGCCCTGGGCCCACCGCTTTCTCTGGCGGCAGGAAGCCATGAAGCCCAGCGGTTTCTCATCATAAATAATGGCATCATGAACCCAGCAGGTACGGATACCATGGGACAGGCATTTCATGGAAAATTCCATATCCTCAGTGAGGCAGTCGCAGCCCCAGCCGTATTTCTTCACAATATCCGCCGCAATGCACATGCCTGTACCGCCGAGGCAGGAGGACAGGCCCAGATTATACTTGCCCAGATGCCACAGATGATTGATGGTCCAGAAGGCAATAGCAAAGGTACCGGATACCCAGGTATCTGTGGGGTTCTTGGCGGACAAATAGCCCTGCAGCACCTTCTGGCCCTTCAGAAGGCGGTTGTTCATAACCGCCAGGAAATCCAGATGGACCAGGTTATCAGAGTCGAAGACGCAGAAAGCATCATAGCCTTTATTCAGGGCGAAAATCTTTGGGAATACCCAATCCATGGCATAACCCTTGCCCACCAGCTCCCTGTTGGTCCGTTCAAAGACATGGGCTCCGTGGGCGCGGGCAATATCGGCGGTATGGTCGGTGCAGTTATCTGCAATCACATACACATCGTAGAGCTCTTTGGGGTATTTCAGCATTTTCAGGTTTTCCAAAAGGTCTGCCAGCACCATTTCTTCATTATGGGCCGGTATGACCACAGCAAATTTGCTCTTTGGAGGTGCCAGATTTTTTTCTTTTCGATGCCACATGCCGCATACAGCAATGACCGTATAGTAAATGGTAAAAAACGCCACGATCAGCTGTACGGGGATCATGATTATATCGAGTATGTAAGTCATTATTCTTTCCCTTCGCCGTTTTCTCCGGCAGTTTTCCTGGTTCTCTTTGCTTTCCGTTTTGCCTTTCTGCGGTTCAGGAAGGTATTCATCATGCCGAACATGATATAGCCGGCGCAGAGAGCTGCTGCCCATACAGGCCAGTAGAAAATGGTGCAGATAATGAAGAAGGCAAAGCAGATCAGAAGAGCCGGCAGATGAAGCTGATCGGCGCTGGCCCCTTTGTTGTCGGGATAATGGATTTCACTGACCATGAGGAAGGCCAGAAGAAGTACGCACAGCACGGCCAGCCAGTTCCAGATCTTAATGCCCGAAAGTACATAAGCTGCCACAATGACACCGGTCGTCGGGCAGGGCAGACCTTCAAAATAGCCGTGCACACTGGTGACCTTCACATTGAACCGGGCCAGACGGAAGGCGCAGAAGGTACCCAGAAGGGCACAGGGAATGAATCCCACCGGTCCCAGTTCATGGAGCTGGTAGGCATACATGAGAGCGCCGGCGGCGATGCCGAAGGAAATATCATCGGACAGGGAATCCAGTTCCACGCCCATGGGACCTGCCGTATGGAGGGCCCGGGCCACTCTTCCGTCAAGAGCATCCGCCACCATGGCGATAAGAATGAATAGAGCTGCCGTTTTGAAATTGCCCTCAATGGACATCATAATCGACAGACCGCCAAATAACGCATTTGTTGCTGTGACGGCATTTGCAATCCAAGATTTATTCACTTACTTCAGCCTCCCTACGACAGTCAGACCGCCTTTGACCTTATCGCCTTTTTTTACACAGATTTCGCAGTCACCGGGAATGTAGAGCTCCGTGCAGGAGCCGAACTTAATCATTCCGTACAGTTCTCCCTTGGTGAGCTTGTCTCCCAGGTTCTTCCAGGAAACCACCCGCCTTGCCAGGATGCCGGCAATGAGGATGACCAGGATGGACCGCTTCTTTCCTGTAATACCGATGGCACCCCGTTCATTTTCAAAACCTACCCCTTCCTTATAAGCAGGAAGGAACCGGCCCTGGGTATAGGACTGGTACTTGATTTCACCTGCCATGGGGCTGCGGTTGCAGTGGACATCAAAAATGGAGAGGAAAATGGTAATCCTGTGACATTTTTCCCCAAGAAACGTATCTTCCTCCACATCATGGGACACATCCACCACCGTGCCGTCTGCCGGGGACACCAGGGTATCATCACCGGGGACGATTTTCCCGTTCCGCGGCGGGCACCGGAAAAAATAAGTAAAATACAGACAAAGTACGAACGGTATCACTGCTGCGTAATACCATTTCAGATAACAGAATAGAACTCCGAGAAGGAAAGTCACCGCCATGAAGGGATAGCCTTCCTGTAATATGATAGGTTTTTTCAGCATCACTGACTCCTGCGTTCTTTTTTCCATTTCCCCACAGCCCGCATAAACTTCGGCAGAGCCATCATGCGGCCGATGCGGCTGGGCTGCAGGTACAGGCGGTAAGCCCATTCCAGACGGTTTCTCTGCATCCAGAGAGGCGCCCTCTTCAGGTTGCCGCTCATGACGTCAAATACACCGCCGATTCCCATAGAAAGAACGCCCAATTCCTCCTTGTGGGCATAGAGCCACTTTTCCTGCTTTGGCACGCCAAGGCCGGCAAAAAGCAGCTTTGCCCCGCTTTTTTTAATATCTTCGATAATTTTCTTTTCTTCTTCTTCATTGAAATAGCCGTCATGGCAGCCTACCAGGGAAAAACTTCCGTGGTCTTCCATGAATTTTCTGGCTGCCTTGGCCGCTACCCCCGGATTTCCACCCAGGAAATAGACCGGCCAGTTCATGGCCGAGGCCTTTTTCAAAAGCTCTGTGGTCAGATCCGCCCCGGTCACCCGTTCCGGGAAGGGGGTGCCCAGCTTTTCTCCGGCCCAGAGTACGCCGGCGCCGTCAGGAACCACAAGATCTGCGCCGTTCAGTATGCGGGCCAGCTCAGGGTCCTTTTGCGCAATCATAATCATTTCCGCATTGGCCGTGGCAATCATGGAAGGCTTCCCTTCCATGATTCTCTTTTCCGCAAAGGCCAGTGCTTCTTGCATGGTCACCGCATGGATGCGGATATCCATGACTACATGGGATGTCAACGTTATATCCTTCATTTCGTACTGTAATTCGGTGCTTCCTTCGTAATGCTTACATCATGAGGATGGCTTTCACGGAGGCCGGCGCCGGTGATTTCAATAAACTGGGTTTCCTCATTCATGGTTTTGATATCCGGCGTGCCGCAGTAGCCCATGGACGCACGGAGACCGCCGATGAGCTGGAAAAGCACATCGGACACATGGCCCTTGTAGGGGATCTGTCCTTCAATGCCTTCCGGCACCAGTTTCTTCGCATTCTGCTGGAAATAGCGGTCCTTGCTTCCGGCCTGCATGGCTCCCAGAGAGCCCATGCCGCGGTAAGCCTTGTATTTCTTCCCCTGATAAATGATGGTTTCTCCCGGGCTTTCGTCGGTGCCGGCCAGGAGGTTCCCCAGCATGACAGAGGAAGCGCCGGCGCCAAGGGCTTTGGCAATATCACCGGAATACTGGATGCCGCCGTCGGCAATGATGGGCACCCCTGTACCTTCAGCCGCCCTTGCGCAGTCATAAACAGCGGTAATCTGGGGCACACCGATACCGGCAACCACACGGGTAGTGCAGATGGAGCCAGGGCCGATGCCTACCTTCACCGCATCTACGCCGGCTTCGATCAACGCTTTGGTGGCTTCATAGGTTGCCACATTGCCTGCAATCAGTTCCAGATGGGGGAAATCTCTGCGGAGGCGGCGGATAGTTTCAAGCACCCCTTCGCTGTGACCATGGGCCGTATCGATTACGAGCACATCTGCTTTGGCAGCAAGGAGGGCTTCCACCCGGTCTTCCACATCCGGTGTCACACCGATGGCTGCTGCTGCCAGAAGGCGTCCGTCCTCATCCTTCACGGCATTGGGATATTTCTTCATCTTTTCGATATCCCTGATGGTGATGAGGCCCTTCAGGTATCCCTCTTTATCCACCAGCGGCAGTTTTTCAATGCGGTGGGCCTTCAGGATTTCCTTGGCTTCATCAATGGTGGTATTTTCCGGAGCTGTCACCAGACCGTCATGAGTCATGATGTCACTGATTGGGCGGGAAAGGTCCGTCTCAAAACGCATATCCCTGTTAGTAATGATGCCTACCAGCTTTCCATCTTCCGTAATGGGAACGCCGGAAATATGGTATTTATTCATCAGTTCGTCCGCATCAGCCAGGGTATTGTCCGGAGCCAGGTAAATAGGATCCACAATGACGCCGTGTTCGGAACGCTTGACCAGCTTCACTTCCCGGGCCTGCTCGTCGATGCTCATATTCTTATGGATGACGCCGATACCGCCTTCACGAGCCATGGCAATGGCCATTTCCGCTTCCGTTACCGTATCCATACCGGCACTCATAATGGGGATGTTCAGCCGGATATGTCTTGTGAGCTTCGTGCTTACGTCCACATCCCGGGGAAGTACCGTGGAATGGGCCGGAATCAGAAGTACATCATCAAAAGTAAGCCCTCTCTTGCCAAACTTGTCTGCTCTCATCATAGCCTCCGTTTCTTGAAATCAGATTTCCTCTTTCACTTCAGGTATATGATTTTGAATCCATTAATTTAATCATTATAACATAAATAAAAGGGACAGGAAAACAGGAATTGCAAAGGGGACCGGTTTGCCGCCCCTTTACTTTCCATCCTCTTCATACAGTTTCTTGAAGAAGGCGCCGCCGAAGCGATGGGAAAGCTCATCTCTGAAATCAGCGCCGCCATCCACCGCCCGCTTCGCCTCCTTCCTCGCCCTTTCCAGAAGAGGCAGGTCCTTCACAATATCCGCCGCCTTCAGGTCCGGCATGCCATGCTGGTGGTAGCCGAAAAATTCGCCGGAGCCCCGCAGGAGGAGATCCTTTTCGGAAAGGAGGAAGCCGTCCTGAATTTCACACATCAGTTTCATGCGGAGCCGGGTGATTTCATTCTGGTTGTCGGAATAAAGGATGCAGTAGGACTGGGCGCTGCCCCTTCCTACCCGGCCCCGAAGCTGATGAAGCTGGGAAAGGCCGAACCGGTCCGCCCCATAGACGAACATGATGGTGGCATTGGGCACATTCACCCCCACTTCGATGACCGAGGTGGCCACCAGAAGATTGATTTTTCCGTCATGGAAATCAGTCATGACCCGGTCCTTTTCCGCATTCTTCATGCGGCCGTGCACCAGGCCCACCTGAAACATGGGAAACACCTTTTCCTTCAGCTGTTCATACACCGCCACGGCAGAGGCCAGATCCTGCTTCTCGCTCTTTTCTACCAGCGGGCACACCACATACACCTGATGGCCGGCGGTCATTTCCCTTCCCATGAAATTGAATACCCGCTGAAGCAGGGCGCTGCCGATGGCATAGGTTTTCACCGGATGGCGTCCCGGCGGCATGCCCCGGATAGAGGAGAGGTCCAGATCCCCATAAATGGAAAGAGCCATGGTCCGGGGAATAGGCGTGGCCGTCATCACCAGGATATGGGGATAGCCTCCCTTCGTTTCCAAAGCCTTTCTCTGCTTTACGCCGAACCGGTGCTGTTCGTCCGTAATGACCAGCCCCAGATGAGCAAACACCACATCCTCCTCAATGAGGGCATGGGTGCCGATGAGCACATCAATGGACCCATCCTTCAGCCCTTTCAGGATTTCATTTCTTTCCTTCGTCTTCGTCTGGCCTGACAAATAAGCCACATGGATGGGAAGTCCCTTATAAAACTCCTGGAAGGTCCTGTAATGCTGTCCTGCCAGCACTTCCGTAGGCGCCATCAGCGCTCCCTGGTATCCGTTCTCCACGATTTTCGCCAGCGCCAGTGCCGCCACGGCAGTTTTTCCGCTTCCCACGTCCCCCTGGATAAGGCGCTGCATGGGGATGAGCCCTTCCATATCATCTTCAATATCCGAAAAGGCCTGCTGCTGCCCGGCAGTCAGATGAAAGGGGAAATTGGCAAGCACCGACTGCACCAGCTTTCCCGACGGCGCGCACTTGATGCTCATCACATGGCTCTCCCGCTTCTTCCGAAGAAGCAGGATGCCTGCCTGCATGAAAAAGAGCTCCTCAAAGGCCGTACGGCGCCGGGCCTCCTTCTGCTCCTCCCAGTTCTTCGGATTGTGCATGGCCCGGGCTGCCTCCAGCCGGCCCATGAGATGCTCCCTTTTCAAAGTGTCCGACGGCAGATTTTCATCCATATCCTCCACCTGGTCCAGGGCAATAGAAATCATATCCCGCATCTTCCCGATGCGTATGCCTTCGGTTAAAGGATACACCGGTACCAGCTTCTGGAAGGATGAAAGCTCATCCGGCGTTACGATTTCGATTTCTGCATTGGAAATCTGGAGCTTTCCGTAGTTGTACTCAATCCGGCCGTAGGCCAGCACATGGGTGTCCTTCCGGAAGGTTTCCCCTTTCCAGGGCTGGTTGAAATACACCAGGGTCACGGCGCCGGTGCCGTCTACCAGAAGCACATTCAGTATGCTCATGCCCCGCCTTGGCGTGAGCATCCGCATATCCGCCACCCTGCCGTAAATGACAGCTTCATCATCGGGACGAAGCTCCTCCATTTTTGTGATTTTGGTCCAGTCCTGATAGCGCCGGGGATAGAAGGATATCAGATCTTCCACCGTGGCTATGCCCAGCCGCGCCAGCTTTTCCTTCATACTGGGCCCTACGCCCTTAATATATTGTACGGAATCTGATAAATGCATGAGGAAAACCTTTCCGAAAACAGAACCCGGAAAAAAAGTGTGCCCGGGACAAAACAGCAATGTCTCCATTTATTATATTCCTGAAAATTGATTACGTAAAAGACTTGCTTAAAAAAAGCAATTGTGATATATTATGAATGTTGCAATTACGGAAGTGCAAGGAGGTGTAGCACATGGCTAACTATTGTGAAGTTTGCGGCAAGAAAACCGCTACGGGATTCAACGTATCCCATTCCCATCTGAAAACAAAGAGAACCTGGAAACCGAATATCCAGAGAGTTCGCGTACTGGTAGACGGACAGGTCAAGAGAATGAATGTCTGCACTCGTTGCCTTCGTTCTCATAAAGTAAACAGAGACATCTGATTTCTTTGCATTTTCAGCCGGCCAAAGCCGGCTTTTTTGCATGGTCTCTTTTTCCGTCCTCGGAAAGGCATAGATGGTATGTAAATAAAAGGAGCGGTGAAATCATTGAACCTGTGATTTCACCGCTCCTTTCTCTTACCTTCCTTTAACCCAGGGGTGATTGGACCGCCGGTGGCCTATCCGCCTTCTGCCCCAGGGAGATACCACGTTTCTCGTGACAGGTCCCACCTTTTCCTTATGAAGATCAGACAGGTCCCCTTCCACTTCCCGGTTATTCGCTTTTAGTTTTTTCGTCAGGGGAAGAAGCAGTTTCTTCAGCTTTTCCAGCACCCTCAACGCTTTTTCCATCCCTTTCTGCTGCTTCAGCCTGTTTCTGGCGGGCCCTTTCCTCAATCTTTGCCCGATACTCCTCAGCGGTACTCATCATATCTGCCTTTGCCTGAGTGGCCGCTTCCACAGCAGCATCCCGATACCGGCCGGCTGATTCCATGACCTTACCAGAAATCTCCTGGGCTTTGGCCTGGGCCGTTTCCGCCTGCTCCTGGGCCTGGATTTTCAGCTTGTTTGCCTGGATTCTGGCCTCCTGCATCTGTACCCGGGCCTGGGCCTTCAGCTTGTCCGACTTCAGCTTCATCTGCTGGGACTGGATTTCAGACTGCCGCTTCATTTCCTCTGTCTTCTTCTGGAGCTCATCCATCTGCACCCGGGCCTGGGCCTTCATTTCATCAGCCCGGCGGGCTGCATCTTTTCTGAACTCCCTGGACTTGATGCGGGCAATGGCCTGCAGATCCCTCGCCGTCTTTTCCGCCGTTTCCTGAGCCACCTCCGATGCACCAAGGGCGGTGTACTTGGCCTTTTCAATCTGCTCGTCAGTGACACCGGCCTTCTTCAGCGCATCTACCAGCTTATTTCCCAGAATGCCGGCAGACTCGGTGAGCTGGCGGGCCAGCTTGTCTACTGCGTCATGAGCCTTTTCCGGATATACTTCATTCCAGTTCTTCTTCAGTTCGGCTGTGAAATCCTTCTTCTCATCGCCCAGAGGTTCATCCTTCTTCGGATTCTCCTCCAGTTCCTTTACATCCTTTTCCCCTTCCGCCTTTTCTTCTTCAAAAACGGCACGATAGGGTTTCGTATCATCGGGCATGCCGTCCTTGATCCAGCGCTGGGCAGCCTTGCCGATGCCGTAGGTCACAGAAACGCCGATGGGGATCTGCATGAAGGAAATAGGAATCAGCGTGGCCAGCGTGGATCCCACCACCGTAGCCCCCAGGGAGCCGATAAAGGACAATACCGCCTTCTGGTTCAGTTCCACGCCATAAACCGTACCGATTTTAGAAATCATGTACACCTCATTGGCCACCAGGGCAGCGGTACCCAGAAGGGGAGCCGCCACAATGACTCCGGCCCGGCCCGCAGCCCAGCGGATGAGACCTTCCGCTTCCTTATCCCGGTCATCAATGATGTTGATTTCCATATCAGGCTCCGGAGAATCCACATGGACTTCTTCCGTTTCCTCCGCAGCAGCTGCCGGTACCTCTCCTTTTTCCTTCTCCGCCGGCAGGCCTGCCGGTTCCTTCTCAGCAGGAAGTCCGGCTTCCGCTTTTTCTGCCGGAAGGCCGGTCTCCTCCTTTTCCATGGGCGGCTTAGCCGCTTCCTTCACCTCAGGAGCTGCTTCAGGACGAACAACCGGTGTCTTTTCCATATCTCTTTCTTCGCTCATAGAAACCTCCCTGCCCGGACATCCGGGCCGTAAACCATGAATCTGCCAGTGTAAAGAATGGCTGATGTATGGTGATTTCAAACCATTACTTATCTCTATTATACCTAAAAACATAAAAAGCACCAATAGAAATTCTGATTTCGCAGGCACCTGCCAGGCAGCCCCTGCCATTTGAAATGAAATATTCTTCCACCGGCTATACTCCTCTTTCTATTTCTCCCCCTGATACCCTTTCCCCTTCTCCCTGACTATGCATATAGAAACAGCCAATGCCGAAAGCCTTCTTGTAAATCCTGCAGGCGCCCATCCATGGAGCAGGAGGGAGGAGATGAAAAGGGCCCGGCTGCTTCCCTTCAGTGCACTGAAAACAGAAAAGTCCCTTCGGCCCCGAAATGAACGCTCTGATACAGGAAGCCTCTTCATTTCATTCATGAGAAGTGCCTTTTCAAAAAAGGCTTCACCTCTCCGGTGAGGCCTTTTTGGCATGATGTAAATGGATGGCGTCTCGGATATAAAAACAAGAAAAAAGAAGGTCTTTCCCGGTGAGGAAAGACCTTCTTTTCTTTTTACCAGTCTGTAAGGCCGCCGTCCACCGGAATGGCGGCGCCGGTGATGAAGGAAGCTTTCGGTGAGAGAAGGAAGGCAATGAGCTCTCCCACTTCTTCCGGACGGCCGATGCGCATCAGGGGATACCAGTCTCCCATTTCTTTGCGGCTGCCGCCGTAGTCATGAAGCTGCCTGTCCAGAAGGGGGGTATCAATGTCTCCGGGACATACCACGTTGGCCCGGATGTTTTCCACTGCCATTTCCAGGGCCAGGGAGCGGATGAAGGAAACCAGGGCGCCCTTGGTAGCGCCGTAAAGGCTGCACTGCACATTGCCCTGGAGAGCGGCGTCAGAAGCCACCGCCACAATGCTGCCTGCTGCCCCTCTCATGGCAGGGATGGCCTCCCGGGTCAGTTTCATGGCGCCGAAAACGTTGACGGAAAAAAAGTGCTCCATTTCCTCATCAGTGGTATTTTCCAGCAGTTTTTCTTCATAGATGCCGGCTGAAAGGACAAGGCCCGTGATTTTTCCAATGGCCGATGCCGCTTTCACCGCCTTTTGGCAGTCTTTTGTAACTGTCACATCACAGGGAATGTATAGGCTTCCCTTGACCTGCTCCTGAGCCTTCTGTCCCCGCTCTTCATTTCTTCCCAGAAGAACAGGCCGAAGGCCTTCACCTGCCAGAATTTTGGCAGTGGCAAGACCGATGCCGGAAGTGCCACCGGAAATAAGAACTGTCTGTACCATGGGATTCTCCTTATTTGGCAAGAGAAGAAACGTAAACGAACTGGATGCCCTCTTTTTCCAGCTGGGGCACCATCTGACGGAAGGCTTCCGCCGTCTTGGGGCGGCAGTGACCGATAATCACGTAGGTGCCGTATTTCTGCGCCCGTTTGGCTGCTTCCCGGATCATGGCGGAAATGGCAGCCACGTCGGCTTCATTATCTACGAAAAGATCATTTCTTACATAAGGCACGCCGTAAGAGGCCGCTGCTCCGTCGGCAGCGGTGGTGGAATTGGTGCGGCTGTCGAAGAAGAAGAGATGACGATGATGAAGCTCATTCATTACCACCTCCATGGTGTGACGGTCCGTGGTGGCCTTGGAACCCTGATGGTTATTGATGCCCACCGCTTCCGGCACCTGGGAAAGGGAGCTCTTCAGAAGGCTCCTGATTTCCTCATCGCTCATGGAAGTCAGGATGACCTTGGATTCCATACCGATACCGGAAACCGATTCCATAGGCTGGTGAAGGATGACAGGAAGGCCATGGGTATGCCAAGACAGGGCAGCATCCCTGGTGTGCACCTGGTTCGGCATGACAGCCAGAGTCAGCGGGATGCCCAGGGATTCATAGACATGCTGGGATGCCAGGTCCCGTCCTGCATCATCGATGACCACGGCCAGCTTTCCCTTTACTGCTGAAGGCGTATTGGGCCTTGGCGAAGCTGCCGGTGCAGCTTTCAGGGGCGCTGCATTCTGTTTGGCAGGAGCCTTTGGCTGTCCTGCATTCCTCTTCACGGAAGGAACAGCTGCCGCTGAAGACGTAGGGGAAGAGGACGAAGCAGAAGCAGTGGATGAAGGGGTCGATGAAACAGCGGAGGAAGCCGCTTCCGTTGGCTTTCCCTGCAGAGAAGAAGGGACCGCTGTGTTTTCATGGCTTTCCTCTTTTCCTGTAATTTTAGACACAATAGAAGGCAGACTGAAGGAAGCCTTTTTCCCCTTTTCCATTGTCTGGCTGCCGTCCTTTTTTTCATTGGAGGAAACGCTGCTTCCCGCCGGTTCTTCATCATCGGCCTTTACCTGCACCGTCACCACCTTATCCATGGCGGCTTTGATTTTTTCTTTCACGCTTTCCGGCGTACCCTGATCTTCCTTCGGTACCAGTCCCTGCATTTCCTTATCGTTAAACAGGTGGCCAATGGTGGTAACGTTCTGGGCCACCTCCGAATCAGGGGCATTGGTCATGCGGTCCGTCATATAGGCAGAACCCATAATGAGGGCTATAAAGAAGAGAAGCACCAGAAAAGGATGTCCTCCCTTCTTTGCCGCTCTCGTTCTCCGCACCCGCTTTTTTCCTGCCATGGTATTCTCCTCATGTACGAAATAGTAATCATCGAATTTATTTTCTATATTATAGCATACGGCGAAAAAAGGTTCAGAGCCTCAAAGGACCCGCTTTCAACATAGGTTATGGCCTGCTGCAGCAGGCAGGCTATGCGGAAGGGCTTTGAAACGTAAAAAACCGACCAAGAACAGCCATAAAAAAAGGACTGCCCGAGCAGTCCTCTTTTTACATAGCCATCAGTAACCCTTTTTCTTATCCACTTCATTCAGCAGCTTCTCGCCGCGGCTGAAGGCGATGAAATTGGTTTCCAGAAGGAAGGTGAGCTTATTCCAGAAATCCGGTACCATGGAGGCAATGTGAGGGGTCATGATCACATTTTTCATGTCCCAGAAGGGATGATCTTCAGGAAGCGGTTCCTTGGAGAAAACGTCCATGCAGGCGCCGGCAATGTCCCCTTCCTCAAGAGCCTTTACCAGGGCCGGTTCATCCACTACAGAGGCCCGGGCAATGTTGATGAAAAGGGCCGATTTCTTCATGGCTTTGAATTTTTCCTCATCGAAGAACTTATCCGTTTCCGGTGTGGCAGGAAGAGCAGCGATGATGATGTCTGCCTTGGGCAGGACATCCATGATTTCTTCCTGGGTGTATACATGGTCTGCGAACATTTCATGGGACAGATGTTTCTTCACTGCCAGAATATGGGTTTCAAAAACCTTGGCCCGCTGGGCAATGGCCCTGCCAATGCTGCCGAAACCTACAATAAGGATGGTCTTGCCGAAAAGGGATTCCCCGTGGGGCCTGGACCAGGTATGGGCGCTCTGACTGCGGACAGCATCAGGGATGCGGCGGAACCAGGAAAGAAGGAGGGCCATGGTGTGCTCCGACACCGCCCGGTCATGGACACCGTGGGAATTGGTGAGAATAATGGGCCTTTCCATCATACTGGGAGTGAGGAGTTTTTCCACCCCGTCAGACAGGGAATGAACCCAGCGCACATGAGGCGCTGCCTGAAGGAGGGGCTCCACATCCTGGAATCCCCAGAGAGCAATGGCATCGGCGTCTGCCACATGGGGCAGGGCTTCCTTCGGTGATTTGTAGGCTTCCACCACGGAGCCGGGCACCGCCTTTTTCAATGCATCGATTTTTTCATCGGATAACTTGTTAATCACAACCAGTTTCATAGGAATCAACCTCTTTCATTGAAATCATGGCAATCCTGTTTTCTGTATTATATCATACTGTGGAGCCAGAAAATTCTTTTCACAGCCTCTCAGGCGGAATGCCCTGGCCGCCTTACTTCCTGTTTCCCCTTGAGGGAAATTCCCGATCAGCGGGAAAGGGTGTACGTTGACGGGGCTATGCCCTTGGACACGCCTTCGGTGTGAAGGCTCATAGGGTTCAAAAGACCCAGAGGGTGGTGGTGGCGGCTTCACCGCAATAGATAGCCTGCACATGAAGCAAGCATCTTAATGCCCGACAGTGGCGCCGCAGGCGACGGAGGATAGCAGGATTTTCGCTGAAAATCCGAGGCCCCGAAGGGGCCTGCCGTGACTTTTAACGGTTTTATCTCTAAATCCCCGGCGGCCAATTTATGACCTAATATGCCATCGGAGCTGCAGAATGATCCGAGATAAACCACTAATCACAAAAAATCTGGTTAGTAACCCGATTATGGCTATTTTTTAAGAGTATTTCAGCACTTCAAAACAATAGAAAAAAGGCCTGGAATGAATCGTATTTATCGATGAATTCCAGACCTTAAACTCTTGGAGCCGGCAACAGGATTTGAACCTGCGACCTACGCATTACGAATGCGCCGCTCTACCAGCTGAGCTATACCGGCATGAACATATATATATTACAGGACGTCCCTGTATTTGTCAAACTCTATTTTCACCCTCCTCTATGGAGGGCAAATAAAAAATCCGCCAAAAGCGGATAAAAAAATGGAGCGGGTGAAGGGAATCGAACCCTCGTAACCAGCTTGGAAGGCTGGCGCTCTACCATTGAGCTACACCCGCATAAATGGTCGGAGCAGCAGGATTTGAACCTGCGACCCCTTGGTCCCGAACCAAGTGCGCTACCAAACTGCGCTATGCCCCGACAACGTAATTGATTATACCAGCAGACCTGCAATCTGTCAATGGATTTTTGGGAAAAATCTTTATTATTTTTTCAGCCTGTGGCATAACAGCAAACCTGAGGAAGCCTTTTCCTTTGGCACAAGGAAAAGGCTCCCTCAGGTTTATGCCTTTGAAGAGAGCCTCCCCAAGCCCAGGGGCAGGCTCTTTGCAAGCCTTATATTTCACGTACAAAAAGGGGCTTCCTGTAAATTATTTCTTCACAGCCCCTTTTGATTTCAATAATCTTCGTCCCAGGCGTTGATATATACCGGTTCCAGTTCCATCATTTTCTTCTGGTCTTCGGTGAAGTGCTTTTTCAGAATCACTGCTTCATACACAAATTTTCGGAAATAGGCTTCTGAGCACACAAAGTACCCGTTGTCCCCCACGTCCTTGCCCCAGGAGTTCTCGATTTTCCAGCGGTCCGGATTTCCTTTTTCGTCCAGATGGACGCCGGTGAGAAGCATGGCATGGGTGGCGGAGCTGGCGCTGTATTCCAGCTGTTTTCCCTTATCCATGTCCATGGAGAACCCGCCCAGAAGGTCTTCATACCGCACGCTCACCGGGTCCCACACCCCTTCTTTTCTAGCGCCTGCCGCACCGGCATCGCAGGCAAACCACACGGGCTCGCCGGCTTTCAGCTGCTTCACGCAGAGATCTTCCATATCCTTCCCCGTAAGATTCAGCCCCTTCATATCCCGGCCTGCCATGTTTTCCACCCCGTGGAATGCGATGAGGCGGCCCAGAGGTTTATCAAAGGTAGGTTCATTGATGACAGCCATGTAGTCATAGAGAGAAATCCCTACGTACTTGTGATAGAAGTCGAGGGGCGAAAGTCCCCGGTCTTCATGGAAATGGTTATCCTTATCGCGATAGGAGAAATCGAAAGTCTGCACCGGCTCGCCGAAGGCAATGCATTCTGCCTTATACACCTCTTCCATCATTTCCGCTTTTCTGGCGTAGGGATCCCTGCCCGCCTTCACCAGCTCCCGTAGCTCCATGGCATCTTTACGGAGGAGCCGGTTCAGCGTAGAAACGAAACGGTCCGTATGGCCGGACTGATAAGTTTCCGGCTGCACCTGCTTAGGCACCACACCGTACTTTTCCACCAGATCCGCCGCTTCCGTCCAGTATCCCCCGTCGCTCATGCCGCGGAGTACATACTGCATGAGCTGTCCCTTCACCGGCGCATCTGCATTTGCAATCACCATTTCAAGGAAATTGTTCGCTTTCTCCAGCTTGTCATAGAAGGAAAGGTAATTCTGGGACAGCTCAAACTGCTCCAGATGGCACTTTTCCGCCACCTTTTCCCGAAGAATGTTCAGCGCCGCAAAGAGCCAGCAGCGCCCAGACTGTTCCTGGGCCGTAATCCCCCGGGTCTTCACTTCCACTGTGAAGGCCCCTTTCAGGTCCGCTCCCTTCCCAGGATGATAAGCCAGATTCATCATATCCGTCTTCGCCAGAGCGCCATGAAGCACCTGGGCATTTTTATCTGCTTCGTAGGAAATATGAAACTGCTGAAGCAGGGTATCAGAAATATCTTTCATCGTTATTCCTCCTTTGGGCCGCTTTGCGGCCCGGATTCAGATGGTTCATAGGGTTGTGGTATCGCCCTGACGGTGCACAGCGAACACATTTTGCACTATGCGAACTGGATTTGTAAGGGAGCATCAGCGACCTGAAAATCCAGTGAGTCAGTGACAGCAGTGGGTGAAGGAGCGCTAGCGACGCGCAAAATGTAGTGAGTCGTTTCCCCTTTAGGGGGCGATGAGTTTCATAATCAGCGTTACGTGCTATCCTTCCTGCCTCCCACTTTTCATCCTGAGCGCCAGCGAAGGATCTCGGTAGTTGAAGCATATGAGACAAATGCCGTTAAGGAAGCGCTGATTAAATCACTGTCTGCTTTTATTCTTGGATTTTTATGCAATGCAAGGAATGGGACGACGCGAATAGCGAGCTATTTAAGGAGTCCCATGACGAAGCAGTGCATAAAAATTCTTATAAAAGCAGACTCTATGAATTAATCAGTGCTTCCTTAAATACCAGTCGGCAGGAAGGAGCCGTTTGGCGGTCACGCCAGCATAGAGTGTCAATCCGACTTACAGCCTCCTACGCCCCTGCGCCGCTCCGCGGTCCTCTTCTTCATGGAAAAGCATGTCACTGGATTCTCAGGTTGCTTCACTCCCCTACGAATCCAGTTCCCTTGCCACCCTAAAGGGGACGCAAGACGTTACGGGATTTGCGTTTGTGTTACCAGTTCTGCATGACGGAGTGCTATATTATCCTTCCCCAGTAAGAGAGTGTCACTTAAAGGGCGGCACGATCAGTTGAGAAGTCACTAGCTCACCAGCCCACCAGTTCACTGATTTACCTGATTTCCCACCCGTGGCAGGCGATTTCGATGACCGTTTCACAAGCCTTTACCAGCGAAGGTATGGGCAGGTATTCGAAACGGCTGTGGAAATTGGCACCGCCGGTGAAAATATTGGGGCAGGGCAGTCCTTTGAAGGAAAGCTGGGCGCCATCAGTACCGCCGCGGATAGGAAGTTCCACCGGCGTAACCCCCGCTTTTTTCATAGCCCTCCGCGCCAGCTCCACGATATCCATATGACCGTCCCGGATAATGTCCAGCATGTTAAAGTACACATCATGGGGCTTCACTTCCACCGTGCCTTCCCCATACTTCTCATTCAGGAAATCTGCCATGTGCTGGAGGTACTGTTTCTTCTTTTCAAATTTCGCCCGGTCATGGTCCCTCACCAGCATGGACAGAGTACATTCTTCCACGGAGCCGCTAATTTTATACACATGGAAAAATCCTTCCCTGCCTTCCGTGCATTCCGGTTTCTCCCCTTCCGGCAGCAGGGACTGCCACTGGGAAGCAATGGAAATGGCATTCACCATTTTTCCCTTGGCATCGCCGGTGTGCACGCTTCTTCCATGAATGATGATTTCCGGATTGGCGGCGTTAAAATTTTCATATTCCAGGCCACCCAGCTCGCCGCCGTCAATAGTATAGGCAAAGTCCGCATGAAAATTCTTCACATCAAAACGAAGAGGACTCCGTCCCGTTTCCTCATCCGGTGTGAAGGCAATGCGGATTTTTCCGTGCTTCACTTCCCGGTGATGGAGCAGGTACTCCATGGCGCTCACAATGGCCGTCACTCCCGCCTTGTCATCGGCGCCAAGAAGAGTGGTACCGTCAGTGACGATGATGTCCTGGCCCTTGTATTTCAAAATTTCCGGGAAATCCTTCGTAGAAAGGAAGATATTCTTTTCTTTATTCAGGCAGATATCCTTTCCGTCATAGTCATGAACCACCCGGCTTCGAATGGGACCGCCGGGGGCGTCAGGGCTGGTATCCATGTGGGAAATGAAACCTACCACACTGCCTTCTGCGCCGTTAGCCGGAAGGGTGGCCATGACATAGCCGTTTTCATCCAGACTCACCTCTTGAAGCCCCAGCTGCTCCAGTTCCTCCTTCAAATGGCGGGCCAGCACCATCTGCCCCGGCGTACTGGGATAGACCTGGTCATTCTCCTCGTCGGACTGGGTGTTGTAGGAAATATAATCTTCAAACCGT
Organism: Dialister succinatiphilus; assembly: GCF_928721695.1. NCBI lineage: Bacteria > Bacillati > Bacillota > Negativicutes > Veillonellales > Veillonellaceae > Dialister > Dialister succinatiphilus. The sequence goes on along the minus strand of NZ_OV788641.1, from coordinate 1,538,681 downwards.
TTCAAAATCTTTTCTGTATCTAAATCCAAAGGTACCACCTCTTATTTTTGATTTGCATCCATCATATACCAAATGGGAGGGAACTGCAAAGGGGTCGCCTGTAGGTGTAACGTAACAATTTATGTCTTTATGCTCAAAAAGCAATTACTCATTCATAAAATTTACTTTTATGGAGATAATAGCTGGCGGTCCCTGCCCCTATTCCCGCTTCTTACAATGAAAGAGCGGAGCGGAGAAATCTCACTCCCCGATGGTACACAGCATAGTGGCAGGAGATCTCTCGGCTCCGCGTTTCCATAGCCCCAGGGGCTTTACCATCCATACCGGCACGTTCCCCCGCTCGAGATGACCATGGCGGCAGGCTGCATATCATCATATGGCAATAAAAAAGACTGCGAAGAAATGATTGACCTTTCTTCGCAGTCCTTTTTGGGATTTCCTGTATCAGCCTACGATGTTCAGGGCGTATTCGCCGTATTCTTTTTCGAGGGCTTCTGCTTTCTTATTGATTTCGATCTGCAGGTCGGAGGCGGTGTCGTAGTCATCGGCTTCGAGAGCGTCTTTCAGCTTGGTGCAGAGGGATTTGCCGGCTTTGGTATCTTTGATGAGTTCGTATTTCTTATCAAGGATATCAGCCCACCGTTCTTCGTCCAGGTCGTCTTCGCTGGGGAGTTTCCTGAAGCCTTTGACCAGGGCTTCGGTGGCCGGGATGATGCGGTCGATGAGTTCGTTCTTCCAGCGGTATACGATGGAGGCTACGAAGGAGTCTACGATGGTGGCATTGAGTGTGCCGCCGGCTTCAATGACTGCCACTTTGTCGGGGTTGGCTTTCATGGTCTTCACGTTTTCCCAGACAGTAGCCGGCGGTTTACCGAAGGCTGCATCTCTTTCTTTCTGGGTGAAGTCTTCGAATACGTTGTCTTCGCAGCGATAGGCTCTTCCTTCTTCCAGGTAGTCTGCTTTTTCTCCCGGTTTCTTGGAAAGTTCGGCCAGAAGGTCTGCCGGTGTCTTGCCGGAGGTGACAGCGTAGGTGATGCCGTCAAGGGCGGAGAGGAAGAGGCAGGAGGCTGCCAGGTAGGTGTTGGTGAAGGGGTTCGGAGCACGGAGTTCGAATCTGGTGGCTTTCGGATTGTCAATGTCTCTTACCAGGCCGATGAGGATGGTTCTGTTACGGGACGGAACTTCCGGTTTGTGGCCCAGGGAGGTGACGATGCAGACCGGTGCTTCGAAGCCCGGTTTCAGACGGTTGAAGGCGTCGGTGGTGGAGGATACGAAGGGGTTGGTGGCTTCGTAGTTCTTCAGGATGCCCATGATGAAGCCGTAGCCGATGGTGGAAAGGAAGTCGGCTTTCATTTCTGTAGGTGCCAGAAGGTTGATGGTTTTGCCGTTTTTCAAGGTGGCGCAGATGCCTACATGGGTGTGTTCGCCGCTGCCGGCTACGCCGATAATGGGCTTTGCCTTGAAGGATACGTCGAGGCCGTATTTGCGGAATACTTCACGGATAATGATACGGGCTTCCAGTTCATTGTCTGCTGCCTGCAGGGGGTTCATGGAGAATCTCCAGTCCAGTTCCAGCTGTTCGCAGACATCCACGGTGTGGCCGGCGTCGTCTACTTTCGGTTTAATGCCGCCCACTTCTTTGTGGCCCATTTCCACGCTCATGCCGCGGGCATCCAGTTCTTCAATGGCTTCTTCCATGGCGGTACGGACGTTGCCGCGCATGCGCTGCCAGTACTGTTCCTGCAGTCTCTGGGAAATGGAGAGGTGCTGAATGGTTTCTTTTTCGCTGGGGGTCTTCACCCAGAATTCCAGTTCCGTACCGATGGTGAATTCGATGTCTTCAATATCTTCGAAGGGAACGTCTTCCATGCCTTTCACTTTTTTGCCGCCCGCCAGAAGTGCTTTCAGTTTATCTGCCACGAAGGCACAGGAGTCTTTCAGAATGGAGCGGGAGTCGATGAATTTGCCGTTGTGCAGGAGGAAGCAGGGAATGCGGAGGGTGCCTACAGGGCGGCCGTTTTCATAGATATTGTCTTCATTGTAGTCGATATACCAGTTGACAGAGGGATCAGCCACCATGTCCACCCGGGCATCGTTCAGGGTGGCAATGTTCATAAGTACTACGGAGGAGCCGTCGGTCTGTACGGCGGTGCCGGCGAAGAAGTCGTCGTAGTTCTTGAGGAACAGTTCAATCGGTACCTTTTCATCGGTATCGTTGCCTGCCAGATCAATGCCTACCAGGGATACGAAGCGGATTTCCGGATGGGTTTTCAGAAGGGAAAGTACGCCTTCCTTGCCAAATTCACCGGTGGGGATGTAGTAAAGTAAGTCCTTGTTCATGTTGAATTCCTCCTGTTTTATAATCATTTTTTCTATATGAAATAGTTTCCAGATGAGTCCCCCGTCACGTGATTAACGGGAAACCCAGAATGGAAAAGCGGTATTTCTTTTTCCAGTTCCTCATCATCCATGCCTCCTGTATATACATTTTCATCTATGTCATGAAATATAAAATGACCCATCCTTTGTTAAGAATGGGTCATCATTGGCCTGATGTTCAGCTTTGGCAGATTGAATCAGTCGAGAATGTTCAGGGCATACACGCGGTATTCCTTTTCCAGGGCCTGGGCTTTTTTCATCATTTCCAGCTGGAGGTCCGAGGCGGTGTCGTAGTCGTCTTTTTCCAGGGCTTCTTTCAGCCTGGTGCAGATGCATTTTTCATCGTCCAGATCTTTTGCCAGTTCCACCCGTTTGGCTTTGATGGATTTCCAGCGTCTTTCATCAATCTTGTCATCATTATCCAGTTTTTTATAGCCTCTCACGGCAGCTTCCACGCCGGGAATAATCCGGTCGATGAGTTCGTTCTTCCAGCGGTACACGATGGAAGCGAGGAAGGAGTCTACAATCTTTTCGGAAAGGGTGCCGCCTCTGGTGAGAACTGCCACCTTGTCCGGGTTGGCTTTCATGATTTTCACGTTTTCCCAAACCGTGGCAGGCGGTTTGCCGAAGGCTGCATCTCTTTCTTCATCGGTGAAGTCTTCGAATACGTTTTCTTCGCAGCGGTAGGCTCTGTCTTTTTCCAGGTAGTCTGCGTCTTCGCCGGGCTTCTTGGAAAGTTCAGCCAGAAGATCTGCTGCCGATTTGCCGGATTTCAAGGCATATTCGATGCCGTCTAAGGCGGTGAGGTAGAGGCAGGAAACGCAGAGGTAGGTATTGGTAAAGGGGTTCGGCGCACGGAGTTCGAAGCGGGTGGCTTTCGGATTTCCGATATCCCGGATCAGTCCCATGAGGATGGAACGGTTGCGGGACGGTACTTCCGGCGTATGGCCCAGGGAGGTGACGATGCAGACCGGTGCTTCAAAGCCCGGTTTCAGGCGGTTGAAGGCGTCAGTGGTGGAAGAAACGAAGGGATTGGTGGCTTCGTAGTTGTGGAGAATGCCCATGATGAAGCCATAGCCAATGGTGGAGAGGAAATCGGAAGACATATCTTCCGGTGCCAGCAAATTGATGGTTTTGCCGTTTTTCAGGAGGGCTGCAATGCCTACATGGGTATGTTCGCCGCTGCCGGCTACGCCGATAATGGGCTTTGCCTTGAAGGATACGTCCAGGCCGTTCCGACGGAAGACTTCCCGTACCACGATGCGGGCTTCCAGTTCATTGTCTGCAGCCTGCAGGGGATTGGTGGAGAAGAGCCAGTCCAGTTCCAGCTGTTCGCATACATCAAAGATATGGCCGTCGTCATCGATTTTGGATTTGATGCCGCCTACTTCTTTGTGGCCCATTTCTACATGGAGGCCCCGGGCATCCAGTTCTTCGATGGTCTGTTCCATGGCGGTACGGACGTTGCCGCGCATGCGCTGCCAGTACTGTTCCTGGAGGCGCTGGGAAATGGACAGGTGCTGTACCGTTTCCTTTTCGCTGGGGGTTTTCACCCAGAATTCAAGTTCCGTGCCCGTGGTAAATACGATATCCTGGATTTCAGAGAAGGGGAAGTTTTCCATGCCCTTCACGGTGGCGCCGAGAAGCATTTTCTTCAGTTCTCTGGCTACGTATTCGCAGGAGTTTTTCAGAATGGAGCGGGAATCGATAAATTTTCCGTTATGAATGAGGAAGCAGGGAATCCGCAGGGTGCCTACGGGACGTCCGTTTTCTTCCATCACATTATCATCATTATAGTCCACATACCAGTTGACCGTGCTGTCGGCCACCATGTCTACCCGCGCATCGTTCAGGGTAGCGATATTCATGAATACTACGGAAGAGCCATCGGTCTGCACAGCTTTGCCAGCGAAGAAGTCTTCGTAGTCTTTCATAAAAATCTCGATGGGGATCTTTTCATCGGTATCATTGCCTGCCAGGTCAATGCCTACGAGAGACACGAACCGGATTTCCGGATGCTGCGCCAGCAGGGAAAGAACCCCTTCTTTACCGTATTGGCCGGCCGGAATGCAGTACAATAATTCTTTGTTCATTTGAGCCCTCCTATAGACTTAAATTGTTCCACTTTTTTATATTTATAAAGTCCTATGTGTTACAAAAGAAAATGACCCATCCCGATAGGAATGAGTCATCCTTGACGCAGCATATGAACTTATGTAATAAGGATACACCACGTGTCTTACTTTTGTCAAGCCTTTGAGCTCAGGCCAGCAGTTTACGAACAATCCCGTTAATCAGTTTGCCGTCTGCCTTGCCTTTGAGCTTTGCCATGACAGCTTTCATCACAGAACCCATATTTCTCTGCCCAGGATCCAAGGCGTCGATTGTTTCTTTCACAATCTTCTCTACTTCTTCTGCAGACATTTCTGCCGGCAGGTACTTTTCCAGTACTTCGATTTCCGCTTTGGTCTGTTTAACCAGGTCTTCTCTTCCGGAACCAGCGATTTCAGCAAGGGTTTCTTTCCTCTGCTTCACTTCTTTCCGGAGAACGGCAAGAACCTGATCATCATTGAAGTCCGCGTGTCCGTCGTCGATTTCAGCCTGTCTGATGTGAGCACGGGCCATACGGATCGTGTTCAGTGCAAGCTTACCTTCTTCTCTAGCTTTCATGGCTGTCTTCATGTCAGCCATAAGCTGTTCTTTAATTGACAAAACTAATCACCTTACAACCTGTTATTACTTATACTTGCGTTTTCTTGCGGCTTCAGATTTCAGTTTACGTCTAACGCTGGGCTTTTCATAATGTTCACGTTTTCTTACTTCAGAAAGAACCCCGGCTTTTTGGCAGGAACGTTTAAATCTGCGAAGAGCACTATCAAGAGATTCGCCCTTTTGAACTTTGATCTCAGACATCTATATCCCTCCCTCCCAATAAGACTGATGGGGTGCTATTGCACACTTATAAATTATAAATTACAACGGCCTATCTGTCAATTTATTTTTTATGGAAATAGAAATTCCCGGCAGCGCCCTTTGGACGCAAAAGGTTCTTAAGATTGATGGGCCCTTCGGGCCCAAGGGCTCTTAGGTTTGACAGCGGCTTCGCCGCTGAGGGTGGTGGTATCGCCCTATCGGGCGATGCGTATGAAGTCAGCGTTACGTACTTTTCTTCCTGCCCCCACTTGCGCGTATTCTGCATAGAATGCGCGAGTCGGCCAAAGCCCTCCCTTAGCCTGCACATTAAAGGGCCTTCCTTTTATTTGGCCGACCGACCATTCTAAACCCGGGCGAAGAATCTTGGTACACCCTGACATTAACTCCGACCAGCCCACTAGTCCACCAGCTCATTAGGGAAGCGCTGATTAAATCGTTGTTTGCTTTTATTCTTGAATTTTTATGCAATGCAAGGAATGAGGCGACGCGAATAGCGAGCTATTTAAGGAGCCTCATGACGAAGCAGTGCATGAAAATTCTTATAAAAGCAAACTCTATGAATTAATCAGTGCTTCCCTAGTTCACTAAAAAATCCAGCGGCAGCCGACCCCTTCCGGCTCGCTGCGCTCCAAGGCACTGGGCCGGACGGGGCGTTGATGATTTCTTTTATTTTCTTGGATTCTTTTTGTCTTTGTACATATTCCGGTCCGCTTCGGTAATGGTAAGTGTCAAGTTTTCCTCGGTAATTCATTTGACTGTCGATAATTACTATCTCCGTGGCTTCGGTTTAATCAGTATCTCTGTATAGCTCTGGCCAGTCTCCCCATTGGTGAAGAAGAAGCTCCATAAACGCCTATACGTCCCTCCAGGCATCCTGGCCTATAGTTTCTCATTTTACGCTTCTGCGCCTCACTCCGGACATTCTGGGCGATTTTATGCTCTGCCTGCACCGCAGCCTTGTGCATGGCTCTATCCATCTTTTTGTAGCTTTTCCCATTAGCATGGTACAGAAGAGCTGCTGTAAGTGTTTTATTCTTCCGGGCGGTCAATACCCAAACCATACACTCCATTCCCTCGCTGGGCCAGCTCCGTCCCTGCCGCTTCATGCGATAGCTGTAGAACCGGTGATTTGTTTCTGCAGTCCCCAGATGAATCTCTGTATGGATGCCGCGCTGACTCAGGCTGGGGATATAGGGAGCATTTCTCTCCAGATAGCTCTGCAGCTTGTCTACCTCCTCCAAATCCGCCTCTGTTCGGGCGCAGCTCCGGGCAGTGTCCATCCATACCGGAATCCGTTTCATAATATTGTCGGTCCGGTGAAGCTCTCGGATAATGTGGTCTACCAGTTCCTTGTTGCAGAAGCTGAGCCGGGTCCGGATCTTTTCATGCACATGATAGCAGTCGAGGAAGTGCTGGTGATTCAGGCAGCCTTCTACCATTCGCTCAAAGTCCTGAAACTGGTATCCGGACCCTCCATCCCCATTCGACAGCACTGTGGTCTTAGACAGGTCATAGTGCCCAAGCAGATAGCTTCTTACCATTGCAAAAAGTTCTTTTCTGCTGGTAGATGCAAAGCAGCGAAGTCCTACCAGTTCTGTCCTGTTGCCATTTTTCCTGACTCCCTCATATACCTGGAGGCGGTGCACTTCCGAAACGCCGCCTTTCTCCTTGTTCTTGAGTACAATTCCATCTCCTTCAATCGCTATAATTTCCGGCTGTGTCGGCTTTTCAACCTTTTCCTCTTCTGCCAATGTTTTTTCGTAAGTCTTTTCCTTCTCGCCGGCATAGTTCTTGAGTGAGATAACGGACTGATGGGAGATGGTAATCCCTGCCAGGCTTTGCAGGAGTTCGCTGGAACTGCGGGATGTGGTAATTGCGACAGCCTCGACAATCCGCTCAATCATTCCCAGGCTGTAGTGCTTTCTGGACTCAAAGCCCATTTTGCGGTCCAAAGGATAGAAGTTCTTCCCATCTTTCTGCAGAAGTCTTCGGGTATAGGTCAGCTCTCCATAGCGACAGTAAATCGTCCGGGAGTCCCGGCGCGCTACACGCCACCCCTGTGACCTGTAAATCTGATACAGCTCAGCATCAATACGCCCCAGAGCCATAGCTATAAGCTGACAGTTCATTTCAGTGAGCCAATGAGTTAGCTTCCTTTCAGCCTCGATAGAATCATCAGATTCCTTAATGAGAGAAATGACTGCTCCTATTGCATTTTCACTCCAAATTTCTCCAGTTTTTGTTATAATATCCATGAGGAAAGCCCTTTCTTTGTTTTATTCTTTGCCACGGAAATTATAACATTTCCACTCAAGGGGAGGCTTTCCTCTTTTATTGTTTCTGGAAAAATTCCCTACCGAGTAAAATTTTACACTAAGATTATTTTGCATTAGAAGATGGGTAGAAAGAAGCTGCCCATAACAGGTCCGCCTTCCTTTCCCATCAAAAGAGGATGTAAGAAATTTCCACACCTCATTGGTGCAGTGAGCATCAGGGCAGGAGATCTCTCGGCTCTGAGCCACAACAGAGCCGAAGTCCCTCTGTTACAATACCGGCCCCTGTCTCCGCTCGAGATGACGATAGCGGCAGGCAGCATACAGTCATTTCAAAGAGAGAAAAAATGACAAAAACTGCCGCCCCCTCCCTCGTCATTTCGACGAAAGCGGAGCGGAGCGGAGAAATCTCACGCCCCTATGGTACAGTTAGCATGGCGGCAGGAGATTTCTCGGCCCTGAGCCACAACAGAGCCGAAGTCCCTCTGTTACCATACCGGCCCCTGTCTCCGCTGGAGATGACAATAGCGGCAGGCAGCATACAGTCATTTCAAAGAGAGAAAAAATGACAAAAACCGCCGCCCCCGCCCTCGTCATTTCGACCGTAGCGGAGCGGAGTGGAGAAATCTCACTCCCTCATGGTACACAGAACATTGGGGCAGGAGATCTCTCGACTCTGAGTTTCAATAGCCCCAGGAGCTTTATGTCCCATACCGGCACGTTCCCCCGCTCGAGATGACCATGCAGACAGGTTCCCCGAAAAAGAATCATAAAAAGGGCTGTGAGAAATGGATACACATTTCTTCACAGTCTTTTTCTTTCCATCAAAAAAAGCTCCCCGAGAGGGAGAGCTTTTTCGGTACTTCAGGCTTCTGCGGCTTTTGCCTTTTTGGTGCGGAAGTACTGAAGTGCAAAGACACCGACCAGGATGGCCACGCCAATAATATCCGTGAGGGTATGGGGATCAATGAGGCAGAGGCCGCCGGCCAGAAGGAGGAGCCGTTCAAATACATTGGCTTTGCAGTAGAACTGGCCGATCATGGCGCCGGAGATACCGGTCATACCGATGATGGCGGTGCAGGTGGTGAAAAGTACGCTGCCGAAGGTGGCACCGATGCCCAGAAGCTGGGGCGAGAGGACGAATACATAAGGAATAATGAATGCCGCAATGCCCAGTTTCGACGCATTCACCCCTGTTTTCAGAGGATCGCCGCCGGAAATGGCGCTTCCTGCGTAGGCTGCCAGGGCTACCGGCGGGGTAATGTCGGCGATAATGCCGAAGTAGAATACAAACATATGAGCCGCCAGAATCGGTACACCCAGCTGAATCAGTGCCGGTGCAGCGATAGTGGAGGTAATGACGTAGTTGGCGGTAGTAGGCACGCCCATGCCCAGAATGAGGGAGGTGAGCATGGTGCAGAGAAGCAGAAGCATGAAGTTGCCTGCTGCCACGGTGACCAGGGCGGAAGCCAGTTTCAGGCCTACACCGGTTTTAGTAACGATACCGATAATCATGCCGGCAGAGGCGCAGGCAATGATGACGCCCAGGGCCCCTCTGGCACCTTTGACCAGACCGTCCACAATGTCATAGAAGCTCATGCGGGTGCTGGCCCGGAGCATGGCGGTACCAATGGAGATGAAGATACCTGCCAGGGCTGCTTTCATAGGTGTGTAGCCGGAAGCCAGAAGGGCGATGATGGCAATCAGCGGAATGGCCAGATGGCCTTCTTCCTTCATAATCTTGCCCCAGGGTTCCAGCTGGCTTCTGGGGGTGCCTTCCAGGTGGTTTTTCTTGGCTTCGAAGTGAACTCCCAGGAACACGCCCAGGAAGTAGAGAATGGCCGGTACAATGGCGGCTTTCACTACTTCCATGTAGGGAATGCCTACGAATTCAGCCATAAGGAAGGCGGCGGCGCCCATAATCGGCGGCATGAGCTGTCCGCCGGTGGATGCGGCTGCTTCTACGGCACCGGCGAAGTTCTTGTGATAGCCCAGTTTCTTCATCATAGGAATGGTGAAGGAGCCGGAACCGACCACGTTGGCTACGGAGGAGCCGGAAATGGTGCCCTGGAGGGCACTGGAGATAACGGCTACTTTGGCCGGTCCGCCGGAAGCCCAGCCGGCCAGGGCGTTGGCAATATCAATGAAGAATTTGCCCAGGCCCGTCTTTTCCAGATAGGCGCCAAAAAGGATGAAGAGGAAAATGAAGGTGGACGATACACCCAGGGGGATACCGAAGACGCCTTCGGTGGTGAAGAAGAGGTGGCCTACCATCTGGTTGATGGTCAATCCTCTGTGGGCCAGCGGTCCCGGCATATAGGGGCCCAGGAAGCCGTAAGCCAGGAAGCAGAGAACCACGATCACGATAGGAAGGCCTACGATACGGCGGGCTGCTTCCAGTACCATCACGATGCCCAGAAGTCCTACTACCGCATCGGTGGGGGTCACGGTACCGGCGCGGAGAATCAGCTGCTGGTAGTTGACCAGGATATAGAGCGGCGGAATCACGGCCAGCACCGTGAGAAGCAGGTCAAGGGGATGGAATCTGCCGCCTTTGACCCAGGATTTCTTCGTAGGGCAGAGAAGGAATACGAGGCAGATACCGAAGGATAAATGAACGCAGCGCTGGATCATGGCATCCAGTGTGCCGAAAATACCGGTGTAAATCTGGAAGAGGGAAAAGCAGATGCAGATGGCGGCTACAATTTTGCCGCAGATGCCTCCGTATTCCATGGTATTGGACTCTTTATCCAGGGATTTCAGTTTTTCCTGGAGTTCGTCCGTCATTTTGCCGTCTGCCGGAGCCTCTGCTCCGGCGGGGGCTCCCTTTTTTTCTAAATCAGCCAAAATAATCAACTCCTAATTTCTTTTTTCATGTACCACCCTTTATAAAGTGGCGCTACATATAGCTTCATTTCTTTTCCCAGAGGGACCATGGCATCCAGATCGTAGTCTTTGTCTCCTACGGTCAGGACTCCATGATTTGTTACTCCGTTGCGGATAGAGAGCTCAGGATAATTCCGGTTGATATCATCCAGAATAAACCAGCCGTCCTCTTCCCGGAACTTTCCCTCGTCAGCGGAAAAGGGAAGCCCCACCCCCATGGATTGATACTTGGTGGATTTCAGGACAAATCCGTTTGCTATCTGATTGACTTCCAGATACTCATAAATCATGGTCTTCTGGACGGAATGGCGATAGGCCAGGGTCACCGGCGTGCCGGCGTCCACCCGCTGTCTAAAAATGATACCGTCCGAGGTCTGGGCAAAGAGGAAAGGCATGCGGATGTACCAGCCGCCTATTCCTGTCACCAGGGCCACGATAATGCCGATGATAATAATCACTGTTTCCAGTGTCCCATTTTTCTGTTTTTTCATGAAAGCGAGAACGGACCCCTGTCAGGCCCGTTCTCCCTCCTTTCTATGCAAGGTATGGATCCGATGGGGATTCTTCCTTATTTAGCCTTCAGGTACTTTTCAGCGCCGGCGTTCATCTTCACGGACATACCTTCCAGAGCGGTGTCCTTGGTGATGTACTTGCCTACGGCATGGGCTGCTTTCATACGGTCCAGATGTTCATAGATGGCCTTCACAATCTGTTCGCCCAGATCGTCGCTGAGCTTATCGGTGGTAACGATGACGCACTTTACAGCTACGGTGTTGACGTCTTCATCCTGTCCAGGGTAGGTGCCCTTCGGAATGGTCATCTTGGTGTAGTACGGATATTTCTGCATGAGCTGGTCAACGATCTTCGGATCGATGTTGACGATGGCAGCGGACTTGTTGGCAGCCAGATCCTGGATAGCGGCAGTCGGGAAACCTGCTACCACTACGCCGGCATCTACGTTGCCATCCTTCAGTGCATTGGCAGCTTCGCCGAAGGAGAGGTACTGTACGTCGATATCATTATAGGTAATGCCATAGGCTTCCAGAATCTGACGGGCATTGGCTTCGGCGCCGGAGCCGGAAGCACCGACGGCAACTTTCTTACCCTTCAGGTCAGCCACTGTCTTGATGCCCTTATCCTGGGTGGTAACGAACTGGATGGTTTCCGGATACAGGGCAGCCAGGCCGCGGATGTTATCCATCTTGTTGTCTTTGAACATTTCCTTGCCGTTAGCTGCATAGTAAGCGATATCGTTCTGAATGAAAGCGATATCTACGGAACCGTCCTTCAGCATATTTACGTTGGCTACCGATGCGCCGGTGGACTGGGCAGAAGCGTTCATGCCTTTGATATTCTGGTTCAGCAGCTCAGCCAGTGCGCCGCCCAGAGGATAATAGGTGCCTGCAGTACCGCCGGTGGCGATATTCAGGAACTGCTTGCCGCCTGCCGAAGCAGAGCCGGAGCCGGAGCTGCCGCCGCAGCCTGCAAGAAGTGCCGTACCAGCCAGACAAAATGCACCTGCTACCATCAGTTTTTTCAATGCCTTCTTCATCATACTGTCCTCCTTGAATACCCTCACTGGGACCATCCGGTTCTCCTTGAAATTCCATCGGAATGTCCCGAAATACACAAAGGGTGAAATAAAAAAGCAGCCCGGCGCATAGGAAAAACCTATACGTCAGCTGCAGCTTCTTTGCCCCATGTGTTATAAAGTTACTATTATAATACTACTTTTCGAAATCTTTGTAAAGGAGGCTGGGCTGAATCCCCTGATTGTTCTGGTACTTGCCTCCGTTATAGCTGTCCGCTTCTCCCAGGACCGTATGGAAATAAATCTGGCAGATTTCTACGCCTGCATAAATACGGATAGGCTGGACGCAGAACATTTCCAGTGTCCAGTAGCCGGAAAAGCCTACATCTCCGAATCCTGCGGTGACGTGAATGAAAAGACCCAGACGGCCGATGGAAGAACGGCCTTCCAGCATGGGCACGAAGCACTTGGTCTTCGTATACTCTCTGGTGCGCCCCAGATACAGTTTATTGGGCTGAAGCACGATGCCTTCTTCGGGAATGTGGAGCAGATGGCCTTCATTTTTCTTCTTCATATCCAGCTCATGATGATCATAAACCATGAGCTCGTCAGACAAGGTAAGGTTATAGCTGTTGGGGTTGACCTTTTTCGGGTCAAAAGGATCGATAATGATTTCCTCTCCCATATGTCTTACGATTTCCCTGCCGGATAAAATCATTTCAATTTCCTGCCTTCCTGGTTAAAAATCTTCCGGTGCTCCGCCATGCGGCGCCGCACAAAATGTCCATGAGCCTTCTCGCCCGCCGTCAGATGGAAAAGCTCCCTTTCCTTCTCCGTGAGTCTTTTTGAAACGAGAAGCTCCCCTTTCATGCTGAAGGAAATGAGATGGGCCGCAAAAAGGGCACCATGGGTGGGACAGAAGAGAAGCCCCTTCTCCCCCTCTTCCTTCTCCCCATAGGGATAGGCCCGCAGAAGGGACATCCGATCCGCTCCGCAGACCAGACAGCAGGGATGGTCCCGGCCAAAGGATTTGCGCTGGAAATCCCGGTCCTTCTCCAGAAGCCGCCGGATCGCCCTTACCGAGGTGTCGGAGGGGTTGGAAAAAAGATTTTCTTCCCGCCCCTCTGCGGTCTTATCATCTTCCAGGATTTTGGAAATGGCTCGAATCCTCCGGTCCCCGGCTTCTTTCATTTCACCGAAAGCAGCGGCGGCTGCAGGCTTCAATATCCAGAAATAGGTACCGTTTTCCCCTTCCACCCCGTCAAACACATACTCCCAGGGTGCCATGACTGAGGATTCCTGCAGCGGTTCTTCTTCCTTCTCCAGGTTTTCCTGCACAAGAGGTACTGATTTCTTCGGCCTTCGGGCCTTCTTTTCTTCCGGATACAGGGGAAGGAGTCCCTTTTCCGCCATGTCCCGGATTTTTCCGCCGGCCCATCCCACAGCGGAATTCAGGGCCCGATACTCCATGTGGAGAGCGGCAGCAATGCTTTTGCCGTTGTCCATATGGTCCGTGGAATCATAGAGCCTATCAAAAATATCCATCATGAGACGGCTCATAACAGAGGTATCTCCCATGAGCATGAGCCAGCCCTCTTCCGTAATCCGGTCCCATTTCTTCAGCCCTTTGCGCCGTGCCATCGTTCCACCGCCTTTTCCGCTATTTAGGATATTATACCATTTTACGGCAATAGGAAAAAGGTTCTTAAGATAGAAGGACAGGCCTGCGGCGTGAGGGTTGACGGGCCACTGTGTGGCCTGGGTTCAGAGGGTTCAGAGGGTTCGGCCTGCCTTTGGCAGGCTGGTTCAGAGGGTGTCGGATTGCCCTACGGGCAATGCTTATGAAATCAGCGTTACGGGATGACCTTGCTGTATCATATGGCATAATAAGCATTCTGCGGATTGGCTCGCTGCGCTCGCCTCCCCCTATCCGGCTGCGCCGGACTTCTCCACGGGAAAGCGTGTCACACGATTCTCAGGTCGCTTTGCTCCCTTACGAATCGTGTTCCCTTGCCACCCTTGTTCAGGGGGCAGAATAAAACACCGCGAAACACTTTCTTCATAAATGGCTCTACAGTAAGCACGGGTTATTGTGCCACTGTGGAGGTCCTGCATAGGACCTCCAAGTGGGGCGAAGTAAGGCGCCTAGCCTGCCCATTAAGGCGCTTTCCTTTTGCCGCCCCACCGAACTGCGGGGGAAAGGTGGTGGCGCCAGCCACCAAAGGGGGAATGCCGGAGTGGTACATGAAGTATATGACTCTCTGTTTTTCTCCTCAAATTTCTTATTTCCCCTTGCGGTGGCAAGGGAACTGGATTCGCAAGGAGCCGTAGGCGACTGAGAATCCAGTGACACGCTTCCCTGTGGGTGAAATGCCACGTAGTGGCAAAAGGGTGTACGGGGCTGAGCAGCGATGTGATACTCTATCGCTATCCCGACTGCCGAGAGTGTAAAATTCTTTGTGTAAATTAGATTCCTGTTAATAAACTTGGTATTTTTGACCCTGTCAACGTCCGTGAAGATGGCCGCATCGTTCAGAAAGCCAACTATTCCGCCATCGGGGTCTCAAAGGTGTCTGTATTTGATACAATCGAACGATAGCAGGGCTTTTGAACACCCCCCGTGTTCAAAAGCAAATCGGTAATCGCAAAAGACATAATTATCCTTTCATGCGTAAAAATATAAAAAGAAGGACTCCCTTGGTGTATAGCAAAGTGTAAATTGCACACACCAAAGGAATCCTTCTTGTCTTTTAATTACTATAGCAAATTGTCAATAATCATATAAAAATCTTCCCATGTGAGCCAAGAATAAAAAATGTCAAAAATCTGTTACTAGGGAAGCGCTGATTAAATCGTTGTCTGCTTTTATTCTTGAATTTTTATGCAATGTAAGGAATGGGGCGACGCGAATAGCGAGCTATTTAAGGAGCCCCATGACGAAGCAGTGCATAAAAATCCTTATAAAAGCAGACTCTATGAATTAATCAGTGCTTCCCTAGCGCATCTGCCTGCTGACAAAGTCCCGAATTTCCCTAAAGGAAGCCACGCTGTCATCCAGCTCCGGCATCATCAGAGAGAATTCATGAGGCATACCGGGATAAACAGTCAAGGTTACATCCACATCATTGGATGCTGCCTTACGCATAAGCTCAATACTGTCATCCAGCAGGAGTTCATAGCCACCAGCCTGTATCAACATGGGGGGAAGCCCCGTAAGATTGGCATATAATGGGGAAAGTTGAGGATTTTTAAGGTCTGTACCCTTGGAATAGGTAGAATCTACCACAGCCTTGTAAAGGGGTGAGGCATTACGTCCCAAAACCAAATCACGATTCATATTATATCCACGTGAAGGCAGGTCATTGGCAAAGGTGGTCAAGGGTGAAATCAGTATCAGCATTTTGGGCTGCGGCATATTATGCTCTTTGAGATATACCGCCAGTTCCAAGGCCAGGTTTCCCCCAGCCGAATCGCCAATGACGATGATGTTCTCCGGCTCAACACCTTGATTCAGGATATACTCATATGCTTTAAAGGCATCCTCTAAAGCAGCCGGGAAGGGATACTCTGGTGCAAGACGATAATGAACCATGTAAAGCGATTGTGCTTCCGTAAGCACTGCCTGATTTACCCCCATCTGTCGGTGTCTGTCATGGAGTCCCTGTACATAGCCGCCGCCATGTAATTTCAGCATGATCCGGCCCTTCTTGCCAGATGGATTTTGCACCTGCTCCATCTTCAGGCCATCTACTGTAAAAGTACGGTAGATCCAACCATCCGGCACCTCGAATTTCACAGGAGCAGGTTTTGCGTCTCCCGGTTGAGGATGGAAAAACTTGCCCATTTCCTTTGCAACATAAGCCTGTTTGGCTTGGCTTTCCATCTGCAGGCCAGTTTCAGGAAGCATCCAAGCTGCTGCAGACATGGCAGTCTGAGCCCCTGCCAGCATGACCCCAATGATGCCTATGGTGATGCCATAGATAATTTTATTTTTCATACCGCTCCCCCCATAATCACTTATTATGGATTCCCTTATCGCTAAGCACGATATTGCCAGGCATATTCTCAACCATGTGAGTCATGCTGAACATAGGCATGACCTCCATCATATACGTTTGGCATGCCTCGGAAGCCTGATATTTTTTGAAAGCTTCTCTGTCACGATAGATTTCCATGGTATGGATGACGTTTGGTGCGTCGTGTTCTGCAGTAACGAACATCCCCAGAACACCGTCATCTTCGTTTACAGCCCTGCGAGCCTCCTGGGTTGTCAGCTTCTGATACTTGGCCAGCTTTTCCGGGATGACTTCATAGCGGTGCATGTAAACCACCTTGCCCACGCCCTTGTCTTTTTGCTCCAAGGCGATGCCATCCGCTTCCAATATCCGCAAATTTTTCAGAACAGGCAGTCTGGCTGCCCGATATGCCTGAAAAGCTTCACTGGTGCTGTGTATGCGATAAGCTTCATAGCTTTCATAGATTTCCAGAAGCCTCATCACATCTGGATTCTTGGCATCGACACCACCATACAGCGCATACGTGCCTGCTTCGCGGGCCGACTGCGGTCCAACCGTTTCCTGGGCAATGCGTCCCATAGCTGTCATACCACCCGGCGTAGATTCCACCACTGCCCAGTGCACCATGGGCATATTCCCCT
Organism: Dialister succinatiphilus; assembly: GCF_928721695.1. Lineage (NCBI taxonomy): Bacteria > Bacillati > Bacillota > Negativicutes > Veillonellales > Veillonellaceae > Dialister > Dialister succinatiphilus. The sequence goes on along the minus strand of NZ_OV788641.1, from coordinate 1,522,021 downwards.
CCGGGGTACGGATAGAATGGGCTGAGCAAAAGGAATTTGCCATAAATATACCTCCAAACAAGGTCAGAATCCCTATTTTAAACAATCGTTTAAAGCCATCTTATTTACCCTCGTACGATGCAAAATTCCTGGCGATTTTTCCCGCCTTAAAGGCATGGACTTCGTAATCTGCCATCCCATGGGCGTAGTAAACATCTTCTTTCAGTACAGCTTCCAAAGCCTCGCGGTTTTCGAGGCCGCTCAGCATGATGCCCGCCATTTCCTGATCCGTATAGGGGCCCACCAGCAGGAAATTTCCTTGTTCAAAATGGCGGGTAAACCACGCAACATGCTGCTGGAAAAATTCCTCTTCCTTGCCCTGTGGAATCTTTTCCGGATTCAAGGTTTCATTGATAAGAAACATGGCTCTTCCCTCCCAGTCAAAGATTCTTGCCCGTTTCATAGGCTTCCTGCATGGCCGCCGAGGCACGGATGGCTCCCGGTGCCAGAGCCGAAGTGCCGATGATGGCTCCGGCATTCCTCATATTGGCATGGGGGTTGAACTCGCTGAAGCAAGCCACATAATTATTGAAATCGGACAGGATATTGGCCATGAGCTTCTTGTCCGGCACTCCTCCCAAGGTAATCAGGTAAAAATCCTTGTCATGGAGTGTTGTCAAAAGGGGATAAGTGCGGTCAAGGAAACGCTTCATCAATCCTGTCCAGGTAAAATAGTACATGGGAGAAGCCAGCACGATAACATCAGCTCCCCGCAGCTTGTCCAAAATCTCTGCCATATCATCCTTTTGTACGCACTTGCCGCCGTTGTTGAAACAAGCCCGGCAGCCAAGGCAATCGCCAAATTTCTTATCACGCAGTTCCACTATTTCTGCCTTGTGGCCTGCCTCTTTGGCTCCACGCACAAATTCTTTCGACAAGATTTTCGTGTTGCCGTTCTTTCTCATGCTGCCATGAATGACTAAAACGTTCATGATTGCTCTCCTCTTCAGTCCATCTTCTTTTCCCACTCGCGGATGGTATTTACCTCAGCCTTATCAGCCAGGGTCTCCAGATGATTTATTTCTTCTGCGGACAAGATCACACTTGCCGCCTTTGCTGCGTCTTCCACATGGCGCACCTTGGTCACGCCAATGATGGGAAGAACTCCTTTGGATACGGCCCAAGCCGTTCCCACTTGTGCTGCGGACAGGCCATGCTTTTTACCGATTTCTCCCATGGCTGCCGTAAGCTCTTCCAGCTGGGCCAGCACAGGATTATAGATCCTGGCACGGTCAGAGCCTTCCGGGAAAGGGTGCCTGGTATCGTATTTGCCAGATAATGCCCCCTGCTCCAGCACCATGTAAGCAAAGAAAGTAATATCATTCTCCCGGCAGTAGTCCAGGATGCCGGAGCTTTCCGAAGAACGATTCAGCAGGCTGAAATGATTCTGCACGGCAGAAATCCTGAAGCCCTGTTCCCCCAGGATTTCATTAGCTCGCTTGATCTCGGACAGATTGTGGTTGGATACGCCCACATTCTTCACCTTGCCGCTCTTCAGCAGAGGGATAAGTACCGGAGTCCAACGTTCCACATCTGCAGGATTGTGAATCCAGTACAGGTCGATTACATCAATGCCCAGACGCTCACAGCTTGCCTCTGCCATCTTTCTTGTCCTGCTGCTCATCTCCGGGCAGAACTTATCCAAGAGCTCCAGCAGTACATCGCCGAAGCGTCAAAAACGAACAGCAATCTGCCATAAAACCACTTGTTACGAGCCGATAAGACAATCCGTCGCCTGCTGCTCATCTGCCCGGCAGTGTACGAACGGTGTGAGCAGCAGGGCAGCGGCCGCCAGCAGCAGGCCACCGCAGACGACGAAGGGCAGTCCGAGGCTGTGTATGAAAAAGCCGCTGATCATGGTTCCCGCCATGCAGCCGAGATTGGCCGCTGTCAGGAACAGGCCGTTGCTGAAATCCGGCGCATCTGATGCCACGCAGGCCAGCAGGTACTGATTGATGTTCGCATTGATGCCACCGAGAATGCCCCAGGCCACGATCAATGCCGCGAGAAGAGGCAGCAGCTTCCCACCACCTGCAAAGAGCAGGCAGTAGAGCGCGATGGTACACAGCGGGAAAAGGCGTACGGTCACGCTGGGACACCTGGCGAGGAGATTGCCGCCCAGATAGCTTCCGCAGATGTTCAAGAGACCATAGACGAGGAGCAGCACTGCGATGAGCTCTCCCGGCAGTGCCGCAACCTTCTGCAAATAATCAGCGAGGTAGTTGTAGACGCCGAAGATGGAGCCATTGAGGCAAATAACCGCCACGATGGCCAGCCAGACCGGCGGACGCTTCAGAACGGAAAGCTGCGCGCCGTAGCGCATTGGCTGCGTCACCGGCAAGTCCGGCACAAAGGCCATTGTCAGCAGAAACATGAGCCCCGTCACGCCTGCAAAGAAGACCATCGCCGCCGAAAAGTCAAACGTCGCTGCCAAGACATTGCTGATGGGCACGCCGACGACCATACCGGCCGCGACGCCCATGTTGATGCGCGCCACAGCCCGCGGCGCATCCTCTGGAGCCACCGAGGCAGCGGCCACGCTGAAGGCGAGTGCACAGTAGACCGGGTGGAAAAAGGCCGGCACGACGCGCAGCACTAAAAGGAGATAGAAGTCGCTCGCAACGACGGCCAGTGCATTGCAGATCGTGAACACACCCAGCACAAGCAGCATCACGTGCTTGCGATTGAAGCGCGAGAACAGCAGCGGCATCGTCGGCCCTGCGATGGCCACGCCAAGCGCGAACAGACTGACGAGCATCCCCGCCTGTACGATATCCACCTGGTACATCGCCGCCGCCATCGGCAGGATGCCGATGATGCCCATCTCCGTATTGAGGATGCTGAACACACCAAATGCCAAGATCAAGAGCAATAGCTGCTGTCGTTTCATATCATCTCATCCTTTCCGTCTCCAGACCGCTCTCTCCATCTCATGGCTGCAAGGTCAGGAATACATCACCTGCCCCCAGAGCAGCGTCCAGATCATTGTCTGCTTCGACGTGACCCAGGCGCGTGTAGCGGTAAGTCGTCTGAAAATCCTGATAGAACACCACGACATACTGACCGCCAAACAGCATGACATCCCCCTTATGGATCTCGCGGACATCTTCATCCGCCACTGTCAGGTGCTTCGGCAGTTTGTAGTATTTCTCGTTGCCATTGAGTTCTGTAAACGTCTTGGCCAGAGGCAGCTGCTGCCGCAGCTCGGCAGCAGCCTCCGTATCAGCCCACTTCAGAGCATACGCTTTGCTGCCCGCTAGTAGGGACGCCGCTCCTGTCTCGTGCATCTCTGCCTCCTTCCCGGACAAGGATGGGGCCGCCACTCCGGGGCCGCCACATCCCAGCACGATAAGTGCAATCAGAGCACAACAGAAAAAGAACAATCTGCTCATCAAACATCCTCCTCCCGGGTACGTCTTTCCAGCAATCATTCACTGAGGTACTTGTTGAAAAACGCGACGAGGCGGTCGAAGGGGATCTTGTCCATCTGGTCGTAGAGATCCGTATGCGTAGCACCCGGAACGACAATCTCCTCCTTCGGACCATCTGCCGCTGCATAGACCGCATCCGAGAAGTACTTAGAATGCGCCTTGTCCCCTGTGATGAGGAGCAGCGGGCGCGGGCTGAGTTCCTTGATGTGCTCCATCAGCGAGAAGTTGAAGAAGCCGTACGGCGTCGTCGAATCCCAGGCCAGCGTGTTGGAGTTGATGGCACGCGGATGGTAAGCGCGGCCGACGTAATAATCGTAGAAGCCCTTCACCACATCCGATGCATCCGCCGGCAGCTTGTCAGGGAACATCGTCTTCGTCGAGATCACCTTGCCATCCTTGTCGACGGCGAGCTCATGCGAACCGGGAATAGACTTGCCTGTCTTTGCCTCCTCATCGCGCATCTCGGCCAGGTGGTGCTTGACGATTTCGCGCTGCTCCGGCGTGTAGTAATCCCCATTATAGTGGTTGCGGATGCTGTCCGACATGTCGTACATAGCCGATGTCGCGACCGCCTTGATGCGCGTATCATTCGTTGCTGCCGTGATGGCCATGCCCGAGAGACCACAGATGCCAATAGCACCGATCTGCTGCGGGTTGACGAACTTGAGGTTGCTGACGAAATCGACTGCCGCGCTGTAATCTTCCGTGAATATCTCCGGCGAGCCCATATTGCGGCGCTTGCCGCTGCTCTCCCCCGTGGTCGATGGATCGAAGGCGACGGCAACAAAGCCGTTCTTGGCCATTTCCTGTGCGTAGAGGCCCGAGGACTGCTCCTTGACTGCGCCGAACGGGCCCGTCACGACGACAGCCTTGTACTGCTTCTTGTCATCAAAATCCTTCGGCAGGTAGAGGTGGCCCGCCACATCGAAGCCGTAGCGATTCTGGAACGTGACCTTCTTGACCTCAATCGTCTTGTCCACGGCGAAGACGCGCGTGTCGTTGTCCAGATCCTGGATCGTCGCATTCTTCATCTGTGAATCGTGCACGAGCGTTTTCGTCGGCACAGCTGCATAAGTCGTTTGCATCGCCATCCCTGCAAAAGTGAACGTCCCCATCATTACAGCAGCCATCAGCCAAGCGGCTCTTTTCTTGCTCTTGAATGTCTTCATGGAAAAACCCCTTCCTTAATGTTGCATCGCTGCAGCTCATCGCTGCATGCCCAGTTGTTTTACTTGATGCATTCATTATAAGGGAAGGGGTATATGATTACAAATACTTGGTTTTAATAATCTATGATAGGCTTTAGGCATGATTAGAGAACGCCTCGTCCAGGGCCGCCACGACGAGACGACCGGCGTGGGAGAAGACTTGGTCTCTGCGCCAGACCACATAATTCGCCGAGTAAATCACGGGGTCCAATGGACGGAAGACGAGCCCGCGTGACGAACCTACGGCATCCGCCATGCCCTTGAAGCAAAGCGCACTGCCCATGCCCGCCTCGATGAAGAAGATCGTATTGTAGAGCAGGTTGTATGTACCGGCCACTTCGATTTTCTCCGCTGCGCTGCCGAAATAATGATCCAGCTCGTGATGCTTCATCGCCTGCTCCGATACAATGAGCGGCTCCTGCAAGAGATCGGCGCGCTGTACGGCCTCTTTGACTGCCAGAGGGTTGTCTGCCCGCATCAGGAGCCCCCAGGCATCGTCGTGCGGGATGCGGCGAAACGCATACGTCCGCGGTGCATCCGCCCGGCAGACGAGCCCGAAGTCGAGCAATCCCTTCTGCAGAGAATCGTAGATCAGGTCTTCATTGCCGCTGACCAGATGGAACTGGATGTGAGGATAGGATCGGCGCAGCGGCGCCAGGACTTTCGCGACACAGGCCATCGCCTGCGTCTCGCCGGCACCAATGTAGATGTCCCCCGCCACGAGCTCATCCATCTTGGCAAACTGCTCCTTCGTCTTTTCTGTCAGGCTGAGAATCTCCTGCGCTCTCGCCTTGAATATCAGTCCGGCTTCCGTCAGCTGCGTCTTGCGCTTCCCGCGCACGAGCAGCTGCACGCCCAGTTCGTCCTCGAGATCCGACAGCTGCCGCGAAAGCGTCGGCTGCGTCAGGTGAAGTTCCTCCGCCGCCTTGGTGATGTTCTCATGTCTGGCTGCCGCCATAAAGTACTGCAGTACGCGTATTTCCATTCTCCCACTCCTCCATCATCTTCTATGATTGGTACACCTCCTCTATTATATACGCAAAGCCGCAATATAGAAAAGAATTGAAATAGACGAGGGGCTGAACGGAACGTCTCTTCCGTTCAGCCCCCATAAACCAGCAAGCATCAAAGACTTTCTTTCAGGATGGCGACGACTTCCTCGCGCTTAAGGACTTTATAGCCGCCCTCGAGGAGGAGCGTAGCATCGGCGATGCCATCGATCATATCTTTTGTCGCGCCGAGCTCGGAGATCTTCATGGCAAGCCCGAGTTCCTTCATCCAATCTTCCATGGCCTTGAGGCCTTCCTCGGCAATCTCCTCATCTGTCTTGCCTTCCGGGTTGACCTTCCAGACTTCAATGGCGAAGCGCTTGAATTTCGGCAGGCCGTACGGCAGGATGTAGCGGTAGTACGGCAGTGAGACAGCTGCAAGCGTCATGCCGTGCGTCGCATTCGTATAGGCGCCAACGGCCTGGCCGAGCATGTGGACCATCCAGTCCATGCTTTTCCCCTTGGCAATCAGCGTGTTGAGCGCCCAGGTCGCCGTCCACATCAGGTTGCTGCGTGCCTCGTAGTCCTGCGGGTTTTTGTTGGCAATGCGGCTGGCGTGCAGGACGGAGCGCATCAGGCCCTCGCTGATGTAATCGCTCGTGTTATCATCCTCACCGGAGAAATACTGCTCGCAGATGTGATTGAAGATATCGTAGATGCCTGCTGCCATCTGGCGATGTGGCAGTGTCATCGTGTACCGCGGGTTCAGGATGGCAAAGCGCGGGATGATCTTCTCGTCTGCAAAGACGTGACCTATTTTCTGCTTTGTCTTCTGATTTGTGATGACACAACCTGCATTCATCTCCGAGCCCGTCCCGACCATCGTCAGCACGCAGCCGACTGGCAGCGTCTCGCAGGACGGCTCCTCAAAGCGCACGAAGTATTTCTCCCACGGGTCTTCCTCGCAGTTGACTGAGACGGACACCACCTTGGCATAGTCGCAGACCGAACCGCCGCCGACGGCCAGGAGCAGATCCGCCTGATGCTTGCGCGCGATCTCGATGCCCTCATAGAGCTTTGCGAGCGTCGGATTCGGCATGACGCCCGCGATCTCTGCCACATTCTTGCCCTGCGCCTCAAGGCTCTTGATGACATCATCGTAGATGCCGTTCTTCTTGATGGAACTGCCGCCGTAGATCAAGACGGTTCTTGCCGTACTTCGGCAGTTCCGTGTTCAAGTAATCGAGTGACTGATCGCCAAAATAAAGCTTTACCGGGTTGCAATACGAAAAATTTCCTAACATACAATCCAATCTACTTCTAAACTATCGTGTCAGTCCTGCGGATACACCTCATCTGTGACGGGCTCGCACCACTCATTGCTTGTCTCCGTGCCCGGGATCTCGAACGCGAGATGAGAGAACCAGCTGTGCTGCTTGGCACCGTGCCAGTGCTTGACGCCTGCGGGAATCTCGACGATATCGCCGGGCTTGAGACTCTGTGGGGCCCTGCCCTCCTCCTGATACCAGCCCTCGCCGTCGACGCAGATGAGCACCTGGCCGCCGCCCTGCTTCGCGTGGTGGATATGCCAGAAATTGCGGCAGCCCGGCTCGAACGTGACGTTGCAGATGACAAGCGGCTCGCCCGGCTTCGTAAGTGTCAAGTTTTCCTCGGTAATTCATTTGACTGTCGATGATTACGATCTCCGTGGCTTCGGTTTTATCAGTATTTCTGTATAGCTCTGGCCAGTCTCCCCATTGGTGAAGAAGAAGCTCCATAAACGCCTATACGCCCCTCCAGGCATCCTGGCCTATAGTTTCTCATTTTGCGCTTCTGCGCCTCACTCCGGACATTCTGTGTGATTTTACGCTCTGCCTGCACCGCAGCCTTGTGCATGGCTCTATCCATCTTTTTGTAGCTTTTCCCATTAGCATGGTACAGGAGAGCTGCTGTAAGTGTTTTATTCTTCCGGGCGGTTAATACCCAAACCATACACTCCATTCCCTCGCTGGACCAGCTCCGTCCCTGCCGCTTCATGCGATAGCTGTAGAACCGGTGATTTGTTTCTGCAGTCCCCAGGTGAATCTCTGTATGGATGCCGCGCTGACTCAGGCTGGGGATATAGGGAGCATTTCTCTCCAGATAGCTCTGCAGCTTGTCTACCGCCTCCAAATCCGCCTCTGTTCGAGCGCAGCTCCGGGCAGTATCCATCCATACGGGAATCTGTTTCATAATATCGTCGCTCTGGTGAAGTTCTCGGATAATACGGTCTATCAGTTTCCTGTTGCAGAAGCTGAGCCGGGTCCGGATCTTTTCATGCACATGATAGCAGTCGCGGAAGTGCTGGTGATCCAGGCAGCCTTCTACCATTCGCTCAAAGTCCTGAAACTGGTATCCGGACCCTCCATCCCCATTCGACAGCACTGTGGTCTTAGACAGGTCATAGTGCTCAAGCAGATAGCTTCTTACCATTGCAAAAAGTTCTTTTCTGCTGGTAGATGCAAAGCAGCGAAGTCCTACCAGTTCTGTCCTGTTGCCATTTTTCCTGACTCCCTCATATACCTGGAGGCGGTGCACTTCCGAAACGCCGCCTTTCTCCTTGTTCTTGAGTACAATTCCATCTCCTTCAATCGCTATAATTTCCGGCTGTGTCGGCTTTTCAACCTTTTCCTCTTCTGCCAATGTTTTTTCGTAAGCCTTTGCCTTCTTACCGGCATAATTCTTGAGTGAGATAACGGACTGATGGGAGATGGTAATCCCTGCCAGGCTTTGCAGGAGTTCGCTGGCACTGCGAGATGTGGTAATTGCGACAGCCTCGACAATCCGCTCAATCATTCCCAGGCTGTAGTGCTTTCTGGACTCAAAGCCCATTTTACGATCCAAAGGATAGAAGCTCTTCCCGTCTTTCTGCAGAAGTCTTCGCGTATAGGTCAGCTCTCCATAGCGACAGTAAATTGTCCTAGAGTCCCGGCGCGTCACACGCCACCCCTGTACCTTGTAAATCTGATACAGCTCAGTGTCAATACGCGCCAGGGCCATAGCTATAAGCTGACAGTTCATTTCAGTGAGCCAATGAGTTAGCTTCCTTTCAGCCTCGATAGAGTCATCAGATTCCTTAATGAGAGAAATGACTGCTCCTATTGCATTTTCACTCCAAATTTCTCCAGTTTTTGTTATAATATCCATGAGGAAAGCCCTTTCTTTGTTTTATTTGTGCACGGAAATTATAACATTTCCACTCAAGGGGAGGCTTTCCTCTTTTATTGTTTCTGGAAAAATTTCCCTACCGAGTAAAATTTTACACTAAGCCCGGCTTCGACAGGACCTTCAAGTACGACTGGCCCGTGAAGTACTTGGCATAGGCATCGTTTGGCTCGCCGAGGCCGAAGAAGCCACCGCGGCCCTCTGCATCCGCTGCATCGGCGTAGACTTCCTTGGCCACAGGAAAGGCTGCCCAGGCGTTCGGCCAGCCAGCGTAGAAGGCCAGATGCGTGAGCAGTGCGGCCATTTCCTCTTTCGTAACGCCGTGCTGGCGCGCCGTCTGCAGGTGGTAGCGCAAGGCATCGCCAGCAGTTCCCTTGCCGACCAGTGCCGAGACCGTCGCGATGCTGCGAAGCTTCGGCGAAAGCTCATCTTCCTTGGCCCACACCTCACCGAAGAGCACATCATCGTTGAGCGCCGCGAACTGCGGTGCAAAATCGCCCAATGCCTTGCGTCCTGCTGTCTGTTTTTCCATGATAAATCCTCCTGTCCCACGACTTCATCTTTTTCTTTTATCATAACAGGGTATGCATACCATGTAAAATGCTTATCAAAAATCATCCAGCATTCCTAAAACGTATTACTCATAAGCCAAAGAGAAAGCCCTGCCTGTTCCAGTTGAACCAAAACAGACAGGGCTTTCTTGTGGAGATTCAGAAATGATTGTGTTTTTCTTCGCCGACTTCATTGCGAAACAGGTGATCGAGGCTGTAGCGGCCTGGACCGGCGAAGACGACGCCGATGTAGAAGACACCTTCCTCAAAGGGGCGCGAGCCCTGCAGGAGCGGCGCGCCGGGGGCGAGCTCGATGGAGGCTGCCATCATGAGATTGCCGACGAGAAAGAGGGCCATCGGGCGGTAGAACAGGCCGAGCAGGATGAAGATCCCGCCGAACATCTCCGCCAGGCCGGAAAGCAGGCCGAAGAACGTCGGGAAGAAATGGATGCCCGCGTTAGGATTTACCTTTCTGTGCCATAGGGCTTGATTGGCATTCTGGTGATTAGCCGCTGCGCGGCTCCCCCTTATCCGGCGGCGGTTTGTGTATCGTTTCGCTCAGGGGGCAACAGCCCTGCCGGGCTGAGGGTGGTGGTAGCGGCTTCGCCGCAGATTATTAAAGTCAGCGTTACGGATTCACCTTTCTGTGTCATATGGCAAAATAACCATTCTGCTGAATTATCTGCCTTCGGCAGATACACCCCCTATCCGGGTGCGCCGGACTGCCCCCGCAAGCGGGGGCAGAATAAAGCTCTGAAAAGCAGTCCTTTCATAAGCAGCTCACAGCGCTTGCCAGAATGCCAAAAAGCAGCAGAGCCATCTGCGGTTCTGCTGCTTTTGATTAATTTCCTTACAATTCTGCCACACCCAGGGGCGGGCTTTCAAGGAATTTGACTTTTGGATTTCTCTGGGCCAGCCAGCCTGCCTGCCAGGCATTGGGCAGGAGGTATACCGGCCGCTCGCGGCGGTCGTAGACCACCATGGCATTGTCGATGCCTACCAGTTCTTCCGGCGGCACATCGCCTTCGGTCCAGCGGGCGGCGGTGAAGCCTAAGGGTTCCAGGTTCACCGATACGTTGTATTCGTTTTCCAGCCGGTATTTCATGACTTCAAACTGCAGCTGGCCAACGGCACCGATAATGAAGGATTCCATGATGTAGGGCTGCTTGTACACCTGAATGGCCCCTTCCTGGGCCAGCTGGGTAACGCCGTTCAGGAACTGCTTTCTCTTCATGCTGCTCACCGGTGAAAGGCGGGCGAAGAGTTCCGGCGGGAACACAGGGAAGTCGATGAAAGTGACAGGATGTTTCTTTTCGCATACCGTATCCCCTACGCCTAGTTCACCGGTATCGAAAACGCCGATAATATCGCCGGGATAGGCTTTTTCAACGGTCTGTCTTTCGGTGGCCAGGAACTGCTGGGGCTGGGACAGGCGGATCATTTTGCCGCTCTGACGGTGAAGCACGCTCGCCCCTTTTTCAAAGACACCGGAGCAAATGCGCATGAAAGCCACCCGATCGTGGTGCTTGGGGTCCATATTGGCCTGGATTTTGAAAACGAAGGCGGAGAAATTGGGATCTTCCGGGGCCACTGTGCCTTCCAGTGTCTTTCTCGGTTCCGGCGGCGGAGCCAGCTCCAGATATTTTTCCAGGAAGGGCTGTACGCCGAAATTGGTCATGGCGGAGCCGAAGAACATGGGGGTCAGTTCTCCTTTTGCCACTTTTTCTTCATCGAAGGGGTCCCCTGCTTCGTCCAAAAGTTCCAGGTCGTCTTTCAGGGACTGAATGATTTCAGGGCTCAGATGGGAGGTGATTTTTTCATCGTCCATTTTCCCGGAAATCACTTCCAGTTTCTTTACGCCATGGGCATTGTCCTTGATGAAGAGATGGCACATTTCCGTTTCTCTGTCGTAAATGCCGGTATAATCGCCATTCACTCCGATGGGCCAGTTCATAGGGCAGGAGCGGATGCCCAGTACATCTTCAATATCGGCCATGAGGTCGAAGGGATTCTTGCCGAAGTGGTCGATTTTATTGACGAAGGTAAAAATCGGAATGCTCCGGTCGGAGCAGACTTTGAAGAGTTTCTTCGTCTGGGCTTCCACGCCCTTGGCCACGTCGATAACCATGACGGCGGAGTCTACCGCCATGAGGGTACGGTAAGTATCTTCAGAAAAGTCCGCATGCCCAGGGGTGTCCAGAATATTGATGCGGCAGCCCTGGTAGTCAAACTGGAGCACCGAGCTGGTGACAGAAATACCACGCTGTTTTTCAATTTCCATCCAGTCGGAAACGGCATAGCGGGCTGTCTTTCTTGCCTTGACGGATCCTGCCAGATGGATGGCTCCGCCGTAGAGCAGTAGTTTTTCAGTAAGCGTCGTCTTGCCGGCATCCGGGTGGGAAATGATGGCAAAGGTGCGGCGTCTTTTTATTTCTTCCAAATCAGTCATGTTTCACCTCAAAATTAAAATAAGCGTCATACCATTATACCCCATGGGGCGGGGCTGTGAAAAGGGATTTTCTCTATAAACGGGGATTGGGAACTGGGAACTGGGAACTGGGAGCTGGGAGCTGGGGGCTAGGGGCTGGGTATTGGAGACTGGGGACTGGGGATTGGGGACTCCTTTTTTCCGTTCAGAAAACCAGTGAACCATGTTTCATAAGAGCATGGCACTTACAAAACAAAAAGGGCACCCCGGCGGGTACCCTTTTTGTTCAAACGATTACAGTGTGAGCGCTCTTTCGAAGTGTTCCTTCAGAATTTTGATGGAACGCTGGAGTTCTTCATTTTCTTCATCGGTCAAATGGAGTTCGATAATGTCTTCCACGCCGTCCTTGCCCACTTTCACCGGTACGGAAGCAAAGCTGTCATGGATGCCATATTCGCCGTCCAGATAGACGGAGCAGGGAAGGATTTTATGTTCATCGTGGTAAATGGCACGGACCAGCTCGGCGGTGGCAGAGGAAACGCCAAATTCAGTGCAGCCTTTCTTGGCGTTTTCAATATTTCCCTCTTCATGGACTTTCTTCAGGATTTCTTCCTTGGAATCCATATGGTAGAGATCCGGCTTTTCCTTCAGCAGTTCATCAATGGGCTTGCCTGCCACTTTGACATGGCTCCAGGGAATCATGCTGGAATCGCCGTGTTCGCCCAGAAGGTAAGCGGTGAGAGAGCGGCGGTTGACTTTGAGCTGGGTAGAAAGCTGCATCTGCAGGCGGGCAGAGTCCAGGGCTGTGCCGGAGCCGATGATTTTCTTTTTCGGCCAGTCCAGCTTGTACTGCAGGTATTCTGCAATAATGTCGCAGGGGTTAGAAATGGAAATAATAATGCCGTCAAAGCCGGATTTCTGAATCAGCGGCAGGAATTCCTTGCTGGTGGCAATGGCGCCATCCATCATGTCCAGACGGTTCTGTCCCTGTTTCCGGGGTTTGCCGGATGCATTGATCAGAATATCTGCATCTTTCATATCGTCCATGGTGCCTGCATAGGCCTCAAAATGGTGGGGCTGGTAGCTGACGGCATCCAGAAGATCCAGGGATTCGCCGATGGCTTTGTCCATGTTGGTATCGTAGAATACCACTTCATCTGCCAGACCCTGCACGGCAAACTGGAGGGCCAGATGGGATCCTACATTGCCTGCACCGATAATACCGATTTTCCTTGTTTTAATAGACATACAAATTCCACACTCCTTTTCCTGATTTTCCGGGAATGGGCTGTCAGCACCTTCTCCAGGAAATATACTTCTCTTCTCCTATATGGATTCTGCATTATATTTACCATGCATAGTATAATCACTTTACATGATAATATGCATGTATTATACCACTCCCTGCATAAAGGTTCAAAGGGTAGCGATGGCGGCTTCGCCGTGGATTATAAAAAGGGGCGCGGCTGGCGCCGCAGGTTGTGTAGAAAGGTTACATCGCTTCCGGGGCAGACGCCTGCGGCCCCTTTTGCGCGATACTTCCGGTATTGCGAAAGCGCGGCAAAGGAAATGGTGTCCAAAAAATTTCTTCTTGACAAAGTGAAAGGGCCGGCGCTATAATTCAGCCATACGAAACAAGCGATGATGAAGAAGGGGTAATGAGACCTTTTCAGAGAGACAGCGGCCGGTGAGAGCTGTCAGGGGCTGATTATCTTTCCACTTCGGAGACATGGATGAAGAATCCTTCGGGCAGGCCCGTTACAGCCTTTCAAAGATGGCCTTCTGGCAATTTGGGTGGTATCGCGGGTGCTCTCGTCCCTTAGTGGATGGAGAGCGTTTTTTTATACCTCGCTCCTTTTTGCCATGGCTAAATTGGGTGGCACCGCGAGAAAAGAGAAGCTCGTCCCATGGGACGTCTTCTCTTTTTGTGTTATTTGGAGGTTCATGATGAAGAGAGTATTCAATTTCAACGCCGGTCCGTCCCCTATGCCCCTGGAAGTGCTGGAGGCTATGAAGGAGGATCTCACCAATTTCAAAAACACAGGCATGGGTATTACGGAAATCAGCCATCGGTCCAAAGAGTTCCAGGATATGCTGGATGAGACGAAGGATCTCCTGCGGCAGCTCATGCATTTATCGCCGGATTATGAAATCGTATTCATCCAGGGCGGCGGCACCATGCAGTTCCTCATGACGGGATACAATTTCCTCCATACCCGGGCTGCCTATGCAGACACCGGCGTATGGGCCCACAAGGCAAGAAATACGGCCGCCTTCTTCGGTGAAACCTACGATGCCAATTCCGCCCAGGATAAAGATTACTCCTATATTCCTGACACCTATGACATCAAGGATGGTACGGACTACCTCTACATCTGCGCCAACAATACTATCTACGGCACGGAGTACTGGAAATTCCCGGAGGTGAAGGTGCCCCTGATCTGCGATATGTCTTCAGACATTCTTTCCCGGGACATCGATTTCAACCGGTTCGATATGATCTGGGCCGGTATCCAGAAGAATCTGGGCGCCGCCGGTGTGGCTCTGGCTATCATCAAAAAGAGCCTTCTTGAAACGGCCCGCCCCGATATCCCCGAATTCCTGCAGTACCAGACCTTTGTGAAAAAAGATTCTACCTACAATACGCCGCCGGTTTTCTGCATTTATACCCTGAACCGCATGCTCCACTGGATCAAAAATATGGGCGGTCTCAAGGCCATTGAAGAAAGAAATAAGGTCAAAGCAGCCCTGATTTACGACGTGATTGATGAAAGCGGCGGATTCTACCGGGGCCATGCGGAAAAGGATGCCAGAAGCCGCATGAACATTACCTTCAATTTGGCCAATGAAGCCATGGAGAAGGATTTCGTGGAAAAAGCAAAGGCCCATGATTTCATAGGCGTGAAAGGCCACCGTCTGGTAGGCGGCCTCCGGGTATCCCTCTACAATGCGGTAACACCGGAAGCAGCGGAAGCGCTCTCCCAGTTCATGAAAGAATACGAAAGAGTCAACGGATAATTTGATTATTTACAGGAGGAAATCATTATGTTCAGAATTTTCATTACTGCCGACGTAGCTAAAGAAGCCAAAGAAATCCTGGAAAAGGAATTTATCGTAGATATCCAGCCGAATATGAAGGAAGAGGAACTGGTGAAAGTCATCGGCGACTATGATGCCATCATTACAAGAAGCCAGACCAAGGTCACAAAGAAAGTCATTGACGCTGCTAAAAACCTGAAGGTCATCGGCCGCGCCGGCGTAGGCATCGACGGCATTGATATAAAGGAAGCCACCCAGAAAGGTATTACCGTAGTCAATACGCCGGAGTCGAATACCATTGCAGCCTGCGAACACACCATTGCCCTCATGCTGTCCATGACCCGCCACATTCCCCAGGCCCACCAGTCCATTATGGAAGGCCGCTGGGACCGGAAGAGCTTCACCGGCATCCAGCTTCTGAACAAGACTGTAGGCATCATCGGCGTAGGCCGGGTCGGTTCCAATGTGGCCAAACGCCTCCAGGCCTTCAACATGAAAACCATCGGCTACGACCCCTATATTCCCCTGGAAAGAGGCAAACAGCTGGGCGTGGAGCTGGTGGACCTGGATACCCTTTTGAAGGAATCGGACTATATCACCCTTCATACGCCCCTTACTGATGAGACCAGGGGCATGATCGGCAAAGAAGAAATTGCCAAAATGAAAGATGGCGTCCGCCTTGTCAATGCATCCCGGGGCGCCGTGGTGGATATCTACGCCCTGGCTGAGGCGCTGAAGAGCGGTAAGGTCTCCGGCGCCGGCATCGACGTATGGCCCAATGAACCGCTGAAACCGGAAGACAATCCCTTCCTGGGCATGACCAATGTAGCCCTCACCCCTCATCTGGGCGCTTCCACCAAAGAAGCCCAGGCCGGCGTTGCCACCGATGTGGCTGTAGGCGTCATGCAGGCCCTCCACGGAGAACCGGTGGCCACCGCCGTGAACGCTTCCCCTATTACCAAAGCCACCCTTCACGTGATCCAGCCTTACTTCGACCTCTGCGAGCGCATGGGCAATATTGCCATCGACCTGGCCGGCGGCCGTATCAACAGGGTGAACGTGGAATATACCGGTGAACTGGCAGAAACAGAAACAGCACCACTCACCACAGCCGTACTGAAAGGCCTTCTGGCTCCGGTACTGCAGCAGACCGTCAATTTCGTCAATGCCCGGGGCATTGCAGAAGAAAGGCACATGGATGTAAGAGAAGTAAAAGCCAAGAAGGGCCACTATTTCACCAATACCATTTCCCTCACCGTAGACACCGACAAAGGCAGCCACCGCATTACAGGCTCCCTCTTTGACCGGAAAGAAGCCAAAATCGTATCCATCGACCACTTCCGCGTGGACATCGAACCGAAAGGCTGCATTATCATTGCGCCCCATGAAGACAAGCCCGGCATGATCGGCCAGGTAGCATCGGTACTTGGGAGAGAACATATCAACATCAACGGCATGCAGGTAGGCGCCGGCAAGGAAGCAGGCACCAACGTCATGGTGGTGGCTGTGGACAAGGATATCCCCTCGGCCCTGATTCCGGCCCTCATGAATATCGACGGCATCCACGATGTCAAAGTCGTTCACTGTGAACATTAAGGAGCACCTATGATACGCATCATCCTTCTCCGTCACGGAGAAACCACCTGGAACATAGAAGGCCGCTACCAGGGCCAGGAAGACACACCCCTGTCCGAAAGGGGATGGGAACAGGGCCGAAAAGCGGCGCTGGCTCTGAAGGACGTGCCCATAGACCGGGCCATTTCCTCCCCCCTCTCCCGCTCCTATGAAACCTGCCGCCTGGCTGCCGATTTCCACCACCTTCCCGTGATGAAGGACGAAAGACTGACAGAAATCTCCCACGGCCTGTGGGAAGGCATCCACGCCGATGAAATCGAGGCCCGCTACCCCGAAGAATTCCGCCTCTGGCACACCCGCCCGGACCTGGTGCAGATGCCGGAAGGAGAAAATCTGGAGGACGTACGGAAACGGGCCAGGGAAGCCTTCGATGAATACGCAAAAACCTATGATGGGGAAACGGTGCTTGTGGCTGCCCACGACGCCGTGAACAAGGCCATTATCTGCGACCTCCTGGGCCTTGATATGAGCCACTTCTGGCAGATCAAGCAGGACAATGCCTGTATCAATGTACTGGAATGTGACAAAGGCACCTGGCGCCTGGTCACATTAAACAGCACCGCCCATCTGGGTTACCTGGTGAGCGGCATTGAACAGAAAGGGCTGTAAAATAAAAGGACCCGGAAGAAATGATAAACTATTTCTTCCAGGTCCTTTTTGTCATGGGTTCCCTGCCCTTTGGCACCGGTGCAGAGCCCTATGGTTCAGAAGTCGGACAGCCGATAGCCGGCAGCGGGCAGCTGTCTTTCTCCCGCCAGCTCACTATCTCATCACTGCTTTGGGCGTATGGTCCTCCGTCTCTCCCGTGAGGCTCCTGGACACATCGGTGGGCACCCGGCGATAGGGGAATGTTTTGTATACCTCTTTCATGATATCGTCAAGGATGTACACATTCCGGGCAGTACTCTCGTCTTCCGTATCAAAATAGGTGCCCCGGTCATCCCGCACAGTGCCCTCGGTTTTCTTATAGCTGTAAATATCCACGATAGCCCTGGTCTGGATGATATCGTCGCCATCATCAAAGAGGAACCGGTGGAAAATCCACTGATGCCACTGGATTACAGGCATCACTACTATGTCTGCCCCCGATTCATCAGCCAGCCGGGGCAGGTCTGCCGGAGACACCGCTCCTTCATAACCGGCAGTAT
Organism: Dialister succinatiphilus; assembly: GCF_928721695.1. Taxonomy (NCBI): domain Bacteria; kingdom Bacillati; phylum Bacillota; class Negativicutes; order Veillonellales; family Veillonellaceae; genus Dialister; species Dialister succinatiphilus. Next base: position 1,504,349 of record NZ_OV788641.1, on the reverse strand, counting down.
CCAGAGTCCTGTAATAGGGATAGCGGAAAATCTGCTTCATTTCCCGATTCACATAGGATGCCGCTTCGCCGCCGTTCCCGCTTACACGGGGAGACAGGAGAAGTACCGTACGGGTATTGTCAAAATACCCCATTTTCCGATTCATTTCCAGTGTATCCGACGCCTCCGCCAGAAGCCCCAAGGACAGGGCAAGGAAAAAAGAAAGTAAAAAAGCAATCAGTTTTTTCATGGAAACCTCCTTTGGTTATAAGGGTTCAAAAGGTTCAGAGGGTTCAGAGGGTGGTGGATAGCCGCTTCGCGGCAATGCTTACAAAGTCAGCGTTACGTAATTAGTTTTTTTGTCAACCATATCCCTATGACGAAGATCCGGAGCCCCCTTCCACAGAAAGGGGACTGGGCGTTACGTGCTGAAACTGACCTCCTCCCACTCGTCATTCTAAGCCGCAGGCGAAGAATCTCGGTACAGGCCGCGTATGAAACAGTCGGCATTAAGGAAGGGGTAAGCGGACAACGGATAGCAGATAGCAGACAGCAGACAGCGGACAGCCGCCCCTCCAGTCTCCAGCCCCATTCTATCACTTTCCTCCATTCTGGCCAGTTATAAGTTATTTATAAGGAGCCGGAAGATTTTTTCTATATCTCTTTATTTTTAGAATATACTTTTCTTCTACCCCTTTTCAGGCAAAAATATAAAATCCTTACCGCCGGTGATTCTTTTTCCTCTTCCGTCCTTCCATCTCCTCCGCGGTCATGGGCGGTGCTTCCGAATGGCCCGATTTCATCGATTTCATCCGGCCTTTTGGCCATGGGCAGGCAAAAGATATCATGCTATAATCGAATTATAAGCGAACAATAATAATAATATATTCGGAGGAAATCTGTATGCCGTTCCTGTTCTTCTGGTGCCTTTTTCTTTGCGCCATTAACGGATACCTTGTCTTTGCCTATAAAACTGATCTGTCCGAAACCTTTGGCCAGAAAATGGCCTACTTTCTTGGCGGACACATAGCCTTTGTATATAATCTCTGTTTTCCCTGGATGGCCTGGTTCATGATGGATGAACTCCGTCCCGCCCTGATTTGTACTTACCTGCTGCTCAACTACTGCACCCTGGCACGTATGATGCATGTAGACTATCACGGCCTCATCAATACCGTATGGGGTAATGCCCACCATCACCGGCGCTTTGCCATCCGGCTGAAGCTGGAAAAGCTCTGCTGTGCCCTGTTTCTCGGAATTTCCACCTGGCTCTTCAGCATGCTGGGATTTCTTGTAAAATTATAAAACCCTGCGAAGTCATGGCTTCACAGGGCTTTTTTCATACCTTGAAATAGCTGCGCAGGTAGTCCACGAAGATTCTCACCGGTGTGGACTGGAGCATGGGCTGTTTGAAAATCAAATGGCTGGGCCGCAGCAGAGGTCTCTTCTGCTTGTCGTAAATCATTTCCCTGTTCACCTGGGGCGCGCACTTAGGAAGCAGGTCCGCCGGAATCAGAGAGTGACCAAGGCCCTGGTTCACGATTTCCACGCAGGTCAGACAGTCGGACACGGTGAGCATGAAATGGGGGGAATCGGTGAAATTCTGCCGCCACCACCGGGTACGGAGCTCATCCAGGGAAGGATCGCTGCGGTAGCGGATAGAAGGCTGGTCCGGCAACGTGCTGTAATCGATTTTCTTGGCGGAAATCAGGTACAGCGGCGCATCTTCCAGAAGAATATCGGCATCCGGCCATTCCTGGTTCCCACGGACAATGGCCAGATGGATGTCCTCTTTTTTTACCAGCTTCACCAGTTCATCACTGGTATCGGTGGTGAGGGAAATTTCAATGTCGCTGTACTTATCCACAAAGCCCTTCAGAATGGCCGGCATATGGGACTGGGCAAAGGACTGGCTGGCACCGATGCGGAGCACGCCGGAAATGGAATTGGGCTCATGGGTCACATAATTCTTCATGTCCTGGTACTGCTGCAGCTCCTTTTCTGCAAAGGAGAAAAGGCGGTTGCCTGCATCGGTGAAATGAACCCCTTTATTGGTACGAATAAATAAAGGACAGCCGATTTCCTTTTCCATCTGGCTCAGGCGATAGGTTAAGGAAGGCTGAGTCATGAAAAGCCGCTTTGCCACCTTATTGATGCTTCGTTCCTCACGAAGATAGATCAGGATTTTCCAGTCCGTGTTATTCATTGAAATACCCCTTACTCACCATAATACGAATACTATGGTATAAAAATCTTTTGGTATAAAATTATTTTATTAGATTATACCATATTTCTGTCAAGAGAAGTAGGGGGCGTAAGGAAAGGTTCTTACGATTGACCGGCCGCAGGTTAAAAAGAGGGGCGCGGCTGGCGCCGCAGGTTGTGTAGAAGGGTTGTGCATCGCTTCGCTCAGGGGGCATGGAAAGGGTTCTTAAGATGGACCGGCCCAGGGGGCCGGAGGGTTCTTAAGTTTGACGGCCCTTTGGGCTGAGGGTTGTGGTGGCGGCTTTGCTATTGGACACGCCTACGGCGTGAGGGTTCATGGGGTTCAGAAGGTTCAAAAGGTTCAGAGGGTGTGGTGGCGGCTGACGCCGCAGATTTTAAAAAAGGGCCTTATGCGTTACGGGAACTGCATAAGTATTTCAATCACTCCTGGCACCAGAAAGCAGGAAACCAGCCTCAGGAGCCCCATTAAATAAACTCCCTGGGGTAGTCGTAAAGTTTCTTCGTTCTTTCCTTATAGTCCGGAAGCCAGCGGGCCATGAGGGCATGGAAGCGGCGGGTATGACCTGTTTCCAGAAGATGGTTCAACTCGTGCACCACCACCGACTCAATGCATGCCTCCGGCTTGGTGATAAGGTCCAGGGCAAAGGAAAGTTCTCCGGTTCTTACATTGCAGCTGCCCCATCGGCTCTTTAGAATGCGGATGGTCAAGGAAGAAGGCTGGACGCCCATGCGGGGCGCCCAGATTTCTATATACGTTTCTATGACCTTCCGCAGTTCTTCCTTCATAAGATTCCTGTAAGCACGGGGCCTGTCTTTCGTCCGGGGGCTTATCGTAAGACAGAGCTTTCCCTCCTCCACAGACACGGAATTCAGGGGGCCTCGTTCATAAACAATGGGGTATTCCCTGCCCAGAAAGAAATGTTTTTCGCCACTGTCATAGGTATAGCAGGGGATGGCAGGCATACGGGCCAGCTTTTCCCGGATCCATCCATCCTTTGAAGCCACGAAATGTTCCACTTCCCCTAGAGCCATGGCCGATGGGGCTGATACAAGAACCTTCCCTGTCCGGGAAATCCGAAGATAAATGGCCCTGAGTCCCCTCTTCCGTGTAATGGTTACAGGATAGGCGAAAGATTCCATTTTCTGCATCCTTTGCTTCATCACTTGTCCCCCTACTCCTTCCTCATGTCCTTTTCTCCTGCCCTGAGGCAGCATTCAAAAAACAGGGATGCATCGGATATGCACCCCTGCCATGACTGAATACCTGTTACACCTTTGTGCTTTCCTGCAGCACATGGTCATCCGTTTCAAAAAGAGCCTTCGCAAATTCATCAGGATTGAAGCGGTCCAGGTCATCTTCCCTTTCACCCATGCCGATCCACTTCACCGGCACATGAAGTTCTTCATGAACGGAAAGCACCACGCCCCCTTTGGCAGTGCCGTCCAGCTTGGTAAGAACCACGCCGGTAAGGGGCACGATTTCACCGAAATTCTTTGCCTGGCTGATGGCATTCTGACCGGTGGTGGCATCCAGCACCAGAAGGGTCTGGTGCGGTGCATCAGGAATCACTTTCTTCACTACCCGGCTGATTTTCCCCAATTCCTCCATGAGGTTTACCTTCGTCTGGAGACGGCCGGCCGTATCAATGAGGACCACATCAGCCCCTCTGGCTTTGGCCGCCGATACGGCATCAAATGCAACTGCTGCAGGATCGGCGCCTTCTGCATGCTTTACAATATCAGCGCCCGTTCTTTCCGCCCAGATGGTGAGCTGTTCCGATGCAGCAGCGCGGAAAGTATCAGCCGCTGCCAGAAGGACTTTCTTTCCTTCCTTGTGGAGACGACCGGAAAGCTTGCCAATGGTGGTGGTCTTGCCTACCCCGTTCACACCGACCACCAGAATCACCTCGGGATGATGGGTAAACTCTTCACCCGCCGTATCATCCTTCAAAAGCTCCTTCACTGTTTTCTCCATGAAAGGCATGACTTCGTTCGTATTGTGAATCACCCCTTCCGTGACGCCCCGGCGAATCTGGCGCATCAGATAATCCGTAGTACGGACACCGATATCACCGGAAAGGAGTACCATTTCCAGGTCTTCCAGGAAATCCTCATCAATCTGGGCATAGCCGATGACTACGCTTTCAATATTCTTGATCAAACTCTGCTTGGTCTTTGTGAGACCTCTTTTGATTTTGTCAAAAAATCCCATACTCATTCCTCCGAACATACAATAATATATTCTATTGTACCATGAGTGACGATGAAATAGGAAAAGGCCGGTGAATCTTTCTTACATTCTCTATGAATTCCCGAGAAAATGTATCTATAAAACTCATAGTTCTCCCTTCCATACCTCCAAAATCAGCAAACATAATTTCTGTATTTCCTATTCCCATTTTCTTCCCTATCCGTTATAATAGAGAACAGATGAGAGCATGGAAAAGGTCCGGGGAGTGGCCACAAAAAAATACCCGATTCCTGATTCGGCTGCAAGCCATCTCGCAAAGATGAATACATAAGAGCTCCGGGTCTCAAGCCCGTTCAATGCGTTCTGAGTTTTCAAATCCTTTTCGGCCAAGAACTCAAGAAGAAATCAATCGCCTTCGCGATAGAAAAGCCTGAAGAAAGCGTCCTTCTATGGATCGGACAGTTTCACCTAGGAATCTGTCTGTGCGCACGCTCTTTTCAGGCTTTTCGTAGTGCCTTCAATGATGGACGGGTCTGTGAAAAAATACATGAATGACATGGATACCACTCCGCCCCACTGTCATTTCGAACGTTGCGAAGCGGAGTAGAGAAATATCACTTTTCAATGGTACAGAGAGCATTGGTGGCAGGAGATTTCTTGGTTCAAAGCTTCAATAGAGTCCAAAGTTTTCCACCCATGCCGGCACATTCCCCACTCGAGATGACAAAGGGCCTGGAATCTTACCATCAGAAAAAATTATAAAAAAGGCTGTGAAGAAATGATTTACATTTATCACAGCCCCTTTTTATAATTATCTATTTATCCGGTATTCGTTCATAATGAAAACCGATCCTCTATGCAGGTCCATGTTCCTTTAAAAACAGAAATCTCATAGAGAAGGATGAAGCCTCTGCAGCCCGATGAAAAACATCTCCCTGACAGAGTTTTCTATTTCCCATAAGCCCTGATTTCACGTATCATCCTGACTCTCTTCCAGTTCTCCCTCTATATCCAGGTACAGAGCCTGCAGTTGATTGACTGTTTCATCCGCTGCCTGCCACAGGCCCCGTTTTTCCGCTTCCAGCAAAGTTTCTGTAATGCGCTGGAGTGCCCAGGGATTGACTTCTTTCATCCAGTCCTGTACTGTGACATCCAGCGCGTAATTTTCAGCCAGTTTTTCATACATCCAGTTTTCCATCACCTTGCTGGTAGCATCCCACTGGAAGCTGATGGATACACGGCTTGACAGATCGGCTGCGCCTTTGTAGCCATGCTTCATCATGCCCTGTATAAACCGGGGATTGATGGTTTCCATGCGAAAAACCCGCTTAGCCTGCTCCTGCACGCTGCGGACCTTGACGCTGCCCCTTTCCGTACTGTCGCCTTCATAGGAGCGGGGAGATTTACCAGAAAGGTTCCGTACAGCCGCTATCATTCCACCATGATAGGCATTGTAATCATCACTGCTCATCATATTCGTTTCATGGTTATCCTCATTTTTCAAGGTCACATCCATATGGGACAGGCGCTCTTTAAAAAGCCCGGGTTTGTAGGTTCCTTTGGAACGGCTGCCGTAGGCATGGCCGCCCCATCTGACAAAAACGCGGGATAGGTCATCCAGGCTGTCCCAGTTTCGTGACTCCAGCAGGGCACCCACACCGGCGCCATAGGTTCCCGGCGCATCACCAAAAATACGATAGCAGGCTTCCCGCCAGGCTTCCTCTGTCGTCATTCCATTCCTTTCCATGGCACTGCTTTCGGAAAGGACATGTTTACGTATAAAATTGTCTTCCTCCTTCTCCGGAAGGGATGCAGCCAGCAGGACTGCTTTGTCCATAAGAGAAACTGCTGCCGGCATGGTATCCCTGAAAAGGCCGCTGATTCTGCCTGTTACATCCAGTCTGGGCCTTTTCAGCTCCGAAAGAGGAATCGGCTCCAAGCGCTTCACATAAAGGCTTCCTTTCTCCCAGATAGGACGAATGCCCATGAGATAAAGAAATTCCGCTATACACTGCCCGTGACTTCGCATATTGGCACCGGACCAGAAAACCATGCCTATATTTTCAGGGTACTTTCCTTCCTCCCTGATATAACGGGCAATAACCTCATCACCCAATTCTTTCCCTACCGCCCAGGCCGTTTTGGTGGGAAGCTTTCTGGGATCGATACCATAGAAATTAATTCCTGCCGGAAGGAGGGATACACCGCCGGCATGAGGTGAGCCTGATGGCCCGGGCATAATGTATTTCCCTTCTATTCCTTCCAGGGTATGGTCCATTTCCTGAATCGTGCCGGAAAGCCTTTTGTACAGGTCATGACAGATAAAACCGGCCGTTTTTTCTACCTGCTTCTGCCACAAGGCATCCCCTTCCCGTACTGACTTGGCTGAAAGGGCTTTTCTGATGCCTTCTTCACTAAAATGATGAACCATCAGAGTGTCGATAAACTGTTCCGTTTCTTTTCTGACAGCCGCCATCATTTCGCTGCCCGTCTTTTTCTCCGGAAGAAGGGTCTGTGCGTTTTCCATCAATTCTTTGGCTGTGTATCCGTATTTTTCTGCAAACACATCCAGAATGGCAGGACAGGAGCCATCAGACTGCCTCATGAGCTGGATAATTTCATTTCTGAGAATCTCTCCTTCCGGCATCTGTCCCAATATATGGAGGCCCACATGGCATTCACTGTTTTTAATATCCTCTATGTACTGATGCAGCCTTGTCAGATATTCAGAAAATGGCTTCGATTCATCATAGGGCACTTCCCCATCCAGCTCCGCTTTCACTGCCAGTCTGCGTATTTCCGGCACCAGATGGGATGCAGTTTCCGGCTCCACTGCAAGGAAATGGGCATATTCATCCATATTCTTCTCAAGCTCTGAGAGCTCGTCATAGGTGCCTGCATCTGCCATGGGTGCAGGCATATGGTCTACCAGGCAGGCACTCCCCCGTCTTTTGGCCTGTATTCCTTCGCCTGTGATAGTCATATGGTAAGGATACACATTGGGAAGAGAGCCCAGTGCCAGATCCGGATAACTGCTCCGGTCAAGTCCCGCGCCATTGCCCGGCAGCCATTCCAGATTTCCATGAGTGCCTACATGAATGACGGCATCCGCCTTCCAGATATCCCGTATCCACAGGTAATAGGCCAGATACTGATGGGTAGGAGCGATAAAAGGATCATGATAGATTTTGGCTGCATCAAAACCATAGCCCCGGGGTGCCTGCACCGTGATAAAAACATGTCCATCCATAACACCGGGAACCAGAATGCTGCCTTCCCCATCCACCATGACACTGCCGGGAGCACGGCCCCAGTCCTTTTCCATCTGGGCCCTGACATCGTCAGGAAAGGTCTGAAAAAAGTCTCTGTACTGTTTTTCTGTCACTTTATGACAGGCCTTCTCTTCCGCTTCCGTCATCATGGACAAATCATTGGTGGCCTGGCTGGTGATGAGCTGAACGAGCTTATTGCCTGTTTCCGGGACATAATCTATCCTGTACCCCGCCGCTTTCATCTTTTCCAGAAGGCGGCGTACACTTTCTATGCTGTCAAGGCCGAAGGCACTTCCGATATTGGAATTCTTAGGCGGATAGTTGTGAAAAATAATGGCAATTTTCTTGTCTTCATTTCTCTTCCTGTGAAGTCTGGCCCAGGCACCGGCCTTAGCTGCCATGGCAGCTATCCGCTCTTTCAAAGGCAGATATTCCACCTCTCCTGTTTTCTTCACATGCTTGGCCGCTATGGGCACCCCGTGGATAATGCCGTCAAACTCAGGCATGGAAACACTGATGGACACTTCCATGGCATTCATGCCTTCCGTTGATTTTTTCCACTCCTCCTCCGGCATGAGCAGGGAATAGCACTGAAGCACAGGAATCCCCATTTCATGGAGCACCTCGCGGGATATGGAGCCGGATGTGGTGAATGAAAATTTCATCACATTCACCAGGCAGTCAATCACAGGCTTTCCATCTTTCATAAAATACCGATGAAATACTTCATCAAGGGATGGCATACCCAGTTTCGTATCTGGAAGACCGTTAGTGAAAACAGGAATGACATTAAGCCCCTGCCGCTCCGCCTCCTCAATGAAAGCATCCTGGTATTTTGTATCTCCCCAGATCCATTCATCCCGATAAAAAAGAAAGCCGGCGGTAGGCCTTTCAGCCTTGCAGAATCTCTCCCTATAGGAAGAAAGATCCGTCATATACCTGTTCTTCATGCCAAAATGGTAGAGTCCCGCCCAGCAGAGGGGACTGGGATCCGGTGGTTTTACCGGGGAAGTCTCAAAGAGGAAAGCGCCATAGAGCCACAGATTTCTATAATTTTCCAGTCCACCATAAAAGCTGTACTTTTTGATGACTTCTATTTCCTCTTTCCCTATCCACTTCCCGCATTCTTCCTCCGCCGAACCGGCTGCATCCATGTAATAGGGAATCCCACGGCCCTCTAAAAAGGCAAGGCACTGCTGCCAGAATTTCGTGCGAATCGTATTTCCCATGAACTTGATCATCACCAGAGAAGCTCCCTCAAGAAGAGGCGCATAGGAAGCAAAACTGCTGTCATCTTTCACCTTCAGCGTCCGGCAGCTTTCGGAAAGCCGGCCCTCCTTCTGCAGGGACTCCATGGCCCGGCTCATCATGAAAAACCGGCGGTCCACATTTGTCAAATAAATCAGTTTCACTGCCATTCTGCTTCTCCCTTATATGAAATCAGACGCCTGCCATCAGTGGGAATCCTTGTCAAACAGCTCCGGATACACCGCCCGGGCACTGGCTTCTACGGCATCAGTCACATGCTGACTCATGACATACTTGTACTTTTCCGGAAATGGTACCAGCTTTCCGTTCTTAACAGCCTTTACATCCCGGTAAGCCGGATTTTCCATGATTTTTCTGGCAAAGGCTGTCTCATCGTCCCCGCTTTTCACCTTCCATACGGGCATAAGAATCACATCGGGATTGATTTCCGGCAGGATTTCCATAGAAAGATAGGCATTGGTCCCCTTCGGTACATCATACCGGGCCGCACCATCCTTCACGTGGGCCATGGCCAGCACCTCACTGAAAAGGGTGCCCTTCTTTCCCAGGATTCCCCTGAAAGAAAGTCCCAGGGCACACCGCTCATCCGAAGGACCTATGGCGGAAAGCTTCTCCTCCAGCTTCGCTTTTTTATTTTCCATATCCTGCACCATGGCTTCACCGCCGGCTTCCTCGTTCACTGCCCTGGCCACTCCTCTGACCTTTTCTTCCATTTCATCAAAGCTTTCCGCCACCAGGGACACATACACCGGAATGCCGGACTGCCGTAGAAGACTGACCAGCTGAGGAGACACCGCTGTTGAGACGATAACCAGGTCCGGCTTCAGGGCCATAATGGACTCTGCATTCATGTCCACCTTCCTCCCCACGGCCTCCGCCTCCTCCTTCGTCACAAAGGAAATATCCGGATTCCCAGCATATTGGGAGAGAGCTGTCACCCTTGACGTATCTACCAGACCCAGAAGAATCTCGTCGGTGCCATAGGTAAGAGACACAATACGGGAGGGATGGCTGGGGAGGGATACGGACTGTCCTGTATCGTCCACCACCTGCCGCAGGTGGCTGTTCGGCTGCACTTTTCCGCAGCCGGACAGGAGAAGGGTACCGAAAAGAAGGGAGAGGAGAAATAGAGCAAACCGTTTCAAGAGAAACTCCTTTGAAATACAAAGGAAGCGCCTTTTAAGTCAAGGAAACCAAGACAAAATACTCGATACTTGCCGCATTAAATCTATGTTTCCCTGCACTCAGGCACTTCCTCATATATTATGACCAGCCCTTATGTCATATATCTTTGTATGAAAATGGCTGTTTAAAATTTATGACGATAGGACAAAAGGAATGTAGTTGGCGTGGAATAATAATCACTTGACGTGTGGGACGTCACATCTTCCCTGTTAAGGATATTATCCACGGTCAGAATAATATCATCGGACTTGTTGGGTGAATATTTAGCAAAGAAAGAGGTAAGCAGATAAGGCTTTGTATCATAGGAATGGGCACTGGTAGGTGTCATGACCCTGTCAGCCAGGTAACTGAAGTTCAATGCAGTTTCCCATTTATCCTTTGTGTAATCCACGCCGCCGTTAAGAAGGATTCTTCCATAATGGCGATCCCAATAGGTCTTGGCCTTCTTTTTCTGTGATTTTTCCTTAGTTTTAGGATTCTGATAGGTAAACCCGGCATGCCATCCAAATCCGTTCTTTTCCTGTCCTTTTACTGTCAGTTCCAGTCCTTTATTCTTGAAATCTTCATTGACTGTATTCCAGTAATCCTGACGGTTCTGCTTCTGCTTCGAGTAAGAAATATCATCCTTAATTCTTTCGGTAAACAGGGCTGCCTTGTACTGTCTATGTTCCGTTTCCATCTTCCAGCCCATTTCATAGTGGGTACCCTTCTGCGGTTTCAGGTCGGGATTCCCAATAATACGGTCCGGTGAAGAAATATCATATCTGGAATGCAGCTGGGGAAGGGTAGGCAGCACAAAGGACTGACCAAAGCCGGCATAGATGCTTTGGTTGTTATTCAGCTTATGCAGGTACTGTGCCTGGGTGCTGAAATTATGATACTGCTTCTTTCCTCCCGTGGTCCATGTGCCGCGTCCGCTCAAGGTAAAGGTATCCTTCGGTGTGATATTTCTGTTCCATGAGCCAAAGGCTGCATAAATATTTCTTCCTTCACTGATTTCTCTATCCAGAGCGTCGGCGGCACCGGGATCATGGTTCTTATACTCTTCTCGAACCAGGGATGTCCCCAGCAGGAAGGTCTGTTTGTCCTTCTGGTCCCACACCTTTTGGAAATCATAGCCATAGGTCTTATTCTTTTCCTTGCTATAGCTTCTATATTTGGGATTATCCGGTTTATACGGCGAAGCTTCGGAACTGTAGAAATTGGTATGGTGAGTGGCAAGGGAGTTATAGTTATAGAAAATATGGCCGCTGAAGCCATCCATATCATGAAGATTTAACTGGACGAAATCGCCATCCCTTTCAAATTTGGTATTGTACCTTGCCTTTCCATTCAAGCCCGCATATTTATTGCTTTCCGGTATCCCGCTGTACTTATAGGACCAGCGATTGGTGGATTCATTATGGTTGTAGAGCAAATCCAGCTTGTCATTGAACTGATACATGGCATTGAAATTGTTCTTTTCAGAACCTTTGAATTTCTGCTGCATATGGACCGGGAAGGTGACTGTCTTCCCATTCTCCTTTGTAGTCGTATTCACCGTTGTATTATAATCGGAGACCTTATCAATGGTCCCCCATTTATTGTAATCATAGGCAAAGGAGAAGCTGCCCGCATTGGCTGAAACCTTATAGCTCTGTCTGCCACGGTTGCCCCAGCCTGCCTCTACCTGATTATCCAGTTTTTTCTTCGTAATGATATTAATGACACCGCCGGTAGCCTGGCTGCCGTACATCACCGCACCGCCGCCATGGACCACTTCTACCCGGGATACCGCACTGGTCGGAATATTTTCCAGATTATAAAGATTTCTCCAGTTGATAGGGGTACCGTTAACCATAACCACCGTGCCATTTTCAACGCCGCGCATCACGATTTTGCTGGTCATGGAAGAATTAGACGCCCCGTTGGGCCCCTTGCCGGAGGTAACAACGCCATCCAGATATCCTAAAGCTACAGACATATTATCTGCACCGGTAGCAGCAATGTCTTTTTCAGTAAATGTCTGTGTCGTGGCAGGCACATCAACGTCCTTTTTCTCATAACGCTGTGCCGTTACGGTAATGGGATTCAGTTCATACACCTGCTCTGCGGAAGCGCCGGTCCAGCCGGTGCAGGCAAGAGCAATCCCCAGAGCTGCATACTTGATTTTCTGATTCATACGTTTTCTCCCCGCTTTTTGACATAAAAAAAGAGAACTGAAAAAAGCGCTGTGCGCTTCAGTTCTCATATTCCCCATCATAATATATCAAAGGTTTAATTTGCTGATTTATTGTTATAATTATTATTTAGTCTTTACTCATTATATACTCTTTTCCTTTGATTGTCAAATTTCGATTTATACTCTTTCCTTCTCCTTAATGCCCCCGGGTATGGGGGCCCATGGCTGCTATCAGCATAAAGCTTAACTAAAAGGAGGATGCCCTGTCCCTTTTGTCCCCAGTCATCAGTCAGCCCATGGCACCAGGCCACATCTCATCTGACCCTTCCTGTCAAAAAAAAGCATGGTCCTCTATGAGGTTCCATGCTTTTTATTTTGATGTCAGCCGTTGTTTTTCAGCTGTTTTTCCACTTTTTCCAGTGCCATTTCCAGGGTGTGCCATCCCAGGGTGGCGCATTTGACGCGGACAGGCATCTGGGAGATGTCTTTCAGGGTAATGGCGGCTTCCAGTTCTTCCAGCTGGGAGTCATCGGTGACTTTGCCGCGGATCATATCCAGGAAGAGGCGGCAGAGGCGGAGGCCTTCTTCCACGGTTCTTCCCTGAAGGAGTTCGGCCATCATGGCGGTGGATGCCTGGCTGATGGCGCAGCCGGTGCCGGTATAGGCCAGGTCGGTGATGACTCCGTTTTCTACTTTGGCTTCGATGTCGATATCATCGCCGCAGCTGGGGTTGTGTCCATGTTCGTGGACTGTGGGGCTGCTGATTTTGCGTTTATTGGTCTTGTCCTTGTTATATTCCAGGATAAGATCGGTGTAGAGCTGTTTTAATTCCATCAGTCGTCATACCCCATGACTTTCCGTACGTCCTTCAGTTCTTTCAGGAAATAGTCTACTTCGTCCACTGTGTTGTAGAAGTAGAAAGAGGCACGGCAGCTGGCATTGATGCCCAGGTAGTGATGGAGCGGTTCAGCGCAGTGATGGCCGGTGCGGATGCAGATGCCTTTGGCAGAAAGGATCTGGGCCACATCATGGGGATGTACGCCTTCCACTTCAAAGGCTACGAGGCCTTCTTTTTCTTCGGGATTGGTGGGTCCGATGATATGGATGAAGGGCAGTTTTTTCATGCCTTCCAGGCAGCGGGTGACAAGGCGCCGTTCCTGGGCTCTGATTTCATCATAGCCTACGGATTCCACATATTTAATGGCAGCTACCAGGCTGACAGCCCCTTCCACGTACTGGGTGCCTGCTTCAAATTTGGCAGGCAGGTCGGCGAAGGTGGTTTTCTGCTCCTGCACTTCATCAATCATATCGCCGCCCATGAGGAATGGTTCCATATCATTCAGCAGTTCTTCTTTGCCGTAAAGGACACCAATGCCTCCCATGGAGCACATTTTGTGGCCGGAGAAAGCGAAGAAATCGCAGTCCAAATCCTGTACATCCACTCTCTTATGGGGAGTAGACTGGGCCCCGTCAAGCACCACCACGGCGCCATGGGCATGGGCCCGCTGAATGAGGGGCTTGGGGTCGAAATCGATGCCCAGTACGTTGGATACTTCAGCAAAGGCCAGGATTTTCACTCTGGGGTCATCGATTTTCTTCAGTTCTTCTTCCGGGAAATGACCGGTTTTCTTATCTACATAAATGTAGTCCAGCACAGCGCCGGTTTTTTCTGCCACTCTCTGCCAGGTGACCAGGTTGGAATGATGTTCCGCAATGGTAATGAGGATGTGGTCTCCCTTGTGAAGATGGGTTTCGCCATAGGAACGGGCCACCAGGTTCAGGGATTCGGTGGTGTTTCTGGTGTAAATAATTTCGCCGGCGTTTTTGGCGTTAATAAATTTCCGTACCACTTCCTTGGACGTATCATAGGCTTCTGATGCGGAAATGGCGAAAATATGGGCACCTCTGTGGGGATTGCCGTTGTCGTGGGTAACATAGTCCAAAACGGCATTCACTACCGGAAGCGGCCGCTGGGTGGTGGCAGCATTATCAAAATAAACGATCTGATGACCATTCACTTTGGTTTCCAGTATGGGAAAATCTTTTCTAAGTAATTCGCTGTTCATTATAACTCCTTCGAATCCAGTTTCTGCCTGAGTTCTGTAATAATTTCATCTCTCACCGATGAATCCATGCCATCGATAATCGGCCGGATCAGGGCTTCAATCACGATTCTTCTGGCTTCTTCCAAGGAAAATCCACGGCTCATGAGGAAATAAATGGTATTGGCATCCAGCTGTCCTGCACTGGATGCATGGTTTCCCTGGACATCATCTTCCGTACAGAGAAGGAGGGGCAGGGAAATGTTTTTCGTCTTCGGAGAAAGCTGGATGGCATAGTCTCCTTCGTCGCCTGCAGAGCCGCTGCAGCCCTTTTTGAAATTCAGGGTACCCCGAAAAATCTTCTTGGAATCATCGTCCAGGGCGCCTTTCACATCGATTTCCGCATGGGTTTTCTTTCCCACATGATCGATGTGGTAGAAGAAATCCAAATGCTGTTTTTTCGTGCCGGCATAGACTGCTTTTTCCGTCATGGCAGAATGGTCGCCGGCCAGCAGGCCGTAGCTGTGAACGTAAATATTTTCACCGCCCAATTCGGCAGCAGAAAAATCAGCTCTGGCACCTTTGGCCAGTACCGCATGGCGCTGGTCGAAAATTTCCACACCGGAAAGGCCGCTTTCCAGCCGGGATACTTTCAAATTGGCATTTTCTGCCAGGTCATAGTAGGCTCCTGCGACACAGGTGCCTTTTTCTGTTTTCCCCTGCAGAATCCAGATGAGGTTCAGGGATGATTCTTTTCCCAGGTGGAAAAGGAAACTTCCTGCAAAGTCTGCCTGGCCCTCGCCGCTAAGGGTGATGGTCAGTTCCGCCTTTGTTTCAGCGGGAATGGTTATGGTGTAATGACTGCCCTGCTTGAGAGCTTTCACCGTTTCTTCGGAAGCCCCCTTGAAGTCCGCCGGAAGGGTGCCCCCTTCTTTCACATAGGAAAGATCGGAAAAATGAGGTTCTCCGCCCTTCTTCGGTGCTTCAAAGGATACAGGGGTATCGTTGGTATGAAGATAACGGTATGTGAGAAGAGGCAGCCGGTTGATTCTGATTTCTTCCATAATGCCTCCTTATCCTATGGCCCCTTCGAATTCAAGATCGATGAGGCGGTTCATTTCTACTGCATATTCCAGAGGCAGGGCCTTGGAAATCGGTTCTGCAAAGCCTCTGACCAGCATGGCCTTGGCATCTTCTTCCGTAAGACCCCGGCTCATGAGGTAGTAAATATCTTCATCCGGAATGCGTCCGATTTTGGCTTCGTGTCCCAGGTCGATATCATCATTTTCAATGACAATGTCCGGGATGGTATCGGAGCGGGACTCATTATCCAGCATGAGGGATTCGCAGCTGATGGAGCCCTTTGTCCCTTTGGCATTGGGTCCGATATAGACTACGCCGCGGTAAATGGCTGTGCCGCCGGCTTTGGAAATGGATTTTGAGTTGACGGTCATGGACACATCTTTCCCAAGGGCTTCCACTTTGGAGCCGGTATCCAGGAACTGTCCTTTGCCTGCAAAGGTGATGCCTGTAAATTCACAGGTGGAACGGTCCCCTTTGAGCACCGTATCCGGATAGAGGCAGGAGGTATGGGATCCGAAGGAACCGGACACCCAGATCATATGACCATCTTCTTCTACCAGTGATTTCTTGGTATTCAGGTTGTACATATTCTTGGACCAGTTCTCAATGGTAGAGTACCGAAGGGTTGCCCCTTTCTTAACGAAAAGTTCTACAGCTCCGGCATGGAGATTGGCCACATTGTAACGGGGAGCCGAGCAGCCTTCGATGAAGTGGCAGGTGGCTCCTTCTTCTACAATAATCAGGGTATGTTCAAACTGGCCTGCTCCCGGCGCATTGAGGCGGAAGTAGCTCTGCAGCGGCATCTTCACATGAACCCCTTTGGGCACATACACGAAGGAGCCGCCGGACCATACGGCATAGTGAAGGGCTGCAAACTTATGGTAGTTCGGAGTAATAAGCTTTCCGAAATAGGGTTTAATCAGTTCCGGATATTTCTTGACTGCCGTTTCAAAGTCAACATAAATGACTCCCTGTTCCTCCAGTTCTTTTTGGATATTGTGGTATACCACTTCGGAGTCATACTGGGCGCCTACACCGGCCAGCGATTTCTTTTCCGCTTCCGGAATCCCCAGCCGGTCAAAGGTTTCCCTGATGTTTTCCGGCAGGTCTTCCCAGCGGGCTTTCATATCTGTTTTCGGGCGGACGTAGGTATCAATGTGCTCCATGTCCAGTTCCGAAATGTCCGGTGCCCAGGGCGGTACGTCGAGCTTGTTGTAAATTTCAAGGGCCTTGAGACGCTTTTCCAGCATCCATTCCGGTTCATCCTTTTCTCTGGAAATCTCACGGATTACATCTTCCGTCAGTCCCTTGTCTGCCTTGTAGGAATATTCCACCTTATCCTTCACATCATAAATGCTGCGGTTAATATCCTCTACCTGGCTCTTTTTCTTTTCTTCAGCCATGACTACACCTCACTGCGGTATGCATCAAAGCCGTTGGTTTCGATCTCATCCACCAGTTCCGGGCCGCCTTCTTTAACAATGCGTCCATCAATGAGCACATGCACAAATTCCGGCGTAATGAATTTCAGAATCTGGTTCAGATGGGTAATAATGAGAAGGGAATTATTCTCATTATGGTATTCGGAAATATTTTTAGAAACAATGCGCACTGCGTCCACATCGAGACCCGAGTCAGTTTCATCCAGCATGGCCAGCTTGGGATCCAGAATACGCATCTGCAGGATTTCGCTCTTCTTTCTTTCGCCGCCGGAGAAGCCGTCATTGAGGTAACGGTCTGCATAGGAGGGATCCATGGAAAGGTCTTCCATCCTTGCTTTCATCAGACGTTTGAAAGGGAAAAGGCGCTGCTGCTTCCCGGAAATGGTAGTCTTGGCAGTACGGATGAAATTTTCCATGGTAATGCCGGCCACTGAAATAGGATTCTGGAAAGAAAGGAAGATTCCCAGTTTCGCTCTTTTATCTACAGACAGGCCTGTAATTTCCTGGCCTTCAAAATAAATATGACCCTCAGTTATCTTGTAAACAGGATTTCCCATGATGGCATGAAGCAGCGTCGACTTGCCTGCCCCGTTAACACCCATAATAACATGGACTTCCCCCTTGTTTACGGTGAGGTTAATGCCGTGGAGGAGTTCTTTCCCGCCTACGGAAACGTGGAGATTTTCCACGCGAAGCAATTCACTCATTTAATCACCTCATAATATATTGTAACCTGCATGCGTCATGAGACGTATACAATTGAAATCTTATTCCATTTTATATTATTTATATCGATATGTAAATACACGGCTGCCCCGGAAACTGCATCCTTCCTGCCATTTCACCCTGCAGGGCCACATCCTATCTAACTTTTTCAATATGTAATCCTATCCATACGGATTTAGGGAAGATAAATGAGTATATTATATAGGGTTCATAGGGTGGCGGCGGCCGCTTCGCCGCAGCTTTTACAGGCCGCTATCCGGCGGCATACCCCTTCCACCACTGACGTGGTCCCCCTCCCCCTGGCAGGCAGGGGGAGGCAAGTTATAGAAGCGTGGTCCCACTCCTCCTGGCAGGCAGGGAAGCCAAGTTACAGAAGGGCGATCCCTTACCACCCCAGTGGGAAGCGTGTCACAGGCACGAAAAAAGAGCGGATAGTTTCCGCTCTTTTTCCTTACCTTCTATATCCCGGTCCGGGGCAGTAGTAATCATCCCGGCCGCTCTGCCGGTATCCGCCGCAGCCGTAGCCTCTGCCGTAACTGCCGTCACGGGAGTCCCGGCTCACGGTCTGCCTTGGGCCCGGGCACCAGCCATTCCAGCTGCTGTCACTGTTATCGGCAAATACACTGTAGCCGCCAAGAGAAATCAGACCAGCAGCAGCCAGGGAAATAATCAGGGTGCTTTTCTTCATGGAATCATCCTTCTTTCTTTGTAAATGAAGAGGTCTACGCCTCTTCATTTATTATACCATGGTTCGGAAGCCCTGCCCCATGAGACAGCGATTCTTTTTTTCCGGCCCTCAGGACTTGACGTCCGGCTCTTTGCTGAAGTTTTCATCGGCAAACCATTTATCGTAAATCTTATCATATTCGCCGTTCTTCATCAGCTTATCCAGGGCTTCATTCACCTTTTCCCGGAGGCCTTCATCTTTCTTGCTCACCATCATGACAAATCCGCCGGAACCGCTGATAATGCCGGCAGGCTTCAATTTCTCCGATGCGCCGTGGGCCAGGTAGAAGCGGGCCACCGGTTTATCCAGGATCAGGGCGTCTGCTTCATTGTCCTCCACCGCCTTGATGAGCTGGTCGTGGTAGTCATACTCCTTCACTTCGGCGCCGTACTGTTTTGCTGTTTCTACATAGACCGTACCCTTTTCCACGGCCACCTTTTTCCCCTTCAGGTCTTCCGGTCCCCTGATTTCATTGTCCTCTTTCCGGGCCAGGATGGAAACATTTTCCTTGCTGTAGTAGATATTGCTGAAATCCACCTTGTCCGCCCGGTCCTGGGTCATGTCTACGGCTGCCACCGCTATGTCCGCCTTGCTGGCCTGAAGGGCCGGTACCATTTCATTGAAGGGCATGCTTTCATACACCACCTGAGCTCCCAGCTCCTTTGCCACGGCACCGGTGATATCCACGTCAAAGCCTACGATTTTCCCTTCTTTGTCCTTGTACACAAAGGGCGGATAGGTAGCCACGCAGGCCACCTTCAGCTCCTTCTTCGCCGGCGCCGAAGCTGCCTTCGACACAGCCTGCTTTTCGCCGCCGCAGCCGGACAGGCCGGCCATCATGCACAGGGCCAGCGCTGCTGCTCCTGCTTTCATCCATCTGTTCATACAAAACACCTCCCGAAAAACCCACCAAGTGTTGTCTTCATTATATAGGGCGGAAATTGAATTATCAAATGGGAAATGAGAGGGACCGCCTGCTTTCCCGGGTTCAGAAGCTCCCACCAGTACACCAGTCCACCAGTAATCCTGCTAACTAAAAAAACCGGGCCCCTTTGAGCCCGGTTTCCTTATATCAATTATTTCTTTCCTTCATTGCCAAACCACTTGGTGTAAATCTTGTCATAGGTGCCGTTGTCCTTCAGTTCCTTCAGCGCCTTGTTGACAGCAGCCTGCAGTTCCTTGTTGTCTTTCTTCATGGCAAATACCATGCCTTCTGCGTCTTTGGCAGTGCCCACGATCTTCAGGTCTTTGTCAGCGCCCTGTTTCAGGTAGTACATACCCACCGGCTGGTCGATGACCACCGCATCCAGGGTCTTTGCCTGCAGTTCCATGAAGGCCTGGGAGTTGGAATCCAGCTGCTTTACATTGGCTGCCTTGGCTTCCTGAGCCACTTTCACCTGCTGGGTGCCTACCTGGGCGCCTACGTTCTTTCCTTCCAGATCAGCCCAGTCTTTAATGCTGTCATTGTCTTTGTTGACGACGATAACGAAGCCGTCCTGGGTGAAATAAGGATCCGAGAAGGCTACCTGTTTCGCTCTTTCAGGAGTGGCATTGAGGCCGGCAGCAATGAGGTCGATCTGACCGGACTGTACGGCCGGGATGAGGGCATCAAAGCCCATGCTCTTGAATTCCATCTTGCTGCCCATCTGTTTGATGATGGCATCCGTCAGGTCAAGATCAAAGCCTACATATTTATCGTCCTTTGTAAATTCAAAGGGCGGGAAGGTGGTTTCCGAACCTACACGGATGACCGAAGGAATGCCGTTCTTGGAGGAAGAAGAGCTGCTGCTTGAACTTCCACCGCCGCAGCCTGCTGCGCCAAATACAGCGGCCATAGCGCCTAATGCCAATGCGATTTTTAATTTCTTACCCATCATGACAAATCATCTCCATACAGATATTTTCACTGACTGGAAGCTCCCCTATGAATTTTTATTCAGGCTTCCTGTTTTCCTTTCATAAAGACATCCGGAAGATTTCGTTGATTTTCCCAAATTTCGTCCTAATTCAGCGAAAACTTTGCAAGTACCATTTTCGCAAGTCGGTATCTTTATGCAATCTATGCATATTTTATCAATATTTTATACAGTTGTCAAATAGAACATGCATAATTGGACGGGAAAGGGGAAACGAACTTATGGGATACCCGAAATTGCCTCTTTTCAGGGATTCCGGAAGAGTCAATTTCCCTGTGCTTCATCCTGTTCATTGACCCTGCCCTCTTACCATGTTATATTTTATAGTGATAGTCTCGAAAGGTAGATTTGATTACCTTCAGGTCCGTTCATTGATTGTTTATATATTGTATATGTAATGTATACTTTCCTTACATATAATAAAGCAGGCAGGAAAAATTCCCGCCACAGGATTCATTCGTTTTTGAATTGACAAAGGACTTTCTTTATGGAATTCATTATTTCATTTCTCTCTGAATGGGGATATCTGGCTCTTTTCATCTGCATGGTGCTGGAAAATATGAATATCCCTATCCCCAGTGAAATCATTCTGGGCTTTGCCGGTTTTCTGGTTTCCCAGGATATTTTCTCCTTCTGGCCTACAGTCATCATCGGAACCGCCGCCGGTATTACGGGGTCCGTGGTGTCCTACTATATGGGCGCCAGAGGAGGGCGCGACATGATTTTGAAGCACACCGCCAAAGGAGGCCTTGGTGCCAGAAAGATGATTGCCGCCAAAGACTGGTTTGAAAATTATGGTGCCATTGCTGTTTTCACCGGCCGCCTGCTGCCGGGGGTACGCACCTTTATTTCCCTTCCTGCCGGTATCGCCCAGTTTCCTCTGCCCGAATTCATTATCCTTACCATACTGGGCACCCTGCCCTGGACCATATTTCTTGTTTATGTAGGCTCCGAGCTGGGGCACAACTGGACCATGATTCTGGACTACAAGCTGGAAATCGCTGCTGTCTGCGCCGCCATTTCCGCATGCATCGGTCTGGCTTACTATATCTACCATAAGAGAAAATCAAAATGAAGCTGAATAAAAACTGTATCTTCCTCTTTCTTTTCTGTATTGTCCTCTACGGCGCCTTTCTTGGCACCATTCCACTTCTTGACCCCGATGAACCGGTATACGGGGAAACGGCCAAGGAAATGATAGCCACCGGCGATTTCCTTTCTCCCCGCATTTACGGAGAATTCTGGTACGACAAGCCGCCTCTCTTCTACTGGCTGGAAGCGCTGTCTTTCAGCCTGTTTGGCGTTTCTACCTGGGCCGCTCGATTTCCTTCCCTCTTTCTGGGCGCCCTCACCCCGGTGTACCTGTATCTTTCCTCCCGAAAGCTCATTGGCGGAAAGGCTGCCCTCCGGGGTGCTTTCATCTGCGCCACTTCTCTTGAAATCATCGTCCTTGCCAGGAGCAGTGTCACCGATACCCTCCTTACGCTGACCCTTACCATCGCTCTCATGTCCTTCCTCCGAAAGGAATATATAGCGGCCTACATATTCTGCGGTCTGGCGCTCCTCACCAAGGGGCCTGTGGGCTTTGGTTTTCCTGCCCTCATTGTGGGCATCTGGATGGTTCTTACAAAGCAGTTCCATGTGAAGGAAATCCTGGGCCTCAAATGGTACTGGGGCATCCCGCTGGCCTGCCTGGTAGGCCTTCCCTGGTATGTAGCCATGGGCCATATCCACGGCAGCGCCTTCATCGACACCTTTCTGGGCTACCACAATTTGACCCGTTTTGTCAGCCCGGAGCATGCGGGACAGAACCATTACTGGCTCTATATAGTGGTGCTTCTTGCCGGATTTTATCCCTGGAGCGGCACCCTGCCCGGTATTTTCCGCCGTACGAAGAAATGGCTGAAGGATAGGACCAGTGCTTTCTTCCTGGTATGGACCCTGTTTATTTTTATTTTCTTCTCCCTTTCTTCCACCCAGCTTTTCTCCTACGTGCTTCCCATGTTCCCGCCCCTGTCCCTTCTGGCAGGCATGTATCTGACGGACTGTGAAGAGTCAGGCCATATTTCAAAGGCCCTGATTTTTTCCCATCTCTTCTTTTCCCTACTCACAGCAGGGGCCATTGCCCTGGCGCCCATTCATCCCGACGGGGGCCCCATCATCCGGTGGCTCATCGTTTTCTTCATGGTCCTTGCCGCCGTTCTGGCCGCCCTGGGCCTCAAAAAGGGCCGTTTCCGCACCTTCATGATGACCCAGGCCCTTCTGATACTCGTCTTCGTTCTTTCCATATGGGGCGCCTTTGCCTCCGCCGTATCTTCCCTCTTTACCTCCGCCGCCATTGCGGAGAAGCTTGCCAGCACAGACCGGGACCCGTCTATCCCCCTCTATGTGGACACCTTCTACCGTCCCTCCGCTGCTTTCTACACCGACATCTACGGAAATGCGCTGCCTGAGTTTGACCGGAGGAAACAGGAAACAGACGAGAAGAATGAAGAAAAGGGCGTCCTCCTTCCAGGAAAAGAAACCTCCCATCTGCCGGAGAATGCGTATATCCTGGTGCAGAAAAAAGTATTTAAAAACTGGCCGGAAGAACAGAAATCGGGCCTCACGGTTCTCTGGGAAAAGGATACGGCCCTTCTGTTGTTAAAGAAAGAAGACTGACATTGAGCACAAAGCGCATGAAAAGAAAAAATAAACTGAATCATGGAAAGCAGGAAACCGGGGATAGAGGCGTCTTGAAAACCCTTCTCTTTTTCTTCCTGGCTGCCTTTCTTTTCCTTCTCTGGGGCTCCTGGCTCCTTCCGGTGACGGATCCGGTGGAGTCCAACTATGCTTTGACGGCCAAGGAAATGGTGCTTTCCGGCAACTGGATGTCACCGCAGATTTACGGTACGTTCTGGTACGACAAGCCCATCATGGTCTACTGGCTTCTTTCCATTTCCTATACCATTCTGGGATTTACCAGTCTGGCCTCCCGCATGCCTGCCATCGTCTCAGGCGCCCTGTCGGTGACCCTCCTCATCTGGTACATGCAGCGGATTCGGAAGGATAATGTGACTGCCGTATGGTCCGGCGCCATGCTGGCCTTGTCTCTGGAATTCTGGGTCATTTCCCATGCCGTCATTACTGACAGCATCCTCCTTCTCTTCACTATTCCCACCATGCTTTCCGGCTATATCGGTGTGATGGAGGGAAACAGGAAGCACCTGGTGCTGGCCTATGCCGCCGCCGGCTTTGCCTGCCTGACCAAGGGCCCCGTGGGGCTGGTGCTTCCCGGCGCCTTGCTCCTTCTGTGGTGTCTCACCATGAAATCGGGGAAAATGGCAGCCCGCCTTTTCCCCTGGCAGGGCATTCTTGCTTTCTTTGCCGTCACCCTTCCCTGGTACGGCGGCATGTACCTCATTCATGGCAATGATTTCGTAGAACAGTTTCTGGGCCTTCACAATATCCTGAGAGCCACATCTTCCGAGCACCCCGAAGACAACCACTGGTACTACTATCTGGTTCTTCTTCCTGCCGCTCTTCTCCCCTGGGCCTTCACCTCTTTTTACGAAATGGTCCGGGGCTGGAAGGAAAGGACCCCCTTCTACCGTTTCCTCATGGTCTGGTGCTGGGGCACCCTCCTGTTCTACACTCTCATGGCCACCAAGTACGTCACCTACACCTACATTGCCGTGGTACCGGCCATCATTTTCGCTGCCCTGGCAGCGCCTGCCATCCGGCAGGGAGAGAAAAAGCCCTACCTGTGGACGGCTCTGGGCTTTGCCCTTTTCCTCGCTGCTGCCATCGGCGGTTCCATCTACATCAAGGAAGGAAGCTGGTGGGTCCTTTATGCGGTGATTTTCTATGCCTTCTGGTCCCTGGTTCTTCGCTATAAAAAAAGCAGCGGCCGGCGGCTCACTGTAATCACCGCCGTAACGGCCTCGGTGTTCCTCTGCCTCATGATGGAAGGCCTGCCCCACTATCTCCCCCGCCGCTCCGCCATCGACCTGGCACCGGAAATGAAAGCTGCGCCGGGAGAGCACTACTTCTTCCGTTCCTACCCTGCCGGATACACCTTCTATTCCGGTGAAACCGCCATCAGGGTGGTACCGCCTGTTTCCGGTGAAATCGAAGAAAGAAATCCCCTGTGGAATGAAAAGTATGTGATGCCCTCCCTGTCCGACAAAGAATTCATGGACAGCCACCGCCACCCGGACAAGCCGGTATTCCTTTTCGTTTCTAAAAGCGATGCCAATCACTTCGACCACTGGTTCTTCAAATACCGTTTCAAACCTGTGAAGCCTCTCCTGACCGGCACCATCTACATTTTGACCAGCGAAGAAAATATTCCTGAATCCTTCAAAGAAGCCAAAAAGCAGATCAAAGAGGACATCAAGGAATCTCATGAAACTGATGATTCCGCGGAAAGTGATGAGTAAAAGGAGCCCTGCCATGGATATATCCTGTTTTCTGAACCATCTGGCCCAATACAGCGGTGAAAATACCTTCAACCCCTGGGCCGACCACGATGAAAACTATGAAATAGAAAAGGCCCTCGCCATCCGGAGAGCCAACCTGAAAGACTACCTCACCCTTCGCATCGGCGGCGCCAGAATTTTTCTCGTGGCCGAAGCCTGCGGCTATCAGGGCGGCCATTTTTCCGGCATCGCCATGACCTGCGAAAGAATGCTCCTGGACTTTCACCCTGCCGTTACGAGCGCCATGGTCCTGGGCCATAAGGGAAACCGCACCAGCCGGAAGGACAGTCCCTTTTTAAAACCTATCCAGCAGGAAAAAGGGTTCAATGAACCCACCGATTCGGTGGTGTGGAAAGCCTGCCTGGAAGCAGGCCTCTCTCCCCGGGATTTCCTTCTTTGGAATATCTTCCCTTTCCATCCCTATAAAAAAGGAAATCTTCTCACCAACCGCACCCCTTCGGAAGAAGAACTGGCCGCAGGCCTTGCCTATACCAGGGAGCTCCTCTCCCTCACCGGTCCCCTTCCCCTCTTCGCTATCGGGAAAAAGAGCGAAAACACCCTCACCGCAGCCGGCTTTACCGTCACCGGTCTCCGGCATCCTGCCAACGGAGGCGCCAATATTTTCCGATTCCAGCTGAAAGAAGCACTGGCATAAAAAACCGCACCATGGACATTTTCCATGGTGCGGTTTTTTACGTGCAGCGGGGAAGGTTGGCAGGGCTTCGCCCCGGAGGTTCTTAAGGTCTTCAGGTTTGACAGCGCCTTTTGCGCTGAAAGCTTTGGATTGCCGCAAAGGGCTTTCACCCCTCCCTCTCCCCGCCTGTCACACATGGCCGTGAAGCACGTAGCGCTTGGTGAAATAGTTCCATATCATCACAATGGCTGAGGCAATGACTTTGGCAAACATGTACCATATGCCCATGATGTCGATAAAGAACCACATAACCAGCTGATTAATGCCAAGGCCCATGAGGGAAGTCAGCACGAAAAGAGCCATCTGCAGGCCTGTCTGCTTTTCCGCATGAAAAACGACATAGACACAGAGGATATAGTTCACCACCAGGGACACGGTAAAGGCGATGGGCGCCGATACCAGTGGATCAAGGCCTCCATATTCAGTCAGGGTGTAGAGGAGAAAATATTCCAGCAGGAAGCAGCCGCCTCCTACCACGAGAAAACGAAAAACTTCCCAGAATCGTTCTGTGGAAGGAAAGAATCGACGAATCAGAGAATCAAACATGGTCTTGCCTTTCTTGAATTAAGGGAAAGTAGGAAATCAGTCACCTTCCATGGCCAAAGGAATCTATTTTTTCAGCATCATGCGGATCATATTCATCTGGATTTCAAAGTTTTTCCTGCTGTTTTTGACCTCCGTATCCAGCATGAGGCCAATGCCCAGGAAAACCACCGCCGCCATCATGAAGAAGCCCGAAGTCACCAGGGTAGGCAGCTTGGGAACCAGTCCTGTCATCACGTATTCATGGAACACCGGCAGGAAGAGGGCGAGAGAAATGAAGGCCAGAAGGACAGCGGCGAAGGTGAAAAAGCGAAGAGGCCGGTAGTCCTTGTACAGCATGAAAATGGTTTTCAGTACTTTGGCGCCGTCCCGGAAGGTATGAAGCTTGCTTACGCTGCCGGCCGGACGGTCCCGGTAGGATACAGGCACATTGGCCAGGAGAAGATTCTTGTCCAGGGCATGGATGGTCATTTCCGTTTCGATTTCAAATCCTTTGGAAAGAATGGGGAAGGTCTTTACAAACATGGGAGAAAAGGCGCGGTAGCCCGTCATGACATCCTTGATTTCATGGCTGTTTTCTCCCCAGAACATATTGATGAAACGGCGCACCAGCATGTTGCCGGAATTATGGAAGGGTCTTTTATTTTCCTCAAAATAGGTGGAGGAAAGACGGTCACCGATGACCATATCCGCCTTTCCCTCCAGAACGAGATTCACCATGTCCCTGGCATTTTCCGCCGGATAGGTATCATCTCCATCCACCATGACATAGCAGTCCGCATCCACATCCCGGAACATGGATCGGATCACATTCCCCTTCCCCTGTCGGTACTCATGGCGTACCACGGCGCCTGCTCGGGCCGCCAGGTCTGCGGTGCGGTCAGTGGAATTATTATCATATACATAAATCACCGCTTCCGGAAGCACCCTTTTGAAATCGGACACCACCTTTTCGATGGTAAGGGCTTCATTCCAGCAGGGAATCAATACGGCAATCCTGTCCATCATTTCATCTCCATTCGCTCAGATACCTTACTATTTTACTCCATTTGCCGGGAGAATCCTATAGCCGGAAGAAGAGCGGAACCGCTGCAGACAGAAAAGGGGCCGTGAAAAAAAGATTGGATCTTTATCAGGCAGCAAGCCTTTGAAAGGAAGAGAATCAAAATTCCTGAATCCCATACCATGAATGACACAGATATCACTCCGTCCCACTGTCATTTCGGCGGTCGAAGCAAAGTATCGAAATCTCACTTCTCAATGGTACAGAGAACATGGTGGCAGGAGATCTCTCGGCTCAGAGTCTCAATAGAGACAAAGTCTTTACCATCATACCGGCCCGCAGCCCCGCTCGAGATGACACAGGGACTGGAGGCCTTATTATCAGAAAAAGTCATCGAAAAAAGGCTGTGAAGAAATGATTTACATTTTTTCACAGCCCTTTTGGTTTATTTCAAAAGGATACCTTCCGCCGCCTGTCCCAGCGATTCTTCCACAGAAGGATGGGGACGGATGATTTTGAGGAAATCTTCTATGGTCATTCCGCCGGCTATGGCCAGGGACACTTCGGAAATCAGATTGTCTGCGCCGCTGCAGAGGAGCTGGGCTCCCAGCATATGATTTTCCTCATCGGTGAAGATTTTCATGTATCCCCCTTCATCGGCGATGAGACTTTTGGCATTGCTGCCCATGACCACCCGGCTTGTCTTGAAGGAAAGACCGTCTTTTTTGGCCTGATCTTCGGAAATTCCAACGGCTGCGATTTCCGGAATGGTGTAGACGCACTGGGGCACCAGGGCCATGTCAATGGCCCGTTCTTTTCCGGCTATGGCCGCAGCCGCCGCTTTCCCTTCCGCTTCCGCCGCATGGGCCAGCTGGATGCCGCCGTAGACAATGTCGCCGATGGCATAGATACCGGGCACCGACGTTTCAAAATGTTCATTCACCTTGAAGAAGCCCCGTTCCATAATTGCCTCCATAGGAAGAAGCCCCTGGGTTTCCGGATGGCGGCCGGTGGCAATGTCTCCATCCCTCCTCTGCAAGGCAAGCAGACTGTTATCATCCAAACACCGCCACACTTTGTACTTCCTGTATTTCAATATCTCTTCTATAACCTTATCCATCACCAGTGCCATGGCTGCCTCCTCTGCTGAGCAAAAGGGAAATGCATCTATCTTTATAGTATCCGATACCCTTCCACCCTGCAAAAGGAAGCTGAAACCGTGGATTTGTAAATGGATTTCGCAGGCATCGGAACTGCTCAATCACCTGCCATTCCCCCTCACCAGAGAAGAAGGACTCTTCTGCCGGTTTAAAGTACATTTTTGAATAACCGCCATGGAAGAAATCATGTACTTTCAAACCGCCCTGGTTCTTCTCTCCTTTTTTCATCATACACTGCGGAGGGGCAGGAAGCCATTCCGGATTTTAACAGGTTGGAAAGGTGATCCTTTTCTTCTAAATTCTTTCCTTTGTGTTAAAATAAATAATAATGGAGTGCACATAGAAATCCATAAAGGAGAGAGAAAACATACAAATGATGGAATTAAAAAAATGGCTGCAGAGCCAGGGGGAAAATAAAAGAGCCTTTTATATTTTTGCGATTCTGTCCCTGGTCCTCTGCTTTTTCCTCATTGTCAATGCCTGCTACGTTATTTACGGTACCCGTTACAATGAATATAAAGTTACCCAAAACGCAACCATAGACCTGGTCAAACCGGACGGTACCATTCAAAAAAATATAAATCCCCGCTTCTCCTACCCCGGCGGAAGCCGGATCCGTATCCATGTACCGGTGTCCCTCCATTCCGATAAAAAGCAGTATATCCTGGCCTTTACCGCAGCCCGCGTATACTACCAGGTATCATGGAACGGCCAGATTCTTTCTTACTACGATGAATCCCGTATATCCCGAAACCATAACTTCGGCGCCGTCATCTGTATGGCAGAACTGCCTGCCAGCACCTATGGTTCCACCATTACCATAGAAGAAGAGCTCCTGTCCTCTACTTCCATTCCCTATATCGGAGATATCTTTGTTATTCCCACCAGAAAGAGCTATACCTACTACCTGCAGAGAGAAGGATTCTTCTTTATCCTGTACCACGCCCTTCTGACCCTGTCCCTGTCCGCTTTCCTTGTGCTTCTTTTCCTGAAAAAAAGTTTACTCGTAAAAAAAGGGCTGGCCATATCCCTTTTCCTCACATCCTTCATCCTGTGGTGTCTTTGTTACCATCATATGACCGCCTTCTGGATAGACAGTCCTTACATCAATTCTCTTCTGGAATACGGCTCTCTCTACTTCCTGCCGGCCCCCCTTCTCTACTTCCTTTTCCTTTCGGAAAAAGAAGGAAAACGAAGAGTCCTTTACCATCATCTGTCCCTGTGGTTTGTCCTCCTCTTTGCCGCTGCCTTCCTTCTGCAGGCAGGGGGGCTTTATACCCTGGATGACATGCTGCCTCTGCTTCATATATCCATCATACTTTCAGGCATACTTGTATGCTGGTACCAGCTCCACCCGCTGGGCAAAGAAAAAACCTGGCAAGTCGTGATGCGCTGGGGCATCCTTCTTTCATCCGGTGCCGCCGCCTTGGACACAGCCCAGTACTACATTACCTCCGGCCACAGTATTATCCATATCTATGTGATGCAGGCCCTGTCCACCTGGGCTCTCCTGGTATTCGTCTTTTCTGTCATCCTCTCTTACGGATTCCAGATCCTGGCACAGGCAGAAGAAGCACAGGAGAAAAAAGCAGCACTCCATCTGGCTTATCACGATGCCCTCACGGGCCTTTATAACCATGCCGGCATATTCCACATTGCCAAAAGCCTGGACAGCCGGAAATCCTACGCCCTCCTTTTCATGGACCTGAACGGACTGAAAGAAGTGAATGATCGCTACGGCCATGAAGCCGGTGATTTCTTCCTTTGCCACATGGCAAAAATCCTCTCTTCCGTCACCCCTTCTTCCGCCTTCTGCGGAAGACTTGGAGGCGATGAATTTATCATCCTTCTTCCGCCCCATGAAGCAGACTCTCTTTTCCCTCTCATAAAGACCATTCGGAAAAAAATGCAGGAGCTGAAGGGCCTGCCCCATATGCCCAAAGATCCTTCCGCCTCCTTCGGCTGGAGCATCCATGACCCTTCCCAGCCTCTCTCCTTTGATGATCATCTCAATGAAGCAGACGACCGCATGTATGAAGAAAAAGAAAAATACAAACTCACCCACCCGGCCGAAGCAGGAAGGAATTTCAGAAGAGAAAAATAGGAGCTGAAAGACGGCTGTCTATATGGGCCATCTTCTCCCCTGTCTTTCATCGCACTGCAGGCAAAAATCCTGCCGCTCTCAAAGAAGCGGCAGGATTTTTCATGACCTTTTGATTTCTGCATCAGGATGATGTCTGCAAAAGAGCCAGCTGTTGTTTCAGCCTTTTATTTTCCTGTTCCAGCCTGGCCTGTTTCTGTTCCTCTTCATATCTTTCATGATATCGGAGGCAGCTGGAAGCGGGCCCCTTGTAAAAAGCTGCACAAAAAACGGCGCCATGGGCGCCGCCAGAAAGTTAATGAAAGAGCATCATAATCCCGCCGCCTATGGTAGGCAGAGCCACGATGGAAGCCTTCAGCAGGGGAAGGGGTGCCAGATGGGTCATTTTGGCACCCATCCAGGCGCCCACGGTGAGGCCGGTCAGGGTCTGGAGAAATATCCACATATCCAGATGACCGCTTGCCAGGTAGCCCAAGCCGCCGGAAGCAGAAATAGGGAGGATAATCATCATGCAGGTACCGATGGACTGGAGAAGGGGCACGCCGAAGATGACCATGAGAGCTATCTGGATGTAGGCTGCTGCGCCGATGCCGAAGGCGCCTGCCAGAAATCCGGAAACTATACCGGTGGGGATACCGTAAATATAGAGTTTCCTGCCGGCAAGAAGGGTCCTTCGCCCGTGAAGATGGCGGTTCAGCCAGTCTGCGTGGTACAGTTTCACATACAGAATGAGAGCGCTGGAAAGAATCATGAGACCGGTCATGAAACTTAAATCATCAGAGGGCATATGGTCCGACACGGCGGCCCCCAGAAGGGCGCCGGCCACTCCTCCGCCGCCGATAATGGCGCCTGCCTTCACCACCACTTCATGTTCCCGGAAATGGCTGTAGGCGCCGGAAAGCATGGTGAAAGTCATGGACGCGAGGGCCACTGCCAGTGCTGTGTGGATGGGAACGCCAAATCCTACGGTAAGAAGAGTAATGGTGACGCCGGCGCCGCCGGCTCCCACAAAGCCGATGACAGCGCCTAATAAAATCATAGATGCGAAAAGCATAAAAATCTCCTTATAGATGATTCGTTCTCGCTCAGGGGGCGACAGGCCTTCAGTCTGAAGGGAAAGGAAAAAGGTTCTCAAGATGGACGGCCCCTGCGGGCCCGAGGGGTATGGTATCGCCCCAACCGGCGATGCACATGAAGTCAGCGTTACGGGCTTACCCTAAATAAAAGGCGCCCCGCCCCCTCAATCCTCAGGCCCTTGTTTTTTTGCAAAAGGAGCTCAGCACTGTGGAGCCTAAAATGAGAATGGCTCCGGCTATACCGCTAAAGCCCAGAGGCTCTGCCAGCCAGCAGGCAGAGAGAATGATGGCCACGATGGGATCGATATAGCTGAAAAGGGCAGCAGTCTGGGCATGGAGATGGTGCATGCTTCCGAAATAAAGGGTGTAGGTAATGCCTGTATGAACGATGCCTACCGTAAGAAGGAGAACCACCGTGAGCGGTGCAAAGGTCATGGATGAAAAGTCCTCTGTTCCCAGAGTATAGGGCAGAAGCACCAGGGATGCCAGTCCCAGCTGGGTAATGGTCATGTCATAGGCACTGATGTCCTTTAAAAACTGGTTCAGAAGCATGACTGACGCATAAAAGGCGGCGGCCCCCAGGCCAAAGCCGATGCCTTTGAAGGTAACACCTTCTCCCGGCTCCGTCAGGACGCCGGAAATCAGGACCATGCCTGCAAAGGCAGAAAGGGCGCAGAGAAATTTTACGGCCGTCAGCTTTTCCTTCACCACAAAGGGAGATGCCAGAATGACAAAAACCGGTGCCATATAGTAGGACAGGGTAGCCGTGGATACCGTAGTATAGCGGTAGGCTTCAAAGAGAAGAATCCAGTTCACCCCGATGGCGGCACCGGAGAGAAATAAAATTTTGAAATTTTTCTTCACCGCTTCTCTGGATATGGAAGAATGGCGCAGACACACCACCACCAGAAGAAACAGAGTGGCCAGAATTCCCCGGGCCTCTGCAATCACTGTGGAAGGCAGAGGGATATAACGGATGAAAATCCCCAGCGTCCCGAAAATCATCATAGCAAAAATAAACTGGCCCTTGGCCCTCATGGTTTCTTCTTTCATACATCCTCCCCTGAAAAGTTTCCTTTTCGCTTCCCTGCTTCTTTCCATGAAATAGTATTTCTATTATACACGTTTCCTCATGGTCCTGCGACCGGCCGCCTCCATATTTCCGAAGATTTCATGTCCCACTTTCGGTGCGCAGCTCCCTTCTGCCCGCTTATCCTGCCAGACCGCTGAAATAGACCAACGGATAGAGGATGAAGAGAAAGACCAGGGTGGTAGTGACGAAGGACGATTCCGCCATATCCACATTCAATCCATACAGCTGGGACGCTGCCACTGCAAAAATGGCTGTCGGCGCGCCGGCAGACAGAATGACGCAGGTAATCATGGCCGGGTCAGATACGAAAAGACGGGTCAGACCATAAAGAACGGCCGGCAGAAAAATGAATTTCACCGGAAAGATAGGCCACAGGCGGAAAGCCCAGGTGCCTACGCTGGATAGATGAAGGTCATAGCCTACAGGCATCATGCCCATCCAGGCACTGACATGAATCAGCAGGGTAAACAGGGTGCCCACGGCTTCCGGCCGTTCCACCTGACATCCGGAGAGCAGAAGCCCCGCCGCCACGCCCAGGGCAGGCAGCTGGTTCGGTGTAAGCAGGAGCTTGATAAACTGCGTCCTTTCCCCTCTTTTCTCCTGGGCACTTCCCATTTCATAGAATCTTTGGGCCATGGGAAAGCAGAAGAGCACAATCACCAGAATCTGGGGCACTGCAATGAGCTGTACATAGGCAAAGCCCCTTTCTCCATACAGTACATAGGCGCATAGGCCCGCCAGGGTGCCTATGTTGCCCAGCATCATGGAAATCAGGTAGCTTCCCTGATCCAGAGGATTTGTGAAACGGTTCTTCTGGAAAAGATAAAAAATCAGCACCGGCAGAAAGCAGATAGGCAGAATGGAAACAGGGAGCCACAGCAGCTCCCTGGTCACATGGACGGACCAGAATGATACGAGGGACAGAAATGACGCCACCCCTACCACATTGGCCTTTATAATCAGTCGGAGTATGTCTCTGGAAAGGCCCCAGCGCCTGAGCGCCATGCCCAGAGCCAGGGGCAGCAGAATATCTGCAAATACCACAAAAAAGCGGCTGTCCATCCTATCCCTCCTTTCAGAAAATTGCCGATGCCATGGCCTGCTGCATTGATTCCTGCATCAGCGGTTCCTTCATATTTTTACTATTATACCATGGGAATGAGAGGCCTATGGATGTCTGCAGCAGACAGATTCCAAGGCGCCCGGAAGCCCGGTGCATGGAGCCGAGAGGCATTGAAAAAGGAATGTGAAAAAATGTCAATCCTTTCTTCACATCCCTTTTGATGAAATTTCTATGGTCCCTCTTTCCTATGGATTTCCCATACATCCGCAAAGGCTATTTTCCTTCCTTCCAAACAGAGCTTTCTTCCGATGCGGTCCACCATCTCCACCGTGCCTTCTATCCTGCGGTAGCAATCCCGGTCGTAAAACACCACTTCCACCCTGTCTTTTTTCTTCAGAAGGCCTGTCATTTGATCCAGTACTGCCGCCCGATCTTCTGATACCTGCCTTTTCTCTTCTCTTTCCCTTCCTGTTTCCGCCAGAAGGGTGCCATAGCCTGAAAGACCATCGAAAGGAAGAAACTGGCAGGCTCTTTTGATATCACTCATGATGACCTCCTATGAGACCGTTCCTGCTCCGCAGGGTGGCTTTCGGGAAATAATCGATACCGCGAAGCAGCGCATTTTTTCCAAATTTACTTTTAATATCCATCATAGCCAGCTCCACCTTTTTCTGCCTTTCTTCTTCCCAAGGCGAACGGAAGAGGGAAAAGTGCCGGGGTACTTCACCTGCCGGCGCCACATCCTCCAGCGCCAGACGGAGGGTGCGTATGCCCAGACGGGGAATGACCTTGTCCTGATACAGCTGATGGAAAGCCTGCCATATATCTTCCGGAACGTCGGTATATCCATCCAGCTTCCTGCTGCCGCTGCTCCCCTTCCTCTCCCGTCCCGAATAGCCGGCATAGAGAGAAATGCCCCGGGCCGCAAGGCCCTGTCCCAACATCTGCTGTATCAGCAGCTCCGCCATTTCATAAAGCAGGATTTCCCCTTCTTCATAGGTGTAATCTTCAAAAAGGACCTGTCCCGTATGGATGGAGCGGGCCCTGGGACGGTAGGAATGGATATCCTGCAGAGTGCAGGGTTCCCGGCCATGGGCATGGTCGATGAGGTATTTCGCATTCACCCCGAATTCCCTATACAGCATTTCAGGAGGAAGGAGGGTGACGCCGTGAAGGTCATAGACCCCGTATTTCTGAAGCCTTCCGGCAATGCCCTTCCCTATATTCCATATATCTGTAAGGGGTCGGTGGTACCACAGGGTTTTCTTGAAGATGCCTTCATCCAGATAAGCTATATGCTCCGGCACATGCTTGGCCACAATGTCCATGGCAATTTTCGCCAGAAAAAGATTGGTTCCCACCCCTGCAGTGGCACAGATGCCGGTCCTTTCATATACGGCCTTCATCATCATCTCCGCCAGTGCCATGCCGTCCTTCCGATACATGGCCAGATAGGGCGAAGCGTGGATGAAACATTCGTCAATGGAATAGGCGTACACGTCTTCTGCAGAAAAGAAATGAAGATAAATATTGTAAATATCTGCAGACACTTCCATATAGAGCCCCATCCGCGGCAGAGCCGTAATGTATTTCAGGGAAGGAGGAATCTCAAAAAGCCGGCACCGGTTCCTGACCCCCTTTGCCTTCAGCCCGGGACTCACCGCCAGACACAGGGCTCCGGGCCCTCGGGAAGGATCCGCCACTACCAGGTTCGTGGTAAAAGGGTCCAGCCCCCGGGCCGCACATTCCACCGAAGCATAGAAACTTTTTAAGTCTATGCACACATACACATCGTCCGCCATGGCTCCTCCATCAAACTTATTTTTGTGAAATAAACGTTCTGTATTTATTATAGAATGCTCGTTCCCTGTATGCAACGGAACACAGGATTAGAAATGAGATGGAGAGACCCCCGTGAAGGTCCATCGGGGAAGGTACTTAAGATGGACCGGCCTTCGGCGGTCAGGTTCGTAAGTTTGACGGTCTTTGGCCCCGAGGACGGTGAAGGTTTTATCATACCGGCGCCATCTATAAATTAAAAATGCCCGCCACGGCCGCTGCCCCTTGAGCGAAGCGATGCACAGCGAACATGATTTGCACTATGCGAACTGGATTTGTAAGGGAGCATCAGCGACCTGAAAATCCAGTGAGTCAGTGACAGCAGTGGATGCAGGAGCGCCAGCGACGCACAAATCATAGTGAGTCGTTTCCCCTGTGGGGACACAACCTGCCGCCATTAGGCGGCTATAACCCTCGGTCCAAAGGCCCGTTAACCCTCACGCCCCAAAGGGCGTGCCCATAGGGAGGGCCCCTTATTTTCCCCAATACAAAACCGCAGTGCGTAGGGATGCACTGCGGTTTTGCGTTGGGGAAAAACTATGATGGATAGGGACACGCAGCGTCAGGGGTGCTGCTCGTCCTGTCCTATCCACTGGTTTTCCCCGCTTCCTATCAGGGACAGGCTATGCGCTTTTTAAACTGTTAAGCGAAAGGAACCCACTTTCCGTCTTTGACTTCCAGTACGTCCAGGTCCATCTTCGGATCGCGGTTCTGGTCAAATTCGAATTTGCCGGTAGCACCTTCGAAGTTTTTGATGTTAGCCAGGGTATCACGGAATTTCTTACGGTCCGTGGTGGTGCCGGACTGTTCTACAGCCTGGTGGATGACGTACATGGCATCATAAGCCTGGGCAGCGAACTGATCCGGTTCATGACCGTACTTAGCAACGAAGGCTTTGCGGAAGTTCTGGGCCTTGTCGGTCTTTCTTTCCGGGTTCCACGGTGTAGCTACCAGGGTGCCGTTAGCTGCATCGCCGGCCTGCTGGATGTAAGCCGGGCTGTTGAAGCCGTTGTTGCCGATGATGGGCTGGTTCATTCCCATTTCACGGGCTTTCTTGGCAATGAGGGCGCCTTCCTGATAGAGGCCTGCTACAGCGATGACATCAGGGTTGGCAGCCTGAATCTTAGTGAGCTGTGCGGAGAAGTCGGTATCCTTATCTGCGAAGGTTTCGGTAGCTACCACTTCTACACCCATCTTCTTCAGTTCTTCCTGGTAAATATCATTTTCACGAACCATCTGGTCGTTATTGTTGGAATAGAGAACAGCTACTTTCTTGAATCCCAGTTTGTCATGTGCTTTTTTCAGGGTAACCGGAATAGCCAGTTTGCCGGGGATGGCGTTTCTGAAGATGTAGTCGCCCAGGTCGGTGATGCCGGTAGCAGTGGTGCCGGTGCCGAAAGCAACGACTTTAGACTGCTGGGCAATGGGGCCGGCAGCGAACATTTCGCCGGAGGTCATAGGTCCTTCAATGGCAAGAACTTTGTCCTGTTCAATGCATTTCTTGAAAGCATTGATGGCTTCGGACTTGTTCAGCTTGGTATCGTAGGTCTTGAGGTCGATTTTAACCTTGGTGTTCGGATCCTTGTTGATTTCTTCAACAGCCAGATCTACACCGTCTTTCATAGCCTGTCCATAAGCTGCGCCGGGGCCGGTATAAGCGGTGACAAAGCCCAGCTTTACAGTCTGTCCGCCGGCAGCGCCGCTGGCTGCTGCCTTCTTATCTCCACCGCATCCTGCGAATGCGCCTGCCAGTGCTGCAGCTGCCATGACAGCTGCCATTCCTTTTAACCATTTCTTCTGCATAGTTTATCCCTCTTTCAAAAAATTAAATAGATTCCAAACGTGAATGAAACGGAAAAATAAA
Organism: Dialister succinatiphilus; assembly: GCF_928721695.1. Taxonomy (NCBI): domain Bacteria; kingdom Bacillati; phylum Bacillota; class Negativicutes; order Veillonellales; family Veillonellaceae; genus Dialister; species Dialister succinatiphilus. Next base: position 1,467,234 of record NZ_OV788641.1, on the reverse strand, counting down.
AACCTCCGCTGATGGTTTCCCATCAGCGGAGGCGCTTTATGCGCGGTACCACTCCCACTTATCACTTACGGACTGCAAATCAACCGGCACCTATAAGAAAAGCCCCTACCTTCATCAGAAGATAGGGGCGATGATCGCGGTACCACCCTACATTGTACTTGTAGTCCTATTCGTAACGTGAATGATCGCCTGCACCTACTTAATTCGGTGTAAGAGCTCTCGAGGGATATTATGAATGCTGCCATCTACCGGTTCGCACCATACACCGGCTCTCTGAAGATTGAACAACAAACCTTTTGTCTCGTTCATAGCTTGTTTCAGTTCGTTTGGTTGTCTGAAGATGTGTATATAATACCGCCCGTTTTTCTGTCTGTCAAGTACTTTTTTGAAAAATTTATGACACTTATGACGGCGCGGGCTGTGGTATCGCTATGAGTCCACGCTGCGGCCCGGGTTCAGAGGGGAAGGTCCTCAGGATGGACCTTTTAACCCATTCGACTCCTACCATTTCATTTCCATTCCTGCAAACCAGGAACGGCCGTGGATATAGAGGGCATCTATTTTCTTATCCAGCAGGTTGTAGAGGCCAAAAGAAGCGGTGAATTTCTCTCCCCAGTGTTTCTGGAGGGACAGGTTCACTTCATTCCATGTGTAGTTCCTGTCATCGAAATAGAAATCTCTTTTGAAGGCGGACCAGATCATGCCGGAGAGGCCATAGGGAGCTTTACTGTCGTAGGAAAGGGAAAGCATGGCGGTGTGGCGGCTGCGGTTGGGAAGCCGTGTGTTTTCGGATCGATCCCGGCCATCCAGATAGGTATAGGTGCCCCGCACCGTCCAGCGCGGCAGAAGGGCGTAGGAAATTTCTCCTTCCAGTCCCTTCAGCTCCGCCTGTTTCCTGTTTACATACCGGTATTCCATGGAGCTGCCTGCCATTTCTTCATAGTCAATGAGATTTTTGACCTTCTGGTCAAACCATGAAATGGTCCAGGCCGTTTTTCCATGCTTCCATTCCAGTCCCGTATCAAAGCTGCGGGAAGTTTCTGCCTTAAGGTCCGGATTTCCGTCCACCGTAACCCCCATGTGGTCCAGATGGATGTATCTTTCACTGATGGAAGGGGCGCGAAAGCCCTTTCCATAGCTCGTTTTCCAGGTCATGCGGTCATTGAACCGATAGGACAGGCCTGCCGCCGGTACGCCCAGAAATCCAAAACTGCTGTCCCTCTCCAGTCTGACAGAGGGAAGGAAGGTGAGACGGGAGTTCATATGCCAGGTGTCAGAAATATAGAAAGCACCGTTTGTCTGCTCATGACCTTCTTCGCCTTTATTTCCTGTGCCGGAATACGTTTCTCTTGAAAGCCTGGTACCTGGTACCGGTGTAGGTGCTCCTGTTCCATTCGCTGCCGAAGGTGAGGCTGTGACTGCCCCGGGTTATGGTGTCCTTTCCGCTGATTCCCCAGATTTCATAGAAGGCGCGGTCGTAGTCCCATTTTTTAAAGAGATTATCCAGTCCCTGGACCATTGCCGTTGGAAAGCCTTGCAGCGACTCCCTGAAATCCGGTCTGTCATTCCATGTTTCGCTGTACTTCTTCAAGCGGCTGTAGTAGACCTCACCGCTGTATGCATTTCCTGCTATCTTCCCTTCATAGGTGAGGGACGTATTCCACTGGGTCCTTTCGGTGCGGCTTTTCTCATCCTGCTGCAGCACCACAGGCCTGACATAGACGTTCATGGAGGCATCGGAAAAACGCATGGATGTATCTTCATCAAAATAGTCTGCTTTAAGCCTCAGGGTGCTGCCGTTTCGAAAATCATAAAGGCCGTCCAGCCCTGCATAGCGGCGGATGCCGTAGGAAGGTACATCAAAGCCGTCATAATGAATGCTTCTGGAAAAGCTGTCCCGCCGGAATGAAAGGGGCCTGACTTTGGTCACTCTGCCGCTTACCGCCAGGTAGAAAGGTCCCTTCCCTTTTGGGTCTTCATGAAAATAGAGGGTATTTTCCCCCTCTCCCAGACGGAATCCGGCGCTGCTTTCACCGCTGCCCGGTTTCTTCGTCCTGATATTGACCACACCGCCCATGGCGGAGGAACCGTATGAAGCGCCGTCAGCGCCGCGGATGATATCTATCTGTTCCACCTGGGACAAGTCAAAGCGCTGCAGCAGATTCATGTTTTGGGAAGAAGCGGTATCTTCATCGGCCAGCCGGTGTCCGTCCACAAGGACCAGGGTCTGGCTGCTGTTCATACCCCGTATCATGAGCTGATTGCTGCCCATGACCGTCCGGCTGTCCTGGCTTCCGGAGGAAAGGTCCACTCCCAGTGCTGTAGAAAGGGCTTCTACCACATTGGAAGCACCCATGCGCTCCATATCCTTTTCTGTCAAGGTTTCATGGGGCAGAAAGACGGTATCTTTTGTTTCCTTCCGGTTTTCCGCCGTCACTACCACGCCGGGAAGGGTATACACCTCTGCTCCTGCCACTGCAGGAAAGAGGGATAGAAAGGCTGTGAGCCAGACTTTTTTCATCTCAATTCCTTTACTTTCCAAAAAGGAGAAGCTCTCCATGCCATACGATAAAGGACACGATCCATGCTACGACACACTGGAAAATCACCATTTCCAATGCCCAGCGGCCGCCATTTTCCCGGCGCACTGAAGCAATGGTGGCAATGCAGGGGGTATAGAGAAGGCAGAAAATCAGGAAGGAAAAGGCTGCCATCGGTGTCAGCGCCGTTTCCAGAGCGCCAACGCTGCCATAAAGCACGGACAGTGTGGCCACTACGCTTTCCTTGGCCATAAAGCCGCAGATAAGGGCAGTAGACATTTTCCAGTCTCCGAATCCCAGGGGCGAAAAGAGGGGCGCAATCCAGCCGCCCAGGAGAGCCAGAATGCTGTCCTTACTGTCTTCCACCATGTTGAGGGTCAGGTCAAAACTCTGGAGGAACCATACGATGATAGTGCCCACGAAAATGACGGTGAAGGCCCGCTGGAGGAAATCCCTTCCTTTGTCCCACATGAGACGGCCCACGTTTTTAGCTCCCGGCATACGGTAATTGGGAAGTTCCATGACGAAAGGAACTGCTTCTCCCTTGAAAAAGGTGTTCTTGGAAAGAAGGGCCACCACTACGGCCATACATACACCGGTAAGATACAGGCCCGTCATGACCAGACCCCCGGTGTGAGGGAAGAAGGCCGCTGTAAAGAAAGCATAAATAGGCACCTTGGCGGAGCAGCTCATGAAGGGAATGAGCATGATGGTCATTCGGCGGTCCCGAAGGGAAGGCAGGGTTCTGGTGGACATGACGGCCGGTACGGAACAGCCGAAGCCGATGAGCATGGGCACAATGCTTCTTCCGGACAAACCGATTTTCCGAAGCAGCTTATCCATAACAAAGGCCACCCGGGCCATGTATCCACCATCTTCCAGAATGGAAAGGAAGAAGAAGAGCACCATAATGATAGGAATGAAGCTCAATACACTGCCCACGCCGGTGAAAATACCATCCACCAGAAGGGACTTCACCGCCCCATTCACCCCCGCTGCCGTCAGGGCTGCGTCTACCTGCTCTGTGAGCCTGTCGATGCCGCTGGCCAGAAGATCCTGGAAGAAGGCGCCGATGACATTGAAGGTCAGGTAGAATACAAGACCCATGATGAGGATGAAAATGGGGATGGCCGTGTATTTCCCTGTGAGTATCCTGTCCATCTTCCTGCTCCGGGCATGCTCCCTGCTTTCCTTCGGCTTCACCACCGTTTTGTCGCAGAGGCGCCGGATAAAGAGGAATCGCATATCTGCCATGGCTGCTGCATGGTCCAGTCCCCTTTCTTCCTCCATCTGTTTGATAATGTGACCGATCATTTCCTTTTCATTGTCTTCCAGATGAAGGGCCTCTTCCACCAGATGGTCTCCTTCCACCAGCTTGCCTGCCGCAAAGCGCAGCGGTATGCCGGCCGCTTCCGCATGGTCCTGGATCAGGTGCATAATGCCGTGAAGGGCCCGATGCACCGCCCCCTTATGGTCCAAAGGGCTGCAGAAATCCCGGATGCCCGGTTTTTCCCTGTACCTTGCCACATGGACTGCATGGCGCACCAGTTCCTGCACCCCCTGGTTCCTGGCAGCGGAAATGGGAACCACCGGAATCTGCAGGATTTCTTCCATTTCATTGATAAGGATGGAGCCGCCGTTCTTTTCCACCTCATCCATCATATTAAGAGCCAGCACCATGGGCACGTCCAGCTCCATAAGCTGCATGGTGAGGTACAGGTTGCGTTCCAGGTTTGTGGCATCCACAATGTTGATAATGGCACTGGGCTTCTCTTCCAGAATGAATTTACGGGAAACGATTTCCTCACTGGTATAGGGGGACAGGGAATAAATTCCCGGAAGGTCCACCACTTCACAGTTCGGATGGCCTTTGATAAAACCGCTCTTCCGGTCTACAGTAACGCCGGGGAAATTGCCCACATGCTGGTTGGACCCGGTGAGCTGGTTGAAAAGAGTGGTTTTTCCGCAGTTCTGGTTTCCTGCCAGCGCAAAAACGAGCTTCCCCTCCACTGGCTTTGCATCATGGTACGGTGAAAGCTCGTGCACCCGTCCCGGTTCTCCCAGACCCGGGTGCTGAATCAGCGTGGGCTGCTTCATTTCCTTCTTTGTCATATCCCGGTCCCGCAGATGATCTACCTGAATTTTCTTTGCATCTTCCACGCGAAGGGTGAGTTCATAACCCTGGACCATGAGCTCCATGGGGTCCCCCAGAGGAGCGAACTTGATAAACGTCACCTCTGCCCCTGGAATGAGGCCCATATCAAGAAAGTGCTGGCGCAGAGGTCCCTCTCCGCCAACCACTGTCACATCTGCCGTTTTCCCCTGAGGCAGTTCATCCAATGTCATTCCTATCTCTCCCTTGAATTTCAAAACATTGTTCTTTTTTATGTCTATGTTACCACGATTCAGCCTGCAGTTCAAAGAAAACAGCAGCCCTTTTACGCCCTGTATACCGACTTTTTCATGTTTGTCAGAGCATGGAAAAAGGAGTGCCTCTTTAGATGTAGAGACACCCCCTGTCACTCTGTCATGTATGTTTTATCTCATGGCTGCACGAAAGTTCCTTTTTCCCATGCTTTTAGCCATTGCATAGGCTTTTTCAAAGCAGGGCACCGAAAGCCCCGCTTTCTTTCCAAGGTCCACCATCCTTCCCAGAATCATTTCTGTTTCCGTATCTTCTACTTTCTTTCCATCCTTCAGGTCCCGATACAGGGAGGTAACGGTGTCGTCAGGGAGGGAATCGAAGAGGCGAAGATAGTCTTCCTTATAGGCCGGAGGAATGATGACGCCCTGCACTTTGGCCATGGCAATCACTTCTCCCACTGTTTCTGCCACCACCTGTCTATAGTTTTTCTGGCGTCGCACTTTTCCTGCAGGACCGTCAAAAAGGCAGAAAAGGGCACTGTTGGCTGCCATGAGGGCGTATTTTTCCCAGCTGTCCAGCCGGATATCATGGGTCACTTTGGCCGGAATGCCCGATTTTTGCAAAAGGGCTGCCAGTTCATGGAGAAGGGGCAGGTCCCTGCCGTCTTTCATGCCCATCACCACCTGACCGCTGCCTGCCGTCTGCACCACATGACCCGGCTTTTCCAGATGACTGAAGACACGGATGGTGCCATCGGCTATGAAGCAGGGCGGAAGAAGAGGCTCCATGAGGTCCGACACAAGGACGCCGTTCAGAAGAGGCACCACCACCGTGTGGGTTGCCACCATGGGCGCCATGTCATGGCAGGCCTTTGCCAGTCCGTTTCCCTTGCAGGCCAGAAGAATGACATCCATCTTCCCCAGGGCCTTTCCATCCTGTCCCATGCCTTTGGGATGCACAGTGAAATCGCCCAGAAGCTCTGATGTCACATGAAGTCCTTCTTTTTCTATGGCTTCCCGGTTCTTTCCCCGAACGTAGAAATACACATCACTCCCTGTCCCTGCCAGGGCGCCGCCTGCAAAGCCTCCGATACCGCCTATGCCGAAAATCAGAATCTTCATGATGTCCCTCCTGTCAAAAGAAATTCCGAACCACGTCACTGGCCAGATTCAATCCGCCCCGTCCCGCATCGCTGCCGGAGGCGGTCATTGTCACCATGTACCGGGAATCACCGTAATATCTTAAAATATAGTGCTTGCTGTGCTTTTCGTTTCCTTCAATGCCAAGGACCGCCAGCTTTCGTTTCGTATTATCATCCAGTCCGCGGTACCCCTTCAGCGCCACCTTCACCGCTTCCGAGCGCCGTTTCGGTTCACCGCTCACCGGATTGGCCTTGATGAGGTCATCTAAAATATCGGCCCGCCGGGTGCCGTTTTTCATGTCCTTCCTCACCGATTTCAAAATATCCAGGAGGATTTCGTGCCGTTCACCGGGATAAAGATCCTTTTCCTTTCCTGACGCCAGAAGCTCTGAATCGGTGGGCGTGCCGGCTCTCCGGGCGCCCTCCAGTCTTCCTTTCAGTATGCGGTTCTCGCTCAAAAGCCTAGATACTTCTTCTTCCATGTCTTCCAGCTGCCGTACATAGGCCATCACCACTTCTTCACTGCTTTTCATGACCTTCTCCCCTTCCATGAAATCAACGGTTATGCCTTGGTATCTGAAACTGCTTTCAGTCCGGAATCTCCGGATGCTCATACAGCTCACTCAGGTCCTTTTCCAAATGGGCCTTGATGGTCTCTTCCAGGTCCTGTATGGTTTTGGCATCATACTGATGAATAATGCCGGGAATACCTTTGGCCCTGAGTTCGCCGTAATATTCATCTCTGTATACATTGTAGAAGAAAAGGATGCCTGTTTCCTTTTCCCTGCATTCATAGGACGCGATAATGTAGGAGCCATTGAGCCCCAGGAGAGGACGGGACGGTTCGATGATCCTTTCATAGTGGCCGATAACAGGCGGGAAGAACTGACTGTAATCCCACACCATGAACCCCTTTCCCCGCACCAGCACCGATACATTTTCCCTATGCACCAGTTCCCTGGCAATATACCGGGGTGTCAGGAGCTTCATATTTCTTTTAAATTCTTCAAAATCACCGGTAATGAGCTCGATTTCTGTCAGGGTCATCATACGCAGATCCGATTTCACCATGTAATCCATGGTTTCCTCATCAAAAAGAGCCCTCACCTGCCAGCCGTTTTTTTCATTTTCCCAGCAGAAGGCAAAATAAATGCGCCCCTCCTGCCGGTCCAGCCGCTTCAGCTTATACCCTTCTATATCCGAAGGCAGCTCCTTTTCTATGTCCCAGTCCAAGAATTTCTGACGCCTTTCTGCCCTTTCCTGTTCCAGCTTATCCTCTTTTCCCATCCTATGTTCCTTTCTTTTCCGCTTCCAGCCGGTCCCTTGCGGAAACCACGGATTTCACAAATTCTCTGGTTTCCGGGAAGGGAATCTTGTCCATGTCGGAAAATCCTTCCGGCCAGTGATTTTTCTCAATCCACTCATCCACATTGCCCCGGCCTGCATTATAGGCTGCCAGTGCAAAGACTTCATTGTTATGGTACTGTTTCAAAAGATAATTCAAATACCAGGCGCCCAGGGGAATATTCTGCTCCGGACTGGCCAGGTTATCTGAAGGCAGGCCGCTCTGCTCGGAAATCCAGTGGGCCGTTTCCGGCATGAGCTGCATCATGCCCACGGCGCCTACATGGGATACCGCCTTTTCATTGAATTTGCTTTCCGTCCGTATCACTGCTTCCAGAAGGCTTGCGGAAATATGCTCCTCATCGGCGCACTGCACGATAATATGGGACACCTGCTCGCTGGGCTTCAGGAAGCGGATATTATCGGTAAGAAGAAGGGTAAGCACGCAAAGAAGCGCAGTCAAAAGAGTAAACACCATGGCGCCGGTGTTTCCCTGGTGTCTCTGTACCTCTTTTTTTCTGCGTTTCAATGCGACTCTCATACTTCTTCCATTCCTTTGGGAAATTGAAATCCCGGTACATGCTTCAGTGCTTCCCGCACCTGCCGCCGGGTATCTTCCACCGAGCGGCTGTTGTCGATAATCACGTCTGCGTAATTCATTTTATTCGTGGTAGGCATCTGCTTCCGGATGCGCTCCATCACCTGCTCCCTGGTGAAACCGTCCCGGGAAATGACCCGGGCAATCTGCACCTCCAGAGGCACTTCCACCAGCCATACTTCTTCCACCCTGAGCTGCCAGCTGATTTCCAGAAGGAGCGGCATATCCAGCACCACCACAGGAAATCCTTCTTCCTGGGCCTGGATGAGCTCTTCCCTGGTGCGGTACCAGATATAGGGATGGATGATGCCATTCAGCTTCTGCCTCTTTTCTTCATCGTTAAAAACAATTTCTCCCACCTTCAGCCGGTCCAGCGACCCGTCGGGAAGGAAAATATGGGGACCGAAGACTTCCCGCAGCCGGTTCATGGCCAGACTTCCGGGAATCACTGCCTCCCGGGCCAGCTTATCTCCGTCAATCACAGGAATGCCTAATTCATTCATATAGGAGGACACCGTGCTCTTGCCGCTGCCGACGCCTCCTGTTAATCCGATACGATACATAATACTTCCTTTTTATAAAATGTCTGCTAGTGGACTAGTGGACTAGTCCACTAGCTCACTATTTCGTCTCCGCCCAGTTCTTTCCTTCATTCACATCAGCCACCAGGGGAACCTTCAGCTTCACCACAGACTCCATGGTTTCCTTCAGAAGAGCTGCGATTTCTTCTTTTTCCTCCTTCACCACTTCTGCCACCAGTTCATCGTGTACCTGAAGAAGCACCCGGCTCTTATAGCCGCCTGCCTTCATCTTCCTGTACACTTTAATCATAGCCATTTTCATGATGTCTGCCGCCGTACCCTGGATAGGGGTGTTCATAGCTGTCCGCTCGGCGAAGGAGCGGCGGTTGAAGTTTTTGCTGTTAATATCCGGCAGTTCCCGATACCTTCCAAAGAGGGTGACGGCGCGCCCCGTTTCCTTTGCTTTTTCCACCATGGAATGCATGAAATCATGAATACTGGGGTAGCGCTTGAAGTAGGCCTCGATATAGCTGGCCGCCTGTTTTCTTGGAATACCCAGCTGCCTGGCCAGGCCGAAATCGCTGATGCCGTAGATGATGCCGAAGTTAACGGCTTTGGCATGAGAGCGCTGTTCCGGTGTTACGTCTTCAAACGGAATGCCCAGCACCTCTGCCGCCGTTCTTCTATGGATATCTTCCCTGTTCAGGAAGGCTTTGATCAGACTTTCGTCGCCTGACATATGGGCCAGCACCCGAAGTTCCACCTGGGAATAATCGGAGGAAATAAAGCAGTCATAGCCTTTTCCCGGCACAAAGAGGGAGCGGATTTTCCTTCCTTCCTCCGTGCGTACCGGAATGTTCTGCAGGTTCGGATCCGAGCTGGAAAGCCGGCCTGTGGCGGTGACAGTCTGGTTAAAAGAGGTGTGAATGCGTCCTGTTTCCGGACGAATCAGCTGCGGCAGGACCTCCAGATAGGTGGAAACCAGTTTGGCCAGACTGCGGTAGCGGAGAATATTCTTCACCATAGGATAGGACAGAGCCAGCTCCTCCAGCACATCGGCGGCGGTGGAATAGCCGGTTTTCGTCTTTTTCCCTGCAGGCATACCCATTTTTTCAAAAAGAATATGGCCCAGCTGCTTGGGAGAATTGAGATTGAAGGATTCCCCGGCTTCAGTGAAGATATCCTTCATGAGAAGCCGCTCTTCCTTCTCCATTTCTTCTTTGACAGCCTTCCATTTTTCCTGGTCCGTGGCAATGCCTGCTTTCTCCATGGCTGCCAGTACCGGCACCAGCGGCTGCTCCACCTTTCGGAACAGGGACAGCACCCCGTTTTCTTCCAGCTTCTTCTTTGCATCTTCATAGAGGGAAGCCAGGAAAAGGGTAATGCAGCAGCCCTTCTCCTTCATATCATCCAAATCATCGGGATAAATCACCGGCTTTTCAAAAAGGCCGGCCATATAGGACAAGGGATAGGTCACCCTGGTGGGATCCAGAAGGTACGCTGCCAGGGACATATCAAAGAAAGGAAGGTCCTCTGACGGGAAATCTGACTCAAGAAGGGATTTGCTGTCTTCCACCACCACAGCCTCTGCCTCTTTCAGTGCCTCGGCGGCAGGGCCGAAATGGTCTGCCTCCACCAGCCAGGCATGGCCGTCAGCAGCAGCCACCACCTCTTCCGCCTTGTAGAAAGGCGCCTTGCCGGACAGATGGGCCCAGAGAGCGGCGGTCTTTCCTTTAAAGGAAACAGCGGGATTCCAGATTTCCACAGGCGGAAGGATTTCTTCACTTTCTTCCTTCTTCACCTGGGACAATTCCTGGAAGCGGGGAAGTGCAGCGAACTCCTTCAAAAGGTTGATTCCCAGTTTCCCAAAAAGCTCCTTCATTTCTGCCACATGGACAGGCTGCTTCATATCCTCCAGCGAAGCATCCATAGGTACATCCCGTTTGATGGTGGCCAGTTTGTAGGATAAATAGGCCATATCCTTGTGGGCAGTGAGTTTCTTTCCCCGGGCTCCCTTGATTTCATCTACATGGGCATAGAGATTATCCAGATCCTTGTACTCCGTCAGAAGCCCCAGGGCTGTCTTCTCACCAATACCGGGGACTCCGGGAATATTATCCGCCGTATCCCCCATGAGGGCCTTCATATCAATGACCTGGGAGGGGGTAATGTGGTACTTTTCATAAACTGCCTCCGGCGTCATGACTGCCATATGGGTGATTCCCTTCTGGGTCAGAAGCACCGTGGTGCGGCTGCTGGAAAGCTGCAGGGCATCCCTGTCGCCGGTGACGATATCTACCGGCAGCTCCTTCTCATAGCGGGCAGATAAGGTGCCCAGGATATCATCCCCTTCATAGCCGGGAATGCTGTATACCGCAACCCCCAGCACGGAAAGCACATCCAGGATCAGATCAAACTGGGGAATGAGCTCCGGCGGCGCCGGCTTCCTGGTGGCTTTGTAATCGGCAAACATATCGGTACGGAACGTATGGCGGTCCTTATCAAAGGTGACTGCCATGTACTCCGGGTCCAGATCCCGGTAGAGGCCCAAAAGCATGCGCAGGAACCCGTATATGGCATTGGTAGGCGTCCCGTCCGGCGATGTCATGGTCGGCGGCAGGGCAAAAAAGGCGCGGTATAAAAGGCTGCTGCCATCAATAATAACCAGTTTCTTCTTCATTGTTCCTCCTTCTGCCGAAGCAGAAATCAGCAGGATTTTCCCATCATGGGGAAATCGGAATTTCGCATAAAGTTACTTTTTATTATACCATACCCCATAGGATGGTTCAGAAGAGAGAGATTTGAGATTTGAAATTTTGAATTTCAGACCTGTCCGCAAAGCACTGCCCACTTTATGTTCTTTTTTAGCAAAGAGAAAAGGGACAGATTTCTCTGTCCCTTTTCCCGGATCGTGTTACAACCTGAACGGCTGTTATATTGGTCACTGTTTCTTCTTGCCGCCCAGATATGCCGCCATGACATCCGGGTTGCTGGCAACTTCCTGCGCCGGGCCTTCCATGACGATTTTGCCTGTTTCCATAACGTAGGCATAATCGGCAATCTGGAGAGCTTTACGCGCATTCTGTTCTACAAGAAGAACAGTAGTACCCATTTTGTTAATGTCTTTGATAACATCAAAGATCTGCTGTACCACCAGAGGAGCCAGGCCCATGGACGGTTCGTCGAGAAGCATGACTTCCGGCTTGGCCATAACGGCGCGGCCAATGGCCAGCATCTGCTGTTCGCCGCCGGAGAGGGTGCCGGCGAACTGGCCCTGTCTTTCAAAGAGGCGTGGGAACCGTTCAAAAACCTTAGACAGGTCTTCCTTGATTCCTTCTGCGTCATTTCTCTGGTAGGCACCCATTTCCAGGTTTTCACGGACTGTCATATTCTGAAGAATCTGACGTCCTTCCGGAACGAGGACTACCCCTTTTCTTACAATGTTGTGGGTCTTCATGCCTGCAATGGATTCTCCTTTGAAGAGAACATCACCGGCAATGGGTTTCATGATACCCATAATGGTTTTCATGGTGGTAGACTTACCGGCACCGTTAGCACCGATAAGGGTTACAATCTTTCCTTCCGGTACGGAGAGGTTGATGCCTTTTAACGCTTTAATGTTGCCATAGGCAGCTTCTACATTTTTCAGTTCAAGAAGCATCATTCATCCTCCTTTCCGAGGTAAGCTTCAATAACCTTGGGGTTGTTCTGTACTTCTTCCGGTACCCCTTCAGCCAGTTTCTTACCGAAGTTGACGACCATGACATGGTCGCAGAGGCTCATGACAAGGTGCATGTCGTGTTCAATGAGGATAATGGTGGTGCCGAATTTTTCGCGGATATTATGAATCAGTTCAGTGAGAGCTGCAGTTTCGCTGTCGTTCATGCCGGCTGCCGGTTCATCCAGAAGGATGAGTTTGGGCTGGGTGGCCAGGGCTCTGGCGATTTCCAGTTTTCTCTGTTTGCCGTAAGGAAGTTCAGTGGCCAGACGGTCCGCATCTGCCTCAAGACCTACAAACCGCAGGAGTTCCAGCGCCTGCTGGCGGGCTTCCTTTTCTTCCTTCTTCTGGGAAGAGGTGTGGAGGAAGCTGGCCAGAAGGCCGGACTTCAGCCGGTCATGATGACCGACCAGAATGTTTTCCAGTACAGTCATGCCGGAGAAAAGGCGGATGTTCTGGAAGGTACGGGAAATACCCATGTTGATGATCTGATAGGGTTTCTTCCCTTCGATGGACTGACCGTCGAAGAGGATATCCCCTTCCGTCACCTGGTATACGCCGGTGATCAGGTTGAAAATGGTGGTTTTGCCGGCGCCGTTTGGTCCGATGACGCCGAAGATTTCTCCTTTTTCTACGGAGAAGGACATATTGGAAACAGCGGTAAGGCCGCCGAACTGTTTCACTACGTTTTTCATTTCAAGAAGCATTACTGGTTTCCTCCTTCTGCAGAGGCTTTCTGCTTTTTGCTGAATTTGCGGGAAATCCATTTCACCGCATCATAGGACAGGATGCCGTCAGGACGGAAGGCCATGAGGGCTACCAGCATGAGGCCGTAGATGATATCTCTGTATTCTGCCATGGCACGGAGAGATTCCGGAACGATGGTAAGCACTGTAGCGCCCAGGACGGAGCCCCAAAGTACGTTGCTGCCGCCGAATACGGTGTAAACCAGGATATCAACCACCTTGTTCCAGGAGAAGTCGGTGGGGCTGATGAAGAAGGTAGCATGGGCATAGAGGGCACCAGCTACACCGGCGAAGAAAGCACTGAAGAGGAAGGCCATCATCTTGTATTCCACCACATTGATGCCGGTGAGGGATGCAGCATATTCATCTGCCTTTACCGCAGCCCAGGCACGGCCGATGCGGGAATGTTCCAGGCGATACCAGAAGGTTACTACTGCCACTACGATAATGAGGAGAACAATGTTCATCAGAAGCTGGCCGCCGGTCTGGGAATCAATTTCCAGAGCATCCAGAAGGCCCATGTCGCTGGCATAGTCAGAGAGAACGCTGGCCATGGAAGGAATGCCGGAGAAACCCAAAGCACCGTGGGTGATGTCAAGGTTCAGGGCAATCACTCGAACCACTTCACCAAAGCCCATGGTGGCAATGGCCAGGTAAAGGCCGCGAAGGCGAATGGTCGGAAGGCCGATAATCAATGCAATCAGAGTGGCGAAAAGACCGCCTAACACAATGCCCACAGGCATAGGTACGCCATACTGGGTGGTAACAATTGCGGAAGTGTAAGCCCCCAGGCTCATAAAGCCTGCATTGCCCAGGGAAAGGATACCGGTGCACACGGTCATGTAAACAGTGAGCGCCAGGATAATGTTAATGCATACAAAGGTGAATACCTGCAGGAAGTAGCCATTTAAAATTTCATCCATTACGGTCTGCCTCCTTTGCCTGCCTTGGAGAACAAGCCTTCAGGGCGAATGAAGAGAATCAGGATAATAATGCCGAATGCCACAGCATCACGATAGGTGGAAGAGCCATAAGCTACGGCAAAGACTTCAGCAATGCCGAGGATAAAGCCGCCGGCCATAGCACCTTCTACATTGCCCAGGCCGCCCATGATGAGGACTGCCAGACCTTTAAGACCCATGGAAGTACCCATGGTTGGTTCGATGGCGTTGAAGGAAAGTCCGATGAGGACGCCGGCTGCAGCACCTAAGGCAGAAGCCAGCATGACGGTAAAGGTAATGATGCGGCTGGTATTAATCCCCAGAAGACCGGCGGTCTCCGCATTTTCAGAAGTAGCTCTCACAGCTTTGCCGATTTTTGTCTTGTTCAGCATTACCGTAAGGAGAGCCATGAGCACCACAGCGGTACCCAGGGAAATAATCTGGATGCCGGAAATCTTAAATACGCCGAAGTCCATCAGACCGTTCCCGAAAGCAGCCGGGAAAGAACGGGTCTGCGGACCCCATACCATAAGTGCCACACTTTCCAGGAATGTGGACACACCGATAGTACTGATTAATGGAGCCAGATGAGTCACTTTGCGGCGGCGGAGCGGACGGAGTGCAAAGATTTCCAGTCCATACCCTAATACGGCGCCGCCAATCATGGCACCAATGAGTGCCGGGAAAATGCCCAGTCCCGCTTCTGTTACGAGAAGCAGGCCGATGTAAGCGCCGATCATAAAGATGCCGCCATGTGCCATGTTGACGATGTTCAATACGCCGAATACCAGCGTATAGCCAATGGCAATGACCGCATAGGCGCTTCCCAGCGTTAAACCGTTGACAAGCTGTTGAAAAAACACGATCTTCAATCCCCTTTCCAAAATAAGAAGGCCCGGCCTTCATTTCTTATGAAAGAACGAATGGATAAAAAAACGCCCCTGCTGCAATCTGGCGTCATTGCAGCAGGGGCGAATTGGAATCCGCGGTACCACCCTGTATTTATCACTCATGAAGCAAGAGGTTTATGAAAAGAGGTCCTACAAAAAACGCCCCTATTTCCTTTCGGAAATAGGGGCGACATGCGCGGTACCACCCTACATTATACTCTGTGCTTATATCCGTAACGTGGACAGACGCCTCGGTTTACTACGTTCAACCAAGGGGCTCACAGGTGATAGTCAATACTGGAATGCACCGGCTTGCACCATCCGCCGGCTCTCTGTGCCATGGACCAATATATTCCTTGTCCCGATCATTGCTTGTCATGCCTGTAACGCAGGCGGCGTCGAAAATTACTTGGTTCACTTCCGAAACTCCCGGGTGAGCTTGTATCCTGCTTCGTACTGACTTGCACCAGCCGTCAGCTCTCTGAAACCTTCTGCACGATACTTATCCCGATCCTTGCCATTCGTTCTTTCGTGTTATGGTTGATATTATACTGCCTTGATGAAAAAAGTCAATAGGATTTTTGAAATAAATTTGTAAAGTTTTGTCGCCATGAACGGCCTGGAATGACACCGGCAGCATCCATTCATTTCTCCCCTATCTCCTTTCTGCCATTTATGATAAAATCACTGTAATAAACAGAGCGGAAGGCTCTGATGAAGGAGGATATTATGTTACACCAGGTTTCCATTTTCGCTGCCAATACAAAGGGCGCATTGAGCCGAATCACTTCTATTCTCGCCCGGAACGACATCAATATTTATACCATGCTGGCCACAGACAGTGCCGAATTCGGCATTATCCGACTCATTGTGGATCAGTCCGACAAGGCCAGTGAAGCGCTGGAAAAAGAAGGATATCAGTGCCGGGTAGACCTGGTACTGGCTGTAGATATGAAATCCGATAAGCCCGGCACCCTGGACCATATCCTTTCGGACCTGCAGAATGCCAATGTGATGATCCGCTATCTCTATATTTCCTTCGACCGCCAGACCAGCTCCCCTATTGCTGTATTCTCCACCACCGAATCGGAAACGGAAGCCTTCCTCAAAGGAAAAGGCTACCACCTGCTGGACCGTTTCTGAGAAGCAGAAAAGCCCACTTGAAACTGCGGAATATCCGCAGTTTTTTTATTTCCCTCTGTTTCATCATGCTATAATAAAAAAGAGAAAGCTGCTGCATCTCTGAAGGAGGCTTTATATGAATCAGAAGGAACCATACCCCTTAAACATGAGAGAGAAGGAGCTTCTTCACGAAGAAGAGGAGAAGCTGGGCCGCCCCCTTACCGAACTGTCCGGCGGACCGGCCTACAGTATGTGCTTTGCCTGCGGGAAGGAAAACCCCCTGGGGCTTCATCTCCATTTCTTTTCCATTCCCGGCGGCTGTCTTGCCTTCTTTACCCCCTCCCATGAACACCAGAGCTATAACGACCGCATGCACGGCGGCCTGATTATGACCCTCATGGACGAAGTGATGGGCAACTATCTCTTTTTGAATACCGGCATTCCTGCCTATACGGGAAAAATGGAAACCCGGTTCCGCACGCCCGTGCTCATTGGAGAAACAGTGAAAGTTGTGTGCCGCGAAATCCGGCGGAAAGGGCCCCTGTCGGTGATGGAAGCCCGGGTGCTCCACGAGGACGGCACGGTGGCTGCCGAAGCCACGTCTCATATGATGTTTGAACAGAAAGGATGATTCTTATGGCAAAAGAAGAAATCGTAACCAAGGTGAAAGAAGTCATGAATGCGCCCAGCTGCTACAGCGGGCTGAAAAAGGTATGCCAGTCATACCTGGATGCCGCCGGAACAGAGGGAGAGGAGAAAGCAGCTGCTCTGCTGAAGAAAGAACTGAAGGAAGATGTGTGCTCCATCGACCATGTGATTCCTTTCTTTGAATCAAAAGAGGGTGCTGCATTCTTTGGCGCCGATACTGCCAGAAATCTGGCAAAGGCTGCCCATGAGGCAAAGGATAAGGGCGTAAAATACTGTATCTGCCCGGCCTGCACCGCCGGCGGCTGGCTCCTTGACCACGCATCGGAATGGTAAGGAAACAAAAAGACTGCAAGGAAATGGCTGACCATTTCTTCGCAGTCTTTTTTTCATCGCACATAAGGCACTTCCCCCGGTTTCACCAGGCCCAGGTCATCCCGGGCTTTTTTCTCCAGTTTGGCCGGATCTTCCAGTTCCTCCTTCTTTGTTTCCAGTTCCTGCTTTTCCTGGGCCAGTTTATCTCGTTCCTGGAAAAGCTGAGCTTCCTGCTGTCTGATTCTGATGTAATGGTATGCATTCTGCACCACCACAATGGCCGTAATCAGGGTAACTACCACAAAGATAATGCGCAGCACCGGACTTCCGGGAAAAAGGCGCTTCAGGAAAGGAGCTTTTTTCTTTTTAACCATTCACTTCCTTCGGCTCCTTTCCCAGCATGCGGTTCACAAATTTGTAAATAGAAGGTTCTGCTGCCAGTGCCTCATGATATTCCCTTTCCACCTTGGCAGCGGCAAAGCCGTAGTCCATCCAGGTCTTCACATCTTGCCACCGTTTGGGATCATTGTAGAACACTGCAACAATCAGCTGTCCATCCCTTTCTGCCGAGGCCACCAGGCAGTCGCCGGCAGCCTCGGTCATGCCCGTTTTAATGCCGTTGGCTCCATCGTAGCCGCTGGAAAGGAATTCATTCCGGTTTGCCACATTCCGGTAAATGCCATTTTTGTAGGTCATGGGATAGGTCTTTCTCTTTACGATATCCCTGAAATCAGGATTCTTCATGGCGTAGACTGCAATCTTTGCCATATCCTCAGCTGTGGTGTAATGATTCGGGTCTGTAAGGCCATTGGGGTTTGCAAAATGAGAATTTTTGGCACCGATGGAGACGGCCTTTTCATTCATCATTTCAATGAAGCGGTCATAGGAGCCGCCCACTGTTTCCGCTGTGGCCACAGCGGCATCATTGCCGGAAATAAGCATCATGCCGTAGAGCATCTGGTGCAGGGACAAAGGCATGTCCGGGCGGACTCCCAGGTTTGTGCCGTCCTGCTTCATAGCCCGCTGAGTAATCACTGCGTTCTGATCCAGTTTGTCCTTCCCCTCTTCCAGAGCAATGATACAGGTGAGAATCTTGGTGGTGCTGGCAGGATACACCTTCAGGGTGCCTTCTTTCTCTGCCAGGAGTTCTCCCGTATTACCGTCCACCAAGGCCGCCGCTACGGCTCCCGTTTTCGGCGGAGCCGGCAGCTCCGGTTTTCTGGGAGGCTCCGGGGTAATGAGAGCCAGAATGCCGAAAGCCACGCCTGCAAATACAACCGCCAAAACAAGGAGAGCCAATAATTTCTTCATAATTTAATTCATACAATCCTTTCTACGAAAGCACGGATTTACCCCTCACTGCTTTGATTCCTTACGTGTTATGCCATGGGAATCCCATGGTGCCACTTCATATAATTTCTTATAAAAGCAGATTTCATGAGTAAATCAGTACTGTCAATCCTGTCAGCCGGCTTCTGGAATGGCGCCTGCCTGTACTTCGTTTTCAACGCTGCCGCCATTCTGCTTCCCGGCCTTTGCTTTCTTTTCTATCTTTTTTCTTCGGGAATCGATGTCAAAATCACTTTGTACTGCTTCGCCCCGATCTTTGGCAATCCCTTTGTTCAGGTTTGCCACATAGAGCTTTCCATCTTCTGCCGATGATAAACTGTACACTGCCGTATTTCCACAGTAAATGGTATCATCCTGAATCACCGCATCCGGTACATGGCCCGCATGGTAGAGTCTGTCCAGTTTGCCCGCCGTGAGGAAGGTCCTCTCCTTATCGGTATAGCGGCCTGCGGCAGATGGCTGGAAAGCCTTTTCACCATTCACCACGATCCAGCCGTCCTTCACATCCACATGGCCGCCGGAATACTGTTTCATCCATTTCAGGTTCTTATTGATACGGTCGCTGGTTTTGGGGTGGTTGCCCGGTGCCAGCACCGCCTTGATGCCGGAGGGAGCGCTTTCGCCGTACTTATCCTTCAGCACCTGCATGGAAGCTGCTCCGCCGCCGGGGTTATAGCCTGCTTCCACCAGGTACTGGAAGCCCATATCATCAGCCTCTTTTTCCTGGTCCTTGGTGAATACCGCATTGGACACATAGTTGGCCGCAATATTTCCAAGGAGATATTCGCCGTAGGACGCATCACTTCCAAGATAAATATCCAGCGCCGTAATCAGGCCTACACTCTTCTTCACGCCGTTCACATTATGCCGCTTTTCGCCGTGGGAAATTTCATGGGCCATCACATAGGCCAGCTCATCATCGTCAAAGGCATCCAGGGATCCTTTATTGACACAGAGCACGCCGCCCAGGCTCATGAAGGCATTGATGTCCTCGCTGGGGGACACATAGACATTGTAATTCCGCTCCACAGCACCGGTATTCCGTATATTTTCATAAATAGACTGCACCCGGTTATCCGCTTCTGCTGATTCATACACGCCTGTCTGCTGCTGGCACTGGTCCAGAAGCTGCATCCCCGCTTTATCATCCATGCGGGTATAATAGCTGGAAATAAAAAGGAGAGCCGCCGCTCCGTAAAGAATCTTCTGGGTCGTAGTGGCTGCTTCCACCGTCACCGGCGCAGCTGCCCCCGTAAGACATACCGCTGCCAGCATGGCTGCTGTCAGTTTTTTCTTCCAATTTTTCATGTTCCTGCCTCCCTGAGAAGAACACAGATGGATTTGATATATTGTACCATGTTTGAGGAGAAAAGGAATAGTTTGCTGTCCACCCTGGTCCCACTGTGTTTCTTTTCCACAGGAAACTCTTCCCAAACGGTTTCCTGTCCGGCTTGGCTCCACCTCTCTTCACCTCAATAGGAAACATTTTGCTCATAGTTTCCTGCCTGTCATGGCCCCATCGCCTTTCACATCAACAGGAAACCTCATTCCTGTATTGCTTAAACAGCCGGTCCGTGATAAGATAGAAAAGTATGAATGTATAGAATCCAGCCTCTTGAAAGGAGCTTATGTATGACAGCAGATAATCTGACCTTTTCCCTTGAAATCGATTTCATTCCGGATATTACGGAAGGACGGAATGAATTTAAGCACAAAATGAAAGAGGTGGCCGAAAAGCATGAGGGCACCTATATCCTTGACCCCAAGGGCCGTCCCATCATTTCCGGACTGGCAAAGGATGATGTGGAAGATACTCTGAAGGACCTGGGCCTTCTGGCTTTTGGTTCCTGGCCCTCCTGCATCCTGACCTGCACCATGACCACACCGCTTCCCATCCGTTCCGTAGGCATGTCCGATGGCTGGGACATTTACACCGGAAAGAAGACCTTCTTCGCCTTCGCCCAGTTCCCTTCCGATGCCCTTTCCATTATGACCAAAGCCTGCACCTACTACCTGGAACATGAAAATTACCAGTCCATGGAAGAATTTATTGACAACATGGGCTATGAAGCCTTCCGGGATGCGGTGCTTGGAAATACCATGCCCGGCGCTTCTGAGGGAGAAGCCGGCGATTATTACGGCGGCGGTTTCGCATCCCCTGATGTGCCGCCTCTGAAGGAAGGAGATTTCGTCCGCCCGGAAAACAATATCATGCAGATTATTGAAGTCTATCCGGAAATGGGACCCTTCCTTATGGAATACGGCATGTCCTGTGTAGGCTGCTTTGTTTCCTACGATGAAAACCTGTGGCAGGCCGCCCAGTCCCATGGTATGGATGTATTTGAAATCATCGGTGAAATGAATGAGTTCATTGCAGACAAGTACAAGAAACCCCTTCTCACCAATGATACCCCCATGGAAACCATTCTCACCATGTATCCCCAGCTCCTTCCCGTTTTCCAGGAAGAAAAGATTGCCATGCCTTCTGACATGAAGACCACCATCGGCACCATGTGCCGGGACGCAGGAGTAGACTCTGCCGCCCTCATTGCCAAATGCGATGAACGGCTCCGGGGCAAAGACGAAGCCTGATGGCAGTAAATAAAAAGGATGCGGCAAATGCCGCATCCTTTTTATTTGTCTTTTACCCTTTCCAAAAATGCGCAGAGTCTTTGGAAAAAGAGTTCATTCTGTCTTTTGTCCCTCTTGGGCGGCCCTTTCAAATGATTCCTGGCTGAGCGCCTGGCCTTTCCCGCCTCATACCGTTCCATCAGAAGGGATTCTATATTTTCATCCCTGTACTGCCAGCCATTCTGATGAAACCCGTAGGCCTTTCTGGCAAGGACAAGTGATGCCAGTCCATAGTCCTGGGTAACCACCAGGTCCCCCTTCTTCACAGCGGAAATAATGGCCCAGTCCGCTGCATCCCGTCCCTGATCCACCAGAATGACCCGACTTGTTCTGGAGGAGATGAGATGGCTGGTATCGCAGAATATAAGGACCTCCAGCCCATAGAGAGCGGCCGCCCTTTCCGTTTCCGCAATCACCGGACAGCCGTCGCCGTCAATCAGCACTTTCATACCTGTCTCCCCATAAAAAAACTGCAGGCACCTGCCTGCAGTCTTCTCATTTTATTTCATCTTCCAGCCCGATTTTTTCAGCATGGTCACCACCGGTACAATGATGACACCGGAAACAATGGCTTCCGGTACACCGTTCATGCCAACGATACCCATAATGGTTGCACCGACAGCTTCCACAGAAATCCCCTTGGATGCTGCATAGGGAGCACCTACCAGAAGGAAGAAGGAACCCAGGAAGAGGACGGTGTTGCAGAGAGATCCGCCTACAGCGGCAATACCAACACGAATGCCTTCCCTGCCGGGCATATGTTTATAAAGGAACCATGCAAAGAGACCGATGCACACCCTTGGAACGATGCAGATGAAAGCATCATAGAAAGGATTGTACTGCAGGGCAAACTGCAGAAGCAGACTTGGCGCCCGCAGGGTCTGGATGAAGGAGAAGAGTCCGAACAGGAATCCCACCAGCGCTCCTACCTTCGGTCCTGCCACCAGGGCACCGATAATGGTGGGGATATGAAGAATGGTGGCATTCATTACAATCAGGGGAATAAATCCGTACCCCGTAAGGCCCAGGAAAATGGTAATTCCTGCCAGAAGACCGGATACGGTCAGCTGACGGATACTTAAAAATACGTGATTTTCCTGGGGTGCATGATTAACTTTTTCCATTTGATAACCTCCGTTCTTACTCTCATCGAGATATAAGCCGTAAACTTGGCGATATACTCACTCTGCGGTCCGGTTCTTTTCCGATACCGGCAAAGCAGAGCCCCTCTATCTGCCAACAATTATTATAGCGAACAAATTTTATTTGTCAACACTTCTCTACCTGAAAATCCATGCCGTAAGCCTCCGGGCTCCCATAAGGGCAAGGCCGGTAAGCCAGAGATCGGAAAGATAGGGAAATACGGAAAGATAGGAAGGATCCAGGTAAGCCCTCCACAGGCCGCTTCCCGTGATGCGGGAAGAAACCACCACGGGAATGAAAAGGAGGAAGAGCCAGAAAATGGCTGAAAATACAGAAGTCACCGCCCGCTCGCCCCGGGGCCCCTCAAGGGATAGAAACAGGAAAACTCCGAAAGTCATCATAGCCAGCAGAATCTTCCCATAAAATACAAAGCCGAAGATTTCCATGAGGAAGAAAGAGGCCGTAAAAGGATCCAGCCGCATGCCGCCGGCATAGTAAAGCCCCAGAAAGGAAATCATGGCCGTGCCGGGGATAAGTCCGCTGAAAAAGGCTGAGCCCAGCCACCGGGCAGCCAGGGTGTTTTTCTCCTTCAGCCGGACGTAGATAAGAGAAATCCACCGGTCCAGGAAGAATGCAAGGATAACGAAGAAAGAAAGCACCAGGAATGATGCTGCTGCCGCAGGAACCGGAGATGTTTTCCATATCCTGTCAATGGAGGGCAGATAATTCCAGAATACCACCATCTCTACAATGACCAGAGAAATCCAGACAGGCCCGTGAACGGCGCCCCTAAGGCCTCCCAGCTCGCTGCCCCAGCCCTTCTTCTGCACCAGGTAGAAAATCAAAGGCACCAGAAGTCCTGCCGCCCAGTAGACAATGGTACCCAGGGACAGGGAAAAAGCCGTATGAACCACAAATCCCCCCAGTCCCCAGGGAATGGTCAGCGCCAGCAGCCAGAGAAGCTGTTTTATGCAGTCTTTATTTTTACACATACTATCACCTCAATAGGTATATTGTACCACATGGGGGCAGCGTCCAATGAGAAAGGTTAATGACCCTTTGGGCCGAAGGGCTGCAGATTGCCGCCGAGGCAATGAATATGAAGTCAGCGCTGCAGAATAACCCTCCCGCAGCGCACGGTCATTCCAGCCAGAGCTAAGAATTCCGGTACCTGCTGATATCGATTCCTCTGCCCATAACGATCAGCCGGAGGTAAGACTGGTGTCTGGTAATCAATGGTCTTTGATTTCTTTTGAGCATAGGATTTCCCGGTAAGCAGATAGCAAAAACCCTCTCACTCTCCACCAGCCCTCCGCGAAAAAACCGTCCGGATGTCCGGACGGTTTCCATTATTTATTTATTTCTTTTACCTTTTTTATCCGTTTTATCTTTCTTCCGCTTCTGGCGCATATTCTTTCCCTTGTGGCCCAGAGCTTTATGTTCCTTTTTCTTGGTAGGCTTGTACATGCCGGGGGTTACCACTTTCTTTTTCGGTTTTCCCTGTCTTACGCGCCGTACATTTCCCTTTTCATCGTAGCGGGTAATGGTTTCGGAAATGGATTTTTCCAGTTTTCGAAGGAGACTCCCATCTTCAGGGGTGGCATAGGTAATGGCAATGCCCTTTGTTCCCGCTCTTCCGGTGCGGCCGATGCGGTGGACATAGTATTCCAGATTTCTGGGAATGTCATAGTTGAATACGTGGGTAATGCCTTCCACATCCAGCCCCCGGGCTGCAATATCCGAGGCCACAAGAATCTGGGTTTTCGCCTTTTCAAATTCACGAATCACCTGGTTTCGCTGCCCCTGGCTCATGTCGCCATGGATTTCATCAACCACGAAATCTGTTTCTTCCTGCAGCTTTCCTGCAATTTCATGGGCTTCTTCCCGGGTATTGCAGAAAACCACTGCCATGTAGGGATTCATTTCCGTCAGATGGCGTACCAGAAGCTTGAACTTCCTTGGTTTGGTCGTTTCATAGACCCGCTGTTCCACTGTGGAAGCTGCCGTTTTTTCAGAAACATCGATAAAAGCCGGATGTTTCATATATTTCCTTGCCAGCCGCACCGCTTCTTCGGGCATGGTGGCAGAAAAGAGGAGAAGCTGCCGCTTTTTCGGCGTTTCATCCACCAGAGCTTCGATATCTTCCCTGAAACCATTGGCCAGCATCTGATCCGCTTCATCCAGGATTACCGTTTTCACCTGGGAAAGGTCCAGACTTTTCCTCCGGATATGGTCCAGAAGGCGGCCGGGTGTACCGATAATGACCTGGGGATCCCGTTTCAGCTTCTGCAGCTGGTTTTCAATGGTCCTGCCGCCGATGATATCTACGCCGTCAAGACCGAGCTTCAGAGCAAAGGGGCGGAATACGTCAAATACCTGCTTGGAAAGTTCCCGGGTGGGGGTCATGATGAGGACCTGGGTGGCGCCCCTGTCCTTATCCACCCGCTGGATAACCGGAAGCAGGTAGGCCAGGGTCTTGCCGGTGCCTGTCTGGGATCGACCAATCAGATCCTTTCCCTTAAAAATGGACGGGATGGAAGCCTGCTGGATGGGGGTGGGCATTTTAATCCCCTGCAGTTTCAAAAGGGCTGTCAAATCCTCTGCTACCCCAAGTGCTGCAAATGCGTTCATATATCCTCCTGTGACTGAAAAATAGGTATAAGGTATAAATTTCTTTTATTATATCATATGAAACCTTCTATGTTTGAAACAGGTCATTCCTCTTTTTTCACAGCGGGAAGGGTGAAGGATACGGCCGCTCCCATAAGGCCTGCCACCCAGAGAATCTGGAGGGCTGTCTGAAGGCCCCATATATCAGCTGCCCAGCCAACCAGGGGTGCAACCATGCCGCCCAGGGTGGTAGAAAGTCCCAGGGTCACGCCGGAGGCAAAGCCGGCATTTCTCCCCAGATAGGTCTGCCCCAGGATAACGATGGGACTATAGGGCATGAATACGGAAAGGGCCGCCGGAATCAGAAGCACAAAAGCCCATGTCAGGCTTTCTGTGTGAGTGAGAAGAAAATAGGCCGGTACCATGGAAAGAAAGGCCAGGTGAATGATCTTCAGAAATCCCATTTTGTCTGCCAGCAGACCGCCCAGATAGGTAAAGCAGGCCCCCAGCCCGAAAAGAATGGACAGCGCTGTGGTTCCCTCCCCTTCCGTGGCCCCCAGTACGTGAATCCAGAGGAGCGGGATGAAGGTATTGCTTAAGGTAAATCCAAGAGAACGGGCCAGTATTAATACGGACAGCTTTCCAAAAGATATCCAGTCATTCTTTCTTTCCACTCCCCCAAGAACCCGGGCTTCTTCCTTTTCTGCCCGGGCCATGGCAGGGCGAAGGGAAGCCATGCAGCGGACTAAGGCAAGTGCCATAACCGCATTAAGGATACCGAAGATCAGGAGGAAATGGATGCCCAGCCGGTAGGCGCAGAAACCTGCCAGAAGGGGGCCTATGGCAAACCCCGCATTGCCGCCTACAGAGAAGATTCCCATGGCCCGGCCTTTCCGGCTTCCGGAAATCCGATTCACCATAAGGGCCGCTTCCGGATGAAAAAGAGCACTGCCTATGCCGCAGCAGAGAGCTGACAGGAAAAGGAACGCATAGCCTGGGGCAAAGCCTGCGAAAGAAATAGCGGTCCCGCAGATCAGAGGGCCCAGCGGCACAAACCAGGGCTTGGAAACCTTATCGGAATAATAACCAAAGAGCGGCTGCATGACAGAAGCAATGAGCACATTGGCAAAAACCAGCAGGCCTGCTTCCTGGTAAGAAAGACCGAAGCGGGCAATGAAATAGGGAAGCAGCGCCGGTATGGCGCCCTGAGACCAGTCTGTGGCCAAATGCCCTAAGGCGAAGAAGTAGACCGACGAATGCATGGAAACCTCCTTTTTCCTTTTATTATATGGCAAAGAGGAGAAAAAATCCTGTGCATCCCTAAGCAGAAAGCACTTTCTTTTCGGGCACAAAAAAACTTCCAAGTTCAACACTTGGAAGTTCATTTTTGAGTGGTGCGGTCGGAGAGATTTGAACTCTCACGGATTACTCCACTACCGCCTGAAGATAGCGCGTCTGCCAGTTCCGCCACGACCGCATATGAAGTTAAACAACAAGTAATTAGGAAAATTGTGGTGCGGCTGGTGAGACTTGAACTCACACGATCGAAAGATCACTACCCCCTCAAAGTAGCGCGTCTGCCATTCCGCCACAGCCGCATATATGGTGCCTCAGAACGGAATCGAACCGTTGACACAAGGATTTTCAGTCCTTTGCTCTACCAACTGAGCTACCGAGGCAAAATTGTGGCGACCCGGATCAGATTTGAACTGACGATCTCCGCCGTGACAGGGCGGCATGTTAGACCACTACACCACCGGGCCGTTTGGTGGGCGATAACAGGATCGAACTGCTGACATTCTGCTTGTAAGGCAGACGCTCTCCCAGCTGAGCTAATCGCCCACATTGGTGACCTGTGCGAGATTCGAACTCGCGAACCCGCCGTGAAAGGGCGGTGTCTTAACCACTTGACGAACAGGCCACATATGGTGATCCATCCGCGACTCGAACGCGGGACACCTTGATTAAAAGTCAAGTGCTCTACCGACTGAGCTAATGGATCATTGGCAGGGGTAGTAGGATTCGAACCTACGCATGACGGAGTCAGAGTCCGTTGCCTTACCGCTTGGCGATACCCCTATGGCTCCTGAAGCAGGGTTCGAACCTGCGACATCGTGATTAACAGTCACGCGCTCTACCGGCTGAGCTATTCAGGAATCTATAGCACATCCTCTCGGATGATACTAACTATGGAGCGGAAAACGGGACTCGAACCCGCGACCCCAACCTTGGCAAGGTTGTGCTCTACCACTGAGCTACTTCCGCATTTGTTAGCAACGATGCCATTTTATCATTGCTTTCGTCGTTTGTCAAGTCACTTCTTGAAATTTTGTTTCTCAGTGATTTGACCCTCAACGTCACGTCCTATACTTTATCACATTGTGACATTTCTGTCAACAGGAAGTTTTGAATCAGTCAAGATCTCATTTCCTGCCTTTGGACTTCCGCCGTGCGACGAAAATGATTATAGCTCATTTTTCTTCTTTTGGCAAGCCCCTTTTTACAAATTATTTAAAAAAAGCATAAAAATACACCGGCATCCATGGGAGATGCCGGTGCGGTCAGTCAGAAGCCCTATAAATCCAATTCTGCGCTCATGCCAAAGACCTTCATGTGCCTGCTGAAGACAGACTCTCCACGGTCTGTGAAATATCCCAGATATTCTGCCAGGGTATTATCGCCTGTCGGCTTTTCAGCGCTGGAACTGCCATAGGCAGTGCGGTCCGTAAGGAACCTGCCGTCCATGGGCATGAAGGCAGCCGAAAGACCTTCCAGCATGGCTGCTGCAAAAGGATCCACATCCTCGGCAGGCACTTCTTTCCCCACTGTGGAAACGGCATCGGTCAAAATAGCAGCCGATGACTTTCCTTTCTCCGTTTTTCCTTTGGAAATGGTAAAGGAACAGGTAAAGAGGGTTTCCACCTCCAGATAGTCCAGGCATGCCAGGAAGAGGTAAAGGGATATCAGATTTTCCTCCGATACGCCTGCCCGCCTGAGGTCCACCACATCCGCCGGAATTTCATCAATGGCATGAGACACGCCGGCGGTTAAGGCGGAGAATACCTTCCATCCCGTTTCTTCCCACTCCGGCGCTCCTTTGCTGCAGATGTCCTTCCAGATTCTGAAAAGGTCTGCCTGCTTTAAAAGAAGGGGCTTGTCCCCATAGGGCGGGATATGGAAATAATGAGCGGAAATCTGAGCTTTCGGATTGGGCTTTTCAATGAAATTGTCCGGAAGGCCGGCATCCTTCAGCTTTGATTTCAGGTACACCGGCGGCACCCCCATGTCGATGAGGCCGCCAATCATCATATCTGCCGTCAGTTTTCCGTAGCATCTGATAAAAAGGGCTTTCATTATTTAATCTCCTTTCTCTGCCTCCCGCTTCCTGCGCCGTCGATGGCCACATCCACGTCGGCGGTGCCAAAGGTTTTCATCTGGTTCAGCATGTCAATGGCCGCATCCAGAAGGGAGAGGCCCAGGGCTGATCCGAATCCTTCGGCTTCTGTGAAATCATAATGGAGGAAAGCATTCATCTTGAGTTTCTGCATCTGCATTTTATGAATCGGTTCTTCATAATAGACTGAAGGAAAAATGAAGTTTCTGATTTCCGGATACACCGTCACTGCCGCCAGCACGGCCGCTCCGGTCACTGCATTATCAAAGACTACGATCATGCCTTTTCTGGCCGCTTCCACCACGAAGCCAAAGAGAGCTGCAATTTCCGCAGAACCCACTTCCGCCAGATTGCCCACCGGGTCTTTGGCAAAATCCCCGACACCGGACAAAGAGAGCTGGAAGCTGCTTCCCTGAGAAACTTTCATCAGGTCTTCCTTCATAATGGATGCCGTCACTGCCAGGGCGGAGAGAAGGGATCTTTCCCCTATGTTTCCTATCCCTGCCGCTTCCACGCCCTGGGCAGCCAGGGTTTTGGCCACAGACATGCCGAGGGAAATGGCATTTTCCACCACCTCATCATCCATGGCAGGCCTGCCGTGATGGGTGCCGTGAATCATTTTCTTTGTAAGCACTCCTTCTATATCGGAGGTATCCTTTTCAAGGCCTGCATCAATGAGGTACACCGGCGACTCCAGCTGCCGGGCAATGACATTGACCGGCCCGTATCCTTGGGCCACCAGCTTCATTTCATCATGAGAGAGCTGGCCTTTTGTTTTATTTTCTCCGTCCACTGCCGTATCGCCGCCGAAAATAACCAGGGCCTTGCTGAGATAGGAAGGCTTGACAATGCCTGTAATACCGGCGATGCGGACTGCCATTTCCTCCAGCTTTCCCAGAGAATGGATCGGTTTAATCAGGTTATCCACGTAAAGCTGGCAGGCTTTCATCACATCTTCATTTAACTTTGGAATGGAACTCATGCTTTCACCTCCTCATCTTTAGCCGCGCATTCCCGATATACGGAAAGGGCATAGTCCAGCATTCTTGTCTGAATGCCGGCACCAATGGCTTCACCCAGGCGAAAGTCCAGGTCAATGTATTCCGTCAGTCCCAGGGCAGCCAGCGATTTTTTGTGGGCCTGTTCCAGGGACAGATGAGACGCCATAAGGTAATGGACCACTTCCGGACACAGAGCTTTGGCAATGAACGCACTGGCGGTGGTGTTGAAGCCATCAATGATGGTGAGAGCATGGTTGGCAGCGGCCCCCAGGATGACGCCGGTCATGCAGCCGTATTCAAAACCGCCCACCTTGGAAAGTACGTCCAGGCCGTCATTGGGATCAGGATGGTTCACATCCATT
Organism: Dialister succinatiphilus; assembly: GCF_928721695.1. Lineage (NCBI taxonomy): Bacteria > Bacillati > Bacillota > Negativicutes > Veillonellales > Veillonellaceae > Dialister > Dialister succinatiphilus. The sequence goes on along the minus strand of NZ_OV788641.1, from coordinate 1,437,857 downwards.
GCCCTCTGCACCACATCGATTTTATGGCGGAGCCGTTCATCGGAAATATTAGTGCCCCGGCCAGTGACTTCGATGGCATTCCAATGGTTGAAAGCCCCCAGGATGCAGGCGGAGGAAGTGGTATTGGAAATTCCCATTTCACCGATGGTAAATACCCGGTACCCCTCCCTGGCCTTTTCATCTGCAATTTCGATACCCGTTTCAATGGAGCGGATTGCCTCCAGACGGGTCATGGCCGGCCCTTGGGCAATATTTTTCGTACCCCGGGCGATTTTCCGGTCCAGGAGGTTCGGTACGCCGCTCATGTCAGCATTGATTCCCATGTCTACCACCACCATGTCAGAGCGGGCATAATAGGCCATGGCATTGGCTGCAGCCCCCTTCGTTTCCACGTAGGCCTTTGTCATGCCTACGGTGGTGGACTGGGGATAGGCGGAAACCCCTTCTGCATAAACGCCGTGATCGCTGCAGGCAATGACGGTGCAGCACTTCGGAATGTCCGGCATGGCCTCCCCTGTTACACCGACAAACTGGGTCACCATGGTTTCCATTTTTCCCAAGTCCCCCATGCCTGTGTACAGATTCTTCCACCGGGATGCTGCCTTTTCCATGGCCCCTTCATCCAATGGCTGAATCTGGTTCAATGTTTCATCCAGTAAACCCATTCAAACCTCCTTATTATATTTTCATTAATTTTATATTAACCTATTAGCAATAGATTCAACTTCATTATACCATGGATGGATAGATTTTCTGTACTTCCCCTCTCATTGTATCCTGCAAATAAAATGGCTATAATAAAGAAAAGGCACAGGCCTTTGCAATTTCATCAAACCGAAGAAGGGGATAGAAGTCATAGGCTATTCCCTTTTTCATTTTGCGAAAGGGAGGTTTTTACCAGTGGATTTTGAAAAGCTTTACATCGGCGGCCAGTGGACTGCCGGCGCGTCAGGCCGGTTTATCGAAGTAGAGAATCCCGCCACCCGGCAGATTTTTGCCCGGGTGCCCGCCGGAAATGAAGAAGATGTGGACAAAGCAGCCAGAGCAGCTCATGAGGCCCTTCCGGCCTGGGCCGCCCTTCCGCTGACGGAGAGAATCGATCTGATGGAAAAGTTCCTTGCCATTTTCAAAAGCCAGGAAAATGACCTCATTGACATCACCATCAAAGAGCTGGGCTCTCCCTACAGCTTTACCAAATCATCCCAGGTGGAATACCAGTACGTACGTACCCGTTCCTACATAGATCTGGCGCCGAAGGTTCCTCTGGTAGAAAAGATGGCCTATTCCACCACCTACCGGGAACCGGTGGGCGTTATCGGATGCATTACGCCCTGGAACTATCCCCTGGGGCAGGTCATCCAGAAAATCGTACCGGCCCTGCTCATGGGAAATACGGTGATTTTAAAGCCAAGCCAGCATACGCCCCTTTCTTCCTATTACCTGGCAGAAGCCTTTGAGAAAGCCGGCTTCCCGAAAGGCGTATTCAACCTGGTTACCGGCCGGGGCGGTGAAGTGGGCAATGCCCTTTCCTCCCATCCCCTGGTGGATATGATTTCCTTCACCGGCTCCACCTCCGGCGGCGTAACGGTAGGCAAGAAGGCCCTGGAGTCAGTGAAACACATCAGTCTGGAACTGGGCGGTAAATCTCCCTATGTGATTCTTCCTGCCAAAGATCATGACTACACCGAACCTATCCACCTGTGCTTCAACAGCGTCTTCCTGAATTCCGGGCAGACCTGCACTGCCTTCTCCCGCCTCCTCATTCCGGCAGAAGAAAAGGAAACCATAGAAAAACAGCTGACAGAAATCGCCAAAGAATATACAGTCGGCAGCCCCGAAAGCCATGAAGTAAAGCTGGGCCCTGTGTCCTCCCTGCAGCAGTACAAAAAGATTTCCGAATATATCAGAAAGGGCATGGATGAAGGAGCCCGCCTCCTTCTGGGCGGACTTCCGGACTCTCCGGATAAGGGCTACTACATAAAGCCCACCATCTTCACCGATGTGAAAAATGATATGACCATCGCCCAGGATGAAATCTTCGGGCCCGTGCTCTGCGTCATTACCTACCGGGATGAGGACGATGCTATCTCCATTGCCAATGATGTACGCTACGGCCTCAACGCCGGTGTGTACGGCCCCAAGGACAAAGCCATCGCCATGGCCCATAGAATCCAGGCAGGCAACGTATACATCAATGCCAGCCCCCGTGATACGGCAGCTCCCTTCGGCGGCTACAAGGAAAGCGGCATCGGCCGGGAAGGCGGCATTTACGGCATGCTCGAATTTACCCAGCAGAAGGCCCTCTTCGATACAGGAAAATAGCCTCTTTCCTCACAGGACTTTCCCTTCAGGGGGGAAGCCCTGTTTCTTTTTTCTCCCTTTCGATATAATAAAGAAAAAGGAGGAAATCTATGAACAACACCATCGTAAAAAAAGCTGTCCTGGTCCTGGCCCTCATCCTCTGTGCCGCCGGAGGCTGGTACGTTTTCTACTGGTCCAGAACTCCGGCCTATGCAGCAGGGGAAATCCAGCAGGCCCTGAAGAAAAAGGACCTGCAGCTTTTCAAGGAACGGGTAGACATGGATAGGGTCTATGGCTCTGCCGTAGATGACACCGCCGCCTACCTGGCTTCCGATGGCAGGGTGGACCATGAGCTGGCTGCTTCCCTTCTGAAAATGCTGAAAAAACAGGCCGTCGATGAAATGGTGCGCCAGACGGAAATCCGCTTTACGGAAGGAAATGGCAAGGAATCTTCCGGCAAAGCAGGAAAAATCATGTCTGCCTCCCTGGGCTCCGCTGCCCTTTCCCTCACTGATATTCTGGACGTAAAGGAAGAGAATGGCAAAGCCCTGGTGTATGTGAAGGTTCATGATAAAAAACTGGACAAAGACTTTACCTGGCAGGTGCTTATGGAAAAGGATGTAAACGGCAGCTGGACCGCCGTAAAAATTCTGAACCTCAGGGACTACCTGCAGGAAAGAGCCCGCTGAAGGGTGCAAGCAAAAGGACGCTGAAGAAATGACAGTCATTTCTTCAACGTCCTTTTGCTTAGCATATAAATACGTAATTTCCCTGTGGTCAGATGATCTGGAACAGGAAGAATTTCAGGTAATAGGTTTCCGGCACCGTCATGAGAATGGGATGGTCCGGTGCCTGCTGGCGGAATTCAATCTGCCTTAAGGTGACTCCGGCGTCCCGGGCTGCTTCCTTCACCATTTTCACAAAAAGTTCTTCTCCCATGAAATGGGAACAGGAACAGGTGGCCAGATATCCGCCCCGGGGCAGGATTTTCATGGCCCTGTAGTTGATTTCCTTGTAACCCCGGAAGGCTTCGTGCACGGTCCTGCCGGATTTCGTGAAGGCTGGCGGATCCAGGATGATGTAATCATATTCATGATTCTTTGTGCGGTCCAGTTCCGTAAGGAAGTCAAATACGTCCGCCCTGACAGCCTGGATAGGAAGACCGTTGATGATGCCGTTATGGGCAGCCATATGCACCGCTTCCTCTGAAATATCCAGAGCCGTCACCGAAGCGGCTCCGCCTTTGGCCGCATTCAGCGCAAAAGCGCCGGTATGAGTAAAGCAGTCCAGCACATGGCGTCCCCGGGCAATGGAAGCTGCCGCCAGGCGGTTGAATTTCTGGTCAAGGAAGAACCCTGTCTTCTGCCCATTCTCCACATCCACCGTATAGCGGATGCCATTTTCTACAATGTCCACCAGGGTCTTTTCCTCTTCCGGAGCAAGAAGAGGGGAATGGTAAAATCCCTTGTACTGCTCCATGCCCTCCAGTTCCCTGATTTTCACATCATTTCTTTCATAAATGCAGGATACGGGAAGATTTCTTTCCCGAAGCACTTCGATAAGACCGTCAAGGAAAAGGTGCTTCCTTTTTTCCATGCCCAGGGATAGCACCTGCACCGACAGCACATCGCCGAAACGGTCCACCGTCATGCCCGGCAGCTGATCCGCTTCGCCAAACACCAGACGGCAGCAGTCATAATCTTCCTTCCTCATCACCTGGAGACGGTAATCGACGGCATAGGCAGCCCGCCTTTTCCAGAAAGCATCATCGAACCGGTCGTTGGCATTGGTGGAGAAGATGCGGATGGTAATTTTGGAATGAGGATTGTAAAACCCGGTCCCCACAAATTTCCCTTTGGAAGAAAGGACCTTCACCATGTCTCCTGGCGCTATGCCTTCATCCATATTTTTGATTTCAGAGCCGTAAATCCAGGGATGTCCTCCCCTGGCCGCCAGTTCCGCCCGTTTGCTGATGGTTACCGTTTTCAGTGCTTCCATGTGTGTCTCCTGTCATAAAAATAGAAATCATATGTCTGTTATTTTACCACAGGAAGCACCAGGGCTTCAAAGCAGGAAGAAAAAGGAAATCCCGGAATTGACCGCTCCGGGAAGTGCCGGGCTTTGCAGCCTGTAACAGATGGAAACAGGGGCTGTGAAAAAAGGTAAATTCTTTCTTCACAGCCCCTCTCCCTGATCTTTCTATCCTTTTCATCACCCCAGGTACTTGTGGAAGAAGGCGGCGATTTTGTCGAAGGGAATCTTGTCCATGTTGTCATAGAGGTCTGTGTGGCTGGCACCGGGAACGATAAGGAGTTCCTTGTTGTTTCCTTTCAGTTTCTTGAATGCATCTTCCGAAAAATAACGGGAATGAGCTTTTTCACCATGAATCATGAGGACAGGGCTTTCGATTTCGTCCGCATAGGTCAGAAGAGGCATATTCATGAAGGACAGGGCACTGGTCAGGTTCCATCCGTCATTGGAGTTAGGAGACCGGGGATGATAGCCTCTCTTTGTTTTGTAATAGTCATAGTAATCCTTCACAAACTGAGGCGCATCTGCCGGAAGAGGATCTACCACACCGCCGTCTCTCTTGTAGTTTCCATTTCTATAATCTATGGTTCTCTCTTCATTGAGAGCCTTCCGCCTTTCCATCCTTTCCTTCTTTAAAAGGGTCTGGTCCTTTTCATAGTCAAAATAGCCATTGGCAATCACCCGGCTCATATCATACATGGTGGATGTAACGGTAGCTTTGATTCTTGTATCCATAGCCGCGGCATTCAATGCCATGCCGCCCCAGCCGCAGATGCCTGCAATACCGATTTTATCCGGATTCACATCGTCGCGGCTGGTAAGATAATCCACAGCTGCCGAGAAATCTTCCGTATTGATGTCCGGACTGGCCACATTTCTGATTCTGCCGCCGCTTTCTCCGATAAAGGATGGGTCAAAGGCTATGGTCAGAAAACCCATTTCCGCCAGCTTCTGGGCATAGAGACCTGCCGCCTGTTCCTTGACGGCACCGAAGGGGCCTGCCACAGCCAGGGCCGCCATTTTTCCTTTTCTGTTTTTCGGCCTGTACAAGTCCGCCGCCAGAGTTATGCCATAGCGGTTGTGAAAGGTGACCTTGCTGTGATCTACCTTGTCACTCTTGGGAAAAGTTTTGTCCCAGGTATCAGTGAGCTTCAGCGGTTCCTCTCCCTGCCAGGGAGTCGTAGAAATCCGGCGCGCCCCGTTTCCCTTTTCTCCCTGGCTGTTCACATCGGCCGCCTCCGCCGTCATCACAGAGCCTGCCAGAGCAAGACCGGCCAGGGCAAGAATCATCCATTTTATTTTCTTTACATTTTTCATTCTGTTTTCTCCCTTGATTTATTGCACATGCATGCCAGCCACAAAGGCTTCATGAAGCTCTTTATGATTTTCAATATCTCCTGCCTCTGTCACGCCGCCGGCAAATACCACACCTGCCAGGCGGGCCTTGGGGAAACAGTCAATCCAGCCGGTCAATCCGGAAATGGCTCTTTCCGGTGTATGGGGATTGTCATCAGCTGCAGCCATCAGAAGGTATACATCCCGGAAATGGTATTCCTGAGAAAACAGGGGATTGCACCGATCCAGCAGAGTCTTCAGCTGTCCGCTGATTCCGTAGTAATAGATGGGCGTAGCAAATACCACCACATCGGCATTCCCTATTTTTTCGCAGAGAACCGCCCCGTCGTCCTTCTGGTAACAGTGAAATGTTTTCTGGCAGGACAGACATCCGCTGCAGAATCCCAGCTTCCTGCCTGCCAGGGAAATCAATTCCGTTTCATTTCCTGCCTTTTCTGCTCCCTGTGCAAAAGCAGCTGCCAGCCTTTCTGAATTGCTGTTCCTTCGCAGACTGGATGATATAATGATTACCTTTTTACCCACAAAAATACCTCCTGCCTTATCATGAAATCCATAGACTTTCTACGATTTTATTATAAGCAGGAGGTTTTTCAATAGCTAATGCCTGTTTATTTCAGTTGACCATGCCCATAAAGCATTATGAAAAGCAGCTCTCCATCCTCTCTTTCAGCAATTCCGCTGCTTTGGAAAGAAGGCGTCCTTTTTTCCATATGATGAAGTTACCACTGAATAAAGCGGGAATAAAGGGGCGGAATACAAGGTTCGGACGGAAATCGGTACCACAGGGGACGAGCCCTTCAAAAGTAATCATGCTTCCCAGCCCCTGCTCCACGAGAAACGACGCATTATAAGCCAGATTGTAAGTAGCTGCCACGGTGAGGGCGCTGTAATCCCCCATCCACCGCTGGATCTCATTTCGAGAGGTAAGCTGGGCTGACACAATCAGCGGTTCCTTCTTGAGATCCACTGCCCGGATGCCCGGTTTGGCTGCCAGCGGATTATCTTTCCTCATAATCAGGCCCCATGTATCCCGATGAGGCAGCTGGATATAGTTATAATCTTCCGGAGGCTGACTGCGGCAGAGAAGGGCAAAATCCAGGAGTCCCCTTTCCAGATAATCCAGTGACTGTTCACCGTTTCCACTTAAAAGATGCAGATGGATATCCCTGTACTGCTGAAGTACCGGCGCCAGAGCCGATATGACATCACTCACCGCTTCCGTTTCGCCGCTTCCCACATACACATCGCCGGCTATGGTTTCCCCCAGATGGGAAAACTCATAGACCGTCCGTTTTTCCAGCGCCATGATTTCCTCAGCTCTGGCTTTAAAAAGAACGCCCGCCTCGGTCAGTGCAATCCTTCTCTTCCCCCGTACAAAAAGGGGTGCCCCCAGTTCCTCCTCCAGCTCCCGCAGCTGCCGGGAAAGGGTGGGCTGGGTCAGATGCAGCCGGTCTGCGGCCTTTGTAATATTTCCTTCCTCCGCCACTGCCAGGAAGTACTTCATAACCCTTAATTCCATGGTATCTCCTCATCCTGCATTTTACGAAAAGGCCTTTTCCAGAAAATGGTGCAGTACCACGGCCTGGTTGTGTTCCCTGTCTCTGGCTCCATAGAGAAGAGTCACCCTGCCCTCCTTAAGATGGCTTTTCACCAGGGAAAGGAAATCCTCCTTTCCCGGATTATGATCCAGCTCCTGCAGATACTTTTCCCTGAATGCCTCATATTTTTCCGGATCATGGCCGAACCATTTCCGAAGCTCCGAAGAGGGAGCCATGTCTTTGGCCCAAAGGTCCAGTGCCGCTTTTTCCCTGGAAATGCCCCTCGGCCACAGCCGGTCCGTCAGAATCCTGTATCCATCCGATTCTTCCGGACTTTCATATACCCGTTTCAACTGTATGTCCATAGTCAAGACTTCCTTTCATGCTCCTATTGTATCATGGTTTATAAAAGGAAAATGTGACGGCCGCAAAATTTTCGTTTTTCCGGAAAATCCGGTTACAAAAAGACTGTGAAACCATAGGTTCATGATCTCACAGTCTTTTTACATACTACATGGTCTGATGATGAATCAGATTACATCATTCCGCCCTGGGGCATAGGAGGCATAGCCGGTTTTTCTTCCGGAATATCGCCTACTACAGCTTCCGTGGTGAGAACGAGGGCAGCAATGGATGCTGCATTCTGCAGTGCGCTTCTGGTTACTTTAGCCGGGTCTACAATGCCTGCTGCCAGCATATCTTCATACTTATCTTCTGCTGCGTTGTAGCCGATGCCGTCGCCTGCTTCTTTGACCTTTTCAGCTACGATAGCGCCTTCCAGACCTGCGTTGTCGGCAATCTGGCGTACAGGAGCTTCGATGGCATGACGAACCAGGTTCACGCCGGTCTTTACGTCCCCTTCTGCTTTGATGGAATCAAGGCTGCTCTGGATATCCAGGAAGGTTGTGCCGCCGCCGGCAACGATACCTTCTTCTACAGCAGCTCTGGTAGCATTCAGAGCATCTTCAATGCGGAGTCTCTTATCTTTCATTTCTACTTCAGTAGCTGCGCCTACTTCGATGACAGCAATGCCGCCGCTCATCTTAGCCAGACGTTCCTGGAGTTTATCTTTATCGAACTGGGAAACAGCTGCCTTGTACTGTTCACGAATCTGTTCCACTCTGTGTTTGATGGCATCCTTGTCACCGGCACCGCCTACGATGGTGGTGTTGTCCTTGGTGATGCGGATCTGATGAGCAGTGCCCAGGTCATCCAGGGTTGCGCTCTGGAGCTTGCGGCCCATATCATCAGAAATTACATGGCCGCCGGTAAGGATGGCAATATCTTCCAGCATAGCTTTGCGGCGATCGCCGAATCCCGGAGCTTTGACAGCAGCGCATTTCAGGGTGCCGCGGAGTCTGTTCACTACCAGGGTAGCCAGTGCTTCGCCTTCCACATCTTCAGCAATAATCAGGAGTTCCTTGCCGGAGCGGGCAACCTGTTCCAAGAGCTGGAGCAGATCCTGCAGCATGTTGATCTTCTTGTCGGTAATGAGGATGTATGGGTTATCCATGACGCATTCCATCTTATCCGGGTCAGTTACCATGTATGGGGAGAGGTAGCCGCGGTCGAACTGCATGCCTTCCACCACCTTCAGGCTGGTGCCCATGGTCTTGGAATCTTCTACTGTAATAACGCCGTCGTTGCCGACTTTTTCCATAGCGTCAGCAATGAGGCCGCCGATGGTCTTATCAGCAGAGGAAATGGAAGCAACCTGAGCAATGGCTTCCTTTGTCTTTACAGGAACAGCCTTCTTCTTGATTTCATCTACAAGAACTTTCACTGCTTCTTCAATGCCCTTCTTCAGGACCATGGGGTTGGCACCGGCAGCTACGTTTCTCATGCCTTCATGAATCATGGACTGAGCCAGCAGGGTTGCAGTGGTGGTGCCGTCGCCGGCTACATCATTGGTCTTGGTGGCTACTTCTTTAACAAGCTGGGCACCCATGTTTTCAAAGGGATCCTTCAGTTCGATTTCACGGGCAATGGAAACACCGTCGTTTACGATGTTCGGAGCGCCGAATTTCTTATCAAGAACCACATTGCGGCCTTTCGGTCCCAGGGTAATCTTGACTGCATTAGCCAGCTGGTCAACGCCCTTCAGAAGAGCTGCGCGGGCTTCTTCATTATAAAGTACTTTTTTAGCCATTTATATCACTCCTAAGATTTGAAAACTAAAAATTAAAGAATAGCGAGGATATCTCTTTCAGCAAGAAGCAGGTATTTTTCACCGTCTTCATCAATATCTACGCCGGAATATTTAGCAAAGAGCACATGGTCTCCTACTTTGACTTCAAAAGGAAGACGGGTACCATTGTCCAGCACTTTGCCGGAACCGATAGCCATCACTGTACCTTTCTGGGATTTTTTCTGAGCTGTATCCGGAATCAGGATTCCGCCTTTGGTCTTAGTTTCTTCTTCATCAACTTTAACGAGAACACGATCTGCCAATGGTTTTAACATGTTTATTCCTCCTTTGACTATTAGCACTCACTAGCATCGAGTGCTAACTTACTTTTCTATAATACATAACTTTTCTCAAAAATGCAAGTCCTTTATTAAAAAAAAATCATAGCCAAAAGAGACATACAAAAAGAACCGGCTCACAAAGCCGGTTCTTTTTGTATGCGGCCCCTGATTCCATGAAGAAACCAGTGACTCCTTATCTTTCCTGTTTGACCCCTTCACCAAGAATCCGCACATCCAGGGGTACGTGGATATGGTAATTGTCCATAATCCGCTTCTGCACTTCATGGAGCACTGCCAGTACATCCTTGCAGGAAGCGTGGCCGTTATTCACCACAAAATCCGGATGCTTGGTGGACACCTGGGCATCTCCGACGGAGAAGCCGATGAGGCCGCAGTCCTTAATCATGGGTCCCACATGGTATCCCGGCGGACGGAGGTACATGGTGCCGGCGCTCCTCTTTTCCAGAGGCTGCTTGGTTCTTCTGGAAATCTGGTGTTCCGTCATGTTCCTCTTGATTTCATCAGCATTGCCCGGTGCCAGATGGAGCTTGGCCCCCACAATGATATCACCGTTATGCATGAAAACGCTGTCGCTGTCGCCATAATGGAGATCATCCCATCCATAGGTACGGTCTTCCGTGCCGTCACTGGAAATGGTATACACTTCCTCCACCACGTTCTTCATCTGACTGCCGTAGCCATTGGCATTCATGAATACAGCGCCGCAGAGGGTGCCAGGAATACCCACAGCCCATTCAAAACCTTTGAGGCTGTTCTTTTCCGCAAAGCGGGAAATGGTGCCGGTGCCTACGCCGCCCATGGCAGTAATCCAGGTTTCATGACAGGTCATGTCCTGCTTCAGGCGGCTGGTGCACACCGTAATCCCCCGAATGCCCAGATCCGATACCAGAAGGTTGGAGCCGCCGCCGATAAAGGTGACGGGAATGCCCTCCTCATGAGCTCTAGAAAGAACCTTCTTCAGTTCCTCCGTGGTCTGGGGCATGACAAAGCAGTCTGCCGGTCCGCCGATGCCATAAGTGGTGTGGCGGCTCATAGGTTCATCCAGCTTGTACTGCCGTTCAGTTAAAATTCCATCAAGAAATGCTTTCCAGTCTGTCATTGTTTATTCAATTCCAATACATCCATACCCTGCGCCATTGCATCGGATACAATCTTCTGCAAATCCGCAGCTACCTGATTCCAACGGATAAATGCCTGGAGATATTCCTGGGCATTGCTGTTGTTGCTTACCAGAACAGCCAGCTCCTGCAGATGCTGGTAGCTGTCCTCGTCTTCCTTCTGTCCTGCCAGTTTGGCATAATCAGCTTTCATCTGGGCCATGATATATTCCTTCACCATTTTCCTGGCTTCCTCATCACCCTTGATCTTTTCAGCTGCCGCAGTCAAACGTTTCATTTCATCGCTTTCCTTGATGGCCCTTGCCAGATCATAAGCTGCATCATACGTATTCATGGGTGTCCCTGCCTCCTTTAAACAACCGGCCGCTTTCCTTCAAAAGATGGGGAAAACCGGTCTGCCTCAGTGCTTCCAGTGCCACAATGGCCACCGCGTTGGATAAATTGAGAGAGCGAGCTTCTTCTATCATGGGAATCCGGATACAGTCCTCCCGGTGGGCCAGGAGCATATCCTCCGGAAGCCCTTTGGTTTCCTTGCCGAATACCAGCACATCATCTTCCCTGAAGGATACCTGGGTGTAGGCCTTCACGGCCTTGGTGGTATTGTAATAAAAATGATGGCCCTTCAGCATCCGTTCCACCGATGAAAAATCGGGATGCACATGAACCTCCAGAAGGTCCCAGTAATCCAGGCCCGCCCTTTTCAGATGCTTGTCATCAATGGAAAAACCAAGGGGTTCCACCAGATGTAGAGTCAGATGCTCCGCTGCGCAGAGGCGGGAAATATTTCCTGTATTGCCCGGAATTTCCGGCTCCACTAACACAATATGCATAGATATCCTTTCATGAAATCAGAAATAGCTTCCATATCGATCGCGATACTTGTCCACCTGCTCTCTTCCGCCATAAAATTTGAATGTTTTCGGTTTCTGTTTGCGGTAGGAAATCTGATAAATGGGGCCCACATCCAGTCCATTCACCGCAATGCGGTAAATGTTGTAATGGAATCCATCGCTCTTCTGGGGAACCGGAAGGCCTACAGCCTCTACCCCCTCATTAAAAGTAAACGCCGGCTCATAGTCCTTTGCCAGGAAACGGGCGGGATCAAGCTCCTCCTTCGTCAGAGGATCCGCCATTTCCACTTCCACCGTCAGCTCATCCACCACGAATACATTCTTTATTTTATTAGCAGAAACAGGCAGTACCATTCCTAAAGATAATAAGACTGCCGGAATGACATATTTATATTTCATAGGTTCCTCACTTATAAAATACCAAAACCCTGTGCCCTCCCTGCACTTTTACTATTCTATCACATCCGGGCAATGAGAAAAACAGAGGTCTCTGAATAGAGTCTATTTTTTCCAATAAAAAAACTGCAGCAGCGCTGCAGTTTTTTTACCATTATTTTCTTTCCTTGATTCTAGCTGCTTTACCAGACAGGCCGCGCAGATAGAACAGTTTAGCACGACGAACAATGCCGCGGCGCTTCACTTCAATCTTTTCCAGACGGGGAGAATGAACCAGGAATGTTCTTTCAACGCCTACGCCGTAAGAAATACGACGAACGGTGAAAGTTTCTCTTACGCCGGCATTTTTACGGGCAATTACGATGCCTTCAAATACCTGTACACGTTCAGTCTTTCCTTCGACAACCTTTACATGAACTCTGACGGTGTCCCCCGGGCGGAATTCAGGAATGTCATTTCTGAGCTGTTCATTTTCCAGTGTTTCAATAATGTTCACGATCTTTTCCTCCTTCTCACAAGACATTCATGCCGATCGCTTTTGGCAGAGGACTGTCCAGACTAACAGTAGCATTGTATCATACTTTTTCTCCCATTGCAATGAAAAAGCAGGTACTTTGATGCTGAATGCTTGAATATTATACTACAGGAAACACAGAAAAGCCAGTGAAAAATGATTTCAGAAACCGAATTCATGAAGACACTCTGCGGCCCGACCTGCCAGGAGCTTTATGCCGATGACTCTTCGGGAATGCCATACAGCACCCGATGAAAAAAAGAGCCGTGCCCTTTCCGGCACAGCTCTTCTCCCTTACAGTCCTGCCATGGGCATGGCCTGTTTTTTCAATTTTTTCAGCGCTTTTCCTTCGATCTGGCGAATACGTTCGCGGGTTACACCAAAGTGCTTGCCTACTTCCTCCAGCGTACGAGGCGTACCGTCATCCATGCCGAAGCGGAGTGCCAGGACGCCTTTTTCCCTTTCTGTCAGGGTATCCAGCATCTTGTAGACCTGTTCTCTTCTCATGGTAGCTGCTGCTTCATCTTCCGGAGACGCTGTCTTCTGGTCTTCGATGAAATCGCCTAAATGGGAATCTTCCTTTTCACCGATTGGCGTTTCCAGGGAAATGGGATCCTGGGCTGCTTTCTTGGCTTCCCGGATTTTTTCCACACTGATGCCCATTTCCTTGGACAGTTCCTCATTGGTGGCTTCCCGCCCATGTTCCTGCAGGAACCGGCGGCCTACACGGTTCATCTTATTAATGGTTTCCACCATATGTACCGGCACGCGGATGGTGCGGGCCTGATCGGCAATGGAGCGGGTAATGGCCTGACGAATCCACCAGGTGGCATAGGTAGAGAACTTATAGCCCTTGGTGTAGTCAAACTTGTCCACTGCCTTCAGAAGACCGATATTCCCTTCCTGAATCAGATCCAGGAAAGGCATGCCGCGGCCCGGATATTTCTTGGCAATGGACACCACCAGACGAAGATTGGCATTGGCCATTTCCTTCTTGGCAGCCCTTGCTGCTTCCTTCTCCTCCGGAGTGGCATCCTTCTTCTTGCCCTTTTCGATAATCTTTGCCAGGTTCATTTCCTGTTCTGCACTGAGCAGGGGATTAGCACCACATTCGCGAAGATAAAGCCGTACCGGGTCGCTGACACCGCCGGCAGCTCCATAATCAGCCTCTTCCGTTTCTGCTGTATCGGAAGAGTTCCAGTCCTTATCGCCTTCCAGACCGTCTTCTTCGTTTTCAAGAATCATTTCTTCGGAGAGATCATCATCATCTCCGTTGAAATCAGCCTCATCCGGCTCTCCTGCGTCTTCATCTTCATCATAAACGAGATCAATATTGTGTTCATGAAGAAGATTAAAAATCCCATCCAACTGTTTCTGTGTCAATGATTTTTCTTTTGTGAAACGGATGATTTCATTATATGGAAGATTACCATCCGCATTGACCCGTTCCTGCAGTTCCTTTAGCCACTGTGCAAGCTGTGCTGCCTTAGCTGCCAAATTAGGGACACCTCCTCAAACATTCCAATATGTTTTACAATATACATCTGTCAGGGAGCTTCTATATGATTGTTTCCTGCTTCCTCGGAAGCCTTTTATGAAATAGCCCGCCCTGTTTTTCTTAAGTTAGACTACAATGATACTCTACTAATAGAAAAAAATCAATAGAGAAAATATATTCCCCATAACAATAGAAAGGAGGCGCAGGCATTTTCAAAAAGCCTGCCCTCTTCCCTTCATGAAAAAAGCATTCCTTCCGGAATGCTTTTCTGCTGGTGACCCAGGAGGGATTCGAACCCACGACCCACCGCTTAGAAGGCGGTTGCTCTATCCAGCTGAGCTACTGAGCCATATTTATGGTCGGGGCAGCCGGACTCGAACTGGCGACCCCCTGCTCCCAAAGCAGGTGCGCTACCAACTGCGCTATGCCCCGTGACACTTAGATATTTTATTACATCTCTCCCATTTCGTCAAGAGGAAAAATGAGAAATATGGGTGAACCCGTTTCCTGACAAGTTGACTTGCCCTGCTCCTATGACGGATGGGAAACTGCTCGCAAAGGGTTTCCTATTGTGATAATTCAAAATAATCCCACGCCGTCTACACCTTCCTATGGCCTACGTCTTCCGCTTTCACATGACCCAGGTAGATATTTCCAATAATCCAGGCCACATAGTCATCCACCGGCACGGGAATGGTGCGCATGCCCTCTGGAATGAGACGGGCCAGGCCTTTGGGGGGATGGTCTTTTCGATACCACTGCTCTCCCATTTCGGTGGTATATTTTTCATCCACCAGAATCACAGGGATATCCCTGTCCATAGCCTGGAGCAGCTTCTCACTTCGTTCCTTCATTTCCCGGTGGCGGGTGCCGTTACCCATGATGAGGGCCCGGGGGGTGAAGGAAGAGAGGAGCTTTGCTATTTCTTTTTCATAGTTTTTTGTGGGAATCACTTTCTTCACCACCAGGCTGCCATCTTCCTCTACCACGGCGCAGCCCGTCTTATCCCTGCCCGGATCAACTGAGAGTATCATGGATTTCCATCCTTCCTGTCCACCCGTACGTCAATGAGGAGGGGCCCCTGGGAGTAGATATCCCTTCTGGCGGTGACGGTAAGTACGCACTGACCGCCGTATTCCTTCACCTTCTGGATCACGTCAATCAGCTCCTGTCCTTCCAGCACGCCTACATTGCCGGTAATGGGGTCCGGCAGCACGCCTTTGGACTGGGCATAGCGGTTCAGATCCTTTAGGAAACGAAGCACCTGGAGTTCATAGTTTTTAATATTCTGGTAAGCATCCAGGTTTCCGCGATAAATCGTTTCCCCTCTGCTGAAGATAAGGCGGTTGTCATGGATATCAAAGTCTACAATCAGTCTTTCACCGCGGATCAGATTCTGGGCTGCCACAATCCGGACCAGTTTCTTGTTCTTTGCTCCGGTGATTTCCTGGACGGCGCTGTCAAAATCGGCCTGGCTGATACGGACCAGGTTGGCATTTTCATCGGTAATGTTCATCTGCTGCTTCAGCATGTTGTTAATATCGTTCAGCACACTTTCCAGCACATGGGCTGCCTGATCCCTTGTCATGTTTTCGTCCACCGTAACACTGGTAAGCACCTGGCCTGCCTGCATGACCACCTGTCCTTCGCGGAGGGCATAAATATTTTCCAGAAGGGTTTTCTTTTCCTGGTTCAGAGTATGAATGTTGCTGCTCAGATCTTCCTTTGTTTTCTCCAGATCCCGGATTTCCGCAGCAGACCGTTCCACACCGGCCTTAGCTTCATCATAGGCATCCTGCACAGAAGAGAGTTCCTGTTCCATATAAATGCGCTGGCTCTCCACCCGGTCCAGCTCCTTCGACGTTTCTTCCGATTTCTTTGTCACATCTTCATATTCTTTATTTCGTGCTTCCAGCTGGAGCTTTCCCTTTTCCAGTTCCCGGTTCTTCACCTTGATTTCCTGGTTCAGGTCATTCATCCGGGTCTGCAGTTTGGACAGGCCAAAAAGAGCCACCCTCACATTTTCATTCACCACGGCCATGACAGCCACGGTGGAAAAGGAAATGAGTACGCCCGAAATAATGGTAACGATGACTGATGTATATTTAGGCCGGAGTCCGAAAAGAGTCATCCTTTTTTTGCCTACCTTGGAGCCGATACGGTCTCCCAGGAAGGCAATCACCCCGCCCATGACAATGAGGACAAGAAATATGGCGGCCCCTATAAACATGAAACTCCTCCTTCCCTTTCATTTGATCTGAAACTTATATCTCAGCAGAATCTTATTTTATTATACCGTTTTTTCTGCTTTTATGAAATACCGGTATGCAAAAGGTAAGGGGAATCGTGGTTTCCTATGGAGGCGATTCGCAGTATCCCCATGACGGACGGGAAACTGGCTGCGAATGGTTTCCTTCCATGAAAAAAGAGCCGCAGGTATTCCCACGACTCTTTCTTTTATTTATCTACTCGATGAATAAGCCAGCAGCCTGTGAAGAGGGCAATAAGGTTCGGCAGCCATACGGCCAGGGTGGCCGGCATGACGTGGCCTTTTCCCAGAGCTTCCAGGAAGGTCATAATAGCGTAGTAGAGGAAGATGATGACTACGGAAAGGCCAAAGCCGATGGAGGAGGAGGATCTCTGCTTCTGTACGCCCAGGGGAGCTCCTACGATGGCGAAAACAAAGCTGGCCATGGGGAGGGAGAAGCGGCGGTGCACTTCCATCATAATGGGAGTCGTATCCGCATGGGCTGCCGCGTAGGCCTTCTTGGTCAGGAGCAGTTCGCGGATGGTCATTTCATCATAGTTTTTCTTTTCCTTCGGAATATCTTCCGGTGCCTGGGCATAGGGGATTTCCTGACGGTCAAAGTGCATCATGCGGTCCACACCGTCGCCGGTGAGATCATAGATGATGCCGTCGTTCATAATCCATACGCCGTTTTTCCAGATGGCCTTGGGGGCATTTTCCACCCGGGTCACTTCTTCATTCTGGAATTCCTGGACCGTAATATTTTCCAGTTCCTTGGTGGCCG
This sequence comes from Dialister succinatiphilus, assembly GCF_928721695.1. NCBI lineage: Bacteria > Bacillati > Bacillota > Negativicutes > Veillonellales > Veillonellaceae > Dialister > Dialister succinatiphilus. The sequence goes on along the minus strand of NZ_OV788641.1, from coordinate 1,420,732 downwards.
GATTGTACCGTCTTGCATAGAGCAGGTGAACGATTTTCCCATTCTGTACATCCCGCACCACCACATGGTCCGTGACACCGGGATTGAAGTTCTTCTTGATTTCCGTGTTCAGCACATATTCATATTCCCGATTCGTCCAGGGCACCACATATTCATTGAATGCCACGGCACAGAGGCTGATGAAGAGGGAAAGAATGAATACCGGCGCTGCCAGCCGAAGGAAGCTCTGGCCGGAGGAGCGCATGACGATAAGTTCGCTGGAGCCGGACAGTCGGGAGAAGCACATAAGCGCGCCCAGAAGGACTGCCATGGGGAAGGTGTATACCACGATGCGGGGCAGTGCGAGGATAAAGATTTTAAGGGCGGAGACAGGGGATGCGCCGTATTTTGTTACGTAGCTTGCGATCTTTAAGAGGGTGTCCGCCCCCAGAAAGATGGCTGTAAAAGCTGCAACGCCGAAAAGAAAGGGCCCGAGAAATTCTTTTAATGTGTATTTGTCCAAAAGTCTCATCAGAATTTCCCTCCCTGATTGGTTGAATCTGTCATAAGCTGAAATTTTCCCCCAAGTAGAATTTCTTCGCCACCGGATTGACGGCAATTTCATGGGCCTTTCCCTTAAGAAGGATCTTTCCTTCCGAAAGGATATAGGCATTATCCACAATGCGCAGAGTTTCCCGCACGTTATGGTCGGTAATCAGAATGCCGATGCCCCTGGTTTTCAAATGCATCACTACGCTCTGGATATCTTCCACGGCCAGGGGATCCACCCCTGCGAAAGGTTCATCCAGAAGGATAAAGGCGGGGTCCATGGTCAGGGCCCTGGCGATTTCCACGCGGCGCCGTTCGCCGCCGGAGAGGGCATTCCCCTGGGTGTCTTTCACATGGCCGATATGGAATTCGTCCAGAAGGGCTTCTGCCTTTTCTTTCCTCTGGGCCGGGGTCAGTTCTTTTCTCGTTTCCAGAAGGGACATGAGGTTTTCCCATACGGTCATCTTCCGGAACACCGAGGCTTCCTGCGGCAGGTAGCCGATGCCGAACTGATGGCGCTTGTAGATGGGCATGCCCACCAGGGAGGTGCCGTCTACGGTAACGTCTCCTTCGTCGGGCTGGATAATGCCTACGATCATATAGAAAGTGGTGGTTTTGCCTGCGCCGTTAGGTCCCAGAAGGCCCACGATGGTTCCCTGCTCCACTTCCACATTCACATGGTCCACTACAGTTCTTTCCCCATATCGTTTGATGAGATTATGTGTTTCTATCTTCATTTGCTGTCCCTGGTCTCCAAAGGAGCCCCGGCTTCTTCAGGCCGTCCTGCAATAGGAGTGGCTGCCGTTACCGGTCCCTGAGGCACACTTCCTGTGTTGGAGGAAGAGCCGCTGGTACCGGAGGTGCCTTCCGTGCTTCCTGTATTGGTAATAACGATGGTGCTTCTTCCTGTCGTTTCAACTACCTTATCCTCATCCCGGAGCACCAGTTCCGGTCCGGTGAAGGAATTGCCGTTCTGGTTCACCCAGGCATTGCCGGAAAGCACCAGTTTGCCATCGGTGCCTTCTCTGCCGGTTCTTGTATAGACGGCCTCATCACCATAGCCTACAGCATTATGAAGGCTGCTGGTCAGGTTTACCCCGCCGGTGGCTACGACCTTGACCTGTTTCAGGTTGCCCTCGATATGAGGAGCTTCCAGAGTGCCATCGGGAGAGGAAAGATAGCCATTCCCTTCGATTTTCCCAAATCCCGTATCCGGGTTGTACATGACGTCGTCTCCCTTCAGGGTACGGTTTTCCGCCCCGTCATGGAAATCAACGCTTCCCATGCCCCGGGCCGTCTTATCCTGATAGAGATACATGCGGTCTGCAGAAAGGGTGGTGGCCTCTTTTACATAACGGACGCCTCCTTCCAGGTAAGCGCTCCTGTCTTCAAAATGGTATTCGCCCTGGGCACCGGTAATAGTAGCGCCCTGGTTGGCATGGATCACCACGTCGCCTTTAGCGGTAACCACCTTTGTTTTTCCATCATAGGTCAGCACATCTGCCGTAATATCGTCGGCCATAACGCTTCCAAAAGCGCCTGCAGAAATAGCCAGTGCTGCCAGCGCCGTATATAAGAATCTCACTTTGCCCCCTCCTCTTCTGCCAGTTTTGCATGTCCTCTGGCGGTAATTTTCTGAAGGACCCGATCCGCATCAAACTCATCAGCAGTCAGTACCTTTCCATCCTTCTTGACCACGAAAGCCTTATCTGTGGAAAGGATATCCTTATTTCCATCGTAGGTCAGGTTTTCGGCATAAAGCTCTTCGCCATCCCTGCCATACCCTTCTACATTTCCTTCAATATAAACGGTTTTGGCACCACGGTCAATCCGGCCTTTATCAGCCTTCAGGTGGAGTTCATCACCATCTTTCATAAAATCGCCTTCCACCTGCTCCATATCAATAAAATTCTGGTCCTTGCTCACCGTTGCATGGCCTGCCTTGAAACGCCATACAATCTTGCCATCCTTTGTTTCCTTCACGTCGGAATTATGAAATTCAATGGACGGAGCGGAGGAAGAAGCAGTGTTCATGCCCTTGTTGTCATCTTTAAAGAGGAAATAAATGCCTGCTGCGAGCAGGAGTATGATTACCACAATCAGAATCAGATTCCGGTTCTTTTTCATTCCTTTCCTCCTTTGGTTTCGTTCCAGTCTTCAGCCATGCCGGATGCAAATTTTTTCTTGTCTTCCGGAGCCAGTTCATTATACATTTTAATCTTTCCCGGCCTTGTCCAGAACAGGTGCTGGAACCACAGCCAGTCTTCAGGATGTTCTTTGATGAAGGACTCCATGATGGAAGCCATTTTCTGGGAGTTCCGGAGGAGATCCCCCTTCCTGTCTCCCGTGTCTTCGTAGTAGAAATGTTTTCCTACACAGATGGTATGGCCCCTCCCGCCCGGATTTCTTATGATGAAAATAGGAACAATGGGGGCTTTGAATTTTTTGGCAAATACCGCCGGTCCCTGGGGGAAGGAGAATACGCGGTTCATAAAAAGCACCGGTACACCCACCTTATTTCCGTCCTTGTCGGAAAGGAATCCCAAAATATGGTTCTTTTTCATAGACCGGGCTGCGGCAATCATTTCATAGCCCCCGGTGCCGGTGAGGTAAATGTGCTGTCCCGCCATGGCCCGATAGCTGTTGATCATCTTCATCAGGGCATCGTCGGACTGCTTTTTACCGATGGCCGACGTATCATAGCCGTGAAGGGCCAGACCTGCACCGAGCCACTCCCAGTTTCCCATGTGGGCCGTAAGACCTACTATGCCTTTTCCTTCCGCGTAGGCCGCTTCCAGATATTCAGGATGGTCGATTTTCACATAATCGTTGATATGGTCCTTCTCCCGGCATAAACGGGGCATGTAGAGCATTTCCATGGCCGACATGCCGATATGCTCATACACCTTCTGCAGCAGTTTTTCCGCTTCCGGACGAGAGACGCCAAGTCCGATCATGATCTGCCGGATTCCGCGTTTCTTCTGTTTTGCTATGCGGTTCATAATGCAGGGCCCCAAAAAGCGCCCGATGGCCAGGATACGGTCGTAGGACATGGAGCAGAGAAGACTGCTGATTCCCTTCAATATCCCGTAACGTACATTGAATAACATGGCTTCACTTCTTTCCGGAAAACTTAATCATTATATCCTGAGGATACTACTGTGAAACAGTATCCTGCTTCTTTCTATAGGAATCCACGGCTTCCTTCCAGCGCCCCTGGGTTTTCATCACTTTTTCAATAAACTCCCGGGCTGCGCCTTTTCCTCCCTGGCAGGAGGAAATGAAATCTGCCGCCTTTTGTACTTCCTTCACTCCGTCTTTGGGGCAGGCGGAAAAGCCGGCCTTTTCCATGAGAGGCAGATCATTCAGGTCATCTCCCATGTAAGCGGCTTCGTCCCAGGAAAGTCCACAGGTTTTCAGAAGGCCTTCCATGGCCTTCACTTTGTCTGCAACACCCATGAGGACGAAATCCACAGCCAGCTCTTTTCCCCGGTTTTCCACAATGGGACTCTTCCTTCCGGTAATGAAACCGGTGATATAGCCCATGCGATGGGCCAAGGCAATGGCCAGCCCGTCCCTGGCGTGGAAAATCTTGGAAATTTCTCCATTTTCTCCCATGACCAGGTACCCCGGCGTCAGAGTGCCATCCACATCAAAAGCAAAGAGCTTGATTCTTTCCGCATTCTTCATCACATAACCCCCTGCTTGAGGAGATCTGTAATGTGGATCATGCCGATGGCCTTTCCCTCATCATCGGTCACAGGAAGCACCGTAATGGGATGGGGCCGGTGCTCTTCCATCTTGTGGAGTCCTTCGGCTGCCAGCTTTTCCTTGTGAATCACCTGGGGGTTCACGGTCATTACCGCATCCACCGGAAGGGACAGGAAATCCACTCCCTTCTCCAGGCCCCGCCGTACATCGCCGTCGGTCATGAGCCCTTTCAGGCATCCCTTGCTGTCCACCACGGACACGGCGCCCAGGCCCTTATCAGTCATGACGAAAAGGGCATCTTTCACGGAAGCGGTCTCCTGAATCAGCGGATTTTCTTCACCTTTGTGCATCACCATTTCCACCGTCAGAAGGAGTTTTTTCCCCAGAGAACCGCCGGGATGGAAAATAGCAAAATTATCGGCAGTGAAATGGTGCCTTTCAATCAGGCATACGGCCAGCGCATCTCCCAGAGCCAGGGCAGCGGTGGTGGAGCTGGTAGGTGCCAGTCCCAGGGAGTCTGCTTCCTTTTTCACCCCTGCATCCAGCACGGCATCCGCATTTCTGGCAAGGGTGGAACGGGTATTTCCGACAACTGCCACCAGTTTGGTGCCAATGCGTTTCAGGGAAGGAAGGATGTTCAGTACTTCCGCCGTTTCACCGCTGTTGGAATAGGCAATCACCACGTCATCGGCAGTCACCATGCCCAGATCGCCGTGAATGCCTTCTGCCGGATGAAGAAAGAAGGCAGGCGTACCGGTGCTGGCCATGGTGGCCGCCACCTTCCTGGCTATATGTCCTGATTTGCCCATGCCCGTCAGCACCACCCGGCCTTTGGCACTTTCAATGAGATGGACTGCCGCTTCAAACTGGCCATCCAGCTTATCCACCAGGGAAATGACTGCGTCCGCCTCATCGCGGAGCACTCGCGAAGCTGTTTCAATGACTGACATACTGCCTCCACAATACTGTAAAAGAAAACAGGAAAAAGAATCTTCGTATCTTATTATTATACAATACTTTTTCTTTGAAATATATCAAATGAAGCAGGTTAAGAGGGAGGAAGGCTGACAGCCCCGGTCCCGGTCTTTATTGTGAGAAACTCACCAGCTCACTGACCACCCAGTCCCTTTTCCTTATCCTTCCTGACCACCTGGTTAATGGCGATGAGGTCTTTCAAAAGATCCTCCAGGGAAGAAAGATAAAGCATGTTGGTAGAATCAGAGAGGCCTTCCGGCGGATTATCATGGACTTCCATGAAGAAGCCGTCTACGCCGGAAGCCGCCGCTGCCCGGGCCAGGTAGGGAATGAATTCCCGCTGTCCGCCGGTGGAGCTTCCCATGCCGCCGGGGAGCTGTACGCTGTGGGTGGCATCAAAAATAACGGGGTAGCCGAACTGACGCATAATGGGGAAAGAGCGCATATCCACCACCAGGTTATGGTAGCCGAAGGATGCTCCCCGTTCTGTCACTGCCAGGTTCGGATTATGGGCTTCTTCCATTTTTTCAATCACATTTTTCATGTCTTCCGGTGCCATAAACTGGCCTTTTTTCACATTCACCGGTTTGCCTGTCATGGCAGCGCCGTAAACCAGGTCTGTCTGGCGGCAGAGGAAGGCAGGAATCTGCAGCATATCCAGCACTTTGGATGCCGGAGCCAGCTGGGTCACATCATGGACATCGGACAGTACCGGCACCTGCAGCTCCTTCTTGATATCCGCCAGGATTTCCAGGCCCTTTTCCAGTCCCGGTCCGCGGAAAGAATGGAAGGAGGAACGGTTGGCTTTATCATAGGATGCTTTGAAAATATACTGTACCCCCAGCCGTTCACAGATTTTCTTGATTTCCCGGCCGATCATAAGCGTGCGGTCATAACCTTCAATAACGCAGGGGCCGGCGATGAGGAAGAGCTTTTCCCCATCCAGTGTCAGATTTCCTACATGGATTGTTTTCATAAGTGATTCCTTTCAAAATACTCATTGGCTTTCTTCAGGTCTGCTTCTGTATCAATACCGATATCTTCGGTTTTGACAGAAATAACGCCGATTTTATAGCCCATTTCCAGGGCCCGCAGCTGTTCCAGGGATTCCGTCTTTTCCAGCGGAGTCTGTTCCATTTTGGCATAAGCCAGAAGGAAATCCCGGCGGTAAGCATAAATGCCCACATGCTTCAGCGGCGGTTCTGCAAAATCATGGCGGGGATAGGGAATCAGGGAGCGGGAGAAATAAAGGGCTTCTCCTTTCCGGTTAACCACCACTTTGACCGCTGAGGGATCATTATACTCCTCTTTTCTGAGAGGGGTAGCCACGGTAGCCATGTCCAGATCTTCATGGTCCATCAGGTCCTTGGCCAGCCCGTCAATGACGTCGGGGTCGATCAGCGGTTCATCACCCTGTACATTCACAATAATATCATACTGCGGAAACTTTGCTGCCACTTCTGCCAGCCTGTCGGTGCCGGTGGGATGGTTGACAGAGGTCATCACCACATGGCCGCCGAAGGCTTTCACTTCTTTTTCAATATCTTCATGGTCTGTAGCCACGATAACCCGTTCCGGCACCTTGGCCAGAAGGGCTCTTTCATACACCCGATGTACCAGCGTTTCGCCGGCAATCATGCGAAGGGGCTTGCCCGGAAGCCGGGTAGAGGCGTACCTTGACGGAATAATACATACAGCTTTCATTTCAAATCCTCCCATTGCTTCCTTAAAACCGCTTCCCCCTCCGGAAAGGCCATTTCAATTTCCAGTACATACAGGGGGACGGCCGCTCTTTTGATTTCTTTCAGATTCATCATTTTCACTGCATCTTTTTCAGTGGTCACAATCATATCTGCGCCATACTTCAACGCTTCCGATATGACGTTTCTCAAATCCTCATCGCTGTAATGATGATGGTCATCATAGGCCATTTCACCAGTGAGGAAGAGGCCTGCCTCCCCGGCCGTTCTGGCAAAGGCCGCCGGATTCCCTATGCCCGAAACCAGGTAAGCCCTTTTCCCTTTCACCAGCGAAAGGGGACCTTCATGGTTCCTTTCCATCCATTTCGTGAAGGCCACGACCCTGGAAGGTCGGTGGCAGGCACAGATAACAGGAATGCCCGGCGCCAGCTTTTCCAGCCGGTTTCTGATTTCCTCCACCTGTTCCTCATTCACCTGGTCGCTCTTGGTGAGAATGAAAAGGCTGGCCCTTTGTAATGCATCCAGGGGCTCCCGGAGAAGCCCCCGGGGGAGGGCATGTTCATAGCCGAAGGGATTGGTACAGTCAAGAAGCACCAGATCCCTGTCCCTTTTCAGTTTCCAATACTGGAAACCGTCATCCATGAGGAGAATGTCCGCTTTCAGCTTCTTCGCCTTTTCCACCGACCGCAGCCGGTCTTTCCCTACCAGTACCGGTACATGAGGCAGTTTCAGGGCCATCATATAGGGCTCATCCCCTGCCATGGCCTGGGAAACGAGGATATGTGCCCCGTCAGAAACAAGGCCGCCCTCTTTTTCAAGGCCGCTCCGGTAGCCCCGGCTGATAATGGCAGGATGGAAGCCTTCCTTTTCCAGCATGTCCGCCATTTTGATGATACAGGGGGTCTTCCCTGTGCCGCCGGCAGTCACATTGCCTACGGAAATGACAGGAATCCCGCAGTCTTCTGCTGCTTTTTCTTCCGCCTCCCGGCGCTTCACCACCTGGGACAGGTACAGCTTTTCCAGCTTGTCCAGAAGAGAGAGCATGAGCCTCCCTTTCAGGTCCGGAGAAGGATTCTTCATCAGGCCGGTGACGTAATTTTCAAGACTCATGCGTTTTCCCTCAGTTTGATACCATATTCCTTCACCAGTTCCTCAAAGGAAGCAATATTTCTTTCTGTGGCCCCCTGATTTTCATGAACCACTTCCAATGCCGCTTCTCCCATTTTCTTCATTTTCTCCGGATTCCCCAGAAGGTCAAGAAGTGTGGTTTCAAAGGATTTCTCATCGGGGGTCATGATGCATACGCCCCGCTGGGAAAGGAGCTCGAAGATTTCCTGGAAATTGAACATATAGGGACCTACAAGCACCGGTTTTCCATGGGCTGCCGGTTCCAGGATATTATGGCCCCCTACTTTGACAAAGCTGCCTCCCACAAACACCACATCTGCCAGGCTGTAGAGCCGGCCCAGTTCACCGATGGTGTCCAGAATCACAATCTGAGCGCCCTTGCCGTCATCCTCATCCGTTCCCATTTTAGAGCGGCGGAGCACGGTGTAGCCCTGGTGTTTGATCATGAACCGCACCGAGGCGGCACGGGTAATTTCGCGGACTGCCAGAAGAAGGCGGGCATCCGGATATTTTTCCAGAACCTTTCCGAAGGTGCGTACCACGATTTCCTCTTCTCCGCCATGGGTGGAGCCTGCCACAATGATGGGGCCCTTCCCTTCAAAGCGGAATTCCCTTCTGAGCTTGGCCCGTTCCTCTTCCGACACTTCCGCATAGGTCTGGTCATACTTCGTATTTCCTGTAATAACCACCCTTTTGGGAATGGCTCCCATGGAAATAATGCGTTCCCTGTCGATTTTAGACTGCATGCAGAATTTCCGGATCTGCAGGAGCATTCTGGTGGTAAACCGCTTGATGAGGGAATAGCGGCGCATGGAGCGGCCGCTGATTCTGCCGTTCATCATCATCACCGGTATCTTCTTTCTCCAGGCCAGGCGGAGGAAATTGGGCCACAGTTCCGTTTCAATAAGGATAATGGCCTTGGGGTTTACGATATTTACAATCCGTTCCGTAATGACCGGCAGGTCAAAGGGAAAGAATATATGCCCGTCTGCTTCCGGGATAATGCGCTGGGCCATGCGGTGGCCTGTGGCGGTAACCACGGACACCACCACCATTTCCTGGGGATATTTCTTCTTCAGCTCCCGCACAATGGGGCTGGCTGCTACCACTTCCCCTACGGAAGCGGCATGAACCCAGATGGCATTGTGGTCTGCAATCTGCAGCAGCGTAGGCGTAGGCATGATGCCGGCACTCTGCTTCAGTCTGTCATAAAAACCTTCTTCAAATACAAGACGGTAAATCAGAAGGGGAATCTGGAGAATCCAGTAAGCCACCAGACAGATGTTATAAAACCAATACAATGGGATATCTCCTTTGTCGGAACAATCAGGGGGAGAAGAGATTTGGGATTTGGGATTTGAGATTTGAGGGCTGAGGGAAGTTCCTGTTTCTTATGTCCAGCTGCCAATGTCTTGAAAAAACCGGGAAACTGGCTCACCAGCTCACTATCCCTCTTTCTTTTTGTCTTCCACCGAATCCTCTGCTTCTGTCACTTTGGCACTCATGGTGTAGAGGTCGTAGTAGAGACCGCCCTTTGCCATCAGTTCGTCATGGGTGCCCCGTTCGGCAATGACGCCGTCATTCAGCACCAGAATCTGGTCTGCATTCTTAATGGTGGAAAGCCGGTGGGCGATGACGAAAGCCGTACGGCCTACCATCAGTTTATCCAGAGCATCCTGCACCACTTTTTCACTTTCCGTATCCAGAGCGGAAGTCGCTTCATCGAGGATAAGGATTTTCGGATTTTTCAGGATGGCCCGGGCAATGGCGATACGCTGGCGCTGGCCGCCGGAGAGGATCAGTCCCCGGTCCCCTACCCTGGTATCAATGCCGTCAGGCAGTTCTCTGATAAATTTCTCCGCGTTGGCAGAGCGGACAGCCGCCCACACTTCTTCGTCAGTGGCATCCAGACGGCCATAGAGCACATTGTCCTTGATGGACGTATTGAAAAGAAGAGTATCCTGGGGCACCAGGCCGATCTGGTCGCGAAGGGACCCCAGATCCGCCTTTCGGATATCCATGCCGTCAATGTCGATTTCACCGCCGGTGATTTCATAGAACCTTGGAAGCAGGTTGGCAATAGTGGATTTGCCGGCCCCCGAAGGACCTACAATGGCAATGGTTTCACCGGGGTTGGCTTTGAAATTCAAATCCCTGAGGACCGGATGACCTTCTTCATAGGCAAACTGTACATGCTTTGCCTCCACCAGCCCTTTCTTCACTACCAGGGGCTTTTCATCTTCATGGTTCTGGTCTTCTTCCTTTTCATCAAGGATGGCAAAAACCCTGTCCGCTGCTGCCAGGGACTTCTGGATATTGCCGTAGCTGTCGGCAATACGCTTGATGGGGTTTGCCAGATTGATGGCATAAATAAGGAAGGCAATCAGCTCGCCGGCCGTCATAATGCCGTCAATGACAGACACGCCGCCGTACCAGATAATTACCGTAATGGCCAGGGCCGCCAGAAATTCCACTACCGGCGTAAGCTGGCTCTGCTGGCGGATGGATTTCACAGTTGCCTTGAAATTGTTCTGGTTCACCTGTCTGAACCGTTTCGTTTCATAGTCGCAGCGGTTGAAGCTTCGGATGATGCGGACGCCGGAAATGGTTTCCTGCAGCATGGCCGTCACATCAGCCAGTCTTTCCTGCACGCTCCGGCCGGAGGAATGGAGTTTCCTGCCGAAGAATTTGATGGTCACCGACACCAGAGGCACAATGATAAGGCAGAGAATGGTGAGCTTCCACTGGAGGTAAATCATGGCGGCAAAGGAACCGATGAAAATGGCTCCTTCCTGTACCAGCATAATGAAATCGGTGGTCATGGCCGTCTGCAGGGCGCCGATGTCGTTGGTGAGATTACTCATGATTTCACCGGTACGCCTTTTATCAAAGTAGGCAATCGGCAGCTTCTGCAGGTGCTCGTAGAGCTTGTTTCGTAAATCCCGGATCACCGACTGCCCGATGTACCCCATGAGGTAGCGGTGGGCAAAGGTGGTGGAACCGCGGATGAAGAACACCACAATAATGGAAATAATAATCAGATAAAGCATGGTGAGGTCTTTATCTTCCAGTACCTTATCGATGACGTCCTTGATAATCCAGGGAACGTAAAGATTGGATGCCGATACAGCCACCATACAGATGATGGATATAATCAGCAGTTTGATATAGGGCTTCAGAAAATGGAGAAGCCTTTTATAACTGTTTAATTTGCTTCGTTTATTTGCCATGAACCGCTCCTGCAGTCTTTATAATAAGCTCGGCCACCCGATGGACAGCTCCGCCGGATCCAAGGGCTTTCCGCACTTCCCGGATTTCTTCCACATTCTTTTCCCTTTTCTTTTCATCTTCCAGCCAGGGAAGGAGGATGGACACTATGTTATCCGCATTGGCCCTGTCCTGGAGAAGCTCCGGTGTCACCTCCCGGTTCAGGAGAAGGTTGGGAAGGCCTGCATATTTTACATGAACCAGAAGATTGGCCAAAAACCAGGTAATCGGCGCCAGTCTGTATACCAGCACCGTAGGAAGCTCCATAAGAGCCGTTTCCAGAGTGGCTGTGCCGGAAGATGCCACGCAGGCGGTGCAGATATGCATGAGATCATATTGATGACCCTCGGTGATTTCAATGGAAAGGGATGTGTTTCCTATGATTCCCAAAAGCATGTCTTTGGGAATGGTGGAGGCCCGGGGAATAAAAAACTGGCACCTTTCCTTTTCCTCCAGCCTTTTCGCCGCCTCCAGCATCATGGGAAGAAGGCCGGCTACCTCATTTTTCCGGCTGCCCGGCATGAGGAGCACTCGCTTCCTGGAGGGATCTCCATGAAAATATTTCATGGCCTCCTCAAAGGACATGGAGGGCTTCACCGTATCCGCCAGGGGATGGCCCACAAAAGTGACGCGGGCCCCTGCTTTCCGATAGGCCTCTGCCTCAAAAGGAAATATGGAAGCCACCTGCTCCACATCCCGCACAATGTTTTTGGCCCTGCCCTTATTCCAGGCCCAGATGGTGGGCGCAATGTAGTAAATCACCGGGATTCCCAGCTCCTTTGCCACATGGGCCAGTTTCATGTTGAATCCCGGATAGTCCACGCACACCAGCACATCCGGCTTCTCTTCCACCATGGCTTTCTTCAGAAAAGCACGGAGACGGAAGAAGAAGGGGATATGGCGAATCACTTCCACCACGCCGATAATGCCCAGATTTTCTATATCATATATAATACGGACACCGCTCTTTCTCATGTCGGCGCCGCCCATGCCGAATATGTCCGCTTCCGGCATGATCCGTTTCAGCTCTGCCGCCACAGCAGCAGCATGCATATCGCCGGAAGCCTCTCCGGCAGACATCATTATTTTCATATCTTATCCTGTTCTACCGCAAGAATCACGATTCCCTTCCGGTCCGCTTCTGCAAGGACCGCTTCCTTTTCTGCAAAAAGGGTGTGCCAGGCCTCGATAGCCAGTACGGCGCAGTCTGATTCTTCCATGGAATGAAGGGTGGTCAGTCCCACGGCAGGCATGTCAAACCGGGTATCCTGGGAAGGCTTTGCCGTCTTTACCACCACCGCGCCGCCTCTGGCCAGACTTCCGCCCCGGCGGATGCAGGCATCGGTGCCTTCGATAGCTTCCACTGCCATGACAGCCTGGTTTTTCACCACCACTGTCTGTCCCAGATCCATGGCGCCGATGGCCTTGGCTGCCTTGAAGCCGAAAGCCACATCAGCCATCTGTGCCTCAGTGGGTTTCTTTTTCGTAAACACCTGGGGCCCCGGCATAAGAGGCTTTAAATACTTCGTCTGGTCAAGAACGGAAATGCCGTCCTTTGCCAGTTCCTCCACAATGGCCAGGGTCACTGTGTCGTCCTTGAAATTCATTTTTCTTAAACGGTTCAATACTTTGATGGCCCGAAGATCAGGGAAAGGATGGTTTTTAAAAAGCCACTCCTTCGTCACCTTGCCAATCATGGTGACTTCCTTCACCCCTTCGTTCACCAGGGTCTTAATCACCTTATTCAGCTTGAATGCGCTGATTTCATAATAGGCGTCTGCCAAATCTTTCAGACGGGGATCAATGCCCGGAATCACCGCAATGCATACCACCCGATAACCCTGGGATTTCACCGCCTCCGTAAATTCCACGGGAAGGGTGCCGATACCTGCCAAGAGACCGATTGTTTCCATAAAAACCTCCTGCGTCAACTCTTTTTATTTTATCATTTCCAGAGAAACCGTGCACTATGGAAGCTGTAAAAATACGATGATAAAACAGGCAGAAGGAAATATGTATATAGAATCCTGTCTATTTTATGATATTTATCAGGGAATGGCAAGCCCATTCCACAAAGGAGAAATCCATGTCCCTTGACTGACTATAGGAATGGAGAACCGAAAGGGCCCGGAAGGATCACCCTTCTCCCTGCCTGTTGTGCACACACCCTGTAAGGGACAGGTGAAGGAAAGGGGAAAACTTCCTCATATGAATCGGAACTCTCAAGGTACTGAATACAGAAACTCCTGAATCAAAACCTGCCATTTCCCTTTCTTCCGTCCCGCTGCCGGAAGAAGGAAGAAGTCCTGCCGGAAAAGGGTAGAAAATGATTCAGGAGTTTTTGCAGTGGATAAAAAAAGCTGTGAAAAAATGATTTACATTTTTTCACAGCTTTTTTATGGATCAATCAATGTTCATCCTTTGGAACCATGTCAGATGCTTTCAGGGTGCCATTCTTTCTGCGTTCTGCAAATTCTGCAGTGGCAGTGAAGAGCACGTCGCTGGAACTGTTGAGGGCGGTTTCGCAGGCATCTTCCAGTACGGAGATAATGAAACCTACACCTACCACCTGCATGGAAATATCATTGCCGATGCCGAAGGATGCGCAGGCAACCGGAATGAGGAGCAGGGAGCCGCCGGCTACGCCGGATGCACCGCAGGCACCAACGGTAGAAACGATGCAGAGCAGAAGGGCCGTAGCCATATCTACTTCAATACCCAGAGTATGGGCAGCAGCCAGAGCCAGCACGGAAATGGTAATGGATGCGCCAGCCATGTTGATGGTGGCACCCAGCGGAATGGAAATGGTGAAGGTATCCGGATTCAGTCCCAGTCTCTTGCAGAGGGACAGGTTCACCGGAATGTTGGCAGCAGAGCTTCTGGTGAAGAAAGCATAGACGCCGCTTTCACGGATGGTGGTCCATACCAGGGGATAGGGGTTCCTGCGTACTTTGGCAAATACGATAAGAGGATTCATCACCAGGGCTACCAGGAAGTAGGAGCCGATGAGGACGCCCAGCAGCTGTACATAGCCCAGAAGAGCACCCAGACCTGCGGTACCTACGGAATCAGCTACCAGACCCATAATACCAAGAGGTGCGAAATGGATGACCCAGGTGACTACCTTGGTAATACCGGCGGCAATATCATTGAGGCAGGCCTTGGTGGTGTCTCCGGCACAGGTCTTCAGCGCAATGCCCAAGATAATAGCCCAGCCAAGGATACCGATGTAGTTGGCGTTCATCAGGGCTGCTACCGGGTTATCTACGATGCTTAAGATCAGGTTGTGAAGAACCTGCACAATGCCGCTTGGCGGTGCCAGTTTCGTATCCGGTGCCACCTGGAGAGACAGGAACGTAGGAAACAGGAAAGACATGGTTACGCCCACCAGGGAAGCCAGGAACGTACCAATCACATACAGTTCAATAATAGGCTTCATGCTGCCGCTGGAGCCTTCCTTCCTCTGGGCCATGGCATTCATGACCAGGAAGAATACCAGGATCGGCGCTACACCTTTCAGGGCTTTAACAAAAAGGTCACCAAAAATCTTGACCACCGGAATAGCCGGCGGGAAAAAGACGGCAATGCAGATACCAATAACAAGACCTACGGCTATCTGCTTGATGAGAGACACCTTGCCAAGGATGCTCTTAATCTGGCTAAACACGATAAACTCCTCCTCCAATGAAATAAAATCCCATTTACTCCCATTTGGAAACACCGGTCGAAACACCTCAGATTCCACTCCTAAATAAAACCTGAGTCAAACCGTGATTTCCATACTCCCAGTTTATTCCCCATGTATTCTAAATAGTATACCCTGCCGCACCTGCCATGGCAAGTGCGAAAACCATATATGATTAAAAGGTACACCATTTAGTTCATGCTATGCCGCCTTATGATGTCTGCATGCGGCAAATATCTGAAAAAGCCCTGTACTCATTATGAGCCAGGGCTTTTTATCAGAAAAATCAGTTATTCAATGACCATGAGCAGGTCTCCCGATTCGATTCTCTGTCCTGCCTTCACATGAATTTCGGAAACGATACCGTCCACCGGAGCGGTAATGGTGGTTTCCATCTTCATGGCTTCCGTCACGATGACCGGTTCGCCCTTCTTCACAGAAGCGCCTTTGTCTACCAGAAGCTTCACCACGGAGCCGGAAAGGGTAGCACCCACTTCACCGGCAATATCCTTGTCCGCTTTTCTGGCACTGACGGCACTTTCTGCCACATGTTTGTCATGAATCTTGATTTCCCGGGGCATGCCGTTCAGCTCGAACTGGATTTCCCGATTGCCTTCGCCGTCAGGTTTGGTAATGTTGTCCAGTTTCACCAGCAGCATCTTGCCTTCATCAATGTTCACCCGGATTTCTTCACCCGGCTTCATGCCGAAGAAATAGGTCGGTGTATCCAGAATGGAAAGGTCACCGTACTTATGGTACCGTTCCATATAGTCACTGAATACCTTCGGATAAATGCAGTAGGACGATACATCTTCTTCCCTGGTGGGAATATGTTTCTCCTTCATTTCCATCTTCACTTTGTCAAAGTCCACATCGGCAGGATGACTTTCCAGATGCGGCTTCTGTCCGCGAAGGATGATTTTCTGCAGCTTCTCCGGAAAACCGCCGTAGGGGATGCCCAGTTTGCCATCGAAGAAATCGACCACGGACTGCGGGAAGTCCAGGGTTTCCCCTTTTTCATAAATATCTTTTTCTGTCAGATGGTTCTGTACCATGAAGAGGGTCATATCCCCTACCACCTTGGAAGACGGGGTGACTTTGATGATATCGCCGAACATCATATTCACTTTGGCATACATGCGGCATACTTCCGGCCACTCCTGCCCAAGGCCTACGGCTGTTGCCTGCTGGCGCAGGTTGGAATACTGTCCTCCCGGCATTTCATGCTGGAATACGGTGGTGTTCGGGCTGGCCATGCGGGAATCTACGCCGGCATAGTAGGGACGTACGCCCTGCCAGTAGCGGTCGATGGTTTCCAGCGCATCGATATCCAGCTTCGGCTGACGGGGATGGTTCTGCAGAGCATAGTACATGGCAGTCATAGAAGGCTGGCTGGTGCCGTTGGAAAGGGCGCCGGTAGCCACATCCACAATATCTACCCCTGCATCTACGGCTTTGGCGTAGGAGTAAAGGGTGCAGCCGCCGCCTTCATGGCTGTGGAGGTGGATAGGCAGATCCACTGCATCCTTCAGAGCGGAAATCAGGGCATAGGCTGCTTCCGGTTTCAGAAGGCCTGCCATATCCTTAATGGCGATAATGTTGGCACCGGCATTCTTCATTTCCTTTGCCAGGTCCGTATAGTACTTCAGAGAGTATTTCTGACGGCTGGGGTCCATAATGTCGCCGGTGTAGCAGAAGCAGGCTTCTGCAATCTTATTCTTCTTCCGTACCTCATCAATGGATACGGTCATATGGTTCAGCTGGTTCAGGCAGTCGAAGATACGGAATACATCAATGCCATTATCGGCAGCCTGGTCGATGAAATGACGGACCACATTTTCCGGATAGTTGGTATATCCTACGGTATTGGCGCCGCGGGTCAGCATCTGGAAAAGAATATTCGGTGCAGCCTTCCTCATCTGGCGGAGTCTGTCCCAGGGGCTTTCATCCAGGAAACGGTAAGCCACGTCGAAGGTAGCGCCGCCCCAGTTTTCAAAGGAGAAAAGCTCAGGCACATGGACAGCCGTATAATGGATGGCCTTCATAATATCATGGGTCCTCACGCGGGTAGCCAGCAGGGACTGATGGGCATCACGGTACGTGGTATCCATGAACATGACTTCCTTGCGGTCCAGTACCCACTTGGCAAACTTCTCCGGTCCCAGTTCATCCAGAAGCTGTCTGGTTCCCTTCGGTGCTTCTTCCTTGGAAGCATCCAGCACCGGAAGGGGAGCAAAGTCCGGTTTTTCCTTATGGCCGGCGCCGGCATAGCCGTTCACCGTGATATCGCCGATGTAGGAAAGAAGTTTGGTGCCCCGGTCGGAAATCAGGTCCGGTTCCTGCAGGAGCCAGGGGTTCCGGTCAATATAGTTGACATCGCATTTCCCTTCCTGGAAATCCCGGGTACGGAGCATATTCTGCAGGAAGTAAATGTTGGTCTTTACACCGGAAATCCGGAATTCATCCAGGCAGCGGAGCATTTTGTGGATGGTATCCTTCGGATGGAGGGCATGAGCTGTCACCTTAACGAGAAGAGAATCATAGTAAGGGGTAATTACAGCCCCTGCATAGGCAGTGCCTGCATCCAGACGGATACCGGGGCCGCCGCCGGAGCGGTAGGCAATGATTTTGCCTGTATCAGGCATGAAATTATTCTGCGGATCCTCGGTGGTAATACGGCACTGGATAGCCACGCCTTTGTACCAGATATCCTGCTGCTGGCCAATGGCGATTTCCGGACTGTCGATGGAGTACCCTTCGGCAATCAGAATCTGGGTCTTCACGATATCCACATCGGTAATCATTTCCGTTACCGTATGTTCTACCTGGACACGGGGATTGACTTCGATGAAATAGAAATGCTTTTCATCCTGGTCTACCAGGAATTCCACAGTACCTGCATTGAGGTAGTGTACATGTTTCATGAGCTTCACTGCCGCATTGCAGATCTTCTGGCGAAGTTCCACAGGCAGGGACCAGGCCGGTGCCATTTCGATGACCTTCTGATGACGGCGCTGGATAGAGCAGTCTCTTTCGAAAAGATGAACCACATTGCCCTGTTCATCACCCAGAATCTGTACTTCGATATGCTTCGGGTTCATAATGCATTTTTCTACATATACATCATCATCACCGAAAGCCATTTTAGCTTCGGACTTGGCCCGGTTGTAAGCCTCTTCCAGATCCTCCATGCGGTCCACGTTGCGGATGCCGCGGCCGCCGCCGCCGTTAACAGCCTTGATCATAATGGGGAAGCCGTTCTTTTCTGCAAACTCCTTCACTTCCTCAAAGCTCTTCACCGCTCCCTTGGAGCCGGGGATCATGGGAATATCTGCTTTTTCAGCCTGGATACGGGAATTCACCTTATCGCCGAACATCATCAGATGTTCTACCCGCGGCCCGATGAAAATAATGCCTTCCTCTTCGCACCTTTTGGCCAGCTTGGCATTTTCAGCCAGGAAGCCATAGCCCGGATGAATGGCATCCACATCATGTTCCTTGCAGATACGGATAATATCTTCAATATCCAGATAGGCGTCAATCGGTTTATCCCCTTCCCCGACCAGGTATGCTTCATCAGCCCGGTTGCGGTGCAGGGACAGAATATCTTCTTTGGAATAAATGGCTACTGTGCGGATTCCCAGTTCGCTGCAGGCGCGGAATACGCGGATGGCAATTTCGCCTCTGTTGGCCACCAGGACCTTACGAATATGTCTCATACAATCCTCTCCTTTAAAATCGGTTCCCTTCAGGGAACCGTAAAGCTGTCAGCAGGAAGGCCCTTCAACCATAAACAGGGCTTTCCCTTTGGGTTATATGTAACATTGTACTAAGGGGCTTTTCTAAAATCAATAGCCCTCTATAAATTGGTATTGATTTACCTATCGATTCATGAAACAAATAAGTTTATAGATTTAAAATAAATATGAATTGATGGTTTTATCCATATTTTTATCTATCATTTCTACTTTTAATAGTATATATGTAATTATTTTAAGACGTAAAATCTCAAAAATATCTGCTTTTATATCCATACATCTATTAGTTTGCAGGCGCTGCATCTCTAGTCAATGGATATCAGAAGAAATAGACGAGAAAAAGTCGCCCTTCCTCTTCCTCATGAATCCCGAATTTCATAACAAAAAGAGCTGTGAAGAAATGATGGAAGCTTTATCAGATAGTAAGCGATTGGAATAGTATCCAAAGCCTTTACCCCCATATTGGCAGGTCCCCCCTCGAGATGACGATAACATCAGGCAGCCTATCATCATATGTGATAAGCCAAAAGGGGCTGTGAAAAAATGGTAATCATTTCTTCACAGCCCCTTCTGCCTTTTGAGAAAGCTTCATGCCCAGCCAAGTCCATCAAAGTCAAAGACCTGGAAATTCCCATTTCACCACGGAAGGGTCGTCCCCTTATCAAGGCAGGAAGCGGTTTCCTCTCTCAATATTCCGATGAATCGTATCGATGCATTCTTTGAGCCGCTTCATCTCATTGTCCGGAAGATCATACTCCAGCACTTCCTCCACCCCATGGATACCGATGACTGCCGGCACGCCGCAGAACACATCCTGTTCCCCGTATTCACCCCGAAGTTCTACAGAACAGGGAAGAATCCGTTTTTCATCATGGAAAATCGTCCTCACCAGCGTAGCTGCGGCCGATGCGATGCCGTACTCCGTGCACTGCTTGCCCTGGTAAGTCACCCAGCCGCCTTTAATGGCCTTTTCCTGCACCTTGTCCTTATCAAAGAGGAAGCGGGGATCTTCCTCCATCTGCTCCAGCGTCTGGCCGTAGAAATTGACCTGAGACCAGGGAACCATCTGGGCACTGCCATGTTCCCCCATCATAAAGGCAAAGAACCCCCGAGCATCCAGGCCTGTCTGGTCCGAAATGGCATGAATCAGGCGGGAGGAATCAAGAAGAGTTCCCGTACCTACCACCCGTCCCCGGGGAAGTCCGGAAAGCTTGGCAATCAGGTGGGCGATCACGTCACAGGGATTGGTAATGGTAACGAAAATCCCGTCGAATCCGGCCTCCATCACCTTCGGCACATAATCCGCCACCTGGCGCACACTGTTTTCCAGCTCATCATCCCGGTTCCCTGTAGCACAGAGGCTCACATCTCCCACTGCATTCACAATCACATCGCAGTCCTTCAATCCTGCATAGTCAGTCACCCGATATACCACATGATTGGGCATGTACATGACCGCATCATTCAGGTCCTGACATTCACTGATGGCCTTCTGCTCCTTCACATCACAAAGAAGGATTTCATCAGCAATCCCCATCATACCCAGGCAGAATGCCGCATGGGCACCTACATGCCCAAGGCCTGCCACACCTACTATTCTTTTCTTAGCCATATGAAAACCTCCTTTAAACCCCTATCCAAAAGATAGATAGTATTGCTGAAAATATATCATAAGACTTATTTAAAAGTCAACAGGAAAATCAATCTTCCCCGTGAAAAAATTTACAAGATAAGCCGGCCTCTCCCTTCCCTATAAAAGCTATGGTATAATACATACAGATTGATGGCTCTGCCATATGTATGTCCTGCAGCGTGCAGGAGAACGGAGGATACTATGAAGAAGTACATTTGCAAGATCTGCGGATGGATTTATGATGAAGCCCAGGGCGATCCGGATAACGGAATTGCGCCGGGCACCAAGTTCGAAGATCTTCCGGCTGATTACATCTGCCCCATGTGCGGCGCCGGAAAAGATGAATTTGAAGAATATGAAGGCTGATTGTTGAAATGAAAAGACCCCGCTCCTGCGAGGTCTTTTTTTCTTTCCTACCGGTTTTCCGCTGTTCTTTCCTTTTCCTCTTCCTTCACCCGGTCTGCATAGGCGAAAACCTTCTCTTTGATTTTAAGCTCCATGCTGCCCGGGCTGTAGGGTTTTCCGTAGTTCATGCCGGTCACATCGGCATAGGCAAAAGAAGCCTTTTTCCTTGTCAGCTCTTTTCCCTTCCGGTCATAATAAATCACGGGGCTGGCAATGAAGCAGTCCTTTTCGCCGAAATCGACCAGGAAAAGGGAATAGGCTGCCTCATCCCGGTCCACCTCGCCATGGCTGCTTTCTTCCACGGCTCTGGCGCCGGCTTTGGTAAATTCATTTTTCACCGTAGCCGTCACCCGCCGCTCGCCATTACGGGTGGTATCCTTCATGGTGTCCTGGTCGAAATAGATACTGCCGCCGGAGCTTTTCGCCACGCCTACCCACTGCAGGTTCTCCAAGGCTCCCATGGCATTTTTATAACGGTTCTTCTTTCCGGAAGAACGTTTCACCACGGCCGGCTTTGTTTTCACCGTGGTGGAATGGGAAACGCCGCTGGAAAGGATACGCTCCAGAATAGAAGCGCCATCAAAGGCCTTTGCCTCTGTTCCCGGAGGAAGGGCCAGAAACGCCGCCAGAATCACTGCCATCCACTTTTTCTTCATCGGTCTCACCTCTGCATCATCTCTCCTCTTTGATTATACTCCATCTGCTGATGGAGCACCTGTGCCAAAGGAAATGCACCTTTACGGAAGGGACCAGCTGTCATCAAAAAAGGGCTGTGAAAAAATGGTAATCATTTCTTCACAGTCCTTTTTATTACAGCCATATGATGATATGCTGCCTGTCGCTACGGGTGATAGATACTCATCTCTATGGAAACGCTGAGTCGAGAGATCTCCTGCCACCACGGGGCCTCCTCACTTCGGCGTGAGATTTCTCCACTCCGCTCCGACCGTCGAAATGCCGGGGTGCGGAGCAGCGTTTTCGTCAATTGATTCCTCCCGGGAATGACTGAATACTGCCTGCCACTATCGTCATCTCGAGCGGGGCTGCCTGCCGTTATGAGTAATAGATACTTATCTCTATTGAAACGCTGAGTCGAGAGATCTCCTGCCACCACAGGGCCTCCTCACTTCGGTGTGAGATTTCTCCACTCCGCTCCGACCGTCGAAATGACGAGGCGGGGCAGCGTTTGGGTCAATTGATCCCTCCCGGGAATGACTGCCTGCCGCTATCGTCCAAGGAACCGGAGAGAGTACTTGTCAATTCGTGCCTTGTAAACTAACCCATTGTCTACCCATCTGACCGAAGCTCCATCATTTCCTCACAGTCCCTTTTCTTTCAGGAATTCGTGATTCTTACAAATCCGCCGCCGAATTTGGTGTGTTTCAGCCAGTTTCCCAGATTGAACACATGGGCTGTCCCCTCATCCCAGAGGGTGCAGTAAATGCCATCGTCCCTTTCTTCCATTTTCACCAGGGGCATCCAGTGCCAGTGGTAGGGAATAGGCTCTCCGCCGCTGTGGAGATTCAGGAAACCGATGGGGCAGTCCGCTTCCAGTCCTTCCCTAATGAAGGCTGCCACCTTGGGAAGCTTGGGGGCCAGGAGACGGATGGAGGGAATGGGCAGGGCTTCCACCTTTCCCTTGAGTCCCCTTTCCTGCATGTAGGCGGTCAGGCCTTCTTTCAGCCAGCGGGTCTTATAGAGGCCGTGCATGCGGGGCGTTGCATATTTCCAGATATCCAGCATAATGGCCAGGGCCTCTTTTCTGGTTTCCACTTTTCTGCCCTGCTGCCTCCGTTCAATATAAGCAGCCATCATACTGCCGGCCGTGGGGCCGCAGCCTGCCAGCTTCTGCCTTTTTTCCGGATACCATTCCTGGTTGTACCCCAGCACGTCTTTTCCATTTTCCTGAATAGTCACCCAGTCAGGATGACGGATTTCAACCATATTGTTTTCCTTTCTCAGGGAAGCGCCACAAAACAGCGCACTCTTTGATTCCTGCAGTCCATACAAGCCATAGGAAAGCAGCCCATGCATGTATCGGTGCTTCCTCAGGTAATGTTTGCTTCTTTCAAAAGATTTCTAATCACATAGCCTGCCATCATCATGCCCGACACCGGCGGCACGAAGGAGGTGGAGCCCGGTGCATGGCCTTCGCCGATAGGCTTATGAGGCAGCTCCTTGGAGTATACCACGGTCAGATGCCGTACCCGGCGCTCCTTCAGCTCTTTGCGCATTTTCCTTGCCAGATGGCACACAGAGGTCTTATTAATATCTGCAATCTGCAGCATTTCCGGACGGAGCCGGTTGCCGGTACCCATGGAGGAAATTTCCGGTATTTTCAGCTTGTAGCAGATTTCTGCAATGGACACTTTAGCCGGCACATCATCAATGGCATCGATAATGAAATCAGCATGGAGATTTTTGATGAAATCCTCATCTCCCGGCCGGTAATACACAGCCAGCGCTCTGGCATCGCAGGCAGGATTCACCCGGTGCGCCCTTTCCACCATGATTTCCGCCTTGTTGCGGCCCAATGTGGTGCGGTCTGCCACCAGCTGGCGGTTCAGGTTGGAATCTTCCACCGCATCCTTATCAATAAAAATCAAATGGCCCACGCCGGCGCGAACCAGCGCTTCTGCCGCATAGGAGCCGACGCCGCCAATGCCGAAAACGGCCACAGTCTTTGTAGAAAGAAAATCAACGCCCTTTTCACCGATAATGCGGGCAGTACGTACAAAAATAGGGTCCATCACATATCCTCCGGAATAATTTCAATCCAGTATCCGTCGGGGTCATTAATGAAATAAATGCCCATGGCCGGATTTTCAAAGCAGATGCAGCCCATGGCCTTATGCTTTTCATGGGCCGCCTTCATGTCATCCACATCAAAAGCCAGATGGAATTCATTATCCCCCAGATTGTAGGGTTCCTTCCGGTCCCGAAGCCAGGTCAGTTCCAGCCGGTGCTTCGTTGCGCCATCCCCCAGATAAGCCAGAATAAAGGAGCCGTCCGGAGCCTTGTACTCACCTGTTACCTTGAGTCCCAGGGCTTCTTCATAAAAAGCGATACTCTTCTTCAAATCGAGCACGTTGAAATTGTTGTGGTTAAACGAAAATTTCATATTTCTCTCCTTTTCAAATATAGAAACTTCAATACGTTACAGTATATCACATGACAGGACTAGTTCAAAGAGTTCTGTGCCCGTCAGGTATGAAAGGTTCGGCGGGTTTAGAGCTGGCAGCAGCACAATAAAATTATGATGCTCACAAAAATAAAAAACCCTCCCGGAGGAGAGCTTTTGACCGGCATTTTATTTCACTTCGATGGAGAAGTAATTCTTTTTGCCTTTTCTGATAATAATGAATTTGCCATTAGTATTGGGATGGGCAGATACAGAGGCTTCAATGTCACGAATCTGTTCCCCATTCACCCGGATGGCGCCGTTCTTCACATCTTCCCTTGCCTGGCGCTTGGATTTTTCCACGCCGCCCTGCACCAGAGCTTCCACGATATTAATCGGTGCTTCATGGACTTCACCGCCCTTGGTGTTGCGGAAAGCTCCTTCGATTTCATCGCCCGAGAGCTCCTGGATGTTGCCGGAGAAGAGAGCCTGGGTCACCTTTTCTGCCTGGGCCAGCCCTTCTTCGCCGTGAACGAAGCGGGTCACTTCTTCAGCCAGCTTCCGCTGAGCGCTTCTGTGTTCCGGATGTTCTGCCACTTCTTTTTCCAGTGCGTCGATTTCCTCATGGGAAAGGAAGGTGAAATACTTCAGATACTTCACCACATCCCGGTCATCCTGGTTGAACCAGAACTGATAGAATTCATAGGGGGACGTCTTCTTCGGATCCAGCCATACCGCGCCGCCGGCGGTTTTGCCGAACTTGGTGCCGTCTGCCTTCAGCATGAGGGGAATGGTGAGGCCGAAGGCATCATGCACATCTTCCGTCTTTCTGAGAAGTTCTACGCCGTTTGTAATGTTGCCCCACTGGTCAGCGCCGCCGATCTGGAGCTGCACATTGTACTTGTCATAGAGCATTTTGAAATCAATGGACTGGAGAATCTGGTAGGAGAATTCGGTGAAGGAAATCCCTGTTTCCAGACGGGAAGCCACCACTTCCTTGGCCAGCATGGTATTGATATTGAACAGCTTGCCATAGTCACGAAGGAATTCCAGAAGGGAAATTTTGGAAAGCCAGTCATAGTTGTTCACCATGGTGAAGCCATCTTCGCCGAAAAGTTTCTTCATCTGGGCTGTGAGGCATTCCGCATTATGCTGGATAGTCTCCTGGGACTGGAGCACCCTTTCTGTCTTCCGGCCCGAAGGATCGCCGATGGAACCGGTGCCGCCGCCGATCACAATGACCGGATGATGACCGGCCAGCTGGAAACGCTTCAGAATCATGAATGGAATCAGATGACCGATATGCATGCTGTCGCCGGTGGGATCAATGCCGCAGTAAAGGGAAATGGATTTTTCCCCTACCAGCTTGTACAGTCCTTCCTCATCGGTCTGCTGATTGACAGCGCCACGCCATTTCAGTTCATCAATAATATTCATCGAACTCCGCCTTTCTTCATTCAATATCTGTCTGATTAGATTCAATATGTAACAACTATAACACAATTTTTAATGGATAGATATGGAGAACATAGTTTCCTGTATCAGTATGGGATGACAGGAAAGTTTCCATCATGAAAATCTTCTCTCTTCCCGCCTTCCCTGCCCCTTTCCGCCTGAGAGGAATCATCTTATAATAAAGAAAATCGAAATCTTTCCTTTCCCTCTATGGCAGCGCAAGAAAAAAAGAAATGGGCCCGGCCCCTCCAGTGGAAGAACAGCCCCGCCTTCTTTCCTTTCTTTCTGCATCAGCCTGCTCCATCCAAAGGATTCCTGTAAACAAAGGAGAAAAACTATGAATATTGTCATTGCCCCGCCCATCAAAGAAACCTATGAAAAAGATGTCCAAGCCCTCTTCCCTGATGCCGCCCTGTTCTGGCTGGAAGATCTGGATGAAGAGAAGCGGCAAAAGGCCCTGGAAAAGGCAGATGTGGTGCTTTCCAGAAATATTGTGGGCGATATCAGGAAAGAGGAAATCCCCCTTCTTGCCAAACCAGCCATGGTGCAGACCACCAGAACCGGCGTGGATCACCTGGATTTCAAAAAACTGCCGAAGGATATCCGCCTTTACTGCAACTCCGGCGGCTGGGCCCGGGGTATTGCAGAGTCCGCCTGCGGCATGATCATCGCCCTGAACCGCTGCCTCCGGGAACAGCTCCAGGACCTGCAGCAGGGGAAATTCCATATCCTGGGCTACCACCAGAAACTTCTTTCCGAACAGACCGTGCTCATTGCAGGCTTCGGCGGCATCGGACAAGCCGTGGCAGAAGTGCTTTCCCCTTTCCACTGCCGCCTCACCGCCATTTCCCGCCACCTGCCCAAGTCCCCTCTTCTTGACAAAGCCTACACCATGGACCAGCTGGAAGAAGCGGTGAAGGAAGCGGACGTACTAGTACTGGCCCTGCCCTTCACCAAAGAAACGGAAGGCCTCATCAGCAGACACATACTTTCCCTCATGAAAGAGGACAGCCTGCTGGTAGACGTAGCCCGGGCCCAGCTCATTGACCGGGAAGCCCTGCTGGACAAAGTAAAAAATAATCCCCGCTTCCATGTGGCCATGGACGTATGGTGGGAAGAAAACGAAGCCTATCCAAAGGACGGCGATCCCCTGCTGGCCTATCCCAACGTCATCGGCAGCGCCCACAATGCAGAAATGAGCAGCACCGCCCACCGGGAAGCCCTCATGAATGCCCTCCATAACATCCGCGCTTTCCTGGATGGAAAACCGGTGAAAGGAAAGGTGAACAGAGAAGAATATAGAAGATAGATTTGAGATTTGGGATTCTTCGGAATCTTTTCCTGAAAAAGCAGGTCCCTCCTTTCGGAGAGACCTGCTTTTTCAGCCATTTCCAGGGAAGTGATTTTAATCAGCGCTTCCCTAGTCCCAGCATTCCACGGGAATGCCCTTTTCCATGCAGTAGGCATAAATCCTGCTGTCCCTTTCGCATTTCACAGTGACCGGCGTATTTTTGAATACATCTTTCCCTATTTCCCGAAGGTTTGAGGGAAGGGTGATGGTCCGAAGGTTCGGGCAGTCGGCGAAGGCTTCGTCTTCCAGCCGGGACAGCTGATTTCCCAGTTCCACATAGGTCAGGGCCCGGCAGTCCTTAAAGGCACCGGCCCACACTTCCCTCACCTTTTCGCCGTAGAAGGCGATGAGTTCGGAGGAGGCAAAGGCATATTCGCCGATGTATTCAATATCCCTGCCGCCGTTTACGTAGAGAAGGGTGGCGTGATTGTAGGTGTCGGTGCAGATGTAATTGTTGAAGGTCATGGTCCAGGGATAAATGAGGATATGCCGTTTTCCGTCGGCCGATGTATATGCCGGACGGCTGGGATCTGCCATGATGGCACGGGCCATGGCCTCCCGGTCATAGTCTCCGTTCTTTTCCGCCTGGACTCTGATGAAATAAATTCTTTCGCCATTGTCCTCTTTTTCCCTTCCCCTGCTGTCCACCGGAATGCCCCGGATGCTGCTGGTAGAAGGAGCGGTGCGCTTGAAATCATCCATAAACCCGTCGTGGCTGTAGTATTTGGAATTGTCGTAAATGTGCCAGTGATTTTCAGCCCAGTACTTCCGCTTCAGCTGCTCGTCTTTCACTTCCCTCATGAGAGGCGACTTCTCTCCCTTCAGGAAATAGGGAATATGGTTTTCCCGGCAGTAAACTTCCCAGGAACTTCCCGGCAGGCAGCACACCGTGATTTCATCACCTTCAAAGACTCCCTCCCCGATATGGCAGTCCTGCTGAAGGAGCTCCATGAAATGAAGGTCCCGGCAGTGGGCAAAGGCATGGTCTCCCACATAGGAAAGGCTTCGGGGCAGCTCTGCCTTGGCAAAGTAAAGCAGCCCTTCAAAGGCATGGGCCCCTATGGATTCAAGTCCCTCGTCTGCCTTTATCTGGTACACTGTAGATTTTTGGAAACAGGACTCCCCGATTTCTTTGATATCTCCTTTCAGGTGAAGATAGCAGATGGGCGCTTTGATGAAGGCGCCGCAGTCCAGCTTCCTATAGGGAGCTGCTCCTTCTCCCTTTTCCGGAATGTGGATGACTTCAGGAAAGCGATCATTGTCTTCCTCCAGGAGCTTTGAAATATCCGGAAGGAGCCGCCTGTATTCCACCGGAAGACCCGGGTGTTCTTTTGCGGAAATGATATCCCCTGCACCTTCCTTCGTAAGAATGGTGGTATGGCTGTCTAAAAGGTCTCTTTCCTTCATATATTCATAGGCCTTGCCGGAAAGAGGGATGTCCAGCCGCACGGGAGATTCCCGGTCCTCATCGTCTTCCACCATGGTATCCGGCGAAAGCTCCACCACCATGTTTCCCTCTGCCGCAGAAAGGGGATACACCGATACAGAGGAAGGGATGGACAGTACCTTCAAAGAAGGCAGCCTGTAAAAAGCATGCCTGCCGATGGTTCTAAGGCTCTTTGGCAGTCTGATTTCCTTAAGGTTCATGCAGTAGCAGAAGGCGTAGTCGGAAAGGGCCGTCACCCCTTCCGGGAGCGTAATGGATTCATCGTCCCGGTGATAGAAATAGAAGGAGGGAATGGTGCCATCTTCTCCCATATTCCGGGATTGTCCCTTTTGAATGACGATTTCTTCTGTTTCCTTCTTTAATTCATCCATAAGGTCATAGGGAAATCTTGTTTCCACGCCTTCCATGGCCGCAGCAATATCTCCTGCCTTTGGAAGAAGTTCCCGGTCCATGATCTCGTCAAGCGCCGTCCCCCCTTCCTTTATCCGCTGCAAGAGGGAAGGCAGCGGAAGGCCCCTCTGTTTTTCATAGGATGAAAGCACTGCCATGGAAAGTTCATACTTCACCTTTTCCAATGCTCCCCCAAGGCCGAAGGCCTCGGCAATACGGTCAGCGGTACCCTTTTGGTCCCTGCCAAAGGCATAGAAAAGCTTATAGGAAAGCATGCTGCAGGGATTATGGGCCAGGGCATAAGCAGCCCCATCCTTTCGGCGGCCCTTCTCCAGCTCTCCGTTTTGGATGGCAGAAAGAATCCTCTCCGGCACTCTCACGTCCTTCTTGTCCGGCGGCAGCAGGTTCAGCCGGTCCGCTGCATCCATCACCAGGCATCCCGCTGCCCTTTGATAGGCATTCATAAAGGACTTCATGAGGTCCTCTGATTGAAAAAGTTTCTCCAGCTCCTGCCTTTCCTGGCTGTTTGTAAAGGCATTGCCTATGGCATTGAAGAGACTGTGGCCGGCGCCAATGACCAGATTGGCAATGCCGGCGGTAATCATGCCTTCAATGGCGCCGCCGATACCGAAGCCGCCGCCTATAATGCGGCCTCTATACTCCTTGCGGAGTTCCCTGTATTTTCTGGCCGCCTCGGCGCTGCCTGTAATCCGGCCCACCTTTTCCAGAAGGAATTCGATGAAGTCCTGCCAGGCATCCAGCGCAGAAGGGGCTCCTTCCTTCGTATCCCGGGTCATAAAGTTTTGAAATTCCAAACCGTAAATGCCGCGGCCCATGAGGAGGGACGATTCCTTTTTCAAGAGGCTTCCAAAGAGTTTCTTCACCGCCTTTTCATCGGAAACAAATTGAAGAAGCCCCTTCACATCACCTTCGCCCAGGTAAATACGCTTGAGTTCTGCCGGAGTTTTTGCTTCAGCCATCATAACCTTAAACAGACGGAAAAATCCCACCTGCCGCTCATCGTATTCAAAATGGCAGCCGTCCATGTCAAAAGCATAGACTCCCCTTTCTCCGTCATGGAAAGGACGGAGCGATTCACTGTCGTCATGGGGAGAGCAGAAAATAGGATAGATTTTTTCTTCCTTCTTCTCATCTACCTTCTTCAAGAGATCATCCAAAGAAGGCCCCTCTTCCGATGAGCCCCTTCCTTCGGAAGAAATCACCGGCGTCCCGCAGTGGGGGCAGAATTTCGAACCATCAGGCAGCGGTTTTCCGCAGTTCATGCAAAACATGGCAATCCTCCTATTCAATCAAAGGTTTCTTGTATTTTATTGTACTACGCAAGGCAGGGTCTGTCACATGATAGACCGGGAATATATCTTCCCTCTCCTCCCCACAAAAAAAGACCTCCCCCAGGGGGAAGTCTTTTTTTGTGCCTATCAGGCTTTTGCTTTTTTCGCTTTCACTGCGTGAGGTTCATTTCTCTGGCTGTGAAGGTGTTCATGCCAGGTGACCCAGATGCTGGATGCCACGCAGATGGAGGAATAGGCACCGGAGATGAAGCCGATGAGCATGACCAGGGCGAAGTTCTTTGTAGTATCCCCGCCGAAGAAGTAAAGGGATGCTACGCAGAAGAGGGTGGTGGTCAATGTATAGAGGGAACGGCGGATGGTCTGGTGAATGGAGTCATTGGCCAGAGTGGCAAAGCTGTCGGTCCTTCTGTGGGTGTGAAGGTTTTCACGGATACGGTCGAAAATAACTACCGATTCGTTCATGGAGTAGCCAAGAACCGTAAGGATGGCGGCCAGGAAGGAGGCGTCCACTTCCAGATGGAAGAAAGCAAAGACCCCCAGTACCATGAGGATATCATGGCAGATGGCCACAATGGCGGAGATGGCGATCCTATGTTCAAAGCGGATGGACATGTAGAGAATCATGGCGCCGAAGGAAATGAGTACGTTCAGCAGGGTGCTTCTGGTTACTTCGGAACCGATGACGGCACCTACCGTTTCGATACGCTTCACGTCGCCGCTGCCTACTTTATCCTTCACATGACCTACCACGGTCTGTGCCTCTTCAGAGGACAGGTTTCTGGTACGGATGATCACATCATTGCTGGTCTCACCGGACATATTGCCGGAAAGCTGGATGGTGGCTGTCTGGAGTCCGTCTTCTCGAAGTCCGTCACGTACTTCTTCTACGGTGACATTCTTGTCAAAGCCCAGTTCCAGAATGGTGCCGCCAGTGAAGTCAATGCCCCAGTTGAAGCGGAACAGGATGATGGAAATGATGGAGAGGATGATCATGATTCCCGAGAAGGTGAACCAGATCTTCTTATGGCCGATAAAATCGAAATTCTTAAACATTATCTGTCATACCCCCTTTTCCCGCCGAACCACCAGGGATTATGAATCCAGCTGGCATCAATAAGGAGCATCAGGAGGGTACGGCTCACGGTAATGGCGGTGAACATGGAAACTGCCACGCCAAGGCCCAGGGAGAAGGCGAAACCCTTCACCGTAGCACTGCCCAGGAAGAAGAGGATGCAGGAGGTAATGATGACGGTCATATTCGCATCGAAAATGGTGACGAAGGCCCGCTTGAAACCGGCCTGCACCGCCAGACGAAGGATTTTGCCCGCCGCGATTTCTTCCTTGAATCGTTCAAAAATAAGGACGTTGGCATCCACCGCCATCCCCACTGACAGGATGACGCCGGCAATACTAGGGAGTGTCAGGGTGGCGTGAAGGATATTCAGCACGCCCAGAAGGATGAGCACATAGACCAGAAGAGCCGTATCAGCCACAAAGCCTGCCATGCGGTAGACCGCCATCATGAAGAGTACTACCAGGGAAATACCGATGGTAAAGGCTACCACGGACTTATCCTTGGAGTCCTGGCCCAGGGAAGGACCTACGGTTCTGACTTCCAGTACGGAAACTTTCACCGGAAGGGCGCCGCTTCGAAGGAGGATGGCCAGATCTTTGGCTTCTTCCAGGGTGCGCTGTCCGGTAATGACGGCAGAGCCGCCGGTAATGGCTTCATTAACCACCGGATTGGTCAAAAGTTCGCCATCCAGGTAAATCCCGATGTGGCGGCCGATATTGGCGGCAGTAAGGTCGCCGAATTTTTTGCCGCCTTCATCGGTGAACTGCAGTGCTACCAGAGGCTGCTTGTTCTGACCCATTTCTTCCTTGGCGTTCTTCAGATCTTCACCGGTCAGCTTGACATTGCCTTCCTCGTCCTTGAATTCGAGGACTGCCGTCTTACCGATGGTTTCGATGGCTTTCTGGGGATCCCGTTCACCAGGAAGTTCGATAATGATACGGTTGGCCCCTTCCCGCTGGATAATCGGTTCGGTGAGGCCCATTTCATTGACACGCTTCTGCATGATATTAATGACCTGGGTAATCGCCTCGGGGGTGACCTTGTTCTGCGGCGTATCTTCCGCCTGCATGACGATATGGGTACCGCCCTGCAGATCCAGCCCCTGCCGGATATGACTGGCCAGCGGTCCCACAGCGGCCGCAAAGGCACCGATAATGACCAGGATCACCACCCAGAATCGGATGAGAGCTCCCTTTCTCAGGGGGCTTTTCCTTTTTGTTTCCAAAACTTCAACCTCTTTTCGTTACAATGATACCGGTATCGGTTACAATTTTTGCCATTTTTCTATCAAAGGGCTCAGAAGGAATGGCCTCCACCACCTGGAAATCCCAGAGGGCAGCCACCCTCTTTTCCAAAGGCACCCGGGAGAGGTAGCGGTCATAATAACCGGCGCCCATGCCCAGACGGTTTCCCGCCCTGTCGCAGGCCACACCGGGAACCAGTACCAGATCCAGTTCTTCCGGAGTAATGGTGTCATACCCTTTGGGCAGATCCCGAAGGCCCAGGGGCCCTTTCACAAAATGGTCCATGTCCAGAAGCCTTCCGGCTTCCATCTGCCGTTCTGGCAGACATACCGGCACGTATACTTTCTTTCCCTCGGAAAGGGCCAGGGAGATGAGCCGGTCCAGATTGGACTCGCCTTTCATGGCCAGGAAAGCCATGATCCGCTTTGCTTTTTTGTATTCCGGAAGAGAAAGGATCTGCTCGGTGAGGCAGTCTGCCTTTTTTTCTGCCTCATCATCAGAAAGAGCCCGCCGTAAGGCGAGCATCTTCCGGCGGATTTCCTTTTTCAGTTCCGAAGAGGAAATATCCGTCTCTGTCATTTCTTTACCTCAGTTTTGGGCTTTGCATCCTTAGCCGCATCCTTGTCATCCACTTCCACTTCTTCTTCGATGACTTCGGTACCTGCGTCTTTGGGATCGTCCACTTCCACCACTTCTTCTACCACCTGGGTTTCCGGTTCATCCTTCTTGGATTTCTTGTTTTCCGGAATCACTTCAGAAGCAGGAGCTTCGCCTACAGCCGGCTTGCCTTCAAAGTGCTGGATTGCCGATTTTTCAACCTTGATGACTACTTTCGGTGCGATTTCCAGTTCCACGTATTTATCACGGAGAACTTTAATGGTCCCATGGACACCGCCGGATGTTACCACCTTATCGCCTTTCTTGAGAGCCATGAGGAAACGTCCTCTTTCAACCTTCATCTTCTGGGTAGGACGGTACATGAAGAAGTACATAATGGCTACCAGAATGAGGAAAGGCCATACCAGGCTCAGGATATTCATTGCTTGTTCCACTTATGATTTCACCTCCAACGAACGTATAGAATCATTTTAGCATAAAACAGGGGGGATGTCTTTATCTTTTGTAGTTTGCCATGAAATTTTCGCGGAATTCCGTAAAGTTTCCGTCAATAATGGCCTGTCTCATATCTCGCATGAACTGGAGCAGGAAATACAGGTTATGGATGGTGACGAGACGGAAAGCAAGAAGTTCTTCGGACTTATAGAGATGACGGATATAAGCCCTGCTGTAATGGGTGCAGGTATAGCACTGGCATCCTTCTTCCAGAGGCGCCCAGTCCTTCTCATATTTTTTATTCTTCATGTTCATGCGGCCGCTGTGCACCATGGCCATGCCGTTTCTGGCCACTCTGGTAGGGAACACGCAGTCAAACATGTCGACCCCTCGGGCCACGCCTTCCACCAGGCAGTCCGGCGTACCTACGCCCATGAGGTAGCGGGCTTTATTCACCGGCAGGAACTGGGTGGTGTATTCCAGCATTTCATACATGAGGTCATGGGGTTCGCCCACCGACAGACCGCCGATGGCCATGCCGTCAAAGGGCATGGCAGAGATTTCCTCGGCGCTCCTTCTTCTGAGATCCTTGTACATGCCGCCCTGCACAATGCCGAACATGCCCCGGTCGGTGCGGGTGTGGGCCTTGATGCAGCGCTCCGCCCAGCGGGTGGTGCGGGCGGTGGAATGGTCGGCATAGTCATAATCTGCAGGATAGGGAATACATTCATCGAAGGCCATGGCAATGTCGCTGCCCAGATCTTCCTGGGCATGGATGGATACTTCCGGTGACAGGAACTGTTTAGATCCGTCCAGGAAAGAACGGAAATGGACGCCCTCTTCCGTAATCTTTCTCATGGCGCCCAGGCTGAACACCTGGAATCCGCCGGAATCGGTGAGGATTCCCTTATGCCAGTTCATGAAATCATGAAGTCCGCCGGCTTCCCGGATCAGTTCCGTGCCGGGCCGGAGAAAGAGATGGTACGTATTGGACAGGATGATCTGGGCGCCCATGTCTTCCAGTTCCTCCGGCGTCACCGTCTTCACCGTAGCCTGGGTACCTACGGGCATGAACATAGGTGTTTTGAAGGTGCCGTGAGGCGTATGAAGAAGGCCCGCTCTGGCTCCTGTTTTCTTATCTTCTGCAATGAGTTCGTAGTTGATAACCATAGAGGATTCCTTATCTGATAAACATGGCATCGCCGAAGGAGAAGAAACGATACTTCTGTTTCACCGCTTCCTCATAAGCTGCCAGGATATGCTCCCTTCCTGCAAAGGATGCCATCATCATAATGAGGGTGGATTCAGGAAGGTGGAAATTGGTAACAATGGCGTCCACCATATGCCACTGGTAGCCGGGGTAAATGTAGAGCTGGGTCCAGCCGCTGCCGCTCTGCAGCGTGCCGCTCTGTCCTGCCGATTCCAGGGTACGCACGGAGGTGGTGCCTACAGCAATGATGCGGCGGCCTTCGCTTCTGGCCTGATTGACTGCATCCGCCGTTTCCTGGCTTACGGTGTACCATTCCTTGTGCATTTCATGGTCTTCGATATTTTCCTCATTCACCGGGCGGAAAGTGCCGATGCCTACATGAAGGGTAACGAAGAGAAGTTCAGCCCCCTTCTTCTTCATTTCCTCCATCAGTTCCGGCGTGAAATGGAGACCTGCCGTAGGAGCGGCAGCGGAGCCTTTGTACTTGGCATAGACCGTCTGGTACTCATCCTTGTTTTCCAGCTTCTTGTGGATATAAGGGGGTGTAGGCATTTCTCCCAGCTGGTCCAGGAGGCTGTCGAAATTACCGTCATAGTGGAATTCCACGACCCGGCCGCCAAAGTCCGTTTTGTCCAGCACTTTGCAATAGCAGGAATCGGAGAACTCGATTTCCGTGCCGGGAAGAGCCTTCTTGCCCGGGTTCACCAGCACTTCCCACACATCATTGCCCTTCGGCGTAAGAAGAAGCATTTCCACCTTGCCGCCGGTAGTTCTTTTCTTTCCGTAGAGACGGGCGGGAATCACCTTGGTATTGTTGAATACGAATACATCGCCCGGGCGGATTTCATCCAGAATATCCCGGAAATGATGGTGCTCCCAAGCGCCGGTGTTCTTGTCCAGCATCATAAGCCGGCAGGAATCGCGAGGTTCCGCCGGTTCCTGGGCAATGAGCTCTTTGGGAAGGTTATAGTTGAATTCTTCAAGTTTCATTAATTCTTATCTCCTGTCATTCAATGTAATTCTTTATCAGTTTAACCTTTATATTATATGACAAAATGATGGAAAGTTTCCAGTTTCCGGTTTATTGGAGACACGCGTCAGGCAGAGGAACCATATGCCCTGTGTCAAAGGTGCAGAGGATGGTGGTATCGCCGCCCTTCTCAATACATTTTTTCCACTTTCGTTCCCGAGTAATAATGGGTAAGAATGGTCTTATAGTAGTCCCTGCCATTGCCCTGTTTTTCCGCCATGGCTTCGGCGCCCCACTGGGAAAGACCCAGACCGTGGCCGTAGCCGTAGCCGGTGATGATGAGATTGCTTCCCTTCACGTTTAAATCATAGAGGGTACTGTCCAGGCCATAAATGGACTGGAGCTTGTCTCCCGGAACGGTCCTGCTTCCCCCCTTGCCGATGAGGGTAAAGGTCTTCACCCTGCCGGAAATGCCCCGGTCACTGCTCCTGTGGGCTTCGCCTATGCGGAGCCTGGAGAGTTTGATACCCTTTAATGCGCCTACGCCATAGCCATAGTTGCTCATGGTGCGCGCAAAGGAGGAAAGAGGAATGGTCTTTGTCCATGGATTTCCTACATAGGATTCCTTGACGCCCCGAAGATAGGGAATGACCGAACCCCACACATTTTCGCTGTTTTCCGTATAGCCGCCGCCGCTGGAATGGAAAAGGGCATCAATGGGCTTTCCGCCGTAGGTCACGATCTCCCCTGCCGTTTCCCTCACCGCCCGGCTGGTAGCTTCCGTTTCGGAAGATATGCCGGAATAGACCTGGGACCTGGTATCATCGGTAACGTCATAGCCCGAGGAACGGTAGCCATTCTTATGGTACATGGCATAGGTTCTGGCTGCCACCGCCTGGGCTTTCAGGGCATCGGCCTTCCAGGAAGGCACTGCTTCCGCTGGCACCACGCTCTGCAGGTACAGTTCCATAGGCACTGCATTCACTACGGTGACGCCGCTGCCCCAGGCAGAAGGGATGAGCTTCATCTGTCCCCGGTATCGGTTGCCCTTCACCGCAAAGGCAGGGGCGCTGTTTCCTGTGGTGAGGTACACCTTGTCCCCTGCTTTTTTGCCATTCAAAAGGATGGTATTTCCGCTTCTGGAAATAGAAAGCCGCGTGCCATTTCCATATTTCCCTACCACCTTTCCTGCCGATTCCGCTTTGAAATCTGCAAGGCCCGTAATAGTCACCTCGCCGGAAGTCAAAAGTCCTACCTCCACATCAGGACCCAGGCCGGATGACTTGTTTTCATCTCTTTTCGGCGCAGGCGCTGACGACTTCTTCCGGGGCACCGCCTTTCTTACGGCAGGGGCCTTGACGGAAATCGCCGATTTTCTATGAATGGGAATAGACTCTGCCTCTGCCGGCAGCACTGCCAGCGAAAAAGCAAAAGGAAGCAGCAGGGCTGTCCATAATTTTTGATTCATAATGATTACCTTCTAAAAAACAGATTAAGAAGAATGGTGCCGATGACGCTGACAAGGATACAGGAAATCACAGGGAAATAAAACTCCGTATTTCCTCTGGAAAAATGGATATCCCCGGGCAGATGGCCCAGGAAGGTGAGCCTGCCGCCGGCCATATAGAAAAGGCCGGCCAGAATGAAAAGGACACCGATAATGATAAGTGTTTTACCGATCCCCATGATCTCCTCCAAAGAGGCTCGTTTCTCCCTCTTTGCCGGGCCAGGAAATCCCCAGATGGTCATAGGCTGCCGCCGTGGCTATCCGTCCCCGGGGAGTTCTGGAAATAAAGCCGATCTGCATGAGGTAAGGCTCGCATACGTCTTCAATGGTAGCCCTTTCCTCGCTGACAGCGGCGGAAATGGTATCAATGCCCACGGGGCCGCCGTTAAATTTATAAATGATGGCCTTCAGGATTTCATTATCCAGATCATCCAGGCCGATTTCATCCACATGAAGGGCCTTCAGCGCTTCTGATGCAATATCGGCGGTAATGGCGCTTCCCTGTACCTGGGCAAAATCCCTTATCCGCTTCAGCAGGCGGTTGGCAATACGGGGCGTACCGCGGCTGCGGCGGGCGATTTCTTCGGCGCCGCTGTCCTCGATATCAATGCCCAGAATATGAGCAGCCCTGGTGATGATTTTCTTCAGTTCCGCCGGTTCATAAAACTGCATATGATTGGTAATGAGGAACCGGTCCCGAAGAGGCGCTGACAGGGAGCCTGCCCGGGTGGTGGCGCCGATTAAAGTGAAATGGGCCAGGTCGATGCGGATGGAACTGGCGCCGGTGCCCTTCCCCATGACGATATCCAGGGCGAAATCCTCCATGGCGGAGTAGAGGATTTCCTCCACATTCCGGTTCAGCCGATGGATTTCATCAATGAAAAGCACATCATGGTCCTGCAGGGTGGTCAGAATGGATGCCAGCTCTCCCGGCCGTCCAATGGCAGGGCCGCTGGTCACTTTGAACTGGCTTCCCAGCTCATTGGCAATAATTTTCGCCATGGTGGTCTTTCCCAGCCCCGGCGGGCCGTAGAGAAGCACATGGTCCAGTGCTTCTTTCCTGGATTTCGCCGCTGCAATATATACCTTCAGGTTTTTCTTAAACGCTTCCTGGCCTATGTAATCATCCAGCCGCTGGGGGCGCAGGGAATTCTGCCACTCATCTTTCGGCGTTTCCTCCGTAGAAACGATGCGGCCCTTACTGCCCAGCACCTCTTCTTCCTCCTGGCCTCCCAGACTTTTTATATACTTATTATTCATCTATTACTCCCGTTTTTTTGCAAATTCACGGAGCGCGGCGCTGACCAGCTTCGACACATTATCATAGGAGCCTGAAAGCCTTCCCAGCACCGGCGTGATTTCATCCATTTCATAGCCCAGGCTCATGAGGGCCTTCACTGCCTCATCAGCTGCAGGATTTCCCTCTGCCGAAGGAGCCGCTGCACGACCGTCGTCGGAAAGGGGTTCCACCGAAAAAGCGCCTACTTTATCTTTCAGTTCCACCAGAAGTCTTTCCGCCGTCTTCTTTCCGATGCCCGGCAGCTTGGTGAGCCGGGTGACACTTCCTGTGGTAATGGCCCCTACAAAAGCAGAAGGCGTCATGGCAGACAGGATGCCCATGGCTACCTTGGGACCCACTTTGGAAATAGAAATCAGCAGGAGGAAGAGATCATACTCTTCTTTTCCCAGAAAACCATAGAGCAGGATGGCATCTTCCCGTACAGCCATATAGGTCAGAAGTTTCGCTTCCTCTCCAATGGCAAGCTGCTGCCTCGTCTTATCGGAAATAAAAATCCGATAGCCTATGCCGCCGGCCTCCAGAAAACAGGAATCCTTAAACAAAGCAGTGACCTTTCCTCTGATATATCCAATCATTTCATTCCCCCATACAACTGACGATGTTCCACATGGTAGGCGGCAGTGAGACCGATAGCCAGTGCATCGGCTGCATCATCGGGATCAATGTTCTTATGGATACCCATAAGCCGTTTCACCATTTCAATGACCTGCTTCTTTCCGGCCCGGCCATAGCCGGTCATCTGCTGCTTCACCTGCAGCGGCGTCACCGGCACGATAGGAATATTCTGCCGATACCCTGCCAGAAGGATGACGCCTCTGGCCTGGGCCACCTTGATGCCAGTGGTAATATTCGTATTGAAATACAGTGTCTCCACCCCCATGAACTGGGGACGGTAGGCAGCAATGAGCTCGCATATGCCTTCATACACAATATTCAGCCGCTCCAGGTCGCTCTGGTCCTTGTAGGTCTCGATGACCCCGTAATTCACCGGCGTAATGGACGTGCCCACCTTGTCCACCACACCGAACCCGCACCGTCCGGTGCCCGGGTCAATGCCTAATACCCGCATAGTTCCTCCTGTTTCATGGCTGAAAAGTTTGTTCTTGACTGTTATATTATACCATAGTTTCAAAAGGAGGCAGAGATGTGGCGGCGGCTTCGCCGCAAGTTATAAAAAGGGGGCGCGGCTGGCGCCGCGGGTTGTGTAGAAGGGTTGTGGTCCGCTTCGCTCAGGGGGCAGGGAAAGAGGTTCTTAGGATTGACCGGCCTTTGGCCGGAGGGTTCTTAGGTTTGACGACCTTTCAGGCCGAGGGTTGTGGTGGCGCCCTATCGGGCGATGAGTATTATAATGCCGCCTTTCGGCGGTCACGTCCACATCGAGTATCATAATCATTCTTACCCTCGTACATCCCTTCGCCACTTCGTGGCCCTCTTCCCCTAAAGGGGACGCAAGGAGCGTTACGGGATTGGCTGTCTGTGTCATATGTGACACAATATTCAGTGCCACCTATTTTCTCGTTTCCCCTTGAGGGGAAGTCCCGCGAAGCGGGAAAGGGTGTACGGGGCAGAGCACCGATAGGATGCACTATCGCGGTCCTGACCGCCAATCGGCGGCCCCCTGAGCGAAACGATGCACAGCGAACACATTTTGCACTATGCGAACTGGATTTGTAAGGGAGTATCAGCGACCTGAAAATCCAGTGAGTCAGTGACAGCAGAGGATGAAGGAGCGCTAGCGACGCGCAAAATGTAGTGAGTAGTTTCCCCTTTAGGGGGCGATGAGTTTTATCATGCTGCCTTCGGCGGCTTTGCGGTTCCTCTCCGGCAGTAAACGGTAAAAAGCAAAGCGTAAGTTTTAAAGGCCCGGCCCCTGCCCCGAGGAGAAGTGTTTCCTTTGCCCTTATTGGGTAAGGCAAGGGTGGTTAAGTTTTCCCCACGAAAAAAAGCTGAGAAAAAATGATTGAACATTTTTTCTCAGCTTTTTTGACTGCCTGTTACGGCAAACCATCAGTCATGAGATGGTGGTAATGTTCCTGAATCTTTCTTGTCACCGTGCCCACTTTACCATCGCCGATGGGCTTGCCATCGATGGCAGTCACCGGCACGATGCCGTCCTGGCTGTTGGTGAGGAATACTTCTTCCGCATCCATCATGTTGTCCAGACGCACCGGTTCCGCGCCGTCATCAATGGAGGTAACGCCGGCGGTGGGAGCTACGCGGGAGAGCACCAGGGAGCGGGTAATTCCGGGAATCATGAATTCATTCTTGGCAGGAGTCCAGATGACGCCGGCCTTGACGATGCACACATTAGAATGGCTGGCTTCGGTGAGAAGGCCGTCTTTGATGAAGATGGCATCGTAGCAGCCTTTTTTCTGTGCTTCTGCCCGGGCCATCATATTGTTCAGCTGGTTCAGGGAGAGAATATCGCAGTGATGTCCGCGGTCATCATTCATGGTAATGCACTTGACGCCGTCCTGTACCTTGGCAATGCTGTCCAGGTTAATGGGCTTTGCATAGACCAGTACATTGGGGCGGAGCGCATTCCGGGAAGGAATGGTGAAATCGTGGTCGCCGCTGCCGCGGGTGACGATGATTTTCACATATCCTTCTGTAACTCCTGTTTCTTCGATAACCACTTCCACGATTTCCGTGAATTCATCAGGCGCCGTCACCGGACGGATGCCCAGAAGACGCATGGAGCGGTACAGACGGTCCACATGGTAGGAAAGGGCAAAGGGATGACCCTGGAATACCCGGATCCATTCGTAGCAGCCGTCGCCGAACTGCAGGCCTCTGTCGTCGGCACTGATGATTTTGGAGAAATCATAGTAGAAATTGTGATTGTAGTAGATGGTAGTTTTTGCTTCTGCCATACCATTCACCTCCAAAGTGAAAAGGGAATGCAGGAAATCCTGCCAAAGAGAACTTCTATTTTATTATATCATTGTCAGGCCTGTTTTTCTGCCTTCCAGGCCTTCATTTTTTCTATGAGCCGGGGCATAAATTCTTTCAGGTCCGCCACAACCGCATAGTCTGCCATTTCCATAATCGGCGCCTTGGGGTCCCGGTTCACCGCAATGACAATGTCCGCGTTCACAGCACACATATGCTGCATGGCACCGGAAATGCCAAGGGCAAAGTACACCTTGGGAGACACGCCTTTGCCGGTCTGTCCGATCTGGCGGCTGTGAGGTTCCCAGCCCAGTTCGGAAATGGGGCGGCTGCAGCCTACGGCAGCGCCCAGAAGGTCCGCCAGTTCATGAACCATTTTCCATTCCTCCCGGCTGTGGAAACCGCGGCCTCCTGCCACAATGACTTTGGCCGTTTCCACAGGATTTTCATCCTTTTCGCCCTGGATGATGGATTTCAAAACAGTGCCCAGATCCTCTTCATCAAGGGTCACCGGCACTTCTTCCACCGTGCCCCGGCGGGACTCATCGGCCTTGGGATATTTGAAAATCCCCGGCCGCACGGTGCCTACCTGAGGCCGGAAAAGAGGACTTACAATGTCGGCCATAATGTTGCCGTCCATGGCAGGACGGGACCAGATGACCAGCCTTTTTTCCTTATCTGCCGAAAGCTCCGTCACATCGGCAGTGACACCGCATACCAGCTCTGCCGCCAGCCGGGGTGCCAGGTCTCTTCCAAAAGAAGTGGCTGCAAAAATAATGGTGTCCGGCTTCCGGTCTTTCAAGAAAGAAGCCAGTACCTTCTGATAGGC
This sequence comes from Dialister succinatiphilus, assembly GCF_928721695.1. Lineage (NCBI taxonomy): Bacteria > Bacillati > Bacillota > Negativicutes > Veillonellales > Veillonellaceae > Dialister > Dialister succinatiphilus. The sequence continues at coordinate 1,378,785 of NZ_OV788641.1, read as the reverse complement.
TTTCCCGTCATAATGGGAAAGGAGCTTATGAGTGAGCACATAGACCTTGTCCGCTCCCAGGGGAATCAGGGATGCCGGGTCATCCTTCAGCGCTCCGCCTACGAGCACCACATGCACCGTCTCGCCCAGCTCATCAGCCAGAAGACGGGCTTCTCCGACCAGTTCCCCCGTCACTTTCTGAATCCCGCCGTTTACGAGAGCACCAATTACATAAATTCCTTTATATGTAGAAAAATCCATCATTGCCCTCCTATACCAGATTCAGCTTCCGCATGGCGCCAAACAATTCTTCCACTGCCTCTGCCGCCGGCTTTCCTTCAATGCGGAGATTTTCCTTCTTCGGCGGCACCACAGGCCGCACCTGCCGCACCTGGGTAGGAGACCCTTTCATGCCGATACGGCCGGCATCCACCGGAAGGTCTGCTGCCGTGAGATTATGGATTTCCACTTCATCCTTCTTCAGGATGCCTTTAATGCTGGGATAGCGGGGCTTATTCAGCTCGCCGGTGCAGGTAATGACACCCGGAAGCTTCATGTCCAGCACTTCCCGGTCATCGCCAAACTGCCGCTCCACCTGTACATAGCCTTCTTTTTCATAGGAAAGGCCAATGGCAGCGCTCACATCGGAAATCCCCAGGGTTGCAGCGATTTCCGGCCCGATCTGGGCGGTATTGCTGTCAATGGATTCCATGCCGCAGAAAATCAGGTCAAAGCTGCCGATTTTCCGGATGGCACTGGCCAGGGTATAGCTGGTAGCCAGGGTATCGGCGCCGCCAAAGGCCCGATCTGTCACCAGGTACGCCTCATCGGCTCCCATGGAAATGGCTTCCTTCAGCACCGCTGCCGCCTGGGGCGGCCCCATGGAAATCACAGTCACCCTGCCGCCGGTCTGGTCCCGAAGGCTCAGTGCCGCCTCCAGCGCATTCCGGTCCATGGGATTCAGGATACTGTTTGCATTATTTCTCTTCAATCTGCCGGTAGCCGGATCCACTTCCATCTGGGAAGTATCCACTACCTGTTTCACGCAAACCAGAAACTTCATAATAACCCCCTTTGCAACAACTCCAAGGCTTCTTTCTTTAGAAGATTTCATTCCATTTAAGTATACCATATGAAAAGGGTCCGCGGCATACCTATATTTATAAACGGCCCGTTCAGAAGGCTGTGAAAGGTTCCTGCCTCTGACGGCCCTTCGTTAGGCAGCCTCCCCAGCTCTCTCACTTCCGTCCTTCCACGCAGGCATTGCCCAGAAGACCCTTCAGCGCTTCTTCCGCTTCTTCTGAAAAGTCCAGGAAGAACCTAGGCACCATGCGGATTTCCTGCCGGGTCCTCTGGATATGGAGGAATACCGGCGTGTTCCCGTGGTATTTCAGAAGGATACGGCCCAGGGCATCACTGACCATGTTATTTTCATGCCTTTCATCCACATAGAGATGGACCGCTGATACCGGCGGGCGCACTGTCTTATGGAAGAGGGAGAGGGGGATGATTTCGTCCGCCAGGATTTTGACTTCCCTTTCATTGGACTGCACCCGGCCTCTGATGCATATCGCTGCATCTTCGGTGAGCACCGGTCTTGCCTTTTCCCATACCGAAGGGAACACCACCGCTTCCAGTTCACCGTCATAGTCCTCCAGGGTCACATAGCCCATGGGGGCTCCTTTCTTTGTCATGGTACCCTTCACCCGGGTCACGGTACCGCCTACGGTTACTGCCTTTCCATCATACTTGGCACTTTCTGAATTCAATTTGTAAATAGGAATGCACTGGGCCATCTGCTTCTTATAGGCATCCAGGGGATGGCCGCTGACGTAGAAGCCCAGAAGCTTTCTTTCCCACTCGATTTTTTCATTCTGCGGAATATCCGGAAGGGGCGGATAGATGATAGTTTTCGCGCTGTCCATGTCGCCGAAAAGGCTCACCTGTCCCGATTCCCGGTCTTCTCTCACAGACTGGGCATTGCTCATGGCTTCCGGCAGCACCGCCAGAAGCTGGGAGCGGTTGCGGCCCAGGGAATCCAGGGCGCCGCAGCGGATGAGGCTTTCGCAGGCCCGGCTGTTCAGGCCCCGGCTGTCCACCCGTTCCAGAAAGTCGCTGATATCCCTGAAGGGGCCTCCCTTCCTTCTGGCCTCAATGATGCCACTTACTGCATTTTCCCCTACATTCTGGATGCCGTCCAGTCCGAAGAGAATCTTATTTCCCTTAACGGAAAAATAGGCCTCTGACAGGTTCACGTCGGGAGCGGCGATTTCCACCCCCGCCCTTTTTGTATCGGAAATATAACGGCTCACCTTCTCCCGGTCGCCGATATAGCAGGTCATCATGGCCGCCATGAATTCCGGCCGGAAATGGGCCTTCAGGTACGCCGTCTGCCAGGCAATCCAGCCATAGCACACACTGTGGGATTTATTGAAGCCGTAGCCTGCAAAGTGGACCATGAGGTCAAAGACATAGTTGGCCGTCTTCTCATCCACCCCGTTCTTCAGGGCCCCTTCGAGGAAGGTATCCCTGTTCTTCTGCAGGATTTCCGGCTCCTTGTGGCCCATGGCGCGGCGCAGCATATCGGCCTGGCCCAGGCTGAATCCACCCATGACAGAGGCAATCTGCATGACCTGTTCCTGGTAGAGGATGACGCCGTAGGTTTCCTTCAGAATCGGTTCCAATGAGGGATGAGGATACTCCACCGGGATTTCCCCATGCTTTCTCTTGATGAAATCTTCCGCCATGCCGCTTCCCAGAGGCCCCGGCCGGTAGAGGGCCACCATGGGGATCAGGTCCTCGAACCGGTCCGGGTGAAGCTTCATGAGAAGGGACGTGAAGCCGGAGGATTCAGACTGGAACACACCGATGGTGTCTCCCTCGCAGAGCATGCGGCAGGTTTCCTCATCTTCCGTGGGAATACTGTTGATATCCAGATGGATGCCCCGGTTTTTCTCTATCATTTCCAGGGCATCATGGATGACCGTCAGATTTCGGAGCCCCAGAAGGTCCATCTTCAGAAGTCCCAGCTGTTCCACCTGATCCTTTTCGTACTGGGTCTGGATGAAATTGTCCTGGGTGAGCTGGATAGGCACATAGTCGTCTACAGGCTTTGAACAGATCACTACGCCTGCTGCATGGGTGCCGGAATTTCTTGACAGCCCTTCCAGGTCCAGACAGTGGTCGATGAGACTGTGCACCTGGGGATTGGATTCATAAAGCTCTTTGAATTCCCGGGAGCCCTCCAGGGTCTTTTTCAGTGTCACACCGGGACCGGAAGGCACCATTTTGGCGATCTTATTCACATCCCGAAGAGGCATATTGGTGACACGGCCCACATCCCGGATGACCGCTCTCGCCGCCAGGGTGCCGAAGGTAATGATCTGGGCCACCTGGTCCTTGCCGTACTTCCGGGCCAGATAATCGATGACCTCTCCCCGCCGCCGGTAGCAGAGGTCCGTATCAATATCCGGCATGGACACACGCTCGGGGTTCAAGAAACGTTCGAAGAGAAGGTCAAAACGGAGCGGATCGATTTCCGTAATATGAAGGAGATAGGCCACAATGCTTCCTGCCGCACTGCCGCGGCCCGGGCCGATGGGGATGCCATGGGACTTGGCATAATGGATGAAATCCATGACGATGAGGAAATAGTCAGAAAAGCCCATGTGCTCGATGACTCCCAGCTCATAGTCCAGCCTTTCCTTCTCCTTTCCCGAAGGATGGGGATACCGCTCCGGCAGCGCCTTCTCGCAGAGCTTTCGAAGATAGGTGGTGGACGTCTCTCCCTCAGGCACGTCAAAAGAGGGCAGCTTATGGTCCCCGAAGGTCAGGGTCACATGGCAGCGGTCCGCTATCTTCTTCGTATTCTCAATGGCGCCGGGATACTCTCCCAGAATAGCTTCCATTTCCGCCCCGTTCTTGCAGTAGAACTCATTATTGGCAAAATGGAAATGGTAGGGATCATCCAGCGTTTTTCCTGTAGAAATACAGAGCTTGATTTCCTGGCTCCCTGCATCTTCCTTCCTGGTGTAGTGGAAATCGTTGGTGGCCACCAGACCAAGGCCATATTCCCTGGCCAGCGATGCCAGCACCGGACGCACCGCCGCTTCTTCCGGAAGACCGTGATTCTGGAGCTCGATGAAATAATTGTCCTTCCCGAAAGTATCCATATAGAACTGGATCACCTTCCGGGCCTTCTCCATATCATGGTTCAGAATGGCCTGGGGCAGCTCGCCGCCTACGCAGGCAGAGAGCGCGATGAGGCCCTTATGGTACTTTTGCAGCAGCTCATGGTCCGCCCGGGGTTTGAAATAATACCCCTCCGTCCAGGATTTGGAGCAGATTTTGATGAGGTTCTGATAGCCCTCATTATTCTCCGCCAGAAGAATCAGATGAGCCAGCTTCTCCTTCTCTCCCCCTGCCCGCTTCTCAAACCGGCTTCCCCGGGTCACATAGACCTCGCAGCCGATGATGGGCTTGATTCCCTGGGCCATGCATTCCTTGTACAGATACACCGCCCCGTACATGACCCCATGGTCCGTAATGGCCAGAGCCGTCTGCCCCATATCCTTCACATGGGACACCAGTTCCTTAATGCGGCAGGTGCCGTCAAACAAGCTGTATTCTGTATGCACATGAAGATGAACGAATGGATCCATGGTCCCTCCTGAAATCATTGAAAAAGGTTTTTGTTTTATTGTATCACAATGAGGGGATAAGGGATTAAGAGTTCAGATGGGAAGGTTCTTAAGATGGACCGGCCTTATGGCCGGAGGGTTCTTAAGTTTGACGGCCTTTCAGGCCGAGGGTTGTGGTGGCGGCTTCGCCGCAAGTTAAAAAAAGGGGCGCGGCTGGCACCGCAGGTTGTGTAGAAGGGTTGTGTCCCCACAGGGGAAACGACTCACTATGATTTGTGCGTCGCTGGCGCTCCTTCATCCTCTGCTGTCACTGACTCACTGGATTTTCAGGTCGCTGATGCTCCCTTACAAATCCAGTTCGCATAGTGCAAATCATGTTTGCTGTGCATCGCTTCGCTCAGGGAGCAAGGAAACTAGAAAATTGGCCGCCTTTCCCATGGATATGCAAGGCTTTGAAACTTCCACGCATCGAAAGTTTTCCCTTTAATTCATACATTCCTAATTTTTGTTTAATATTGATCTTTATCTGATACAAGACTCCCTATTTTTTCAAGCACAGAATCGGTGCTTTCCCGAGCCACCTCCGGCTGGAGCCGGAAGGCTTTTTTCTCATCCTTGGTAGGATGCCAAACTTTTGGAGCATAAAAAAGATGGGACTCCCGAGAGAGTCCCATCTTTTCTTAGTTCTTAGAAGAGCCGCAATTATTTCAGTTCTACAGTTGCGCCAGCGTCTTCCAGTTTCTTCTTCATTTCTTCAGCTTCAGCTTTAGCTACGCCGGTTTTAACTTCTTTCGGAGCGCCATCAACGAGAGCTTTAGCGTCTTTCAGGCCAAGGCCGGTGATTTCACGAACGGCTTTGATAACCTGGATCTTCTTTTCGCCGATTTCTTTGAGAACTACGTCGAATTCGGTCTTTTCTTCAGCTGCTGCAGCTGCGCCAGCTGCCGGAGCTGCTGCTACTGCTACAGGAGCTGCAGCGGATACGCCGAATTTGTCTTCAATTGCTTTTACCAGTTCAGAGAGTTCGAGAACGGACATATTGCTAATGGCTTCAAGGATTTCTTCGTTTGTCATTTTTGTTTCCTCCATGGAATGATTTTTATGCGTATCGATTACGCAGATTCTTTCTGTTTACGCACAGCTTCGAGAGCATATGCGAGGTTCTGGATGTTGCCGTTGAGGGCACGGGCCAGTCCGGAAATAGGAGCCAGCAGGGTTGCTGCCACCATTCCGAGGAGCTGTTCTCTGCTTGGCAGATCTGCCAGTGCTTTGACAGCGTCCTTGTCGATGACTTTGCCATCGAGTACACCTGCTTTAACTGTGATTGCTTCGCTCTTGGTTTCCTTCAGGAATTCTTTCAGAGCTGCTGCCGGTGCTACGGGATCGTCCTTGCAGGTTGCAAGTCCGTTCGGACCCTGGAGCAGATCGTCAAGGCCTTCAAGACCAAGTTCGTCAGCTGCAATACGAGTCAGTGTGTTTTTAATAACTTTGTATTCAACGCCGTGAGCCAGGAATTTACGACGCAGCAGTGTTGCGTCTTTCACTGTCAGTTTGTTGAATGTGAGAAGAACAACGCCCTGGGAGGAGAGTCTGTCTTTCATTTCTGCAACAACAGCTTCCTTTTCGGGACGAATTCTTACTTCGTACTTTTCTTCGCTCATGAGTACACCTCCTCTGCTATTGGTTTATATTTATCACGTTAGCTAAAACGACCCCGCAGAGCCTGCGAGGTCGTGTACTGGCTTTCCAGTACTCAGCCTCGGGAGGCGGGCCTTGGCCCTTTAAAATGATTTACCGCCGGTCTTAAGCTAAGTGTAAATAGGCTTATTAAGCTTTTGGTGCTGCTACGCTGGAGATATCCAGATGGATACCAGGTCCCATGGTAGAGCTGATGGTCAGGCTCTTCATGTATACACCTTTTACAGAAGCAGGACGTGCTTTCTGAATGGTGTTGAAGATAGCCAGGAGGTTCTGTTTCAGTTTGTCTTCGTCAAAGGATGCTTTGCCGATGATAACCTGTACATTGCCTGCTTTGTCGGTACGGTACTGAACCTTGCCGCCTTTGATTTCGTTGACAGCTTTGGTAACATCCATGGTTACGGTGCCAACCTTCGGGTTTGGCATGAGGCCTTTCGGTCCGAGGATACGGCCCAGACGGCCAACTACAGCCATCATGTCCGGGGTAGCCACTACGACGTCAAAGTCCATCCAGCCCTGCATAATCTTATCGGCCAGTTCTTTTCCGCCTACGTAATCAGCGCCTGCTGCCTTGGCTTCGTCTTCCTTGTGGTCTTTGGCGAAAACCAGGACTTTCTTGGTTTTGCCGGTGCCTGCGGGGAGAACGGTAGCGCCGCGGAGCTGCTGATCAGCGTATTTCGGGTTGATATTGAGATTGAAAGCAGCTTCGATGGTTTCATCGAATTTCGCGGATGCTGCTTCTTTGACCAGCTTTACAGCTTCGTCGAGGTCATAGAACTTATGACTGTCAACGATGGCTGCAGCTGCCTTCTGTTTCTTTGTCAGTTTTGCCATTGTTTCCTCCTATGTGGTCATTGGGGATTTACCCTGCCACGAACGGGTCAGTCTTAGTCTACTACTTCGATGCCCATGGAACGGGCTGTGCCTTCAACGAGACGCATTGCTGCTTCTACGTCGTTAGCGTTCAGGTCAGGCATCTTTGTTTCAGCGATTTCCTTGACCTGGGCTTTGGTGACCTTGCCAGCTTTTTTCTTGTTCGGTTCACCGGAAGCTTTTTCAATACCTGCAGCCTTCTTCAGAAGAACAGCTGCCGGCGGAGTCTTACAAATGAATGTAAAGCTCCTATCTTCATAAACGGTAATTTCTACAGGGATAATCAGGCCTACCTGCTTAGCAGTGCGATCGTTGAAGTCTTTAACGAAGGCCATGATGTTAACGCCTGCCTGGCCGAGGGCCGGGCCTACTGGCGGTGCCGGGGTAGCTTTGCCTGCAGCAACCTGCAGTTTTACAACTTTAGAAACTTTCTTTGCCATAATGTTACACCTCCTATCCGTATTGGGAATGTGGTAATTTCGGGCTGTAACGGGCCCTCCCACAGTGAGACGAGCCTAGTTCAAGACAGTCTCACAAGAGTATATTTAAGGAAGTGGTTCAAAAGAACCGGCTTCCAGCTCTATCGTAGTAGTGGTACCGAAGTTGCTGATGTCAGCCTTAATTTTGGTCTTGTCATCGGAAACTTCCAGAACCACGGCGGTCCGATCTTCGAACACGCCTTTTGTTATGCGAATCCGGTCACCCGGTTTTACATTGATTTCATTCTTTGCTGCTTTGGTGCCGCCATGAATGATTTTTTCAGCTTCTTCATCGGAAAGAGGAATCGGCTTGGTGGTGGTTCCTACGAAACCGGTAACACCGGGCGTATTTCTGACCACGTACCAGCTCCTGTCATTCACTTCCATCCGGATGAGGAGATAGCCGGGGAATACTTTACGGGAGACAAGTTTTACCTTCCCGTCTTTTTCTTCTTCCTCTTCTTCCAGTGGGAGCAGAATTTCACGGATGGTATCGTCCATTCCCATGGAATGAACTTTCCTTGTCAGCGTATCTTTGACCTTATTTTCATATCCGGAATAGGTATGAATGACATACCAGCGGATATCCTTCTTGGCCCCCTCAGTAGGTTCGCCAATTTCGGTCGGAGCACTGACTTCAGCCTGATTTTCTGCTTTTACATTCTTGTTTTCAACTTCCATATCCGACATAGTCTCTCTCCTTTCAGCCCACAGCGTGTACTAACAATTTGGAGAGGCCACTGAATACGAAGTCTACTGCAACGATCAGGAATGAAACCAAAATCACGGACACGATGACGGCAATGGTGTACTGGACCATCTGGCGCTTTTCAGGCCAGATGACCTTTTTCATTTCCATCTTGGTTTCCTTGAAAAACCTGGTCCATGAAGCATTAGCTTCCTGTGCTTTCGCTGCCTGTGTCTTACGCTTCGCCTTGGCCATGCTCACACCCCAGTTTCAATCACTCAAAATTATTTGGTTTCTTTATGCAGAGTGTGTTTGTGGCACCATTTGCAATACTTCATCATTTCGATACGTTCGGTCGTATTCTTTTTATTCTTGTTTGTACGATAATTGCGGCGCTTGCATTCTGTGCATGCAAGAGTAATTCCTTCACGCATTCTTTACACCTCACTCAATCTTTCTCGGCCCGCGGCCAATTAACATGCTTGATTAGTATATCACAAGCACAATGCACAAGTCAACAGAAATTTGCAAACCTGGCATTTAAAAAAGCCGGGCCATCCCAGCAGGACTATTGTAGCATAGGGCCGGAGAGTTTGCAAATATTTTTTTACAGATTGTTTTCATGGCAATAACCGGTATTTTATCTTTCTTTTGTATACTTGATTTTAAAAGTTCATTTCATGAATGACATTTAAAACCACCATTTTGACTGCCTTTTTTATTGTATTGCCCTGGGGCAATGAGTTTTATAATGCCGCCTTCGGCGGTCACGTCCACATCAAGTATCATAATCAGGATTACCACCGTCCACACCGACTTCGCTGGATGGCGTCTCACTGGATTCGCGGGTCGCGGGGCTCCCCTATGAATCCAGTTCGCTTGCACACCCTTCGCCACTTCGTGGCCCTCTTCCCCTAAAGGGGACGCAAGAACGTTACGGGATTTACCTTTCTGCATCATATAGCATGATAAGCATTCTGCGGATTGGCTCGCTGCGCTCGCCTCCCCCTATCCGGCTGCACCGGACTTCCCCCGCAAGCGAGGGAAGAATAAAGCACCGCGAAGCATTCCTTTCATAAGTCGCTCGCAGCATAACGGAGCTTTATAGTGCCCCCCGCTTGCGGGGGAAAGGTGGTGGCGCCAGCCACCAAAGGGGGAATGCATTTCCACGCCCGCAGGGCGGTTGTAAAGGTTTTATCATAAGAGGGCGCCTTCTATAAATGTAAGGCGCCCACAACAACCCTCGTGCCAAAGGCGCGTCAAACTTAAGCCCCTTAAGAACCTTCAGCCCAGCGGGCCGTCAACCCTCAAGCCCCAAAGGGGCTTGTCCCATGCCCCATCAAAAAAATCCACCCCTTTCGGGATGGATTCTTTTTTATTTCTTTACCTTTTTCCGGGCTTCTTTATTTTTCTCTTTCTCCGCTTTCCTTTCTCTCTTTTCTTCGGCCCGTTCTTCAAATTCTTCCACTATATCTTCCGGTTCTTTCACTTTATACCAGAAGGAGTAGAGGGCCGGGACGAAGAGGAGGCCCAGGGGGGTGGCCACGGAGAGGCCGCCGATGAAGGCTGCGGACATGGGGCTCCAGAAGGGGTTCGGGAGCAGGGGAATCATGCCCAGTACTTCGGCGAAGGAGGTCAGCATGATGGGGCGGAAACGGAGGACCGCCGATTCTACCACTGCCTGATAGGGAGTCATGCCGTCTTCCAGGTGCTGACGGATCTGGTCCAGCAGGATGATGCTGTTTCGCACCACCATGCCCCCGATGGCCAGCATGCCGATAATGGCTACGAAGCCCATGGGCTTCTGGGTGACCACCAGAGTGAGGATGCAGCCGATCATGCCCAGGGGAGCGGAGATGGCGGCAATAATCATAAGGCGCAGGTCTTTCAGCTCGAACATGAGGATCATGAGGATGATGAATATCATAATCGGCACGGTAGCCATGATCTGTCCCATGGAAATGTCGCTTCGTTCCAGGGTGCCGCCTTTTTCAAGGGTATACCCTTCGGGCAGGTTATTTCTGAAATCTTTCAGTGTCTTGTCATATACAGAGGAGGCCACGGTATCTGAGGTAGCATCACCGGTAATATCACTGCGGAGGGTGATGCAGGGTTCAATATTTCTGCGCCAGATGGTGCTTGTTTCGTTCTGGTAGGAAATATCGGCGAATTCGCCCAGCGGCACGTAGCGGCCGTTTCCTACATACACCGGAAGGGAGGAAAGGCTTCCCAGACGGGCGGCGTTATCCCCTTCCAGACGGAACGAAATGGGCACCAGCTGGTCGCCCTGGTAGGATTCAGCCACTTTGTAGCCCGACAGTTTCACATAGAGGTCCTGGGAAACGGCATAGTTGTCGATGCCCAGTTCCCGTACTTTGTCCTGGTTGATTTTCAGATGAACCGTAGGTGTCTGCTGCGGCCAGTCCAGGGACGCATTGGTGACGTGGGGATTCTGCTTCATCAGAGCCAGCGCCTCTTCTGCCAGGGCTGCCGTCTTTCCGGCATCAGGTCCCCGGAGACGAAGCATTACCGGATATTCTTCCAGCGGCCCGGTCTGGATGAAGCGGGTATGGGCCCGCACTTCTGGATAGCTGTCGGCCAGGAATTTCTGCACATCTTTCTGGAGGCTGTCTCTGGAGGTGGTATCTCTGGCTACGATAATCATCTGTCCATGGTCATCTTCTGCTGCCTGGGGACTGAAAAGAAGGATGAAACGGGGCGCTGTATCTCCGATATAGGTGGAGAAGGAGGACACCCGTTTGTCACCGTACAGGCTGTCTGCCACAGCTCTCATCACTTTCTTTGTGTCCTTAATGGAGGCACCGGAAGGCAGGTTCACGTCCAGAATGATTTCCGGACGAACGGAAGGCGGGAAGAATTCCCGATTCACCAGGGGCAGGGTGAGGAGAGAGAAGATGAAAAGGCCTGCCACGCCCACAATGGCCGTTTTTCTGTAATGAATGAAACATTTCACCGCTTTGCGGAAGGCACCGTAAGCCTTTTCCTGTACTTTCACCTTGATGGGATTCGGTTTTCCCAGTTTAATGAACTGGTATCCCAAAACAGGACTGACAAAAATGGAAGCAATCCAGGAAAGTACCAGGGTGGAACTGATGACCCAGAAAAGGGAATTGGTATATTCTGTCACCTGCCCCACGGCCAGGCCCACGGGAATGAAGCCGGCTGCGGTAATCAGGGTGCCTGCCAGCATGGGGGCGGCGCAGGCCTTGTAGGCGCCTTCGGCTGACTCCATGCGGCTGCATCCATGCTCCAGTTTCACCTGCATCATTTCAATCACGATGATGGCATCATCCACCAGAAGGCCCAGGGACACGATGAGGGAGCCCAGGGACACGATATGAAGGTCAATGCCCCGCCATTTCATGAAGAGGAAAGAGGCGCACACCACCACCGGCACGCACATGGCCAGTACCATGCCGCTCCGAAGGCCCAGGGACAGGAAGCTCACCGCCATCACGATGATGAGGGCTTCAATCAGGGCTTCCGTAAATTCGGCAATGGAATTGTTGACTACCTTCGGCTGGTCAGCCACCAGGCTCACTTCCATGCCTGCCGGAAGGTCCCCTTTCATTCTGTTTACGGCAGCCTCCAGGTTCTTGCCCAGGGTCAGGTTATTGCCGCCGTCAGCCATGGCCACGGCAATGCCGATGGCCGGTTTGCCGTTGAAATACATGAGGGACGTTTCCGGGTCCGTATAGGTCTGGGTCACTTTGGCCACATCGCCCAGATGGAAACTGCGCTCACCCACATGGATAGGAATATTTTCCAGAGCTGCCGTAGTCCCCAGAAGCCCTTCCACCCGGATAGCCACGTTGCGGGTATTGGTATGGATGGTGCCGGCAGGCATCATGGCGGACTGCTGCTGCAGCACCTTGTAAATATCAGAAGGATTCAGTCCGAAAGAGGCCAGCTTGTTCTGGTCCATTTCCACATAAATCATCTGCTCCTGTACGCCCAGGAGCTTCACCTGCTGTACGTCCGGTACCAGCACCAGCTGCCGGCGGATATTTTCCGCATACTTACGCTTTTCCTCATAGCTGTAATCATCGCCGGTCAAAGCGTAAATAGAGCCGTACACATCATCGAAGCGGTCGTTAATCACCGGCCCTATGACGCCGGCAGGCATATCGCCCCACACATCGGTAATGGCGTTTCGCACATCGTGCCAGCGCTGCTTCACTTCCGATGCAGGCACTTCATCCTTCAAGTCCACATAAATAACCGTTTTGCCGTCATGGGTGAAGGACTTGATATAGTCCAGTCCCTTGGTGTCCTGGATCTTCCGCTCCAGGGGATAGGTGACCTGGTCTGTAATCTGCTCTGCCGTAGCCCCCGGCCAGGCAGCTGCCACCACCATTTCACGGATTGTGAAATTCGGATCTTCACTGCGGCCCAGGCGGAAATAGGAAAATACACCGCCAATGATAATGGAAATGATGAAGAAATAAATAATCTGTCTATGGCGGATGGCCCATTCCGCCAGATTCAGCCTTTTCATGTCCTCACCTCTTCACCTTCCGACAGCTTGGAAGCGCCGGCGGAAACGATACGGTCTCCCCGGGAAAGGCCGCCGGTAATTTCCACGGTATCATCCCCATACCGGCCCACGGTTACCGGCACCAGATGGACTTTGCCGTCCTTTACGACCCACACGGACGGATTCTCTTTCTGGGAAGCCATGGCCGACAGCGGTATCATGAATCCCTGACTGTCCTTCTGGCTGCCGAATTTCACTTCTGCCGTCATGCCTACAGCCACGGTGTCCGGCGGATCCACCAGGGTCACCTTGGCATCATAGGTGCCGGTCTGGGAATTGGGAGCGGCTGCCACATCACGCACCGTCCCTTCTACCGTCACACCGGGCAGGGCCCAGAAGGTCACTGTAGCCGGCGTACCTACACCATAGGAGCGGTACTGCTTTTCAGTGAGGGAAATATGCACATCTAGTCTGGAATCATCAATAATGGTCACCACCGGCGTACCGGCAGCCACCACCTGCCCCACCTCATAGAGAGTAGAACCGATGACGCCGTCCCGGTCTGCCGTGAGCAGGGTAAAGCCCAGATTATTCTCTGCCCGGGAAAGAGTGGCCTCCGAAGAATCCAGCTCCGCCTGGGCCAGCTGGGCCTGGTTCCTCACCTGGTCCATATTCAGGTCGGAAATAGCATTGGCCGCGTGAAGCTTTTCATAGCGGGCCAGCGTAGAATAGGCCAGGTCTGCCTTGGCCCGGGACGCAATGACCGCACTTTGGGCAGAAGCCACCTGCTCCTCGGCATCTTTGGAATCCACCTTCATCAGTGCATCGCCGGCGCTCACCCGCTGGCCCTGGTCCACATACCGGGCCATAATGCGTCCTCCTGTCTGGAAAGCCAGAGGAGATTCGAAATACCCATGCACCGTACCGGAGAAACTTGTCTTTTCCCCTTTGGCTGCTTCTCCTGCCACCACCGTCTTCACCAGCGGCGCTTCCGTAGATACGGCGGCTTCTTTACCGCAGCCGGCCATGAAAAATGCCATACCCGCTGCCGTGAGACACACCCATTTCTTCCAGTTCCTCATCTCGACTTCTCCCCCTCTTTCACAGGTGCTGCCGGACTTTGTACATGGTCCTGCTTTTCCAAACCTTTCAGCATAATATCTTCCAGAATCTCCAGCACATCTTTGCCGGTCATATTCATTTCACGAAGGAAGGCAGGGTTCGTGAGACCCTGGGCCGCGTAGAATACACACTGCCGTACCACCGGAAGATTCACCTTCCGGTACTCCCCTTTATCCACGCCTTCCTTCAGAAGTGCCACCATATCATCAAACTTCGACTCCCGGTAGCTCTCCCATTCCTTCCAGATATCCTCATACCTGGATTCCAGATCCTCATTCACCGCATCCGGCAGGTACCAGAAGGTATCAAAGAAAAGGCCGCAGAACGCCATGAGCCGTCTGTTCACCGGCCCCTCTCCATGAAGCAGAGCCTCCGCCTTCCGGTCAAACCGTTCCATGGCCCAGTGCATCACCAGACGCACCAGATCCTCCTTGGACTCCACCATCTTATAAATGGAACTTTTGCTGACATGGAGTTTCCTTGCCAGATCATCCATGGTAAACTTCAGCGATCGCGATTTCATTTCTTCCAGCGTCGCCTGCACAAGCCTGTCTTTCATTTTCCCTCCCAGTACTGATTTGGTTTTTTTAGTACTGTAGCTATTATAGGGGATACCGGTAAGGGATGTCAATAAAGGGCGGCTGCGCCGCCCCGGGTTCAAAGGGTTCAGAGGGTTCAAAGGGTTCAGAGGGTGGTGGTGGCGGCTTCGCCGCAGATTTTTAAAGGGGCGCGGCTCCGCCGCGGGTTGTGTAGAAGGGTTGTGGTTCGCTTCCGCTCAGGGGGGCAACAGCGCCTGCGGCGCTGAGGGTTGCGGATTGCCCTACGGGCAATGCTTATAAAGTCAGCGTTACGGGATTGGCTGCCTGTGTCATATGTGACACAATATCCAGTGCCACCTATTTTCTCGTTTCCCCTTGAGGGGAAGTCCCGCGAAGCGGGAAAGGGTGTACGGGGCAGAGCATCGATAGGATGCGCTATCGCGGTCCTGACCGCCAATCGGCGGCCCCCGAGCGAAGCGGTGCACAGCAAACACATTTTGCACTATGCGAACTGGATTTGTAAGGGAGCATCAGCGACCTGAAAATCCAGTGAGTCAGTGACAGCAGTGGTTGAAGGAGCGCTAGCGACGCGCAAAATGTAGTGAGTCGTTTCCCCTTTAGGGGGCAATGCATATTATAATGCCGCCTTTCGGCGGTCACGTCCACATCAAGTGTCATAATCATTCTTACCCTCGTACATCCCTTCGCCACTTCGTGGCCCTCTTCCCCTAAAGGGGACGCAAGAACGTTACGGGATTTACTTTCAGTGTCATATGGCATGATAAGCATTCTGCGGATTGGCTCGCTGCGCTCGCCTCCCCCTATCCGGCTGCGCCGGACTTTCCCCCATCCGGGGGACAGAATAAAACACCGCGAAACACTCTCTTCATAAATGGCTCTGTAGTAAGCACGGGTTATAGTGCCACTGTGGAGGTCCTGCATAGGACCTCCAAGTGGGGCGAAGTAAGGCGCCTAGCCTGCCCATTAAGGCGCTTTCCTTTTGCCGCCCCACCGAACTGCGGGGGAAAGGTGGTGGCGCCAGCCACCAAAGGGGGGAATGCATTTCCACGCCCGCAGGGCGGTTGTATGGTTTTCGCCGCCAAAGGCGGTATAAAAAATGGCGCCGAAAGCGCCGTACCTCGCCAGCGCAGCGATACTATATAACTCCCGAGGGCGAGAGCCCTCAACCCGCCTGTAAGGCGTCAGCCGATCACAGGCAGAACCCTTGGCGCCCAGGGCCAAAGGCCCGGCGGCGCCATCAACCCTCACGCCCGCAAGGGCGTGTCAACCTTCGGGAATACCGGCAAGCACCGCCCGGTCCCGGTCCCGACCGCACCAAAAGGCGCCTGAACCCTCAAGCCCCAAAGGGGCTTGTCCATAAAAGGCGCGTCAACCCTCGCCGGCACGCAGGACTCTTTCCACGCAAAAAGGCTGTGAAAAAATGGGAATCATTTCTTCACAGCCTTTTTTTATTTTTCCCTGTGTTATCCCAGACGGGCTACAATGGTTTTGGCCCAATTTCTGTCGATAATGAGATCATCTCTGGAAATGGCATCGATACGGGAAAGGGCCGCTTCTTTGATGGCATTGTAAAGAGCCTTGTCAAACTCCATGGACGCCACCATGTGACCTTCTTTCCGGAAAAGGAATCCATTCTCCCCGTCTTCGTTGGTGGCAAAGTAGATTTCATCAATGTGCTTATCCTTGTACCGTTCCTCCACATTGTCCCAAATGGAAGACTTAATGATTTCCACAATCCGGTCATCCAGCCCTGCATCGAAAATCAGGAGTTTTTCCTTGAAATCGTTATAGGAAAGGACGATGCGCTTCCGGTACCCGTCAAACGCATTGCCTCTCTGCTTCAGAATCTTTTCCATATCCCCATAGGAAGAGCCGTCGGCATCCACAAAAATCAGGATTTTGTCCTCCTGCTGGTGATAAAGGAAATTGTAATTCAAAAGAGCCGTAGCACCGCAGTCAGGGCAGCGGTAGCGGAAAGCTTCGTCGTTCCTGACCTTCTCTTTCATTTCCGGAAATTCAAGGGTATTGATACTGTCCCAAACCTGAAAGGAATGTTTCTTCCCGCACTTGGGGCAGGTGATTTCCTGCATTGCACTCTGTGACATGACAGCCTCCTAATCAACTGATTTGATTTTTATTATAGCACACCTTCGGTGTGAGGGTTGACGGGGCTTTGCCCCGAGGGTTGTGGCCGCCTGTCGGCGGCGGGTTGTGTAGAAGGGTTGTGTAGGGAAAGGTTCTTAGGATTGACCGGCCTTTGGCCGGAGGGTTCTTAAGTTTGACGGCCCTTCGGGCCGAGGGTTGCGGATTGCCCTGCGGGCAATGCTTATAAAGTCAGCGTTACGGGATTGTCATTATGGATCATATAGCTTGATATGCATTCTGCTGACTGGCTCGCTGCGCTCGCCACCCCCTATCCGGCTGCACCGGACTTCCATCTATGCAGGGGGGCAGAATAAAACACCGCGAAGCCTCGCTTCGTCACTCAACGCATAGCGAAGAATAAAGTCCCCCCACCGGGGGGAAGGTGGTGGCGCCAGCCACCAAAAGGGGTGCATTTCCTCGCCCGCAGGGCGGTTGAATAGTTTTTCGACGGGCGAAGCCCGGTTGTAAAGGTTTTATCATAAGAGGGCGCCTTCTATAATTTAAAGGCGCCCACCACAACCCTCGCCCCTAAAGGGGAAACGACTCACTATGATTTGTGCGTCGCTTTGCTCCTTCATCCACTGCTGTCACTGACTCACTGGATTTTCAGGTCGCTGATGCTCCCTTACAAATCCAGTTCGCATAGTGCAAATCATGTTCGCTGTGCACGCCAGAGGCGCGTCAAACTTAAGCCCCTTTAGTACCTTCGACCCAGCGGGCCGTCAACCCTCAAGCCCGCAGGGCTTGTCCATATGGCACCCACCATCCATATGATATAATGCAGTAAAGAATCCATTTTATCGTATATAAAAAAGGATTGATTCCCATGACCGACACAGAAAGCCTCCTGCTCTCCTGCTCCCAGGAAATCCTTCATGACTATTATGAAAAGAACGAAATCACCCTGCTTCTTGCCTTCATGGCCCGGGATATCACCTGGACGGGAGGAGGGTCCGATATGGCTGCTTCCGGACGGGATGCAGTGACCCGTTTCTTTATTACTACCAGGGACAAGATGATTCCCACAGTCCTCTCCCATGAGCAGTGGATATCCCATCCTCTGAGCCAGGACTTTTGGCTCTACACCGTGACCGCCGATCTGGAAACGGCGCCGCAGCTCCAGCTCTTTCTGAAGGAACATATGAAATGTGATTTTCTCTATCGAAGAAATCCGGAAGCTGCCAGCGGCAATGGCTGGGAACTGGTACATCTGAACAATTCCATTTCCTACAACAAGCTGAAGGATAAGGAAACCTTTGCGGTATCCGAAGGCGTGAAGGACCTTTGGCTCCATAACCACTACGGCACCGGCATGATCGACGACAGGAAGAAAGAAGAGCTCTTCCTCACCATCAATGATAAGGTTTTCCGCTATCTGTCCGAGGCCACAAGAAAAACCCTGACAGTTCTTTCCCTTTTCGACCGCTTTTCTGTGAACAAGGCCCTTTTCATGTGCCCTGACGCAGATGTGCCCGCCATCCTTTCCAGTCAGGAAAAGAACGGCCTTTTTCTCTATCTAAATCGGCAGACCCGCAAATATTTCTTCTTTCCCCTGATGAAGGAATTTCTCCAGTCCGAATTCCAAATCTGGAGCGAAGAAACACAGCGGCAGTACCTGGATAAGGCGGCCCACTGGTACTACTCCATGGGAAGCCTCCCCGAAGCCATGCGATTTGCCAGCCTGGCGAAAAACTATGAGCTCTCCCTCATTATTCTGGACAAAGGCACCGACTCCATTCTTCTGGCGGGACCCCGCATCTATCCTGCCGACCTTCTGGACCACATTCCCCATGACTTGATGAAGAAGCACATGAAAACAGTGCTTCTCATGGCCTACGACCTCTATTTCTCCGAACTTCATGCCAGCTATCGAAGGAACATGGCCCGCATCCAGCGGCTGGAGCTCTCCCTCTCGGGGCAGACGGCCTTGACCTTTCTCGAAGGGGCCACCGCCTTCAATCATCTGGACACCATGACCTCCCTCTTTGCCAAAGTCCTTGAAGACATCCGCAAATTTCATCTGGAAGACCAGTTCATAGCGCCCCGTCTCGGATTCTGCTGTCCCTCCTTCCTTATGATGTACCACTCCACGCCGGGAAAACTGAAAGAAGAAACGGAGCAGCTCATAGAAATTCAGGAAATCTGCTGCCGTATCAACCGCATGCCACATAATGGAACCTGGGCCCTCTATTTCCAGATGGAATACGCCTTCAACACCGGCCATTTCAGCGAAGCAGAAGACGCCCTCTCCACCCTGGAAGCCACCGAATCCTATAGGGAGGACCTTTCCATCCAAATCCGCTGCCTCCACTACCAGGCCATGCTCTCCTACTTCTACGGAGATACCGCCGGCCTGAAAGAGTCCCGAAAAAAGCTTCATGAACTCATGAACACCGCCCAGCCTTTCCAGGCCCTCCTCGCCCGCATGAGCGATGAAAGCCTGGAAATCATCCTCCCCTCCAGAGAAGGCGGAGACCGCCAAAATCAAGCCATCAACAGCTCCATGTTCTATTTTCCTGCCCTTACCTTCCTACACATTGTGGAAGACGAACGGCTCGTCCACCCCGGAAACGGCAGAACCCTCCTGGCTTCTGCCCGCCGCCACGAAAAACTGGCCCGCCAGCGCCGCTCCCTCATAGGCGAAATCCACGCCCTCCTCCACCAGGCCATCGCCTGCGACATGCTCCACGAAAACGCCCAATGCCTGGAAGCCATGGAAAAAGCCCTCCGCCTGGCAGAGCCGGACCACCTCATCATCCCCTTCCTCACCGTCAAAAACCGCCTCGCCTCCCGCTGGGCCCACCTCAAAGCCAGCCCTGCCTCCTCCCTCCTGAAAGACATCATGGACTCCCGCTTTGAATCGGCCGGGCAGATTCTGGAAAAAGAAATCCACCTGGATCAGCTGAGCAAAAAACTCACCGCCCGTGAAATGGGCATCATCCGCCTCGTCATGAAAGGCAGAACCAATAAAGAAATCGCCGCTGAAATGAACGTGGCGGAAATCACCATAAAAAAAGCGCTCTCCCTTATCTATAAAAAACTGGACATCAAAAACCGCGCCCAGCTGGTAGGGATGTTTAAAGAAAAATGAGGGGGCGGCTTTTGGACACACCCTATCGGGTGTGAGGGTTCAGAGGGTTCAGAGGGGTTCAGAGGGGTTCAGAGGGGTTCAGAGGGGTTCAGAGGGGTTCAGAGGGTGGTGGCGGCTGACGCCGCAATTTTAAAAAAGGGGCGCGGCTGGCGCCGCGGGTTGTGTAGAAGGGTTGCATAAAAAGGGTTCTTAAGATGGATGGGCCTTCGGTCCAAGGGTTCGTAAGTTTGACGGGGCCTTTGGCCCCGAAGGTTGCGGATTGCCGTCGGCGGGTTATGTTCGCTTCGCTCAGGGGGCAATGAGTTTGTAATTCCGCTTTGCGGAATGAAAAACCAAACAACCGGGCCTTCGGCCCGTTGGAAATGCACCCCTTCTGCCTGCGGCATCTCCCCCGGTGGGGGAGATTTGCTCTCCCCTTACCTTAGTGCTGACTTAAGCCGCTCAACGCATAGCGAAGAATAAAGTCCCCCCGCCGGGGGGAAGGTGGTGGCGCCAGCCACCAAAAGGGGTGCATTTCCTCGCCCGCAGGGCGGTTGTATGGTTTCCCTACGGGCAAAAGCCCGGTTGTACAGTTTTCCCGCCCCATCGGTTGTTCCTTGAAATGATTCCCACTGTTTCCTGCTTCTATAGCATTTCTCCATCAAGGAGTCCCTTATGAACCATCCTCCTTTGAACCGCACCTTAAAAGTCAGAGCTGCCTCCCTGCGAAAAGGGATGACTCCGGAGGAGAAGAAACTCTGGTACCAATACCTCCGCTCCTATCCCGTCAAATTTCGCCGTCAACAGATACAGGCCCCTTTTATCCTTGACTTTTACTGTCATCAAGCCAGATTGGCCATAGAAATCGACGGCTCTCAGCATTACACCGATTACGGCAGGAGCTATGACCAGTGGCGCACAAAACATATAGAAAAAGAAGGCATTGCTGTCCTCCGCTTCTCCAACAGTGATATCCACCACCGCTTCGACGGCGTCCGCATCATGATTGATTTGATCGTAAAGAAAAGGATGGAAGAGCTAAAGGAAAACCAATCTTAAACCCTATATGCCTTTAGCAAGAAAAAACAAACAACCGGGCCTATGGCCCGTTGGAAATGCACCCCTTCTGCCTGCGGCATCTCCCCCGGTGGGGGAGATTTGCTCTCCCCTTACCTTAGTGCTGACTTAAGCTGAAGTGGTAAACTAAAATTGGACACAGAGGGGGTAATCTTTAGACATACAAGTGTACACTGCATAGGCAGTGCAAAATAAGCACTGGACAGAGTATCCCCTTTACTGGACAGGAGGTTTGCCATGAAGTACACGAAAGAACAAAGATTGGACATCGGTCGACGAATTTACTACAGCGAAATAAGCCGGTATGAAGCCGCAGAAGAATATGGCATCAGTGAGCAGACCGCACGGAATTACATGAGAATGTATCGGGATGCCAATCGGCTGCCGCCCAAACGCGGACAGAGATCCATCAGCGCACTTTCTTTCAAGAAAGAGCCGGCAGAGCTGGATGAACTGAAATCTATGACAAAGGAGGAATTGATCCAGGAGCTGATTAAAGCCAGGATCACAGAAGCAAGGCTAAAAAAAGGATACGAGGTGAAGGGAGATGGTACGGTCATTCTATACGCCAGCAAGACTACCAAGTGATTATGGAACTGTCAGGAGAAATCCCAGTGAAGATTCTATGTAAAGCAATGGGCATCCAGCGGAGCAGTTTCTACGCATGGAAGAAGCATCTTTCTCATCCTTCGGAAAGAGAGAAGAACCTTGCAAGCAATGTCAGGCTGTTTCAAGAATACCACTTGAAGTATCCATCGCATGGTTACCGCTGGCTGAATGCCAAGATACGCCTGGACAAAAACATTGTCCTGTCTGACCCCTATGCTCATAAGTGTTGCAAGATTGCGGGAATCAAGAGCAAGTCCAAGCATTACCGCTACAAGAAGGCTGGAGATCCGGCGCGAATATTCCCCAATCTGCTCCTGTCAGAGATGCAGATTGACGGGCCAATGCAGTGCATCGTGAGCGATATGACAGCGTTTTATGTGAAGGGCACCTACTACGAACTGACTCTTTACATGGATCTCTGGAACGATGAGATTGTCAGCCATTCCCTTTCGGCAAAGCGTGGCGACCGCATGACCTATATCAGTGGGCTGAAAGATCTGATTGCATGGAAGGAGCAACATCCGGAGCACCAAATGATTCTGCACACGGACCAGGGATCTGTCTACGCATCTAAGGCCTACAACGACCTGTTGCCCATGTACGGCATTACCCGGTCGATGTCACGTGCCGGAACGCCGACAGATAACGCTGCAATGGAATCTGTCAATGGATGGATTAAGGCCGAGATGTTCATGGACTTACACGTGACCGGGGAGAAGTCCGTCGCGGAAGAGGTGGATAATTACATCCATTTCTTTAACGAATATAGGCCGGCCTATACATTGGGCTACCTGACGCCGAAGCAGTACCGAGAACGCCATATTTTTAACTGCTGAACTTATTCAAGTTATAGTTGGCATGAAGTGTCTGTCGGTTCCCGAGGCAATGTTGGAAGATTCACTGCGCCTTGTACAAGTATTCAATTTTTATGCCTAATTTTTTTAGTTTCGTGTCCAATTTTTGTTGACAAGTGCAAAGCCGCTCAACGCATAGCGAAGAATAAAGTCCCCCCGCCGGGGGGGAAGGTGGTGGCGCCAGCCACCAAAAGGGGTGCATTTCCGACGCCCGCAGGGCGGTTGTAAAGTTTTTTTATAAAAGGGCGCCATCTATAAATTAGAGGCGCCCTACAACAACCCTCGCGCCAGAGGCGCGTCAAACTTAAGCCCCTTAAGTACCTTCGGCCCAGCGGGCCGTCAACCCTCAAGCCCCATAGGGGCTTGTCACAATCCCATCGCAAAACCCCCGGGACTTTCGTCCCGGGGGTTTATTATCCCTTTCCCCTCCGGGGGGAAGGGGCAGGGATTATATCCTCATATCACTGTCCTTCATATTAGCAGTCATCCGGCTTGGAGGGATGAAGGGGGAGTGATTGGTGAGGCTAGGCTTTTTTCTGGGCTGCCATGGCCTGGAGTTCGGGGCGGAATTCTTCAACC
Source organism: Dialister succinatiphilus (assembly GCF_928721695.1). Taxonomy (NCBI): domain Bacteria; kingdom Bacillati; phylum Bacillota; class Negativicutes; order Veillonellales; family Veillonellaceae; genus Dialister; species Dialister succinatiphilus. The sequence goes on along the minus strand of NZ_OV788641.1, from coordinate 1,355,914 downwards.
AGTTTCTTTTCCGCCTTAGCGCCTTTGGAGAGGGCGTTGTAGATGATTTCTGCCATTTCATAGCGGGTCATCTGCCGTTCTCCGTGGTACTTGCCGTCCTCATAGCCTTCCACGATGCCATTGCCTGCCAGACGGGAAACGGCTTCGTAGGCCCAGTGATTCTCCGGCACATCCGGGAAATCTTTGGACATGTTGGGATTCAGTACGGAGAGGAGAGCGTCCATGCGGGCGGTAAGGTCGTCCACTTTAGCACGGAGTTCCTTATTTTCTGCTGCAGCTGCCTTCATCTGTGCCTCTTTGGCTTTGTTGCCGCCGTGGCCGAGACGGAGGGATACGCCGCCGCCGAACATATTCTCACCGGTGCCCATGGCAGCGGAGGCATTGACCATCACGTTTTCATTAGGCCGGTAGAATACGCCTACCGCACTGGCAGTTTCGCTGCCGGAGCTGCCTACTGCTGCTGCCACATTCCACTTAGAGTCTTCATCGAATTCCAGGGGGTGCAGGTTTGCCATAGCTGCGGCGTTGGCGCCTACCTTGTCGATCTTGTTGTCCAGTTTATCCACTCTGGTTTCCACGGTGCCCATACGGGTTTCCAGTCCACTGACCCTGGTATTGGTCTCATAGAGCTGTCCGCCGGAAACGGCATCGGTGGAGCCTGCGTGGCTGATATCTGCCGGAGCCAGGCCGGTGACTTTAGTGCCGCCGGCATTGATGCCATTTTCATCAATCTTGATGCCTGTACCTTTCACGGTGTAGGAAGCTGCATCCACATTTCCGCCGACCGAGAGGTCTTTCTTCATGGTCACAATATCATCAAAGGTTGCAGTGCTGGTCACATGGAGTGTATCGGTGGTGGTGCCGCCGGTTACAGTGGCTCCGTTGTTAACCACCAGTTTAGCGGTAGTTGTGGTGCCTTTCACATCCAGGTTCTTTTCCATGGTGACATCATCCTTGAATGTGGACTTGCCGCCCACTTCCAGGGTGCCATCCAGCTTGGTGTTGCCTTTCACTGCCAGATCGTTTTCTACTGTAGCGTTTTCCTTCATGGTTACATCTTTCTTGAAGGTGGACGTGCTGTTGACGGTGAGAGTGGTTTCTGCGCCTTCCTTGCCGAGGGTGGTGTTTCCATCTACCGCTGCATTGCCGCGAACGCCCAGGTCTTTCATCACTTCCGCATAGTCCATGGTTGCCTTGCCGGTTTCCAGTGTGTTTCCGGAAATGGTGGTCTTTGTGACGGATCCTTCTTCAATGGCAGTGCTGTGTGCCTTGTTTTCAAAGGTGGTACCATTGGTATCACTGGTTACGGTGTTATCGCCAGTCAGATTGGTAATCTTGGTGGCAGAATTTCCAATTTCTCCATCTGCAAAGTTCAGGATATCACCGGACACTTCGTTCAGGATATCTTTCGACTTGTTGTAAATGGTGCCGCCTTCCGCCGTATTGGTGATACCATCGGCAGTCATTTCACTCTTCACTGCAGAGCCGTCGCCAATCTGGTTGGTAATCTTTTCGGAAGCTGTGTTGGTGATGTTCTTGGCACTCAGGCTGCTGTCGCCGGTTACGGTCGTGGTCTGATTGCCACCGATGGTGTTGACCTGGTCACCGGTGATGCTGTTGGTCTGCTTGCCGGTCACAGTCGTGCTCTGATCGCCATTGACTTTCGTGGTCTGGCTGCCGTAGGTTTCGTTCACGGCACCCTTCACGGTTTCAGTCTTGTTACCGCTGACCGTATTGGTCTGATCCTTGGCTACCACAGTAGTCTGGTTGCCACCAATGTTCGTGCTCTGGTCGCCATCAACGGTAGTTGCCTGGCTGCCGTACTTCTCGGTTACAGAACCCTTGACAGTTTCGTTCTTGCTGCCGCTAACATTATTGGTCTGGTTACCGGTTACGATGGTAGTCTGGTTGCCACCCACAGAGGTCTTCTGGTCGGTCTTGACGTTGGTCTCCAGGGCATTGAAGTTTTCAGTTTCGTTGCCCTTCACATTGACGGTACGGTTGCCGGAAACCGTGGTGGTCTGGTTTCCAGTTACCGCATGGGTTTCGTCGCCGCCCACCTTCGTGCTCAGGTCGGACTTGTAATCTTCCGTAACCTTGCCGGTTACGGTGGTGGTGCTGGTCCCCATGATGGTGTCGATCAGGTTACCACCGATGGTGTTGACCTGGTCACCGGTGATGCTGTTGGTCTGCTTACCGGTCACAGTCGTGCTCTGATCGCCATTGACTTTCGTGGTCTGGCTGCCGTAAGTTTCGTTCACGGCACCCTTCACGGTTTCAGTCTTGTTACCGCTGACCGTATTGGTCTGATCCTTGGCTACCACAGTAGTCTGGTTGCCACCAATGTTCGTGCTCTGGTCGCCATCGACGGTAGTTGCCTGGCTGCCGTACTTCTCGGTTACAGAACCTTTGACTGTTTCAGTCTTGCTGCCGCTGACATTATTGGTCTGGTTACCGGTTACGATGGTAGTCTGGTTGCCGCCCACAGAGGTCTTCTGGTCGGTCTTGACGTTGGTCTCCAGGGCATTGAAGTTTTCAGTTTCGGTGCCCTTCACATTGACGGTACGGTTGCCGGACACGGTATTAGTCTGGTTTCCTTTTACATAATGAGTTTCATTACCGCCAACCTTGGTATCCAAATCGGACTTATAATCTTCCGTCACTTTGCCGGTGACGGTAGTCTTCATTTCACCGCCGACAGTGGTGGTCATATTGACAGAAGCATCATTGACAAGATTCTGTGCCTTATTGGTAATGGTACCTTTTTCAGCGGTGTTGGTAATATCACCGGTTGCGGTGTTCTGGATATTCTTGGCATTGGTTGCTACGGTCTTATCCGTTGCATTGTTTGTGATACCGCTTTCATCCCAGGTGGTGTAGATGGTATCTCCAAATGCGGACTGTACATGGGTGGTATCAACGAGGACTTTGTTATTGCCAACCTGATTTGTCACGCTGGTGGTGCCGGTATTCGTAATCTTAGCAGCATCGTTTGTGATGGATTTGCCGGTTGCTTTATTGGCGATACCGCCTCCATTCATCACGCTCTGCACTTCCGAACCGTCTCCAATCTGGGTGGTTACAGATTCACTGGCCGTATTGGTAATGGTTTTTGCATCATTGGTCAACGCTTCATCAGCTTTGTTGGAAATGGTCTTCGCTTCATTACTGATTGTGCCATTGGAAGCAATGTTGCTGATATTACCATTTTCAGCCTTGTTAGTGATGTTCTCAGAAGCCGTGTTTGTCAGATTCTTGGCATTATTAGAAATCGTGCCATTGGCTGCAGTATTAGCAATATTGCCATTGGTTGAGGTGTTGGTAATGTCATTTCCAGCCATATTAGCAATGGTGTCGCTGGCTGTATTGACAAGTTTACCTGCATCATTGGTGATAGTGCCGTTCTTAGCAGTGTTGGTGATGTCCATTTCTGTCTGTTCCGTACTGGTCAGAACATGGCCGTCGCCATCCTCAATTTTCTGGAGAATCTTCTTCAGGTTCTGGGTGATGTAAGATTTGTAGTTATTTCCTCCATCCTTGCCGGAAACTACAGAGCTGGATTCGCTGGCGGTCTGGGTGGATACATTGGTGTTACTATCTTTATCCGTCAGTGTGCTCTGTGACTGAGTAGATGTCTGTGTAGACAGGTTGCTGTTCTCTTTAGAATCGACAACCTTGGACGTTACATCGCTGCCTTCTACAGTCAAAGTACTCTTGCTCCACTTACCATCTGCATCGGTAGCTTTGGCCCAAGTGGAAGTGCTGTTTTCATCGTAGTCGATAGCGCTTTCTTTTTCGCTGCCATCTTTCGTGCTGGTGGCTTTCTTGTAGGAGGTGATTTCACCGGCTGCCACTTTCGTGCTGGCCGTTACGTTGTTGTCACCTACAATGCCGTTCTTGGTCAGGTCGATTTCGTCAACGTTCAGCTTGCCCTTAACAGTCAGGTCACCGCCGATAGTGGCATCGCCGCTGGTGGTAATGGTTTCAGCGCTCAGGTTCTTCACACCAGTGAGGTTGCCATTCTGCATAGTTGCCGTACCATCGGAGATGCTCTTACCCTGGATAGCGCCGCCGGCGGTCAGGTCACCGGTAATGGTGGCGCTGCCTGCTGTGAGAGCGCCCTGGATGGAAGCGCTGGCTCCCGTAATGGCGCCGCCTGCGTGGATATCACCCAATGCGGAGATATTGCCCGTGGAAGTTACGGTGCCGCCGGTAACGGAACCGCTGGTATTGATGTTGCCATTAGTAATGGTAGCAATTCCATCGGTCAGGGTCTTGCCGGTTACCGTTCCGTTGTTCATAGAAGCACCCTTACCGTCGGTTACTGTTTCGCCGGTGATGGTTGCCTTGGAAGCGACATTTCCGTTTTCATCTACGGTGAAAGCCCCGTTGGCCCCTTTGATCTTGCCGTCAGCGCTCATCGCTGCCTTGGCTTCGCTGTAGGTATCGCCGCCGGTGTAGACACCGTCTTTATCCACCACCGTGCTGTTGGTGCCAACTTTGATCCCCTTTTCGTTCAGGGTAATCTGGTTGTCCTTGCCCTTGTTCAGGATCATTTCCTTGGCATCGGTCTTGGAGGTGGTCACGTTGCCCTGGGCGTCAATGGTAGTGGTGTTCTTTTGCAGAACATTGTCATTGCTCAGGCTCAGTCCGCTATTGACGGCTTCCGCCAGTTTTTTATCAGCCCCGATGCGGGCTGCTTTTTCCGCTGCGTCAGCATCTGCACGGGCCTTGGCTTCATTGGCATCCGCTGCATTCAAAGCCTTGAATCCATCTGCCACATTCTTGTTGATGGTATTGAATCCATCTACCATATTCTGGTTGACCTGCTGAATCACCTTGTCCTGGGCTTTATCAGCACCGATGCGGGCAGCCGTTTCATCATACAGGCCCTTTCCCAGTGCGGTCACATTTTCGCCGATTTTCTTATCCGCTTTCACGACACCGGCATCCTGTACCGCTGCATCAGTCTTGCTCACATAATTGTTCCCAGTTTCATTCAGTACATAGTTCTTAACGGCAGTAATCCGGTCATTCAGGGTCTTATCGCCGGCTTTGATTTCATCATGGATCCCATTGGCTTCGTTCGTGATGCGTTCGTTCAGTTCATTGTCTTTCGCTTCCCGGGCTGCAGCTTCCTTGGCATCTGCCTGGTTCAAGGCAGTGAATCCATCAGCCACGTTCTTGTTGATGGTGTTGACGCTTGTTACCAGGTTATCATTGACCTGCTGAATCACCTTGTCCTGGGCTGCATCGGCACCAAGACGGGCGGCGGTTTCTTTGGCCAGAGCGGCGTCCAGGTTGGTCACATTCTCGCCGATGGTCTTATCTACTTTGACGATGGCTCCGTCCTGTACCGCTGCATCAGTCTTGCTCACATAATTGTTCCCAGTTTCATTCAGTACATAGTCCTTAACGGCAGTAATGCGGTCATCCAGGACGCTCAGGTTCTGGCCCACGGTATTAGTCTTCTTAACAGAGACCCCATCCTGGGTTGTCTCATCTACGACACCAGCGGAAGCGGTGACTCTGCCCGTGGTAACAGTATTACCTTTGATAGTAGTACTATTATCAATAGTCTGCGCGCCACCTTCATAATGGTAGGTAAAAGTAGTTCCTCCATCTTTTGTGGTTGTTACCTCAGAATAATTCCGTAAAATTATAAGTTAAGTTGTCTTCATTCCCGACTTTTAAACTGATGGAGGACTTGCCCCCGGTAGCCTGAGTGACAACCTGTCCATTCACTCCATCATACGTAGTCTGCACACCGGTCACATATTGATGAGAAGAAAGAATTTCGGACTCGCTGGCACCAATGGTCAGGCTATTGCCATTGTTGGAACCTTTTTTCACAAAAGTAGTATCGGCACCATCTTTGGTATAAACTGTCTGCGGGTTACTTCCCGTATCAGTCACTGTAGCCGTATCCGCAGCCCAGGCGAAGTTCGGGCTCAGAAGAGCTGCTGCCACCAGCATGGCTGCGGCCAGTTTCTTCAGTCCTTTTCCTGTGGTTTCGCCCTTGGTGTGGCCTTTGGCGATTTCCGATGCCACCACATAGGTGTGTTTTGCTTTACTCCAGATGACTTTGTAAATCTTATTCATGGTGTTACCCTCCTTTAAATGGAAATGATAGATGCTCCGAATCATTTTCTTGCGGCTTAGCGCCGGATGTGCCGCATTTTTGACTCACATAGCCCCAGGGGGTTCGTCCCAGCGGCGGAACCGGTTTGTACCTATGCCTCCTTTATCCGGTTCTTATTGTGTATACTCATATCTTCAAGGCTCAGAGCGGGCCTTTGAATGCATGTATGCAGATTATACAGAACCCGGAAACCCTCGGCGCCGCCCGTTTTTGGTGTATGACTTTCTATGAAGCTTCCTCGTTTTCCACTGCTCCCGATTTCAGGGCGCACGAAATAAAGGTCCCCAGTCAACATTTTTTCGACATATGACGCTTCTGATTTCCTATGTAATTGTTCCGCTTTATCTGTCGTTACTATATCTTAAAGGAACTAAACTTTCTATTTTTTCTGCAAAAGTGGTCGTTTTTCTGCAAAAGTGGTCAATTTCTGATTTTCTGGCAAAAGAAAAACTCTGCCTTTCCTTTCCGGCAGAGTTTTTTCGTTTGTCTGAAAATGGGCGGCTTTAAATAATGCATATTTATGCACATTGTTCAAGTCTGTAAAACTATTTTTTCTGCCGGATTTCATAGAGCTAAGGCTCTCTCTTCTATTTGTCTGAAGTATAGACTATACACAAACACACAAAAAGTATACGAAAGTATACCTTTTATTTCTCTCAACTTTTCTTCTCCCCATCCGTGGCCGGCACCGCTTCATCCCCCCCCGTGGGGATTTCCCGCCTTTCCGGTCTTCGAAGATATACAGGGTATCTATGAAAAAGAAATATGTCTCCTGAAAAATAAAAAAATCCTTCCGGAAAGGGAGGAAAGTATACTTTCGTATATGAGGCCTCGGAGCGGCGGGATTCAGAGGGTTCACCATGGGACACACCGTCGGTGTGAAGGTTCAAAAGGTTCAAAAGGTGGTGGTGCCCTATGGGGCGCAGATTTTAAAGAAAGGGGGCGCGGCTGGCGCCTCAGGTTGTGTAGAAGAGTTGTGTAGAAAGGTTCGTAAGATGGATGGGCCCTATGGGCCCAAGGGTTCTTAAGTTTGACGGCCTTTGGGGCCGAGGGTTGTGGTGGCGGCTTCGCCGCAATTTTTAAAGGGGCCCTATGGATGCTATGCATTGCCACATATCATAACAGGTATGGAGGGTTTTATTCTGCTCCCTGAACAGGGTGGCAGGAGGTTACATGTTTACCTTTACGCCGGACGGGTCATTCTGAATGACATGAAGAATGACCCGATGGGATGCGGACAGCCAGCCTCGCCAATGACTCGCAGGAAACCATTTCTCTTCCGCTGTTTTCCCTTTTTCTTTTCCTTTTAGTATAATAGAGACAAAGCAGTCATTCTATGATGGGATAGGAGGAATCTTATGATACGAATTGCCCTGATCGACGACAATCCCAGTGATATTGATATTGGGAAGCACTATGTGGATACCTATTTCCAAAACCGTCCCGATGCGGCCAATATGGAAATTTCCATTTCTTCCTACATGGACGGTCCCTCGTTTCTGGCAGATTTCCGACCCGATGATTTTGACCTCATTCTCCTGGACATCTACATGCCTGCCATGGAGGGCATGGATGTGGCCAGGGAAGTGCGGCGGCTGGACGAGAGCGTAAAAATTATATTTCTTACCACCAGTCGGGAACACGCCCTGGAAGGGTATAAGGTTTTTGCGTCGGGCTATATTCTAAAGCCCCTGGCAAGCCACCGGGAGGAGCTGTTTCATGCCCTGGATTACGCCCTTCCCCGGGGCTCTTTGAAACCGGCAGTACTCTCCGCCCGCATTCCCGGCTGCGAAACCCTTCGCGTTCCTTTCAGCCATATTCTCTACATGGACTGCAGCGAAGGCAGAAACGCTTCCATTCATCTGATAGAAAAGAATATCAACACCACCAACGCCTTCCAAGATCTGGCCCGGAATCTGTCATCAGACCACCGATTCTTCGAATGCTACCACCGGCTCATGGTAAACATGGACTACATTGAATCCATGGAAGAAGATTCCTTCCTGCTGAAAGGAAATATTTCCGTTCCCATCAGCCGGAGAAAGAAAAAAGAAGTGAAACAGCATTATATGCAGTATATGCTGTCGAAATAATAGGGCCTGGACGCGCCTTCGGCTTGAGGGTTGACGGGCCTTTGGCCCGAGGGTTATGGCCGCCTGATGGCGGCAGGTTGTATTCGCTTTCGCTCAGGGGGCAGGGAAAGAGGTTCTTAGGATTGACCGGCCTTTGGCCGGAGGGTTCTTAAGTTTGACGGGGCCTTTGGCCCCGAGGGTTGTGGATTGCCCTATCGGTGCACAGCGAACACATTTTGAAGGAGCGCTAGCGACGCGCAAAATGTAGTGAGTCGTTTCCCCTTTAGGGGGCAATGCTTATAAAGTCAGCGTTACGGGATTTACTTTCGGTGGCATATGACATGCTTCCCACTAGGCAAGGTGGTGGCGACAGCTACCAAAGGGGGATAACGCCGAAATGGTACGTGAAGTATATGACTCGCTGCTTTTTCCCTCATATCTCTCGTTTCCCCTTGAGGGGAAGTCCCGCGAAGCGGGAAAGGGTGTACGGGGCAGAGCATCGATAGGATGCGCTATCGCGGTCCTGACCGCCAATCGGCGGCCCCCTGAGCGAAGGGTGATAAGACATAGAATAAGAATATCATAATCATTCTTACCACCGTCCACCCCTTCGCCACTTCGTGGCCCTCTTCCCCTAAAGGGGACGCAAGAGACGTTACGGGATTGGCTTTCTGTGTCATATGGCATGATAGGCATTCTGCCCATTGGCTCGCTGCGCTCGCCTCCCCCTATCCGGCTACGCCGGACTTCTCCCTATGCAGGGGGCAGAATAAAACACCGCGAAACACTCTCTTCATAAATGGCTCTACAGTAAGCACTATAAAGCTCCGTTATGCTGTGAGCAACTTATGATTTGGCTGACCGTGTACGCGCCTCCATGACCATTTGCACCACCTATCCCTTTTTAAAAGGAGTACATTATGGATACGATTTCTTCCCTGGCCCTCTGCACGGTCCTGGTTCATCTGGCAGGCCGTTTTATCTGGTTTCAAGCCTTTCGCGATTTTCTTCCTCAAAACCGTTGGAAGAAAATCGCCCTTTCCTTTATCATTCTGGCCCTTTTAAACTTTATCTTCTACTACGTCCTCTTTCAGGGGTTCACCCACACGGTCGTCCTTTACAAGGCCTCCCAGGCGCTGGGCTGGATTCCCTATGTGCTCCTTTCCTTTTACTGGCTGCCCCGACTCATTGCTCAGCAGATTTTTGTCTTTGGCATGCAGGGCCTTTGGAATTTCTTCCTTCACACTGCCAGTATATTGACCGTTATTTTCCTGGGGAGGAACATTCCTGTGGAATGGCATCTTTCCATGCATCTGACCTGCTTTCTTTTCTATTTTCTCCTCTCCCTGCCCCTTGCAGCCCGCATGTTCCGCCATATGTGCCCTTCCCGCCAGCTCATCAATGATAAGCCCTACGGTTACTACATCGCCTTCCTGCCTCTGCTGATTGTATGCACTCAGCTGCCCATCATCCTGGACCCGGACCTTTGGACCATGGACAAACTGCTTTCCCGGATTCTTACTTTTGTGCCTTTCATCGCCCTCTACCGCTATATCAAGCTGCAGGCCAGGGATCTGGAAACGGAGGTCCTTCTAAAAAGCACAAATGAAGTGCAGCAGAAAGCCATCCGTTTCTTCCAGAGCAACATGCTCCTCATACAGGCCAGTACCAAACAGTTTTCCATTCTCCGCCATGACATGCGCCACCAGATCAATATCCTTTACGGCCTCATCAGCAGCGGGAAATCGGAAGAAGCCCTCCATTTACTCCGCTCCTTTGACGAGCATCTGGAAAAAACCGCCATTCATCCCTTCTGTCTGAATCCCTTCGTCAATGCGGTGCTTTCCGTTTACATCGTCAAAGCCAAAAACGCCGGCATACCCGTCACCTGCCGGGTAAACTTTCCGGAAGAGGTGCCAAAGGTGCAGGAAAATCTCTCCTTTGCCCTGGCCAACCTTCTGGAAAATGCTATCCGCGTATCAGAAACCCAGGATGAGGATAAACGCTTTCTCCATATCAACCTGCAGACCAAGGGCCGCCAGGTCTTCCTTTCTGTGGAAAATTACTATGCTGAACCGGTTTCCTTGAATGAAGACGGCTACCCTGTGACCCACAGACAGGGACATGGTATCGGTATGACCTCTGTCCATCATTTTATTATGTCCTATAAAGGCTTTAAGAACTTCACCCAGAAAGATGGCGTGGTCCGCTTTGAAATCTATTTCACCCTGCCTGACACGCCATTGAACACGCCTTCGGCGTGAGGGTTGACGGGCTTCCAGCCCGAGGGTTGTGGCCGCCTGTCGGCGGCGGGTTGTGTAGAAGGGTTGTGAAGGGAAAGGTTCTTAGGATTGACCGGCCCTATGGGCCGGAGGGTTCTTAAGTTTGACGGGGCCTTTGGCCCCGAGGGTTGTGGTATCGCTATGGGGCCACTCTGTGGCCCGGGTTCAAAGCCCTATGGTAAGACTGCAAGTTAAGTTTTAATTAAAATCATCGCATTTGCGTTGGGATTTAATTAAATTACTTGAAAATGGCGCACTCTAACCACGCCCTTCGAAAATCGATTTTTTTCGAAGGCGTCCTCAGCTTATTCCAACATCGGGTTTGTACAGTTTATTTTCTTTCAACAGGTAGAAAATAACTCGTACTAACTTCCGGGCTGTTAAAATGAGGGCTCGTTTATGCGCGTGTGTTTTGCTTTCTGCATATTTCTTCCGGTAATAAGCTTCAAAAACCGGATCGTGTATTCTAACCCGATTTGCGGCTTCGACTAGATAATATCTCAGCTTCTTATTTCCAGAAAGTACTGCAGCTTTATCCTCAGACTCTTTCTTTCCAGACTGGTTCCGCTTCCATTTGAAACCAGCCATCTTGCCCAGGCTTTCCTGTTTCTGAAATCTGCTTATATCGCCTATTTCTGACATGATTCCAGCTGCAAGGACTGGGCCGATTCCTGGTATTGAGACTAAGATTGCGGGAACACTTTTCATCAGTTTCTCAATGTTTTTGTCGCAATTATGAATTTCGTTTTCCAGTATCCTCATGATTTCCATATCACTGGCCATCGTTCTGTTCAGTGATTCTCTTACCATGGCGGGCACTCTGTACGAGCTGCTGGCTGCCTTTTTAAGCACTTTGGCTATCTCTTCCGGATTCTGGAATTTTCCTCCTCCCTTCTCTTGGAGAAATTCCACCAGTTCCGGAATCGGCTTTTCCGCCAGCTCATCCAGCGTAAACTCTTCTTCTAAGAGCGACAGGGATGTTTTACTAAAAATGCTGTAGAACGGTTTCCCCGCTTCCATTTCTGAAAAGCTTAGGAACAGTCGGGTTAAAAACTGGCTCTTCATCCGACTCAATGCCTGCACGTAGTTATATCTGCTTCGGGTCATAATCTTAAGTGCTTCCTGTCTGTCATCCAACTTGAATGGCAGAAGACCTGGGCGGATCCTTATAAAGTCGGCTATGGCGAAAGAATCGGTGATATCGTCTTTGTCCATATCCAAAAATGATTTCTTGTAATTCGCCACCATTATGGCATTCAGCGGAATAATTGAAAGCTTATGCTCATTCAATGCTTCGTGCTCGTACAAAAACCATACCAGGTTCTTGCTATAAACGGAGGTGTTTTCCATGCCAATCCTAATTGCTTCAAAATCTTCCTTCTCATAGTATGAAAGGATTTTCGCCACCAGCCGATCTGCACCTGATCCATTGTTGGAAAAGGTCAGCCTTCCAACAACTTTTCCCTCGCAATTCATGAAAGTAGCCACATTGGAACGTTTACTGATGTCAATGCCAACGAACAGTGTGTTATTCATAAATCTCACCTCCCCTTCCACACAGAGTAAGGAGCCAACAGAGCAGATGCCTTTGGGACTGGCGCAATACAGCCTCATTATTAGAATAGTCCACGCACCGGGAATACACTCTTCCTTCCTGCTATAAGGAACCGGATGACGCAGCAAACAGCCTATGTGTTAGTAGTTTACCACCAGCCAAAGGAGACAAGCTTTGAAAGAATAGACGCACGCATCGTCAAACAGGGTTCAGCGGAATATCCTCTATGGCTCCTATAACCATTATTCCAAAGGCATGCTCATGTTGTAAAGGGGAAAGATCCAGCAGGGATAAATCCTCTAATCTTCCCCTTCCAAACATATTATATGAGGGTTCAGAAGGTTCAAAGGGTTCAAAGGGTTCAAAGGGTGGTGGTATCGCCCTGCGGGCGATGAGTTTTATAATGCCGCCTTCGGCGGTCACGTCCACATCGAGTATCATAATCATTCTTACCCTCGTACATCCCTTCGCCACTTCGTGGCCCTCTTCCCCTAAAGGGGACGCAAGGAGCGTTACGGGATTGGCTGTCTGTGTCATATGGCATGATAAGCATTCTGCGGATTGGCTCGCTGCGCTGGACTGCCCCCTGTTCAGGGGGCAGAATAAAACACCGCGAAGCCTCGCTTCGTCAGCTCAACGCATAGCGAAGAATAAAGTCCCCCCGCCGGGGGGAAGGTGGTGGCGCCAGCCACCAAAAGGGGTGCATTTCCTCGCCCGCCAGGGCGGTTGTATGGTTTCCCCACGGGCGAAAGCCCGTTTGTACAGTTTTCCCGCCCCATCGGTTGTTCCTTGAAATGATTCCCACTGTTTCCTGCTTCTATAGCATTTCTCCATCAAGGAGTCCCTTATGAACAATCCCCCTTTGAACCGCACCTTAAAAGTCAGAGCTGCCTCCCTGCGAAAAGGGATGACTCCGGAGGAGAAGAAACTCTGGTACCAATACCTCCGCTCCTATCCTGTCAAATTTCGCCGTCAACAGATACAGGCCCCTTTTATCCTTGACTTTTACTGTCATCAAGCCAGATTGGCCATAGAAATCGACGGCTCTCAGCATTACACCGATTACGGCAGGAGCTATGACCAGTGGCGCACAAAACATATAGAAAAAGAAGGCATTGCTGTCCTCCGCTTCTCCAACAGTGATATCCGCCACCGCTTCGACGGCGTCCGCATCATGATTGATTTGATTGTAAAGAAAAGGGTGGAAGAGCTAGGGAAGCACTGATTAATTCATAGAGTTTTCTTTTATAAGAATTTTTATGCACTGCTTCGTCATGGGCTTCCTTAAATAGCTCGCTATTCGCGTCAGCCCATTCCTTGCATTGCATAAAAATTCAAGAATAAAAGCAAACAATGATTTAATCAGCGCTTCCCTAAGGGAAAATCAATCTTAACCCCTATATGCCTTTAGCAAGAAAAAACAAACAACCGGGCCTATGGCCCGTTGGAAATGCACCCCTTCTGCCTGCGGCATCTCCCCCGATGGGGGAGATTTACTCTACCCTTACCTTAGTGCTGACTTAAGCCGCTCAACGCATAGCGAAGAATAAAGTCCCCCCGCCGGGGGGAAGGTGGTGGCGCCAGCCACCAAAAGGGGTGCATTTCCTCGCCCGCCAGGGCGGTTGTATGGTTTTCCCACGGGCGAAGCCCGGTTGTGAAGGTTTTATATAAACTGGCGTCTTCTATCAATTCATAGGCGCCCACAACAACCCTCGCCCCTAAAGGGGAAACGACTCACTATGATTTGTGCGTCGCTTTGCTCCTTCAAATCATGTTCGCTGTGCACGCCAGAGGTGCTATGACACTTATCCTTGACATCCATGGTGACCCGTGGTATCATATTTCCAATTTCAAAGAAGGCAATGACAAGAAGAGTAGGGCTTCTCAAATGGCAAAGAGAGCTGCGTGTGGTGAAAGCAGTGCAGGAGGGCCGCCTGAAGATGGACTTGGAGCCTCCGGGCCGAATGGTCAAGCCCGCCGGGACTGCCCGTTACAGCAGCAGGGTATTTATGGCATTGTCCGGCGTACCTGTCAAGTCCTCTTCCGGTAACGGAGGGGAAAAGAAGAGTGGTAACACGGTGATACATCGTCTCTCGATTTCGAGGGACGATTTTTTTATTTCAACATCATTTCAGGGAGGTTTTTCATATGAATATCAAAACAATCTGCATTCATGGCAGCGATTGGATGGATCCTACCGGCTGCATTTCCGTACCCGTTTTCCAGAGTGCCACCTTCGGCCATCCGGAGCTGGGGGAGTCCACGGGCTATGACTATACCCGGGTTCAAAATCCGACCCGGGAGTGTGCTGAAAAAGTGGTAGCCGCTCTGGAGCACGGCTGTGACTGTACCAGCTATGCCTCCGGCATGGCCGCCATTTCCATGGTCATGGAACTCTTCAAGCCGGGGGATACCATCATTTCTTCCGATGACCTCTATGGCGGCTCCATCCGTCTCTTCCGTTTCGTGAACGAAAAGAACGGCATTCAGTTCAAATTCGTCAATACCTCCCATGAAGACAAGGTGGAAGAAGCCTTCGATGAAACGGTAAAGGCTGTCTATATCGAAACCCCGACCAACCCCATGATGCAGATTACCGATATCCGGAAAACAGCAGATATCGCCCATGCTCACGGTGCCCTCCTCATTGCAGATAATACCTTCATGAGCCCCTATTTCTGCAACCCCATAGATTTCGGAGCCGATATCGTCATCCATAGCGGTACCAAGTACCTGGCAGGCCATAACGACACACTGGCAGGCTTCGTAGTGGCGAAAGATAAGGAAGTAGCAGAAAAAATCCGCTTCCTCTACAAAACCGTAGGCGGCTGCCTGGCTCCCTGGGACAGCTGGCTCGTAACCAGGGGCATCAAAACCCTGGCCCTCCGCATGGAAGCAGCTCAGAAAAATGCAGACGTCCTGGCTCACTGGCTGGAAAACCATCCGAAAATCACCAAAGTCTTCTACCCCGGCCTTGCCGATTTCCCCGGCAGAGATATCCACTTCAAGCAGGCCCGCGGCGCCGGCGCCATGCTCTCCTTCTATACCGACAGCCATGAAACAGCCCTCAAGGTGCTGAAGGATGTGAAACTGATCCGCTTCGCTGAAAGCCTGGGCGGCGTAGAAAGCCTCATCACCTACCCTGCTACCCAGACCCACAGCGACCTCACCGAAGAAGAACGGCAGTCCCGCGGCATCACCGCCTGCCTCCTCCGCCTCTCCGTAGGCATTGAAGATGTAAACGACCTCATCGCTGATTTGGAGCAGGCCCTGGGATAAAGGCCGCTTCGGTGTGAGGGTTGACGGGCTTCCAGCCCGAGGGTTGTGGCTGCCTGTCGGCGGCGGGTTGTGAAGGGAAAGGTTCTTAGGATTGACCGGCCCTATGGGCCGGAGGGTTCTTAAGTTTGACGGCCTTTCAGGCCGAGGGTGGTGGTATCGCCCTATCGGGCGATGAGTATAAAGTCAGCGTTACGGGATTTACTTTCTGTGTCATATGGACATGCTTCCCACCGGGCAAGGTGGTGGCGATAGCCACCAAAGAGGGAAAACACCGAAAATGCACGTGAAGTATATGACTCGCTGTTTTTTCCCTCATATCTCTCGTTTCCCCTTGAGGGGAAGTCCCGCGAAGCGGGAAAGGGTGTACGGGGCAGAGCACCGATAGGATGCTCCATCGCGGTCCTGACCGCCAATCGGCGGCCCCCCGAGCGAAGCGATGCACAGCGAACACATTTTGCACTATGCGAACTGGATTTGTAAGGGAGCATCAGCGACCTGAAAATCCAGTGAGTCAGTGACAGCAGAGGATGAAGGAGCGCTAGCGACGAGCAAAATGTAGTGAGTCGTTTCCCCTTTAGGGGGCAATGAGTATTATAATGCCGCCTTTCGGCGGTCACGTCCACATCGAGTATCATAATCAGGATTACCACCGTCCACCCCTTCGCCACTTCGTGGCCCTCTTCCCCTAAAGGGGACGCAAGAACGTTATGGGATTTGGTTTCAGTGTCATATGGCATGATAAGCATTCTGGTGATTAGCCGCTACGCGGCTCCCTCTTATCCGGCTGCGCCGGACTTTCCCCCATCCGGGGGACAGAATAAAACACCGCAAAATATTCTCTTCATAAGCATCTCTACAGTAAGCACGGGTTGTTGTGCCACCTCGAAGAGGGGGAAAGGTGGTGGTGCCAGCCACCAAAGGGGGATTGCATTTCCTCGCCCACCAGGGCGGTTGTATAGTTTTCCCACGGGCGAAAGCCCGGTTGTGAAGGTTTTATACAAACTGGCGCCTTCTATGATTTAAAGGCGCCCACTTCCACCCTTTGAACCCTCTGAACCTTTTGAACCCGAGCGCCGAAGGCGCTTGAACCCTCAAGCCCCAAAGGGGCTTGTCCATAAGGCGCCCACCTCGCCAGCGCAGCGATACTATATAACTCCCGAGGGCGAGAGCCCTCAACCCGCCTGTAAGGCGAAGCCGATCACAGGCAGAACCCTGGCAGCCCAGGGCCGAAAGGCCCGGCGGCTGGCTCAACCTTCACGCCCGTAAGGGCGTGTCAACCTTCGGGAATACGATCAAGCGCCACACATGACACCACCATTGAATCAATATACAAAGGAGTCCATCATGAAACTTTCTGATTTAGATACTATCATTGACCGCCGCGGCAGCGGCTGCCTGAAATACGATTTTGCTGTGCAGCGCGGAAAACCGAAAGACGTGCTTCCCTTCTGGGTAGCCGACATGGATTTCAAAGTTGCAAAGCCCATTCTGGACGCCCTGGAAAAGCGGGTGCACCATGGCATCTTCGGCTATTCCGAATCTGGCGAAGCCTATTTCAAAGCCCTGGCCGCCTGGCAGGAAACCTATTTCCACTGGACCATCCGCCCGGAATGGCTGATCAAAACCCCCGGCGTCGTGCCTGCCATCAACCTGGCTGTCAAAGCCCTGACCAAACCGGGAGACGGCATCCTCATCAACCAGCCTGTATACTATCCCTTCCTCAATGCGGTCATCAAAAACGGAAGGAAGTTGGTGAACAGCCCTCTGGTGCTGAAGAACGGTCATTATGAAATGGATTTTGCGGATCTGGAAGAAAAAATCGTAAAGGGTCATGTAAAGCTCGCCCTCCTCTGCACGCCCCACAACCCGGTAGGCCGCGTATGGACCAGGGAAGAACTCACCCGCTATGCAGACATCTGCCTCTCCCATGGCGTGACCATAGTGGCTGATGAAATCCACGAAGACTTCACCTACCCCGGCCACGTGCACACCGCCTTCGGCACCGTCAGCGAAGAAGCGGCTCAAAATGCCATCATCTGCACCGCTCCCTCCAAAACCTTCAACATTGCCGGCCTGCAGAACTCCAACATTCTGATTCCCAATCCCCGCATCCGCCGGGCCTTCCAGGAAGAACTGGACTCCTTCGGCTACGACCAGCTCAACGTTATGGGCCTTGCCGCCTGCCGTGCCGCCTATGAAGGAGGCCGGGAATGGCTGGACACCGTTAAGGAATACATCCGGGAAAATCTGGATTTCACAAGAACCTACCTTTCCGAAAACCTTCCGAAAATGAAACTCATCGAACCGGAAGGCACCTACCTCATCTGGATCGACGCCTCGGCCTATGGCCTTTCCAATGAAGATCTGGAGCACAAAGTCCTCTATGACTGCCACCTGTGGCTGGACATGGGGTACGTCTTCGGAAAAGAAGGGGAAGGCTTCCTCCGCTTCAATCTCGCCTGCCCCCGGAAAACGCTGGAGCAGGGACTTCGCCAGCTGAAAGAAGGATTTGCGAGATAATCTGCGCCCAAAGGGTGCATTGGACACGCCTTCGAACGGTCAGCCGACAATAGGAAGGCCCTTTGATGTGCAGGCTAAGGGCCAACTTCAGCTGACTTGCGCATTCTATGCAGAATGCGCACATGAGGGTTCAGCGGGGAAGGTTCTTAAAATGGACCGGCCTTATGGCCGGAGGGTTCTTAGGTTTGACGGCCTTTCAGGCCGAGGGTGGTGGTGGCGGCTTCGCCACAGTTTTTTATAATGCCGCCTTCGGCGGCCCCCTTCCACCACTTCGTGGTCCCCCTCCCCCCCCGACGAGCGGTGGGAGGCAAGTTTGAGGGGCGTGGTACCCCTCCCTCATAGATGGGAAAGGCAAGTTTGAAGGGCGTGGTTCTCCTTCCCCCCACAAAATGGGATAGAGGGTTTAAGGCAGCGTTCCTCTCCTCTTTTACGCAGCAGGGAGTATAATAAAAACAGTTGCAAAGGAGGTTTTTCTATGATGAATGAACAGGTCAAGAAAATTCTGGAAAACAATCTTTGGGAAGCAGCCACTGTATGCAGCAAGGGATTCCCCAATGTGGTGCCAGTGGGATTCAAAGCGGTGCTGAACGATGGGAAACTGGCCATTGGCGATGTATTCCTGAAACAGACTCTGGAAAACATTGAAGCCAACCACCGCATTGCCATTTCCGCCTTTGATCCCAAAACCACGGAGGGCTACCAGATCAAAGGAAGGGCTGACTATGTAACCGACGGACCGGTGGTGGAAAAATTCAAGGCCCTGGCAGAAGAACTTTTCCACGGCGCCTGCACGGCTAAGGGAGCTGTCATTATCACTCCGGAAAAAATCGTAGTCACCACCCCGGGGCCGGATAATAAAAAAATCCTTTCCCTGGAATAAATGAATAAAGCACGCAAAAAGAGGCTGTGAAAAAATGGTAATCATTTCTTCACAGCCTCTTTTTTCATGTTCAGCGTGTGACAGCCTGTCTTTCCCTGCCGGCTCTGACCTTCGGACAAGTATTTTTCAAAGGGGCCTTCCGGAAGGATTTGACGTGATTGCTTTTTCTTCATGAGCCAGCCTGTTGGTAAGGAGCTGCAGCATACCGTCAAGGCTTGATGTTTCTCTGCGGCTTACCATGGCATACTGCAGATAGAGGGTCACGGGAAATCCTTCGATTTCCTTGATTTCATGTATCTTTTCTGCGGCCTCCAGAATCCGCTTTTCCATATCTTTATGGCCTTCTTTTTTAAAGAGGAATATGAAGGAAGACAGGCTGATTCTGGCAAGGGATATGTCCGGAAGGCTGAGGGCAGAAAAAATGTCCACCACCTTTGCGAGAAGGACCTGGTGCACCTTATGTCCAAAGGCATGCTCCACCTCATTCATGGCCGGTACATTCACCTGCATGGCCAAGTACTCTTCCTGTCGCCGCTGGTAACTGTCCTCATAGGTCAAACCGGCGGCTATCATGCCGCGGTAGGAGGCAAGTCCCGTTTCACTATCCACGAAGGAAAGCTTCCTTTCCTCTTCCCCCAGCACCTTTTCTTCGGCCATATCATGGAAATAGCCGGCCAGCCCGGTGATTTTTCTGCCATCATACACAGGAAACTTCGTGGCGGCAATGGTTTTCAGCCGGCCTCTGACCAGGCAGCTGCCGATGGCATGGCGGGCTGTAATGCCCTTTGCAATCACCGTTTCCTCTATATGTTTGAAAGGCTCATTGTCCACATGCCATGCCATTTCTTCATCGGTCTTTCCCAGGACCTGGTCCGGAGAAAGGCCGTAGTAGGACAGAAAATCCCGGCTCACTGCCGTAAAGCGGCGGTTTCTGTCCTTCACGAACCATTTGATATGGCCCTCTTTCTGGAAGGAAGAAAAGACAGCGGCTTTTTTCCTCCATTCTTCGACGCGGCTGTTTCCGGCCACGGCAAAGGAACGGACGAAGGCATTCAGAAAGGCCTCTCTGTCCCAGGCCCTTTCGATGGCGGCACCCATCATCATAAGAAGAATGTCCTTCCCGCCCCTGTGGTCCAAAAGGTAGGCATCCAGTTCCTTCCATACATAATTCCCGTTTCTCTCCCGGACCCGGAAGAGTTCGCAAGGCACATAGCGGTTCTTCTCGCTGCCCAGGCTGTAAAGCACCGAAGGCTCCACAAAGTGAAGGAACCTTTCCCTGTCCTCGTCATGCACCCGTCTCTCTGCGAAACGATGGAATGTATCTTTTGCCGGCATCTGATCACCCGGGTGGAAGAGAGAACTGGTGGTTTCCAGTACCTCCAGGGTTCCCTCTTCCGTATGGTACAGGCTTAATTCATCACAGATGGAAACGGTACGGCGAAGGAGGCTGTCCAGACTTTCTGTTTTCTTCATCCTTTCATCGGACGCCAGATTGTACACCGATGTTTCCCCTGCATACAGGTTCTCATCTCCTGCCAGGATTTCGCCGGAAAGCTGGAAATAAAAACCATTGTCCGTAAAAGTCATGGTCTGCCTTTCCTGCCGCGCCAGCAGCCGTTTCACGAAGGCCAGGAACTTTTCACGAAGGGGGAAATCCGGATCGGCCAGGACGCGGTTCACCTCTTCAGCCGTGACCGCCGTGGCACCTTTCAGATTTCCCTCATGGGCTTCGTTCTGGAGAAGAAGCTGGATATGGCTGCCCCTTCCCAGATAAAGGGCCACAGGCTCATGGGTCACCACATTCACCAGGCCCACCCGGTTCAGTACTGCTTCTTCCGCAGCACTCTCCATGTCTATCTTTTTTCCCTTCATCCACTGCTCTAAATCCTGCCAGGGCCTGGGGCGGCTGTAATAGAAGCCTTGAATTTTCTCGCAGCCTATGGACCTTAGAAATTCCACCTGCTCCCGGGTTTCCGCCCCTTCCGCCAGGGTGTGGATGCCCAGGGTCTTGGCCATGACTACGATGGACTTGATAATCTTCCTGCTCCGCTCATTGAAATGACGCAGAAAGGCCATATCGATTTTCAGCTCATCCAGATAGAACGTATGAAGCACATTCAAAGAAGAGTACTGGCTGCCGAAATCATCCAGCCAGCATTCATAACCGGCCTTTCGGAAAGCGGCAATCGCCTTTTTCAGCACTTTTTCACTTTTCACCAGGGCGGACTCTGTGATTTCAATGCGGATCAGACGGCGAGGCAGGCGATAGCGCTTCATCACTTCTTCCACCATATCCAGTGGCTGGGAAACCTCAAAATCCACCCGGGACAGGTTCACCGACACTGGCACCACAGGAAGGCCCTTCCTCCTTCTCTCTGCAAGGAAACGGGCTGCCGCCTCCAGAACGTACCGGTCCAGCTTATCAATGATACGGGCCCCTTCCAGCACAGGGATAAAAATACCAGGCGTAAGCAGTCCTTTATCCGGATCTTCCCAGCGTGCCAAGGCTTCCATACCACAGATCTTTCCTGAAAGCGTGCGGATGACCGGCTGGAAATAAATCCTGATATGCCCCTCTCGGAGGGCCCTGTCAAAGTGACGAAGCACGTAAGCCCGGTTCTCCAGCATACTGCCCATGGAGTCTTCATAGAAGGCCCAGCTTCGGGACCCGTCGGTTTTGATGGAATCACAGGCAATCTTTGCCAGATCGAAGGAATTGCGAAGGGCCGTAATCGGAGGCACTGTCTTTCCAAAATCACAAACGCCTGCCTTCAGTCGGACACTGGAATCATCAATATATCTGTCGATGTCCCGAATCATAGCCTCCAGCGCCTCCGGCACCCGTCTCCGGGACCCCAGGAGAAAGAAGGTATCACGTTCCGGATGAGCGGCTAATTCATCAGGGAAATATGTCCGCAAATCATCAGCGATTTTCTGCAGCAGCCGATTTCCCGCTTCCCTGCCATAGGAAGCATTATAGATTTTGAAATTGGTCAGATTGAAGTATATGGGATAATAAGAGCCGAAAGTTCCCTTCTCCGCATCCTTCTTCGCCTGAGCCAGCATTTTCTTCACAAACACCGGCAGAGAAAGAAGCCCCGTCAGCACATCCCGGGAAGAAAGAGAGGAAATGATATTCGACGGCACCACACTCAGCACCCACACCGCCCCGGTCCCCTCACGGACTGACCGGGACAGCACTCCTTCCATGCGGCGGAAATGGCCATCCCTGGTACGGCAGCTGAAAGAAACATAAAACCGGTCATTTCCCAAAGACTGCGCACCAGTCAGTCCCACCTCCGAAAGAGGCCGGTAATCCGACAGCTCCACCATTCCCCGGAGCACTCCTCCGGTATGCGAAAGGAACTCCTCCATGCTGTGACACTTGTACAGATGTAGAAGAGCCTGATTGGCAAAAAGGATTTTCTCCTTTTCATTATCTTCGATCACACATATCCCTTCGGGAAGGTCATCGAAGTGAAAATCAAGCGGTGTAGATTCTTTCATAGCAACCTCGGATAAAAGAAACGTTCAGAAGGTTCTTAGGTTTGACCGGCCCCTTGGGCCGGAGGGTTCTTAAGATTGACAGCGGCTTCGCCGCTGAGGGTTGTGGATTGCCGCTATCGCGGCAATGAATATAAAGGCCGCCTTCGGCGGCAAAAGTTTACTCTACGCTCAACTTACTGCTTCTTATGTCACTCTATGCATAGCACCGATAGAAGTTCCCCCTCCGGGGAAAAGGTGGTGCGCCAGCACCAAAAGGGGTGCATTTCCCTCGCCCGTCAGGGCGGTTGTATGGTTCTCGCCGCCGGAAGGCTATACACAGCTGATGACTGAAATGCTCAGCACCCATAGTGCCCCCAGCGAAGCTGGGGGAAAGGTGGTACCGCAGGCACCAAAGGGGGCCGCCGCAGGCGGCATTTATACCGGCGCCGCAGGCGCCCACCACATCCCTCGGGCCGGCAGGCCCGTCAAACTTACGCCCCCTCAGGCCGCCAGGCCTGTCAACCCTCGCACCCGCAGGGTGCGTCAACCTTCGGGCCCGGAGGGCCCGTCTATTTCATCATGAACGATGGTATTTCTTCCTTTTCCTTTCGCTTCAAACATATATCGGTCAGCCCGGCCAATGATGGACTTCATCGTATCCTCCGGTGTCACCGCCGTAATGCCTACGGACATGGTGATATGAAGATTTTCTTTGCCATCTCCCACCACTACCATGGATACGATCTGCTGAAAGCGCTTGGAAATAGGAATGATATCCCTTTTATTTTTAATGGGATAAATGCCGATAAATTCCTCTCCGCCCCAGCGGCCAACGGTGTCGGTTTTCCGGATATGGCTGCTCACGGTTTGGGCGAAGGTTTTCAGGATTTCATCACCTGCCTGATGGCCGTAGGCTTCATTAAAGTCGTGAAAGTGGTCGATATCCGCAAAAAGCAGGGCAAAAGGCTCCTGCAGACGATGGTACTCAGAGAAGCGTGTCTTCAGCACCGCTTCCAGAAAGAGCCGGTTCGGCAGCTTGGTGAGGGCGTCATGATAGGCCATGGAATAAAGATTTTCCACGATACGGGTTTCCCGGTTCATCAGCTGTATGGGAGTAAACACTTCTGCCACCAGCTTTAACTTTCCCATTTCATCCTCCAGCGGAATGAAATGGGCCTGCACGGCCACCATGTATCCCTTCTTATGGGTAAATACCAGCTTCTTGGTGGAAGGCCTGTTTTCATCCATGCAGGCCAGCAGAGGGCAGTAGGTCTTGCACAGAGGCGTCCCTTCCTCATCCATGTGGTTCAGCTCCGTGTCCGGGCATCGCCGGCCCACCATTTCCTCCCTGCTGTAGCCGGTGATGCTCTCCGCCGCCCGGTTCCAGTACACAATGGTTCTATCGGGCTTAACGATATACACACCATAGGGCAGCGCCGCAACCAGCTGGAAGAAATCATTTTCACTTACTGTCAAAAGAGCAACCTCCTCATCTTCATGCACCACGAACCTTCCGACAGACAGCTCCGTTCCGTCACCGGGTCCGAAATCCTTGAAACGTGCCGAGACTTTTCTCCTCCCTGGAAGAAAAGTTCTCTATAACACATAGTTTATATTTTTCTCATGCCGATTGCAAGACCAAGCCGGTCCGCTTCCCCAGCCTTCATCTCCAGCACCGACGATGCCCTGAGGCAGGCGGACAGGCCGATCCAGGGATGGAGACGGCGGACGATTTTCACAATAGTCATGGAAGAGTCAAAATATACGGCATCAATGGCAAATCTCATAAAACACATATGAATACTGTTCGTAGATTTCAGAAACAGCCCCTGGCCGGGAGAAAGAGGCGAGCACAGCATAAGCCCCTTAAACCGGGCCCACCAGCTCTCCGCCAGCTCCACGGAAATGGAAATCTCCGGATGGCCCTCAAAGGACCAGACTTCTTTCTGCAACATCATGCCTCCTATAAAAAAGACCGTGAAGGGATTCACGGGGATAGGGCCGCAAAGCGGCCTTGGACGCGCTTTCGGCGCGAGGATTCAGAGAGGAAGGTTCTTAGGATGGATGGGCCTGGGCCCAAGGGTTCTTAAGTTTGACGGCCTTTCAGGCCGAGGGTGGTGGTGGCGGCTTCGCCGCAAGTTTTATAAGGCCGCCTTCGGCGACCCCCCTCCACCACTTCGTGGTCCCCCTCCCCCCGATAAGCGGTGGGAGGCAAGTTTGAAGGTCGTGGTCTCCTTTTCCCCCCCCACAAAATGGGATAGGCAGGGTTTGCACTTGTCAACAAAAATTGGACACGAAACTAAAAAAATTAGGCATAAAAATTGAATACTTGTACAAGGCGCAGTGAATCTTCCAACATCGCCTCGGGAACCGACAGACACTTCATGCCAACTATAACTTGAATAAGTTCAGCAATTAGAAATATGGCGTTCTCGGTACTGCTTCGGCGTCAGGTAGCCCAATGTATAGGCCGGCCTATATTCGTTAAAGAAATGGATGTAATCATCCACCTCTTCCGCGATGGACTTCTCTCCGGTCACGTGCAAGTCCATGAACATCTCGGCCTTAATCCATCCATTGACAGATTCCATTGCAGCGTTATCTGTCGGCGTTCCGGCACGTGACATCGACCGGGTAATGCCGTACATGGGCAACAGGTCGTTGTAGGCCTTAGATGCGTAGACAGATCCCTGGTCCGTGTGCAGAATCATTTGGTGCTCCGGATGTTGCTCCTTCCATGCAATCAGATCTTTCAGCCCACTGATATAGGTCATGCGGTCGCCACGCTTTGCCGAAAGGGAATGGCTGACAATCTCATCGTTCCAGAGATCCATGTAAAGAGTCAGTTCGTAGTAGGTGCCCTTCACATAAAACGCTGTCATATCGCTCACGATGCACTGCATTGGCCCGTCAATCTGCATTTCTGACAGGAGCAGATTGGGGAATATTCGCGCCGGATCTCCAGCCTTCTTGTAGCGGTAATGCTTGGACTTGCTCTTGATTCCCGCAATCTTGCAGCACTTATGAGCATAGGGATCAGACAGGACAATGTTTTTGTCCAGGCGTATCTTGGCATTCAGCCAGCGGTAACCATGCGATGGATACTTCAAGTGGTATTCTTGAAACAGCCTGACATTGCTTGCAAGGTTCTTCTCTCTTTCCGAAGGCTGAGAAAGATGCTTCTTCCATGCGTAGAAACTACTCCGCTGGATGCCCATTGCTTTACATAGGATCTTCACTGGGATTTCTCCTGACAGTTCCATAATCACTTGGTAGTCTTGCTGGCGTATAGAATTACCGTACCATCTCCCTTCACCTCGTATCCTTTTTTTAACCTTGCTTCTGTGATCCTGGCTTTAATCAGCTCCTGGATCAATTCCTCCTTTGTCATAGATTTCAGTTCATCCAGCTCTGCCGGCCCTTTCTTGAAAGAGAGTGCGCTGATGGATCTCTGTCCGCGTTTGGGCGGCAGCCGATTGGCATCCCGATACATTCTCATGTAATTCCGTGCGGTCTGCTCACTGATGCCATATTCTTCTGCGGCTTCATACCGGCTTATTTCGCTGTAGTAAATTCGTCGACCGATGTCCAATCTTTGCTCTTTCGTGTACTTCATGGCAAACCTCCTGTCCAGTAAAGGGGAGACACTCTGTCCAGTGCTTATTTTGCACTGCCTATGCAGTGTACACTGTATGTCTAAAAATTACCCCCTCTGTGTCCAATTTTAGTTTACCATTTCAGTTTGAGGCAACGTTCCTCTCCTCCATGTTACCTGCCCACCCCCTTCCCGGGGGTGGGTGGCGAGCGCAGCGAGACGGAAGGGGGCGGCTGGATGGGCCGCTCCGCAGCCCGGGTTCATAGGGTTCAGAGGGGAAGGTTCTTAAGATGGACCGGCCCGTTGGGCCGGAGGGTTTGTAAGTTTGACGGCCTTTCAGGCCGAGGGTGGTGGTGGCGCTTTCGCCGCAAGTTTTATAAGGCCGCCTTCGGCGGCCCCCCTCCACCACTTCGTGGTCCCCCTCCCCCCGACGAGCGGTGGGAGGCAAGTTTGAAGGTCGTGGTCTCCTTTTCCCCCCCCCACAAAATGGGATAGGCAGGGTTTGAGGCAACGTTCCTCCCCTCCATGTTACCTGCCCACCCCCTTCCCGGGGGTGGGTGGCGAGCGCAGCGAGACGGAAGGGGGCGGCTGGATGGGCCGCTCCGCAGCCCGGGTTCATAGGGTTCAGAGGGGGAAGGTTCTTAAGATGGACCGGCCCGTTGGGCCCAAGGGTTCTTAAGTTTGGCGGCCTTTCAGGCCGAGGGTGGTGGCGGCTTCGCCGCAATTTTTATAAGCCGCCTTCGGCGGCCCCCCTCCACCACTTCGTGGTCCCCCTCCCCCCGACGAGCGGTGGGAGGCAAGTGATAAGAGCGTAGTTTCCTTCCCTATCCATGAGGAGGAAAGGTTTAAGAAAAGCCACTCATTTCCCCATGGTCTGCATGAGGGAGATCAGGGACGGCAGGAGCACGACCACGAAGATGGCGGGGAAAATGCAGAACACCAGAGGGAAAACCATTTTTACCGGGGCCTTCATGGCCTGGGTTCTGGCTCTCTGACGGCGCAGGTCCCTCATGTTGTCGGCCTGGATGACCAGGGTGTCGGACATGGAAGCGCCCAGGCGCTCGGACTGCACCACAGACATGACGAAGAGGTATACGTCCTGCACGTCGCAGCGTTTCGCCATGAGCTGCATGGAGCGGCGGCGGGTCATGCCCATTCGGGTATCCCGAAGCATGCGGCGGAATTCGTCAATCAGGGGGCCTTCCATCCGTTCCACCACTTTACGCATGGCACCGTCCAGAGAAAGGCCGGCCTGGACGGAAATGGAAAGGAGGTCAAGCACATCCGGCAGCTGGCGGACGATCAGGTCCTGCCGCTTTCTGATGATATGGTTGAATATGCCGAAGGGAAGGAGGGCGCCGAAGAGGAAGCTGCCCCACACCACGCAGAGGCCATGGAGGGTGTCCATGGGATTTTTGGCAGTATAATAAAAGCCCAGAAGGCCGAAGAAAACCATGGAGAAGAACCAGAGTCCCACCACGGTCCTCACCTTCCATATGCCCTGTTTTCCTGCCAGCATGATACGCCGTTCCATCATTTTCGGCATGGCGGAGGGGGCAAAGTGGGAGAGAAATTCCATCACATGGGCCAGCAGCCGTCCTACGGTACGCTGGTAGAGAGGAATCTTTTTCAGATCATCTTCCCCGGTTTCCTCTTCTTCCTCCGTTTCCTCGCGGAAGCTGTCCAGACGGCGTTTCATTTCCTGGCCGTTAAAATGTTTAACCGCCAGCACCACTAGAGCCAGGAAAAAGAAGAGGGCCAGGGCAATGGATAAGGAAAGAGCCAGCATGGTTAGTCACCGTCCTCCCACTGGCCGACTCCGGCCTGCTGCATGAATTTCGGAAATTCCACATTGTGGGCTTTGAACTTGGACAGGAACTGGGGCTGGAGGCCTGTGGGCATGAACTGGCCCAGGGCTTTGCCGTTTTCATCAAATCCGGTCTGTTTATAGCGGAAGAGGTCCTGGAGAACGATGACATCCCCTTCCATTTTCTGTACTTCTGTAATATAGGTAATTTTACGGGAACCGTCCTGGATACGTTCCTGGTGGATAATGAGGTCCAGGGCCGAGGAAATCTGGTCTCTGATGGCCCGCACAGGAAGGTCCAGACCACTCATGAGCACCATGGTTTCCAGACGGGACAGCACATCTCTGGGGCTGTTGGCATGGGCCGTCGTCAGGGAGCCGTCGTGGCCGGTATTCATGGCCTGCAGCATATCCAGGGCTTCGCCGCCTCTGACTTCGCCTACAATAATGCGGTCAGGGCGCATACGGAGGGAGTTCTTTACCAGGTCCCGGATGGTGACTGCCCCTTTCCCTTCGATGTTGGCCGGGCGGGCTTCCAATGTCACCACATGGGGCTGCTCCAGACGAAGTTCCGCCGCATCTTCGATGGTGACGATACGTTCATCATGGGGAATAAAGGAAGACAGCACGTTCAGACTGGTGGTTTTACCGGAGCCGGTACCACCGCTGACCATGATATTCAGCTTCGCCTTCACGCAGGCGCGGAGGAAAATGGCCATCTGCTCCGACAGGGTGCCGAAGGAAATGAGATTTTCCACGGAAAATGGCGTTTTGGAAAACTTTCGGATCGTCACGCAGGGTCCGATGAGGGACAGCGGCGGAATAACGATATTGACACGGGAACCGTCAGGCAGGCGGGCATCCACCAGAGGAGATGCTTCATCTACATGACGGCCGATGGGGGTGACGATTTTGTCGATAATGGACATTAAGTGTGCATTATCATGGAACTGGGCGCCTGTCAGATGGAGTTTCCCCATCCGTTCCACATAAATCTTCTTCGGCCCGTTCACCATGACTTCGGTGACAGAGTCATCTTTCAGGAATGGCTCGATAGGACCGTAGCCCAGGATTTCATCGCAGATATCCGACACCAGCCGGGCCCTTTCGCCCCGGGGCACCACAAAGGGATTGTGTTCCAGCACCCGCTGCACGTAGCCGGAAATCACATTCTCAATATCCTGGCGGCTGCGGTTCGTACCGTCCAGGATTTTCTGCTGTTCCGAAGTCATTTCTTCTACAATGGCCCGGTGTACATCAAGCTTCAGTGCCTGGTATTCCTCTTCCTTCGCATCCACCGCCCGCCCGGCAAATATATTCTCTTCCTTGACCTCGGTCTTGCCCTTCTCTTCACGGCGCCCCAGACGTTCCAGCAGTGTCACGGTTTACATCCCCTTTGTATTGAAATCAATTAAGTCTTATTTTTATTCTCATCATACATATAATAGACAATATTGTAGTTCTGTGGTAATCCGATGCCCAGGTTCTCTAAAACTATCGGAAACGCATAATCCTTATTCAACGTTGCCTTAATTTCCACACCTACAGAATCAGCAGGCACTCCATTTGGTGGATTATTTCCTGTTTCAGATATGGTGATACCATCAAAGGTATATAAATTGGTAGTCATATGCGAAGTATGAATCATGTCTGCATACTGTTTCTCCAAATATTTATAAGATGCCTGTGCCTTTGGGTCGTTTTCTTGTCCTTCAGGCACTTTTTCACCTACAATAACGGCTTCTCTAGCCGCTGAGCGGGCCATGTTAGATAGAGTAATATAGTCACCAAAAAGAAAGCCGCAGTACATGATTCCAAAGAAAAAAATGAAAAAAAAGGGAATCAACAGTGCAAATTCTACAATTTCTTGGCCTCTTTGCATTTTCATGTTGATTCCTCCTTCATTTCATAGTTCTTTGGACAAAGCAGCATATACTGCTGCCCTGTCCAAAGAACTCCTGCATAAACAGGGGTTCTTTGAATCTGCCCGAAAACCGATTAGGCTCCAGCATTCTTAGTAGCAACAGCTGCTGCAGAACTGGTAACTTTACCAGCATTGTCGAAAATCTTTGTAAGACTATCCTCAAGACCACTAGTCTTATAAATCAGGAAGCCGATAGCAACAATGATAGCCAGAAGCAGAGCATATTCTACCAGATCCTGACCTTTTTCACCAAGGTATGGTCTTACATAGTAGTCATACATCTGAGAAGCGAGAGACATCATGGGGATTCACCTCCTTCCATGGTAATCCATCATATTGAATATATAAAAAGCCGGAAGGCTTTTTACCAAAACATTAAATCTTAATATCCACTATCTTATAGATGGCGATAAACCCTACGATTTCAAGAATAATGGCTGCCCCGATGGCAATATGGCCGATGGTAGTCGTAATAAGGGGTTGTATGAAAGAGGGGGCCAACGTATAGAAAAATAAAGCCAGCACCACTGGAATGCAGGCCAGAATGATGCCTGTGGCCCGCCCCTGGGCAGTGAGTGTTCCAATTTCACGACGAAGACGGATACGCTCTGAAATGGTTTCCCTGATCGTATCCAGGATAGTGGCCAGATTGCCGCCTACCTGCTGCTGAATGAGTACAGCTGTCACCACCAGGGAGAAATCGGCGCTGCCCACTCTTGAATATTCCGCAACAGGTGTACCGCCTATCCGAAAAAGCGGTACCGCCTTTCCGCGGAAAGTGTACCGCTTATCCGCCAAGGTGTACCGCTTATTCTTTAGGTTATGATGTTAAAATAATTTAGTCATTTTTCGCATCGGTGCTATTCAAATATTCTCTCATATTCATTGATCCGCAATTGATGTGGTAGGCATTGTGAATGATTCTGTCCATAATCGCATCGGCCAGAACCCCATCACCGAGGCGCGGATACCATTCTGAGCTTTTGTACTGGGAACAGAAAATAGTAGAATGGGCATCGTACCTGTTTTCCAAGATTTCAAGAAGATACTGCTGCTCCACTTCCGTCGGCATCTCGAGAAGCCATTCGTCGATGATGAGGAGATCGTAGCCGGAGAACTTCTTTACAATGCTGGCCACGCTCCGTCCGACTTCGGTTCCATAATTGAACTGTTCCATAAGCTCCGGCATGCGGAAATACTTGACCCTGTACAGATGGCGGCAGGCCTCTTTCCCTAAAGCACAGGCGAGGTGGGTCTTTCCTACTCCGGTAAATCCGTTGATGATCAGATTCTTATGGCGTTCAATGTAACCGCAGCTGGCATAGCCCAGGATTTCTTCGCGGCTGAAACCTCTTCCCTGCAGGATAAGGGTGTGAACATCGGCATCAGGATAGCGAAACTTAGCAATATGCGTCAGCCTCCGGATGCGATCATCCAATTTTACTGAATAGCATTCATCGATGGCCAGTGTCAGCCTCGAATCGAAGTCCAAAGGGGCATAAGATTCCAGATCACTCTGCTGGTTCTGCAGGGCTTCTACCAGAGGTTCCATTTTCATGTTGCGGAGTTTCCGCTGTGTTTCTTCATTGATCATTTTGTCTTTCCTCCATAATAGTCTGCGCCGCGGATGTAAGCGCCTTTTTCGGAAATACTGTGTTTTCCGGTATTTTCATAACGGGCGGAATGTACGCCGTCCAGGATTTTGTCTTGATTGTTCCCCAATACAGCTTTAAGATAGTTGTAGCGGGGCGATGTTGTGTGGGCTAAAGCATACTGGCAGGCATTCTCGAAGCGGTCCTTCGGATATTTCTGACTGAGATGCAGAACGGCCAATGAAGCATTATAGCCCTGCTCTTTTATGGTTACACTGTCAAAGATCCTCCTGATGACTTCCGACGTACACGGTCCGATTTTCCCGGCCCAGGCACAGATGCGATCTTTGTCCATTTCCGGCTGGTTGAATTCATCCGGCATATCTCCCGGGCGTGTGGAATAGTGGTTGGTCATGTAGTCAGGAAATCTGATGTGGGAGGCAATACGCCGGTTTCCGCAGTAGATTTCCACAAGTTTGTCGGTGTAACGGATGTCCACGGACTGCCCGCGGTATACGTAGGGAACGGAGTACCAGTTTTTCTTAAAGGAAACGTGGAAATTGGGATATACTTTCCTTCCCAGAATAACCGCGGCGATTTCATAAGGAGCTCGTGGAAGAGCCCGGAGATATTTCTTCTCGTCCAGCCATACTTCATAGCGGCTTCCCTGCCTTTTCTGGAAGGGCTGCCGGTTGTACTTATCTGTAGCAGTTACTACATCCTTCTGCAGCTCGCCAAGAGTAAAGTAAACCTTATTGCGAAGACGGGCGATGATAGCGGTGGCAATATTTCCAACCGTATTCTCCACGGATGCTTTCTGCTTGGGCTTCCGCACACCGGCAGGCATAATAGCAGTTGAATAATGAAGCCCAAGTGCCTCATAGGCGTCGGTGAGAACCACTTCACCCTCTTTGGGATGCTTCACAACGCCGGTTTTGAGATTGTCACAGACTGTCCGCACAGGAACGCCGCCAAATGCCTCGTACATGTGGACATGGCACCGGAGCCATGTATCCATCTTCATATCCAGCGTGGCCTCCACGTAGGCATACCTGCTGTATGTGAGGCAGGAAACAAAGAGATGCACGGAAATGGTCGCGCCGGTATCACGGTCGATGATCTGCATGGTCGGCCCGCTCCAATCGACCTCGCACTGGGCTCCGGGCTTATGCTCCAGATGATTGGTCAGGTCATGGGTTGTGCAGTACCGGCCGTAATCCTCACAGAACTTGGTATGCCCTACAGCAATGTTTCCATTCTGGTGACACCTGTCACGATACTCCGTCCAGAGCAATGAAAGAGTCACACCCGGCTTCTTGAGCTCTTTATGGATGGATTCGTAATCCGGCAGCTCGTACATGTCTGAACCTTCCGGTCGGTCAGGGAAGAAGAGCTTTTGT
Organism: Dialister succinatiphilus; assembly: GCF_928721695.1. Taxonomy (NCBI): domain Bacteria; kingdom Bacillati; phylum Bacillota; class Negativicutes; order Veillonellales; family Veillonellaceae; genus Dialister; species Dialister succinatiphilus. Next base: position 1,323,380 of record NZ_OV788641.1, on the reverse strand, counting down.
AGTGCTGCATCATCCAGCTTGCGGATGCCCGCATAAGTGATGCCCTTCTTCCGCGCTGTTCGCAGTACGGTAGTAATCGTACTCCTCGACATGTGACGGGAGCGGGAAATCTCATCTTGAGACATTCCGCGGTCATGGAGCTCCAGGATGAGCCGGATCCTGGCAAAATTGGCCATATTAAAAGGCCTCCTTTCATAGAACAAAGGGAAATACTACGTCCCTGTTTTCATTCTATGGCAGGAAGCCATATATTAATATATTTATTAAAAGAATTTAGGAGTATTTCAGCTGGCATGTACACCAATAGTTCAAGAAGTTACCTAAAAATGGCAAGCGGTACACCTCGGCGGACAAACGGTACACCTTGGCGGACAGGCGGTACACCTACTGCGGAATACTCATTTTGTCTAATGGGACATAATGATCCTCCGCATATATTGGGGTCCCATTAGTTGTGTAAATCTTATACAATTCGACATTATTTCCCATAGCCCATAATTTATAATCACGATTTTCTGAAGTGCTAAACTCGTCAGAATTTTCCAGATAAACTTGTCTTGGACCATCAAGACGAACCCAATCATTTGCATAAATTTTTCCTTTCACCGTCAATCCATTACAATTAAACCAAACAGAATATGGGTTCCACCTGTTTAACTTTTTCATAATTTCCGAATTTCTTGACGCCGCTCCAATTATTGCGTAGCTAAATGCATCATTACCACCACTACTGCCACCACCACTTGATGGCAAAATACGTGCAGTAGATACAACTGCCACATGCAGGCTTCCAAACCCAAACATTTTGGAAAAAGTGGTCGGCGCTTCTTCGCTTACATGCAAAGTTAGCAGCAGTCCTTTTGCCGAACTTCCCTTTTGGGGAAAACGATAAAAAATACCATTCTTGTTATCATCTTTTTTATCTCTGGAAAATGGTATGCCTCCATTGTTTGCATTCATATATTTATCAATGCGGTCTTCTACTTTATTCTTATCATTTGCATCTGCCTGATATTGATAGGCTCCGGCAAGAACAGCCGCATCCGCCGCATTCTGCAGCTTCGATTTATAAGCCCAGGCGTTTCCTAAATCCACTGCAAAACCGGCGCAAAGGAAGATAATGGGAATCATGAGGGCTGTAAACACAAGAAAAGCCCCCTTCTGGGCTTTGGATTTCCACATGTCAAAACGCATAGGGAGCACCTCCATGTACCAATGATGAAGAAAAAGGGAGAATCAGATGCCTCGGATAAGCACCAGGGCCAGAGCGGTCAGTGTGAAGTAGGGACCATAGGCAAAGGCGCTTTTCCGTTTCTTTTTTCCAAGAAGAAGAAGGAGCAGCGCGGAAAGGCCGCCGAAGATGCTGCCTGCCGCCGCTACGAAGATAAGGGCGTCGGTGCCCAGCCAGAGGCCCAGGCAGGCCATGAGTTTGATGTCCCCGCCGCCCAGGGCGCCGCGGGACAGAATGCCCAGGAGCAGGAACACCACTCCGCCTCCTGCCGCCGCCAGGGCGTGGTCTGTGAAGAGGGAGGGGTAAACAGCGGTGAGAGCCATGCCCCCCAGAGCCAGGGGAATCATCATGCTGTCGAAAAGGCAGTACTGCTCAAAGTCTGTCACTGTCATCAGGATGAGCAGGGCCGTCAGGAAAAGGAGAAAGAAGAGCGGAAGGCCGGAGGTCATGAAAAGAAATCGGATGCCGCAGGCCAGAAACAGGACGCCCAGCACATAAGGCCGCCACCGGCCCCGCCGTTTCACGTCATCAGGGAAAGTCAGAATCTCTCTGTTTTTCCCATAAAGCCCCTCTATCCAGCGAGAGCCAAAGAAAGAAAGGGCCAGGGACAGCGCCGCCACTAAAAGAACATAGAGATAAAATGAAGTCGTCATACAGTCTCCTTGTCTATTTGCTTTCATTATATCATAATAGAGCCCTTTGCGGCTCAGGTTCAAAGGAGTCAAAGGTTTCAGAGGTTTCAGAGGGTTCAGAGGGTGGTGGTGGCGGCTTCGCGGTCCCTCTCCACCCATAAACGACAAGTTTTGAGGGCAACGTTCTCCTCCTCCATGTTACTTGCCCACCCCCTTCCCGGGGGTGGGTGGCGAGCGCAGCGAGACGGAAGGGGGCGGCTGGATGGGCCGCTCCGCGGCCCGGGTTCATAGAGTCCAAAAGGTTCAGATTTTTGCCACCCATACCGATGTGTTCCTCCGCTCAAGATGACACCGCCACCGTCATTTCGACCGAAGCGAAGCGGAGCAGCGAAATCTCACTCCAAAGTGTGACAAGCTCCATGGTGGCAGGAGATCTCTCGACTCAGCGTTTCAATAGAGATGAGTATCTATCACTCATAACGACAGGCAGCCCCGCTCGAGATGACGATAGCGGCAGGCAGCATGCAGTCATTCGCAGAGAGACAAATTGGCCAAAACGATGCCCCGCCCCCGTCATTTCGACCGTAGCGAAGCGGAGTGGAGAAATCTCACTCCGAAACGTGGCAAGCCTCAGGGTGGCAGGAGATCTCTCGGCTCTGCGTTTCAATAGACCCCAAAGTCCTTGCCACCCATACCGATGTGTTCCTCCGCTCGAGGGGGTTCGGCGGTGCTTTGTGATCTCACCGTCTTCAATGGAGCGAGGGCAGCGGCACAATCTTCTTGTTTCCCCTTGAGGGGAAATGCCGCGCAGCGGCAAAAGGGTGTACGAGGCTGCGTGTAGAGATGAAGCGCAAAGGCTGCCCTGACCGCCAAACGGCGGCCTGCCTGGGTGGAGTGGTCATTTGAGGCTCTTGCCGTACAACACCCCCGCGCCGCTTCGTGGCCCTCTCCGCCCCGGTGGGAAGCGTGTCACTTGATTCTCAGTCGTCTTCGACTCCCTGCGAATCAAGTTCCCTTGCCACCTCAAGGGGGCGCATGGCGGGAAACTTACCATCAGAATAAGTCATAAAAAAGGGCTGTGGAAAAATGATTACCATTTTTCCACAGCCCTTTGTCCACGCAAAAAACTCCTGATTCGTCCCATACTGATGCACGGTAGGGCTCAGGCGTTCTGCTTCGATGAATGGCTCTTCGGAGCTCCATCATTGCTCTCTGCCCATCAAGGGAACACCTTGAAGTTCGACCAGCCGGTGACGGCAAGCGACGGAGGAACAGCGGCAATTCTGTTTCCACTCGCCTTTCCTTTCGCTGCTTCGTGGCCCTCTTCACCGGAAGAAGATGAAAGGCCTTTTCGCAGCGGCAGCGGGCGCCCTGAAATATAAAAGGGCGCCTTTTCTCATCAAATCAGACAGTCTCTCGCTATATTCCCAGGATTTTATAGATTTCCTTTCCTGCATATGGGCCATAATCATGAATCATCTGATTGATTTCCTCTTCACTCATTTTCCGCTCAAATTCCGATTTCAATCTGTCAGCCGGATTCACGGCAGGTTTTTCCCTATAAGAATAAACCTGCTTCATTTGTTCCTGCTCTTCTTTAAAAAGCTTGATTTCTTTGAAGGAATGATGTGTATAAAGATATGATAAATTCTGTACAAGCCCGCGAACAACCAGGTCATGATGGTCCTTGCTTGTCATCCTTGGCACGGTTCCGGCTTCTTTCATTTCTGCATATCTTTTCAGAGTTCGGAGATATGAAATTTCCGACTTTACCATAAGAACATCAAGTTCCACTTCATATCCTCTCGCTTCCAAAATTCTTCTTGTTTTTTCCGGTACTTCCACAGTACGAAGTGTGCCCTCAACAATTAAATTCAATGATTTCCTGCTCAACTCATCAATGAGAGCTTCTGTCATTTTAGCAGCAAAGCACTTCGTTTCATCTATTATAAGATTTCCAATTTCTTCGTACCGTTTTCTATATCCGGGATAATACCTTCGATATTCATCACCATTAATAAAAGCTGCATTGCCGGCAAATTGTGAAATAAGTCCTGTTTTACCAGCTCCTGGCTGTGCGCAGACCAGGTGTGCTTTGGGATGCGGCACCGGTGTGATATCACCATATAGGTATTCTATAATATTCTGTTTTGCCGTCTGAAAATCATGAGGTTGGTAATTCATCTGGCTCCTATTTCTTTCATCATGGCATTTACGATTTTAAACTGACCCTCGATTTCATTCATTTTTTCAAGGCTGTTGGTCTGAAGTATGCTCATATACACGTGCTGGATTTTATAAAATAAAATGACCATGGGATTCTTTGTATCTGCTTTATCATTGATATGGTTTTGATTGAAATAAGCAAGGAAATCAGCAATAAGACCTGCATAAGCTTCTCTCATGATTTCCTTTTTGAGTGAGATTTCATATAAGCGGCTCATATCCACACCTCCTGTCTTATCTTTATTGTATATAGAAATTTAAATCATTGCAAATACGGAAACAGGGCCGGTAAGTTCAAAGGGTTCAAAGGATGGTGGTGGCTTTTGGACACGCCTTCGGCGTGAGGGTTAACGGGGCTTTGCCCCGAGGGTTCGTAAGGTTCTTAAGTTTGACGGCCTTTCAGGCCGAGGGTTGTGGTATCGCCCTATCAGACGATGAGTATAAAGCCAGCGTTACGGGATTTACTTTCAGTGTCATATGACATGCTTCCCACCGGGCAAGGTGGTGGCGACAGCCACCAAAGAGGGAAAACACCAAAAAGGTACGTGAAGTATATGACTCGCTGTTTTTTCCCTCATATCTCTCGTTTCCCCTTGAGGTGGCAATGAGTTTTATAGTGCCGCCTTCGGCGGTCACGTCCACATCAAGTATCATAATCAGGATTACCACCGTCCACCCCTTCGCCACTTCGTGGCCCTCTTCCCCTAAAGGGGACGCAAGGAGCGTTACGGGATTGGCTGTCTGTGTCATATGTGACACAATATCCAGTGCCACCTATTTTCTCGTTTCCCCTTGAGGGGAAATGCCGCGTTAGCGGCAAAAGGGTGTACGAGGCTGCGTGTAGAGATGAAGCGCAAAGGCTACCCTGACCGCCAAACGGCGGCCTGCCTGGATGGAGTATCATTTGAGGCTCTTGCCGTACAGCACCCCCACGCCACTTTGTGGCCCTCTCCGCCCCGGTGGGAAGCGTGTCACTTGATTCTCAGTCGTCTTCGACTCCCTGCGAATCAAGTTCCCTTGCCACCTCAAGGGGGCGCATGGCGGGAAGCTTACCATCAGAATAAGTCATAAAAAAAGGGCTGTAGAAAAATGATTACCATTTTTCCACAGCCCTTTGTCCACGCAAAAAACTCCTGATTCGTCCCATACTGATGCACGGTAGGGCTCAGGCGTTCTGCTTCGATGAATCGGCCAGGGGTAGCCGCCTAAACGGAATGTCTGTGTCGTCAAGGAAGAACAGGTATAGCCATAGTTGCCACCAGGATTTCTAGCAGGTTTTCTTCAGGAGTTTTTATATGGTTGGCGCGCCGGAGAGGTGAATTTCATGAAGGCTTCTGTCCTCCCCTCTCCGCTTCCATGGATTGTGCGCTGCGGCATAGGAAGGATTTCGGCCCGGCCTTTTCGCCTCTCTGCTGATATAGTCCGGTAAAGGAAGGAACTGTCTCCCCATCAGCCCTAAAGACAAAAGGGCCGTGAAGAAATAGATGATACCGCCCTGCCCCCGTCATTTCGACGAAAGCGAAGCGGAGCAGCGAAATCTCACTCCAAAGTGTGACAAGCTCCATGGTGGCAGGAGATCTCTCGACTCAGCGTTTCAATAGAGATGAGTATCTATCACTCATAACGACAGGCAGCCCCGCTCGAGATGACGATAGCGGCAGGCAGCATACAGTCATTCGCAGAGGGCCAAATTGGCCAAAACGATGCCCCGCCCCCGTCATTTCGACCGAAGCGGAGCGGAGTGGAGAAATCTCACGCCGAAATGTGGCACGCCACATGGTGGCAGGAGGTCTCTCGACTCTGCGTTTCATTAGAGCCCAAAGTCTTTGCCATCCATACCGGCGCGTTTCTCCGCTCGAGATGACGATGCCTGCGGGCAGCATACAGTCATTTCCAGAGAGACAAATTGGCCAAAACGATGCCCTGACCGCCAAACGGCGGCCTGCCTGGGTGGAGTGGTCATTTGAGGCTCTTGCCGTACAGCACCCCCGCGCCACTTTGTGGCCCTCTCCGCCCCGGTGGGAAGCGTGTCACTTGATTCTCAGTCGTCTTCGACTCCCTGCGAATCAAGTTCCCTTGCCACCTCAAGGGGCGCAAGGTTCAGTGGGACAATTCCTTGTTTCCCCTTGAGGGGAAATGCCGCGCAGCGGCAAAAGGGTGTACGAGGCTGCGTGTAGAGATGAAGTGCAAAGGCTGCCCTGACCGCCAAACGGCGGCCTGCCTGGATGGAGTATCATTTGAGGCTCTTGCCGTACAGCACCCCCGCGCCACTTTGTGGCCCTCTCCCCCTCAAGGGGGCGCAAGGTTCAGCAGCACAATCTCTTGTTTCCCCTTGAGGGTGGCAAAGGAACTGGATTCATAGGGGAGCAAAGCGAGCCGCGAATCCAGTGACATGCTTTCCCGTGGAGAAATGCCGCGCAGCGGCAAAAGGGTGTACGAGGCTGCGTGTAGAGATGAAGCGCAAAAGCTGCCCTGACCGCCAAACGGCGGCCTGCCTGGGGGAGTGTCATTTGAGGCTCTTGCCGTACAGCACCCCCCCCCGCCACTTTGTGGCCCTCTCTCCCTCGAGAGGACGCATGGTTGGAATCTTGCCATCAGAATAATTCATCGAAAAAGGGCTGTGAAAAATGATTACCATTTTTCCACAGCCCTTTCTGATGGCTTTCTATTTCTGATTACCAGTTTCTGAATTTAGCTGGCGGATTGTAGAGGCCGCCGGACCAGTCTACCAGGTCTTTCATGTTCTTGGCAGCCAGGAGGTCTCTGGTGGCGTCAGCAGGGTTGATGCCCAGGTCTTCCGGCAGTTTGACGATGCCTTCTTTGCGGAGCTTCTTTGTGATTTCCGGATCTTCCAGTTTGCCTACTTCGGTGTTTCCTGCCACGGCGCGGATAGCGTCCATTCTTTCTTCCATGTTGTGGCATTTATGGAGATAAGCGATACCTACTTCGGAAACGATATGGGTGAGGTCATCGGAGTAGATCATAATCGGTTCCAGATCCAGGTTGGCGTTCTTTTTCAGTGCTACGGCGTCAAGCTGTTCTACGAAGCCCGGGAAGCCTTTGGCGGAAACGGTGGTAATCATCTGGACCACCAGTTTCTTGCCGCGGTTGGCATCGCCCATGAGTTCGAAACGGTTAGCCACTTCGGCGCCTGCTTTCTGCCATGCCGGGGTGACATGACGGCGGCCTTTGGCATCGCAGCCCATGTTCGGTGCGCCGCCGAAGCCTGCCACGTTGTTCTTGGTGGCGGTGGAAGAGTTGCCGTATTTATCGATCTGCATGGTGGAGCCGATGAACATGTCTGCTGCATAGTGACCTGCTGCCTGGCAGAAGGCTCTGTTTGAGCGCATGGTGCCGTCCGGTCCGATGGCGAAGATGTCTGGACGGGCTTTGATGTATTCTTCCATGCCTACTTCGGAGCCGAAGGAGTAGACAGCCTGTACCCAGCCCGTTTCAATGGCAGGAATCAGGGTGGGGTGCGGGTTCAGTACCCAGTGGGTGCAGATCTTGCCCTTGAGTCCCAGGGATTCGCCGAAGGTGGGGAGAAGGAGTTCTACGGCAGCGGTGTCGAAGCCTACGCCATGGTTCAGGACTTTCACGCCGTATTCAGCGTAAATGCCTTTGATGGCCATCATGGCTTTCATGATGCGGTCGTTTGTAATCTTAGCGGGGTCTCTGGTGAAGAGGGGGTTCAGCATGTAGGGGGTGGGGCTTTCGATAACGAAGTCTACCCAGTCAGCCGGAATATCCACGCGGGGCAGCTTATCTACCATTTTGTTGACCTGGAAAATCACGATGCCCTGGTTGAATTTCGTAGCTTCTACGATAGCCGGTGTATCTTCGGTGGAGAAGCCGGTGTAAATATTTCCGTCTTTATCAGCTGCATCGGCGCAGACCAGGGAAACTCTGGGTACCAGGTCGATGAAGTAACGGGAGTACATTTCCAGATAGGTGTGGATGGCGCCCAGTTCGATGCCGTCGTTCTGTACCATCTGGGCCAGCCGTTTGCCCTGGCTGCCTGCATAGGCGAAGTCCAGCTTGCGGGCAATGCCTTTATCGAAAACATCCAGGTGTTCCGGAATGGAAAGGGTGGACTGAATCATGTGGAGGTCATGAACCTTGGCGGGATCCACTTCGCACAGTTTCTTAGCCAAAAAGTCTGCCTGTTTCTGGTTGTCCCCTTCGATGTTGACTTTGTCGCCGGGGCGAAGGACTGCTTCCAGCAGCTTTACTGTATCGGCAGGATCTACGATTTTGCCATGGGCATAGGGAGCGGCGGCAGCGATTCTTGTAGCGGTGTCGTCTCCTCTGGTATGCCAGTTTTTATTGCTTGGTTTGATTTCCAACATAATATCAATCCTTTCTTATGAAATGCGATAAGCAGAGTGATGACCTGCAGCACTTGGCTGGCAGGTTCTTTTTGATAATACAGGTTTTTTTATTATAATATAAGTCCTTTACTTTTGCAGGTGCAGGGCATTTCCTGGATGCCCCGCGCCTGAAAAAGGAAGGGAATCATTCCGGATCCGCCTCCTGTGAGAGATGGGCGCTGAAGGAAGGGGAATCTTTCAGCTCCCGGAGCGCTTCCCCGGAATGGGATAGTGAAGGAAAGGGGATGTCGTAAAAGGAATCTCTCTTTCCTATGACCGACTCAGAAGAAGAGGGTAGTCAGGAAGTAGAATACCGAGGGGAAAAGGAGGCATCCCAGGCCGGTGTAGAAGGTAGCGGTCATGGCTGCATAGGGAACCAGTTTCGGGTTGACAGCGGCCATGCCGGCTGCAGTGCCGGAGGTGGTGCCCATGATGCCGCCGAAAGCCATGGCAGACTGAGGATTATCAATGGACAGTGGTTTTGCCACGAAGGGGGTCACCACCATGACCAGTACCGATTTTACCACGCCTGCTGCAATGGAGATAGCGATGACTTCAGAAGAAGCACCCAGAGCGGCGCCGGTAACCGGTCCCACTACGAAGGTTGCCACACCGGCGCCAATGGTCACCAGGTCAACGGCGCTGGTGTATCCCAGAGGATAAGCCACTGCAATACCTGCCACCAGGCAGATGAATTCGCCGAAGAACAGGGACGCTACGCCGCGCCAGCCGATTTTCTTGATTTCACGAAGATCCGCACCGAATGCAGTGGAAACGATGGCGAAATCTCTAAACATGGCGCCGCCCACCAGGCCCATGCCTGCAAAGAGAGGAATATCGGCAATACCCTTATTTCCTCCGGTGGTGACACCGCCGATGTAAGCCAGTACCAGGCCCAGGAAAATGGCAATAGCACTGCCATGTACCCGGCCCTTGGTGAGGCCGCCCAGTTTATAGGCCACAAACATGATGATGCCCAGAAGCATAAAGGCGAAAATCATGCCGTTTTTAACGAATAACTTTGTAATCATTGCTGCCATATCCATGATTTTCCCTCCTTATTTGTGATCCTTGGCCAGTTCGCTGTCCGATACCGGAGCTTCCGCTTTCTTCCTTGCGAAGAAAGGAATAGCCAGGAATCCGATGACCACTGCCAGCACACCGCCCAGAACAGCCACCACGCCGCCGGAAAGAGCAGCTGCCACGTTCTGAATGGAGCTCATAGCCACAACGATGGGAATATACATGGCACTCCAGAATTTAATGCCCTGTTCCTCCGGTGCCTTCATATATCCCTTCTGAATGGCCCAGGTAGAAATCAGGATGAGGAGCAGCATGGCGAAACCTACGCCGCCGATATTGGCCTTCACGCCCAGAAGCGCTCCCAGCACATCACCGATGAAATTGCCTGCCATATAGCAGCCGGCTAAAAGTGCAACACCGTAAACAACCATAATAACCCTTCCTTTCTTTGAAAAACGTCCGTTTCCGCCCCCCTCAGGGAGCTTCGCCTTTCAAAAAACTTGAACCCTGCAAGTCTCTATTTGTTATAATAAAAGCAAATAGGACTTATCAAAAATCCTTTGATTTCTTTCAGCCTTAGTATACCTGCTTTCTTTAAAAAATTAAAAAATTATGAGCCCAGATGCAGGAAACGGGGGATAAGATGCAAATAAAATGTATTGATTGGATAATTCATAGTTTATAAGTTATTAATTTCCTGAAACATAAAGGTTACTATCTATGATTTAAGAAAGTGCGCTTCCCCTTGCGCCCCTTGAGATGGCAAGAACACAAAGCACCGCTTCCCCTTGCGCTCCCTTGAGGTGGCAAGGGAACTTGATTCGCAGGGAGTCGAAGACGACTGAGAGTCAAGTGACACGCTTCCCACTGGGGCGGAGAGGGCCACGAAGTGGCGCGGGGATGCTGTACCGCAAGAGCCTCAAATGACACTCCCCCAGGCAGGCCGCCGTTTGGCGCTCAGGGCTGCCTTTGCTCTTCTTCTCTACGCGCGGCCTTGTACACCCCTTTGCCGCTGAGCGGCATTTCCCCTCAAGGGGAAACAAGGAATTGTCCCGCTGAACCTTGCGCCCCCTTGAGGGGGAGAGGGCCACGAAGTGGCGCGGGGGTGCTGTACGGCAAGAACCGCAAGTGGCATCCCCCCAGGCAGGCCGCCGTTTGGCGGTCAGGGCAGCCTTTGCGCTCCATCTCTACGCGCAGCCTCGTACACCCTTTTGCCGCTGCGCGGCATTTCCCCTCAAGGGGAAACAAGAGATGGTCCTGCTGACCCTTGCTCCATTGGAGACGGCAAGAGCGCAAAGCACCGCTGACCCTTGCGCCCCCTTGAGGGGGAGAGGGTTACGAAGTGGCGCGGGGGTGTACTATGCTGAGAACTTCAATGAACAGCCATCATTAAAATACTCTTAATGTATTTTTCGTTAAGGCCGGTATCGCTATGACTATAGATAATCGTCATACACAAATCTTAGGTTATGCTAAGAATCTCCGTAAAAACATGACAGAGCAGGAAAGAAAGCTTTGGTTTACTTTCCTGAAAAATCACCCGATTCGATTTTATCGTCAAAAAATTGTGGACAAATACATACTTGATTTCTATTGCCACAGAGCAAAGCTTGCCATAGAAATCGATGGCAGCCAGCATTATGAAGATAAGCAGGAAACCTATGATTTTGAAAGAACTGCCTATTTAAAAAAGTTAGGAATTCTTGTGATTCGCTACACCAATCGTGACATTTCCCTTCATTTCATTGAGGTAAAGAAAGATATTGACCGCATCCTGCAAGACAGGCTGGGATTTAACCCTTGGGAAAAACGCCTCTGACCCTTGCGCCCCCTTGAGGTGGCAAGGGAACTTGATTCGCAGGGAGTCGAAGACGACTGAGAATCAAGTGACACGCTTCCCACCGGGGCGGAGAGGGCCGCGAAGTGGCGCGGGGGTGCTGTACGGCAAGAGCCTCAAATGATACTCCACCAGGCAGGCCGCCGTTTGGCGGTCAGGGCTGCCTTTGCGCTTCTTCTCTACACGCAGCCTCGTACACCCTTTTGCCGCTCCGCGGCATTTCCCCTCAAGGGGAAACAAGAGATGGTCCCGCTGACCCTTGCGCCCCCTTGAGGGGGAGAGGGCCACGAAGTGGCGCGGGGGTGCTGTACGGTAAGAGCCTCAAATGATACTCCCCCCAGGCAGGCCGCCGTCTGGCGGTCAGGTCTGCCTTTGCGCTTCTTCTCTACACGCAGCCTTGTACACCCTTTTGCCGCTGCGCGGCATTTCCCCTCAAGGGGAAACAAGAGATTGTGCCGCTGACCCTTGCGCCCCCTTGAGGGGGAGAGGGCCACGAAGTGGCGCGGGGGTGTTGTACGGCAAGAGCCTCAAATGACACTCCACCCCAGACAGGCCCTAAAATTTTCATTTCCCCATCGCCAGAAGTTCCCCACTTTTCCCATGGAAAGGATGATACTATGAATTCTTCCTGGATTATCGGCATCCAGCATGTATGGTTCGGCATTTCCATTTTCCTTCTTCTCCTGCTTCTGATCTGCCGCACCACTTTTTTCCGTGAAGCCATTTCCGCCAAGCATTTCAGCCGGAGGCATATGGTGTTTTTCATCCTGCTCTTTTCCGTCCTTTCCATCTGCGGTACCTACTGGAATGTGCGGGCCGGCGGGGGCATTATCAATTTCCGGGCGGTAGGCATTATCCTGGCCGGCCTCATCGGCGGGCCGGTGGTGGGTACGGTGACGGGACTTATCACCGGTTTCCATCGGGCCTTCTTTATTCCCACCGATGCCGCCTTTATCCATGGGGGCCTCACCATTATTCAGGGCATTGCGGCCGGTTTCCTTTCCAAGCGGCTGAAGAAGCACCATCACCAGCTGTGGATGTGGGCTTTTCTGGATGCCTTTACGCTGGAAATCCTTTTCTGGCTGTTTTACGCCTTTCTCACCTTTCCCCAGACCATCAGCCATCCCGAGGATTTCTTTGCCCTGTCCCTGCCTATCATCGTAACCAATACCATTGCCGTTTCTCTTTTCTACATGGTGATTGAGTTCTTTATCCACCAGCGGGATTCAGAAAAGACCCAGACCACGAAGAATACCTTCGATGCGGTGGCTGCCCTTTTTGCCACGCTGCACGACGGGTTCAACGATGCCAATATTTCCAAAATTGCAGAGCTTATGACTTCTTCCCTGCCCAGTCTCATCTGGACGGCCATTTCCTACAAGGACCAGTTCTACACCCGCACCAATTACAAAACCGAAGCCGATGAGACCCAGGGGGATGCGGAAATCGCCATTCTGAAGCTGCAGAAGTCTCTGCCCGATATGCCCCATCTCATGACGCTGCCGGTAACTTACAAAAATGAGACGGTGGGATATATTATCGCCGCCAAAAGCAAGGGCGATACGTTCACGAAGATGGGTATCGAATTTCTGCACGGCATCTGCCATGTGATGGAAGCCATTTATGAGTACGACCGCATGAAGGAGGAGGAAAATCTGCTAGCGGAAGCGGAAATCCGGGCGCTGCAGGCCCAGATCAATCCCCATTTCCTCTATAATACGCTGAATACCATCAGCTACTATGTGCGCAGCGACCCTGATACGGCGCGAAAGCTCATCCAGTACCTGTCCGATTATTTCCGCCACAGTCTGAACAATCCTTCTAAGCTCATTCCCCTGTCGGAGGAGCTTCATGTCATTGAATGCTACACGGAGCTGGAGCGGGCGCGGTTCGGCGACCGGCTGAAAATCACCTACGATTTTCCGAAGGATAAGCTGAATGATATCCAGGTACCGCCCCTGCTTTTGCAGCCTCTGGTGGAAAATGCGGTGATCCACGGTATTTTCAAGCGGCCGGAAGGCGGTAAAATCAAGGTGGGCCTCATCGAGCATCCGAAGTATTTCAAAATTTATGTACTGGATACGGGTGTAGGCATTCCCGCCAGGAAGCGGAAGAGGCTTCTCATAGATCACAAACGGAGGGACCAGATCGGCCTCATCAATGTGCATCAGCGCCTCATGTCTCTCTTCGGCAGTGCCTGCGGCCTCCATATCGTAAGTAAGGAAAACCGGGGCACCCTTGTATTTGCCAATATCCCCAAAATTGAAAAGGCCCCTGCCTCTCTGGCAGACGAGGAAGGAGCCATTACGAAAACCATCGTCCTGCCGACAAAGAAATAAGAAAGGAATATTATGGAAGAAATCAAAACGCTGGTGGCTGATGACGAGCTTCCGGCCAGAGGAGAATTGAAGTATGAGCTTTCTGCCATTCCCGGCGTGAAAATCGTGGGCGAATGTGCCAACGGCAGAGAGGTGCTGCAGTTTTTAAAGGCCCACCCCAATGTGGACATCCTCTTTCTGGATATCGAAATGCCTATCATGAACGGTCTGGAATGTGCCAGGGAAATCCTCCAGATGGACCTGCCCTTGAAAATCGTATTCGCCACAGGCTACAGCCAGTTTGCCCTGCAGGCCTTTGATTTGGAAGCCTTCGACTACATTCTGAAGCCCTATTCTGAAAATCGCATCCGCCGTATCATAGAAAGGCTCACCGACAGCCTGGCCCTGCAGCGCGGGAAAATAGTGCCCGGCGAAGTGCGGGTCACTTCCCAGAAGGTATCTATCCAGACAAAAAATAAAACCCTCATGATTTCCCCTTCTGAAGAAATCGTGCTGGTATGTACGGAAAAATCGGACCGCTCCCTCTTTTATACCACCAGCGGCATCGTGGAATCCAGGATGACCCTCCGGGATATAGAAAGCCTCCTCACTCCTTTGGGCTTCTTCCGTACCCATAAGGGCTATATTGTGAACCTTTCCATGATCCATGAAATCCAGCCCCAGGACAACGGCACTCTCCTTCTCACCATGACCAGCTATGAAAAGCAGAAAGTGCCTGTGTCAAGGCACTATATCAAAGCCTTCAAGAGCATACTGCATATATGAAAAAGGGAAGGTTCTTAAGATGGACCGGCCTGGCGGCCGGAGGGTTCTTAGGTTTGACGGGGCCTTTGGCCCCGAGGGTTGTTGTGGCGGCTTCGCCGCAGATGATAAAGTCAGCGTTACGGGATTGGCTTTCTGGTGGGAGATCTCTCGACTCAGAGTTTCATCGAAGCGGTTCCCCTCTAACACCCATACCGGCGCATCCCCCCGCTCGAGATGACGATATTGGCTGGCACCCCTATCGTCATTTCGACCGTAGCGGAGCGGAGTGGAGAAATCTCACGCCTCAATGGGCAAGAAAGCGGGTGCGGCTTTCGCCGCAGGTTGTGTAGAAGGGCTGCATCACTTTTGCTCAGGGGGCGGGGAAAAGGTGCTTAAGATTGACCGGCCCACTGGGCCGGAAGGTTCTTAAGTTTGACGGCCCTTTGGGCTGAGGGTTGTGGTATCGCCCTATCGGTGCACAGCGAACACATTTTGAAGGAGCGCAAGCGACGCGCAAAATGTAGTGAGTCGTTTCCCCTTTAGGGGGCGATGAATTTTATAATGCCTCCTTCGGCGGTCACGTCCACATCAAGTATCATAATCAGGATTACCACCGTCCACCCCTTCGCCACTTCGTGGCCCTCTTCCCCTAAAGGGGACGCAAGGAGCGTTACGGGATTAGCTATCTGTGTCATATGTAACACAATATCCAGTGCCACCTATTTTCTCGTTTCCCCTTGAGGTGGCAAAGGAACTGGATTCATAGGGGAGCCCCGCGACCCGCGAATCCAGTGACATGCTTCCCACCGGGGCGAAGTCCCGCGAAGCGGGAAAGGGTGTACGGGGCAGAGCATCGATAGGATGCTCCATCGCGGTCCTGGCCGCCAATCGGCGGCCCCCTCCGAGCGAAGCGGTGCACAGCGAACACATTTTGCACTATGCGAACTGGATTTGTAGGGGAGCATCAGCGACCTGAAAATCCAGTGAGTCAGTGACAGCAGTGGGTGCACTATGCGAACTGGATTTGTAAGGGAGCATCAGCAACCTGAAAATCCAGTGAGTTAGTGACAGCAGTTGGTGCACTATGCGAACTGGATTTGTAGGGGAGCATCAGCGACCTCCCTTACGCCTTCTGCCGGCAGTCTGCTGCCAGCTCTTCTGTTTCCATTTCCTCTCCTTCTTCTTTCCGGAAGATTTTATATACGCCCACCGTGAGGAGCGGCAGGAGGAAGAGGGCCATGAAGGCGTAGGCCAGGGCCATGTAGCCTTTGGCGATGAGGTCGATAATGCCTACCTGGGCCAGAGCCACAGCGCAGGCCATGATGACTACCGTGGTCAGCCCTTTATTTCTGCGGGAAAGGGCGGTTCTTCCCTTTTCTTCCAGTCCCTTGTCCACCCTTTCCAGGAGGGCATGAATCATACCGGTGGCTGTTTCCACCAGAGTCCATCCCATGATGAAGCTGAAGGCCACCATCATCCAGGAAGGCACGCCACTTTCCTGCATCATCATCATCCAGGGCACCTGGGCGCCCAGTACTTCTTTGGAAGGATAGAAGCCCATGACGGCAAAGTAGGTAAGGAACCAGGGCACCGTAGCCAGAAGGCCGGCCAGCACACCGCTCACTACCGATTCTCTCCGTTTCGTCTGTTTCTTAATGGTGAAGAAGGATGCCGGAAATACCACCAGGTTGCAGGCCATGTAGAGAAGGCCTGTCCAGAGAGCATGACCCATGGTGGCATCGGGCACGTAGGAATGGTCTGAAGATGCCATGACGGCTGCAATATTTCCTGTGTGTCCGGAAATGACCAGCACCGAGAAAGTGAGATATCCTGCATAGAGGGCCAGGGTGCCGAAGGTTTCGAAGAAGGAAATCACTTTCTCACCGAAGAAATTCAGAAGGCCTGCCACCACCATAATGCCTACGACGCCAAACCAGTGGGACACGCCGAACATCTGCTGTACCACGGCGCCGGTGGCTGAGGACATGACAGCCAGAATGATAACCATGAACACCGTGTATACCAGGTCAAACACCGGATACAGGGGTCCTGCAATGGACTGGATGAAGGATTTGTAATCATACACATGGTACAGGCGGATCAGTTCATAGCACAGCACTGCCACCAGGGCAAAGCCTGCCATAATGCCAAGGCCTGCATACCAGCCGTAGGCGCCGAACTTGGCGCCGTACTCCACGATTTCCCGGCCCGTGGCATAACCGCCGCCAATCATGACGGACTGCAGCACAATGCCTGGAAGAAGATATTTCCCCAGGTTCCCATCAAACATCGAAGATACTTTCATAATAACCCTCCTTCAATATTCGGCAGGGCAATAAAAAAGCCCCTGCCACAATAGACAGAGGCGGATGTTCCGCGGTACCACTCTGATTTATCACTCAGACACAAAGCATAAAGACGATGGAAAAAGAAAAGTCCCTGTCCGAATAATCGGACAGGGGCGAAATCGCGGTACCACCCTGCATTATACTCCTATGTCATAGTCCTGTAACGGGCACTCCCGCTTTCCTTACTGCTGCTTCAGGAAAGATGCTCCCAAGTGATTGTCCATGACCCGTGTGTACCGGCTTTCACCATACGCCGGCTCTCTGGGACATCGTCAGCCATGTCCATCTTGCTCATCGCTCTTTATGGGCTATTATAGCACCATGAGACCCATTGTCAAGGAAAAACTGATTTTCGGTGCCGAGGAACAGAGTCACCGGCATGGGGCTTCCAGCTTTTAGCTTCTAGCTTTCAGGAAAACTCTACGGCCTGCGGCATGAATGACTATCGAAAATATCAAATGAAAAGTGCCACAGACAAATCAATTTTCCTGATTGCCGGAGGCTAAAAGCCCCCACGCGAATGGCTGTATCCATAAGCAACCCAGACTGCCTTCTGTTATAATACATACAAAACTCTACCTTACAAGGACGTGATTTCTTGCAATCCCAAAGCAGCATAAAAGCCTCATCTGGCATCCGTCCCCATTGGGTGCTCATGATGGTTACCTTTCTGTACATACTCATCAATATTACCCACCCGGAACTGAAGGGAGAAGCCATTGCCTGCTCCATGGGCCTCTTCATCTTTTACACCTGGCGCCGGATCCTGCTGATTCTTATCACCGCCGCCATTGCCTTTGCCCTGGTGTCCTTCTTCCCCTTCCTGGCTCCCGTGGCCTTTATTCTCATGGTTATTATCTTCATAGCCCGGCTCAGCTATATCCTGAAAAACTGGCGGGCCGTGCTGGCAGGATTCTACATGTATGCCCTGGCCTTCGGATTTGCTTTCTATGGTTCTGTATTTGGAGAATTGATCTGGGGCATTTCTTTCTACCATTACCGATTGAATGGTATAAACCCCCTTTGGGGATACCAGGGCTTGGAATACACCCTTGCCGCAATGGTAGCCCTCTTTTTCACGGTCATTTTCCATTTTATCATGCGCTGGCTCTACCGCCACCATTATACCCTGCAGCAGGCCCTGCCCATTATGGGGGTGGCGCCGCTTCTCATCATCCTCCTCTTTCTCCCCTTCATCAAAGCCTTCGACAGCTTTGAAACAGGAGTGGATACAGTGGATGCCGGCGGCCATTCCTTCGACGGCATAGATGGAAGCGGGCATACCGTGGATACAGCGGATTTCGGCCATACCGATATGGACGATTTCAGTCATCCCGATATAATCCATCATGACTCCATAGATGCCGGCAGCCACGATGTCTCCGACGCTCCCGGCGTCCACCACACCCATGATTACTTCCGTACCGGTCCCGATGGTGAAGTGCAGCATGTCCACGGCTATGAAGCCACGAATCCCGATGGCATTCCGGAAAATAACTATTCCTACCACGGGGATTCCTATGCAGACAGCACCGATGGCTCCATCCCCTCTGATGCCATAGATGCAGCTCCCATCCATGGCACTGAAGGTCCTCTTGCAGAATCTCCTGCGGATACAGCCCTTCTGGCAGGCACAGAAGGGGCCATGGAGAAGGAACGCAAAGAGCAGAAAGAAAAAGAATTGTCCCTGGACGATGCCATCCGGCATAACAGGAATGACAGCCAGGGATAGTATGAAGAGCCTCTCTCCATGCTTGTTGTGCCCCCCTGGCGAATGCATGCTGACGGGTAGAGCCACTGGCACGGAGCTGCGAGTTGCCAGCTTCCAGCTTCCAGAAAGACTCTGCAGCCCACGGCATGAATGACTGGTGGAATTATCCAGGAGGAAGCGCCGCAGGCAGATCAGCCTTCCTGGCAGCCCCCACAAGTGACTCTATCCATCAGCATAAAAGCCGCCTTACCCAATAGTCATGCAATCAAAAAGAGAGAAAGCCCAAATGGCTTTCTCTCTTTTTGATGACCGGTTATTCTCCCAGCACCGCATGAACCGCTTCGGTACAGAGTTTCACTGCCTTATCCATATCTTTTCTTTCGATGGTGAGCGGCGGATTGAAGTAGATAATGTCTCCCATGGGGCGGAGCACCAGGCCCAGGTCCATGGCTTTGCGGAAGATGTGCCATCCGATACGTCTGGCAGGATCGAAGGCTTTCTTTGTCTTCGGATCTTCCACCAGTTCGATGGCATTGATGAGACCGATGTGGCGGATTTCGCCTACATTCTTATGATGGCCCAGGGCTTTCATCAGTTCTTCATGGAGATATTTCCCGTCTTCATTCACCTTTTCCAGAATATGGTCCCGTTTCATGATTTTCAGCACCGTCAGGGCGATGGCGCAGCCCATGGGATTTCCTGCATAGGTATGGCTGTGGACGAAGGCTTTGTGGGTACCGTAGTCATCGTAGAAGGCATCGTATACCTTGTCGGTGGTAATGGTCATGGACATGGGCATGTAGCCGGCGGTGAGGCCTTTGGAGGTACAGAGGATATCCGGGGACACGCCGGCATGTTCGATGGCAAAGAGGGTGCCGGTCCTGCCAAAGCCGGCGGCGATTTCATCGTCGATGAGAAGGACGCCGTATTCATCGCAGAGCTTGCGGAGTTTCCGGAGGTATTCTGCCGGATAGATGCGCATGCCTGCCGCGCCCTGAAGGATAGGCTCCACAATGCAGGCCACCGTTTCCTTTCCGTGTTTCTTAAAGGCTTCCTCGGCGCTTTCAAAGCACTCTACGCTGCAGGTTTCACGGGTCTTGCCGTAGGGACAGCGGTAGCAGTCCAGACCTTTGAAATGGATATTGTTCATGAGCATGGGGTGGAATATTTTGGCATAGAGGTCCATGGAGCCCACGGACAGGGCGCCGATGGTTTCACCGTGATAGGATTCGGGCAGGCACATGAAACGGGTCCTTTCGGGATGACCGGTCTGATACTGGTACTGGAAGGCCATTTTCAAAGCCGCTTCTACAGAGGAAGAGCCATTGTCGTGGAAGGTGAATTTGGTGAGTCCCTTCGGCAGCAGCGGTTCCAGCTCCCGGCACAGTTCGATGGCCGGTTTATGGGTGAAGTTGGTGAAAATGACATGCTCCAGCTGATCCACCTGCTTCTTCAAAGCCTCATTGATTTCCGGATTGCAGTGGCCCAGAAGATTGCACCACCAGGAGGAAATGATGTCCAGGTATTCCTTGCCATGGGTGTCATAAAGGTATACCCCTTTGCCGTGGTCTACCACTACCGGCGGAAATACTTCGTTATCCTTCATCTGCATGGCCGGATGCCAGATGTATTTTTTATCTTCCTCTTCCCAGTTAATGTCTGCCATTTTATATACTCCTTTGTGTTTATTGTCATTTGGTCTGGATGGATATGGTGTCAGTTTCCGTGAAAAGGGGGGCACGGCTTCGCCGTGGGTTGTGTAGGAGGGTTGTGTAAAAAGGTTCTTAGGATTGACAGCGGCTTCGCCGCTGAGGGTTCTTAAGTTTGACGCGCCTGACGGCGCGAGGGTTGTAGTGGCGGCTTCGCCGCAGTTTATAGCCTCCTTGCGGAGGCTGGCTCGCTTCGCTCGCAAAATCGTATAACTGCGCCGCAGGCGGCATATATACTCATCGCCCGGCAGGGCGATACCACAACCCTCAGGCTGTGCACATTCTGCAGAGAATGTGCACGTCAGTCGAAGTTGGCCCATAGCCTGCCCATAAAAGGGCCTCCCTTTTAATCGACTGACCGTTAGGCCTGTCAAACCTGAGCCCCCTCGGCCCGGCAGGGTCGTCAACCTTCGGAGCTAAAGGCTCCGTCAACCCTTACGCACATTAGGGAAGCACTGATTCATTCATAGAGTCTGCTTTTATAAGAATTTTTATGCACTGCTTCGTCATGGGACTCCTTAAATAGCTCGCTATTCGCGTCATCCCATTCCTTGCATTGCATAAAAATCCAAGAATAAAAGCAGACAGTGATTTAATCAGCGCTTCCCCAGGGAGCACAGCCATCCCCTCAATCACTCACACTTCCGCGTAGCATCCTTCCAGCACCTTGGGGTCGCAGTGGAGGATGGTATCTCCTTTTTTCACCAGAGCAATCACCTTGACGCCGGTGATTTCTTCTATCATCTTTACATTGTCCTCTTCCATGACGCCGCCCTGCCAGTTGTTGAGGATAATGCCTTTGATGGGGATGTGGCGGTTTTTGATGTATTCGCAGGTAGTCACCACATGGTTAATGGTGCCAAGGCCAGCATCGGCCACCACCAGTACCGGCAGATGGAGCCAGCCGATAATGTCGGTGAGGTAGTAATGGGCTTTTTCATCGTGACGGATAGGGCAGACAATGCCGCCGCTTCCTTCCATGGTCACGTAGGGATATGCTTCCGTAACCCGTTTCCAGGCCTGCAAAATCACTTCTTTTTCCAGGGGATGGCCTTCCAGCTTTGCTGCCAGATGGGGCGATACGGCATGCTGGTAGAGATAGGAAAGGATCATGTCTTCCGGTTCATGAATGTCGGCAAACTTGTTTACAAAGCCTGCGTCAGAAGCGGCCACCGTAGGCGCACCGCTGATGGCAGCCTTGTAGTAGCCTGCGTCATAGCCGGCCTGCCTCATGGTTTTCACAATCAGCGCCGTTACGTAGGTTTTGCCGATATCCGTGTCGGTGCCGGTAATAAATAATCCTTTACTCATTTCAAACTCCCCCTTGCAATAAAATAAGGAAGACCTTTTTCGTTCTTCCTTGTGAAACCTTTACTCATGGATGCCCAGTGCCTTCACCAGCCTCTTGGAAAGAAAGGCTGCCAGAATACAGAGGCAGATATCACCGGGTACAGCCAGCAGGAAGCAGTACAGAATCACTGCCCATACGCCAATGGTTTTCCCGATGTAGAAATTATTGATGAAGTAGACGTAAATCATGCCGAACAGATACACCACTGCCAGTCCGCAGAGATTGGCAAAGAGGACCTTGCCAAAGGACCAGGAGCCGCTCATTTCACGGAGCTTTCCTGTGAGCCAGGCGCCGGCAATGAATCCCACCAGGTAGCCGAAGGTGGGCTGGAAAATATAGGAAGGGCCGCCGCCCTCCGTAAATACGGGCACTCCCACCAGTCCCAGCAGCACGTAAAGGGCTACGGAAAGAGCCCCTTTCCGGCTTCCCAGAAGGAGCCCCGCCAGGGTGGTGAAGAGAAGCTGCAGCGTAAAGGGACACACCGGCACCGGAATGCGAATGAAAGCGCCAATGGCAATGAGCGCCGTAAACAACCCGAAAAGAACGATTTCCCGGGACCTCCCCTGTCCCTGCTCCAATGCATTTTCCCGAACCATGTTCTCGCCTCGTTTGTAAACTAATTGTTATTTATTCTCCGTATACACGGTTTACATACGTATATAATATAACAACCTTACTTTTATTTCAACGTTTACAATGTATTTTTAAGTAAAGGAATCACCCATGGATTCATCCAGCCTTCTTGGCGGCAGGTGACCGCACCAGGGCTTCCAATAAAAAAACTGCCATGGGATCATTCCATGACAGTTTTTGAAATAAGGCATCAGCGAATCACTGTGCCCCTGGTATCCTTGATGAAAAAGAGGACATTCACCGCTGCTGCCACATAAACGCAGGACAGAAGGGCGAAGGCGGCACTGAAGCCGTGGGACTGGGCCAGGGCGCCGATAATGGCAGGAGCAAAGCCCCCTACGGCACGGCCTGTATTGAAGATGAAGTTCTGGGCAGTGGAGCGGGCATCGGTGGTATAGTTTTCAGAAAGAAGGGTACCATAGCCTGCCATCATACCGTTGCAGAAGAAGCCCAGGAAGGCGCCGCCGAAGAGAAGGGCCACCGGGGTGCCCAGGTTCACGTAAATATAAACCATGGCCGCTGCGCAGATATAGAAAATAAGGTAAGGAATCTTCCGTCCCAGACGGTCGCAGAGATAGCCGAACACATAAATGCCGGCAATCATGCCGATAACGGTCACAATCATCCAGCCGGACATGGATTTCGTGGTAAGGCCATGTTCCTTCAGCAGGATCATGGGCAGCCACACCATAATGCCGTAGTAGCCAAAATTCTGTACACTGGTCATCACCGTGAGGGACAGGGTGGTTACGGTTTTGGAAGGACTGGCGAAAAGATGGGCCAGGGGGAACTTCTTTGCTTCCTCCAGCTGCTCTTCTTCCTCGGCCGTCAGGGTTTCTCCCCTTTCCTTTCTGGCAGCCAGTTCCTTCTTCATTTCCTTGCGCTTCACCCACATAGGCGGTTCTTTAATGCCATGACGGGCCCAGGCAGCCAGGAGCGCCGGTACCACGCCTACCAGGAAAAGGCCTCTCCAGCCATAATCCGGAAGCACCACAGCCGCCAGGATAGCTGCCAGCACGGCGCCGGCCTGCCAGCCCATGGCTACACCGGCAGTGGCTCTGGCCCGCTTGGCAGCCGGCCAGGTTTCAGAAACAAGGGTCATGCCAATGCCGTATTCGCCGCCCAGGCCAAGGCCGGCCAGGAAACGGAGAATATTCAGATGGGTTACATTGTCTGCAAAGGCGCAGGCTCCCGTAAAGATGGAGAAAATAATGATGGTCAGGGAAAAGGTATGGACCCGGCCGAAGTAGTCAGCGAATATACCGAAGAGATATCCCCCCAGCACCGTACCGATGAGGGTATAGGTGGCAATGAGGCCCCCTTCTCCCAGGGTCAGGCCGAACTCACTGACAATGGCCGCCATGGCAAAAGAAAGGATCAGCACATCCAGACCGTCCATGGCATAGCCGATGATGGAAGCCCACATGATTTTCCATCGTTCCTTCCGCGTGACACCGGTTTCTTCAAACTCCAGTTCTTCCAAAGATTTTTCCGACATAGTATCCCCCTAACAGGTCTTCCAAATGAATAAAAAACTGACTGCGCCGATTTCGGCACAAATTGTCTTATTTTATAATGGAAATCTTCATTTGTAAAGGGGAAAAAATAAAAAAAAGGCCGCTTGGCGGCCCGGGATGCAAAAGGAGCAAAGGGCGATGGATGGCCGCTTCGGGGCAATGCATATAAATGAGCCGCCAAAGGCGCCTGAACCCTCCTGCGTCTTAAATGACAGTCATCCTCCAGGGACTCCATCCTATTTCCCTTTCACCAGTCCTCCCTGAACTTCCTGCACATCGAAAACCGAGAGAAAGGCATTGGGATCAATGCCGTGAACCACCTGTTTCAGCTTGGTCACTTCCAGACGGGTCACCACACAGTAAAGCACATCCTTGTCATCCTTCAGGAAACCGCCCTGGCCGTGGAGGCGGGTAACGGCCCTGTGCATATCGTGGACAATGGCATCCGATACTTTGTCATAGTCCGTGGTCACGATGAAGACGCCTTTGGAAGAATCAAGGCCGGTGGAGACAGCGTCAATCATGCGGGAGCAGATGAAATAGGCAATGAGGGAATACATGGCGCTGTTCCAGCTGAACACAAATCCGGCAGCACCCAGGATGAAGAAGTTGAAGAACATAATGATTTCCCCTACGGAAAAGGAAGTCCTGTTATCCATCCAGATGGCCACGATTTCCGTACCGTCCGTAGAGCCGCCGCTCTTAATGACAATGCCTACGCCGATGCCGATGATGATGCCGCCGAAAATGGTGGACAGGAAAGGGTCCGTAGTGGCAGGCTTGAGCTGTTCAAACCAGGAGGAGCAGAGGGAAAGGACTACAATGGCATAGGTGGAAGATGCCGCCAGCCCGGCTCCCAGTCTCCGGTATCCCAGGTAAAAGAAAGGAAGGTTCAAAATCACAATGAGCAGGGAGAAGGGAATGCCCGTCAAAGCCTGCACCAGAAGGGAAATACCGGTAATCCCGCCGTCGATGATGTGGTTGGGGATAAGAAACAGGTTCAGTCCGGCCGAGTAAATCACCGCTCCCACCGTGAGCCCCAGTATTTTTCTAAAAATAGACAACAGGTCTATATTTCTTCCTGCCATAGTCACAGCCTCCATGATGATACAAAAAATCCGCGGTCCATGCCGCGGATTCATTTTTATGGCGGAAGGGATGGGATTCGAACCCATGAACCTCTCACGAAGTTAACGGTTTTCAAGACCGCCTCCTTCAACCGCTCGGACACCCTTCCATAACGATACTATTATAGGGGAGAAAGAGAGCGTTGTCAATGGTATAGGGCCGCTCCGCGGCCCGGGTTCAGAAGGTTCAGAGGGTTCAGAGGGTTCAGAGGGGGTTGTGGTGGCGCCCTTCGGGCGCAGATTGTAAAAAAAAGGGGGCGCGGCTCCGCCGCAGGTTGTGTAGAAGGGTTGTGGAAAAAGGTTCTTAAGATGGATGGGCCTACGGCCCAAGGGTTCTTAAGTTTGACGGCCTTGCAGGCCGAGGGTTGCGGATTGCCGCTTCGCGGCAATGCTTATAAAGTCAGCGTTACGAGATTTGCTTTTCTGTGTCATAAGGCTTGATTAGCATTCTGGTGATTAGCCGCTGCGCGGCTCCCCCTTATCCGGCTGCGCCGGACTTTCTCCACGGGAAAGCGTGTCACACGATTCTCAGGTCGCTTTGCTCCCTTACGAATCGTGTTCCCTTGCCACCCCATCCGGGGGACAGAATAAATCGCTCTATGCTTTCCTGCAGAGACATGTCTCCATTGCTAAGCACCCATAGTGCCCCCGCTTGCGGGGGTGGCAAAGGAACTGGATTCATAGGGGAGCCCCGCGACCCGCGAATCCAGTGACATGCTTCCCACCGGGCAAGGTGGTGGCGCCAGCCACCAAAGGGGGGAATGCATTTCCTCGCCCGCAGGGCGGTTGTATGGTTTTATACAAACTGGCGTCTTCTATCATTTAGAGGCGCCCTACAACAACCCTCGCGCCAAAGGCGCGTCAAACTTAAGTCCCTTAAGAACCTTCGGCCCAGCGGGCCGTCAACCCTCAAGCCCCATAGGGGCTTGTCCATAAGGCGCCGAGGGTTGTGGTGGCGCCCTTCGGGCGCAGATTTTATAAAAAAGGGGCTCGGCTGGCGCCGCGGGTTGTGTAGAAAGGCTGCATCGCCTTCGCTCAGGGGCGACGGAGACCAGAGCCTCAATGAGCCAATGCATCCAAGACCTCTTCCCACAGGGGGTATAATAGGTAATATATTAATTATGTACAAGAATTGAGGTATCCCTATGAATACAAAAGAAACCATTGATGCGATCCTTTCTGAAACGGGAAAGGCGGTGCTGGGCAAGGATGAAGTGCTCCGCCGGATACTGACTGCCATTCTGGCCGGCGGCCACATTCTGATTGACGACATTCCCGGCGTAGGGAAGACCACCATTGCCGTGGCTTTCACCCATGTACTGGGTCTGGACTACAAGCGCATGCAGTTTACGCCGGATGTACTGCCATCGGATATTACAGGCTTTTCCATGTACGATAAAAATTCCGGCACCTTCCGGTACATGCCGGGCAGCGCCATGACCAATTTCTTCCTGGCCGATGAAATCAACCGGGCTTCTCCGAAGACCCAGTCCGCTCTTCTGGAAGTCATGCAGGAAGGCCGGCTTTCTGTTGACGGTAAGACCTATGCCGTGCCCCAGCCTTTTATTGTCATGGCCACCCAGAACCCCTTCGGTTCCTCCGGCACCCAGGAGCTGCCGGAATCCCAGACGGACCGTTTCATGATCCGCATTACCGTAGGGTATCCGGAAAGGGAAGATGAAATCCGCATTCTCTCCGGTGAAAAGAAGAACCCCGCCGAAGGTCTTTCTTCTGTCATCACCCCCGAAGGGCTCTTGGCCCTCCGGCAGGAGGTATCCCGCATTCATGTGGAGGAAAGCCTTTACGGCTACATGGTAGATATTGCCCGGGCCACCAGAAATCATCCGGACATCCGCCTTGGCGTATCGCCCAGAGGCACCATGGCCCTTTCTGCCATGACCCGGGCCCATGCCCTCATGGAAGGACGGTCCTATGCCACTCCCGATGATGTGGCCGCCGTGGCTCCCTATACTCTGGGCCACCGCATATCTCTTTCCGGCGATGCCCGGTATGCAGGGAAGACGGCGGAATCTGTTCTTTCCTCCCTTCTTTCCTCCTTGCCCCTGCCATCGCTGAAGGAGGAGTAAATGGGCCGTTTTTACTATGTGTTCCTTCTTCTCATCGCCTTTTTCCTCATGGTGATTTATGACCTCTATGACTCCTTCCTGCTCTCAGTCATGCTTCTTCTATCACCTTTCTGCCTTTACTTTTTCAGCAAAAAGGCAGGCCGCAGCGTTTCCTTCGCCTGTGAGGCTCCCAGCCGCGTAGAACGGGGAAAAGAGGCGGACATTGCCGTTTCCCTGAAAAGTCCTTTTCTTCCTTTCCTGTCTTCGCCGGAAATACGTCTTTCCGGCTCCCCCTATGAGGCCTATGAGGAAGAAAAGGAAGGGCTTGTCTTTTATTTCACCCGGTCCATGGTCCACTGCGGCCGCCTTTCTCTGGGAAAAATCACCTTTTCCTGGAAAGACCCCTTCGGCCTTTTCCATTTTCAAAGAGAGCTCCCGGCGTCTCCCATCCTGGTGTATCCAAAGCAGGCTGGCACCTTCCATGATGCCCTGGCTGCCCTGCGCCGCATAGCCGGCAGCGAGGAGGTAGAATATTTCGGTGCCACGGAATACAAGCCCGGAGACAATCCCCATCTCATCAACTGGAAGGTCACTGCCCGGAAGGATGATGTATATGTGCGGGATTCCTATCCCGCCGGCAGTGATAGAATCGTTCTGGCCGCTGACTATGAGGAGGATGAGGTGCTCCGGGATACGGTAGGGGATGCCCTCTATTCCGCCGGCCTTGCCCTGCTGTCTGCCCGCATCCCTTTCCGCTTCGTCTTTGCCGCCCCAAAGGGGACTGCGTCCCACACCATCCGCACCAGGGAGGAATGGATGGATGCCCTGTCCGGCTTCCTACGGGCAGGACGGACCGGCGCCCTCATGGGCTCCGGCCTTTCTCCCTATATTCCCATCTGCTATATCACAGGAAATCCGAATCCCCCCATTCCACCGGAACTCTTTCCTGCCATCTGGTGCGCCAAAGAGGGGGCCGAGAGGGCTGCCCTGTCGGGACGCCATGAAATTTATAAAGCGCTGGGAGGAGATGCATGATGAAAAACGTTTCCTTTTTTGCCGCCCTTGTCACCGCTTCAGGCGCCGCCGGAACGGTTTCCCTCTTCTTTTCCTATGCCGGTGGAAACACCTTCTTGTTTGCCATGGCTGCCTTTGTTCTGGTACTGGCCGGGAGTTTCCTTCTTGCCGCCCTGCCGGAAAAGAAGCGGTTCCCGCTGACGGCCCTTCTCTTTGCCTGCCTGGCAGCCGTGCTCATCCTTTTCCATTCCACTTTGAAAGACAGTTTCACCGCCTTTTCCGTTCCCCTCTTCACCACCCTGAAGGAGCCCTATGATGTGGACCTGGCACTTCCCCGCCTGCCCGAGGGAGCATCTCCTCTGGCGGCGGAAGTGTATATGGTTCTCTTCCTTTCCTGGTTTTTCCTCAGCGCCTTCCTTTCCAAAACCGGCGCTGTCTTATCTTCCCTTCTTTCCCTCGCCATTCTGCTTCTGGGATTCTACTTCGGCATCAATCCGCCGCCCCTTGCTCTAGCCCTCGCCGGGGCCTTCATGATTTCCCTGCCTGCCCGGCTGAAGGGAAACACCCTTACCCATCCGGAAATCCCCGCATTCCTGGCGGCTCTTCTCATGGGCCTTGTCCTTTCCTTTGTAATTCCGGAGAGCCGCTATGAACAGCCCGCCCTCTTTTCCAAACTCCAGGAAGAAATCGTATCCTTCGTTGACCCCTACGATCCCATCTTCCATGCCGGTAATGCCTACACCGGCATGATGAAGGGCAGCGCCGGAAGGCAGAAGCTGGGCAATGTGAAAGGCATCCGCTACTCCGGCCGCATCATTGCGGATATCGAAGCGGCAGACCAGCCGCACCGCCTTTACCTTCGCAGCTGGACCGGCGGAGACTACGGCAGCAATCAGTGGAAAGACCTGCCCGATGGCCGGTATGAAAGGGTTGCGCATTTATTTGAAAAGAATCAGGGCGAATGGTACGACCAGGGGGCCTGGCTCATGGAAGTCATTGCCCGAAGCCCTGCCCTTTCCCAGAGCCTTTCCAACTACATGAAAGATGACGAATCGGTGGAAGGCCTGAAAAAGGATTTCAATGTAGACGCCGTGTATGAAAAGACGCCTTTCTTCCTTCTTCCCTACGATACCAGCTTCGGCGCTCCCCTCTTTGCCTATGACCGCTCTCCCATGAGCCGGGAAGGCAAGGCCTACAGCACCTACCTGTGGAACCTGCCTGCCGGTGCCCTTCTCTCCATGATGGAGGAAGAAAACAGCAGCGACCCCTATTTCCGCACCTATCTGGGCGCCGAGAAGGAATACCGCCGCTTCGTTTATGACCATTATCTGGACATTCCGGATTCCGTAAAAGAGGGGCTTGCCGCCCTGGGACCCATTCCTCCGGCCCGAAGCCTTTCGGAAAAGCGGCAGCGGGTCGAGGATATCCGCCGTTTCCTTGCTGAAAATTACAGTTATACCAGAAGCCCCGGAAAGACACCGGCAGGAAAAGATTTCATTACCTATTTCCTGACAGAAAGCAAAAAAGGCTACTGCACCTCCTTTGCTTCCGCCGCCGTCATGCTTCTTCGGGCCAGCGGCATTCCTGCCCGTTACGCCGCAGGCCTCACAGTGGGAGCTGATGAAATCAAAGACGCTCCCCTTTCCGAAGGCGGCCTTCACCGCCTGTCCATCAATGACCACCACGCCCATGCCTGGGCTGAGGTCTATGTAGACGGACTGGGCTGGCGGCCGGTGGAAATGACGCCGGGCTATGAAGGCAGTGAAAACCCCTTCCCCCTTCCGGCAGACAGGCAGAAAAATGACACCGGCGCCCCTGATGCTCCGGTAGACGAAAAGGATAAAACCAGCCGGTCCCAGCCGAAGAAGGACCAGTCCCCCAAAGAATCACCTCCGCAAAGTCAGGGACAGCCGCAGGCACAGCCAAAGGGCGAATCTGCTCCCCAGCCTCCCCGGCTGAATCAGCAGAGCCCGGTGGAAGGAGCAAAGTCATTCCCGAAAATTCTTTTCCTCCTTCTCCTGATCCCTCTCCTTCTGGCAGGCTTCCTTGTTTTCCGTCTGATAGAAGTGAGCCGGATTTTCAAAAACGGAACCTCCGGGAAGGAAGGATTTAACCGCCTTCTGGACTACATGGACCGCCTTTCCTCCTATGCCGGCCTTCCGCAAAAGGGAAGCTATGAAGAAAGAAAGGCTGCCTTCCAAAAGGACCAGCGCTTCCAGGGATGGGACCATCTGCTGGATCTTCTGGTGAAAGCCAGATGGTCCGGAAACCCCCTTGACCGGGAAGAAAAAGAAGAAGTCCTTTCCCTCATTGTGAAAGCCCGGGAAAAATGTCTAGCCTCCATGACCTGGGAAGAAAAACTCCGCTTCCTCTTCATCCATAAGCTCTGAGAACGGTATGCCCGGTTATCCTATTCCCCACAGGAAAAAGCCCCCGCGAAAGCAGGGGCTTTTTCCTGTGAAATTGTCTATACCAAGCGCAGGGCGCTATGGCTTCTGTTATCCCAGGAAGGCCATGGATTCTTTCCACTGAGCAGCCTTTTCCTTCATAGCTGCCACCGCTTCTTTCCCATGGGCTTTCTGGCGTTCTACGGATTTCGGTCCTGTGCCGCCGTAGCTTTCACGATTTTTCACGCAGTTTTCTATTTTCAGTGCTTCCAGGATATCTTCCTCAAAGAGGGGGCTCATGGATTTGAATTCTTCCATAGTCAGGTCATGAAGCACCTTGTGATGTTCGATGCAGTAATGAACTGCTCCGCCTACTACCGCATGGGCCTGACGGAAGGGAAGCCCCTTCTTGGCCAGGTAGTCAGCCATATCGGTGGCATTGGAGAAGTCATGCTCCAGCACTTCCCGGGTATGCTTCCCGTTGACGGTCATGGTGCTGATCATGCCGGCGTAAATATCCAGGGCAAAGTAGAGGGTATCTATGGCATCAAATACCCCTTCCTTGTCTTCCTGCATATCCTTGTCATAGGCCAGGGGAAGGCCCTTCATCACGGTGAGGAGACCCATGAGGCTTCCGTAGACACGGCCCGTTTTGCCGCGGATGAGCTCGCACATGTCCGGATTTTTCTTCTGGGGCATAATGGAGCTTCCTGTGGAGTAGCCATCATCGAGCTCTATGAAATGGAATTCGCTGCTGCTCCAGTAAATGAATTCTTCCGAAAGCCTGGACAGGTGCATGGCACAGATGGAGGCAAAGGAAAGAAACTGGAGGAGGTAATCCCGGTCGGACACGGCGTCCAGACTGTTTCCATAAACCTTGGAAAAATGGAGCTCTTCCGCTTCTTCCAGAGGATTGGTGGGATAGGTGGTGCCTGCCAGGGCGCAGGCGCCGATAGGGGACATGTCCGCCATGTCATAGCATTCTTCCAGCCGTTTGAAATCCCTTTCCAACATGGCAAAGTAGCAGAGCATGTGATGGGCAAAGAGCACCGGCTGGGCCCGCTGCATGTGGGTATAACCGGGCAGGATCACATCTTTGTACTTTTCGGCAGCCCCAAGCAGCGCCTCTTCCACAGCAATCAGTTTTTCCGCCACCCGGCCTATCTGCCTTTTCATATACATATGAAGGTCCAAAGCACACTGGTCGTTCCGGCTCCTTGCGGTGTGAAGCCTTGCTCCGGCGTCACCGATATCATCGGTCAGCCTTTTTTCCACGTTCATGTGGATATCTTCCAGCTCGATAGAGAAGGGGAACTTTCCATCATCGATTTCCTTCTTGATGGCGGAGAGGCCTTCTGTGATTTTCTCACAGTCCTCTTTGGAAATGATGCCGTGGCGGGCAAGCATTTTCGCATGGGCTTTGGAGCCGGCAATATCTTCTTTATACATCCGGCAGTCATAGGAAATGGATGCGTTGAAATCAAGGGCATTCTTTTCCTCCGCCTTGGTAAAGCGTCCGCCCCACATCATATCACTCATTTTGCATTCTTCTCCTTCATCAGGGCCCGGATGGTCAGGGGCAGGCCGAAGAGGTTGATGAAACCTTCTGCATCAGCCTGGTTGTATACATCATCTTCGCCAAAGGTGACGAATTCTTCATTGTACAGGGAATAGGGGCTTTCTGCACCGTGGGACATAATGTTACCCTTGTAGAGACGGAGGGTGACCTTGCCGGTTACAGTTTCAGAAGTCTTATCAGCAAAGGCCTGGAGTGCTTCTCTGAGCGGTGCGAACCACATGCCGTCATACACCAGTTCGGAATATTTCACTGCAGCCACTTCCTTGAAATGGAAGGTCGCCCGGTCCAGGCACAGTCTTTCCAGTTCTGTATGAGCATAGAAGAGGATGGAGCCGCAGGGATTTTCATAGACGCCCCGGGACTTCATGCCTACCAGTCTGTTTTCTACCAGGTCATCAATGCCGATGCCGTTTCTGGCACCGATGGCATTCAGGGTGTTCACCAGTTCCACGCCGTCCATTTTCTTGCCGTTCACTGCGGTGGGCACGCCTTTTTCAAATTCGATGGTTACCAGTTCATCCTTGTCTGGAGCATCCTCGGGATCGCAGGTCACCAGGTACATATCCTTGTGAGGCGCATTGGCCGGGTTTTCCAGGTCGTCCCCTTCATGGGACAGATGCCACATATTCCAGTCCATGGAGTAGGGGTATTTCTGGGCAG
Organism: Dialister succinatiphilus; assembly: GCF_928721695.1. NCBI lineage: Bacteria > Bacillati > Bacillota > Negativicutes > Veillonellales > Veillonellaceae > Dialister > Dialister succinatiphilus. The sequence continues at coordinate 1,290,876 of NZ_OV788641.1, read as the reverse complement.
CCTTTTCTTCGTCAGTCTGCTTTTCATCGTATTTATCAATCGGTACGCCATGGGCTTCAGCGTACTTCATTTCATCTTCTCTGGACTTCATATCCCAGATTCTCCAAGGAGCAATGATCTTCATATGAGGAGCCAGGGCCTTGATGGTCAGTTCAAAACGAACCTGGTCATTGCCCTTGCCTGTAGCACCGTGGCAGATGGCGTCAGCGCCGTACTTCTTGGCCATGTCCACCAGGCATTTGCCGATAAGGGGACGGGCAAAGGAAGTGCCCAGCAGATACTTGCCTTCATACCGGCCGTCGGCCTGGAGCACTTTGTAAGCGTATTCTTCGATAAATTCTTTCCTTACATCCAGCGTTTCTGCCACAGAAGCACCGGATGCCAGGGCTTTCTTGTGGATGGCATCAAAATCTTCAGGCTGGCCCAGGTTCACTGTGCAGGCAATGACCTCGCAGCCATAGTTTTCCTTCAGCCAGGGAATAATAACGGACGTATCCAGTCCGCCGGAATAAGCAAGAACTACTTTTTTTACATTTTTTACATCAGCCATAGGAATGCCGCCTTTCTTCGTGGAATATAGACAATTTCATAAGCCCTTCACGGGGCTTTTCTTAAGATGTGATAATTATACAGCGCTTTGCATAAATGTGCAATAGGAAATTTGGATTTTTTTACATTTTCTGCATTTTTATTTTTTATAAATGCTGATTTTCTCAGTATTTATCTATTATTTCTCTATTTCAGCGCCAAGAGAAATTTCTTTTATTTTTTATGCAGAATATACATAAAAAGAAAAAAGCCCAGCGGAACCTGTGGCGGCTCAGCGAGGTGATGCCCTTTGGCTGCCACGTGGCCCGTTCTTCCCGGCTCCAGATCAGGGGAAAGGACGTGTCATTCTCCTCCATTTTCAGCTATAATAATAAGTAAGAAAACTGGATAAAGGAGGCTGTTACCATGAAAACATTACTCAAAAAATCGTTTCCCTTCCACGCCGGTCCGAAAGCCGAGGGATACCTGCTGTCGGCATCGAATCTCTGGAATACGCCCCTTTCTCTCTGGGGGCTGTCCCAGGTAACCATACCGGAGGATGCGGAAATCCTTGAAATCGGCTGCGGCGGCGGGAAAAACCTGGAGCGTCTTTTGAAGAAAGCGCCGAAAGGTCATGTGTCCGGCATTGATTCTTCCTTCCGGGCCGTGGACTTTGCCTACCGCCAGAACGAAAAGGCCATCCGGGAGGGCCGCTGCTCTGTGTACGAAGGCGCTCCCGATGTGCTTCCTTTCAATGAAAAGAAATTTGACTTCGTCCTGGCAGCGGAATCCTTTTATTTCTGGAAGGATCCGGAAGCCTGCCTGAAAGAAGTGCTCCGGGTCATGAAGCCCGGCGCTTCCCTGCTCATCCTTCAGTCCAAAGGCGGCCTTCCTCTTCACCGGATGTATGAAAAACTGATTCCCGGCATGAAGGTCTATGGCAGAAGCGATTTGAAGGAACTTCTGGAAGATGCCGGGTTCAGAGATGTCACCATCCGCTCCCGGCTGGGGGCCCTGGCGGTGGTATCGGAAAAGCCGGTGACTCCTCTGGATACAGCCAGAAGGAAACTCCATCTCTCTTCCATCCCCTACGGTAAGCTGACGGCAGCCGCCTTGAGTGCTGCCGCCCTGGGTCTTGCTGCCTATGGGGCCTCCAGAAAATACCGGTCCTGAAAAGGGATTCATGTCCCAGACCTATGGTAAAAAGGCTTTACTGCTTATACTGCATTCTTTAATTTTGGTCATATGTTATCAGAATTTTGATATCATTCACCCATGAAAAAGGACGAAACACCGCCCGGTGCTTCGTCCTTTTTCTGCCGCTTCCTTCTTTTTATGCAAAGAATAACTGTAAAAGCATGACAGAAAAAGTCACTTCCTTTTCACAATCCTTGATGCCTCGCAACTTTTCAAATCTTAAAGTTTGTTTTTGGAAATATTTCATGAATTTATAAAAATAGTATTGACTTTTGTACTATATACGCATTATAATTAAATGCGTTCTAAACGCTCCTAAGGGACTTTTGGAACGGGAATGTTTCCACATTCCAAGGTAATTCTCCCCCGGCCGGTCTGCCCCAAATAGAACCGGTCCCGCCATACTGAAATAACGCCCTTATTTCAGATGCGGTCTGGTTCCTGCCTGCCGGGAGAGAAGATGAAGGCGCAGGATCCCCCTAAGTCCTGCGCCTTTCCTTTTGCCTGAAACAGAATAAAGCAGGCCTCTATGGCTGGACAGGTGTTTACTATTTCATTAAAACTAAAAGAAATCTAAAAGAGCATACCTCTTTAAGCATATGAGCTTTTTTCTATTTCCTTTCTTTTTTTCATTCTTCCCCTCTATAAAAAATAGGGGGTCTGGCAAATATGTAAAGAATGTTATCTTCTTGTCATGTCATGTTTTTACCATAACTTCCGTATTTTTACCCTTTTTCTCTTCTTCCGTCAATCTCTAAATCATTTTCCGTTTGACAATAGGGTGGAATGTCTTTTATAATAAACTAAGTCAGGGGCATTTTAGGTATATATAATGCATGTGTATACGTTTTTTGTTTAGGGGAAAAGTGAGGTACAAATTACTATGTCCGAAAAAAGGGCAGTCCACATGAAGGGTATACGGAATCAGATTCTCAGAACTGCAGAGAAGCTGTTTCTGACCCAGGGTTATAAAACCACGACCATTCGTCAGATAGTGCAGGAATCCGGTATTACATCCGGCAGTATTTACAATATTTTTGAGGATAAAGAACATCTGTTTTCCGCTCTGGTTGATGAATTCCTGACCAATGCCAAAGCAAAGATTGACAAAGCACTGGAAGGACAGCCGGCAGAAAACCGTATGGTAGGCCTTCTGGGCATGGAGCTTTACATTACGGAAAAGAATCCGGTGGTCAGGGAATTGATGTGTGCCTTCCATACATCTCCCTTCCTTATGGAAACGGTGATTAAGCGTCACTCCACTCTGGCTGAAGAAGTGTGGGCCGGCAGGAGACATCCCCGTAATTCCAAGCTTTCCACAGCCATCCTTCTTTCCGAAGGTGCCGTATCGTCCTATGTCATTTCCTTCGATTTCTCCCAGAAACTGGATTATTCTGAAATCCGTCGGAAAGTGGTGCTCTGCATCCTCCGGAACATGGGACTGGAAGCAAGGGAGTCAAGCCGCCTTGTCCAGTACATGGAAGAGCATGAAGCACTCTGGCTGGATCTAGCCAACCAGGTACTGAACCATTCTGGCGAGACACCGGAAGCCTAAATGCCTTACATAAAATAAAAAGCGGGGCGTCAGTGAAAATTCACTGGCGCCCCGCTTTTTCACGTTTCTGCCGATTCTGATTTCATCCCGGCCTCTAAAGAAATCGGATGCAAGGGATGCAGCCATGACAGAACCTCTTTCCCCTTTCTATTTTTTCAGGATATCCTTTGCCATCATAGCCCATACCTCCCTCTTCCGGTCCAGTGATTTCAGCATGGGAAGGATATCCTTTTTCTTGCTTCCCAGGACCCTGAAGGTCAGGGAAAGGAGAAGGAATTCCGCTTCTTCCACAGGGGGCTGGTCCTTGAAATAGAAGGAATTGATGAAGCCGCCCATGGCCCCCTTCACCATGTAGTTCCGGGCAAGGATCTCATCTTCCTTGAAGAGCTTCCCGTAAGATTCGCCGAAAATTTTCATTTCCAGGCGCACATGACGATTCACCGCCGCTTCAAACATGGCCGGTGATGTATAGGCCTCCTGATACAGCTCCCTCACCCGTTCATCCCGGGCAATGGCTTCCATTTCCACCAGAAGCACTGCCGCATACTGATAGAGCGGCGATTCACCGCCCGCTTCCTTCTGCACCATGCGGATGCAGTTTTCCAGCACATCGGCGGCCAGGGTATTGAATATTTCTTCCTTGCTGGAAAAAATATTGTAAATGCTGCCGGAGGTAATGCCGGAGCGTTCCACAATCTGGCGGATGGTGGTCCGCCGGCAGCCCTGCTCCAGAAAAATATCCTTCGCTGTCTGCAGAATCCTGTTTTTCGTCTGCCTCATTCTTTCTGCCATGACTGGTGACTGATTCATATCAAAGCTCCTTTGATACTAAAAATGAACCGACGGGAAAATCAATGAAATAGGCATTCCCCGTCTATTCCCTTCCGGGGGTGCAGAAAAGAAAATCTTCTTCTGCCCTTCCCATTCTTCTAAACAATAGCATTTTAGAACATTTTTCATTATCTTTCAGTATAGTTTCTTTCCTGGCATTTGTCAATAGGTCAAATAAATCAGATTTCATAAGCCTTATGTAGAAACAGCCTTCTGTAGAAGCTTTGTCCCCTTTTGCTAAAATGAATGCCCTAAAAGATAATATTCTATGTTTTTCCTTCTAAAATGCAGCCGCTGAATATCCCTTCCTCAGGAAAAGGAGAGCATCACCCCTTTGGAACTCATCAAAAAAGCACCGATTTCATGGAAATCAGTGCTTTTTTCATCAGAAGGATTTCTGTCCCTTGTACAGAAGTTCTTTGATGAAATTGGGAAGAACGAAGCAGCTCTTCTGAATGTGGCGGTTGTAGTATTTCATAGGCTCCGGTGCCCCTTCCCTGGGCTTTGCCGTGAGGGGATCGTACACCTTGGAGGCCAGCATGAAGGAATGCATGCAGGCCGGGTAAATGGGCACATGGGAATAGTACATGCGCACAATGGGGAATACATCATTCATGGCTTCAAATACATCGTGTACCGTAGACTGCTGCACAATGGGGGACTCGGTCTGCTGCACAAGGAGCCCGTCTTTGCGAAGGGCCGCGAAGGCGCTCTTATAGAAGTCCCTGGTAAAAAGTCCTTCTCCCGGTCCGATGGGATCGGAGCAGTCAATGATGATGACGTCGTAGAAGTCCTTCACCTTCCTGGCAAAGGCAATGCCGTCGCCTACGTGGACATGAAGTTTTTCCGGAGGATTTCTAAGGACCTTTGAAATGGTGGGGAAATACTCCTTGGACAGTTCTATGACCCGGCCGTCAATATCGCAGAGGTCCACATGGGTGACGCAGTGGTGGCGGCACACTTCCCGGGCCACGCCGCCGTCGCCGCCGCCGATAATGAGCACCCTTTCCGGATGGGGGTGCAGCATGAGGGGCACGTGGGAAATCATTTCATGGTAGGTCCATTCATCCTTCACTGAGGTCTGAAATACGCCGTCCAGAATCAGGAGCCTGCCGTATTCCAGGGTGTCTGCGATTTCGATATGCTGGAATGGTGTCTGTTCCTCATGCACCATGTTTGTGATTTTCAATGTGAGGCCCAGGTTTTCATTGGCCCATTCGGTGACGTATTTTTTTTCTTCCATCGGTTTATTCCTTATTTTCTTCCTGCGCTGCCGGATCTTCTGCTTTCTCTTCCGTTCCTTTGGCAGTAGCAGCGGCCTGGTCAAAGAGGTTGCCGCCGGCAGCGGGTTCTTTTACTTCTTCTGTCTCTTCGGCAGCCGGCGCTGCTTCCTGGGCAGGTTCTTCTTTGGGAGCGTCTGCTTCCGGTGCTTCCTCTGCGGCCGGTGCAGCTTCTGTCTCCGGTGCTGCTTCGGCAGCCGGTGCCGGTTTCGCGGTGCCGTCTTCTACAGGCTGGGGCGCTTTCACGGCCTTGGCGGACTCGATGAGAGCCAGAGCGGATTTGAAATTGGAGAGAAGCTTTTCAATGTAAAGGTTCATGTCCCCTTCTGTCTTGAGAAGGTCCCCGTTCATCCGGCGGCGGGCAGCTTCTGCATCAGCCACGATTTTATGGGCTTCGTTCTGGGCTTCCCGAATGGAAAGTTCCGCTTCCTTATGAGCGTTTTTCTTCACATTGTCTGCCGTTTCCTGGGCCATGACCAGGGTATTGGACATGGTGGCTTCCATCTTTTCATAGTTTCTGAGCTTTGTCCGGATGGTGTCCATTTCTTCTTCCATTTCCCGATGTTCCCGGTAAATCCGCTCATAGTCCTTGGCCAGTTCTTCCAGGAATGTATTTACTTCATCCTGTGCATAGCCGCGAATCTGGCGGGAAAATGTTTTATTGTGTATATCCATTGGTGTAATCATATGTATATGTCTCCTTTGGAATGTCTGTGTTTACCTTGTATGGAAAGCAGGCTCCTCTATTTATATCTGTATATCAGAAGGCCCGTGCGTCCTTTCCGGCTCATGCCGGTTTCTTCCTTGATTTCTATGCGGCCTCTTCCGCGGATGCTGATAATGTCTCCAGCCTTTACGGTTTGGGAAGCGCTTTTGGCAGGCTGCCAGTTCACTTCCGTCCTTTCGTCCTCCACGGCCGCCACCATTTTGGAACGGGAAATGCCGAAGCCTGCAGCTCCTACGGCATCCAGACGAAGGGATGCCACTGTGGCCCGCACTTCTTTGGCGGTCTGCTTGGGCGGCTGAATATCAGAGAGAGGGATTTCCTCCACCTTCACCGGCACCATGGCCACTTTTTTGAAGTTGTCCATGAGCCAGTCCTTCATGGCACTGTCAACCACGATCTGGCAGCCGGCGCCCTGCATGAGGATATCTCCTGTCACAGAGCGGTCGATGCCAAGGCCCATGAGGGAGCCCAGTACATCTCGATGGCCGATGAGACGGTACCGGCCGTCCCAGGTCACCGAGAGCAGGCTTTCGGAAAAGTCCACAGGGCCATCGTAATCCACTCGCTGGAAGGCGATACGCACCCTTTCTGCTTCATGATAGCCGCCAAAGGCTGTGGATTTCACAGTCTTCATATGGGCCGCAATGGTCTGGCCGATCTGCCGGGCAAAGGGGGCCATGAACGGGCCTACTGCAAAGGGCCGTCCCCGGTCTACCGCATCCGCCAGGTCCAGAAGCCGCATGGCCATGTCCTTCGATTCATCACCGGAGGCCGCAAAATAACGAAGTATTTTTTCTCTATCCTTCATTCCATCCTCTTTCCTGTCTTCAGGGAAGCGCTGATTGAATCATGTCCGCTTTCATTCCTGTATGTTATGCCATGGGGAGCAGGCGGCTCAGCTTAAGCCGGTGCTCTCCCGGGATTGAGAGGCAGGGGGAAACAGAACATCTGCCCTGCTCCTGTGCCTTCTTATTTTCCTGCCATAGCGTCAGATTTTTCAAGGCATGCCTTGACGCCATCCATGAGGGCAGCCCGGATGCCGTCCCTTTCCATGGCATGAATGCCTGCAATGGTGGTACCGCCGGGACTTGTGACCTGGTCTCTCAGCTCTGCCGGGTGCTTCCCTGTTTCCAGTACCATTTTGGCGGCTCCATACAATGTCTGTGCCGCCGCTTCAATGGCCAGCTTCCGGGGAAGGCCGATGAGCACTCCCGCATCAGCCAGGGCATCAATGATGACGAAGGCATATCCCGGACCGGCGCCGGAGAGGGCGCCCAGCTCGTCAAGCTGCCTTTCTGTCACCACCGCTTCCTTCCCCAGGGCGGAGAAAATCTCTTCTGCTTCCCTGATGAAATCGGGGGATGCCTTCTTTCCCGGCGCAATGGCAGCCATGCCTTCCCCCACCGATGCAGGGGTATTGGGCATGACGCGGATCACCTCGGTCTCTTCCGGAAGGGCCCCTTCCAGGGCTTCCAGGGTAACCGCCGCCGCAATAGAAAGAACCCGGGATGGATGATACCGGGATATTTCCTGAAGCACTCCGGGTACCACATTGGGCTTCACCGCCAGAATCACCAGGTCCGCCTCTTTGGCTTCCCTGCCGTCCATGGAAGCATGAACGCCGTAGCGGGACGCCTTTTCGCGGGAGGCTTCTTCGGAATGCTCTTTCACATATATTTCTTCTTTTTTCCACAGCCCTTTGGCAAGGCAGCCGGAGAGGATGGCTCCTCCCATGGCGCCGCAGCCGAAAATGAGAATCTTCTTCATTTCTACGGTCCTTTCCAGGTGGGAATACCTGAAACAAAGGCCAGCCTGTCTTCATGAAGATCCACCGTAGACGGAACGCAGATGAGCACATCATCATTGAGGAGCATCACATCTCCATGGGCCATATAGACAGCGCCGCTCATGAAGTCCACAAAACGGCTGGCTGCTTCATCATCCACATTATCATTCAAAACAACGATAACCGTCATGCCCCTTGCCAGGGCATCCACGGCACGACGGGCATCTCCGTAGGAACCGGGAACCATGATATCCACTTCCTGGGGCCGGATGCTCCTTGCGGGCAGCGCGCCTGCCGCCGGTACATCTTCTCCCTCGTCCCGTTCCTGTTCCTCATAGCTGTCTTCTTCAGGAGCTTCTTCAAACTGGCTTTTCAGCCAGTTCACTCCCTGGGAAAGAAAAGACATCAGCCCTGGGGAGCCTCAGGTCCCTGAGGTGTCTGGGCGTTCCACTGAGGCGCTGCCGGTGCCTGCTGCTGATCCTGATAGGCAGCGAAATTTTCACGGGATACGCTCATGTTATTCGGCGCGCAGAGATAAATATTTTCGGAAATCTGGTCAATCCGTCCGTCCAGTGCATACATGATGCCCTGTACGAAATCTACAATCCGCTGTGCTTCATCAGCATCGGTTTTTTCCATGTTCATCACCACCGGGCGCATAGCCTTCAGATGGTCGCCGATTTTTTCAGCATCCCCATAGCTCTTGGGATTTACCACCACCATGGTGTAGGGCTTGGCAGCCTGACGGGGCTGGGCGGTGCGGCCAATGCCTCTCACAGGGTTTACCGCAGATGCACGAGGCGGAACGGGAGCAGAAGGGCTGACCGGTGCAGCTTCCTCTTCCATGTCCTCTTCTCTTTCATCCTCATCCCTGTCTACAAACTGATCCTTAAATTTATCAAGCAGACTCATTTTTTTCTCCTCTCAATGGTAGTGTCTTTCGCCAAAAATGGCAGTGCCTATGCGCACCATATTGGCTCCTTCTTCAATGGCAATTTCAAAATCATGGGTCATTCCCATGGACAGAATGGAAATCTGTCCTTCAGGAAATTCTTTCTTCATGTCAGTCCACATGCTGTGGGCCTTCCGGAATACGGGGCGGGTCTTTTCCACATCCTCATAGGCCGGTGCCATGCACATGAGCCCCTTGACCCGGATATGGGAAAGGGCTTTGGCTGTGTCCAGGGCTTCCTTCATAGACTGTGGAGGAAGGCCGTGCTTTGATTCTTCTCCGGAAATATTGAATTCCAGGAGTACATCCTGCACCTTGCCGATTTCTCCTGCCCGCCGGTCGATTTCCTTCATAATATCCAGAGAATCTGCCGACTGAATCAGGTCCGCCATGGCCACCGCTTTTTTCACTTTATTTTTCTGTAAATGTCCCTGCAGGTTCCAAATGACCGGAAGCTTCAAGGCTTTGTACTTTTCTTCCATTTCCTGGACCCGGTTTTCTCCTACCTGGGTGACTCCCAGATGAATGGCTTCTTCCATATCCTCCAGAGGATGGAATTTTGTCACTGCCACCAGGGTCACTTTCTGTCCATAGGGAGAACGCTTCCTGGCCGCTTCGATCCGGTCCATTACATGGGCTAATCTTTCTTTGATTTCTGACATAGCCCCCGCCTTCTTTGCAAGTATCTTTCGTATATCCTCCATGCTATGGATAAATGGATATACCTAGAGATTATTATATCACAGTTATTTAGGAGAAAAAACAGGAAAATGGATTTTAAAAACAGTACAGGCCGGTAAAATGGTATTTTCCCATGCCAAAAGGGGCTTTGAAAAAGTGACTGCCCTTTTTCAAAGCCCCTGCCTGATGGACTGTTTTAAACCATCTGTGCTTTCTTTGCAATTTCATCGGGAATCTTGATTCCCAGAATGTCAGCATCCTTCTTATTGATGACAATGGTATATTCCTTCTGGTGCTGGATGGCTGCAGTTTCCGGCTTGATTTTTCCGTCCAGGATATCAGCGGCCATGTGGCCTGTCTGAACGCCCAGCTTGTAGTAGTCTACGGAAAGAGCGGCCAGCGCGCCGTCTTTGGCCATAATGTCGGCTCCCACGATGACCGGAATCTTATTGGCATCGGTGACCTTCATCAGGGTGGGGATGGAGGAAGCCAGTGTGTTATCGGTAGGTACATAGATGAAATCCACCTTGCCTGCCAGGGATTCCGCCACCTGCTGGATATCGTTCACGCTGTTTACAGTCCTCTCCTCTACGGCCAGGTTGTTCTTTTTGCAGTAATCCTTCATCATGTTGGCCTGGACTTCACTGTTCACCTCGCTGGAGGAGTAAATGAGGCCCACCGTTTTGGCATTGGGGACCAGGGCCCTTCCCAGATCCATCTGGGCATCAATGGAAGCCAAATCGCTGACGCCGGTCACGTTGCCGCCGGGCTTTTCATCATTCTTCACCAGTTTGGCCGTGGTATAGTCCGTAATGGCAGTGCCTACGATGGGAATATCCTTGATTTCATTGGCTACCGCCTGGGCTGCAGGAGTAGCAATGGCGCAGATGAGTTTCGGCTTTTCCGATTTGAAACGGGATGCAATGGTTTTCAGGTTGGACTGGTCGCCCTGGGCATTCTGCTGGTCAAAGGTGACCTTATCCTCGCCATAGCCCCTTTCCTTTAAGCCGTCTACGAAGCCCTTATTGGCCTGATCCAGAGATCCATGCTGCACGATCTGCACCACGCCGATAATCGGTTTTCCGGAAGCAGAGCCGGCGCCGCCCTTGGGCTGACTGCCGCCGCATCCTCCATATACCAGTGCTGCTGCTGCCAAAGCTGCTGCCATGCTCATTTTCATCCATGTCTTCATTTCTATGTCCTCCCCTGTTCCTATACTGCTTTATTTAATGTATGTATCTTCCAGTGCATCCATGGTACCGTCAGTTTCCATTTCTGCCAGGAAGAAATTCACATAGTTCAGAAAATCCTGGTCTCCCTTGGCCATGAGGGCGCCGAAACGGCTTCTGGTAAAGGGCTTGTCCACCAATGGCGCCGCCAGCTTTTCATTCATGCGCACATACCGCCGGGCTTCCATGGTTTCCGTAATCATGATATCCGCCTTTCCTTCTGCTATGAGGGAAGGGATTTCCGCATTCTTCTCATGGATGAGAAGGGTGGCATGAGGCAGACGGCTCTTGGCAAATTTCTCATTGGTTCCGCCCGGATTCACCATGACCTTCACCTCCGGCCTGTCCAGGTCTGCCAGGGACTTGTACTTTCCTTCCTCTCCCTTCCGGCAGAGAATGGTCTTGCCGAAGAGAAGGTAGCCATCAGACATGGCCAGGGTCCTTTCCCGGTCAAAGGTTCTTGTAATGCCGCAGAGGGCCAGGTCAAACTTTCCTGCTGCCGTATCGGCGGAAAGGGTCTTCCATGCGGTGGGCACGTACTCCACCTTCACATGAAGGGAGTCTGCCAGCTTTTCTGCCAGTTCTGTATCAAAGCCTTCATACTTTCCATCAGCGTCCTTATAGGACATAGGCCTGTAATCGCCGGTGGTACCCACCCGGAGAGTCCCCCGGGCTGCAATATCCTCCAGGTGCGCCGCCCATGCGCTGCCGGCGCCTCCCAGGAGAAGCCCTGCTGCCAGCACAGCGGCTCCTGCCATCTTCTTCATATCCATCTTTCCATCCTCCCATGCTTTCCTTTATGAAAATCAAAAGTCCCCTGCTTATTTCTAAGCAAGGGACGACGGGACACATCGCGGTACCACCCTGTTTACCTGAATCAACACAAAAGGGTGGTACCCAAGGGACGGAATATCCGTGGTACCACCCAAATTATCTTCATCAGATCAACTCTACGCCCGGTAACGGGGGCATGCGTCGCAGCCTACTTTTACGTTCAGCCGCGCAGTTCAGGAAAGAACTTCCCCATTCCTCCGCCGCCGGTTCCCACCAAATGCCGGCTCTCTGCTTGGCTTCTAAAATGAGTACTTTTTTCCATCAGCACTTTTTTGATATGTGTCCATTGTAGCCAATGGGACCGGTCTTGTCAAGGGTCAATCAGCGGACTGGAGGATTGGACCGCCAGCTCACTTTTTCATTTCACCTTTTCCGGATCCATTTCCGTGAGGCAGAGATGGTAGTGTTTTTTCTTATCCTGATACATTTTCCGGTCTGCCTGGTTGAAGGCAGCATTGAGATGGCTGCCGCTTTCGGCCCACTGGGCGCCGAGGGCGAGGGACATATTCTCTTTGGCCTTCATGGCATCATAAAATTCTTCAAAATTCCTGTAAAAATCACATTCGGAAATATCCGGCAGCAGTGCCACGAATTCGTCTCCGCCCACGCGGTATACAAACGCATCGCCCCAGAACTGCTGCATGGCCCTGGCCGCCCGCCGGAGGAGCCCGTCTCCTGCCACATGGCCCTCTTCATCATTGGCCCTTTTCAGTCCGTTCACATCGCCGAATACGATGCCCACCGGATGGTCCAGCTGTTCCAGTTCATCCAGCTTTTCCATGAAGCTGTTTCTGTTTCTCGCACCGGTCAGCATGTCCCGGTGGCTCAGGTAGTCCAGCCGGGAAAGGAGCTTCTGGTTCACCATGCGGGCTCCCAGAAAATAGGAAATGGTTTCCAGTATTTTCTGGGTATTTACTGCATCGCTGATTTCATAGTTATCGGCGCCGATGTAGCCGATAAGCTTTCCGCCGTCGTAAATGGGGGAATCCATAATGCTCCGTATGCCCTGCCGTTTCAGGTTTTCATAGTCCAGCGGGTCATCGTCGGCCAAAACGCTGATGTCCTCCAGCACCAGACTGGTGTTGTGAACCAGGTATTTTTCCCATCCGCCGAGATATGTATCATAGTCCAGGTTCTGCAGGGTATCGATTTCCGGTGTTATTCCTTCCCGGCACCATTCGAAGGTATTGCTTGCCTTCTTTCCGTCGGTTTCCAGAATGTAGAGGCGGTCGGCATGAATAATGTTCCCCAGCTCGGCCAGCATGTGGTTCACCGCTTTATCATAGCTTTCCCCGCCGTTCATGATTTTGGCAAGGCGGATGATAATGTCGTCGGTATTGCTGGACTGGCGGAGTTTCATCTTTTCCACATGGTCCATGTCCACATTCATAAAGATGAAGGCAGCCCGGCCTTCCCCTGCCGGTTCCACTTCAAATTCCAGCCAGTGGCCCACTTCCCGGCTGTACATGCGGCTTCGCACCTGTCTGCCCTTTGCCGCTTCATAGCAGTAGTCGAACCATTTTTCATCGGCATTGTCATAGACTGACAGGAAAGAATGGCCCAAAAGCTCGGACTTATCTCTCCCCACCATTTCGCAGTACGCCTTATTTGCATATACATAGATGGCGTCTATGGCCTTTTTCTTTTCCTCATCCATTACCACTTCAAAAGCAGCATAGGCTACCGGCACATTCATATCCAGGTCCGGTATAAACTTGTCATCTTCCATTGCAAACTTCCATTTCTTTCTCAGCTAAGCATCACAAAAGGGCACAGCCTGCACTGCGCCCAAAGAGAGCACTGATGAACAGAATCAGTGCTTTTTGCAATTGCTCCTTCGTTGCAGCTGGCTGCCATGTTACAGGCCCTATAGTTTTGCGTCACAGATTTTCACCTGCTTTGCCTTTATACCCATAAAGTATTATGCTTATAAAATTATCATTGATTTATTATAACAGAATTCAGCAGATGTTTTCAAGAAAAATCGAATGTATAAACAAGAATAATAGAAGAATGATAAAAAAGAAAGGATACTGCTCTCAGGCTGCAGAAGCCTTTAAAGATGGGCCAGGGCTTGCAAGAGTCTCCTTTGGCAGGAGTTTTGGCAGACTGCTAAAGACCAGGCCCTATACTTTCCCTTTCTAAAAAAAACAGCTCCCTGAGGAGCTGTTTTCCACTTATTTTATTCTCGCATCGGCAGGAGATGCAGCAAAGCCTTCCGCCGTTTCTCCTTCTTCCTTAAAGCTGCCGGATTTTCTTTCATGTTTTCTTTTATTCTTTTCAATGAAATGGTAGCCGATGAGAAGGATGGCAAACCATACAGGTGTCACATAAAGGGCTACCCGGGTATCATCGCGGAAAGCGGAAGCCACTACCACTCCCAGAAGGAAGAGCATGGTCAGATAGCCGGAGTAGGGAGCAAAGGGCATTTTATAGGTAAGAAGTTTCTTTTCTTCCGCAGAAAGGGTGGCTCGGAATTTCTGCTGGGTCCGGAGAATGACGAACCAGGTAAAGAGAGCCCCAAAGGATCCCACGCTGGTGACATACACAAAGACCTGGGCCGGCATGATGTAATTCATGAGCACCGAGAAAAGCAGCACTGCCGCAGAGAAGAGGATGCCGATCCAGGGCAGGCGGTGACGGTTCAGACGCTGGAAGCAGGAGGGAGCGTTCCCCTGCAGGGACAGGTTGTAAAGCATGCGGCCGGAGCTGAAGATACCGCTGTTGCAGGAGGACAGCACCGCTGTAATGACTACGATATTGATAATGTCAGCGGCTCCTGCAATGCCCAGTTTTTCAAAGGTAATAACGAAGGGGCTTCCCAGATGGCCGATTTCATCCCAGGGATAAATGGCCATGATGACGCCGAGGGAAAGTACATAGAAAATCAGGATACGCCAGAACACTTCATCAATGGCTTTCTTAATGGTGGATTTCGGATCATGGGCTTCGCCGGCAGTAACGCCGATGATTTCAATACCCAGGTAGGAGTACATCACCATGACCAGAGCCATGAGGGTGCCGCCGATGCCGTTGGGGAAGAAGCCACCGTGGGTCCACAGATTCGTAATCCCCACAGGCTCCCAGCCGTTGCCGATGCCGAAGAGAATCATGCCGGCACCGCCGATAATCATAAAGATAATGGTGCAGATCTTAATCAGGGCAAACCAGAATTCAAACTCCCCGTAAGCAGAAACGGCAATGAAATTAACCACCGTCATCAGGAGGAGAGCACAGAGGGCCGATACCCATTGGGGCAGGTCGGGATACCAGAAATTCATGTAAATCCCTACGGCCGTCAGTTCCGCCATACAAGTAACCATCCACATGTACCAGTAGGTCCAGCCAGTGAGGTAGCCCCACTTGGGTCCCAGGAAACGGGCCGCGTGGGCACTGAAGGCACCGGATACAGGGTAGGCCACGGACAGTTCGCCCAGGGCCCGCATAATGAAATAAATCGCAACGCCGCCTATGATATAAGTCAAAAGCACCGAAGGCCCTGCCAGTTCGATGGCTGTGGCGGATCCGAGGAACAGGCCTACGCCGATGGCTCCGCCAAGGCCGATCAGCTGGATGTGCCGGTTCTTCAACCCTCTTTCAAGGTTCTCATGCATTTCCTGATTATTTTCTGCCATATGAAACTCCCAAATCTGACAAAAACTCCGGATCCGCGCCCTTTCATGGGGAAGATCCGGAGAAAAGAACTACTTTTTTTATTTTATACGCAGACCCCCTGTACATCAAGACAGAAATTTACATTTTCCATACTTTTTCATACATACGGCTCTGATTTAATGACCCAGGGAATATAAATTTTATATATTCATGACATAAAACTCATGGTGACTGTAATCAATAGATTTTATCTATAAAAATCATCATTTCTCCTTGATACCGTTCATGAGCACGTCGAAGGCCTGGTCCATGTAGGAGGCTTCGGAAATTTCCTCCTTCACCGCAAACCGCTTCTTGATTTCACTCATGAGATAGTAATAGGCCACCATGCCGGCCCAGGAAATGCAGACCTCCGTGGGTTTCAGATTATGGCGGAAAATGCCTTCCTCCATGCCCTCCGTCAGTGCTGCCCGGAGCACCACCAGCACCATGGCGAATCGTTCCTTTCCAATGGAGGCGAATACGTCGGTGGGATGAATCATTTCCCAGGAAAAGATACGGAGAATATAGGGATGCTCCTTCATGAGGCGGAAGAAAAAGCGGGAATACATTTCCATGATTTCCATGGGCTTTCTGGTGCCGTCGGCAGCCATTTCCACGAAATCCACCAGAAGGGCGCTTCCCCGTTCCAGTATGGCGGCATAGAGTTCCTTCTTCCCGCCGAAGTAATAGGAAATGGCGGCGCTGTTCACCCCTGCTTCCTTACCGATATCCCGGATGGACACGTCAGAATAGCCCTTCAGCGCAAAGAGTCGGATGGCTGCATTTTCAATCTGCTCCTTCTTGTCCGGTGCCTTCTCCTTTTCTTCCTTCGGGAAAAGGGTATGATACAGCTCTTCCTTGGTGCCGAAATAATAGGAAATGGATGATACGCTGACCCCTGCCTGACGGCTGATGTCCCGAAGGGATGTATCATGGTATCCCTTTTCCCCGAAAAGGCGGCGGGCCGCCTTTTCTATTTTTTCCTTTTTTCCTGCTTCCATGATGAACGCCCCCTGGAGTACCTGCACAGTTTCATTCTTTCTATTATATATGATTTTCTTTCCGATTGGAACAGCAGAGATGAAATGATTGAACCGTTCAGCTCCCAGTGTTCAAAAAAGCGGCAGTTCCTGCCATCCTACGGAAAGCAGCCAGCTGCCGCAAATCATTGCTATCTTCTCAAAGGCACCAGGGATAAAGAGGCATCTTCAGGGTTTCGTCGATATCCTTCCCGGTAATGGGTGCAAAGTACACACGAAGGAGGCAGAGGCCTTCGGCAGGCGCCGTGATGCCCAGTTTCCTTCGATCCCTGGCTTCAAGGATACGGGTCATGTCTTCCGGAGACAGCGCGCCCCGTCCTGCATCCACCAGGGCCCCGGCTATGTTGCGCACCATGTGGTAGAGGAAGCCCTCGCCGGTTACGTAAATGCGATAGAGGGAGCCTTCCTTTTGGATGCGGATGTCATTGATATTCCTCACCGGGTCCGAAGGCACGGAGTTATTGCCGCGGAAGGAGGTAAAGTCATGACGTCCTTTAAGCACTTCTGCCGCCTTTTCCATGAGGGAAAGGTCCAGCTTCTTCCCGGTGCGCCAGATGTACCGTTTCAGAAAGGGCGATGTTTCCCTTCCTTCCGTCAAAAGATAGCCATAGGTTTTTCCGTAGTTTCTCCTTCTTACGGAAAAGTCCATGTCCACCTCCCGGCTGGCGGTGACGCGGATATCATAGGGAAGGCTGGCATTCATGGCGTAAAGGAAACGGTCCCCGGGAATGGTGGAATCGGTGTAGAAAGTGCATTCCTGGCCGTAGGCATGGACGCCGGCGTCAGTGCGGGCCACGAAGTAGAGAGTAGTTTTCACGCCGGTCAGCGACTGAAGGCAGTTTTCCACCATTTCCTGCACGGTCATGCGGTTTTCCTGCCGCTGGAACCCGCCGTAGCTTGTGCCTTCATAGGAAAGGGTAATCCATATATTTTTCATCGTTTTCAAAAAGCCGGGGCCTCTGCCCCGGCTTCCTTTCTTTTATTTGAAATAGATATACAGTCCAAGGAGCAGGGCTGTAACCAATACCACTGCCAGGAACGCATTCCTGTCTCTCCAGGTATAGGCCAGCTGATGCATTTTGGTGCGACCTTCTCCGCCGCGGTAGCATCTGGCTTCCATGGCGGTGGCCAGATCGTCGGCTCTGCGGAAGGCGGAAATGAAGAGGGGCACCAGCAGGGGGACCATGTTCTTCGCCCGCTGCCAGAGATTTCCGTTTACGAAATCGGCGCCTCTGGAGGACTGGGCTTTCATGATACGGTCCGTTTCTTCCAGAAGGGTAGGAATGAAGCGAAGGGCAATGGTCATCATCATGGCCAGCTCATGGGCCGGTACGCCGAACCGTTTGAAAGGCATGAGCAGTGCTTCGATACCGTCAGTGAGCACAATGGGGCTGGTGGTATAGGTAAGGAGGGAAGAAAAGGCGATGAGGAACACCAGACGCAGGGTCATGATGAGGCCGTTTTGTATCCCTTCCTGGCTGATATGAATGAATTTCCAGGTAAAAAGCTCATTGCCCGGTGTGGTAAGCACATGGATACCCATGGTGAATACCAGAATAATCCACAAAGGCTTGATGGCTTTCCAGATCAGGGACACCGGCACGCCGGACAGGGCGATGGCCAGGAAAGTAAATCCGGCCACCAGGATGTAGGACCACAGGTTATTGGCCAGGAAAATGGCCACAATGAAAATCATGGTGCAGAGAATCTTGGCTCTGGGGTCCATGCGGTGCAGGAAAGAATCTCCCGGGTAATACTGGCCGAGGGTAATATCTGTTAACATGATTTTCCGCCTCCCAGCATCTGACTCATTCTATCCACCGCTTCTTCCACGGTTTTCGCATCCTCCGGCACCGGAATGCCCTTCTCCTTCAGATACAGAAGGGTCTGTGTCAAAGGCGGTGCATCGACGCCGCATTCCTGAAGCTCCCTGCGATGGTGGAGGAAAATATCCATAGGCTTTCCATCCATCACCAGATGACCCTTGTGCATCACCAGCAGGCGGGTAGCCAGCCGTGCAATGTCGTCCATGTTGTGGGATACCAGGATGACGGAAAAAACGCCTTTCTGGTACCAGCTCTGGATACGGGAGAAAATTTCACGCCGTCCGATGGGGTCAAGGCCTGCCGACGGCTCATCAAGGATAAGGAAATCGGGATGCATGGCAATCACCCCGGCAATGGCCACGCGCCGCTGCTGGCCGCCGGAAAGGCGGAAAGGCGAACGGCCGCCGAAGGTATCATAATCAAGGCCTGCAAATTTCATGGCACTCTTCACTCTTTTTTCCGTTTCCTCTTCACTGCAGCCCAGATTCTTCGGGCCGAAGGCGATATCTTTGGCCACGGTTTCTTCAAAGAGCTGATGCTCCGGATACTGGAAAACCATGCCCACAGAATGGCGCTTGGCTACCGCTTCCTTCGTCTTGGCTGCCAGGTCCACGCCGTCAATGGTCACCTTTCCGGAGGTGGGATGGATGAGGCCGTTCAGATGCTGGATCAGGGTGGATTTTCCGCTGCCCGTATGGCCGATAATCCCGATAAATTCTCCCTTTTCAATGGTGAGGCTGATATTTTCCAGCGCCACCTTCTCGAAGGGAGAACCTTTGCTGTACACACAGCTTACATTTTCGACGCATATGGACATAACGATTCTCCCAGCTCCTCATCTGTCAAACAATCTTCCGGTATATGGAAGCCCTTCTTCCGAAGTCCATGGGCCAGATCCGCCGCCACCGGCACATCCAGGCCCAGGGCCGTCAGCTTGTCGGCCTGGGAGAAAACCTCCCTGGCCGTTCCTTCCATTCTCAGATGGCCCTTGTCAATGACCATCACATGGTCCGCCGTCACCGCTTCTTCCATGAAATGGGTAATGAGCACAATGGTTATGCCTTCCTTTTCATTCAGCTCATGTACCGTATCCATAACCTCTTTACGGCCATGGGGATCCAGCATGGCTGTCGGTTCATCCAGCACGATGCAGTCCGGATGCATGGCCAGAATGCCTGCAATGGCGATGCGCTGCTTCTGCCCGCCGGAAAGCATGGCAGGAGAATGGGTGCGGTAAGCCGTCATGCCTACCTTCTCCAAAGCCACATCCACCCGTTTTTTGATTTCCTCCGAAGGAATGCCCAGGTTCTCCGGACCAAAGGCCACATCTTCCTCTACAATGGCAGCCACCAGCTGATTGTCCGGATTCTGAAACACCATGCCCACCTTCTGGCGAATATCCCAGATATGGGAAAAATCGGAGGTCTTCATGCCCTCCACATAGATTTCCCCATCCGTGGGAATAAGCAGGGCGTTCAAATGACGGGCCAGCGTGGACTTGCCGCTGCCGTTGGTACCGATGATGGCCGTAAAGGACCCCTTCCTGATGGTGGCGGATACATCGGAGAGGGCATCAAACTTCTTTCCCTCTTCCGTCTCAAAGGTATGGGTCAAATGACGGATATCAAAAAGAATGTCTCCACCCTTTTTTTCATCCTTCATACTTTCTTTCTCCATGTTTCCTCTTTCTTATGTCCTGAGAAATACAAAAATACAATGATACTTTATGATAACAGACAATTCCTTTTTCCGTCAATGAAAAAGACTGTCTTTTATATAATAATCAGCGGCAGTCCTTTTGTCAATTTGTGAGGTTTTATCTGTTTACAATCATGTGGATATGGTCAAATGCAGGAGACCGTTTCTTGCTTCTTGAATACGGGGAAATGCGCGCAAAAAAGAAAGGACTGATGCATGGAGGCGCCTCCCTGCATCAGTCCTTTACATTTCAATTTCCATATCTCTTTTCCAGCTCCTCCCGCAGGTTGCGGAAAAGGGGAAGGAAAATATTGCATGTGTCTGCAATCAGTGTGTCCGCCACTTCCTGACGGAAAACATAAAGCTCAAGACTTCTATCTTTCATGGCCTTCAGCCAGTTCGCTTCATCCTGAATCAGGCCCGCTTCAGAGGCAATCTTTAATGTCTGCCTGGGAGAAGCGGTTTCCGCCTCTTTCCATCCCTTCTGCGTGAGATACTCCTTCATGGCGCGCCATGCCTGTTCAAAGCACTGGGCGAAAAGGGAGCAAAGCCCGGCGGTAACGACCACATCATAGGGAGGGTTCACACGATTCATTTCTTCCAGATTTCTCAGCGTTTTATTGAAATTCTCAAACTTTGTCATGGAAAACAGTCTCCCTCATCTATTACCAAGGAACCTCAGATCCACCCGAAATGGCGGCAGGCGTTGTAGATACCGTCTTCATCAGCCCGGTCGGTGATGTAGCTGGCAAGGGCCTTCAGCTCCGGTTTGGCGTTGCCCATGGCGATGCGGAACCATTCTCTGCGGAACATGGTGCGGTCGTTCATGCCGTCACCGAAAACTACGATATCTTCATCGGAGATATGGAACCGTTTCTGTATTTCCATAATGCCCCTTTCCTTATGTACCGGTTCGATGAGCATGGTGTCCGTGCTGAACCATACGTGGGGCAGCGTATAGAGAGGAATGTCATCCCTTTCCTGTTTGCTGCAGGCCACAAAAATCTTGTGGATGGCAGAGACTTTGCGGAAGTCAAAGGAGGGATCCACTTCCGTTTCATAATACCGGTCTTTGACTTTTTCCAGATACAGAGGGGTCCTTGTAACGCGGTATTTCTTATTATAGGGAGCAGCCGCCCAGGGATGCTTTTCCTCATCAATGTCTGAAAGGGTACGGATGCAGTCCGAAAGAGGCAGGCCTTCATCATAAAGAATCTTCCCGTCAATGGTGACCGCATTGCCGCCATCGGACACCAGGGCTGATATACCCAGGGTCCTGGCTACTTCCAGGGCATCTGCCTGCATGCGGCCGGTGGCCAGGGAAACGAAGTGCCCCCGGTGGATGAGTTCCTTCACCGCTTCCCTGGTGCTTTCCGGATAATCTGCTGTCAGCGGCGTAGTCAGGGTACCATCAATATCAAAAAAGAAATATTTCTTCATCCTCTGCCTCCTTTGCTTTTCATTTCCTTTCTTATAGTACCATAAGAGGAAGAGTGTTCAAAGGGGCGCGCTCTTTAAGGCATGAAGGGTTCGCAAAATGAAGAGTCCTGCGGTGCTCGGCGTCTTAAGGCAGCGGCTCTCTACGGGCACCAGCAAAAAAGGACAGTGAAGAAAATCCTTCACTGTCCTTTTTCAATGACTGTTACAGCAGTTTTTCGATTTCCGGTGCTATGGCTTCCGGTGTTTTGGTGGGTTCAAACCGTTCTACTACCTGTCCCTTCCTGTCGATAAGGAACTTGGTGAAATTCCATTTAATGGAATCATCATCCAGGAAATGGGGATAATTCTTTTTGATGAAATCCAGAAGGACTTTGGCATTGGGATGGTCCATGTCAAGACCCTTGAATCCCTTTTCCTTTGTCAGGTATTTGAAAAGGGGCTGTGCACTGTCTCCCCTTACATCACCCTTGCGGAACATGGGGAATGTGACGCCGTAGTTCAGGCGGCAGAATTCCTGAATTTCCCCGTCGCTTCCGGGATCCTGCTCTGCAAACTGGTTGCAGGGGAAGCCCAGCACTACAAAGCCCCTGTCCTTGTAGGCATTGTACAGTTTTTCCAGTCCCTCAAACTGGGGCGTAAAGCCGCACTTGCTGGCTGTATTGACAATGAGAAGAACTTTGCCTTTGTAGTCGGACAGGGAAACTTCCTGGCCTTTTCCGTTCACTGCTTTGAAATCGTATACGTTCATATAAACCTCCCGGGCTCTCATGCCCTACAGGCGGCGGCGCCGCCGGCTAATCCATTTCTAAGTAAAACTATATTTATCTATCTTATGGTTCTATTATATCGAATTCCATCGAATAATGCAAGCAAAAAAAGAAGCGACACCGAGCCGCTTCAAAAGGGGTTGGAGCAGTGCGCTCCTATGAGAACCTGTATAATAACATCCTTACGGAATGCTATTACCCAAATGACAGGCCATCTGCCTTTCACCGAAGGCGTATGGCAGAGCCTTTCCGGTGCGCCGCACCGGTTTATGAGGACTTCCCGGAGGAAGGGATGGTAAAAAAGGAGCGATGATCATATTTCCCTTTTATGACCATCGCCAAAGGGAGATGAATCTCAGGGGGCAGCCCCCTGTATCAGAGTGGTGCCGAAGCACCCGATATATAGGAACTTCATAAAGAAGGTATGGTAAACGGGGTGGGTGATGATGATATTTCCCTTTTACCGCCATCACCCGAAAGGAGATGAACCATGGAGAGATCCCCACAGGTATATGTAAAGCCTTCTTCAGGCGTTACATCGAATGATAGAGGGTGGGAAGATTTCCGGGAGAATGATGTTCCCTGTCATCATCTCCCGGCGGGTATGCAAAAGAAAATCCACCTTGCAGACAAGGTGGATTCAAGGCAGGCCAAAGAAATCGGCTTTATGAATACACACCTTCCCATCGCTCGTAGGTCAAACGGTGATACAAAACAGGCAGTTCTCCTGACTCTGCTTCCTCGCTTCTCCAGCCTTCCCAATTTCCTCAGTGACTTCTGTTGGATTTGCTCTGCATTACAGTGGCGGGACCGTGCCGGTTTTTCACCGGTCTTCCCTATTAAGCCCTTCAGGGCACCTGCTTTACTTATGAAATTGTGCTCCTCAATAACCGAATGTTCAACCCATGAAAAAAGCTCTTTACCCAAGGCAAAGAGACATCCATATGACATCCCCTTCCCATCGCTCGTGGGTTCAAACGGTGATATAAGACAGGCAGTTCTCCTGACTCTGCTTCCTCGCTATCCGTCTTCCCGATTTCTCAGTGACATCATTGGATTCGCTCCGCATTACAGTGGCGGGACCGTGCCGGCTTTTCACCGGTCTTCCCTATTAAGCCCTCAGGGCACCTTTCTTTTCATATTCGGTTGTCATTATAGTATCACTCTTGATAGCTGTTGTCAAATAGATTTTGCGACATGGGTAAGTGTCAAGTTTTCCTCGGTAATTCATTTGACTGTCGATAATTACTATCTCCGTGGCTTCGGTTTTATCAGTATTTCTGTATAGCTCTGGCCAGTCTCCCCATTGGTGAAGAAGAAGCTCCATAAACGCCTATACGCCCCTCCAGGCATCCTGGCCTATAGTTTCTCATTTTGCGCTTCTGCACCTCACTCCGGACATTCTGGGCGATTTTACGCTCTGCCTGCACCGCAGCCTTGTGCATGGCTCTATCCATCTTTTTGTAGCTTTTCCCATTAGCATGGTACAGGAGAGCTGCTGTAAGTGTTTTATTCTTCCGGGCGGTTAATACCCAAACCATACACTCCATTCCCTCGCTGGACCAGCTCCGTCCCTGCCGCTTCATGCGATAGCTGTAGAACCGGTGATTTGTTTCTGCAGTCCCCAGATGAATCTCTGTATGGATGCCGCGCTGACTTAGGCTGGGGATATAGGGGGCATTTCTCTCCAGATAGCTCTGCAGCTTGTCTACCTCCTCTAAATCCGCCTCTGTTCGGGCGCAGCTCCGGGCAGTATCCATCCATACGGGAATCTGTTTCATAATATCGTCGGTCTGGTGAAGTTCTCGGATAATACGGTCTATCAGTTTCCTGTTGCAGAAGCTGAGCCGGGTCCGGATCTTTTCATGCACATGATAGCAGTCGCGGAAGTGCTGGTGATCTAGGCAGCCTTCTACTATTCGCTCAAAGTCCTGAAACTGGTATCCGGACCCTCCATCCCCATTCGACAGCACTGTGGTCTTAGACAGGTCATAGTGCCCAAGCAGATAGCTTCTTACCATTGCAAAAAGTTCTTTTCTGCTGGTAGATGCAAAGCAGCGAAGTCCTACCAGTTCTGTCCTGTTGCCATTTTTCCTGACTCCCTCATATACCTGGAGGCGGTGCACTTCCGAAACGCCGCCTTTCTCCTTGTTCTTGAGTACAATTCCATCTCCTTCAATCGCTATAATTTCCGGCTGTGTCGGCTTTTCAACCTTTTCCTCTTCTGCCAATGTTTTTTCGTAAGCCTTTGCCTTCTTACCGGCATAATTCTTGAGTGAGATAACGGACTGATGGGAGATGGTAATCCCTGCCAGGCTTTGCAGGAGTTCGCTGGCACTTCGAGATGTGGTAATTGCGACAGCCTCGACAATCCGCTCAATCATTCCCAGGCTGTAGTGCTTTCTGGGTTCAAAGCCCATTTTGCGGTCCAGGGGATAGAAGCTCTTCCCATCTTTCTGCAGAAGTCTTCGGGTATAGGTCAGCTCTCCATAGCGACAGTAAATCGTCCGGGAGTCCCGGCGCGCTACACGCCACCTCTGTGCCTTGTAAATCTGATACAGCTCGGCATCAATACGCTCCAGAGCCATAGCTATAAGCTGACAGTTCATTTCTTCGAGCCAATGAGTTAGCTTCCTTTCAGACTCAATAGAATCATCAGATTCCTTGATGATAGAAATGACTGCTCCTATTGCATTTTCACTCCAAATTTCTCCAGTTTTTGTTATAATATCCATGAGGAAAGCCCTTTCTTTGTTTTATTCTTTGCCACGGAAATTATAACATTTCCACTCAAGGGGAGGCTTTCCTCTTTTATTGTTTCTGGAAAAATTCCCTTACCGAGTAAAATTTTACACTAAGGCAAAATGAAGAGTCCTGCGGTGCTCGGCGTCTTAAGGCAGCGGCTCTCTACGGGCACCAGCAAAAAAGGACAGTGAAGAAAATCCTTCACTGTCCTTTTTCAATGACTGTTACAGCAGTTTTTCGATTTCCGGTGCTATGGCTTCCGGTGTTTTGGTGGGTTCAAACCGTTCTACTACCTGTCCCTTCCTGTCGATAAGGAACTTGGTGAAATTCCATTTAATGGAATCATCATCCAGGAAATGGGGATAATTCTTTTTGATGAAATCCAGAAGGACTTTGGCATTGGGATGGTCCATGTCAAGACCCTTGAATCCCTTTTCCTTTGTCAGGTATTTGAAAAGGGGCTGTGCACTGTCTCCCCTTACATCACCCTTGCGGAACATGGGGAATGTGACGCCGTAGTTCAGGCGGCAGAATTCCTGAATTTCCCCGTCGCTTCCGGGATCCTGCTCTGCAAACTGGTTGCAGGGGAAGCCCAGCACTACAAAGCCCCTGTCCTTGTAGGCATTGTACAGTTTTTCCAGTCCCTCAAACTGGGGCGTAAAGCCGCACTTGCTGGCTGTATTGACAATGAGAAGAACTTTGCCTTTGTAGTCGGACAGGGAAACTTCCTGGCCTTTTCCGTTCACTGCTTTGAAATCGTATACGTTCATATAAACCTCCCGGGCTCTCATGCCCTACAGGCGGCGGCGCCGCCGGCTAATCCATTTCTAAGTAAAACTATATTTATCTATCTTATGGTTCTATTATATCGAATTCCATCGAATAATGCAAGCAAAAAAAGAAGCGACACCGAGCCGC
Source organism: Dialister succinatiphilus (assembly GCF_928721695.1). Classification (NCBI taxonomy): domain Bacteria; kingdom Bacillati; phylum Bacillota; class Negativicutes; order Veillonellales; family Veillonellaceae; genus Dialister; species Dialister succinatiphilus. The sequence continues at coordinate 1,265,185 of NZ_OV788641.1, read as the reverse complement.
TTCAAAAGGGGTTGGAGCAGTGCGCTCCTATGAGAACCTGTATAATAACATCCTTACGGAATGCTATTACCCAAATGACAGGCCATCTGCCTTTCACCGAAGGCGTATGGCAGAGCCTTTCCGGTGCGCCGCACCGGTTTATGAGGACTTCCCGGAGGAAGGGATGGTAAAAAAGGAGCGATGATCATATTTCCCTTTTATGACCATCGCCAAAGGGAGATGAATCTCAGGGGGCAGCCCCCTGTATCAGAGTGGTGCCGAAGCACCCGATATATAGGAACTTCATAAAGAAGGTATGGTAAACGGGGTGGGTGATGATGATATTTCCCTTTTACCGCCATCACCCGAAAGGAGATGAACCATGGAGAGATCCCCACAGGTATATGTAAAGCCTTCTTCAGGCGTTACATCGAATGATAGAGGGTGGGAAGATTTCCGGGAGAATGATGTTCCCTGTCATCATCTCCCGGCGGGTATGCAAAAGAAAATCCACCTTGCAGACAAGGTGGATTCAAGGCAGGCCAAAGAAATCGGCTTTATGAATACACACCTTCCCATCGCTCGTAGGTCAAACGGTGATACAAAACAGGCAGTTCTCCTGACTCTGCTTCCTCGCTTCTCCAGCCTTCCCAATTTCCTCAGTGACTTCTGTTGGATTTGCTCTGCATTACAGTGGCGGGACCGTGCCGGTTTTTCACCGGTCTTCCCTATTAAGCCCTTCAGGGCACCTGCTTTACTTATGAAATTGTGCTCCTCAATAACCGAATGTTCAACCCATGAAAAAAGCTCTTTACCCAAGGCAAAGAGACATCCATATGACATCCCCTTCCCATCGCTCGTGGGTTCAAACGGTGATATAAGACAGGCAGTTCTCCTGACTCTGCTTCCTCGCTATCCGTCTTCCCGATTTCTCAGTGACATCATTGGATTCGCTCCGCATTACAGTGGCGGGACCGTGCCGGCTTTTCACCGGTCTTCCCTATTAAGCCCTCAGGGCACCTTTCTTTTCATATTCGGTTGTCATTATAGTATCACTCTTGATAGCTGTTGTCAAATAGATTTTGCGACATGGTACGAAACAGGCCGGTTCCGCAATAGGCGAGGGCATCCTAGCCTGTCTTTGCACCAGAAAGCATGATTTTGCCAAAAGGGATGCCCGGGACGTACTGATTCATGCGCTTCTTTAATATCTATCAAAAATCTTCTGTATGTCCCTGAAGTCTCCTGTCTTTGAGAGAGAAAGCTGGAGAAGAATCCGAGCTTTCTGGGGAGACAGGGATCCGCTGCGGATAAAGCCTTCCTCTTCATAGGAGGCTTCTGCGGAAATGACAGAACCGCTTCCGGCATGGGAGCTTCTCACCACCGGAATGCCCTGGGATGCCACCTTGGCCAGCTCCCTTTCGTCTTCCCTGTGAATGCTGCCGTTTCCGCAGCCTGCATAAACAAGGCCTTCGGCGCCGGCGGACACAGCCGCCCGCACCATGGCACCATCGGCACCGGCATGGCCGTAGATGATATACACCCGGGGAAGGCGATGGAGCCCCTTCACATCAAAAGGTGCCTCTCCCTTGGGCACATGCACTGGCAGGGCGCACCAGCAGGGATGCCCGTCATTCATATAGCCCAGGGGGCCGTCGGGGGAGCGGAAGGTGTCAAGGGAAAGGGTATTTCCCTTTGTCACATTTCTGGCGGAAAAGATGGTATCATTCATCATGACCAGCACCCCTTTTCCCTGGGCGGATGGATGGGCTGCCAGACGGATGGCATTCAGCAGGTTCATGGGCCCGTCTGCGCTGACAGCGGTGGCAGGACGCATGGCCCCTGTAAGCACCAGGGGAATGGAGGGCTTCACGGTCAGCTGGAGAAACCAGGCCGTCTCTTCCATAGTATCGGTACCATGAATGACCACAAGGCCATCGGTTTCCCCCTCCAGCTCATTGGCCCTTTCTGCCAGAGAAAACCAGATATCATCGGTCATATCCTTGCTGTCTATGGAGGATATCTCCTCTCCCGTCACCTGGGCGAAGTTTTGGGCCTCCGGCAGGCTCCCCAGTAAATCCTTTACTCCCAGGGCGCCGGCCTCATAGCCGGTGGTAGCTGTTTCGGAAGCGGCCTTCCCTGCAATGGTGCCGCCGGTAGCCAGCAGATGGACCGACGGTTTCCTCTCTGCCCTCACCGAGGAAAGGGGAACCAAAAGAAGCAGGGAAATCAGCAGAATCATGAAAAAAATCATGGTATACCTCCTGTCATTATTTATGTCAATTATATCATTTTACTCCTGTCCCGGCAGCGCCGAAAGGGAGTCGAAAAAAGGCTGTGAAGAAATGATTTACATTTTTTCACAGTCCTTTTCTTATTTCTGTATATTCTTTTCTTCCCGCCGTTTCATAAGGGAAAGTCCTGCTTCACTGACCATATCCTTTTGACTGTCCGGCGCTGCCAGAAAGAGGAAGCGGTAGCTGTCTCCCACCTTGGAGGCAAAGCCCCGGATAAAGAGGGGAAGGAGAAAGCCGTCGGCAGAAAAAGCAGGACGAATGGAAAAGCTGTAGGTTTTGGGACTCCCTTTCAGGCTGTGAAGCTGTTCCACATGGACCATGTCCACTGTCAGGAAATTATAGGGAAGCTCTTCTCCCGTCTCCCTTCTCGCCTCATCCACTGCCTGGAGGAATACTTCATTCATGGCACTTTCCAGCTTCAGGAGGCCCATATTAAAGGCCAGCATCCGTCCGCCTGCCTCCCGGGTATGGCCCCGGGGGAGGAACATGCCGCCGAAGAATTCATCGGACTCCTTCCCTTTGAAGGTGGCTCCCAGAGCCACGGCGCCGGCAGTATAGGTCTTCCCTTTCACCGTCATCATGCCCAGGTGACGGGCTATGGCAGAGTCCCCCCGGCCCAGAGGTTCGTAATGCACGTTTTTGGGCATAGATACATGGTTCAGAAACAAGTCTCCCATTTCCGAAACCGGCACAGGGGCTGCCGCTTTGACAGAATCAGCCAAAGGCGCCGTTCCTTCTATCACCGGCCCCACCCCTGGGAAGACCGGAGCCAGAGCATTCATCTCTCCCATGGCGCCGCTGCCGGCGGCAGGAAGATCTGCCGCCATGACGCTGCCTGCTGCCATCATGAATGGAAGGGCAAGGAGCGCTGCTGTTTTCTTGATGTTCATTTCCCTGCTTCCTTCAGCGCTTTATCCAGAAGGGGCTGGAAATAGCGGCCCGATGCCTGGTCTGCGGCAAAGAGGGTATACACTGTCTTCCCTTCTCCTCTGGTAATAATTCCTTTCACGTAGAGAGGAATCATGAACCCGTTTCTGGTGATGACTGCCCTTGCATCGGCAGTGCGGTAAGCAAGGCCTTTCTCAGACTTTCTGTCTTCCCAGGAAGAGTGGTCTTCCACCTTCACCGCACCGTGCAGAAGGGTAAGGGCCCGGTCCAGCGAGTTTTCCGATGCTTCGGCTTTTTCAGAAGAAGCCGCCTTAACATCCGCTATCTTCTCCCCTTCATTCCGGTCTGCCAGAGCCTCCTTCCCATAAAGGGCCAGTTTCAACATATCGCTGTCCGAAACGGAAAGGGAGACCATCATGCCCTGATAAAAGGTATCGTCGGCCTGTGCCCTCACCTGGTACACCTTTCCGGTGCGGAGGATGGAAACAGCCATTTCCGAAAATTCTCTGGAGTAATCCTTGTCTTTGGGAAACATCTTTGCCCCTTCCAGCGCCGCCTCCACGGTCTTTGCCGCATTCCCTTCCAGCAGCCAGTCATGAAGCTGACTTCCAAAGAAAGACCTTTCTCCGGGATATACGGAAACAGAGGACCCCATATCCAGCACTTCTCCGCCGGACAGGGTCAGAGAATCGGCAGACACCGCCATGGTACCGGCAGCCATAGCCAGAGTAGTCATGGAAACAGCCAGCCACTTTTTCATTTTCATATATTTTCACCTTTCCTTTAATCAATGCAGAGTTATTAAAAATATTATAGCATTTTACAGGGGCCCGTGACTATGGCAATTCCCGGGCCGCTGAAGCAGCGGGATGGTTTCCTGTGGGTGTGATGCACAGTGGTCCCATGACGGACAGGAAACTGTTGGCAAAGGTTTCCTGTGGGATTGTTACGCAGTGGTTCCATGACGGACAGGAAACTGTTGGCGAAGGTTTCCTGTGGGATTGTTACGCAGTGGTCCCATGACGGACGGGAAACTGTTGGCGAAGGGTTTCCCACTGGCATGTCACGCATTGGTCCCATGCCGAGCAGGAAACCGGTGGCCAAGGGGTTACAGCAGGGATGATATGCAACAACCCCATGACGAACGGGAAACCTGTCAACAAAAAAGAACTCCCGTAAAGGGAGTTCTTTTAGAGTGGCAAAAGATTATTTTGCAATCTTAGCTACAACGCCTGCGCCAACGGTACGGCCGCCTTCGCGGATAGCGAAACGCTGGCCTTCTTCCATAGCGATCGGGGTGATGAGCTTAACAGCCATTTCGACATTATCGCCAGGCATGCACATTTCGGTGCCTTCCGGCAGGGTGATGTCGCCGGTTACGTCGGTGGTTCTGAAGAAGAACTGCGGACGATAGCCGTTGAAGAACGGGGTATGACGGCCGCCTTCATCTTTGGTCAGTACATACACCTGAGCGGTGAATTCGGTATGGGGATGAACGGTGCCCGGTTTAGCAAGAACCTGGCCGCGAACGATGTCCTTACGGTCAATGCCGCGGAGCAGGGTGCCGATGTTGTCGCCTGCCATAGCCTGGTCCAGAGTCTTTCTGAACATTTCTACGCCGGTTACAACGGTTTCGGTCGGTTTATCCTGGAGGCCGACGATTTCAGCTGCATCGCCTACTTTAACGGTGCCGCGTTCTACTCTGCCGGTAGCAACGGTGCCACGGCCGGTGATGGTGAATACGTCTTCGACAGGCATCAGGAACGGTTTATCGGTATCGCGCTGAGGAGTCGGGATGTATTCGTCAACAGCCTTCATGAGGTCGCGAATCTTCTGTTCATCTTCTTTATTGCCGTTAAGAGCGCCGAGAGCGGAGCCAACGATAATCGGCACATCATCGCCCGGATAGTCGTAGGAGGAGAGGAGATCTCTGATTTCCATTTCAACGAGGTCGATCAGTTCGGGATCATCGACCTGGTCAGCTTTGTTCAGGAATACTACGATAGCCGGAACGCCTACCTGTTTAGCCAGGAGGATGTGTTCACGGGTCTGGGGCATGGGGCCGTCAGCTGCGGATACAACGAGGATAGCGCCGTCCATCTGAGCTGCGCCGGTGATCATGTTCTTTACATAGTCAGCGTGCCCTGGGCAGTCAACGTGTGCATAGTGACGGTTTTCGGTTTCATATTCAACGGTGGAGGTGTTGATTGTGATACCACGAGCTCTTTCTTCCGGTGCTTTATCAATGGAAGCATAGTCGAGGAAGTTAGCTTTGCCTTCTTCAGCCAGTACTTTGGTAATAGCAGCGGTCAGGGTTGTTTTGCCGTGATCTACGTGGCCGATGGTGCCGATGTTAACATGCGGCTTTGTTCTTTCGTAATGAGCTTTTGCCATTTTGGTTTCTCCTTAAAAATTATTTATTTCCGAGTCTTTCTTCCGTAATTTTCTGGGAAATAGCCTTCGGAACTTCTTCATAGTGGTCGAATGTCATGGTGAAGGTGCCACGGCCCTGGGTGGAGCTGCGGAGAGCGGTTGCATAACCGAACATTTCAGACAGCGGAACGAAGCCTTTGATTCTGGATTCGCCGTTTTCTGTTTCCATGCCTTCGATGCGGCCACGGCGGGAGTTGAGGCCGCCGATAACGTCGCCCATGTAATCTTCCGGAACATCGACTTCTACGCTCATATATGGTTCGAGGAGGACAGGATCTGCTTTCTTGGCACCGTCTTTGAATGCCATGGAACCTGCAACTTTGAAGGCCATTTCGGAGGAGTCGACATCATGATAGGAACCGTCGTATACGGTAACTTTGATATCAACCATCGGATATCCTGCTACAACGCCGTCCTGCATAGCAGCTTCGACGCCGGCCTGAATCGGGTTGATGAATTCCTTAGGAATCACGCCGCCAACGACTTCGTTATCGAATTCGAAGCCCTTGCCTGCTTCCATCGGTTCAAGACGGAGCCAGCAGTGGCCGTACTGACCATGACCGCCGGTCTGACGAATGAATTTGCCTTCAGATTCAACAGATTTGCGGATGGTTTCACGATAAGCAACCTGAGGTTTGCCTACGGTGCAGTCTACATTGAATTCACGACGCATACGGTCGACGATGATGTCCAGATGAAGTTCGCCCATACCGGAAATGATGGTCTGGTTGGTTTCCGGATCGGTGTGTACTCTGAAGGTCGGATCTTCTTCTGCCAGTCTCTGGAGGGCGTTGCCCATCTTTTCCTGGTCAGCTTTGGTCTTCGGTTCAACAGCAACGGAAATAACGGGATCCGGGAATTCCATCTTTTCAAGGATGATCGGGTTGTCCGGGTCGCAGAGTGTATCGCCGGTGGTAACATCCTTGAAGCCTACTGCAGCGGCAATGTCGCCGGTGTAAGCTACATCGATTTCCTTACGGTGGTTAGCATGCATCAGAAGGATACGGCCTACGCGTTCTTTCTTGTCCTTGGTGGAGTTGAGAACGTAAGTGCCCTGGTGCATTTCGCCGGAATATACGCGGAAGTATGCCAGTTTGCCAACGAATGGATCTGCCATGATCTTGAATGCCAGGGCTGCCAGCGGAGCGCTGTCGGATACCGGGCGTTCTTCTTCTTCGCCGTCCAGGGAAGTGCCTTTAACCGGAGGAATATCCAGCGGGGACGGGAGGTAATCAAGGACAGCATCCAGAAGCATCTGGATACCTTTGTTCTTGTATGCGGAGCCGCAGAATACGGGGAAGAGCTTGCATGCCAGTACCTGTTTACGGATGGAAGCTTTGATTTCTTCAATGGAAATGTCTTCGCCTTCCAGGTACTTTTCAGCCAGTTCATCGTCGCCGTCGCAAGCAGCTTCGATAATCTTTTCACGGTATTCTTCTACCATGTCTTTCATATCATCGGAAACAGGTTCCTTATGATATTCTTTGCCGTCATCGCTGTCGTAGATTTCAGCTTCCCTGGTCAGCAGATCGATGATGCCCTTGAAGGTATCCTGTGCGCCGATTGGGAGCTGCATAGCAACAGCTTTGGCATGAAGACGGGTGTCGATGGTCTTGACTGCATGCAGGAAATCTGCACCTACTGTATCCATCTTGTTGATGAATGCAATACGGGGAACATGGTAGTGATCTGCCTGTCTCCAAACGGTTTCAGACTGGGTCTGAACGCCGTCTTTAGCACTGAATACAGCTACGGAGCCATCCAGTACGCGAAGGGAACGTTCAACTTCTACAGTGAAGTCTACGTGCCCTGGGGTATCGATGATGTTGACACGATAGCCTTTCCAGTGGCAGGTGGTAGCAGCAGATGTAATGGTAATACCGCGTTCCTGTTCCTGAGCCATCCAGTCCATGGTGGCAGCGCCATCATGAACTTCGCCGATCTTATGGTTTACACCGGTATAATACAGGATTCGTTCCGTGGTTGTTGTCTTACCTGCATCAATGTGTGCCATGATGCCGATGTTTCTTGTTTTTTCAAGCGGAAATTCTCTGCCCACGATTGTTTCTCCTTATTAAAATTACCAGCGATAATGAGCAAAAGCCTTGTTGGCTTCAGCCATTTTATGAGTATCTTCTTTCTTCTTTACTGCTGCGCCCGTATTGTTGAAAGCATCCATCAGTTCTCCTGCCAGACGTTCTTCCATGGTACGTTCGCTGCGCTGGCGGGCATAGTTGACCATCCAGCGGATACCCAGAGTCAGACGACGGTCTGCTCTGACTTCAACCGGCACCTGGTAGTTGGCGCCGCCTACACGGCGGGCACGTACTTCCAGAACCGGCATAACATTATTGAGAGCCTGTTCGAAAATTTCGATTGGTTCTTTGTTCAGCTTGCTGTGGCAGATGTCAAATGCGCCATAAACGATTTTTTCAGCGACACCCTTTTTGCCATCCAGCATAACCTTGTTGATGAAACGGGTTACTGTCTTATTTCCATACACGGGATCCGGCAGCACGTCACGTTTCGGAACAGCACCTTTTCTCGGCATTGTTAATTTCCTCCTTAAAACGTTCTTTGTTAGTCACATTAGTTAATGAATACGAATGAATTATTTCTTTTCGCGCTTAGCGCCGTATTTGGAACGGCCCTGCTGACGACCGGATACACCTACGGTATCGAGTGCGCCGCGGATAATGTGGTAACGAACGCCTGGAAGATCCTTAACACGGCCGCCTCTGATGAGGACGACGGAGTGTTCCTGCAGGTTATGGCCTTCACCAGGAATGTAAGCAGAAACTTCGATTCCGTTGGTCAGGCGTACACGGGCTACTTTACGAAGAGCAGAGTTTGGCTTCTTCGGGGTAGCTGTGTAAACTCTGGTGCAGACACCACGTTTCTGTGGGGACTGTTTCAGAGCCGGGGTCTTCGCTTTGGTAGCCAGAGTCTGGCGGCCTTTACGAACCAGCTGATTAATTGTCGGCAAAATGGGCACCTCCTTTCTTCAAAAGTAAATTTATAATTGATCCTCCAGGGCATAGCCCCGAAAGATATTACCGGGATGTAAGAAGAGCAGCGGATGCGGCTTTTACTTTGATACCGCAGGCACGGCCTATTTCTTTTTTAGTGAATCCCTGTTCCACAGGAATTCCTGACGACTGGCAGGCTTCCATGAGGGGACGTGAAATTCTTTCATCGCAGTCCGAGGCAATAAAAACGCATGCCGCTTCCTGCTTCTCAATGGCCCGCTCAGTTTCTTTCATTCCGACTACAAATGTGCCGGATTTCAATTCTTCCAGTGTCATTCATTCTCACCTGCTTTGCAGCACACTAAATCCACGCAACATTGGAATTATATCATTACCAGCCTTCCATGTCAAACTTTTTATTGGCTTTTTTCTCCGTATTTATGCATAACTTTTTTACCACGGTTCCTGGCGTGCCATTTGCTTCAAAAAGAGCCTTTTCTGCCCGGCAGATGCCCTCCAGGTCCGGAAAGCGGAAACTTTCTCAAAAAGAGGATTTCCCTTCCTTTCCCTTTCTCTATGATACAATAAATAACAGCTCTATTCCCTATGATTTGTGTAAAAAGAAGGAAAAGCCATGACTACTTATAAAAATATTACTGTCTACTGCGGTTCCCACTTTGGAAATGATGGTGCCTTCGCTTCCCTGGCAGCGCGGCTGGGAGAAGCGCTGGGGAAGGGAGGCTTCCACATGATTTACGGCGGCGGCACCGTGGGCCTCATGGGCCTTGCGGCAGACGCCGCCATGGCCGCCGGCGGCCGGGTCACCGGCATTATCCCCCGGGTATTCATCGAAAAGGAACAGGCCCACCGGGGTATTACGGAGCTTCTGGAAGTACCGGACATGATTACCAGAAAGCAGAAATTGATTGAATCCGGCGACGCCTTCATCGTCCTTCCCGGCGGCATAGGCACGCTGGAAGAACTGGCCGACACCTTCAGCCACTACCGCATCTACGCCGCCCCCGGGAGCCGCCCGCCGATTCTCATTGCCAATATAAACGGAATCTACGATCCCCTGAAGGCCCTTTTCCAAAACTGGCTACGCCTTGGATTCATTGAAAAGGAAGACCTTTCCTCCATCCATTTCTGTTCTTCCCTGGAAGAAATCATGAAAATCCTAGAAAAATGATTTCCCTGCGAAATCGATATATTATATTGTAAGAAGGCCCGGGCTTTTCCCCGGGCCTTCTTAGGCTGTCTCTTCTGCGGACCCCTATTTCCATAGCCTTCTATGCAGTTATCTATGAATTTAATCAAAATCATATGCAAATATGTATCACTTCAAACGGTTGTTTTAAAGTTCCATGATTGTAGGATTTATCGAAGAGTGCTAAAATATAATCGAACAAGTCAATCATATGATTATAAACAACAGTATGTATTTTGTAACAGGATGTTTTTCATTGATTTTTAATGGTCAGCGGTGCAATCGCAGACCTGGGAGGTTATTTCATGAAACCAGTCATTCACGTAGGAATCGATGTGGGCTCCACCACAGTCAAGGTGGCTGCTTTATCGCCTTACCTGAAGCTTCTTTTCGGGCGGTACCAGCGCCATATGTCTGATATCCGAAGCGCTACCATGTCTCTTCTGAAAGAACTGCAGGAGAAATTTTCGGGCTATCGCATCACCGCTTCTATTTCCGGCAGCGGCGGCATGGGGCTGGCCAAACTGATGGGTCTCCCCTTCTGCCAAGAAATTCTGGCGGAAACGAAGGCGGTGGAGACTTTCCATCCCGACACCGATGTGATTATCGAGCTGGGCGGGGAAGATGAGAAAATCACCTATCTTCGCAACGGCGTGGACCAGCGCATGAACGGCGCCTGCGCCGGCGGCACCGGTGCTTTTATCGACCGCATGGCCTCCCTCCTTTCTGTGGATGCAGCAGGCCTGGGACAGCTGGCCGCCAAAGCCGGCCGGATTTACCCCATTGCTTCCCGCTGCGGCGTATTTGCCAAAACCGATATCCAGGCCCTTTTGAATGAAGGCGTTTCCCATGAGGATATTGCCCTTTCCGTTTTCCAGTCCGTAGTGAACCAGACTATTTCCGGTCTCACCTGCGGCCGTCCGGTTCACGGCAAAGTGGCCTTTCTTGGAGGGCCTCTGACTTTCCAGCCCATGCTGCGGGAGCGTTTCCAGAAGACTTTGGACATTGCCGATGAAGATATGATCGTACCAGAGCATGGGGAACTCTATGTGGCCATGGGCGCCGCCCTGTCCGGCCGTCATGACCGCCCTATGGATCTGGACAGCTGGCTGGCCAAAGTGGAAGAGGCAAAAGACGTAGACCTGGGCACCTCCAAAACCCTGCCGCCCCTTTTTGCCAATGAAGAGGAATACCGGGAATTCACAGAGCGGCACAGCCGCTTCCATGCACCCCGGGGCGATATTTCAAAAGCCAAAGGGTCCCTGTGGCTTGGCATCGACGCCGGTTCCACCACCATCAAGGCCGTGCTTCTGGATAAGGAAGGACGCATTCTTTACGAATATTACAGCAGCAACAAAGGCACGCCCCTGGCCGGTGCCAGAAAGATTCTTTCCGACCTCTACAGCAAGCTGCCCAAGGGAGCTGTCATTGCCGGTGCCGGCGTGACCGGCTACGGCGAAGAGCTCATTAAGCGGGCTCTCCAGGCCGACGTGGGCGAAGTGGAAACCATGGCCCACTACCGGGGTGCCCGGCATTTCCTTCCCGACGTCACCACCATTCTGGATATCGGCGGCCAGGACATGAAATGCTGCCGCATCAAGGACGGCGCCGTGGATGACATTCTTTTGAACGAAGCCTGCTCTTCCGGCTGTGGCTCCTTCCTGGACACCTTTGCCCAGTCTCTGGGCATGGACATCAAGGAGTTCTCCCGCATTGCCCTCAAAGCCCCCCATCCGGTGGACCTGGGCTCCCGCTGCACCGTATTCATGAATTCCCGGGTACGGGAAGCCCAGAAAAACGGTGTATCTGTGGCTGATATTTCCGCCGGCCTTTCCTACTCAGTCATTAAAAATGCCCTCTACAAGGTGATCCGCCTCAGGAAGGCATCGGATTTGGGAAATAAAATCGTCGTGCAGGGTGGCACCTTCTATAATGACGCCGTGCTCCGGGCGCTGGAAAAGCTCCTTGGCTGCCATGTGATCCGTCCCGATGTGGCGGGCCTCATGGGCGCCTACGGCATTGCCCTCATTACGAAGGACTCCTGCCCCGAAGGCCATGTGTCTTCTCTGGTTACACCGGAAGAACTGAAGACCCTTTCCTATACCAATGAAATGAAACGCTGCCCCGGCTGCGGCAATCACTGCATGATTACCTTGACCCGCTTCAACGACGGCCGCGCCTTTGTTTCCGGCAACCGCTGCGAAAGAGGCGCTGCCATCATGCTCACCGGCAAGACGGCGCCCCACTCCACCCTTCCCAATATTTACCGCTGGAAATACGATAAGATCTGGTACCGCCGCCCTCTGTCCCCCAAAGACGCCAAGAGAGGCACCGTAGGCATTCCCCGCACCATGAACATGTACGAGGACTATCCCTTCTGGCATGCCTTCTTCACCAAACTGGGCTACCGGGTCCTCCTTTCCAGTGAACAGCTCCGGGACATTCCTACGGAAGCCATGGAAACCATTCCATCCTACTCCGAATGCTTCCCTGCCAAGCTGGCCCATGCCCATGTGTACGACCTGGCCAGGAAACACGTAGACTTCATCTGGTACCCCTGCATCGACAAGGGACCTGACGAAGGCAGCACCAACAGCTACAACTGCCCCATGGTGGCCTCCTATCCGGAAAATATCCAGGCCAATATGGACGAAGTGCTCTCCCGGTACAAAGCTAAATTCTACCACCCCTTCCTGCCCCTTCATTCCAAAGCCATCTTCGGCAGGCTGAAGAAATTCTTCAAGCCCTTAGGCATTCCGGGCAGTGACATCGAATCCGCCATTTACGCCGGACAGGCAGCAGAAGAAGAATACCGCCAGGACCTGTACAGGGAAACGAAACGGATTCTGGAAGAAATCAAAGAAAAGCACCTCATCGGCATCGTACTGGCCGGCCGTCCCTACCATGTGGATCCCACAGTGAACCACTCCATTCCCGACCTCATCAACCAGCTGGGCATGGCCGTGCTTTCAGAAGACGGCGTATCCATGGTGGGCGGCCAGTTCCCCACCCTCCGGGTCATGAACCAGTGGACCTGGCACAGCCGTCTGTATAAAGCAGCCGACTACGTCACCCGCCACAGCAATCTGGAGCTGGTGGAGCTCAACTCCTTCGGCTGCGGTCTGGACGCCGTAGTCACCGACCAGGTACAGGAAATCATGAACAAGAGAGACCGCCTCTACACCTGCCTCAAGATCGACCAGAGTCTGAACCTGGGTGCCGTCCGCATCCGCCTTCGTTCTCTGAAATCGGCCATCAAGGAAAGGGTGGAAGAAAACACAAAGGCTGAACCCATTCTCTATCCGAAATCCGCCTTCACCGAAGACATGAAGAAAGACTTCACCATTCTGGTGCCGGAAATGTCTCCCATCCATTTCCCTCTCATCGAAGCAGCTGCCAGAAGCAGCGGCTACCATGTAAAGGTACTGCCGCCGGTGCGGGCTGACATTGACGAAGGCCTTTCCTGCGTGAACAACGACGCCTGCTACCCTGCCATCATTACCATCGGCTCCCTCATGAGGGCTCTGAAATCAGGGGAATACGACCTGAACCGCACAGCCGTCATGATGTCCCAGACCGGCGGCATGTGCCGTGCCTCCAACTACATCGGCTTCATCCACAAAGCCCTGGACGAAGAAGGGCTGTCCCAGATACCAGTGATTTCCCTCAATACCCACGGCTTTGAACCCCAGCCGGGCTTCAAATTCACGCCGGGCCTGGGCGTCAAACTCATCCAGGCCGTGGTGTACGGCGACGCCCTGCAGCAGTGCCTCTACCGCACCCGCCCCTACGAAAAGGAACCGGGCAGTGCGGAGACTCTCTACCGGTCCTGGCAGAAAAAGGCGGCTGCCGCCATTCTGAAAGGCGAGTCCTATCATCAGTACAAGAAAAACATTGCCTCCATCATCAAAGACTTCGACCGTCTGCCCCTTGCCGACGTGCCCCGCCGTCCCCGCATCGGCATTGTAGGTGAAATCTACGTGAAATTCAGCCCCATTGCCAGCAATGACATCGTCCATGCCATCGAGGCTAACGGTGGCGAAGCGGAAACAAGCGGCATGCTGGACTTCTTCCTCTACGGCTCCCTGGACAGCCATTTCCAGAGGAAGGAAATGGACGGCACCTTCAAGGATGACCTGAAAGGTACCTTCACCCGCTACCTCATCGAATGGTACAGAAAGCCCTTGGAAAAAGCGCTGAAAAACTCCAAACGTTTCCATGAAATCACCAGCATCGGCAAGCTGGCCAAGAGAGCCTCCCAGTACCTCTCCCTGGGCAACCGGGCCGGTGAAGGCTGGTTCCTCACCGCCGACATGATCGACCTTCTCTACCATGAATGCCGGGGCGTGGTATGCCTCCAGCCCTTTGCCTGCCTGCCAAACCACATTACCGGGGAAGGCATGATTCACAAACTCCACAGTGCCTATCCGGAAGCCGTATTCCTGGCCCTGGACTGCGATGCCAGTGCCAGCGAAGTGAACCAGGCCAACCGCCTCAAGCTGATGATGAACGCATTGACAGAAAAGAAAGAAACACCGGACGATCTGTCCTTTGTAAGAAAGACCATGAACATCAGAAAGGGTACCACATTATGAGTGCAAGAAAATTAACAGGAAAAGGTGAAAAAGTCCGCGAGAAAATGATTGCCACCACGGTGCACATCCTGCAGCAGCAGGGTTTCAAAAAAGCCACCGTCCGTACCATTGCCAGAGAAGCCAATGTAAACATTGCCTCTGTGCGCTATTACTTCGGCTCCAAGGAAGAACTCATCGGCTGCGCTCTGGAATACATGATGGGCAATCTGGAAAATATCGTTTCCTACCTGGATGACACCCGCCTCCCCGCCAGGGAACGGATGAAAAAATACATTCTCGCCTATTTCCATCTGGCCCGCCAGCACCCTGCCCTGTTCCGTTCCATTTCCAATCCCTCCAGCGAAGACGCCAAGGACACCTACTTCATTTACCTTTCCCTCCTCCACAGCCAGTGCTGGGAGAAGGTCATCCGCAATGTGGCGGAAATTACAGGCTATACCAATGAAAAGGACCTGGAGCTGAAGGCCATGCAGATTTTCTCAGCCGTGGAATTTCCCATCATTCTGGAAAGCAACCGCAGCAACTCCTTCATCTCCGGCTATACCGACGCCGACACCCTGGATCGCTACGTAGACATCCTTCTGGGCACTTTGGATGAAAAGAAAGAAACCAATCAGTATTTAAAGGAAATCCTGCAGGGCGCCAAGTAAAAGGGGCCTGCTTTGCAGGCCCGGGTTCAAAGGGTTCCGCGCCGCCCGGCGCGGAAGGGTTGACAGGGCTTTGCCCCGAAGGTTCTTAAGGTTCTAAAGTTTGACGGGCCTTGGGCCCGAGGGTTCTGGAGGCCGCTTCGCGGCAATCTTATAGGGCCCGCGGGATTGTCAAGAATTTTGTGTTTTTAGTTTAGCTCATCATATTTTGCTATGAGCTTGCCCATTCGTTCATCAATCAATAGTTGGTTTCTAACATCTGACCAGTTAGCTACGTGACCCTTTCCTTTCCGTTTTTTCTTTTCCAGTTCCAGAATCCGAAGATAGAAGACTTTCATAACAGCTTCGTCATTGGGAAAGGAACCTCTTTTTGTGACCTTCCTGAAACTGGAGTTGACGCTTTCAATAGCGTTCGTCGTGTACATGACCCTGCGGACAGCAGGACCATAGTTAAAGAGCTGTTCCACGTGGACGAAGTTTCTTTCCCAGACAGCTATGGCTCCTGGATATTG
This sequence comes from Dialister succinatiphilus, assembly GCF_928721695.1. NCBI lineage: Bacteria > Bacillati > Bacillota > Negativicutes > Veillonellales > Veillonellaceae > Dialister > Dialister succinatiphilus. Next base: position 1,249,658 of record NZ_OV788641.1, on the reverse strand, counting down.
AGACCATTTATCTTTGAATGAATTAAAGAGTCTGCGGGCTTCAGCTGCATTCACTGCCCGGTAAATCTGTTTCAGTTCCCTTACAAATTCACGGCTTCTGTTCCAGGGAATATACCGCAGTGAATTTCGAATCAGGTGAACGATGCAGCGTTGAACAACGGTCCCCGGAAAGATGGAGCGGGCCCCTTCTTCAAGCCCACTGACTCCATCCATGGAGATAAAGCCCACATCCTGGACGCCGCGGCTCCTGATTTCATCGAAGATCTGCATCCAGGTATGTTTGCCTTCTGTTTCATTGATCCATAAACCAAGGATATCCTTATTTCCATTAATGTCATATCCGAGCATGACATAGACTGCCTTCTGCTTGATAGCTCTCTCCGTCCTCATGGAGACGTAGATGCAGTCTACGAACAGGAACGGATAGAACGGAAGCAGCGGCCGGTTTTGCCATTCATGGACTTCATCCAGGATACAATCTGTAATGTGAGAAATCTGTTCATGGGACATGGTAAAGCCGTAGATATCTTCAATGGTTGATGAAATATCCCGCTGGCTCATACCCCGACCGTACATAGCCAGGACTTTTCCTTCAATGGACGTGACATCTCTCTGGTGTTTTTTGATGATCTGAGGCTCGAAAGTGCTTTCCCTGTCACGGGGAATCTGAATGGGGACATCGCCCATGGAAGTCTTTACAGTCTTCTGGGAATATCCGTTGCGAGAGTTACCGGTTTTCTCAGGAATGGCACCATTCTTGGGATAACCAAGATGATTCTCCAATTCTCCTTTGAGTGCGGCTTCGAAAAGGGGAGCAAAAATCTTCTTCAGGGCATCTTGCATCTCTTCTACAGATTGAGGCTTGTATGTATCGTAGATAGCCTGACCAATTTTTTCCGCAGGGGTAGGGGTACGCTTTGCCATAGTGTTTCGCTCCTTTGCCTTTGATCCCTTTCAGTATGGGTTATAAATTAATTTTGAGCAAGACGCTTTTGCGTTTACACAAAATATTTTACACACCCAGGGTGGACCCAAAGCATCGGGGCATCAAAGCTGTATTTCGCGAATCGCAGATCGCGGACCGCGGACCGCGGCCGACTGCTGACTGCTGTACGCGACCCGCGACCCGCGGCCTGCGAACCGCGGCTGGACGCTGACGGCTGTCCGCGACCCGCGACCCGCGGCCTGCGAACCGCGGCCTGCGGAACCGCGGCCTCAAGGCTCCACAGCATCCTTTATATGTTCCGTTCCCCACTGGCAAAGGGACTGCAGCACGGGCATCAGGGTGAGTCCCCGTGCTGTCATGGAATACTCCACTTTCGGGGGCACCTGGGGATATTCGTGCCGGTCGATCAGCCCGTCCCTTTCCAGTTCCTTTAACTGGGCGCTCAGCATCTTATGGGTGACGGGCCCCAGAGCCCGTTTCAGTTCTCCGTACCGCAGGGTCCCTTTTTTCCACAGCCGGAAAAGGATGTGCATCTTCCATTTCCCATTGACCATCCTGATGGCGTAGGCGAAGGGGGCGATATTGACTTCCGTATCCTTCATCTTTACTCTCCTTTTTGGTAGTATGTTCCAAAATAGTGCGTACTGTTCATTCGTCTCATTCCATGATACCATACCCATCGAAGACAATAAAGGATGGAGGATATAATACCATGAAAAAGAAAATCAACGTGTTCGCATACAGTCAGACGATCCTGGAGGCCGTGCAGAAAGGAGTCCTGCTGACCACGAAAAACGGGGAAAAAGTCGATACCATGACCATCTCCTGGGGGACGCTGGGCATCGAATGGGCGAGACCCATTTTCACTGTATTCGTCCGGCAGAACCGGTTCACCCATGAGCAGCTGGAAAAGAATCCGGAATTCACCATCAACATCCCGGTGGGACAGTTCAATCGGAAGATCCTGGGCATCGCCGGCACGAGGAGCGGCCGGAATATGGACAAGATCAAAGAACTGGGGCTGACGCTGGAAAATCCGGAAACCATTTCCGTCCCGGGCATCAAAGAACTTCCTCTGACATTGGAATGCCGGGTGATCTATAAGCAGAAACAGGAGCTCGAAGCCATCAGTGAAGAAAATCAGAAGCGGTTCTATCCCCAGGACGTCGACGGAAGCGCGTCCGGAGAAAACCGTGACGTCCATACCGCTTACTACGGAGAAATCGTGGACGCCTACATCATCGAATGACGGAACGTTGGACGAATGGAACAGGAAAAAGGGGGAATGCTGTCTTGCATTGGAAATGGGGAATTAAAGGTTCAAAGCTCAAAAAAACTGTATTGGCTGTGGCAGTCTGCCTGATGGCGGCCGGTGTGTCATTTCCCACCTACAGCCAAAAGACAGCAGCCGCTCCTGCAGCAGGATCAGCGGAGCATCTGCCGGAAGCTTCATTTGCCCAACTGGAGGCTGAGCATGGTGCCCGCCTGGGCGTATATGCCTGGGATATGGAAACTGGCCAACGTCTCCAGTACCGGGCCGATGAACGGTTTGCTTACTGTTCCACAGGCAAAATGCTCATTGTCGGCGCCTGTCTGCAAAAAGGCTCGGGCATTGGACTGGATGAGAAAATCTCCTATACCTCTGCTGATTTGCTTTCTTACGCACCGGTGACAAAAGAACATGTGGCACAGGGAATGACGGTTGCTGAACTTTGTTCTGCCGCCCTGCGAATGAGCGACAACACTGCGGCCAACCTGCTGCTGGAGCGAATCGGCGGAATCGAGGGATTGAAGCGGTCACTTGTCGCGCTCCATGATTTTGTGACCAGCCCAGCGCGGCCGGAACCTGATTTGAATACGGCACGTCCTTACGAAATCGCTGATACGACTACGCCGCACCAACTGGCCTTTGATTTGCATGCCTATGCCTTTGGGGACATTCTTGGATCTAAAGAGCGTCGGCAATTTATGGACTGGATGATGGACAGTCCCATAACGGGGTCACTGGTACGGGCCGGTACGCCAACCGGCTGGCACGTGGCTGATAAAAGCGGCAGCGGCGGTTTTGGAACGCGAAATGATGCTGCTGTCATTTTTCCACCCCATCATGCTCCCGTCCTGCTGGTCATCATGACCACCCATGACCGGGAAGATGCACCCAGTGATGATGCGCTGGTTGCCGCAGTTACCCGAATCGCCTTATCCAGCCTGGTACCCGGATATACTGAACCGTGACCGGTATTTTTGGCCCATGATTTTACCCGGAGCATCGGGCAGGAGGAGGGGCTGGACGGACGTGTATTCTGTTCCGGGTCTTTGTCAAATCCTGAAATAAGTCCCGATCAGTTCCCTGAGCGGCGTGAGCGATTTTTGCTCACGTCTTTTCTATTTTGTTTTCCCATCCCAGCAGCATCAAAGCCTGTACCTCGCGGACCGCAGACCGCGGACCGCAAATCGCAGATCGCAGATCGCAAACCGCGGCTGGCTGCTGTCAGCTGGATGCTGACGGCTGTACGCGAACTGCGACCCGCGAAAATCCGCGCCCCGCGTCTCACAACTTATAACCCACAACTTATAACTGTACTGTACCCCTAAATGTGGACACTTTTCAAGAGCCGACCACTGACTGCTGGCGGCTGGCTGCTGACGGCTGATCGTGAATCCCATCTCAAAACACCCCTGCAGCCTTTTACTGTCCAATCTTCACCCCAGATAAGATGCTATAATAAAAATGGAAAAACTGCAGAGGACGCCGGGCGGAACGATTTCTGGCAGGTCCTGATGTACCGGGGGTGGTTTTATGAAATGGTGGAAGAAAGGGCTGCTGTGGATTTTAGGGATTGTCAAGAATTTTGTGTTTTTAGTTTAGCTCATCATATTTTGCTATGAGCTTGCCCATTCGTTCATCAATCAATAATTGGTTTCTAACATCTGACCAGTTAGCTACGCGACCCTTTCCTTTCCGTTTTTTCTTTTCCAGTTCCAGAATCCGAAGATAGAAGACTTTCATAACAGCTTCGTCATTGGGAAAGGAACCTCTTTTTGTGACCTTCCTGAAACTGGAGTTGACGCTTTCAATAGCGTTCGTCGTGTACATGACCCTGCGGACAGCAGGACCATAGTTAAAGAGCTGTTCCACGTGGACGAAGTTTCTTTCCCAGACAGCTATGGCTCCTGGATATTGAGACCATTTATCTTTGAATGAATTAAAGAGTCTGCGGGCTTCAGCTGCATTCACTGCCCGGTAAATCTGTTTCAGTTCCCTTACAAATTCACGGCTTCTGTTCCAGGGAATATACCGCAGTGAATTTCGAATCAGGTGAACGATGCAGCGTTGAACAACGGTCCCCGGAAAGATGGAGCGGGCCCCTTCTTCAAGCCCACTGACTCCATCCATGGAGATAAAGCCCACATCCTGGACGCCGCGGCTCCTGATTTCATCGAAGATCTGCATCCAGGTATGTTTGCCTTCTGTTTCATTGATCCATAAACCAAGGATATCCTTATTTCCATTAATGTCATATCCGAGCATGACATAGACTGCCTTCTGCTTGATAGCTCTCTCCGTCCTCATGGAGACGTAGATGCAGTCTACGAACAGGAACGGATAGAACGGAAGCAGCGGCCGGTTTTGCCATTCATGGACTTCATCCAGGATACAATCTGTAATGTGAGAAATCTGTTCATGGGACATGGTAAAGCCGTAGATATCTTCAATGGTTGATGAAATATCCCGCTGGCTCATACCCCGACCGTACATAGCCAGGACTTTTCCTTCAATGGACGTGACATCTCTCTGGTGTTTTTTGATGATCTGAGGCTCGAAAGTGCTTTCCCTGTCACGGGGAATCTGAATGGGGACATCGCCCATGGAAGTCTTTACAGTCTTCTGGGAATATCCGTTGCGAGAGTTACCGGTTTTCTCAGGAATGGCACCATTCTTGGGATAACCAAGATGATTCTCCAATTCTCCTTTGAGTGCGGCTTCGAAAAGGGGAGCAAAAATCTTCTTCAGGGCATCTTGCATCTCTTCTACAGATTGAGGCTTGTATGTATCGTAGATAGCCTGACCAATTTTTTCCGCAGGGGTAGGGGTACGCTTTGCCATAGTGTTTCGCTCCTTTGCCTTTGATCCCTTTCAGTATGGGTTATAAATTAATTTTGAGCAAGACGCTTTTGCGTTTACACAAAATATTTTACACACCCGGGCCCCGCTTTGCGGACCCCCCTTGGTGCTTTACGGAACCACCTTTCCCCCGCTTCGCGGTGGCACTATGGACACTAAGCATAGTTTCATATATTCAAGGCAGTCGGCGGCAAGCGGACAGTGGGACAGGCTCCCCTGTCCCACCAGCTCACCAGCCCACCAGCTCACCAGCCCACCAGCTCACCAGCTCACCAGCTCACCAGCTCACTAGCTCACTAGCTCACTAGCTCACTAGCTCACTATATCCAGAAAGGACCTTATGAAATCCTATCCTGTTTTTCTCTTCGACCTGGACGGTACCATTTCCGAATCCGCCCCGGGCATTGTGAAGGCCGTGCAGTACGGCCTTTCTTTTGCCGGCATCCACGAAACAGACCCGGAAAAGCTGAAAACCTTTATCGGGCCGCCCCTTAATGTACAGATGAAAAAGCTCTATCATATGAGTGACGAAGACATTGTGACGGCAGTCACCCATTTCCGGGAGCTCTATGAAACGAAGGGCATCCTGGACTGCCGGCCCTATCCGGGACTGGCCCCCTTTTTAAAAGAGGCCGTGAACCGCGGCCATACCCTGGCCGTGGCTTCCAGCAAGCCTGAGCCCTTTGTGAAGGAAATCATAGCCCACTTCGGTTTTGCCCCCTATTTTTCCGTCATCTGCGGCAGTGATATAGGCGATGAGCTGAAGAAAAGGGCTACCCGGGACCAGAAGGCCCGGATTATACGGAAAGCCCTGTCCCTGCTGGAGAAAAAGGGCTTCTCCCCTGATTTCCTTGCTTCCCATACGGTAATGATCGGCGATACCTTCTACGACATAGAGGGAGCCAGGGAAAACCATTTACCGGCCATCGGCGTTTCCTACGGCTACGGAAGCCGGGAAGAGCTGGAAAAAGCCGGCGCTGATGCCATCGCTTCTTCGCCGAAGGAGCTTTCTTCCCTGCTTCTTTCTTAAAAAAAAGACCTGTCAGAAAATGATTTCCATTTCCTGACAGGTCTTTTTTGATTTCATGAAAGGCTGTCTTCCCGTCCCTCATGGGAACGCCGTTTTTCGCTGTACATGCGATGTTCCGCGTCCCGCATGCCCCGCACCAGCGAAGACGCATGGGGAATCCACTTTCCGCCTACCGCCACATGAATGGAACGGCCTTCTGCGGCTTTCCGGAAGTTCTCTAAGGTTTTCTTGAAACTTTCTTTATCGGCCCCATCCAGAAAGGCCACAAATTCATCCCCTCCCAGCCGGTAAATATCCTGGGGCGGGCATACGGATTTCATCAGGGCCGACATGTCCCGGAGACGGCTGTCTCCCACGCTGTGGCCATAGGTATCGTTTGTCCATTTCAGGTTGTTCAGGTCCACGTAGATAATGCCCAGGGAACGGTCCTCTGCCTTCAGGGACGAAAGGCGCCGATTCATGGCGTTTCTGTTATGAACGCCGGTGAGGATATCGTTTTCGCTGAGATAGCGAAGCCTGTCCATAAGGTCATGGATATCCTTTTTCCGGGACAGGTACACCGCCATATTTTCCAGCAGGTACTTCATGTCCGCCGCATCCGATTCCTTATAGTTATCTACGCCCAGATAGCCGGACAGGTTATGGTCATGGTACATGGGCGCTTCCATGAGGGAGTGAATGTTCTGCTTTTTCAGGCAGTCATAGGTAATGGCGTCCGTCTGGCGGATTGCTTCAATATCTGGAATCACCACGCTGCTGTTTGTCCTCAGGTACCGGTCCCATACACCCACATATTCTTCGTAGTTCAGGTCCTGGAGCTCTCCCATTTCCGAAGTGACCCCTTCCCTGCACCACTCAAAGGTATTGGAAATCCGGTTTCCCTGTTTTTCAAATATATACACCCTGTCACAGGGCAGGAAATTCCCTATTTCCCGAAGCACCCGGTTCACCGATGCTTCATAGTCCGAAGCCGTCATGAGCATGCGGGTGAGGCGGAGAATCTGGTGCTCTGTGGACTTGTGCACCGGCCGATCCTTCGTCGTTTCTCCGCGGCCCAGAAGCATGAGGACGCAGCTGCCCCGCCAGGGCCCGGGGGCCATCATATAGCGTATGGTTTTTGCCAGCCGGGGCACGTATTTCTCTCCGTACAGTGTATGTTTTTCATAGGCTGCTTCATAGGCCTTCTGGCCCCAGCTGTAGTTTTCCTGGTTCAAAAGGGCAGTCAGATGACGGCTCAGCTCCTCATTTTCCTTAAGACCCAGGGCTTTGCCATAGGCATCGTTATGGTAGCGGCAGATGATTTGGGATATGCCTCCATCTTCCCCCATCGGTGTATCCAGCAGGGCATAAGGAAGCGGCAGGGCATCGAAGAGAGCTTCCCGGTCCACCCAGCGATCCATCTTATCCCTGTATCCTTCGTCACTATCCCGCATCATGCCCACAGCCTCCCTTAAGAGGCGGCCGGTGGTAATCCCGTCGGAGCCGTAGGTAATGATGATTTCCGCTGTCACTGTGCAGCTGCTGCCTCCCACCTCGTGGATATCGGCGATGGCCTGCCGAAGTTTCCGGCACAGGAACGTCACTTCCGTCTGGTCTTCATAATGGAAGAGAATGACGAAACCGGCTCCATCCAGTCGGCCCACGGTGCCTCTGGTACCCATGATATGGCGGATTTTGCCGGCTGCTGCCTTTAAGAGGCCGTTGGCTGTCTTTTCTCCATAGCTGTGAAGGATCCGCCGGTACTGAGGGATGGTCAGGAAAAGCATGGCATAATCGCTGCCAAAGTTCCGGTACGCCTCCTGGCAGCCGATGAGGGATTCGATGACGCCCCGGCTGTTCATGACACCGGTGATCCGGTCGGTGACCATGACGGGCTGGCGGCCCGTTTCCTTTTCCATCTGCTCCGCATCTTCAAACCAGCCCAGAGTGCCTATGATTTCCCCGTCCCGGTAAATGGGCACCTTGCCATAAACGATGCTCTTCGCCACCCCTTTCACAATGATGTCCATAGGCCGGTTTACCACCACCACGCCGGAAAGGACACGGCCTTCCAATTTCCTCGCCCCATGGTCATCCATGAGCCAGCCCATGTCTGAGGAAGTCTTTCCCTTCATGGCACTGACAGAAGGGAGGCCGGTATAGAGGAGGAAATTCCGGCTGGCCCCCTGATAGCGTCCTTCCCGGTCTTTCCAGAAATAGGCCCGCCTGCTTCCGTGAATGAGCGAATTCCACAGCTCCTCAACCGAAAACATCCCCTGTTCCCTGTTTTCCGATGGAAGAGAAAGGCCTTCCGGAAAATCAGACCTGTTTCCGGAAATCCGATGAATACAGTGGAGCACCTGACTATAATTGGTCCGGGGAATGGGAATCAGGGTGTGAATCATCCACATAAACCGTCCCTTTTCCACCCGGGTGCGGAAAAAGCCGGAAAGGAATCCGGTGCCTGCCTTTTGGATCCGTTTTTCCAAGGTATCCATATCCATGAAGGCCATGTATCTTTCATAATCATCGGCATAAATGTTGCGGAGTCCATAATTTCTGATACAGTTTCCAGCATGAGGGATTTTTTCATGCTCCGACCAGTCGCCGTCGCTGACAGCCATGGGCTCCAGGGTATCCTTATCCCGGTCCAGCAGGAAAATATCGTCATATACGGCATACACATTATGGAGCACCTGGTATACCCGCTGCTGCTCCTCATGGGTCATGCTTCCGGTAATATTGGATATCCTGATTTTGATGCAGGCTCTGCCGTTGCACTGGGCGATGCAGCGCCCCACAGCCTTTATGAACTGGTCATGGATAAGATAGACAAGCTCATGCACCTTTTCGTCGGCGGTGCATTTATCCAGATATTTCCGAAAAATGGAAGAAAGCTCCAAGGTGGGATCATTGATATAGCGCTCCGCCTCCCTCACGTCATGGTCTCCCAGGGTGCGAATCATGTCAACATAGGCACTGTTGGCAAAAAGGTAGCGAACGGCGCGTCCATCATATTCCAGAAGAGTCAGGGTCTCATCGGTCTGGAAATTGACCATACCGATGGTATCGTAGTAAGCCTTCCAGGCCCGGGTTTCAACCTTCAGCCCTTCCCGCATGCAGTGGTCAAGGCTTTCCTCATAGGGCATGGGCTTTCCGAAGAAATAGCCCTGCACCTTTTCGCAGCCGCTGTTCTTCAGAAATTCAAACTGCTCCTTTGTTTCCACCCCTTCTGCCAGACTGCGGGTACCGATACCTTTGTCCATGGAAATGATGGAACTGATAATCTTTCGGGCCCTTTCGCTGGAGCTTCCCAGAAAGGCCATATCGATTTTCAGCACATCAAAGAAATACCCCTTCAACAGATTTAAAGAGGAGTAGCCGCTTCCGAAATCATCCATCCAGATTTCATAGCCTGCCTTCCGAAACCGCTGAAGCCCCTGCCGGATGCGAGAATCCATGGCGTTAAGCAGTCTTTCCGTGATTTCGATATGAATCATGTCCCGGGGCACATTGTACTCCAGCACCCGGTTCTCTACTTCCTGGAAAATATCACACTGCAGAAAGTCCAGGCGAGACAGGTTCACCGACACCGGCACCACCGGACGGCCCTCGGCCATGCAGCGGGAAAAATTTTCGCATACCTGCCGGATGATTTCCAGATCCAGCTTATGAATCTGCCGGCTCTCTTCCAGGGCGGAAATGAAATCCGCCGGCTGGAGGAACCCCTTCTCTGGATCCTCCCACCGGGCCAGAGCCTCCATACCGCAGAGAGCGCCGGACACAGTGCGCACGATGGGCTGGTAATAGGCCTTGATGTATCCCTTTTCCACCGCTTCATCCATATGACGGGATACATAATCCTTAAGCTCCACCTTCCTGTCCAGAGCCGCCGTGTAGTAAGCCATGAACCGGTCGCCGCTGTCATGGATGCTGTCGCAGGCAATCTTGACCCTGGTCACCGCCAGATTGGGGTCTGCGCCCCAGCGGCCCAGCTGGTAAATGCCTGCCTTGCAGTCCACCTTGGCGGAAGGGCGAAGAGCCAGGATGCGGCTGTGGGCCTCCCGGATTTTATCCTCCACGCCGGAGCTGTCTGCCAGCACCATGAAATGGTCCACATCAAAGCGGGAAATGAAATACCCTGGAAAGACCTCTTTCAGACAGTTTCCGATCTGACGCAGAAAAGCGTCCCCCTCCGGTATGCCGTAGGTCACATTGAAAAACTTGAAATGGACAATGTCAAAAAATAAAAGGGCATACTTTTCGGGATGGCCGCTTTCCTTCACCACCTTCTCAGAATCCGCCAGAAACTGCCTCATCCCGGGGAATCCGGTAATATGATCCTTTTCATACACCGGTAGTTCTTCATTCACCGCCGTCACAAAGACAAAAACCAGGTCCTTTTCCTCTTCCCTCTCTCCCCGGCAGCCCTGCATATCCACCTGCCTCTGGCTTCCGTCCCCGAGAGCCACCGTGGTAACCAGGTGGAACCGCCGGCCGGGAGCCTTCATCTGCCCTTCCATGTCCTTCTCCACCAGAACTGCGTTCTCCTTCAGAAGCCCTGAAAGCTTTCCGCCAGTCAAAGCGGCAAAGTCCTTTTCATCACGGCAGCCAAGGATGCGCTGCAGTTTCTGATTTCCAAATATAATTTCCTTTTCCTCATCGTCACGGTATACCATGACGCCGCCGGGAAAATGGTCACACACAGCCTCCATAAACCGGGACCGGTCTTCTTTCCAATTTTTCACTCTATCCTCACTGTTTCTATTTTCTCCAGGAAACGCCCGTGAAAGGGCTTACTGATTTTTTCAGGCATAGTATGTCCTCTAGAGAGCAGTACCATGCAGCCGGTGCCATAAATTCGTATCACACCAGAATCTATAAATCCCTGTTTTCCTGAAGTCAATTATAAAATATAATCATTTATAAAATCTTGTATTTTTATCTTGTATTTTTTTCATGTGACTAATGTATACCCAAAATTATCTAAAGTCAATTCCATCATTAGAAGAAATTTTCTCCCGAAAAAGAGTGATGGAGAAGGACAGCCCAGAAAAAAAATGCCTCTCCGAAGAGAGGCATTTCCATTTCATGATTATTTTTTCTTCAAATCTTCATCAATAATATGGCTTTTCAGCTCCTGCAGCTTGTCCGACAGGTTCACTTCCATAATGTTCGGATTCAGAAGCCTTGTATACTCGGGCCACAGGGTTTCCATCTGCCTGTTGGCATAGGCAATGGTTTCGTCAAGGCTTGGAAGTTTCACAGCCTTCCCCTGAAGAATGACAGGCTTTAACATGTCCTCACAGGTATAGGTGCCTGCCTTCAGTTCCTTCTTCCTCCACTTGGCCGATTCCGTAACCAGCGTAAAATCGCCGCCGTCAGGGAAAGGCTCATCAGCCAGGCATACCAGGTCCGTAATCATCTTGCCGGTGCCCTTCTTGTAGAAGCGGCGCACTGCCTTGATGCCGGGATTTGTCATTTTACTTACATCATTGGAAATCTTCATTACCGGTTCAAAGGTGCCATCCTTTTCACGGGCACTCATCTTGAACACCCCGCCCAAGGCGGATGTGCCGTCAGCCGTAATGATTTTCGTACCGACGCCCCAGCTTGTTACCGTGCAGCCCTGTTCCTTCAGAGACTGGATCAGGTATTCATCCAGATCGTTGGATCCGGAAATGATGGCATCCGGGAAACCGGCTTCCCGGAACATGCGGGATGCTTCCTGGGAAAGGTAGCCCAGATCACCGCTGTCAATGCGGATGCCGTACTTCTTCGGCAGCTTTCCGGCCGCCTTCAGTTCCCGGAATACCTTAATGGCATGGGGTACCCCCATTTCCAGCACATTATAGGTATCTGCCAGAAGGATGAGATTGTCATGGTACTGCTTCACATATTCCTCAAAGGCCTCCAGCTCCGTATCGAAGCTCATGACCCAGCTGTGGGCCATAGTGCCCAGCACAGGAATGCCGAAAAGCTTTCCTGCTTCCACATTGGAAGTGCCGTTGAAGCCGCCAATCATGGAAGCCCTGGCGCCCCAGAGTCCTGCTGAATGGCCCTGGGCCCTTCGAAGGCCGAATTCCATGAGCGCATCCTTCGGCGCCACGGTACGCACCCTGCGGCACTTGGTGGCAATCAAACTTTCATGGTTCATAATCATGGAAAGTCCGGTCTCCAGCAGCATGGCCTCGGTGGTGGTCCCTTCAAACCGGAGAAGCAGTTCTCCCGGGAAAGCTACCGTGCCTTCCGGCATGGCATAAATATTTCCGGTGAAATGGAAATGGGAAAGATAATCCAGAAATTCCGGATAGAAAATATGAAGGCTCCGGAGATATTCTATATCCTCATCGCTGTAGGTAAAATTCTTTACAAAATCCACCAGATGGGACAGTCCTGCCACCACGGTATAGCCGCCCTTGAAGGGATTCACCCGATAAAAACGGTCAAATACGACTTTTCTTTCATGCATGCCCTTCTTGAAAAGAGCATTGGTCATCGTGAGCTGATACAAATCAGTGATAAGTCCATTGGATGCCATAATATCCCCCTTTGTATTCCCATTGTCATGACAATGGGTAGATTGAAACCATTATAACACTTTATGCCATTAATGGTGCATTAAATCATAATTTTACAGTCTGGACAGGGCATGAAACGGCATGCCCGAAGGTTCACGGCAGCGAAGAAGGTACGGCCCTTTTCTATGACATCCGCAAAGCACAAGATCTATGATCCTTCAGGTGTATAGCCGGCACTGTCGTAATGGCTAGCCCAGATTCAGCTCTTTCTCTCTTCCCTCATTCCGGTCGCGCAGATATACACTGCCCCCATGGAGACTGAAGACAGCCATATCCTCCCTGTCCACCAGGCCCATATCTTCAATATCATCCCGGCAGGCCTTCAGCATGGAGTCCCTGGTCTCCTTCTCCTCTTCCTCCTTCAGCCAGCCCCGGATGGAAATCCAGGACTTGTCCGGGTGCACCGCAGAGATTTCCACATGGCGGTTCCCCATGATTTCATGATAGAGGGCAGAGGACCGGGACAGAAGGAAGCAGAGCCTTCCTTCCACTTCGCACACCCCGCTCATGGGCCGCACCCGGGGCTCCAGTCCGTCCACGGTGGCCATATAAAACACTTCACATTCCCTCAGATATTCCAGTACCAGCTTCACAGAATCCATCATAAGCCTCCTTGATTTCATTCTTTGTCATTATTATTGTACACAGAGCAGGGGGAAATGCAAAGGCTCCAGAGATTTCTGGCAAAGGGAAGGGTATGGCCCCCCGGATGCCATGCCTTTCCCGCCGGCGCCTGCTCTTTTTTCTTCCCGTGTCGGAAGAGGGCTGCTGCATGCATAGCCTGATGTCATAAGGAATGGTATGAATCAGTGCCTTAAAGGACACGCAAAAAAACTTCCCGAAATCCAAAAGCGGGCGCGCCAGTGGCCGCTTCAGGCAGGGCCTTGAAGGATTTGCGGGAAGTTTTCGTATGTTTTGATTGTTTCAGCCGGCTGAAGGAGAAGGACAGGACAGGACAGGAAACTCCGGCATTCCCGTTTTCCATGGATGGGCGCCAGCGGGATGTGCCAGCCGGTTTTTCCGGTCTTTTCGCTTCTCTATGGGTATAGTCGGAAAAGGAAGGAAAAGTTTCTCTTTAGTCCTTCAGTGCTTCTTCCCGGCTGGAAAGAATTTTGACCTTCACATCAGGCAGATGGGTGAGCACCTCAATCACCGTATCCCTGGTGTCTTTGGTGGAGTTGATCTGGCAGGTGGCCCTTTTGGCGTTTAAGGTGGTGAGTACGCCCAGATATTCGTAGCCTTCGATAATGCGGTTGATGTAGTTCACTTCTTCCGGCGGGATTTCTATATATACCCTTGTATCTTCTGTCATTTCTTTGCACGCCTCCTCAGAATGGAGAAAGCAGGAAGGGTTTTGTCTCCTGCCATGGTCAGTTCTTCCAGCGGATGAGGCGCCTTGTCCACCTCTTCGCCTTCCTGGTTCACCAGTTTTGTGATTTTCACAAGGCCCACCTGGCCCTGGGGCGTCAGGTATTCCAGGATTTCCCCTACCTTGAAATGATTTCTCTGCTGCACCTGGTTCGTGCCTTCTTCCCCGTGGCCCGGAAGAATGAGTCCCACAAAGTCATAGGGCTGCTCCGGCTGGGATTTCACATATTCCTGGGCGCTGTGGTCCGGATTCTGGAAGGCAAAGGCTGTGGTGTAGGGACGATGGGATACCTTTTCCAGTTCCTCCCGCCATTCCGGCCGCACCCTGTAGGCACCGCCTTCGGCGTAGTAGGCGTCGATGGCTTTTCTGTAGGCTGCCACCACGGCTGCCACGTAGTATACGCTCTTCATGCGGCCTTCGATTTTAAGGGAAGCAGCGCCGCCTTCGATGAGCTCTGGAATATGGTCGATCATGCAGAGGTCTTTGCTGTTGAAAATGTAGGTGCCATGCTCATCTTCTTCCACCGGCCAGTACTGTCCGGGCCGGGATTCTTCCATGACCGCATAGCGGAAGCGGCAGGCCTGGATGCATTCGCCCCGGTTGGACTGCCTTTTGCCGTTGGTGAAGAAATTGGAAAGAAGGCAGCGGCCGGACCAGGAAATGCACATAGCACCGTGGCCGAAAACTTCCAGGTCAATGTCCACTTTTTTACGGATGTCTGCCATTTCCTTCACCGACACTTCTCTTGCCAGCACCACCCTTTCGGCACCCAGGTCTTTCCACATTTTCACCGTGCGCCAGTTGGCGGAGCTTGCCTGGGTGGATACATGGATGGGAAGATGGGGCGCCACTTCCCGGCAGAGGGAGAAGACTCCCAGGTCGGAAATCAGGACTGCATCGACATGAATGGATTCCAGATATTTGAGATAGTCGTCCAGTCCTTCCAGATCTTCATTTCTGGGGATAATGTTCACTGTGACGTACACCTTTTTCCCCATGCTGTGGGCATAGGAAACGGCTTCCTTCAGTTCTTCCATGGAAAAATTGCCGCCGTAGGCGCGAAGGCCGAAGACCTTGCCTGCCAGATAGACCGCGTCTGCCCCGTAGAGGAGCGCCATTTTCATTTTTTCCATTGTTCCCGCCGGAGCGAGAAGTTCCATTTTCTTCATATATGTTCCTTTCTATTTTTTAAGAGAAACGGCCAAACCGTCTCCTTCTTTATATATACGAGTTTCATATTTTTCGTTCACATAATCTATATATTCCCGAAGTCTCATGACCAGGGTGCGGTACCGGTGAGGCACAGGATCCTTTGCTTCCACCAGCCCCCGGAAGAGGACGTTATCTGCCGCAATGACAGCCTTTTCGGAAAGGAGAGGCTCAATAGCCTTCAGTTCTCTCAGGTACTGTCCTTTGGGCCCGTCCAGGAAAAGGAAATCATAGGGCCCCGAAAGGGTAGGAATCACCTGTCCCGCATCCCCCAGAATGCAGTGGACCCGGCCCGTGAGGCCCGCTCTTTCCATCACCTGCACCGCCATGTGATATCGCTCTTCATCAAGCTCCACCGTATGGATCTGGGCCTTTGGAAAACGCTCTGCCAGAAGAAGAGCAGAGTAGCCGATGGCCGTTCCTATTTCCAGCATGCGGCGGGGCTCCGCCAGGGCTGCCGCCTTGAGGAGGAGCTCCCGCTCCGGCCCCCGGATAATGGGCACTCCCTTTTTCTCTGCATGGTCTTCCAGTTCCCTTTTCAGGACCTGCCAGTCATTTCCCATAAATGTTCTCCGTTTCCGCCTGATGCTCCTCATAGGATTTCGTAAAGACGTGGTGTCCGTCAGGCTGGGCTACATAGTAAAGGTACTCTCCCGGCTTTGCATCCAGCACCGCTTCAATGGCATCCATGCCGGGGCTTCCAATAGGACCTGGCGGCAGGCCTTTATGGGTATAGGTATTGTAGGGGGAGTCGATGCGGGTATCCTGTATGGTAAGCTCCGCCTTCGGACTGCCCAGGGCATACTGGATGGTGGCGTCTATCTGGAGAGGCATGCCTATGGAAAGACGCTTCAGCATCACCGATGCAATGGGCTCCTGGTCTTCCTTGAACCGGGCTTCCTTTTCCACCATGGAGGCCAGGGTCATGAGATCATGGAGGGTCAAATGCTTTGCCTGCGCCTTCTTTCGAATCTCCGGCGTCAGCATGTCATCGGTGCGCTTGTACATCATATCGCAGATCTGCCGGGCTGTATACTCTTTGGGAATATTATAGGTGTCAGGGAAGAGGAATCCCTCTGCCTTTACCGATACCGGCAGCGGACCGTACTGGTATTTCAAGGGGCCGTAGGAAACGGCCTCTCCTTCAAAATCATCGGCCCCCTTGACACCGGCTTCATCCAGAAGAGCCGCTATCTGGTGTACTGTATACCCTTCGGGCACCGTAACAAATACGGATTCTGTCATGCCTGAACGGAGCTTGGTCATGGCCTCTTTCACCGTCATTCCCTGTTTCATCTTATAGGTCCCGCTCTGCAGGCTCTTGCCGCTTCCCAGAATCCTGGAATACATCCGGAACAGGGTGCTGCTCCGGATGACGCCCTTTTTCTCCAGGGTATCTGCAATGTCCCGGCCTGTAGAATTCCGGGGCACATCCACCATGGCCGTGCCATGAAGTCCCACCCTGTCGAAGGCATAGAAATACACACCGGCCATAAGAAGGACCAGAACGAAAAGAATGCCTCCCAGAGCTGACCATTTCCGGCGGTCCTCCTTCCGGGGAAAGAGGGTCCTTTCCGTTTCTCCCGTGTCTTCTGTCTTTTTATCTTCCAAATTGCACCTCTCAAGAAATTTCAAGGGATTCCAGATCGTATATGGAAATAATCATAAATTATCTTATAATTATATCATATACTATGAAAAGGATTCATATTCTTTATTCAGCACTCTCTTTGGAATGCTGATAAAAGAAAGGAGTTTATTATGATTATCAAAGGAATCACTGCACAGATTACAAGAACCATTACCGAAAAGGATACGGCGGAAAAGGTAAGAAGCGGGTCCCTGCCCGTATTGGCCACGCCGGTGCTGTCGGCGGCCATGGAGGAAGCGGCCTGCAAGGCGCTGGCACCGCATCTTACGGAAGGGGAAACCACCGTAGGCGGTTCCATTTCCCTTATCCATAAAGCCCCCACCCTGCCGGGCCATGTGATTACCGTTACCGCCACGGTAACAGAGGTGAAGGGAAAGAGAATTTCCTTCCACATCACCGCTGCCGATGAAAATGGGGACATCGGAGAAGCAGACCATGACCGCTTCCTGGTAGATGGCGTAAGGTTTATGGAAAAAGCGGAACAAAGAAATGGAAAAAAGCAGTAACCCTTCCTTTTTCATCCGCCAGGCGTCCATAGAAGATGCACCTTCCCTTCTTTCCATTTACCGGCCCTATGTGGAAAACACGGCGATTACCTTTGAAGAAGACTCGCCGACCCTGGAAGATTTCCAGCATCGCATGGCCTCTACCCTGGAACGGTACCCCTATCTTGCCGCCCTTTCCGATGGCCGGATAGCAGGTTATGCCTATGCCGGGCCCTTCCATCCAAGGAAAGCCTATGACCATGCCGCAGAACTTTCTATCTATATAGCTCCTCCTTTCCATCACCGGGGCCTGGGGAAGGCGCTCTATGGCCAGCTGGAGTCCATCCTCCTTTCCCAGCAGGTATTCAACCTCTATGCCTGCATTGCCGTCACAAAAGAGGAGGACCCCTTCCTTCCCAAAGACAGTCCCCTTTTTCACAGAAGTCTTGGATTCAAAACCCTTGGCCGCTTTGAAAAGTGTGGGTATAAATTCGGCCGCTGGTATGACATGATCTGGATGGGAAAGGAAATCGGGAAACGGCCTCTCCATCCCGGAGCGTTTATTCCCTTCTCCCAGCTGTCCTCCAGGCTGTAAATTTCCATGCTGCACCGGTCAAAAACAGCAAAAAGGTCTGTGAAGAAATGATTTCCATTTTTTCACAGACCCTTTTCTATTCCTCCCTTTTCAGTACCCCTGTACCGTCAAAGGCGGGAATGAACATTTTGTCGGAGCTGGCTTTCTGCTGGACGTAGCCGTCTACGATGCCCAGTTCTTCCATATAGCTTTCGCATTCTTCGTATTCCTCATCGGTAATAGGACGGTTGATTTCAGGATATTCCGCTGCCCTTCCGCAGGGTACATACTGGCGCATGAGGCTGAAGAGTACTTCGCCGGGAGCGAAGGTGCCGGCCACATACTCCAGTACTTTCTTCGTATTCTCCACCTGTCCCGGAAGGATCAGGTGGCGGATGAGTACGCCTTTCCTGAGGATGCCGCTGCTGTCTATTTCATAGGGACCGGTCTGGCGGAACATCTGCTCAATGGCGGCGGTGGCCTTTTCAAAATAGTCCGGCGCATCGCTGTAGCGGGCAGCAGCGCTGCTGTCTGCGTACTTCAGATCCGGCAGCCAGCACTGTACCTTGTTTC
Organism: Dialister succinatiphilus; assembly: GCF_928721695.1. Classification (NCBI taxonomy): domain Bacteria; kingdom Bacillati; phylum Bacillota; class Negativicutes; order Veillonellales; family Veillonellaceae; genus Dialister; species Dialister succinatiphilus. The sequence continues at coordinate 1,231,135 of NZ_OV788641.1, read as the reverse complement.
TAAGGAAGGCCACGGTGTGCACGCTTTCATAGCCGCCGCAGTTGTATACCACCGGCACCGGAAGCGGGTCCCGCAGGCTCTGGAAAATGGCGTGGGTGTAGTGGGTAGGGGTGACCAGGTCGATGTTATGGGCTCCCTCCTCAATAAGTTCGAAATAGATTTCCCGAAGCCTCTCCACGGACACTTCGATGCCCTTTCTCATTTCCGATATTTCATAGTTCTGGCAGTATACGCAGGACAGGTTGCAGCCGGCAAAGAAAACGGTGCCGGCGCCCCGGCTTCCTGCAATGCAGGGTTCTTCCCAATGGTGGAGGGCAGCCCTGGAAATGACGGGAAGCATGGCGGAGCGGCAGTATCCCACATTCCCTTTGTCCTTTACCGATATTTTTCTTTCTATTTTACATGCCCTGGGGCACAGGTTGCATATACTCATGATGTACTCCCTTTCCGCCGGCTCTTTGCCGGTTATTTTTTTATTGTAGCACAGGAAGCCAAGGACTTCCTTTTCCTCATGGAAGAATGATATATCTGCATTCCATGAATAGATAAAATTCATTGATTCAAGCTGTTAAAAATCATATAATAAAAGCGTAAAAAATGTTCTATGGCGTTTTTTCCAGACGCCGGAATGCTTTTCAACGCGAAAGGAGCTTATTCATGGAAAACAATGCAGGTCTCATGGAGCGAATTTTCCATCTGTCGGAAAGTCACACCACCGTAAAGACCGAAATCATGGCAGGGATTACCACGTTTATGACCATGGCCTATATCCTCGCCGTCAACCCTTCTATCATGAGTACCACCGGCATGGACAAGGGGGCCGTCCTTACTGCCACTGCCCTGGCCGGCTTCCTGGGCACCATGCTCATGGCCGTTTTTGCCAACTACCCCTTTGCCCTGGCACCGGGCATGGGGCTCAACGCTTTCTTTGCCTTCACTGTAGTAAAGCAGATGGGCTATTCCTGGGAAATGGCACTGGCTGCGGTCTTTGTGGAAGGGATCATTTTCATCGTCCTGTCCCTGACCAATGTGCGTGAAGCCATCTTCAACGCCATCCCCATTAATCTGAAGAAAGCCGTATCTGCAGGTATCGGCCTTTTCATCGCCTTCATCGGTTTAGGCTCCGCCCAGATCATCGTGGCCAATCCTGCCACCAAGATTTCCCTCTTTTCCTTCAAGCAGGCCATGGCCGCCGGCACCTTCCATACCACCGGCATTACGGTGGTGCTGGCCATTATCGGCGTCCTTTTCACGGCCATCCTCATGGTGAAGAAGGTGAGAGGCAATATCCTCTGGGGCATTCTCTTTACCTGGCTTCTGGGCGTTGTCTGTGAAATCTCCGGACTTTATGTGCCGGATCCTTCCGTAGGCGCATTCAGCACCCTCCCCAATTTCTCCGGCGGCCTTTCCGCCTTTGAACCGAAGAGCATGGCCCCCATTTTCATGCAGCTGGACTTCTCCCAGATAGGCACCTTCAATTTCGTGGTGGTACTGCTGGCTTTCCTCTTTGTTGATATTTTCGATACCATCGGCACCCTCATCGGCGTGTCCTCCAAAGCCAATATGCTGGATGAGAACAACAAGCTGCCCCATATCAAGGGCGCCCTCATGGCTGACGCCGTAGCCACCTCCGTAGGCGCTGTGCTCGGCGTGTCCACCACCACTACCTACGTGGAAAGCGCCTCCGGCGTTTCCGAAGGCGGCCGTACCGGTCTCACCGCTGTCACCGTGGCTGTGCTCTTCCTTCTTTCCATGTTCCTTTCCCCTGTGTTCATGGCCATTCCTGCCTTTGCTACCGCACCGGCCCTGATTATCGTAGGATTCCTCATGTTCACCGCTGTCACCGGCATTGACTTCAATGATCCCACCGAAGCCATTCCCTGCTACTTCACCATCATTGCCATGCCCTTCGCCTACAGCATTGCAGAAGGCATTTCCTTCGGCACCATCACCTACACCCTGATTAACCTCCTCACCGGACGGAGAAGCAAGGTAAGCGCTCTCATGATGGCGCTCACTGTGATTTTCATTCTGAAGTATATTTTCCTCTGATTTCTACTATCCAGGCCTGCGCCGGAAGGCGCAGGCTTTTTACTTGAAAGGAATTCCTAATGGCCTATTTTCTCATGTTCTTTGCCATTGCCATGGAGCTCACCGGTACCACCTTCCTGAAAATGTCCCATGGCTTTACCCTCCCCCTTCCCACCCTGGCATGCCTTGGTTCCTACGGTCTCTGCTTTTTCTCCTTCTCCCGGGCCCTTACGTCCTTGAACCTGGCCCTGGCCTATGCCACCTGGAGCGGTGTGGGCATCCTGGCCACCACCTTCATTTCCTGGTTCTTTTTCGGCGAGAAGCTGACGGCCACTGGAATGCTGGCCATATTCCTCATTATTGCAGGCTGTGTGCTGCTGAACTTCTTCGGCACAAAGTCCTGACGGGAGGTTTCTATGACATATAAAATGTTCCTCCTGGCTCTCACCTTCACCTGTATATCCTGCTCTCCCCTCCATGCCGCAGCGCCGGACATCACCGCCGATGCCGCAGTCATTATGGACGGTTCTGACGGCCGTTTCCTCTACGAGAAAAACGGGACCAAAAGAGAATATCCTGCCAGCATGACCAAAATCATGACCTGCATTCTTTCTCTTGAAAAAGGAAACACCTATCAAACCGTCACTGTGAGCCCAAAGGCAGCGGACGTGGAATCCACGGCATTAAACGGCGGCGAATGGCTCTCTCTGGGGGATCTCCGAAACCAGATGATGATGATTTCCGACAACGGCGCCGCCACGGCCATTGCGGAAAATACGGCCGGCAGTCTTCCAGCCTTTGCAGATATGATGAACCAGAAAGCAAAGGATATCGGCATGACCGGCACTCATTTCGTCAATGCCAACGGCATGCCTGATGAAAATCACTATTCCACCGCCGAGGACATGGCCCGCCTTGCCCGATACGCCATGGAAAATCGAAATTTCCGCTCCATCGTTTCTACCAAAAGGAAACAAATCCGCTATATCCGCCCTGCAGAAATCTTCACCTGTGAAAACAGCAATGAACTCCTCTACACCTACCCCGGCGCCACGGGCATCAAAACCGGCTACACCCGCGCTGCCGGCGGCTGCCTGGCTGCCTCCGCCGTCAGGGACAATCATGAGCTCATCGTCATCATCATGCATTCCAGGGATATGGACAGCCGGTTTACAGAAGCGGCCAAACTGCTGGACTATGGCTTTTCCCTCATAAAAAAAGAGCCCTCTTCTGATAAGAAAAAGGCTTAAAAAGCAGGCGCCTTTCGGCGCCGGAATACAGAGTGCTGTGAAGAAGCTCCCTTCTTCGCAGCACTCTTTTCAATTTCTATGACCCCAGGCGGCCTGCCGTTTCACCCGGGTGACATCCACCATTTTCATTATCTGCCCCCGCTTTCCGGTCTTCCTCCATGAACTCTTCCATATCTTCTTTCTTCATGATGGCCTCCTTTGCATCATCTCCCTGTGCTATCTGCCATGATTGTACCACAGCAGATAGAAAACCGGTTGCGCTTCCCTTTCCTATTTATTAAAATAAATGGAGAAATTGATGTGTAAAATGTATATTACATGAGTCAGAATGCAAATATGTCAAAGGAGCCCCTATGAAAAAGATTCTCATCTCCCTGTCTCTCCTGCTTACCCTGGGCTTGACTGCCTCTGCCGCCCTTCCCAGGGAAGGTGTGTATCTGGATAAAGAAGGCAGTCCCATAACGGAAGAGCAGATGGTCCCTCCGTCGGTGAAGTCGGCCCCCATGCTGCCTCAGTCTGCCGCTGTCCGCGAGGCCCTCTCCCAGCTTCCCCATGCAGCATCCACCGTACTGCTTCTTGCCATTGATGAAGACGGTGCCGTCACCCATGAAGAAATCGCTGAAAGCTCATCCTCCCTGATTCTGGACCAGTACGCCGCGGGATCCGCTAAGTCCTGGACCTTCCATCCCGCCCGCCGGGGAGATCAGGATATTCCTTTGACCGTCCGTATTCCCGTCCGTTTTACGTCAGCCCTGGTATCCGTGCCGCCAGCACCGGAAAAGCAAATCATGGCGGACATGAAGGAAAAGGAAGAGCAGGCCGCCGAAAGATCCGGTCACCCTTCCTTTACGGTGAAGCTCTCCATAGACAGGAATGGAAAAATGAGCGCCCCGCCGGTGATTGAAAAGGAAGGGACCGGCCTGAGCGATGCCGATTTCAAAATCCTTTCTTCCTATATAGAACGGTCCCTCCGGCAGTGGACCTTTGCGCCCGCCAGAAATCCCGACGGTGAAGCCATCGATGCGGAAACGGCCATTTCCATAACCCTATAGTCCATGGCGACATGACACGCTTTGGTCATCCATACCGAAAGGAAAATTTCATAGAAAAAAGGCAGTGAAGAAACAGCAGTTATTCCTTCACTGCCTTTTTTGCAGTGATTCCTTACACTTTCACTGCCTTATATGTCCCGTCTTCCACTTTCAGAAGCACCAGGTCCACTTCCGGGTCCCCGGAGTTGTTGAAGGTCATGGGGCCGGCGGCGCTTTCAAAGTTTTTGATATGGGACAGGGCGTCCCGCACCTTTTTGGAATCCGTGGTGGTGCCTGCATTTTCCATGGCTTTGGCTGCCAGCTTGGCCGATACATAGGCGCAAGCGGCAAAGTTGTCGGGATCATGATGATACCGTTCCCGGAAGTCCTTCACAAATTTTCTTGTAGCCTCGGAGTCCCTGTCCGGGGACCACATGGAGGATACGTACACATTGTCTGCTGCAGGACCTGCAATTTTCACCAGTTCCGGAGACATGAAGCCATTGTCCCCCAGTACCGGCTGGTTCATGCCCAGGTCTCTCATTTTCTTGAGGATGAGCCCTCCTTCCTGGTAGTAGCCTGCCACCACCACGGCATCAGGATTGGCATTGTGGATTTTGGTGAGCTGGGCGGAAAAGTCCGTGTCCTTATCGGCAAAGGTTTCTGTCGCCACGATTTCCACGCCCTCCTTTTCCAGTGCTTTTTTGAAGGTCTTGTAGGCGGACACCTGATGCTCATTGTTGTTGGAATAAAGCACGGCCACTCTCTTATAGCCCAGGAGTTTATGGGTTTTCTCAACAGTCTGGGGGATATTTTTCGATTCCGGCACGCAGTTCCGGAACATATAGTCCCCTATATCCATAAGCCCTTCCGCCGTGGTAGCCACACCCAGAAGGGGAATCTTCGCCTGCTGGAAGAGGGGCCCCACCGCCTTGTATTCACCGGAAATCAAAGGTCCCACCACGATCACCTTTTTAGCTGCAATAAGTTTCTGGGCCGCCGCCACCGCCTGCTGCACATTGCCCTTGGTGTCCACCATTTCCACATCCATGTGGATTTTTCCTTCTTTGTTGATTTCATCCACCGCCATGTCAAAGCCTTCTTTTTCCGCCAGGCCGTAGGAAGCCACGCCGCCGGAAACGCCGTTGATAAAGCCTACCTTGGCGGTCTTTCCGCTGCCCTGTCCTTCTCCCTTTCCGCCGCAGCCGGAAAGTCCTGCACATGCAGCTGTCATCATAAGGCCAAGGCCTGCCAGTTTGAGTCCTTTTTTCCAGTCCATCATTTTCATTTCTCCTTTGGATGAAATAGCACATGTGCAATCTTCACTCTTCCCGGAGGAGCCATAAAAAAAGCCTCTATCTGACATATCAGACAGAGGCGCATGGCGCGGTACCACTCCGGTTTATCGCTCAGCCGCCAGGCATAGGAAGGGAGGAAACAAAAAGCCCCTGTCCACCATGGGACAGGGGCGAAATCGCGGTACCACCCTGCATTATACTCTGAAGGCCTGTCCTGTAACGGGGACTTCCGTCCTGATTTACGGAAATTCTTTCAATCAGGAAGCTCACGAGTGATAGTCCGCAGATTTTCCGCACCGGCTTTCACCATACGCCGGCTCTCTGAAGCTTCCTGTCTGTTTCCTTCTCGTTCACAGCATGTACTGGTTTTGATATGGCTATGATGATACATGATTTCCTTCCATCCGTCAACAGGTAAAAAGCAGCATTGCAGATTTAGCATAAACAGCTCTCTCCATGATTTTGACAGATATATCATTTTGTTTCACAAAGTACCTTGCATTGCAAAGTACTTTGTGATATATTGTTATCGACGAAGAAATTGACTACCGGTTTAATCGCCGGCAGGCCGATTTCCTCTTAAGAACCCCTGATTCCTCAGAAAGGAAAAGCCATGAACATCCAACTGAAAAAAGGCGTCATGGAAATTGTGGTTCTATCTATGCTCAGGCGAAAAGACTACTATGGTTATGAGCTGGTCACGGAGATTTCAAAATACATTGAAATGTCGGAGGGTACTATTTATCCCCTGCTGAACCGGTTCAAGAAGGACGGCCTGGTAGATACCTACCTGGCGGAATCACATAACGGTCCTCCCCGAAAATATTACCGCATCACCGACGCCGGACGGGAGGAATTCACAGAATCCCTCAGGGAATGGACCGAATTTACAAAAGCCGTCAAGAAAATACTGGAAGAAGGAGGCGATATCCATGAATGAAACAGAATTTTTAGATCTCCTGCGCTACTATTTCCGAAATGCAAAGACCGAAGAGGTAGAAGAAATCCTGGCCGATTATGAATCCCATTTTGAAGAAGGGAAAAAGAGAGGCCTGTCAGAGGAAGAAATTGCCAGAGAGCTTGGCAGTCCGAAGGATATCTACAATTCCTTCCAGTCCGAAGGAGTGGTGGATGAAAAGGCCAAAGGCAGCCCGCTGAAAAGCAGGGCTCTGGACATGGCTAAGGACGCCCAGGACAAGATGGGAAAGACCTGGGATGCCGTGAGTCCCCGGCTCCCCGGAGCTGCGGAAGCCACAGCCCGCATGACCGCCCGCCTTCTCACAGCGGCCGGCATCATCATGGCCATCGTGGTCCTGGCGGCTGCGGGACTGGTGATAGGCCTCTTCTCCACCAATCTGGTTCCCTTCCACGGCATGGCGCCGCTGCCCCGGTTCAGTTTCCTTACCCTGGCCTCCATCGGAAGCTTCGGTATCTTTACAGCCCTTTCCATCTACCTTATTGCCAGGGAAGGGAGCCGGGCCATTGAAACGAGCCTGATCGGCACCGGCCATGACAAAGGCGGTGAAACGAAATGAAGAAAATCATCATTTCTTCTGTTCTTGCCATTATCTCCCTCATGGTGGGCACCTTTTCCTTTATCATCAATGACCTGCCCGCCTACCACCGGTGGATGGCGGACAATGGGCCCCGGATGATGGAAAATTTTGACCGCTGGGGGAAGGACCGGAAGGACACAAAGAAAATGCCTTCCAACGACCGCCTGCGGGAAGACAGGAAAGACCATCACGACAGAAATGCCATGGACCAGGACCGGAAAGATATGCCCGATAACCGGCAGGACCGCCAGAAAGATACGAAAGGGCCCGATAAAGAGTAATCCTTCGTCCATCATGGCGGGGATACCAGCCCCGTCCATTGATTTATATATATCCCCAGAATAAAGTGAGGGGGTTTCAGGGAAACTCCCTCGAACAGATTGACCCATTTTGAAAGGAAGGTTCTATTATGAAAAAATTAAACGCACTCATCATTGCTTCCATGACAGGCCTGGCACTGGCAGGCGGTTTCTTCTTTGCCGGCACCGCTTCCGCAGCAGACTACAGACATCCGCCGGAAATGCAGCAGTACAATGGCCGTCCCCAGGTGCACAAGGAAAAGAAACATGTAGAAAAGAAAGACAAGGTCCATAAGGATAAGAAAGACCGGGAAGAAATGAGAGATAAAAAAGACCAGGGTCCTCAGCGCAAGCTGAAACCCTGGGAAGAAAAGTACTATGAACAGCATCCGGAAGCCAGAGAAAGGGATGCGAAGAAAGGAAATCCTGAAAAGAAGAACATAGAAGATGATGACGGCATGACCTGGCACCGTCTGTAATAGATAGACTTACCGTCTACTTCAAAAGAGGTCTTACTATGAGAAACCTGAAAAGAACCATATTAGCCGCAGCTCTGCTGCTTTCCTTCTCTGCCGCCGGCGCCGCCCTGGGAAATGATGTATCCGCCGCCTCCCTGCAGGCTGCCGAACCTGCCGGCCCCGTATCCAATACAGGCCGGGACTACCGCATTGCTTTAATCAATGCGGAAAATTCCAGAGGCCCTGTCATTCATAAGCCCCTGAAGGAAGAAAAGGAAAATCCTGTCTCCCGTCCCCGGGATGTGAAGGATGCCGGAGAAGGCAGCACTTACAGGGAATGTGCCCCTTCCCTCCGTCACCATGACAGAGAGGAAAGCCAGCGCCTGGACGAACACCGCCAGCGCCGCTTTGACAAAGACCATAGTGACCGGGACCATCACTTCGATGAGCACCGCCAGCGCCACTTTGACAAAGACCATAGTGACCGGGACCATCGCTTCGACGAGCACCATCAGCGCCGCTTTGACAAAGACGATAATGACCGGGACCATCGCTTCGACGAGCACCATCAGCACCGCTTTGACAAAGACGATAATGACCGGGACCATCGCTTCGATGAGCACCGTCAGCGCCGCTTTGATAAAGACAAAGACCCCGGCCGGGGCAGACCCGGCGGCCGTCACCATGACAGGGGCAAAAGAAAATCGGCCGCTATGCAGCCGGAAGATGCCCGATTCTGACGAAGCGATGATTCACTGGCACCGTCTGATTTCATAAGAAATTGTATTTGACTGTTATCATAACCCAATACCCTCTGACAAAAGGGGCTGTGAAAAAATGTAAATCATTTCCTCACAGCCCCTTTTTCCTGTCTTTTATAAAAATTTTAAAATTCCTTAAACCGCAGGCCCTTCCGGTTATATATAATCTGGAGAGAAAGAAGAACTCATTTATGTGCTATAATATACATTGGCATACAGCCTGACCTGGAGGATGATTATGATATCAATTGTGACGCCTGTCTATAACGAAGAAGGCAACGTGGTATACTTTCATGATGAAGTGACAAAAGTCATGAAGGAACTGGCCATGGATTATGAAATCATTTATGTAAATGATGGATCCAGGGATCGCACGGACGAGCTGATTCATCAGCTGGCAGACCGGGACCCCCACGTGCGGGCCCTGACCTTCGCCCGGAATTTCGGGCACCAGATTGCCATTACCTGCGGCATGGACTTTGCCAAAGGCGATGCGGTGATTACCATGGACGGAGACATGCAGCATCCGCCGGCCCTCATTCCCAATCTCATCGAAAAATGGCAGGAAGGCTATGACATTGTGCAGACCATCCGCACTGCCACTGAGGACGCCGGATTTTTAAAAAAGATAACCTCCTCCGGCTACTATGCGGTGATTAATTCCATTTCCACCACCCGGGTGGTCCCGGGAGGTTCCGATTTCCGACTGATGGACCGGAAAGCGCTGAATACGTTCCTGAAGTTCCGGGAGCACAGCCGGTTCATCCGCGGTATCGTAGGAGGCCTTGGATTCAGACAGACATCCATCGAGTTTGAAGCGCCTGCCCGTCATGCAGGGGTTTCCAAATTCTCCATGAAGAAAATGATTCACTTTGCCATGGATGGCATTATTACCAATTCCACCATCCCTCTGCGCATTTCCTTCTACATCGGCCTTTTGTCCGCCTTTGCCGGATTTCTGCTGATTCTCCACGTCCTCTACTGCGTCATTACCGGACAGGCCGTGCCCGGCTGGGCCACCATGACCATCCTGATTTCCATTTTCGGAAGTCTCAACCTCATGTGCCTTGGCATTCTGGGCGAATACATAGGCCACGTATTTGAAGAAACAAGAAACCGCCCCCTCTACTGGCTCTCCGACGACAGCGCCGCCCACGAGGACAACCCTTATTATAAAACCCACAGTAACGGGAACCCCCGGTGATTCCCCGTTTTTCCAATTTCATAAGGCAGAAGGCTGCCTTGAGGAAGCGGAGGAATGCCCCCGCTCCTTTGCAGTGTCCCCTGCCGGGAAGGATAGAGTTATGAGTGATACCCCCTTTTTTGAAAGCGAACTTTTTGCAGAGCTGAAAGAAGACCTGACCCAGTCTTCCCGTTTTACTGCCACCTACCGCATTGCGGCCCCGGACTATGAAGAAGCCAGGAAGCTGGCTTTTGGCATCTGCGTCGAACAGACCGTAGAATGCCCCTACGAGCTGGTGAAGGGAACTCCCATCGGCGATACCATCGTAGGCCAGATCGAAGACCTGAAAAAGGCAGAGCCCGGCGCCTACTACGCCACCATTTCCTATGACCCAACGGCAGTGGGCAATGAAATGGCGGAGCTTCTGAACATGCTCTTCGGCAATACAAGTCTCCAGCCCGGTATCAAGCTCATGTCCTTCGACCTTCCTGAAGCCATGTATGACAACTATCCCGGTCCCCGCTTCGGCCGCACGGGCCTTCGGGATCTCTGCGGCGTACCCCGGGGACCCATTCTCATGAGCGCCATCAAACCTTTGGGCAGAAGCCCCAAGGAACTGGGCCAGATGGTGTATGACCTGGCCATGGGAGGCTGCCCCATCATTAAAGACGACCACAGCCTCATGAACCAGGACTATGCCCCCTTCGAGGAAAGAGTCCTTCAGTGCGTCATGGCACTGGCCGATGCTAAAGAGAAAACCGATAAAAAGAGCATGTACATTGCCAACTGTACCGCCGACGGCCTCCAGTTCCTGGATAGGGCCTACAAGGCAAAGGAAATCGGTGCCGACGGCATCATGGCAGCGCCTGCCATTACCGGTTTCACCATGATTCGCGACCTGGCCAGGGATCCGGACTTTAACCTTCCTATTTTCCTCCATCCCTGCTTCTCCGGCCCCCAGGTTCTTTCCAGAGAATCGGGCATTTCCCCCTTCTGCTACTACGGCCAGCTCTCCCGCCTGGCCGGCGCTGACGCCGTCATTTTCACCAGCTTCGGCGGCCGCTTCTCCTTCTCCCGGGAGACCTGCACCAACATCTGCGAAGGCACCAATGAAAAAATGGCCTACCTCCGCCCCATTTTCCCCATTCCCTCCGGCGGCATGAGATGGCAGCTCTTCAAAGACATGTACAAGACCTACGGTGCCGATACCATTTTCCTCGTAGGCGGCGCTCTCCAGACTGAAGGGCCAAACCTGACGGACAATGTGAAATTCTTCCTTGAAAAGTTGGAAGAAGCACAGCAGTAACATCATAAAAAGGTCTGTGAAGAAATGTAAATCATTTCTTCGCAGACCTTTTTTATGCTTTATTTTCCGAAATCCGGATCCTTCAGGATATCCTTGTACATTTCAATATACTTATCCGGTCTCCAGTCCGTTCCGTCTACTGCCGGGTTATGTTTGAAGGCATAGCGGCTTGCCAGGGACAAATCCACGGTGGCGGTGAACATTTCAATTTCCGGTGCATCTTCATCGGTAAATTTCCGTCCTGCATAGTAATAGAAGGACCAGGGATGCTTCTGTCCCGGCCCGATAATGGAGCTGCCGCCCCAGAAATAGTTATCCACATCCAGGCCGCCAATATTGGCAGAAGCGATGTAAATGCCATTCTGGATCACCGAGGCTTCCAGGGTGGGCGAACCGAAATAAGGGCCATGGCATTTGGCCAGGGCTGTACTGTTGATGAGGAGGCGGCAGCCCTTGGCCACATAGTACCGGGTCAGTTCCGGGAAGGCATAATTATCATAGCAGATGGCGCAGCCAATAGGGCCCCATTCGGAATGGAGGATGAAAGGCTTGTCCCCCCGGGTGGCCCAGTTCGGTTCCGGAGAAGGCAGGTGCATTTTGTGATAAGCCCCTTCCAGTCCTTTCGGCGAGAAAATGGCCAGCCCGTTATAGATGATATCCGGATTCTTATCATCCCTGATGGGCATGCCGAAGATGACATACATGCCCAGTTTCTTTGTGAGCTCTGCCACCTCCAGCGTACTTGGCCCCGGCACCGTTTCCGCCAGCTTGTACTGCATCTTTTCTTTGAAAGGCTTATCTGCTTCATCGTCGTAGCCGGTGAGGCTCATTTCCGGGAATATAACGATCTGGCTGCCCTTGCGGTAAGCACATTCGATATATTCTTCAATCCGTCTCAGGTTGGACGCCTTATCGCCCCACACAGGATGAAAAGTAACCACCGAAATCGTACAGATATCCTTCATGATAAACCCTCCTTGTAAACAAAAAAGTGCCTACAGGGAAAATCCCTATAAGCACCTTTGCTTGATTTGTATGGCTTCAGTATAGTCCCCTTCCGGAGGAAAGTCAATCTTTCTTCAGGAGACTGTGGTGGTTTTTGCCACGGGGCCATGAAAATTCTTTTCTTCCTTCACTTCCCATTTTCTTTTATCCACTTCATTTCTCCAGCGAAGCACGGCGGCAATGAGGAAAGCCAGCGCCAGCATGGCGGAGAAGAGATGAAGGGTAGCTGCATAGCCGCCGGTATTTTCCTTCATGAATGCCAGGATCAGGGGACCGGCTACACCGGCAATGCCCCAGGCAGTAAGGATGGACCCATGAATGGAGGACAGCTGTTTCACGCCGAAAATATCGGACAGGTAAGCGGGCATGCAGGAGAAGCCGCCGCCGTAGCAGCTGATAATGAGAAGAACCAGAGCCTGGAAAATGAGACCTTCCGTGGTAATGGAGAGCTGGTAGAAAGCCCATACTTCCAGGGCAAAGAATACCATGTAGGTCACGCCGCGGCCGATCCAGTCAGAAACGGTGGACCACACGATACGGCCGCCGCCATTGACGATGCCGATGATGCCTACCAGAGAGGCCGCCTGAACCGGCGTCATGCCGATAACTTCCTGGGCCATGGGAGAAGCCACGGCCAGAAGACCGATGCCGCAGGTAATATTGGTAAAGAAAATCCACCACAGAGCAAACCATTTCCAGCTATGCATCGCTTCTTTTCTCGTCATCTGAGGACCTACCACGGTGCGTTTCCTGCCCATAGCCGCTTCCCGGCGAAGCACTTCTTCCAGCATAACTGGGATTTCACCCTTCTTCGGCGGACGGAGATAGGAAGCGGAAAGGGAAATAATCACCGCATAGGCAATGCCAAGGATGAGGAAATTGGCAGTCAGGCCATAGGTGTCAGTGAGATAACGCATGAGCGGTCCTGCCACAAGGGCGGCAAAGCCAAAGCCCATGATAGCCAGGCCAGTGGCAAAGCCCCGGTGTTCCGGGAACCATTTCACCAGGGTGGACACAGGGGTGATATAGCCGGTGCCCAGCCCGATACCGCCGATCATGCCGTAAAAAATATAAAGGAGCATCGGCGAATGGACGTGGACAGCCAGCGCCGTGCCCAGAAGGCCGGTGCCGAAGAAGGCTGCCGATACCAGACCGGACCGGGACGGTCCCATCCGTTCCACCACGCCGCCCAGAAAGCCGGCCGACAGCCCCAGAAACAGAATGGCAATAGAAAAGGCCCAGGTGGTTTCCGAAAGGGAAAGACCCATAGCCGCCATAACCGGCTTCGTCAGCACACTCCATGCATACACACTGCCGATGCAGATGTGGATGCCCACAGCTGCCAGGGCAATAAGCCAGCGATTTTTCTTTTTCATTTGAAATCCCTCCATAAGCAGTAAGCAATGAAGGGAAACCGGAGACGCAAAGACCGTCTGAGTAGGTTTCCCTGCCCAGACGGTCGGCTGATTCAGATAATACCGGTTCACGTGGTCAATTCCACATTTCTCCGTCAGTTCCGGTATCTCTTTCGTTTGTGCATACAGAATACCATGGAAAGAGAAGTATGTCAAGGATTTTCTATATGGTTTAGTGGACTGGGGATTGGGGAATGGGGAATGGGGTTGAGGGTGCCACTTTGGGGCAGAATCTTTGCCCCTGCAGGCAAAAGGTTATATTCGCTAAACTCTAGAGGGCAGCTGATTCGGGGGCCTCAATCCCCGCCTGCAAAAGGAGGCGTCAACCTTCAAGAAGAGAGTTTCCTGCCATCAACGCAGGCAGATACTCAATCCACCTTCACCAGTCTGGCCCTAAAGGCGATATCCCTGGTGGTATCCATGCTGTCAAAACGGATGCGGTAGGAATTGTTCTTTTCATCCACCTCTTCAATGGTGCCCATGCCGAAGACGGTGTGCCGCACCCGGCAGCCCACGGGAAAATGGCCTTTGTCCCCATCATCCTTCAGGTAGGCGCTTGTTCTTTCCACATAAGCCTTCCCCGCCTTCCAGAGGGATTCATTCACTGGCGGATCAAAGGAGAGGTACTTTCTGTCTATGTCCAGAATGAAACGGGAAGGGAAACGGGGCGTGCCGTCCAGATTCGTCCCCTCCGCCTCTGTGAGGTAGAGCTCATCCTCTGCCCGGGTCATGGCCACGAAGGCCAGGCGCCTTTCCTCTTCCATACCTCTTTTCGTCCTTGTCTTCCGGGAGGGGAAGATGCCTTCATTCATGCCGCAGAGGAACACCACCGGAAATTCCAGACCCTTGGCGGTATGGACGGTCATAAGCCGCACCGCATCCCTCTCCGGCCCCCGGTCCATATTGGAAAAGAGAGCCGCATGGTCCAGATAGTCGGAAATGGACGTTTCTTCCCCTGCCGTTGATTCATACTCAAAAATAGACTGCTTCAGCTCTGCCAGATCATCCAGCCGCTCCTGGCTGCCTTCGGTGCGGAGCATTTTTTCGTAGCCGCTTTCATCCAGAATGGCAGACAAAACCTCGGACACCTGCTTCCCTTCGCTGTCCTTGGTAAAGTATTCGATGAGCTCGATGAAATCGCCGGCCTTTGTCTTTTTGAAAAGGGGATCTTCCACATACTTCTTCAGCGTTTCATAGAGGCTTGTGTTCTCTTCCTGCGCCTTTTCCGTGAGAAAATCCATACGGCGCCTTCCTATATTTCTCTTCGGCTTATTGACAATGCGGCGGAAAGCCATGTCATCTCTGCAGGCAATCATGCGAAGATAGCAGAGAGCATCCTTGATTTCCATACGGTCGAAGAACTGGGCACCGCTGTAAATCACATAGGGAATATCCGCCTTTATCAGTCCTTCCTCCAGGTTCCGGGTCACATAATGGGCCCGGTAGAGAATGGCTATGTCGCTGTATTTCCGGCCCGATGCATGAAGTTTTTTGACAGCCGACGCCACTGCTTTGGCCTCTTCCCCGCCGTTGGCCGCTGCCATCACGGTCACAGGCCTTCCCTTTTCCTTATGGGAAATCAGATTCTTGGGGATGCGGTTCTCATTCTTATCAATCAGGGAATTGGCGGCATCCAGGATGTCCGGCGTGGACCGGTAATTGTCATCCATAATGATGGTTTTCACATGGGGAAATTCCCTGTCAAAATGCAAGAGATACCGCACATCGGCGCCGCGCCAGGTATAAATGGTCTGGTCCGGATCCCCTACAATGAAAAGGTTGTTGTGATATCCGCAGAGGGCCTTCATGAGCCTGTACTGGAGAGGATCGATATCCTGGAATTCATCAATCATGATATACTCCAGCCGCTTCTGCCACTTCAGCCGGATGTCCTGGTTTTCCTCGAAAATATAGAGGGTAAACTTGATGAGGTCATTGTAGTCCAGGGCGAAGCATTTCTTTTCCTGGTACAGGTAGCCGTAGAAAATGATGTCTTCCACCGTAAGGGCCTGGTGGTACTTTTCATAAAGGAGGGACAGGGGCATGGCAATCATGTCTTTATAATACTCCGGCTGCCACACACACTTTTTCATTTCAATCATGTCCCTGGCCTTGTTGAAGGGCATATCCCGAAGAGTCAGCCCCCGCTCCTCGTAAATCATCTGCAGCATGTCATCAATGTCCGAATTATCGATGACCAGGAAATTTTTCGGATAGGATACGGCATGGCTGTCTTCCTGCAGCACCGACACGCAGAAGCCGTGGAAGGTATTGATGTATCCCGTATCATTGTCTCCAGTGAGGCTGTGGATGCGCCGCGCCATTTCCCTGGCTGATTTATTGGTAAATGTAACGCAGAGGATATGCCCCGGCAGGATGCCCAGCTCATTCACCAGGTAGGCGAACCGGTAGGAAAGGGCTCTGGTCTTCCCTGATCCTGCCCCGGCAATGACCCGTACATAGCCTTCCGTAGAAGTGACTGCCTCTTTCTGCTTTTCATTCAGCTCATTCCATAATGCGTCCATAACTGCCCTCCGAACTTATATTCTAAGTCCATTATACAATAGGATGGGCATAATGCAAAGGGTGCGGCTGTTAAGAGAGGCTGTGCAGAAGGGTTGTGAAAAAGGGTTCGAAAGTTCAAAAGATTGTGGTGGCGGCTTCGCCGCATGATACAATGCCGCCCATGACTCCATCCTACTGCCACACAATGCAGGCAATCCCTGCCAGGGTAAGCACTGCGCCTGCCAGCTGGCGGAGCTTCAGCTTTTCTCCATAGAAAAGGGCGCCGGTCACCATGAGGGCCGCCACAATGAGGCTGTTGGTCAGAATGAAGGAGGTCTGCACCATCCAGCCGGCCCGGTACATGTACACCACGCCCAGTTCGATGCCTACAATGGAACATCCAAGACCCAGGGCCCAGGGATTCCAGGAAAGCAGTGCCTTCCCCCGGTTTTCCCCTTTCGGCGCCAGGAAGAAATATAAAAGGAAGGATGCGAAAGAGGCAGAGAGATAGGTCAGCACCAGGGCTGCCAGGGGATGGATGCCGCTGGAAATTTCCTTGACTCCCACCTGGTAAGCAGTGCTGCAGCATACAATAAGGCCAATGGGCCACCAGAATTTCATAGATTACCTCACAATCAGAAACATGCCTGCTGCTGCCAGACATATGCCTGCCTGCTGCAGAGGGCGCAGCGATTCCCCGTACATAAAATGGCCCACCATGAGCAGCACCACAATGGCCAGGGCTGTATACACAAGGAATCCGATATTCATAGGCCAGCCGGCCCGGTACATGAAAATGGAACCCACCTCCAGCCCCGTTATGGCAAGCCCCACCAGAAGCGCCGCCGGATGGGGCGGCCAGATTTCATGGAAAATATGACCTCCCGGTATGAGCATTTCAAAAAGAAGGGCGCAGAGGCAGGCACTGACCAGGTAGGTCATGCCCAGAGCGGCCAGCGGACTTTTCAGGGAAGACAGCCGGCGGGCACAGACCTGGTAAAACACATCGGCCAGCACCACCAGCCCCACCGGCCACCAAAGATTCCACAGCTCCATATTTTCCTTCCTTTCCTGCGGTATAAAAAAAGTGTTTTCCCCATTTCTCCCGGCTCACTGCCGTACCTGCGGAAATAGGGAAAACACCTGGATTCATAAATCCTCTGCCCCACCCGGTGGCGAAGCAGCGTGTAATCATATTATAGCATAAGGGGAGCGGCTTCGCCGCCCCATGTTCATAAAGTAAAAAAGGTGCCGCTTCGCCGCCGGCTGCGGCCTGCCGATGAAGGCAGATTGTACAGAAGGGCTAAGAACATAAGGTTATGAAGTTTGACCGGCCTTTGGCCGGAGAGCCCTTAAGTTTGACGGGCCCTTTGGGCCCGAGGGTTATGGTGGCGGCTTCGCCGCATTATAAAATGGCGCCAAAGGCGCCCACTTTGCCTCCACGGAGTGGGCTTTATAACTTTCTTTGAATCCATTTGCATTGAGGAATTCAGCCTTCTGATGTCTGCCGTCTGACAGTCTAACGTCTTCCCGCCGACCGGTATTTATCAGTATTTATCCCACCGCCTCCACGCACCGAGATCCTTCGCTCCGCTCAGTATTCTGGTCATAGGTCAAGTCTTTTTTTTGAAGAAATTTATTATTTTTTCTTAAAAAAGTGTAACCTTAACACACCACCGGGTAAATTGATTTTTTCGAATATATTCCGGCGTTCGATCTTTCTATTCCAACGTTACCATTACTTTGTTATCGGAATACAGCTGATGTTTATCCAGTAATGTAAAGATCAGCCGGACGATCTTTCGAGCAACGAGATTGAGTGCGGCCCTGTATGGAAATAGGGTCTTACGACTGCGAATACGTTCATATGCCTCGCGATATTTAGCGCTGTAGTTTATGATCTGTCCTGTAGCTAAGAGCACATAATAGCGGAGATACACATCACCGGCTTTTGACAGATGCTTAACCGGGCTTTCTGATTGACCGGATTGCTTTCCTCTCCAGGTTAATCCTATGTATTTAGCTAGGGCATCATCGGTTTTGAACCGCTTGATATCGCCAATTTCCGCTAGGAGCCCTCCGGCTATGACTGGTCCGACGCCGTCGATTGACAGCAGGATCTGATATGAGTCGCTTGAAAAACTTTTGGCCATTGTCTCAATGGACTTGTCCAATTTCTTTATTGCAGCCTCAAGAGAGTGTATAATGAAAAAGGACACGGATAATCCCGAAGTCAGTGGCTCATAAACCCTTTTGTCCAACCGATAGGAATTGCGGGCTGCCTTCTTCACTTTTTCGACGACATCTAAAGGATGGGAAAATCTTCCGTGTCCTTTTTCTGTGATGAAATTGAGCAGTTCCTCATCGGACAGACTGAGGATTTCATCAGGGCCCTGAAAGGTTGTCAGCAGCTCCTGGCAGGTGGTGGTCCATACATTACAAAAGGGATTCTCTCCTGTCATAAGTCCGCTGCATTCAAGGTAGATGCTGTTTCCGGTCGAGTTCTTCACTATTCCCATGAGTTTGGCGATGCGGAATCTCAAACGTGTAAGTACCCGCAAGCCAAGCAGTTCTGGCCCTTTCCAAGGGCGTGACCGGATTTTGTTGGAACGCGCATAATCGGCAATAACCATGGCATCGACATAGTCGTCTTTCCCTACATCCGTAAAAGTTTTCTTGTAAGCATGAATCTCTTTGGGATTAACGGAATAGACGATGGCTGGGATGTGTCCGTTAAAATGTGCAACGGACAGAAATGTTGCCAGGTGAAAAGAATAAACCGAAGTAGCCTCTAACGCAATGACAACCTGTATGACATCAGGATAGAATTTCAAGAAGTCACTGACTTTTTCGACAATTCCTACAGATCCAGCAGGAGTGTTAGGAGCGGAAAAACGCAGATGCGCGTGCCCAGGATGGTCCTCAGGGGAAAAAGGCATCGCATGCACAACGTTCTCTTTCATCGAAACGTCTATACCAACAAACAAAGAATGGAGTAATTCATATTGTTTCATAATCGCACCTCCTTCCTGGCAACATTCATGAAATAGGAGAAGGAATCCTGATCTCAAACTCCCTCTAAAATCTCGTTAATAGGCAATCACCCGTGGAGGTAAATCGTTTACTGGAAGAAGCTCCGCCCGGGGCCGCAAATTCTGAAGTAGGCAGAATGGGAGAAAGAGCCAGGCGAGAATACTGAGCTGGCGGTAGAACCGCAGGATGACTTGGTCGTCTTCTGAGCTATTCCATGTTACTTTCATCGTAGCACCAGGATTCCCTACCCATCAAGATGGGCAATGGAAGTATTTGACTTCATGCCCTACACATACTATACGAGGATGACAGCGTTCGGCGGAAGGCGGATAGCCGATAGCAGCTTCTACTCTCCCACTAGCTCACTAGCCCACCAGCTCACTAGGGAAGCGCTGATTAAATCATTGTTTGCTTTTATTCTTGAATTTTTATGCAATGCAAGGAATGGGCTGACGCGAATAGCGAGCTATTTAAGGAAGCCCATGACGAAACAGTGCATAAAAATTCTTATAAAAGAAAACTCTATGAATTAATCAGTGTTTCCCTAGCACACCAGTCCACCAGCTCACTTTCCTTCCAGTATTTTGAAGAATTCGCTTACCGCTGCCAGCCCTTTTTTCAATGTTTCCTCGTCGTGGCCGTAGCCTACGCGGAAGGAGAAGGGCTCATCGAAACAGTCTCCCGGTACGGTGAAGGCGCCGGTTTCGTAGTACATGCGATGAGAAAACAGAGTGGAGGGCAGAGGGAAATCATAGTAAACCAGAGCCATGGTGCCTGCCTTTGGTTTCACGAAGGAAGCATGATTTTCCCCATGCACCCAGTCTTCCAGAATGGGAAGGTTGTGCTGGAGGATGGCCCTGTTGCGCTGCAGGATTTTTTCCCTATGGCGAAGGGCCAGAGCTGCCACGGCTTCATCGAAGAGACTGCAGCTCACCAGGTCATAGTCCCTCACCCGTCGGAACTGAGCCAGTGCTTCCTCATCCTTTGTGGCCAGCCAGCCCAGACGGAGTCCTGCCAGGGAGAAGGCCTTGGACATGGAGCCTGTGGCAATGCCTTTCTCATAGAGGTCCGCCACTGAAGGGCAGCGGTCTTCTTCCCTTTGGGAAACGCCGGCATAGACTTCATCGCAGAAAAGATAGGCCCCTGCTTCTCTTGCAATGTCCACGATTTCTTCCATCATATCCTTTGGAATCAAAGAGCCCGTAGGGTTGTTGGGGTTATTGAGGCAGATCATGCGCACCCCTTCCCTGGCTGCCTGCCTGAGCTCTTCCAGGTCCGGCATGTAGCCCCTTTCTCTTTTCAGATGGAGCACTGTCACCTGGGCTCCCAGGGACCGGGGCGCCGAATAAAACTGCTGATAGCTGGGCGCATAGGCAATGACCCTGTCGCCGGGCCGGATGAGGGAAAAGAAAATATGCTGGTTGCCGCCGGTGGCACCATGCTCCGTCAGGATTTCATCAGGAGAAATATGCTCATAGAGGTGCGAAATTTCCTCCTTCAGCTCCCGGTCGCCCCAGATGGGACCATAGGTCTGCTCCCTTTGGAAAAAGGTTTCCATGAAATCCTGCCGGTCTTCCCCGGAAAGGGTAAAAAGTTCATTCAGGGTCAGGGGCTTTGCACAGGTATCGGTAATATTGTACCGGGCCCCTTCCTCATACCGGTCCATCCAGTCTTCTACGCCAAACTGCTCAACAATCATGTCTTTCTCTCCATCCATACCACATGAAACGCTTCATTCCCCGCTCTGCCAGTTCTTGCATACATCCACCCAGCCTTTGGCCCGGGACGCCTTTTCCAGTTCATCCAGCGTCAGCTTCACGGCGCTGTGGTCCGTACCAGCTGCGGGATACACAATGTCAAAACGCTTCAGGGACACATCCAGGTACACCGGCACTGCCTCCGGAAGGGCAAAGGGGCATACGCCGCCAGGGCGATGGCCGATATACCTTTCGCAGTCTGCTCCGGGAATCATTTTGGCTTTCTTATGAAAGGTTTCCTTATATTTATGATTGTCCACCCGGGCATCGCCTGCCACCACTACAATGAGCGGCGCATCGTCCACCAGAAAGGACATGGTCTTGGCAATCCGTGCCTCCTCGGTTCCCAGTGCTTCTGCCGCCAGTGCCACAGTGGCGCTTGATTCTTTCAAATCAATGCACCGGTCCGAGAGGCCGAAGGGTGCCAGATAGGCTTTTACTTTTTCAAAGGACATAGAAATCCTCCTTGCTGTAATTTTTCTCCATAATGATTAACTATACCACGAAGGGAAAGGCCCTTTCAATAGAAAAGAGACAGCTCCTCGCGCTGTCTCCATAAGGAAATCAATCTTTCACTCTGCCGAAGGGTACCTTCATCTTTAAATCAGGGGGAATGTAGTCATCCCTTCCCCACTCCCCGATATGCATGGTCCCCTCTTCCCCTATATCCACTCTGCAGAGAGCACAGTTTCCGATGGGGTGCTTCCACAAATCATTGAGCCCATAGCCGGCGATTTTGAAAAGGATGGTGCTGAGGCAGCCCATATGGGATACCAGCAGTATACGTTTTCCCTTGTTCTTCTCTGTCATGGAAAGGAAAGATTTCCACGCCCGTTCCTGCACGGATGCAAAGCTTTCCCCGCCGTCAATGTGCACATCGCCGGGCATGCTCCGCCATATATCATACTGCCCCGGATAAAGCTCATCCATTTCATCCGGCGAATGCCCGTCCCAGCGGCCTAGGTTGATTTCAATGAAACCTTTTTCAGAAATCATCGGGACAGCCCTTTTTCCCCGGATGATGTCCGCCGTTTCTACCGCCCTTTTCAGGGGACTGGTGTAAATCACATCCAGCGGGACTGAGGCCATCATTTTCGCCGCACAGGCTGCCTGGGCTCTCCCCCTTTCATTCAGGGGGATGTCGCTCCACCCCTGCAGACGGTGAGCTTTATTCCAGTCCGTTTCTCCATGCCGTATCATGTATACCCTAGTCATTGCCTGCCTCCTTCTCTATCAGTATCATACCACTTTTTTCCCCATGGCCGCCAAGAGGGCAGGAGAAAATGGTTCATAGAAGGCAGGAATACAGTCCAGCGGTAAACGGACAGCCCCTTTTTCCCCATTTCCTCTGCCTCACGCCGAAAGGAAGATTTCCAGTCCGATGCCCATGAGGATCAATCCGCCGGCCACGGTGGCCTTGTCCGCCAGCTTCATGCCGAAGTGTCTGCCCAGAACAATGCCGGCAAGGCAGATAAGAAAAGTCACCACGCCGATAATGGCAGATGATACCACAGCTTCCCTCGCCCCGAAAGAGGCGATGGCAAAGCCCACGGACAGAGCATCCATGGAAGTGGCCAGTCCCTGGAGGAGGAGACAGGAGAAACTGGTTTCCGGGCACACCTCTTCTTCCTCTCCCGAAAGGCCGTCTCGAATCATCATGAGGCCCAGGGTAAAGAGAAGGACCAGGGAAATCCAGGGAATATAGGGGAGAAGGCTCTGGAAGAGATCCACCACCCAGTGGACGCATATCCATCCCAGAAGAGGCATGAGAAACTGGAAAAAGCCGAAGGTGCCGGCAATGAGGGCCATTTTCCTCTTCTTCATGAAAGGCTCGTGAATCCCGTTGGCCAAAGACACGGAAAAAGCGTCCATGGCCAGACTTGCTCCCAGAAGCACACTGTTAAAAAGAAATAAAAAATCCATTGTCCCACTTCCTGAAAGAACGATCTCACGAAGCCATCAAAAAAAGACTCCGTGCAGGTAAAAACCATGCACGTGAGTCTCGCAATTTCAAGGAAAGCCAGGCCGGAAATACTGATTTTTGGATAACTCATGATGTCATCAGTTTTTCCTTCACGCCAGTATGTTGACTTACTCCACAGGGTGGCTGCTACTCCCTCACTTATTGAGAATCATACCATGTTCCTCTCCCCTTGTCAAAGGAAAAAGCCCATAAATACTGAATTTTCTAATCGAAATCCATTCTCAATCAACTTCCATCTCAGAAAGCACCTCATCCCAGCTGTCATACCATGCCTCTGCCAGAGGAACCATGCGATTCCTGTCCTTTTCTGAATACCTGTCATAAATAAGGCCTGCCGGAATGCCCGCTGCCCGGGCTGCCATGAGTCCTGCCAGGGAGTCTTCAAAAATGAAGCACTCTTCCCTTGTCTTTTTCAGGTCTGCCATGAGCTTCTCATGGACCTCCGGCGACGGTTTGATGGAAGACACATCCTCTCTGGTATAGATGGCTGTAAAGTACCTGTCCAGCGACGCTTTGGACCGGATATTTTCATTCAGATGGCGGTATATATCCATGTTGGCCCTTTTGGTGGTAGTGGCAATGACCAGGGTCTTTTCCAGGCCATGGAGCCTTTGAATCACCTCCGGCGCCCCTTTCTTGTAGTCCACCTGATGGATGAGAAAATCCCGGGAGATTTCATAGCGCTTTTGGAATACTTTTTCGCCGCTCCAGGAGCAGCCGCAGTGCCTGGCCAGAAAAAGGCAGTAGGAAAGGTAGGGATTTTCCTCATTCCCGTGGTCTGCAAGAAAGGCATCCCGCCTTCTTCCCACCGCCATTTCCTCTTCTGCCGCGCCTCCCATGGCTGCCATAAGGGCCTGGTCCACCTGGTTCCATATGCCTATGGAGTCAATGAGGGTACCGTCCATATCAAAAATGATGGTATTTCTCTGAAGAAAAGATGTCCTATTTCCCAAAGGGCTTCACTCCTGCCACTGCTTCTCTGGCGTCAATCCGCTTTTCTCCATGATCCATATCGATGAGCACGTAGCGATCATTGCCCATGCCCAGTTCCTTCATATAAGTGAGCTGGCGAAGGCCGTGGCGGGATTCCATCCGTTCCACCAGGTCATGATGGTCTTCTTCCTTCATGGCATATACCATGTCCACCGAAGCCTGGTCGATGGCAAGGATATCCAGAGAAGCCAGAATGCCCACGTTCGGTGTCACCACAGGCTGGGCATTCACGCCTTCACAGTCGCAGGATACGGACATATTCCGCATCACATTGATAAAGGCTATGTGTCTGCCGAAATAATCCACTGTGGCCTTGGCCGATTCAGTCATTCGTTCCATAAACTCTTCCTCTGCAATAGACCACTGGTCCTTGCCCGGATAGGTATGAATCATAGCCTTGCCGATACGTCCGTCGGCGCAGCCGATGCCGATATTCTTATTGGAACCGCCAAAGCCTCCCATCGTATGGCCTTTGAAATGGGTGAGCACCAGCATGGAATCGTATTGGGTCTCATGGCTGCCTACGGACATTTCGGTGAACCATTTGCCTCCTTTCACCGGAAGCATGGTGGTGCCTTCTTCGTCCATAATATCCACCGGTGCAAAGGTCCAGCCGTTGACTTCCAGCGTTTTCCGATGCTCTTCCGTAGTATAGCGGTCTCCGTCATAATAGGTATTGGTTTCCACAATGGCGGCATTGGGGATTTCCTTCTCCATCAGTTCCTTCACCCAGGGACGGGGAATGATATTGGGGCCATGCTGCTCCCCGGTATGAAGCTTCACTGCCACTCTGCCGGTAAGGTTCTCTTTGATTTTCTCATACAGCCGGATAAGGCCCTCTGCCGATAAATCACGGGTGAAATACACAATGGACTCGTTTCCCTTTCTTTCCTCATAGGGAATGTAATGCTCCCCGCCAAGTCCTGCTTTTTTCTCCTGTTCCATTTCTTTTTCTCCTTTCATAAGAAAAACCTGCCCTTCGGCAGGCCCTTCTACTCTTCGTCCAGAAAGCGCGCCGCCTCCGGATTTTTCCGGATTTCCCGTATATCTTCTTCCGTAGGATACACCGGAATATCCCTGTCATGGTTCACCAGACAGAGAAATCCAAGGATGTCTCCCATATCCGCCTTAAACTGGTGCCATTCCCAGGGAGCAATGGTGATGAAATCTCCTTCATGGACTTCCACCACCTGATTTCCCAGAAGGGCATGGCCCTTCCCTTTGAAAATCATAACCGCGTGCATGTGCTTATGGTGCTCAAAGGAGGAAAAGCCTCCCTTTTCCACCTGGAAATAGCGGAACTGCACCGGAAGGTCCGCCTCGTTGTCAAAAAGGACCTGCTTGGTCACATCCCGGAAAACACCGGGGTTTTCTTTGTAAATATGGGGCTCTATGCCGTCCCACCTGTTTTTGTCCTGATGAAAGCGATGTATCATATGTCCTCCTGTTCTATGCTTATTTTATCATAGAGAGGAATACACAGGAAACTGTTTCATCCTCCTTATTATAGAAACTTAAAGGGCACTTGAGTCAAGGGGGAGATAGTAGGCTAGTTCACTAGTTCACTAGTCCACTAGTCCACTAGTCCACTAACTCAAAAAACGCCTCCCCAGGGGGAAGCGTTTTTGGCTGCAGACTATTTCAGCACACCGATTTCCTTGTAGTATTTTTCAGCGCCCGGATGGAGCGGTACGCCGGCAATGTCTTTCACTGCATTTTCTGCGGTAAGGCCTTTCAGGTTCTTCTGGGACTGTCCCATTTCATCCATATGTTCCCACAGAGTCTTGGTGAGCTGGTACACCACATCGTCCGGAAGATCGCCGCGGCAGAACATGACCATCTTAATGGCGGAGGTCTGAATGTCCTTATCCTGGTTTGGATAGGTGCCTGCCTTGATGGTGTAGCTGGTGTACCAGGGGTACTTAGCTTTCAGTTCCTTCATAAGGTTGTCGTCAATGGGCACCAGATGGGCACCGCTGGTGAGAGCCTGGGTAACAGCGGAAGCGGGAGCGCCGGACATGATCCAGGCGCCGTCGATGGAACCATTCTGAATCATATCAGCTGCATCGCCGAAGGTAATGTATTCTGCCTTGATGTCGTCAGGGAACTTCATGCCTGCCGTGGTAAGGTGAGCCTCTGCTTCGTTATACACGGAAGAGCCGGCGGAAGCTACAGCAAAATGCTTGCCTTTGATATCCTGAATTTTTTCAATGCCCGAATTGGCGCTGGCCACCACCTGGTTCGGATTGAGGTACAATCCGCCGATGACCTTCAGGTCCGGATAGGCATGGTCTTTGAATGAGTCCAGACCCTTATAGCACTGGTACACATTGCTGGCAATGGCAATGGATACCTGGGCTTCCCCGTCAGATACCATGTTCAGGTTTTCAATGCCGCCGGCAGAGGCCTGGCTGGCTGCCTGGACGCCGGGAACGTTATTGCTCCACATATTGGTAATAGCTGCCCCTACGGCATAGAGGGCCCCCGATGCTCCGGCGGTGGGGAAATTGATTTTCAGGGTCTGTCCTGCAGCCGGCTTGGCACTGCCGCCTTTTTTGTCATCTCCGCACCCTGCCAGGGCACCTGCCATCACCATGGCCGCCATGGATACAGCCAATACTTTTTTCCAGTTTTTCATACTGTTTCCTCCCTTACTGCAATTCTTCACTAATATATCACAGAAGCCCGGCGTAAACCCAAAAACCAGGGCCCCTGTTTCTGCTATGCTGCTTCGATTTCTTTCTTCTCTTTATTTCTTCTCATCCACTGGTAAATGCATACCGCCGCAATACCTGCAGCACCGGCCGCATCGGTAAGGACGCCGGGCAGAAGCAGGAACGGCGATGATGCGATGAGGATAATCCTTTCCACCAATGTGCAGCGGCGAAGGATCCATCCTTCCAGCCCGGCCACCAGGGCAAAGGTGCCCACCATGGCCGTAAAGACTGCCCATCCCGTATCAAAGAGAGTGGCTGTCTTGGACACGCCGATGAGAAGCACCGGATTATCCAGGAAAAAGAAAGGAATAATAAATCCGATCAGTCCCAGACGCACCGCCCAAAGGCCTGTCTTCGTCTGGTCCGAATCAGCAATGCCCGATGCCACATAGGCAGACATGGCTACCGGCGGAGTAATGTTGGACAGGCAGGCGTAAATCAGGCAGAACAGGTGAGCAATGAGAGGCATGGCCCCTGCTTTAATCAGCACCGGTACTGCCACGGCCTGCACGATAACGTAGGCAGCCACACCGGGAACGCCCATGCCCAGAATGGCGGACATAATCATGACCAGGAACCCCGCCAGGTAAATGCTTCCTCCATTCACCACAGAAAGGATCAGATATCCCATATTGAGTCCCAGGGATGTGAGGGTCACCGTACCGATGATAACACCGATGATGACACAGCAGACCCCGACGGAAATGGCACTCTTGGATCCCTCCACCACAGCTGCCAGAATTTTGTCCGGCGTCATGCGGGTATCCTTCCGAAGCCAGCTGGCTCCGATGGTAACGAAAATGGAAATCACCGCTGCATAGAGAGGTGTGAATCCCGCAAACATGAGGCCGATAAGGCTGATCAGAGGCAGTACCAGATGGCCCTGCTCCCTGATGACCTTCATGGCATCAGGAATATTTTCTTTGGCAATGCCGGATAGGCCCAGCCTTTTGGCTTCAAAGTGAACGGCCAGAAGAAGACCCACATAGTAGAGAAGCGCCGGTGTTACCGCAGCCAGAGCCACATAGGTATAAGACAGATTCAGAAATTCCGCCATCACGAAGCCCACGGCTCCCATAATAGGCGGCGTAAACTGGCCGCCGGTGGATGCCACCGCTTCTACGGCTCCGGCAAATTCCTTCTTGTAGCCGGTACGCTTCATCAGGGGAATGGTAATGGTGCCGGTGGTAGCCACATTGGCAATGGCGGAACCATTGATCATGCCCATGAGACCCGACGCAATGACTGCCACCTTGGCAGGGCCGCCGGAGGTGCGGCCCACCAGGGTAAGGGAAAAATCATTGATGAAATGGGAAAATCCGCTGTATTTCAAAAATGCACCGAAAACGACGAACAGGAAAATATAGGTCGCCGATACACCGATACCGGTGCCCAGAAGGCCCTGGGTGCCCCAGAACTGGGTAATGAGCACACGCTTCAGCGTAAATCCGTTATGTCCCAGATATCCCGGCAGGTAAGCGCCAAACCAGTTGTACGCCAGGAACAGGGCCGCCAGAATGGCCAGATTTCCCGAAGCACGCCGGGCTGCTTCAAATACGCAGATAATGGCTACAAAGGCGATGCCGATTTCCAGACTGCTGATGCGTCCTCCCGTCTGGGCAATGCGGGTATAGTTGAAAATCAGGTACAGGAAAGACCCTGCAGACCCCAGAATAAAGAACCAGTCCCACAGCGGCGGCAGTTTCCTACGCCTCTTCTCCTTCTTATACGTAGGAAATAAAAGAAAGGTAAATACCAGAAGGAAAATGCAGTGGATAGCCCGAAGGTTGATGGCACTGATGGCGCCGATGGTGGTGAAATACAGCTGAAAGGCTGTCCATACACATAAAAGGACCACAATGGCTTTCCCCAGAGGTCCATCATAGATCCTCATACGGGAATCGACATCCTTATCCTCCAGCATTTTTTGAGCCTTCTTATCCAGCTCCGCTTTCGTCCCCTCCACATCTTCCAGGCGGACGTCTGCTTTTTCGTTGTTCATTTGTTAAAACTCCTCCTATACTTCTATCCTCCCCCAGGGATACCCCTGCTTGGAAAGTAATTAATGAAAGTATACCACGAAAGGAAATCCTATGCCACCAGGACTGATGAGCCGCCGGAAAAGCAGGCACCTGGTATGGGAAATGGGGAATGGGGATTGGGGAATCGGGAATGGGGAATCGGAACGGGGAAATCGGAACGGGGAATCGGAAAGTGCTTCCGCCGGCAGGGAAAGGGGCAAGCCCATCTTAGTGTAAAATTTTACTCGGTAGGGGAATTTTTCCAGAAACAATAAAAGAGGAAAGCCTCCCCTTGAGTGGAAATGTTATAATTTCCGTGCACAAATAAAACAAAGAAAGGGCTTTCCTCATGGATATTATAACAAAAACTGGAGAAATTTGGAGTGAAAATGTAATTGGTGCAGTCATTTCTCTCATTAAGGAATCTGATGACTCTATCGAGGCTGAAAGGAAGCTAACTCATTGGCTCACTGAAATGAACTGTCAGCTTATAGCTATGGCCCTGGCGCGTATTGACACTGAGCTGTATCAGATTTACAAGGCACAGGGGTGGCGTGTAGCGCGCCGGGACTCTAGGACGATTTGCTGTCGCTATGGAGAGCTGACCTATGCCCGAAGACTTCTGCAGAAAGATGGGAAGAGCTTCTATCCCCTGGACCGCAAAATGGGCTTTGAACCCAGAAAGCACTACAGCCTGGGAATGATTGAGCGGATTGTCGAGGCTGTCGCAATTACCACATCTCGCAGTGCCAGCGAACTCCTGCAAAGCCTGGCAGGGATTACCATCTCCCATCAGTCCGTTATCTCACTCAAGAATTATGCCGGTAAGAAGGCAAAGGCTTACGAAAAAACATTGGCAGAAGAGGAAAAGGTTGAAAAGCCGACACAGCCGGAAATTATAGCGATTGAAGGAGATGGAATTGTACTCAAGAACAAGGAGAAAGGCGGCGTTTCGGAAGTGCACCGCATCCAGGTATATGAGGGAGTCAGGAAAAATGGCAACAGGACAGAACTGGTAGGACTTCGCTGCTTTGCATCTACCAGCAGAAAAGAACTTTTTGCAATGGTAAGAAGCTATCTGCTTGGACACTATGACCTGTCTAAGACCACAGTGCTGTCGAATGGGGATGGAGGGTCCGGATACCAGTTTCAGGACTTTGAGCGAATGGTAGAAGGCTGCCTGGATCACCAGCACTTCCGCGACTGCTATCATGTGCATGAAAAGATCCGGACCCGGCTCAGCTTCTGCAACAAGGAACTGGTAGACCACATTATCCGAGAGCTTCACCGGACCGATAATATTATGAAACAGATTCCGGTATGGATGGACACTGCCCGGAGCTGCGCCCGAACAGAGGAGGATTTGGAGGAGGTAGACAAGCTGCAGAGCTATCTGGAGAGAAATGCTCCCTATATCCCTAGCCTGAGTCAGCGCGGCATCCATACAGAGATTCACCTGGGGACTGCAGAAACAAATCACCGGTTCTACAGCTATCGCATGAAGCGGCAGGGACGGAGCTGGTCCAGCGAGGGAATGGAGTGTATGGTTTGGGTATTGACCGCCCGGAAGAATAAAACACTTACAGCAGCTCTCCTGTACCATGCTAATGGGAAAAGCTACAAAAAGATGGATAGAGCCATGCACAAGGCTGCGGTGCAGGCAGAGCGTAAAATCGCCCAGAATGTCCGGAGTGAGGCGCAGAAGCGTAAGATGAGAAACTATAGGCCGGGATGCCTGGAGGGACGTATAGGCGTTTATGGAGCTTCTTCTTCACCAATGGGGAGACTGGCCAAAGCTATACAGAAATACTGATAAAACCGAAGCCACGGAGATAGTAATCATCGACAGTCAAATGAATTACCGAGGAAAACTTGACACTTACCAAGCCCATAATTCCCATAGCCCCACCGGAGTCTCTGTAGTATAATGATAAATGTGATAATTATTCTCTATTACAGGAGGTTTGCTATGAAAGAAACATACAGCAGAACAAAATCCGTATGGCAGCGCATGAATCAGAAAGAGCGAAAGGCCGTTATGGATTATGGCGAGAAATACAAAGCTTTCCTTGACACCGCCCGCACGGAACGGCTGGCAGCGGCTGAAATCATCCGCCAGGCCGAGGAAAAGGGATTCAAACCGGTATACACCATGAAATCCCTGAAGCCCGGCGACAAAGTATACTGGAACCAGAAAGGCAAATCGGTCATTCTGGCCGTCATCGGCGAAGAACCGGTGCATGAAGGCATCAAAATCGTGGGCTCCCACATCGACTCTCCCCGGCTGGACCTGAAAGCCAACCCGGTGCACGAGCAGGAAGGGGTGGTCTATTTCCGCACCCACTACTACGGCGGCATCAAGAAATACCAGTGGCCCACCATTCCCCTGGCCCTCATCGGCGTCATTTACACCAGAGATGGAAAGAAAGTGGAAATCAATGTGGGCATGAAGGAAGAAGACCCCATTTTCTACGTGTCCGACCTTCTCATCCACATGGCCCAGGACCAGATGAAGAAGACCCTGGCCGAAGGCATTACCGGCGAACAGCTGCAGGCCATTGCCTGGACCAACGCCGAAGGCAAAGCCAAGCCGAAGGAGCTGTTCATGAAATGGCTGAAAGACACCTATGGCATTGAAGAAGAAGACTTTGCCACCGCCGAACTGGAACTGGTTCCGGCCACAAAGAGCCGGGACGTGGGCTTCGACCGTTCCCTCATTGCCTCCTACGGACAGGACGACCGGGTATGCTCCTATGCCAACCTGGAAGCCATTCTGGACGCCAAGTCGGGGGTTAAGACCCAGGCCGCTCTCCTCACCGATAAGGAAGAAATCGGTTCCTACGGCAACACAGGTATGGAATCCTCCTACTTCGTGAAATTCGTCATGAAACTTCTCTCCCTCCAGGGACAGGATACCATCCTTGATTTCTATGAAACCATGGAAAACAGCGAAATGCTTTCTGCCGACGTAAACTCCTGCCTGGACCCCATGTTCCCCGAAGTTTCGGAAAAGGACAATGCTTCCTTCATGGGCTACGGCATTAACCTCACCAAGTACGGCGGCGCCCGGGGCAAAGCGGGCAGCAATGATGCCAATGCGGAATTCCTGCAGAAAATCCGCACCATCTTCAACGAAGCCGGCGTATGCTGGCAGATCGGCGAACTGGGCAAAGTAGACCAGGGCGGCGGCGGCACCATCGCCTTCATGATGGCCGACTGGGGCGCTGAAGTGGTGGACTGCGGCACAGCCATGCTGTCCATGCACTCCCCCTACGACCTCCTCTCCAAGGCCGATGCCTACGAAACCTACCTGGCTTACAAAGCATTCTTTGAAAGTAAATAAAAAGTAATAAAAAGGACTGTGAAAAAATGGAAATCATTTCTTCACAGCCCTTTTTGATTGTCTTTTATAGAAAAGCGCGGTTCCCTCTTCCGCTTCAGCGAAAAAACAGTCTTCCGCAGAGCCTGCCCCGTCAGGAGGGACCTTTTCCTGTGAAAGAAGAGAGCCCTTTCCCTATTTCACCATCCCCTATTTCCTTTCCTGAAACATCCGGTTCAGAAGATAGGTGAGTCCGGCAAATACAGCCATCACCACGAAAAGAAGAGGATAGGCGATGACCATTAAAGCCATTGATGATTCTACGCTCGTCATGATTTCCTCCTTATCCCAGTACGGGAATCAATGCCAGCACCAGACCGCCGGCTACCACTGACGCCACCTGGCCTGCCACGTTGACCCCCATGGCATGCTGGATAATATAATTGGACGGGTCCTCCTTCAGCGCCATCTTCGCAATGACCCGGCCGGACATGGGGAAGGCGGAAATACCGCAGGCACCGATCATGGGATTGATTTTCTTCGTGAGGAACAGATTGGCCAGCTTGGCAAAGAGAATGCCTCCCACCGTATCGAATACAAAGGCCAGGGCTCCAAGTACCAGGATTTTGAGCACGTCCATGGTCAGAATGTTTTCCGCCGTCATGGTGGCCCCTACGGTAATGCCCAGAAGAAGGGTGACCAGGTTGGACAGCTCATTCTGCGCCGCATTGGAGAGAGAATCTGTAACTCCCGATACCTTCAGCAGGTTGCCGAACATGAGAGCACCGATAAGAGGTACCGAAATAGGCGCCAGAATACCGGCAATAAGCACCACCATCAGGGGGAAAAGGAAACGGGCCGTCCAGGAGACCGGTTTCTCCGCCTTGAAGGGCATGCGGATCAGGCGCTCCTTCTTCGTAGTCAGCAGCTTTACAATGGGCGGCTGGATAATCGGCACCAGGGACATATAGCAGAAAGCTGTCACCGTCAACGGTGCCAGAAGATTGGTGGCAAATTTCTGGGCCACGAAAATGGTGGTAGGACCGTCGGCGGCACCGATGATGCCGATGGACGCCGCTTCATTGAAAGGAAATCCCGCCAGCGATGCCAGGAAGGCCGCAGCAAAAATGCCGAAATGGGCAGCCGCCGCAAAGAGCATGACATACGGCGCCCGGATCAGAGGATCGAACTCACACATGGCTCCCACCGCAATGAAGATAAGCACCGGGAAAAGCTCATTGGCAATGCCTGCCTCATAAAGCACGGACAGGAATCCCGGCTCCCCGCCGCCTGTGGGAATCACTGCAAAATGACCGGGGATATTGGCCAGGATACAGCCTACCCCCATGGGGAAAAGAAGCATGGGCTCATAATCCTTTTTCACCCCCAGATAAATCAGGATACCTCCAATGAGGAACATCATCCACACCGAAGGGTCTCCCATGCCCATGACCCCGCTGAACAACTCTTTGGCAATACTTTCCCAGGCTGTCATTGAAACCTCCCAAATGAATAAAAATACAAATAACTGCCTTTATGAAATAGATTGTCTCTGCCCATCCTGTTTGATAACCTGCCATGCATATATTCCTAAAAAAAAGACCTGACATTTTTTCAATGCCAGGTCCTTCTATCAGGATGGATTTCCTACCCCTGTGCCATACGCAGGAAACAGAATATGAAACTGTAAAACTCTTACTTTATAAATTATAACCGAAAACAGGAAGAATGACAAATACAAGAACGGCCCAGATCACACCGGAACCGATAAAGATGCCTGCCGTAATGGCAAAGCCTTCTTTGGAATTCGGCACGCCCAGCAGACTGAAATTGCCAAACACCCCGCGGCGTACCATGAAACCATTGGATTTGCGCTGCCTGAACCACTTCAGTTTGTTTTCCTGTCCGATACTGTAGGCCACAATGATGGCCACCACGGAAGCAATCAGCCAGTACAGCAGAAAACGAGCTGCGCTGAAATCATGTACATCAGATAAATCAATTAGCTGCATAATTAGTACTCCTTATCAAGTGTAATGATATCAGCATTTTAAAGAGAATGCAAGGGGATAATGATGGCCCTTTGGACGCGCCTTTGGCGCGAGGGTTGACGAGGGTTGACGGGGCTTCGCCCCGAGGGTTCTTAAGGTTCGTAAGTTTGACGGCCTTTCAGGCCGAGGGTTGTGGTATCGCCCTATGGGGCGATGAATATGAAGTCAGCGTTACGGATTTACCTTTCTGTATCATACGTTATGATAGGAATTCTGCTGACTGGCTCGCTGCGCCGAGCGCCCCCCTATCCGCAAGCGGGGGCAGAATAAATTGCTCTATGCTTTCCTGTAGAGACATGGCTCCATTGCTAAGCACCCATAGTGCCCCCGCTTGCGGGGGAAAGGTGGTGGCGCCAGCCACCAAAGGGGGGAAAACGCCGAAATGGTACGTGAAGTATATGACTCGCTGTTTTTTTCCTCATATCTCTCTTTTCCCTTGAGGTGGCAATAGAACTGGATCCGTAGGGGAGCCCCGCGACCCGCGAATCCAGTGACATGCTTCCCACCGGGGCGAAGTCCCGCGTAGCGGGAAAGGGTGTACGAGGTAAGCGGAGAGAATAGATACTCTATGCTGACATGACCGCCGCAGGCGGCTTATAAAACTCATCGCCCAAAGGGCGATACCACAACCCTCGGGCCAAAGGCCCGTCAAACTTAAGAACCCTCCGGCCAACGGCCGGTCCATCTTAAGAACCTTCCCCTCTGAACCCTCACACCCGATAGGGTGTATCCAATGGCGGAGCCTCCAGAGCAAAAAAGCATCCTCTTTCGAGGATGCTTTTCATTGACAGATTTCTTACAGAAATCAGCCTCCGAACTGTGCCAGCATGGTGCCTGCAGCAACTGCAGTACCAATAACGCCTGCTACGTTCGGGCCCATAGCCTGCATGAGCAGGTAGTTGGACGGGTTGTCGCGAAGACCTACCACCTGGGATACGCGGGCTGCCATTGGTACGGCAGATACGCCTGCGGAACCGATCAGCGGGTTTACCTTGTTGCCCGATGCAATTCTCATGATCTGGCCGAAGAGTACGCCGCCTGCGGTGCCTGCTGCGAATGCAACCAGGCCGAGGCAGATGATTTCAAGGGTCTGTACGCGGATAAATTTGTCGCCAGTCATGGTAAGGCCTGTGCCGGTTGCCAGGAAAATGGTAACGATGTTGCACAGTGCGTTCTGAGCGGTATCAGACAGACGAGCAGTTACGCCGGATACTTCAAACAGGTTGCCCAGGCAGAGCATACCCATCAGTGCTGCTACCGGCGGGAGAAGCAGGGAAACAACGATGGAAACGACGATCGGGAATGCCACCTTTTCGAAATGGGTTACAGGACGAAGGTTGGTCATCTTGATCTTTCTCTGTTCCTTGGTGGTGAAGAGCTTCATGATAGGAGGCTGAATCAGGGGCACCAGGGACATGTAGGAGTAAGCTGCTACGGCTACAGCACCCAGAAGGTGAGGAGCCAGTTTAGAAGTCAGGTAAATGGAGGTCGGGCCATCAGCACCACCGATGATACCGATGGAAGCTGCTTCCTGAACATTGAAGCCCAGGAGCATAGCGCCGGCCAGTGCTACGAATACGCCGATCTGGGCAGCTGCACCCAGAAGCATGGTCTTCGGGTTAGCGATGAGGGGACCAAAGTCGGTCATTGCGCCTACGCCCATGAAAATCAGCGGCGGGAAAATTTCGTACTTAATACCAAATCCAATAGCCATCATAACGCCCATATCGGTTTCAAAACCGGTATTCGGGAAGTTAGCCATAATATCGCCAAAAGCGATGGGCATCAGCAGAAGAGGTTCGTATTCTTTTGCGATTGCCAGATAAAGCAGGACAATGCCTACCAGAATCATAATGATGTTTTCGATGGTGAGGGCGGCAAAGCCGGAGTCAGTCCAAACGGAAACAAGAGCTCTCATAAAGCCATCCATGTTTGTATCCTCCTATATGATTATTGTACTTATTTCTTTTTATTCTTGGTTGGATCCACAATGTGAATCAGCTGAATAACGAAGGCAAGAAAAATCAGAACCGCAAATACGATAACCAT
Source organism: Dialister succinatiphilus (assembly GCF_928721695.1). Classification (NCBI taxonomy): domain Bacteria; kingdom Bacillati; phylum Bacillota; class Negativicutes; order Veillonellales; family Veillonellaceae; genus Dialister; species Dialister succinatiphilus. The sequence goes on along the minus strand of NZ_OV788641.1, from coordinate 1,195,113 downwards.
GTTGGTGAGACAAATGGACAGCGGGCTTGGAGATGCCATGTATGAATCCACCTTTCTTTTTATACAGTCTCGAGGAAAAGGGAGATCCCTGTCCCATCAGGAGACGGGACAGAGAAGCCTCTGTTTCCCATAAGGCAAAACCTTTCCGGATAGATTATCCCGGGAAGAATGGCCAGAAAATCGGGATAATGATAACGCTTGCAATGAATGTAATGATGCAGAGTGGTACGCCGACCTTCACATAGTCATTGAAATTGAATCCGCCAGGGCCAAGGACCAGGGTGTTTGGCGGAGTAGCCATTGGTGTTGCGAATGCCATGGATGCTGCGATACCGATGGACATGAGTACCGGTTTCGGGTCAGCACCGATGGACTGAGCAATGGAAATACCAATTGGTGCAAGAAGTGCTGCAGATGCAGTGTTACTCATGAACTGGGTCAGTACGTTGGAAATCAGGTACAGTACAGCGCAGAGAACGATGGGGTTCGGGTTCTCGCCCATCATGCCTACGACAGTGTCGGCAATCAGTTTGCCTGCACCGGTCTTATCCATAGCGGTAGCTACGGAGAGCATGCCGGCGAAGAGGAAAATGGTTACCCAGTCGATACCTGCATAAGCTTCCTTTTCTTTCAGGCAGCCGGTGATGACGCAGAGAATGGCACCGGTCACAGCAGCAGTCTGGAGAGGAACGGTCTTGAGGTTCAGAGCCATAGCAGCAACTACGCCCAGAAGAATGAGACCGGAAATCCACATCTTGGTTTTGCTCTTTGGAGCATCGTCATCAGAAGCACCAGCTTCTTTCTTAGCTGCTTCAACGGCAGCTGCATCCATAGCGCCTGCATTTTTAACCGGAATGGTCTTGCGGCCGATGGTGAGCATGTAAACCAGAACGATAACGGACAGCGGAACGCCGATGAGGGCAAATTCGAAGAATCCGAAGGACGGAAGACCGGCAGCGGACAGAGCGCCGGTAACGATAACGTTTGGCGGAGTACCGATCATAGTGATGGTGCCGCCTACGTTAGCAGCCACTGCCAGAGGCATCAGTTCCTTGGAAGCCGGAATGTGGGCTGCATTGGCAATACCAACGATAACCGGCATGAGGCATGCTACCGTACCGGTATTGGAGGAAACCGCAGACAGGGCAATGGTAACGACCATGATAGCGCCCATGAGCGGTACTTCCTTTGTACCTGCCTTGTTTACTACCCAGAGACCTACTGCTTCTGCCAGGCCTGTTTTAAACATAGCGGCGCCGATGACGAACATACCGCCGAAAAGAACGACGGTGGAGTTGGAAAGACCTGCATATACCTGTTTGGACGGAAGAACGCCGAGAATACCGAGGGCTGTGCAGGCTGCCATAGCGGTAACTGCCAGCGGGATCAGTTCGGTAACAAACAGGAATGCTGCTACTGCCAGTACACATAGTGTAGTAATAGCTGGATCCATAAGTTCACCTTCCTTTAAAGAAATGTCTCTCTTCTCATCATAGAAAAAAGAACTGTAAACTGCGGAAGATGGCAGACCTTCAAAAATAAGCATAAATAATAGCTGACTGCGATAGGAAAATCTGCATCATTCCGTTGTATCCCTGATTAACCGGCTATCCTCCTTTCATCACAGTCTCCGGGAAAGACTCACATGGGAAACAAGAAACGGAACTGCGCTCTCGTTCATTTGTATTGTAACTGCCGCAGAATTCATAATCAAATCTGCATATATTACTATATATATAGCTATGTATTTATAATTATATAGTACTCAATGCATATGTATATACATTGCAGCCTATGGAAATACTCTCTTTTCAAGGAGGCTGCCATGAAAAACAAAGGGAAAAATATCCGATATTTTCGGATAAATCATTTCTTATATTTCTTTGTGATGCATCTTTATTCCCTTTGGTGAATAGCATTTACAAAAAACGGATATCCCCGGATATTCCCTTTCTGCTTTGGAAACCTGATTTCTGTTTCAGAATTTTATTTTTCTATATGATGCTATAGAAGATTATTATAATGGCTTATGGAACTCGTCATATCCCCTTCTCCCTGTCGGAACATCCGGCTTCCTTTCCTCCTGGGTCCCGCCCTGACACCTAAGACCTGCCTCAAAGGGAAAGATTCCTTTCTCAAAGAAAGCATAAAAAAAGCATCCTCTTTCGAGGATGCTTTTCATTGACAGATTTCCAGAAGAAATCAGCCTCCGAACTGTGCCAGCATAGTGCCTGCAGCAACTGCAGTACCGATAACGCCTGCTACGTTCGGGCCCATAGCCTGCATGAGCAGGTAGTTGGACGGGTTGTCTTTCAGACCTACAACCTGGGATACACGAGCTGCCATTGGTACGGCAGATACGCCTGCGGAACCAATCAGCGGGTTTACCTTGTTGCCGGATGCAATTCTCATGATCTGACCAAAGAGTACGCCGCCTGCGGTGCCAGCTGCGAATGCAACCAGGCCGAGAACGATGATTTCAAGGGTCTGTACACGAATGAATTTGTCGCCGGTCATGGTAAGGCCAGTGCCGGTTGCCAGGAAAATGGTAACGATGTTGCACAGTGCGTTCTGAGCGGTATCAGACAGACGAGCGGTTACACCGGATACTTCAAACAGGTTGCCCAGGCAGAGCATGCCCATCAGAGATGCTACCGGCGGGAGAAGCAGGGAAACGACGATGGCAACGACGATCGGGAATGCAACCTTTTCGAAATGGGTTACAGGACGGAGGTTAACCATCTTAATCTTTCTCTGTTCCTTGGTGGTGCAGAGCTTCATGATTGGCGGCTGAATCAGCGGAACCAGGGACATGTAGGAGTAAGCTGCTACGGCTACGGCACCCAGAAGGTGAGGAGCCAGTTTAGAAGTCAGGTAAATGGAGGTCGGGCCATCAGCGCCACCGATGATACCGATGGAAGCTGCTTCCTGAACATTGAAGCCCAGGAGCATAGCGCCGGCCAGTGCTACGAATACGCCGATCTGGGCAGCTGCACCCAGAAGCATGGTCTTCGGGTTAGCGATGAGGGGACCAAAGTCGGTCATTGCGCCTACGCCCATGAAAATCAGCGGCGGGAAAATTTCGTACTTAATACCAAATCCAATAGCCATCATAACGCCCATATCGGTTTCAAAACCGGTATTCGGGAAGTTAGCCATAATATCGCCAAAAGCGATAGGCATCAGCAGAAGAGGTTCGTATTCTTTTGCGATTGCCAGATAGAGCAGGACAAGTCCTACCAGAATCATAATGACGTTTTCGATGGTGAGGGCGGCAAAGCCGGAGTCAGTCCATACGGAAACGAGAGCTCTCATAAAGCCATCCATAATTGTATCCTCCTAATTCTAATGGTTATGTTTTACTTATTTCTTCTTGTTCTTGGTTGGATCCACAACGTGAATCAGCTGAATAACGAAAGCAAGGAAAATCAGAACAGCAAATACGATAACCATGTTAGTGATACAAATGGAAAGTGGGCTCGGAGTATCCATCTATAAATCCACCTTTCTTTTTTCAGTACCTTAGTAGATACCAGTGAGGTTCCTGCCTCACGCAGTGAGAATCAGAAGCCGGGAAGCGCCGGAAGCGCTTCCCATCTCCTGAAAAATTTCAATTGACTTTCTTTTCCACAGCTGGAAATCAGCCTGGGAAGAATGGCCAGAAAATCGGGATAATGATAACGCTTGCAATGAAGGTAATAATGCAGAGCGGTACGCCGACTTTGACATAGTCATTGAAAGAGAATCCGCCAGGTCCGAGGACCAGGGTGTTTGGCGGAGTAGCCATTGGTGTTGCAAATGCCATGGATGCTGCGATACCGATGGACATCAGTACCGGTTTCGGATCAGCACCGATGGACTGAGCAATGGAAATACCAATTGGTGCAAGCAGAGCTGCAGATGCAGTGTTACTCATGAACTGGGTCAGTACGTTGGAAATCAGGTACAGTACAGCGCAGAGGATAATGGGGTTTGGATGTTCGCCCATCATGCCTACTACGGTGTCGGCAATCAGTTTGCCTGCGCCAGTCTTATCCATAGCGGTAGCTACGGAAAGCATGCCGGCGAACAGGAAAATGGTTACCCAGTCGATACCTGCATAAGCTTCTTTTTCTTTCAGGCAGCCGGTGATGACGCAGAGAATAGCGCCGGTAACAGCGGCAGTCTGGAGAGGAACGGTCTTGAGGTTCAGAGCCATAGCAGCAACTACGCCCAGAAGAATGAGACCGGAAATCCACATCTTTGTCTTGCTCTTCGGAGCATCGTCATCGCCTGCGCCTGCTTCTTTCTTAGCAGCTTCTACAGCGTCAGCATCCATAGCGCCTGCACTCTTGACCGGAATGGTCTTGCGGCCAATGGTCAGCATGTAAGCAAGAACGATGACGGACAGCGGAACGCCGATGAGGGCGAATTCGAAGAATCCGAAGGACGGAAGACCGGCAGCGGACAGAGCGCCGGTAACGATAACGTTTGGCGGAGTACCGATCATGGTGATGGTGCCGCCTACGTTAGCAGCGACTGCCAGAGGCATCAGTTCCTTGGAAGCCGGAATGTTAGCTGCCTGGGCAATACCGATAATAACCGGCATGAGGCATGCTACGGTACCGGTATTGGAAGATACAGAAGACAGGATGATGGTTACCAGCATAACGGCACCCATCAGTTTGACTTCACCGGCACCTGCTTTGTTTACTACCCACAGGCCAACTGCTTCTGCCAGGCCTGTTTTAAACATAGCGGCGCCGATAACGAACATACCACCGAAAAGAACGACGGTGGAGTTGGAAAGACCTGCATAAACCTGTTTGGACGGAAGAACGCCCAGAATACCGAGGGCTGTGCAGGCTGCCATTGCAGTGACTGCCAGCGGGATCAGTTCGGTAACAAACAGGAATGCTGCTACTGCCAGTACACACAGTGTGATAATGGCTGGATCCATAAGGTTCACCTTCCTTTTGATTTTTCCACTCTTTTTTCCTTTACTGGTGCTTACGAGGAAATCAGAACGGAACTCTCCGGAAAGTCATAGGACTCATATGAAGTTATAAAAGAATAAATGCTGAATTCCGAATATGAATCCCGAATACGATCCGGAAAATAATTCGACCCCCGGCAAACCTTCTATCCTCCTTTGAGAAAAGCCCTGGGGCAGGGCCTGCATCTATGTAGATGCGATTGATATGCATTACATAGGCACCTATGTTCATTCTATATGGATGCTATGATTTTCGCAAATTTACATAATATTCTATGTATCCTTCCTTTCCCCTTGAAAATAGCTGCCAAGCCCCTTTCATTTCCCCTGTTTTTGTCATTTTCTAATTGAAAATAACCTGCCCCATACTCCCCTCTTTCCTTCCTCTTTTCAAGCTGAAATTTTTCATAGTATACGATTTCATCGTCTTCTATGAAAATTCATAGTTATCAATGTTCATTATCATTTGCATGTTCGCATTGTATACTATGCAACTTTTTGAAAATCCAAGTTTTCTGTTTTATTGTTTACCTAAAATGAGCATTCTAGTTTTTTTATATATGATGATATAAATAATTATTATAAGGGCTTGGAAGGAGCAAATCAGCTTTTGGCGCAATAAAAAAGCATCCTCTTTCGAGGATGCTTTTCATTGACAGATTTCTTACAGAAATCAGCCTCCGAACTGTGCCAGCATGGTGCCTGCAGCAACTGCAGTACCGATAACGCCTGCTACGTTCGGGCCCATAGCCTGCATCAGCAGGTAGTTGGACGGGTTGTCTTTCAGACCTACGATCTGGGATACGCGGGCTGCCATTGGTACGGCAGATACGCCTGCGGAACCAATCAGCGGGTTTACCTTGTTGCCAGATGCAATTCTCATGATCTGACCAAAGAGTACGCCGCCTGCGGTGCCGGCTGCGAATGCAACGAGGCCCAGGAAAATGATTTCAATGGTCTGGAGACGAAGGAATTTATCACCGGTCATGGTGAGGCCTGTGCCGGTTGCCAGGAAAATGGTAACGATGTTGCACAGGGAGTTCTGAGCGGTATCAGACAGACGAGCGGTTACGCCGGATACTTCGAACAGGTTGCCCAGGCAGAGCATACCCATCAGTGCTGCTACCGGTGGCAGAAGCAGAGATACCACAATAGCTACGACGATCGGGAATGCAACCTTTTCAAAATGGGAAACCGGACGGAGGTTAACCATCTTAATCTTTCTCTGTTCCTTGGTGGTGCAGAGCTTCATGATTGGCGGCTGAATCAGCGGAACCAGGGACATGTAGGAGTAAGCTGCTACAGCGATGGCGCCCAGCAGATGCGGAGCCAGTTTAGAAGTCAGATAAATAGCGGTCGGGCCATCAGCACCACCGATGATACCGATGGAAGCTGCTTCCTGGACGTTGAAGCCCAGTGCCATAGCGCCTGCCAGTGCTACGAATACGCCGATCTGGGCAGCTGCCCCCAGAAGCATGGTCTTCGGGTTAGCGATGAGAGGACCAAAGTCGGTCATGGCACCTACACCCATGAAAATCAGCGGCGGGAAAATTTCGTACTTAATACCATATCCAATAGCCATCATAACGCCCATATCGGTTTCAAAACCGGTATTCGGGAAGTTAGCCATAATATCGCCAAAAGCGATAGGCATCAGCAGAAGAGGTTCGTATTCTTTTGCGATTGCCAGATAGAGCAGAACCAGTCCGACAAGAATCATGACAATGTTCTGCCATGTTAATGCAGCAAATCCGGAATCTGTCCATACAGAAACCAGTGCTCTCATAAAGCCATCCATAATTGTATCCTCCTAATTCTAATGGTTTTGTTTTACTTATTTCTTTTTATTCTTGGTTGGATCCACAATGTGAATCAGCTGAATAACGAAGGCAAGAACAATCAGAACCGCAAATACAATAACCATGTTAGTGATACAAATGGAAAGTGGGCTTGGAGTGTCCATGTATAAATCCACCTTTCTTTTTTCAGTACCTTAGCAGATACCGGTGAGGATTCTGCCTCACGCAGTGAGAATCAGAAGCAGGGAGCTGCCGGAAAGGCAGCTCTCACTTCTAACAGCAAGTCTTTCAATCCCAAAGGCTAAGAGATGTATCAGCCTGGGAAGAATGGCCAGAAAATCGGGATAATGATTACGCTTACAATGAATGTAATAATGCAGAGCGGAACGCCTACTTTTACATAGTCATTGAAAGAGAATCCGCCAGGTCCAAGAACCAGGGTGTTTGGCGGAGTAGCCATTGGTGTTGCATAAGCCATGGATGCTGCGATACCGATAGCCATAAGTACCGGTTTCGGGTCAGCGCCGATGGACTGAGCAATGGAAATACCAATTGGTGCAAGAAGTGCTGCAGATGCAGTGTTACTCATGAACTGGGTCAGTACGTTGGAAATCAGGTACAGTACAGCGCAGAGAACAATGGGGTTTGGATGATCGCCCATCATACCTACTACGGTGTCGGCAATCAGTTTGCCTGCGCCAGTCTTATCCATAGCGGTAGCTACGGAAAGCATGCCGGCGAAGAGGAAAATGGTTACCCAGTCGATACCTGCATAAGCTTCTTTTTCTTTCAGGCAGCCGGTGATGACGCAGAGAATTGCGCCGGTAACAGCGGCAGTCTGAAGAGGAACGGTTTTGAGGTTCAGAGCCATGCAGACAACAACGCCGATCAGAATGAGACCGGAAATCCACATCTTTGTCTTGCTCTTCGGAGCGTCGTCATCAGAAGCACCAGCTTCCTCCTTAGCTGCTTTCACAGCTTCTTCATCCATAGCGCCTGCATTCTTGATCGGAATGGTCTTACGGCCAATGGTGAGCATGTAAGCCAGGACGATAACGGACAGCGGAACACCGATGAGGGCGAATTCGAAGAATCCGAAGGACGGAAGTCCTGCTGCAGACAGAGCGCCGGTAACGATAACGTTTGGCGGAGTACCGATCATGGTGATGGTGCCGCCTACGTTAGCAGCGACTGCCAGAGGCATCAGTTCCTTGGAAGCCGGAATGTTAGCTGCCTGAGCAATACCGATAACTACCGGCATGAGGCATGCTACGGTACCGGTATTGGAAGATACGGAAGACAGGATGATGGTTACCAGCATGATGGCGCCCATCAGCGGAACTTCTTTGGTACCTGCTTTTCTAACAACAGCAAGACCGATGGCTTCAGCGAGGCCAGTCTTGAACATAGCGGCGCCGATAACGAACATACCACCGAAAAGAACGACGGTGGAGTTGGAAAGACCTGCATATACCTGTTTAGCCGGAAGAACGCCGAGAATACCGAGGGCTGTGCAGGCTGCCATAGCGGTAACTGCCAGCGGGATCAGTTCGGTAACAAACAGGAATGCTGCTACTGCCAATACACACAGTGTGATAATGGCTGGATCCATAAGGTTCACCTTCCTTTTGATTTTTTTCGATAGCTGCCAGGTTCGATGCATACCGGACAGAAATCGGAATCTTCTCCGGAAGATTGTTGGACTCATATAAAGTTATAAAGAATAATTGCAAGTTTCCACATGAATCCGAAATATGATCCGGAAAACAATGATAATCCCTTGGTAAACCTTCTATCCTCCTTTGTTCACAGTCCCAGGGTCGGGCTCCCATCTATGAAGCTGCACATGGCATGCACTTACATAGGCATCTATGCTTATTGTATTCATGGACCTGTCAAAATTCAACCACTCCACCGTCTATTTCAATTTAGAATATATTATTCTATTTAAAAAATAGTATGCTATTGATTATGATTCCCATTTAAGTCATTGAAATTTATTCCTTCCCCATTGTCCCCTGAAAACTGCAAATGCAAAACTTTACTGCTAATGATTCGATTGATTTCATCGTATACTATTCATTATATTCTTCATACGATTTTGACAGTCTTTTGCATGAAATATATACCGAAATTATAAATTTTTATTTTATAAACTATTAAATGCTATCATTCCTAATTTCTCAATTCGTTATATTTTCTATATGCCCCTATAAAAAATGATTATATACAAAAAGCACTCTCCAAAGAGAGTGCTTTTTCATAATCAATGACAGATTTTTTAAGGGAAATCAGCCTCCGAACTGGGCCAGCATGGTGCCTGCCGCCACAGCGGTGCCGATAACGCCTGCCACGTTGGGACCCATGGCCTGCATGAGCAGATAGTTGGAGGGATTGTCCCGAAGACCTACCACCTGGGATACCCGGGCTGCCATAGGTACGGCAGATACGCCGGCAGAACCGATGAGGGGGTTCACCTTGTTACCGGACACAATGCGCATGAGCTGGCCGAAGAGGACGCCCCCTGCGGTGCCTGCTGCAAAGGCTACGAGACCGAGGCAGATGATTTCCAGAGTCTGCACACGGATGAACTTGTCGCCGGTCATGGTGAGGCCGGTGCCGGTTGCCAGGAAAATGGTAACGATGTTGCACAGTGCATTTTTCGCCGTATCAGACAGACGGCCGGTTACGCCGGATACTTCAAAGAGATTGCCCAGGCAGAGCATGCCCATGAGGGATGCCACCGGCGGGAGAAGCAGGGAAACCACGATAGATACGACAATGGGGAAAGCTACCCTTTCGAAATGAGTCACCGGACGAAGATTCACCATGCGGATCTGTCTCTGTTCCTTCGTAGTGAGGAGCTTCATAATCGGCGGCTGAATCAGGGGTACCAGGGACATGTAGGAATACGCTGCCACAGCTACGGCACCCAGAAGGTGGGGCGCCAGCTTGGACGTCAGATAAATAGAAGTGGGGCCGTCAGCGCCGCCGATGATGCCAATGGCTGCCGCTTCCTGCACATTGAAGCCCAGAATCATGGCACCTGCCAGGGCCACGAAAACGCCGATCTGGGCAGCAGCGCCGAGAAGCATGGTTTTCGGGTTGGCAATGAGGGGAGAAAAGTCCGTCATTGCTCCCACACCCATGAAAATCAACGGCGGGAAAATTTCATACTTAATACCAAATCCAATAGCCATCATAACGCCCATTTCCGATTCAAAACCGGTGTTGGGGAAATTGGCCATAATGTCGCCAAAAGCAATGGGCATGAGCAGAAGAGGCTCATATTCCTTGGCAATGGCCAGGTACAGGAGCACCAGACCCACCAGAATCATAATGATATTTTCAATCGTAAGAGAAGCAAATCCCGAATCTGTCCACACAGAAGCAAGGGCTCTCATAAAACCATCCATAATGTCTACCTCCTAACCTTAATCGTTATCTTCCTATTTCTTCTTGTTCTTCGTGGGGTCCACGATGTGAATCAGCTGGATCACAAACGCCAGGAAAACGAGGACCGCAAATACGATAACCATGTTAGTGAGACAAATGGAGAGGGGGCTTGGAGATGCCATAGAGTCAACCGCCTTTCGAAAAATAAACCTGCTGATACCATCCTAGACAAAGAATGCCATCAGCATTTCGCCTGTGAAATTTCCTGAAGGGAGGGCCAAGAGCTGCCCGCGAGCCCCGCCTCCTGCAGGCCTTCATCCGCTTTTCCAAGAGCGGTCCAATGACTTCTCCATAAAATGACTTCTCTATGTGAAATAATGGCATGAAACCGGAGAATCACTGCACCTGGAAAATAAGCCTGCCCATCCTGTTATCCATCAAACAGGGAAACGCCTCCTTTCTTCACTGCATAAACTTCAGGAATCGCAGATATCTACAGTCAATATACAGTATTTTTCCATGATTTTCAAATAAATATAGTATATTATGGTTATTTATTCCTATTATTGTGTTTTATCATTATGATACTTCCGTATTCTCATTTATTCTCCTATTTTTTAGAAGTTGCTATATATGATGGATAGATGGCGATTCATTTTTTTACCACCTTTCCTTCCTTAATCTCCCCCGTTCGCCACCATGTCTTTCCCCCTGTCCGGGGATATGTATCTATGAATAAATGCAAATAGCCTGCCTGCAATCTATGAATCATTTTTTCTTTTTACCTGCTATATATTCCTTCTATAAGTATCTATAATAATTTTATATATTCATCTATATAAAAAAGAGCTGTGAAAAAATGATTTACATCTTTTCACAGCTCCCTCAACGAACCTATTCTTTTTGACTTCCTTCCTCCATCTTTCTTCTGGCCGCTTCCAACGTTTCCTTACTGGTACCATTTTCCAGTTCCACCTTTTCACCGTGGAAATCAGCACCGGTCAGTTCATCCTCCCGGCCCCCCATTTCCGTACCTTTCTGGCGGAGCTGTTTGATACCTTCTTCAAAGGACATTTCCGGATGTTCCTTGAAATAGCCCTGGTCACGAAGTTTCTTTTCCATAGCCTTGTATGTGAACGTAACCACTTCTTCCTGAGGAATGCGGATCTGCCCCGGCATACGCCGTTCAAACTCCTTCCAGAAATCCTCGGAAGCCTTCATGAGCACCCGGCCCACCTTCTTGTCACTGTCGATATCATAGAGCAGGGACCAGATGGGACGATTGTCCAGCTTCGAATACTGGTGGAAGGTATAGCGATAAGTCACCGGCTTCATGAGCTGGTTTTTGAAATGGTGAACGCCGAAAATATCCTCATAAGGAATGGAAAGCTCCTTCTTGTGCCCCACCCCTGTTTTCAGCATATAAAGGCGGTCCTTTTCCAGCCGGTATACCGTCTTCGTGAGCACCGTATCCAGAAGCCACCACAGAATGGCCACCTGCATGCCCAGGTCAATCACCGGCACCCTGTGATGGACAATCCCCCAGTACCCCGTCCAGCACACATAAGCGGCCCACAGGATAAAGCCAAGAGCCACCACAAACCAATAGGGCTTATAGAAATAGGAATGATCCACAAAATCCTTCGTCGTCACGTCTTTTGTATCTGCCATCAATTAAACTCCTTACAGCAAAAGCATAAATTCAATGCAACGGAATTATTATATCATTTATTTTCTTATATGTCTCTATGTTTTGTGGCCGGGGGAAAAAGGGCCGCTATGGGGCCGCTCCGCGGCCCGGGTTCAGAGGGTTCAGAGGGTTCAGAGGGTTCAGAGGGTTCAGAGGGTTCAGAGGGTTCAGAGGGTTCAGAGGGGGTGGATTGCCCTGCGGGCAATGCTTATAAAGTCAGCGTTACGGGATTAACTTTCAGTGTCATATGGCAAAATAACCATTCTGCTGACTGGCTCGCTGCGCTCGCCACCCCCTATCCGGGCTGCGCCGGACTTCCCCCTATTCAGGGGGAAGAATAGGTTTCTATGCTTTCCTGCAGAGACATGGCTCCATGGCTAAGCACCCATAGTGCCCCCGCTTGCGGGGGTGGCAAAGGAACTGGATTCGTAAGGAGCCGTAGGCGACTGAGAATCCAGTGACATGCTTCCCACCGGGCAAGGTGGTGGCGCCAGCTACCAAAGGGGGATGCATTTCCAACGCCCGCAGGGCGGTTGTATGGTTTTATACAAACTGGCGCCTTCTATAATTTAGAGGCGCCCACCTCGTCAGCGCAGCGATACTATATACCTTCCGAGGGCGGAGCCCTCAACCTGTCCGGAAGGCGTCAGCCGGTCCCGGACAGAACCCTTGGCGCCCAGGGCCTGAGGCCCGGCGGCGCCATCAACCCTCGCGGCGAAGCCGCGTCAACCTTCGGGAATACCGGCAAGCACCGCCCCGATTCCGATCCCGACCGCATCAAAAAAGCGCCCCCAGCGGAGCGCCTCTGCCTTTGATTTCATCCATTAAAAGTCCAGGAAAGGGGCGGAATGCCCAGGTAGAAAAGGCCCATGCCCAGAGCATAGACGAAAACGCCGATGACGAAGAACTGGGCGCCTACGATGAGCACCCCCCTGGTAATAGAGAGAGGTCCATGGAAGTTGGGATCCATGAACGTATAGGGATAAAGATGGGATTTCCCGTGGGTCACGATGGTCACCCAGGCCCTGAAATACACGAATACCACATAGAAAGCAGGGTAAATCATCCAGGTAAACATGGTGTACCAGTGCATGTCCCTCTTATCCACGAAGAAGATATAATCCACCAGCATCAGGATGGGGATGAAATAGTGAAATATGTAATTGTAGAAAGAAAAATGCTCGTAGCTGATATCGTTCAGCTTGTGGGTGCGAATGGCACCGGGCCGTACGATGAGATGATACATGAGGGACAGAGTCCCCAGACTGGCCGCCACTATGTAACGGCAGTCCGCTGTATACAGGAAGGGCACATCCACCTGGAACAGAGTGGCCCCCAGCCACACCACAAAAAGGGTGAAAGTAGAAAACGTATAGTACTGGATCCTCGACCAGAATACAAAGGGCGTCAGCACCTTGTGCTTCATGAGAAGAATCAGACCCAAAATGAGCAGAATAAAGACTGCCCAGCGATAGATAAGCGCCGCCGGCATAGTACCTCCCGGGATAAGCTATGACTTTTCAGATGACCTATGCCATCTTCTCATACTTTCCCTGAAAACAGAAAAAGGGCCAAAGGCCCTCAAGCAGAAAGAGAATTATTTGCGATGCTTCCGGTTCCTCCGATTCTGCCTGCGCCGGGCCTCTGCCCGAAGCTGGCGGACCTCTTCCTTCTCCCTTACAGCTTCCTCCGCTGCTGCCCGCTGCTGCTGCTTCTGACGATAATTGTAAATATTAATGACCAGGCATACCAGGATCATGGCACAGATTGCCACAGTCCGCACATTGACACCATTGGTAATGATATTCCACACAGAAAATGCCACTGCCACGCCAAATAAAAGACCACGTGCTCTCATTCTTCCAAAAATCTCCTTTATCTCTGCTTCCCTTTGAAAGCAATAGTATATCATTGTTATGATAAATGATTTTGCCTTCAATGGCAAGGGGATTTTGAAAAAGGGGCTATGGGACACGCCCTGCGGGCGTGAGGGTTGACGGGGCTGCGCCCCGAGGGTTCTTAAGGTTCTTAAGTTTGACGGCCTTTCAGGCCGAGGGTGGTGGTGGCGGCTTCGCCGCAGATTATAAAAAAGCCGGCCCCCATCCCCGTCATTTCGACCAGAGCGGAGCGGAGTGGAGAAATCTCACGCCCAAATGACAAAAAAGCCGGCCCGCGCCCTCCGTCATTTCGACCGAAGCGAAGCGGAGTGGAGAAATCTCACTCCACCATGGTACATGAAGCATTGAGGTGGGAGATCTCTCGACTCAGAGTATCATCAAAGCGTTTTCCATCTGCCCCATACTGACACGCAGCCCCGCTCGAGATGACGAAAGAGCCGTGGTGCCCTAACGTCATATTTTAAAAAAAGGGGCGCGGCTTCGCCATTGGACACACCTTCGGTGTGAGGGTTGGCGGGACTTCGTCCCCCTGTGATTGTCCCACCGCCTGCGGGGGGAAGGTGGTGGCGCAGCCACCAAAGGGGGAAACTCCGTGATGGTAAGAACCACCTATGTCTCATTTTTCCATGTGTCACCCCTTCCCACTGTGCACATCCGGCATAAGGATACACGTCAGCCAAGGTGGGCGCCTGGCCTGCCCGTGAAGGCGCTTTCCTTTGGCCGCCCACCGAGCTGCGGGTGGCAAGTTTTGAGGTGGCACGCCCTCTCCAGAGCTCTGCTTCTCATTCAAAAAGACGCCTTTTTCTGAAGGCGTCTTTTCTATTTTTTAAATGGTCACCATGAAATGGCCGATCAGCATTTCCAGCGCCCTTTTCACCACCTGATGGAATCTTTTTTCCGCCAGCTCATACACTGCCTTCGGAGCCACGGCCTCGCTGTCCGTCCGCTTGGCCACTACGCCGCAGAGAGAACCGGCCGAAAGGCCCAGCACTGAGGTGAGGGTGAAGAGGGTGGCGTTTTCCATTTCAAAATTCGTACAGCCCAGGGCCCGGTATTCGGAGAGGCTCCCCTGCAGATTTTTCCGCACATAGCCGGAGAAGCTGTCGTAACGCTCCTGGCCCGGCCAGAAGCTGTCGGTGGATACGGAAATCCCTGTTTTACAGGGTACCTTCAGTTCCCGGGCCGCTTCCTCCAGTGCCAGGGTGATCCGCATATCCGCCATGGCAGGATAGGCCAGGGGCGCATAGGCCCGGGAAGCGCCGTCCCTGCGGACGGCCCCCTTATTGATGACCAGGTCCCCCAGATTCAAGTCCTCCTGAATGGACCCGGTGGTGCCTACCCGGATAAAGGAAGTCAACCCCAGCCGGGCCAGTTCCTCCACCGCAAAGGTGACACAGGGACCGCCCATGCCGGTGGACATGACCAGCACCGTTTCGCCGGAAACCCTGGCCTTCCAGGTGGTGAAATCCCGGTGAGAGCAGACGAAAGATGCCTTCTCATCCAGCGCCTTCGCCAATCCTTCCACCCGCCCCGGATCTCCGGGCACCAGGGCATACCGGGCACCTTCCGTCATCTCCCGGGAAAGGCCGGTATGATACATGATTTCATGAGGCAATGCATAGTGAGGCATGGTTTCAGGCTCCTTACTTTTATCAGTCACTAACTTTGACATAGGGATGTGTCAAATGTTCAAAGGGTTCAGAAAGAAAGGTAAACGGGGCTGCGCCCCGAGGGTTGTGGCCGCCTGCCGGCGGCGGGTTGTGTATCGCTTCGCTCAGGGGGCGACAGCGCCTGCGGCGCTGAGGGTTGTGGTATCGCCCTATCGGGCGATGAGTATATAGACCCGCCTGCGGCGGCAGAAAACCCATACCGCCGGGCTTTGCCTGTAGGAATACGCCCCGTTGGGGTACTTTCGGTACCACCTTTCCCCATGGGACACTTACCATGGCACTTCCCCTGCGGCGAAGCCCCTTTCCCCAGTCCGGGAATACAGCCTCCTGCCGCTATGTCTTATTTCTTCCCCTTCTTCCCCTTCTTTCCTTTCTTCTTATCCTTTTTCCCGTGCTTCTTACCTTTCTTTTCTTTTTTGGACAGAAGTTCTTCTGCTTCCGGCAGGGTGCGGGCTTCGCTGATGGGAATCATATCTTCTTCATCCAGATTCCAGTCCCCTTCAATGTTGTCCTCGCCGTCCGGATCCCCCAGTGTGTGGGTCTTGTATTCCAGGTTCAAATCGTCGTCCATGGCATCGGCTTCCCCATTGTCCTCGCTTCTTCCTGCCAGCTCGGTGAGAATTTCCATCATTTCATCGGCCAGGCGGGAAATCTGGCGGATTCTTTCCTCCTCTGCCGGCCGGAAATCGGGGCTGGGGGACAGCATATAGGTCTGAAGGAAAGCCTGATTCTCCTTCAGATCCTGTTCCAGCCTATGAAGCCGTTCTTTCAGACATTCTTTCGTTTCACTGCTCATGTTTTATTTCCTCCTCTTCTTTGCCTTTCGTTACAAGGACTTTGTCCACCCGCCGGTTATCGCAGTCCATCACCTCAAAGGTGAATATGCCATACCGGGCTTTTTCTGTTTCTTTCGGTATATATCCAAGGAGATAGGTAATAAACCCTCCCAATGTCTTGTAGTAGCCTTCCGCTTCTCCCGGCAGCTCGTCTTCTATGTGGAAATACTCACGAAAATCGTCGATGGAGCAGAGTCCCTCCACCAGCCAGGAATTTTCGGAACGGCGGATGAACTTGTTCTGCTCCTCCAGAATATCTTCCTTGTCACCGGGCATATCCCCCACGATTTCTTCCAGCACATCATGAAGGGTGATGAGGCCAGACAGGGTGCCGTACTCATCGATGACGATGGCTTCATGGACGCCGCGGGTGCGGAAAAGCTTCAGCACCTTGGTCAGCGTCAGGGTTTCCGGAATGTATACCGGCGCATGCACCGTTTCCATGAGGGATTTCTTCAAAGCCTTCCCCGGATGGGCATGCTGGTCCATCAGCACATCGGACAAATCAGCCAGCCCTTTGAAATCGTCCAGAGAGCCGCTGCCAAGGGGCAGGCGGAAATGGGACGTCTTCATCATATCGGCCCAGATTTTCTTCTCACTGTCCTCCAAGTCGATCCAGTCCAGCTGGGGACGGGCCGTCATACAGTCCGCTGCCGTGCGGTCATTGAGCTCGAATACATTATCAATGATTTCCGGTTCTTCCTTATCAAAAGTGCCCAGCTTGGCCCCCTGCTGGAGAAGCACCTTGATTTCCTCTTCCGAAACCGGCTGCTCCCCTTCCATATGAATGCCAAGGAGACCCACCACGGCCTTGGTGGACCAGGTGGAAAAAAGCACCAGCGGCTTGCACACCGTAGCCATTATAATCATGGGCCGGGCCACAAAGCAGGCCGCCTTCTCCGGAATGGCAATGGCAATCCATTTCGGCGCCAGCTCCCCGATAATCAGGGAAAAATAAGTCACCAGCACCATGACAGCCACCATGCTCACCATCTGGGCATAAGGCGCCAGCGGCGGGAACTTCGACAGCTCCTCTCCCAGAGGTCCCGACAGGGACGCTCCGGAAAACATACCGGTAATGATGCTGATGGTAGTAATGCCCACCTGAATGGTAGAAAAAAGCTCCTCCTTCCGCTCTGCCAGACGCAGGGCATAGCCGGCGCTCTTATTCCCTTCATCAATCATTTCCTGGAGCTTCGTCTTCCGCGCTCCCACAATGGCGATTTCTGCCAGAGAACAGACCCCGTTGGCCAGGACCAGTAAAATGATAATAATGATTTCAAGCCATATGTGGCCGTCGTCCATTTCGTTACTCCTTCTTTACTGAAAACAATGGATTTTATCTGGTTTCATTATATCATGAATGGAATGGCCGTGGACACACCTTCAGTGTGAGGGGTAAGTGTCAAGTTTTCCTCGGTAATTCATTTGACTGTCGATAATTACTATCTCCGTGGCTTCGGTTTAATCAGTATTTCTGTATAGCTCTGGCCAGTCTCCCCATTGGTGAAGAAGAAGCTCCATAAACGCCTATACGCCCCTCCAGGCATCCCGGCCTATAGTTTCTCATTTTACGCTTCTGCGCCTCACTCCGGACATTCTGGGCGATTTTACGCTCTGCCTGCACCGTAGCCTTGTGCATGGCTCTATCCATCTTTTTGTAGCTTTTCCCATTAGCATGGTACAGGAGAGCTGCTGTAAGTGTTTTATTCTTCCGGGCGGTCAATACCCAAACCATACACTCCATTCCCTCGCTGGACCAGCTCCGTCCCTGCCGCTTCATGCGATAGCTATAGAACCGGTGATTTGTTTCTGCAGTACCCAGATGAATCTCTGTATGGATGCCGCGCTGACTCAGGCTGGGGATATAGGGAGCATTTCTTTTCAGATAGCTCTGCAGCTTGTCTACCTCCTCCAAATCCGCCTCTGTTCGGGCGCAGCTCCGGGCAGTATCCATCCATACGGGAATCTGTTTCATAATATCGTCGCTCTGGTGAAGTTCTCGGATAATACGGTCTATCAGTTTTCTGTTGCAGAAGCTGAGCCGAGTCCGGATCTTTTCATGCACATGATAGCAGTCGAGGAAGTGCTGGTGATCCAGGCAGCCTTCTACTATTCGATCAAAGTCCTGAAATTGGTACCCGGAACCTCCATCCCCATTCGACAGCACTGTGGTCTTAGACAGGTCATAGTGCCCATGCAGATAGCTTGCTACCATTGCAAAAAGTTCTTTTCTGCTGGTAGCTGCAAAGCAGCGAAGTCCTACCAGTTCTGTCCTGTTGCCATTTTTCCTGACTCCCTCATATACCTGGAGGCGGTGCACTTCCGAAACGCCGCCTTTCTCCTTGTTCTTGAGTACAATTCCATCTCCTTCAATCGCTATAATTTCCGGCTGTGTCGGCTTTTCAACCTTTTCCTCTTCTGCCAATGCTTTTTCGTAAGCCTTTGCCTTCTTACCGGCATAATTCTTGAGTGAGATAACGGACTGATGGGAGATGGTAATCCCTGCCAGGCTTTGCAGGAGTTCGCTGGCACTGCGAGATGTGGTAATTGCGACAGCCTCGACAATCCGCTCAATCATTCCCAGGCTGTAGTGTTTTCTGGACTCAAAGCCCATTTTGCAGTCCAGGGGATAGAAGCTCTTCCCTTCTTTCTGCAGAAGTCTTCGGGTATAGGTCAGCTCTCCATAGCGGCAGCAAATCGTCCTAGAGTCCCGGCGCGCCACACGCCACCCCTGTACCTTGTAAATCTGATACAGCTCAGTGTCAATACGCGCCAGGGCCATAGCTATAAGCTGACAGTTCATTTCAGTGAGCCAATGAGTTAGCTTCCTTTCAGACTCAATAGAATCATCAGATTCCTTGATGATAGAAATGACTGCTCCTATTGCATTTTCACTCCAAATTTCTCCAGTTTTTGTTATAATATCCATGAGGAAAGCCCTTTCTTTGTTTTATTTGTGCACGGAAATTATAACATTTCCACTCAAAGGGAGGCTTTCCTTTTTTATTGTTTCTGGAAAAATTCCCCTACCGAGTAAAATTTTACACTAAGGTGTGAGGGTTGACAGGGTTCAGAAGGGAAGGTTCTTAGGATTGACCGGCCCTATGGGCCGGAGGGTTCTTAAGTTTGACGGGCCTTTGGCCCGAGGGTTGTGGTGGCGGCTTCGCCGCAAATTATAAAAAAGCCGGCCCCATCCCCGTCATTTCGACCGAAGCGAAGCGGAGTGGAGAAATCTCCCCCCCTCTGATGGTACGGGCAGCATTACGGTAGGAGATCTCTCGACTCAGAGCATCATGGGATCGGTTTCCATCTGCTCCCCATAGCGGCATGCGGCTCCGCTCGAGATGACGGTAGCGGCAGGCACCATTGGACACACCTTCGATGTGAGGGTTCAAAAGGTTCAGAAGGGAAGGTTCTTAAGATGGACCGGCCATTGGCCGGAGGGTTCTTAAGTTTGACGGGCCTTTCAGGCCGAGGGTAGTGGTGGCGGCTTCGCCGCAGATTTTATAATGCCGCCTTTGGCGGCCCTCTCCACCCATAAGCGGCATGTGATATGGCAACGTTCCTCTCCTCCATGCTACTTGCCCACCCCCTTCCCGGGGGTGGGTGGCGAGCGGAGCGAGACGGAAGGGGGCGGCTGGATGGGCCACTCCGTGACCCGGGGTTCAAAGGGTTCAGAAGGTTCTAAGGTTTGACAGAACTTTCAGCCGCGGTGCTTTATTGTCCCACCTCTCAGCGGGGGGAAGGTGGTGCCGTAAGGCACCAAAGGGGGGGAAGCTACCGAAGGTGGCTCATCATCCGGGTATCATGCTATAGGATCCATAAAGCCAATCCTGTAACGCTGACTTTATAAGCATTGCCGCAGAGCGGCAATCCGCAACCCTCGGCCCGAAGGGCCGTTGCCCCCTGAGCGCTAGCGAACACAACCTGCCGCCATCAGGCGGCCATAACCCTCGGGCCAAAGGCCCGTCAACCCTCATACCGCAAGCATGTCCAAGGACAAGAACCCCAAATGACACAGGCCGCCTGCGACGGTCACGTCCACATCGAGTATCATAATCAGGATTACCACCGTCCACCCCTTCGCCACTTTGTGGCCCTCTTCCCCTAAAGGGGACGCAAGGAGCGTTACAGGATTCACTTTCAGTGTCATATGGCATGACAAGCATTCTGCTGACTGGCTCGCTGCGCTCGCCTCCCCCCTATTCAGGGGCAGAATAAACCTCTCTATCTTCCCTGTCTTTGATCCCGCCAGCCATCAAAAAGGCGCCCTCTTTACCAAAAGGCGCTTTTTTTGACCATCACTATTTTCCCTAGCTCACTGGTTTCCCAGCTCACCAGTTCCCTACTTTCTCGGATGTTTCTTATCCTTATACATTTTCCTGTCCATTTCCATGATCAGTTCGTCGATATCGGTGATGGGAGCGGTGCGGCAGGCAATGCCCAGGGCCATGCTGAGGTTCTGCAGGTGCAGTTTGCCCTTCAGTTCCGCCGCCAGCTGCTGTGCCCTTTCTTCATCAGCTCCTTGTGCCGCCAGGATGAATTCGTCGCCGCCCATGCGGAAGGCGTGATCCCGGCCCACCAGTTCGCCGGCAATGGCTGCCAGTGTTTGGAGGGCCCTGTCGCCGGCTTCGTGACCCTCTTTGTCGTTGATTTGTTTGAGGCCGTTCATATCGCCGAAGAGGAAGGCTGTCTTTGTGCCTGCCGGAAGGCCCTCCACGTATTCCATGAAGGCCAGTCGGTTCTTGAGGCCTGTGAGCTGGTCTTCATGACTCAGGGCCTGAAGCCGGTCCATCACATTCCGGTTGCGGATGAGGCTCGCCGCAAAGCGGGTGAGAGTATCCAGAAGGGGGCTGGCTTCTTTCATGATTTTGTCCGAAGGGTTCACCACTTCCGTGTAGCCCAGGGACAGGCCGCTGATGACCAGATGGCCGGAGATGAGACGCTTCAGTCCCGGCCGGTAGTCCCCGCTGCAAATCCCGTACTCTTTCTGCACTTCTTCCACATCATCAATGATGGCAATCTGGTCGGGCCCGAAGCGGTCGTAAATGGGCCTTGCCAGTTCCATGGGCACATGCTGCATGGAGGCCTGGGAAGGCGGTATGCCGGGAGCGCACCATTCGTAGGTGTTCTTCACAGTGCCATCGCCCTGTTCTTCAAAAATACATACCTTCTCGGCCTCCAGGATTTTTCCCACCCGGGCCAGGAGACGGTCGATGCCTTCATGAGGTGTGGGGGCGGTAATTCCTGCCGCCAGGGCATCATTCACCGCCATTTCCTGGAAGAGCAGGTATTTCTTCCGGTAGTCCCCTTCCGCATAGCTGCCCAGGTTTGTGGCTAATTCAAAATGGCCGTTCTTTCCATGCCAGGTAATCAGGGTATGCTGGATGAGATAATCGCCGCCGGTATTCATGTTATGGAAGGTCTGGGTATAGAAACGGTCCCGCCGGAGGAAGGGCAGGGGACAGATTTCGCAGGGCGAAGGCTGGCCGCAGATGAGTTCATAGCACTTCCTTCCGGCATAGGGATAGTCTTCCGGCAGACCCAGGTCCCGAAGGCCTGCCTTGTTCATATAGAGGAGGCTGTAAGTGTCGGGGTCGGAAATCATGATCTGGTCTCTGCTGTTGTCGAAGACGGCCCTGTCAAAGGCGATGCGGTCCCCATAATACAGGGATTCCCCGTATTTCTCCTGTTCCGCCTCCGTCAGGCGGCGGGCCAGAAGATGGAAGAGTCCATCCACCGTGCGCGCCTCCGATATCATGGCCAGGGCATACTGGAGGAAAAGGGTGACCTGCCGTCCCGCCTCTTCCCGGATGCCATGGATTTCATTGGACAGATCCAGCATACGGCGCCGGATGTCTGCCGTGTTCTCCGCCTTCATCAGGACACAGAACCGTCCGCCTCCCAGATGCGCGATGGAAGCACCTTGGCGGAAGAAATGGGAAATCAGTTTCGCCAGCCGGGAAATCAGTTTCTTTCGCACGGCCATGCCATAGAGACGGCCCACATCGTCCAGGGCGGGGATGTCCATGAAGAGGGCAGCGCAGTTTTCGCCATAGGATTTGTAATTGTCGAAGTAATGGATAGCTGTGATAAACATGCCCCGGTAGTTTAAAAGGCCCGTTTCCGCATCCTTCATATCCAGCTCCTGGTTATCCCGCCGGATTTTCCCGATGCTGTCCCGATCGATGAAATATCCCACCAGGCCGGCGATTTCATTGCCCCGGTATATGGGAAACTTGGTAGCCTGTACATAGTGGATCCGGCCCTTGATGACGCACTGGCCGATCACATCCCTAGCCACTTAGTGTAAAATTTTACTCGGTAGGGGAATTTTTCCAGAAACAATAAAAGAGGAAAGCCTCCCCTTGAGTGGAAATGTTATAATTTCCGTGGCAAAGAATAAAACAAAGAAAGGGCTTTCCTCATGGATATTATAACAAAAACTGGAGAAATTTGGAGTGAAAATGCAATAGGAGCAGTCATTTCTATCATCAAGGAATCTGATGATTCTATTGAGTCTGAAAGGAAGCTAACTCATTGGCTCGAAGAAATGAACTGTCAGCTTATAGCTATGGCTCTGGAGCATATTGATGCCGAGCTCTATCGGATTTACAGGTCACAGGGGTGGCGTGTAGCGCGCCGGGACTCCCGGACGATTTGCTGCCGCTATGGAGAGCTGACCTATACCCGAAGACTTCTGCAGAAAGAAGGGAAGAGCTTCTATCCCCTGGACTGCAAAATGGGCTTTGAGTCCAGAAAGCACTACAGCCTGGGAATGATTGAGCGGATTGTCGAGGCTGTCGCAATTACCACATCTCGCAGTGCCAGCGAACTCCTGCAAAGCCTGGCGGGGATTACCATCTCCCATCAGTCCGTTATCTCACTCAAGAATTATGCCGGTAAGAAGGCAAAGGCTTACGAAAAAGCATTGGCAGAAGAGGAAAAGGTTGAAAAGCGGACACAGCCGGAAATTATAGCGATTGAAGGAGATGGAATTGTACTCAAGAACAAGGAGAAAGGCGGCGTTTCGGAAGTGCACCGCCTCCAGGTATATGAGGGAGTCAGGAAAAATGGCAACAGGACAGAACTGGTAGGACTTCGCTGCTTTGCAGCTACCAGCAGAAAAGAACTTTTTGCAATGGTAAGAAGCTATCTGCTTGGGCACTATGACCTATCTAAGACCACAGTGCTGTCGAATGGGGATGGAGGGTCCGGATACCAGTTTCAGGACTTTGAGCGAATGGTAGAAGGCTGCCTGGATCACCAGCACTTCCGCGACTGCTATCATGTGCATGAAAAGATCCGGACCCGGCTCAGCTTCTGCAACAGGAAACTGATAGACCGTATTATCCGAGAACTTCACCAGAGCGACGATATTATGAAACAGATTCCCGTATGGATGGATACTGCCCGGAGCTGCGCCCGGACAGAGGAGGATTTGGAGGAGGTAGACAAGCTGCAGAGCTATCTGAAAAGAAATGCTCCCTATATCCCCAGCCTGAGTCAGCGCGGCATCCATACAGAGATTCACCTGGGGACTGCAGAAACAAATCACCGGTTCTACAGCTATCGCATGAAGCGGCAGGGACGGAGCTGGTCCAGCGAGGGAATGGAGTGTATGGTTTGGGTATTGACCGCCCGGAAGAATAAAACACTTACAGCAGCTCTCCTGTACCATGCTAATGGGAAAAACTACAAAAAGATGGATAGAGCCATGCACAAGGCTGCGGTGCAGGCAGAGCGTAAAATCGCCCAGAATGTCCGGAGTGAGGCGCAGAAGCGTAAAATGAGAAACTATAGGCCGGGATGCCTGGAGGGACGTATAGGCGTTTATGGAGCTTCTTCTTCACCAATGGGGAGACTGGCCAGAGCTATACAGAAATACTGATAAAACCGAAGCCACGGAGATAGTAATTATCGACAGTCAAATGAATTACCGAGGAAAACTTGACACTTACCCCTAGCCACCGCCCCCTGGCGAAGCACCTTCTCCTCTTCATCCCGGAAGCGGCGCCCGTTGACGTGCCAGCCGATTTCATCATCCGTCTTTCCCAGAATGTCGGGCAGGGTGAAACCGTATTTTTCAAGGAATGCCCGGCTGGCCCCCAGGAAGCGGCCGTTCCGGTCCTTCCAGAAGAAACAGATAGTTCCATTGTCTTCCAGCGCCTGCAGCACCGAAGAGCGCTGCTTTTCTTCCTTCTCCATTTCCGGCAGAGACCCCAGAGTGGACAGATAGGAAGGAAGCACCGCCGTCCCCCTGGCGGCAGCCGAGGCGGTATCCTTGATGCCCAGAAGAATATCTCCATCCCAGGAGGAACCCAAAAGGGCAAAATTAAATTCCTTCCACCGATAGCTGCCGTCATCCATTTTTATGCGGAAAAGATCGGTCACCGCACTGCGCTTGGCTCCCCGGGCCTCCTTTTCCAGCACCCCCGGCTTCATAATCCGGAGAAACCGTTTCTTATCCTCGGGATGCATGAAATCGCCAAGCTTCAGGAAGCGGCCCAGTGGCACAGTCTCCCCGGTACGGACCACGCGGTTCATGGATTCCGCCACCTCCACCAGGCCTTCCTTCTTCCGGATCACATAGAGCCCGTCATAAACAATGAAAAGATGGCGCAGCAGCTTATCCATGCGATGGGTTTCCTTCTTGTCCCCACCGGCTGAAATCAGGTAGTATTCCATTTTCCCTGCATAGCCATAATCATCCTTTGCCAGCACCTGCAGAGTGCAGCGCACATACTGTCCATGGAAGAGGTAATTCATGGACTCCTTCCTGCCGCCCTTGGCAGATGTGTCCAGCAGTTCATGAAACTGCTGCATCACCGGCAGGTCCAGTTTCACCAGCTTCATACCTTTCACATCGGTATATGTGGCCTTCAGGGCCGCCGCTTCCCGGCGGCTGGCTTCATTTTCCAGAAGGATGGCTATATTCTCTCCGTCATAGAGGAAAAGAGACATAGGCGTGTCGCCAATCACATTGGCCAGTCCCACCTTTTCATAGAAAGCATTTTCCATCGGTGTTTCCACAGCCAGATGACGCTGGAGGCAGTACTGGTAACTCTCCTCATAGGGCAGCGCCTTTCCGTAGTACCAGCCCTGGATTTTCTCGCATCCCATGCTCTTCAGAAGCTCCGCCTGGGCCCTGGTTTCCACCCCTTCTGCCAGGGTATGGATGCCCAGCTTCTTGGCCATGAAAATGATGGAACTCATGATTTTCCGGCCCTGGTCATTCTGGTTACGCTGGAACGCCATATCCAGCTTCAGCGTATCGAACCGGTACGTTTTCAGCACATTCAAAGAGGAATAGCCGCTGCCGAAATCGTCCAGCCAGCACTCATAGCCTGCCTTCCGGAACTTCTCGATTTCCTGCTTCAGCCGCCCCTCATTCTTCTTCAATGCAGACTCCGTGATTTCGATATGGAAGAAATTCCGGGGCACCTGGTACTTCTCTATCAGCTCCTCCATAAAAGAGAAAGGATCCATCACCTCAAAATCCACGGCCGACAGATTCACCGACACCGGCACAAAAGGCCGGTGATTATCCATAATAAACCGGTACAGTTTCGCCACCTTTTCTATGACATAGCAGTCCAGCCGATGAATCAGCCCGGCCTCCTCCAGCACCGGCACAAAAACAGAAGGCATAATCACGCCCCGCACCGGATCCTCCCACCGGGCCAGAGCCTCCGTGCCGCAGACCTTACCGTTAAGCGTACGGATGACCGGCTGATAGTACACCTTGATATATTCTTCCTTCAAGGCCCTGTCGAAACTGCCCAGCACATAGGCCCGATCCGTCAGGTACTGCCCCATGGACTTGTCATAAACCGCCCAGATCCTGCCGGCGTCCCCCTTGATCCAGTCCGCCGCAATCTTAGCCCGGTCAAAGAGAAGATGAAGGCCGCTTTCACTGACCTCCACCGTATCGGGGTCGAATATATTCACCCCTGCCTT
The DNA here is from genome assembly GCF_928721695.1 of Dialister succinatiphilus. Taxonomy (NCBI): domain Bacteria; kingdom Bacillati; phylum Bacillota; class Negativicutes; order Veillonellales; family Veillonellaceae; genus Dialister; species Dialister succinatiphilus. The sequence goes on along the minus strand of NZ_OV788641.1, from coordinate 1,168,886 downwards.
CAGCTGCACTGCCGGATCCCCGGTGTAGTCCCTCACATCCCGGGACACCGCCTCGATCCGCTCCGCCACATCATGATGCAGGGCCAGCACCGCAAAGGTATCACCATTGAGATGAGCAATGAAGGAATGGGGAAAATGGGTAGAAAGACTCTCTGCCAGGAAATGGATGAGCTCATCCCCCGCCCCTGTACCGTGGCGGGAATTATAAACCTTGAAATTGGTGAGATTGAAATACACCGGCGCCCGGCTGCCGAAGATGCCCTTCTTCACATCCTCCCGGGCCAGCCTGGTAATGGCAGAATAAAAAGACTTTCGGTCCATGACCTCCAGCCCCTGCGCCTTTCCCGCCCGGTCACGGATACAGGAAAGACACCAGGCCTTCCCCTGCTTATCGTCCTCGTAGACCCCCGCCGCCCCCTTCACAGGGACACTGCCGGAAGACGTGCGCAGCTGAAAATAAAAAGAGCCGCTCCTTTCCTCTGCTCCGCAGCGCTGGCTAAGAGGCACATACCCCTCAGCCACAAGCCCCTTAAAAGAGCTGCCCCGCTGTGAAAAAAGCTCCTCCATGGAAGAGAAGCCCATGAGCAGAAGAAAAGAACGATTTGCATAAAGCACCCTTTCCTCATCATCCATAGACACCAGACAAATCCCGCAGGGAAGCCCATCGAGCCCCGCCTTTCTCATGCCGCTGCCATCTGCCATATTTACCATCTGCCTTATAACACCCGGCGCCGTCAGGGTACATCCCTTTTCCCCGGACCGAAAAGCTTCACAAAATCACCTTCATAAAAAACAGAATGCCATGTAATATAAGTCTTATGTTACATTAGCCTTTTGAAAATATTATATCACATGCTATGTGAAGTAATAAATATATAGAAAAATAAATGGAAGGGCCGCCAATGGACACGCCTTCGGCGTGAGGGTTGACGGGGCTGCGCCCCGAGGGTTCTTAAGGTTCGTAAGTTTGACGGCCTTTCAGGCCGAGGGTTGTGGTGGCGCCCTTCGGGCGATGAGTTTTATAATGCCGCCTGCGGCGGTCACGTCCACATCGAGTATCATAATCATTCTTACCCTCGTACATCCCTTCGCCACTTCGTGGCCCTCTTCCCCTAAAGGGGACGCAAGAACGTTACGGGATTGGCTGTCTGTGTCATATGTGACACAATATCCAGTGCCACCTATTTTCTCGTTTCCCCTTGAGGTGGCAAAGGAACTGGATTTGTAAGAGAGCGAAGCGATCTGAAAATCCAGTGGCATGCTTCCCATCGGGGCGATGTCCCGCGAAGCGGGAAAGGGTGTACGGGGCAGAGCACCGATAGGATGCTCCATCGCGGTCCTGAACGCCAATCGGCGGCCCCTTGAGCGAAGCCCGATTGGACGGTTTTCGCTGCCCCAGGCAGCGGCATATAAAACTACCCTCTGAACCAGCCCGCTCTGTGGGCCGAACCCATCGTTCGGTGCGTAGCACACGAACGATAGAACCCGGGCGCCGAAAGGCGCCTGAACCTTCAAGCCCCAAAGGGGCTTGTCCATAAGCAGAAAAATTCTCTTCCCCTATCTCGGTCCCCCTCCCCCCCGATGGGAAGGGTGTCACTGGGTTCTCAGCGGCCCATAGGTTCCCCTGTGGTCTGACCGTCTATCCTCTAGCCCCGCTGCCGGCCTTCTTTTTCCGCTTTATCATACATGAAGATATAGTACAGCTCGCCGTAGAAGGGATTATTTACTTTTCTTCCTATGTCTTCCACTGTAATGACTCGTCCCTTCTTGGTGATGAGGCGGAAGGTGAGGAAGTCGGTGTGATTTTTATTTCCCTTTTCATCCAGCTGCCGGTGGAATTCTTTTTTCATGGCCCTTTCTTCTCCCTCATGGAGGATGGAGAAGAAGGTGCCGCCGGTGTAGTGCATGAAATCTTCAAAGTTATCGCATTCCAGAAGGTCGATCATGCCCCGGTTGGCGAAGAGGATTTCCTGGTCTTCCGTGGCCCTGCACACCAGCATGGCACCGGGCATGCTGTTTGAAAGCTCCGACAGGTTGAAGCCGAACTGGGTGCGCTGCTTGTTTTCGGTTATGGTATCATCATATTTCCGCCATCCTGCCTTGCCGTTCAGCTTCACTGTATAGAGGGCGAAATCCGCCTGTACGCACAATTTCCCGTATTCCCTTCCCTGACGGGGATATTCCGCAGAGCCCATGGAGGAGTAGAAGGGCACATTCTTTCCATCCACCTGAATCCTGTGGGGATTTTCAGTGAAATAGGTCATCTTCTTCTCCACCTCTTCCCTTTTCTGGAAAGGATGGAAAAGGATGAACTCGTCGCCTCCGTTTCTGGTTATCAGGGTTTCTGCGCCAAAGAGGCGCCGCATATCGGCCACCAGGGTCTTCAGGGCGGCGTCGCCGGCGCTGTGGCCGTACACATCGTTAATGAGCTTGAAATTGTCGATATCCAGCGCTATGACCATGGCGGGGCTTTCGGGATGCTCATGGAGATAGGCAGCCACCGCCTCATCGCCGCCCTTACGGTTGTATACGCCAGTCAAACTGTCTGTGTCCCCTATGACCTTAAGAGCCCTGTTTCTTTTCCACAGGAAAGAAACGAAGAAAGAAGCCATGACACCACAGAGAGTGGCAAAGAAGAAGGCCCCCAGATTGAACCATCCCCTATGGGGCTCCAAGAGCAGCACCCACCGTTCTTTGCCAATAGAAGCAGAGGCAGAAGGAGCATCATCCCCTACCTGGCCCTGTTCGGCCACCACCTGCTCTACTCCCTTCTTTTCCCGCAGCAGCCGGTAATTTTTCTCACCGCTTTCCCCAGACGTGATACCGGCCGATTGAAGCATGGAATTCTGATTTCCCAGAATCAGCACATAGCCCCAGAACAGGCGGCCCTCACGCCGCTCCAGATACACCGGTCTCAGCACCGCCAGATACTCCCTCTCATGGTCCAGTACCAGAGAGTCTGCAATCACCGGCTCGCCCAGCCGGCGCGCCTCATGAGCCTCTTCCTTCAGCGGCCCTTCCAGCATGGACCGCCCGCTTCCCAGCCACCGGTTCCCCTGGAAAGATAGTGCCTCCCCCTCCCGGGGGACCAGTGCTATAAACCGGATGGAGGGATCGATTTTCATAAGTCCTGCCATGTCCCCCATGCCGTCAATGATGCCATTCTTTTCATCAATCATGGACCCGATCACCTCGGCAGCCGTCATATACCGGTTCAGGTAATCATAGAAACGATTCAGCTTGTGGGATGCCGTAACAGTAAGAACATCCCGGCTCATGCGGCTGTCTTCGTGGTACAGCGCCCAATCCAGCAGAAACGTCAAAAAAAGGCCCAGAATCAGTACAGGAATGCTGAGGTACTTCATCATCACTCTTCCCCTTTGCATTCCCATAGTCCCAGTCCTTTCTTCTGCATCCTTCACTGTATGATACCATCATTTGCTACACTTTATTTTATTATACACTATAGGCCTTCCCTATGAGTGAAACAGGAAATTTTTAATATGGTTAAAAAAGGGGGCGCGGCTTCGCCGCGGGTTGTGTAGAAGGGTTGTAGAAAAAGGTTGTTAAAAAGGTTCTTAGGATTGACCGGCCCTATGGGCCGGAGGGTTCTTAAGTTTGACGGGGCCTTTGGCCCCGAGGGTTGTGGTATCGCCCTTCAGGCGATGAGTTTTATATTACCGCCTTCGGCGCGAAGGTTCAGAGGGTGGTGGTGGCACCCTTCGGGCGCCATTTTTAAAGGGCGAGCCTCTCCTCCATTTAACTTGCCCACCCCCATTCAGGGGGTGGGTGGCGAGCGGAGCGAGACGGAAGGGGGCGGCTGTATCTATGGGTTCGTAGTGCCGTTTTTCGCTGCTGGCTGTTCGCTCATTTAGTGCCCACCTGTCGGGCACCGGCCTCCTTCGGAGACCCCCCTTCCACCACTTCGTGGTCCCCCTCCCCCCGCAAGCGGTGGGAGGCAAGGTATAGGGGCGCGACCCTCTTCTCCATAAATGGGCAAAGCCGGTTTTGAGGAAAAACAGCCTCACTTTACGCCATGAACCACATTTTCATGATTAGCCGCCTGGCGAGCAGCATACAGTCATTTCAGAAGGGGGACGAACCTCATCCTCGTCATTTCGACCGAAGCCGGTCAGCCGCCAATAGGAAAGCCTCTTATTGTGCAGGCTAGAGGCCAACTTCGGCTGACTTGGAGACTCTATGCAGAGTCTCCACAGAGTGGAGAAATCTACTTCCTCCAATGGTACATGAAGCATGGGGGAGTGAGATCTCTCGACTCAGAGTATCATGGACGCGTTTTCCATCTGCCCCATACCGACATGCAGCCCCGCTCGAGATGACGGTGGCGACGAGCGCCCCTATCGTCATTTCGACCGAAGCGAAGCGGAGTGGAGAAATCTCACGCCCCCAATGACAGAAAAGCCGACCCGCGCCCTCCGTCATTTCGACGAAAGCGTTGCGGAGTGGAGAAATCTCACTCCTCAATAGTTCAGGAAGCATGGAGGCAGGAAATCTCCGGGCTCAGAGTCCCCCTAGAGCCCTGCATACCGGCCCGTTACCCACTCCAGATGACCAGGGGCAGCCCCTGACTGTCATGGAACCAGAATAAAGGCATAAAAAAGAAGCCCTCTTTCGAGAGCTTCTTTTTTGTTTATGAAACTAGATTCTCTTTTCTTTTCAGAAATTAGAATTTGTAGTTCAGGGAAACGGTCCAAGCGTCGTCCGGATCTGCACCCTGGTCAGCGTCAGCTGCGAATTCGTATTCAGCGCGGAGGAATACGTTCTTCTGGAGGGTTACGTTGCCGTTTGCGCTCCAGAATTTCAGCTTGCCAGCATCAGCAACTGCATCGAGGATGTCGGTGTGCCAAGCGGTGCCGCCGAAGTACATTTCATCTTCCACATTGTTGTAAGCGAGGCTCAGGTTGAAGGAACCCGGTTTCTTCAGGTTCAGTTTGCCATAGCCGAGGCCTGCGTTCCAAGCGGTATCGTACTTGCTGTCAGCAGTGGTGTTCTTATAGTAGTCACCAAATACCTGGAAGTCGCCTACCGGAATGGTCAGGTTAGCGCCGATAACTTCCGGTACGTCCTTGCCGCCTTTTGTGCTCTGGAAGTTGATGTAGTCTACGCCCAGTTTAGCGAAGTCGAAGTCATAGCTGCCACGAGCGAAGTAGAAGTCCTGTCCGTCAATTGCATCTTTCTTTGTTTCTGTAGCTTTGCCTTCTACTACGGTAATCGTATCAGTAGCTGCAGCACCTTTGAAATCGCCGCTATTGAACTGGCCAAAGCCGGTGGTCAGGGACAGTTTGTCATGGTTATAAGCAGCCTGGATGCCATCGTATCCTTCGAGAGCATTGTAGAGCCAGCCGCCCTGGTCACCGAAGGAAATGGGCTGACGGCCAAGACGTACGGAGAAGTCTTTGCCGAAGTTATGGTTAGCATAGATCTGAGCCATGGAGGTGTCGCTGGTTTCAGAATCTTTGAAGTTGAAGTTGTTTACGAACTGACCCTGTACATAGGTGGAGTCGTTAACCTGGCCCTTAACGTTGATTCTCATACGACCATCCCACTTGTCAGCGGTATCTTTCTTGGAGTAGTCGATGTAACGCATACGAGCATCGCCGGACCAGTAGAGGTTGCCGACTTTCTTTTCCAGGTTGGAAACGCGAACGCCCAGGTTAGCCAGTTCGTCAGCGTATTCGCCAGCCAGTTTGTCCAGGGTGGCACGCTGTTCAGCGTTCAGCTGGTCTTCTTTTGCCATGAGGCGGGCAATGATCTGAGCCAGTTCATAACGGGTAATGTTTCTTTCACCTTTGAAGGTGCCATCCGGATAACCTTCTACGACGCCCTGGTCGGAGAGGTCGGATACTGCCTGGTAAGCCCAGTCATCAGTGGAAACATCGGAGAATGGATTTGCTGCGAAAGCGGAAACGCCAGCAGTCAGTGCAGCAGCAGCTGCGATTGCGAGAATCTTTTTCATAGTTCTTCGCTCCTTTGAAAAAAAATAAGAGAAATGGACCCTCTATTTTTTCTACCGGGAGTTCCGCTGAAAGCCTTTGCGCGAGTGACCGTGTTTCCTCTGCCTGCTTCTTCACGTACTACCCCTGACTACCGTCCCGAGGGTGGGACCTTGGTCTAGGTACAGGGTACCATAAACATCCAGTAAAATCAAGGGTTCCGCATGTCAGTGCCTTGTCAGATTCCGCCATGCTCCCTTCTTCCCGAAGCGAAACAGGAAGGCCGCCGTTCCTGTGAAATCTCCCATGATTACGAGCTTTTCATCTCTTTTGCTTCCGCCTTGGACAGAAGAAAGAGTGACTGATATTCAATTTTATTTTGTAGTGCTTATAGATATTTTTTATTATAGACACGCCTTCGGCGTGAGGGTTCATAGGGTTCTTAGGGTTCTTAAGTTTGACGGCCTTTCAGGCCGAGGGTTGTGGTGGCGGCTGACGCCGCAGATTATAAAAAAGGGGCGCGGCTCCGCCGCGGGTTGTGTAGAAGGGTTGTGAAGGGAAAGGTTCTTAGGATGGACCGGCCTCGCGGCCGGAGGGTTCTTAAGTTTGACGGGGCTTTTGGCCCCGAGGGTGGTGGTATCGCCCTATCGGGCGATGAGTATAAAGTCGACGTTACGGGATTGGCTTTCTGTATCACATGGCATGATAAGCATTCTGTGATTGGCTCACTGCGTTCGCCTCCCCCTTTCCCGCTGCGCGGGACTTCCCCCTATGCAGGGGGCAGAATAAAACACCGCGAGACAATCTTCTCGTAAATCCTCCGCTCGAGATGACGGTGTTGGCAAGCGCCCCTCTCGTCATTTCGACCGAAGCGAAGCGAAGTGGAGAAATCTCACTCCTCAATAGTCTAAGAAGCATTGGGGCGGGAGATCTCTCGACTCAGAGCATCATAGGAGCATTTTCCATCTGTCTCCCATACCGACATGCAGCTCCGCTCGAGATGACGAAAGTGCCGTGGCGCCCTTCGGGCGCAGATTATAAAGAAAGGGGCGTCGCTTCGCCGCGGGTTGCATCGCTTTTGTTCAGGGGGCGGGGAGAAAGGGTCTTATGTTCAAAAAGCCATAAAAAAAGAACTCCCGAAGGAGTTCTCTTTTTTCATTCTCATTAGAATGCGTAGTTCAGTTCGATGCCCCAGGTGTCGTCGGGATCTTCGGTGCTGCCGGATGCTTTGGCTGCGAAGTTGTAGTAAGCGTCCAGTTCTACGTTCTTCTGGAGTGCTACGCCTGCGCGGGCTACCCAGAAATGAACATCGGAGTTTTCATCGAAGCCATACTGCAGCTGGTCGGTGAGGTCCAGAGCGGAGTTACCGAGGAGGATAGAGCCTGCATCAGCCTTTACATAGTGTGCACCCAGCTGCCAGGTACCTGGTTTATCGGTATCAACTGCGCCATAGGTGAGACCTGCGGTCCACAGAGCTGCGTCTTTGGTGCCGTTCTTAGCATTCTTTGTCTTTACATAGTCACCATCAAGGGTGAAGTTGCTGTGACCAAGACCGATGGTAGCGCCAGCGCCCCAGGTGGAGAGGTCTTTGCCTTTGTAAACATCATAATCGCCATCGCGGCTATCCAGATAGAAAGCAGAAATATCAGCGCCGTCAGCTACATGGCCGGTCAGTTTTGCAAACCAGTTTTCAGTCTTGCTCTTTGCAGTATAAGCTTTTCCGATTTCGTCATCGCCATACTTCCAAGCATTTTCAGCGGACTTCAGATAACCATAGCCTGCATCGATACCGATCTTGCCATTGTCCCAGCCAGCGGTGATGCCATCATACTGTCCATCTTCATCCCAGAATGTACCGGTCTGGTCAAGAGCTACGCCCTGACGGCCGATTCTGACATAGGTCTGGTCATTCGGTGTCCATTCAGAGTAGATGCGGTCCATGGTGGTGTCGCCATCATCATCTTCTGCATTCTTGAAGTACATATTGGTCACGAAACGGCCGTTAACGGTGACCTGGTCATTGACCTGGCCTTTTACGTTGATACGCATACGGCCATTCCAGGTATCTTTGTCCTTTGCTTTGCCTTCATCATTCAGGTTGTGCTGGTACTGCATACGAGCATCGCCGGACCAGTAAATATTGCCCACTTTCTTTTCCAGGTTGGAAACGCGAACGCCCAGGTTAGCCAGTTCGTCAGCGTATTCGCCAGCCAGTTTGTCAAGGGTTGCACGCTGTTCAGCGTTCAGCTGGTCTTCTTTTGCCATGAGGCGGGCAATGATCTGAGCCAGTTCATAACGGGTAATGTTTCTTTCGCCTTTGAAGGTACCATCCGGATAACCTTCTACAACGCCCTGGTCGGAGAGGTCGGATACTGCCTGGTAAGCCCAGTCATCAGTGGAAACATCAGAGAATGGATTGGCTGCGAAAGCGGAAACGCCAGCAGTCAGTGCAGCAGCAGCTGCGATTGCGAGAATCTTTTTCATCGTTCTTCGCTCCTTATATAAACAGATATGATCCTGCATAGGGGAAAAATCCTGAAAAAGAATGTCTGCGCGAGTGACCGTGTTTCCTCTGCTCTTCTTTTTCTTTCCTTTTCCTGTCCAAAAGGCAGGACTCCTTTGGACTTTCTCATTATATCATATTTATTAGAAATTAACAAATTTCCGTTATGTATATTATTATAAAACAATACTATAATCTTTGATAAAATGTATGATTTTCTCATTAAATGAGAAACAGTTCTTTAGAAGGCTTATTCTCAAATAGGGATATTTCATCATTTTTGATGCGATAGAAAGGGCTCTTTTCCTTTTACCTTCTCTTCTATTTTGAGAATGATTTTCTCTCTACCGTCTATTCTGAGAATGGTTTTCTCTATTTCAGTCTGTCAAGTTTTGAGAAAGCGGGTGTCCAAGAAAAAGAGGACTGCCAAATGATGGTCATTTGGCAGTCCTCCCGAGATTCTCTTTATCATTATAATAATTCCATTTTCCCCTTATGCTCCTCTGCTTTTCCGGAAGCCCGGCATTCGCGGCAGTATCCGTAGATTTCCACCTTCGGCTCCGCCACTTCAAAGCCGTATTCCTCGTCCATGTGCTGCCGGTATCCTTTCTCCAGATCCACATCCACCGGGAAAATACGGTGGCAGGAAAGGCAGATGGCATAGTACACCGGCGTGTCATGGGCATATTCATAGCGGGTGAGGCCGTCGGACATGGTGGTGGACCGATAGAGCAGCCCTTTCTCCGCCAAGGCTTCGCAGTTGCGATACACCGTGGACAGACTGAGGCGGGTGTCCTTGCCCCGTACCAGCTCATACACCTCTCCTGCCGTAAGGGGCAGGCTCTTCTCCAGGACTTTTAAAATCATAATCCGCGCTTTCGTCCTTTTCAGATGCTTCTTTACCAGTATATCTTCCAAACTTGCCATGCTTTTCTCCTTATGATTTTTCATTCCTTTGAGTACATAGTATACTATTTACTTGATTATATGGGATTTTCTCTATCCAGTCAAGGGAAAGTTCTATGAGGGCCGCCGCAGGCGGCCCGGGTTCAGAGGGTTTAGAGGGGAAAGGTTCTTAAGATGGATGGGCCTTCGGCCCAAGGGTTCTTAAGTTTGACGGCCTTTCAGGCCGAGGGTTGTGGTATCGCCCGCAGGTGCACAGCGAACACATTTTGAAGGAGCGCTAGCGACGCGCAAAATGTAGTGAGTCGTTTCCCCTTTAGGGGGCGATGAGTATAAAGTCAGCGTTACGGGATTAGTTTTCTATATCATATGACATGATAAGCATTCTGCGAATTGGCAGGATTACCACCGTCCACACCGACTTCGCTGGATGGCATCTCACTGGATTCGCGGGTCGCGAGGCTCCCCTATGAATCCAGTTCGCTTGCACACCCTTCGCCACTTTGTGGCCCTCTTCCCCTAAAGGGGACGCAAGGAGCGTTACGGGATTGGCTGTCTGTGTCATATGTGACACAATATCCAGTGCCACCTATTTTCTCGTTTCCCCTTGAGGGGAAATGCCTCGAAGAGGCAAAAGGGTGTACGGGGCAGAGCACCGATAGGATGCTCCATCGCTATCCTGACCGCCAATCGGCGGCCCCCTGAGCAGAGCGATGCGCAAAATGTAGTGAGTCGTTTCCCCTTTAGGGGGCGATGAGTTTTATAATGCCGCCTGCGGCGGTCACGTCAGCATAGAGTATCATAATCAGGATTACCACCGTCCACCCCTTCGCCACTTTGTGGCCCTCTTCCCCTAAAGGGGACGCAAGGAGCGTTACGGGATTGGCTTTCTGTATCACATGGCATGATAAGCATTCTGTGATTGGCTCGCTGCGTTCGCCTCCCCCTTTCCCGCTGCGCGGGACTTCCCCCGCAAGCGGGAGCAGAACAACCCGTGCTTAGCGTAGAGCCACTTTATGAAAAAATAGCCTTACGGAGCTTTATTGTGCCCCCGCTTGCGGGGGAAAGGTGGTGGCGCCAGCCACCAAAGGGGGAAACTCCGGAATGGTGCATGAAGTGTATGACTCCCCGTTTTTTCCCTCATATCTCTCGTTTCCCCTTGAGGGGAAATGCCTCGAAGAGGCAAAAGGGTGTACGGGACAGAGCACCGATATGATGCTCTATCGCTATCCTGACCGCCAATCGGCGGCCCCCTGAGCGAAGCGACGCGCAAAATGTAGTGAGTCGTTTCCCCTTTAGGGGGCGATGAGTTTTATAATGCCGCCTTCGGCGGTCACGTCCACATCAAGTATCATAATCAGGATTACCACCGTCCACCCCTTCGCCACTTCGTGGCCCTCTTCCCCTAAAGGGGACGCAAGGAGCGTTAACAGTAAGCACGGGTTATAGTGCCACCGCTTGCGGGGGAAAGGTGGTGGCGCCAGCCACCAAAGGGGGAATGTATTTCCGACGCCCGCAGGGCGGTTGTATGGTTTTTCCTCGGGCAAAAGCCCGGTTGTTAGGTTTTATCATAAGAGGGCGCCTTCTATAAATGTAAGGCGCCCACCATAACCCTCGCGCCGGAGGCGCGTCAAACCTAAGAACCCTCGGAGCGATAGCCCCGTCAAACTTTAGAACCTTCAAGCCCCATAGGGGCTTGTCCATAAGGCGTGTCAACCTTCGGGAATACTGGAAAGCACCGTCTCGGTCCCGATCCCGACCTACAGTTTCTCCGGGGCTTCCTATTTCTTTCCATAAAAAAACTCCCTTCCCGAGGGAAAGGAGTTTTTTCAGCAGTCATTATTTAATGTCGTACATGCCGCTGACGCCTTCTTTGAGGTTGATGTAGATGTTCTTCATCTGGCTGTAGTGTTCCAGCATGACTTTGTGGGTTTCTCTGCCGATGCCGGACTGTTTGTAGCCGCCGAAGGGAGCGCCTGCAGGGAGGTCGTTGTAGGTGTTGACCCACATACGGCCGGTGCGGACTCCGCGGGCTACTTTGAGGGCGGTGTTGATGTTCTTGGTGAATACAGCGCCGCCAAGGCCGTAAACGCTGTCGTTGGCCAGGGCGATGACTTCATCGGCGGTTTTGAATTTCTGGATTACTACCACTGGTCCGAAGATTTCTTCCTGGCATACGCGGTCGCTGTTCTTGTCGGTGACAAGGATGGTGGGTTTCATGAAGAAGCCTTTGTCGCAGCCGTTTTCGGTGTATCTTTCGCCGCCGGTAATGAGTTTGGCGCCTTCGTCAATGCCGATCTGTACATATTTCAGTACTTTGTCCTGCTGGGATTTGTAAATCTGGGCGCCCAGCTGGGTTTCTGGATCTGTGGGATCACCGATCTTTACGCTTTCAAAGGTGGCTTTCAGGTGTTTTACAAATTCGTCAAAAATGCCTTCCTGTACGAAGAGGCGGGAGCCTGCGCAGCATACCTGGCCCTGGTTGAAGAGGATGCCTTTGCATGCGCCGTCTACGGCCTGGGCCAGGTCTGCATCGTCAAATACGATGTTGGCAGATTTGCCGCCCAGTTCCAGGGTAACGGGGATGAGTTTGTCGCAGGCAGCCTGGTATACGCCGTGGCCGACTTCGGTGGATCCGGTGAAGGCCAGTTTGTCCAGGTCCGGGTGATCAAGGAGCCACTGGCCGGATTTGGAGCCTTTGCCGGTGATGACGTTCAATACGCCCTTCGGAAGTACATCCTGGATGAGACGGGTGAGTTCCATGAGGGAGAGGGATGTGTGGGAAGATGGTTTAATGACGATGGTGTTTCCGGCTGCCAGGGCAGGAGCCAGTTTCCAGCATGCCATGGTGAAGGGGAAGTTCCAGGGAATGACCTGGCCTACTACACCTACCGGTTCATGGAGAATGAGGGACAGGGTGTTGTCGTCCAGCATGGTGGCAGAGCCTTCCCATGCACGGAGGCAGCCTGCAAAGTAGCGGAAATGGTCGCTGCCCAGGGGAATGTCGGCAGCTTTGGTTTCACGGATAGGTTTGCCGTTGTCCAGTGTTTCCACCAGTGCCAGGTGGTCTGCATTGGCATCAATAATATCTGCAATTTTCAGCAGGATGTTCTGTCTTTCAATAGGAGATGTCTTGGACCAGGCCGGAAGGGCTGCTCTTGCTGCCTTCACTGCGCTGTCCACGTCTTCTTTGGTTGCTTCTGCGAAATAAGCCAAGTGCTCGCCATTTGCCGGATTGTGGGCGTCAAAGGTAGCGCCGTCAGAAGCCGGAACGAATTCGCCGTTAATAAAGAGTCCATACTGTTCCTGAATGTCTGCTTTTGCCATACTAATACCTTCCTTTCAATCACTTGCGGGGTAAATCCCCTTTGTATGAGATGCTCCGCCGGAGTTTGTACGATATCCGGTAGTCCGACGGGATGTTTCTTTCAGCAGCAGTAAGAAATACAACCTTTCATACTGTTCGATAGTCACTTTCTTCTGCTTCATTGCTGTAGTCATAGTATATCATGGACCGTTACAATATTCAAGAGTCTCGATAAGCATGAATGATGATTTTCTATGTGTTGGCTACGCCCTTGGACACACCTGCGGTGTGAAGGTTCAAAAGGTTCAAAAGGTTCAGAGGGTAGTGGTGGCGGCTGAAGCCGCAGATTATAAAAAAAGCCGGCCCGCGCCCCCGTCATTTCGACCGAAGCGAAGCGGAGTGGAGAAATCTCCCCCTCTGATGGTACGGGCGACATTGGGGCGGGAGATCTCTCGACTCAGAGTATCATCGGAGCGGTTACCGTCTGTCTCCCATACCGGCACGCAGCCCCGCTCGAGATGACGGTGGCGGCGAGCGCCCCTCTCGTCATTTCGACGAAAGCGTTGCGGAGTGGAGAAATCTCCTCCCTCTGATGGTACGGGCAGCAATGAGGCGGGGAATCTCTCGACTCAGAGTATCATCGGAGCGGTTTTCCTCTGCCCCATACCGACACGCAACCCCACTCGAGATGACGATGGTGGCGAGCGCCCCTCTCGTCATTTCGACGAAAGCGTTGCGGAGTGGAGAAATCTCCTCCCTCTGATGGTACGGGCGACATTGGGGTGGGAGATCTCTCGACTCAGAGTATCATCGGAGCGTTTTCCATCTGCCCTCCATACCGACGCGCAGCCCCGCTCGAGATGACGGTGGCGGCGAGCGCCCCTCTCGTCATTTCGACCGTAGCGGAGCGGAGTGGAGAAATCTCCTCCCTCTGATGGTATGGGCAGCATTGGGGCGGGAGATCTCTCGACTCAGAGTATCATGGGAGCGATTACCGTCTGTCCCCCATGCCGACACGCAGCCCCGCTCGAGATGACGGTGGCGGCGAGCGCCCCTCTCGTCATTTCGACCGTAGCGGAGCGGAGTGGAAAAATCTCCTCCCTCTAATGGTACGGGCAGCATTGGGGCGGGAAATCTCTCGACTCAGAGTATCATCAAAGCGTTTTCCATCTGTTTCCCATACCGACGCGCAGCCCCGCTCGAGATGACGAAAGAGCCGTGTCACCCTACCGTCATGTTAAAAAAGGGGCACGGCTGGCGCCGGAGTCTTTGGCCGTCAGGATGTAGAAAAAAAAAGCCCCTCATTTCGAGGAGCTTCTTTTTTCATTCTAATGAAAATTAGAATACATAGTTCAGGGATACGGATGCTACATCATCGTAGTCGGTATCGGTGCCTTTGGTCTTTACGTCGAAGCTGTATTCGCCGTGGAGTCTTACGTTCTTAGCGAGGGTTACATCGCCTTCTGCACGCCAGAATTTAACTTCTTTGACGTCTTTGTTCAGAAGAGCGTCCAGTGGGGAAGCATCGTAGGTGTAAGCACCGAGGAATGCATTTCTTTCAGCGTCTACATAGGAAGCAGCTACACGGAAGGAGCCGACTTTAGCATTATCCTGTTTGCCGTAGCCAAGGCCTGCAGTCCAGAGATCCGGATCGCCTTTGGCATCGGTGTTCTTGTAGTAGTCACCGAATACGTCGAAGCCGCCGCCAAGGCCTGCGGTGAGGCCTGCGCCCCAGATGTTGACTTTGTTGGAGCTGGTGCCGTTCACATAGTCTACGTCATAAGCAAAGCGTCCTGCTTCGCCGGAGAACTGTGCGTAGGCATATTCATGTTTATCAGTGATGTTGTCTGCATAGTCTCCGTTCCAGTCTTCGAAGCGGCCATAGCCTACTGCCAGGTTGGCTGCATCATTTGCATGGAATGCCACTTCAGCGCCTTTGATTTCAGAATCGAAGAATACGCCGGTCTGGCCGAAGAACTGGTCATATTTGCCAAGGGTAGCTTCTACCTTGTCGCCGAATGCATGACGAACATAGAGTCTCTGCATGTAGGTATCGCTGGTTTCGCTGTCTTTGAAGTTCATATCAGAACGGAGCAGGCCATTCACATAGGTGGAGTCATTGACCTGGCCCTTTACGTTGATACGGATACGGCCAACGTATTTGTCATCAGCTTTGCCTGTATAATGGGTAACTGCGTCTTTGCCGGTGCCGGTTTCATAGGTTTTGTAGCCCTGAGCAAATTTCATGTAGCCGTTGCCGGACCAGGAGATGTTGCCTACTTTCTTTTCCAGGTTGGAAACGCGAACGCCCAGGTTAGCCAGTTCGTCAGCGTATTCGCCAGCCAGTTTGTCAAGGGTTGCACGCTGTTCAGCGTTCAGCTGGTCTTCTTTTGCCATGAGGCGGGCAATGATCTGAGCCAGTTCATAACGGGTAATGTTTCTTTCACCTTTGAAGATGCCGTCCGGGTAGCCTTCTACCACGCCCTGGTCGGAGAGGTCGGATACTGCCTGGTAAGCCCAGTCATCGGTGGAAACATCGGAGAATGGATTTGCTGCGTAAGCGGATACGCCAGCGGTGAGTGCAGCTGCAGCTGCCAGTGCGAGAATTTTTTTCATAGTTCTTCGCTCCTTTAGAAAAATATATGGATAACCTGCCCTTTCTGAAGGAGTGAAAATACTTTTGCAAGAGTGTCCATGTTTCCTCTGCTTACCCTCTCTCCTTCCATATCTCCCGGGCCAGAAATATGCTTTTTTCAGCATACTATAAATATATAATTATACGCAATAGGGAATATTTATTTTTATATAATTCTAATCATCATTTCTATGAAAACTTTCAGAATGTCAAAAAAAGGAGCCCTTCACGGACTCCTCTTCGAATCTAAATCTGACCATTTATGAACTTGTAAGTATCATAAACCAGATGGCAGGAAAATGCAAGGGCTATGCATCAATTGGTATACATCAGATGGAGGCGCCCAAGTCAAAGGCTTCCCTGTGGAGGACATGTGGTGAAATCAGAATTCTTTTCATGACCTGCTCTCCTTTGGATTTTTACCCTTATTTTATAGGCGTCCCGGGAAATGATCAATGGACGGAAACTGTTCATGGTTCGCAAAAGGGGCTGTAAAGAAATGATTTACAGTCCCTTTCTGATTTCGTCCTATGTTTACTTGACTATCAGGGCCACCGTTTCCACGTGCATGGTCTGGGGGAACATGTCTACCGGCTGGACTTTTTTGAGGGTATATCCGAGGCCGGCGAGAACTTTTGCATCTCTGGCGAAGGTGGCGGGGTTGCAGGAAACGTAGACCATGCGTTTCGGTTCCATGGCGACAGCGGCCTTCAGCACATCTTCGTTGCAGCCGGCACGGACGGGGTCCATGACAATGACGTCGGGGCGCAGGCCTTCTTTATAGAGTTTCGGCATGAGCTTTCCTGCATCGGCGGCATGGAATTCCACATTTTCCACATGGTTGAAATCGGCATTTCTTCCGGCGTCTTCAATGGCTGCTTCCACGATTTCAATGCCGATCACTTTTTTCGCTTTCTTTGCCAGACAGAGGGAAATGGTGCCGGTACCGCAGTAAGCGTCTATGACCGTTTCGCTGCCGGTAAGGTCTGCGTATTCCAGGGCTTTGGCGTACAGTTTCTCTGCCTGGTCTTTATGAACCTGGAAGAAGGAGAAAGGCGACACCTCAAAGGAAAGGCCTGCCAGGGTGGCCGTGAGGGTTTTCCGGCCCCAGAGGTGGTGAAGGGTCTGTCCCAGAATCACATTGCCCGGGCTTTTCTGTACGTTGTGGTAGATGGAAACCACTTCCGGCAGGAGCTGTCGCATTTCTTTCACCCAGAGTTCCGCAAAGGGAAGGGCCGGCGTGGCGGTGACGATGACCACCATCACTTCTCCCTTGTCCCCGGTTCTTGCCATGATATGACGCACAGAGCCTTTGCGGGATTTCTCGTTGTACCCCTGGACATGGTGCCTTGCCATGAAACCCTGGGCAAAGCGGAGGACCCGGTTGTTTTCTTCTTCCTGGATGAGACAGCCGTCAATGGGCACCACCTGATGGCTGCCCTGGCGGTAGTAGCCAATCACCGGACCGCCGGTGACCTGGGATACAGGCACGGCCATTTTGTTCCGGTAGTTCCAGGGATGGTCCGCAGGAAGAATGGGAAGCACCAGGTTTTCCGAAAATCCGCCCAGACGGCTCACCACGTCTTTCACCCGCTTTTCTTTCAGCGCCAGCTGGCCTTCATAGGTGAGATGGGAAATCTGGCAGCCGCCGCAGGCATGGTAGGCAGGGCATTCCGGCTTTGTGCGGAAGGGAGAGGGGCTGTCTACGGAAATCAGCCTTCCCTGGGCATAGGATTTCTTGGCTGACACGATACGGGCAGTCACCGTCTCTCCCGGCAGGGCGCCGGGCACAAAAACGGTGAAATCTTCGACGGAACCGATGCCTTCCCCATGAATACCCAGGTCGCGTATGGAAAGGGTGTAGGTTTCGTTCATTTTTACAGGAATATTTCTTTTGGTCATAGGAGACTCCTTATTTATGGGGCCGCTCCGCGGCCCCGGGGTCAGAGGATGCGCCCAGAGGGCGCAAAGGGGCGCGGCTCCGCCGCAGGTTGTGTAGAAGGGTTGTGTTCGCTTCGCTCAGGGGGCGACGGCCCTTCGGGCCGAGGGTGATGGTGGCGTCCTTCGGGCGCAGATTATAAAAAAAGCCGGCCCGCGCCCTCCGTCATTTCGACCGAAGCGGAGCGGAGTGGAGAAATCTCCCCCTCTGATGGTACGGGCGGCATTACGGTAGGAGATCTCTCGACTCAGAGCATCATCAATGCGTTTTCCCTCTGCCCCATACCGACACGCAGCTCCGCTCGAGATGACGGTGGTGGCGAGCGCCCTCCGTCATTTCGACCGAAGCGAAGCGGAGTGGAGAAATCTCACTCCACCATGGTCAAGAAAGCATTGAGGCCGCTCTTTAATCCTCCGCTTCTTTCAGTTTTTTCTCCAACGTCTTGGCCAGTCTGGCGAAGGCGGGAATGAAGCTGTCTTTAATGAGAAGAACCAGTTCGTCTATTTCATTTTCATCATACATATGGACGGACTGATTTCTTTTCCTCAGCATGAGGAGCCATACGGGCTGATCGTCCACGAATCCCACTTTATAGCCCAGCTGGAGAATTTCTCTGGGAGAACCGGTTTCTGCTTCCTGCACGCCATGAAGACGCAGAACCTGCTGCAGGGCTTTCCACGCCAGTTCGAAGGTAAGGTTGAACTGGCCGATAATGCCGGTGCGGTAGATTTCATCATTCTCTGCCAGGGAGAAGTCCGCTTTTTCCAGTACCTTAAGGCAGCTTAGGAAGTTATCGAGTTTTTTCATAAATCACCACTCCGTCTCGGTCCAATTCTTTCTGCAATTCTTCGGAAATACCATCATCCAGGTTCACCACATCAAACATAAGGAGGGAATGGACATCATTTTTAATATCCCTGTAGAAGCTGTCGAAATCTCCCCCGCTGACGGCAATGTCTATGTCGCTCCGTTCTGTATGGGTGCCTCTGGCCCGGGATCCGAACAGGATAATCCTTTGAATGTGGTTTTTAGCGGCCAATTTTGAAATATCCCGGAGCACTCTGGCAGGAAGATGGATGGGCATGATGGGCTCCTTTCTTTGAACGCGCCTGCGGCGCTGAGGGTTCAGAGGGTGGTGGTGCTATGGGGCCGCTCCGCGGCCCGGGTTCATAGGGTTCTGAAGGTTCGGCCTGCCTTTGGCAGGCTGGTTCAAAGGGTGGCGGTGGCGCCCTTCGGGCGCAGAGTTTTATAATCCGCCTGCGGCGGTCACGTCAGCATAGAGTATCATAATCAGGATTACCACCGTCCACCCCTTCGCCACTTCGTGGCCCTCTTCCCCTAAAGGGGACGCAAGGAGCGTTACGGGATTGGCTGTCTGTGTCATATGTGACACAATATTCAGTGCCACCTATTTTCTCGTTTCCCCTTGAGGGGAAGTCCCGCGAAGCGGGAAAGGGTGTACGGGGCAGAGCACCGATAGGATGCTCCATCGCGGTCCTGACCGCCAATCGGCGGCCCTCTGAGCGAAGCTCGGTTGGACGGTTTTCGCTGCCCCAGGCAGCGGCATATAAAACTACCCTCTGAACCAGCCCGCTCTGTGGGTCGAACCCATCGTTCGGTGCGCAGCACACGAACGATAGAACCCGGGCGCCGAAAGGCGCCTGAACCCTCAAGCTCCAAAGGGGCTTGTCCATGAAGCTTCTTCTATCGAATGCCGAAGACTTTTTCCGTATTTTCCAATGCGTGAAGGCGGAGGTCTTCTGCTGTGACGTGCATGTAGGAGGCCAGGGTTTCTACGACGTAGGTAATGTTCTGGGGGACGTTGGTCCTTTTGAGGTGGAAGCCCCGGGGTGTGAGGTAGGGGGCGTCGGTTTCTACCATGACCCGGCTGAGGGGGAGGATGGAGACGGCGTCTCGGAGGGCGTCTCCTCTTCTTTCGTCGCAGATCCAGCCGGTAATGCCGATGTAGAAGCCCAGGTCCAGCAGTTTCCGGAGGGTTTCCTTATTTCCGGTGAAGCAGTGGACCACGGACAGGGGGCAGATGGACTCGTGGCCTTTGAAGCAGTGCAGGAAGTCATCTTCCGCATCTCTCAGATGGAGGAACATGGGTTTATGCAGTTCTTCGGCCAGGGCGATGAGTTTTTTGAAATAGTGCAGCTGGTTTTCTTTTTTGGCATACATGTGGTCATAGTCCAGGCCTGTTTCTCCCACCATCCTGATGGCAGGATTGGTGAGGATGATTTCACGGATGCGCTGAAGGTCTTCTTCTCTGGCGTCATCGGTGCTGTGGGGATGGATGCCAGCGGTGCCCAGAAGGCCGTGTTTCTTTGTGAAATCGTTCACCAGTTCGTTGTCTTTCCGGTCGGAGCCGGTAAGTATGCATCTGACACCGGCTGCTTCGGCATCTTCGATGATTTTTTCCGGATGGGGAAAGGAGGGAGTGAAAAGGTTGAGGCCTATGTCGTAGTATCGTATGTTCATGATTCCTTCTGTTCTTTTTCGTAAAGGAAGATGTAGAATACATCTCCATAGTTGGCATTGTGGCTCCGGTGGCCCCGGATTTCTACAGGGCGGAGGTTTCCACTTTTGGTAAGGACATTGGCCGTAATGAAATAGAAATGGTGCCGGTTGAAAGGATTCTCCAGCTGCCGGTCAATGGCTGCCCTGGCCATCTCCTTTTCCGAATCAGGGAAAATCCGGTCCAGGGACATTTTCGTATATTTCATGAAATCATCGAGGCTGTCGCATTCCATGAATTCCACGAGGGTGCTGCTGGCAAAGAGGATACTCCTGTCGTCCGCCCTGTATACCGCCATGGCGCCGGGCATTTCATTTCCGATATCCGTGAGGTTGAAGCCCAGCTGGGTGCGGGTATCTTTCAGCCTGAGCTCCGGATCAAATTCCTTCCACCGGGATTTGCCGTTCAGCTTGGCGCCGTAGAGGGCATAATCCGCCTTAATGCAGAGGCTGCGATAGTCTTTGTCATGCTCCGGATAGCGGGCCAGGCCCAGGGAGGCGGAAAACCGGATTTCCTTTCCTTTATAGGTAATGAGGTGGGGGTTTTCTGTGAAACGGTCAATAGCCTCTGCCGCTTTCCCGCTCCAGCCATAGCCGCAGAAAATGATGAATTCGTCGCCGCCGTTTCTGGTAATAACAGCGCTCTGGCCGAAAGTTTCCTTCATATCCCTGGTAAACTGGCAGAGGGCCTCGTCCCCTGCCTCGTGACCGTAGACATCGTTTATGATTTTGAAATTGTCGATATCCACTGCCATGACCAGGGCCGGTTCATTCTCATGTTCTTCCAGATAGTGCCTCACCGTCCAGTCGCCGCCGGTTCTGTTGTATACACCGGTCAAAGGATCGGTGGTACCCATACGGCGGAGGCGTGCATTGCGGCGGGCCAGCACGGCAAGGGTCAGGGCAGTCAATAAGCCTGCCCAGGTGATGAGGACCATGATCCAGGGATTTACCCAGGAACCTTCAGGGCGGAGATACAGGGTCCAGTGATCTCCATAGATTTCCCGGGACATAAACAGGGCGTCTTTTCTGTAATTCTCGTCTCCATAGACTTCGGAAGCCGTACCGTCTCCTTCTGTATGAATGAGGCCGCAGAGAATGTTCTGGTCTTCCAGATTTGATACATTGGCATCCTTCAGGAAGATGCGGGTATCAATAATGGCCAGAATATATCCCCAGAAATGGCGGTTTCCCTTGTCATCAGGCAGAAACACGGGACGAAGCACCACGATATCCCGGAGACCATCCCCCACTTCCATGGATGGTGTAATGCTCACATTGCCGGACCGGCGGACTTCACGGGCCAGATTATGCAGGGAGCTGTCCATGGGATTTTTGAAATCGCGGATATCCGTGTCCTGGTTGTACCCGGTAAAGGTGCCGTCATCCTGGATAATCTGGATGCTGCGAAGGGCGTTGTCCATTTTCACAAAGTCTGCCAGCTTCGCCTGATCAGGGACATGGGGGCCGCCGGGCTCCTTCACCCTTCCTTCCATGACACTGGTAATGGTGACATACCGCTCCAGAGACTGCTGAACCCAGGTGAGCCGGGCATTCCCTATTTCGCGGCAGTTGGTTTCTACATTGGTCCTGATGGAGTTGTAAAAAGCGGCGTCCAATAAGAGTACGGCCACAATGATAATAGAAAAAACGGGCATGGAAATATAACGGCTTATACCCGTCATCTTTTTCATACCCATCATCTCCTGATTTTATCTAACATGCGAGTTTCATTGCGTTCTATGAAAGTGGTCGTGGTTATAAAAATTATTATATATCATTTGGAAAATGAATGAAAGGGTTCAAAGGGGGCATTATAGGGCCACTCCGTGGCCCGGGTTCAGAAGGTTCAGAGGGGAAGGTTCTTAGGATGGACCGGCCTCGCGGCCGGAGGGTTCTTAAGTTTGACGGGGCCTTTGGCCCCCTGTGATTGTCCCACCGCCTGCGGGGGGAAGGTGGTACGCAGTACCAAAGGGGGAAAGGGTTCTTAAGGTTCTTAAGTTTGACGGCCCTTCGGGCCGAGGGTTGCGGATTGCCCTTATGGGCAATGCTTATAAAGTCAGCGTTACGGGATTGGCTTTCTGTGTCATATGGCATGATAAGCATTCTGGTGATTGGCTCACTGCGTTCGCCACCCCCTACCCGGCTTCGCCTTTGGACACACCTTCGGTGTGAGGGTTCACAGGGTTCAGAAGGTTCAAAGGGTTGTGGTATCGCCCTATCGGGCGATGAGTTTTATAATGCCGCCTTCGGCGGTCACGTCCACATCGAGTATCATAATCATTCTTACCCTCGTACATCCCTTCGCCACTTCGTGGCCCTCTTCCCCTAAAGGGGACGCAAGAACGTTACGGGATTGGCTGTCTGTGTCATATGTGACACAATATCCAGTGCCACCTATTTTCTCGTTTCCCCTTGAGGGGAAATGCCACGTAGTGGCAAAAGGGTGTACGGGGCTGAGCAGAGATATGACACTCTATCATTTTCCTGACCGCCAATCGGCGGCCCCCTGAGCGAAGCGATGCAACCTTTCTACACAACCCTTGGCACCGAGGGCCAGAGGCCCGATGGATGCCATAGGCCCCTCTGCGCCGCAGGCTCAGGCCCCTCCGCTAAATGGAAAAGGTCGGTCAGGGCGAATCCTTTATTTCACCAGCATGGTATCCAGTACGTCCCTGATATGGGTGACGGGGATGACTTCGATGCCAAGGGTTTTGGCGTCGATGTCCGCTTTATTTTCCGCCGGAATGAGGATGCCCTTCATGCCGGCCTGGCGGGCGCCGAAGGCTTTTTCCATGACGCCGCCCACCGGCTTCACGTCGCCGGAGAGGGAGATTTCTCCGGTAACGGCCAGGTCCTGGCGGAGGGGCCTGTTTTCCACGGCGGAGACAATGGCACAGGTAATGGCGGCGCCGGCAGAGGGGCCGTCTATGTTTCCTCCGCCTACGATGTTTACATGAAGGTCGTAGTCGGAAAGGTCTTTGCCGGTGACAAGGCGCACCACGGCGGCAGCGGTGGATACGGAGTCTTTGGCCATGGATCCGGCGGTGTCATTGAAGCGGATGGTGCCTTTGCCCTGAGTTCTGGCAGGGAAGGCGGCGGTTTCGATTTCAATGGTGCTTCCCCAGTAGCCTGCTACGCCCAGCCCGTAAATGTGGCCGACTCTGGGATTTCCTTTCTTCACCCTTCCCAGCCAGGGAGAGAGGCGGCTGGCCTGGGCGGTGCGTTTCATGAGGTCCAGGGTAATGGTCACATCTTTGGCTTCGCCGCTTTCATAGACGGAAAGGCCGTAGGCATCGGCCAGGAGGCTCACTGCTTTTCTGCCTTCCATGGTGTAGCTGCTGATGAGGTCTGCCACTCCTTTTTCCAGATGGACCTGCAGTTTGTCTGCTGCGTGGTTCACGATTTCCACCACGTCCTTGGGCTGGAGGGGGTCAAAGAACACTTCGGCGCAGCGGGAGCGGATGGCGGGATTGATTTCTTCAGGCTGCCTGGTGGTGGCACCGATAAGGATGAAATCGGCGGGCGCGCCGTCTTTGAACAGTTTCCTGATGTAGTCCGGCACGGCCGGATTGTCTTCGTCGTAGTAGGCCGATTCGAAATAAACTCTCTTATCTTCCAGTACCTTCAGCAGCTTGTTCAGCATCATGGGGTCCAGTTCACCAATTTCATCAATGAAGAGGACGCCGCCATGGGCTTCGGTGACCAGGCCCGGTTTCGGTTCCGGTATGCCGTCGTCTGCCAGCTGGCGGCTGGCGCCCTGGTAAATGGGGTCGTGGACGGAGCCGATGAGGGGATTGGTAATATCCCTTTCGTCCCAGCGGAGGGTGGTGCCGTCGCATTCTACAAAGGGTGCATTTTCCCCGAAGGCAGTGTAGGAAAGTTTCTTTGCTTCGTCCAGCACCAGCCGGGCAGCGGTGGTCTTTCCCACTCCCGGCGGTCCGTAGAGGATGAGGTGCTGAGGATAGGGGGAGGCAATGCGGGAGAAAAGGGCTTTCACCGCCCGGTCCTGGCCTACGATTTCCGAAAGGCTCCGGGGCCGCACCACATTCATAATGGTAGAGGTGAGCTTCACTTTGTCCAGGGCTTCCAGCTTTTCCATTTTACGGCGGCTCTGGGGTGTTTCGGTGTCTCCCGTTTCTTCATTAATGATTTCCTGGCGGATTTCATCCACATATTCCTGATGCCTTTCTTCCAGGCGATCGGCTATCTTTTCTTCCAGCTGCCGTTCCACGGCCTGCCGGGCCAGCATTTCCGCCAGCTTATCTTCCAGCTTGTCCAGAATGGATGGTATTTCTTCCTCCGTAGGCACCCTGGTATAGTCCCGGCTTTCCAGAATGAGCCGTTCCATGCCGATGAGGCGGATACGGGGGTTTTCATCATGTATATATTTCAGCGCATTATACCGGCTGGCCTGCACGATGATCTGCTCGGAGCCCATAATGCTGGCATAAATGCTGTAAATGGCATTGATCTGTCTTTTCAGCTCTTCATCGGAAAAGCTGCTGCCGTCTACGTGGTTCATGAGACGGCCGATTAAATCTTTTACATCTTCCAAAGAAATCCCCTCCTTTATTGTTATATTGACACGCCGCAGGCTGCTCCATGCAGATACGATGCTAAACTGTATTCCCGAAGGTTGACGCGCCCTTTGGGGCGCGAGGGTTGAGGCAGCCATCGGGCCTGACGGCCCTGGGCCGCCAGGGTTCTGTCCGGGACCGGCTACGCCTCCCGGACAGGTTGAGGGCTCCGCCCAGGGTAGTTATGTAGTATTGTGGAGGTCCTGCATAGGACCTCCAAGTCAGCCAAAGTAGGCCCTTAGCCTGCCCATTAAAGGGCTTACCTATTGGTTGGCTGACCGTGCCCGCTGGGGAGGTGGGCGCCTGTCGGCGCCATTTTATTGCCGCCTGTGGCGGCATATAAAACTCCCCTCTGAACCAGACAGGAGGCGAAGCCGATTCCGGCCCGAACCTATCGTTCGGCGCGAAGCGCACGAACGATAGAACCCAGGTGCCGAAAGGCACATGAACCCTCTTGCTTTCGGGATTACAACCTTCTGAAGTCTGACCGTCTGCCATCTATCTTCTACCTTCTATCGCCTGCCTGCTCCGCCCACTGATATTTATTTAGTGGACCGGTGAGCCAGCCAGAGTCATCAGCCATGCTTAACGACAGCAGGCAGCCGGCAGCCGCCGCTTCACTCTTTCTTGAATGTCCAGTACCGTGGCACGAAAATGTCTTCAAAGAGGTTAATGGCGAAGTTGTCGGTGAGGCCGGAAATGTAGTCCACCGCAGCCAGGGGAATATGTCCTCCCGCCAGACGGATCTGCTTTTCAGGAAGCCTGGTTTCATGGAAACTTCCATCGGCCCGCTTTTCCGTATAGTAGTTATAAAGCATTTTCACCACGTTGCTCCCCCGTTTCCGGTCAGGAATCAGGGCCTTTGACATGTATACCTCGTCAAACATGAACTGCCGGAAGGTTTTCAGCACTTCGTCCCCTTCCTTTGACATGTGGATGCCGTCTTCTTCGTTCTGCATGGAATTTTTCACCACGCTGGTGACGAGGGCGGTAATCATGGAGGAATGGGTGGTACCGATTTTATGCTTCACCATGTCCGGCAGATCCTCCGGACCGATGAGGCCCATGGTTTCTGCATCTTCATAATCATGGCAGAGGTAGGCGATGCGGTCGGCGTATTTAATGAGAGCCCCCTCCAGGGTATGGGCGGTGAGCTTCCCACAGTGGTTCAGCATGCCGTCCCGCACTTCCCCGGTCAGGTTCAGCCCCTGCCCTTCCTTTTCCAGTTTCTCCACAATGCGGACGCTCTGCTCATTGTGCTCGAAATGGCCGCATACTTCCTGCAGCGCCTGTTCCCCCACATGGCCGAAGGGCGTATGGCCCAGGTCATGGCCCAGGGCAATGGCTTCCACCAGATCCTCGTTCAGCCGAAGGGCCCTGGCCATGGTGCGGCCGATCTGGGCCACCTCCAGGGTATGGGTCATGCGGGTGCGGTAATGGTCTCCCCGGGGAGCGATGTAAACCTGGGTTTTATGTTTCAGCCGGCGGAAAGAATTACTGTGAAGGATCCGGTCCCGGTCCCTTTGGAAATCGGTGCGCAGCGGGTCCTTCTTCTCCTCCCTGTCCCGCCGTGCATTGGCGGAAAGAGCCGCCCGGTGGCAGAGGATTTTCTTCTCCAGTTCTTCACTTCGTTCGCGAATCAGCATGATGTCCCTCCTTTTTGAAATGGGATTGATTTCCTTTATTTTTATTATATCATCTATGGGGCCGCTCGGGCGGAGGGTTCAAAGGGTTCAGAGGGTTCAGAGGGTTCAAAGGGGGAAGGTTCTTAGGATTGACCGGCCCTATGGGCCGGAGGGTTCTTAAGTTTGACGGGGCCTTTGGCCCCGAGGGTTGTGGTGGCGGCTCCGCCGCAGATTATAAAAAAGGGGCGCGGCTCCGCCGCGGGTTGTGTAGAAGGGTTATGTTCGCTTCGCTCAGGGGGCAACGGCCCTTTGGGCCGAGGGTTGCGGTATCGCCCTTACGGGCGATGAGTTTTATAAGCCGCCTGCGGCGGTCACGTCAGCATAGAGTATCATAATCAGGATTACCACCGTCCACCCCTTCGCCACTTCGTGGCCCTCTTCCCCTAAAGGGGACGCAAGAACGTTACGGGATTGGCTGTCTGTGTCATATGGCATGTTAAGCATTCTGGTGATTGGCTCACTGCGTTCGCCACCCCCTATCCGGCTGTGCCGGACTTCTCCACGGGAAAGCGTGTCACACGATTCTCAGGTCGCTTCGCTTCCTTACGAATCGTGTTCCCTTGCCACCCCTATTCAGGGGGCAGAATAAAGCTCTGAAAAGCAGTCCTTTCATAAACAGCTCACAGCATAACGGAGCTTTATAGTGCCCCCTGAACAGGGGGAAAGGTGGTGGCGCCAGCCACCAAAGGGGGAATGCATTTCCTCGCCCGCAGGGCGGTTGTTAAGGTTTTATACAAACTGGCGCCTTCTATAATTTAGAGGCGCCCTACAACAACCCTCGCGCCACAGGCGCGTCAAACTTAAGCCCCTTAAGAACCTTCGGCCCAGCGGGCCGTCAACCCTCAAGCCCCATAGGGGCTTGTCCATAAGGCGTGTCAACCTTCGGGAATACTGGAAAGCACCGCCCAGGGCCCGGTCCCGATCCCGACCGCGCCACAGGCGCCCCACCACCACCCTTTGAACCCTTTAGCAAAGAGGCCATTTCCTTTTTGCCCTTCCATGATATAATAGTGCAATTGGAGGGCATTTATCCTCTGTGGATTGTTATTTCAATTAAGGAGATCTTACCATTGGGTAAAGTTACAAAAGCACTGGCCGCCCTGGCTTTGGGCGCTGTCACTGCCTATCTGTTTCCCCGCAGGAAGGATTCTTCCCTGCCGGTGGGCGAAAGTTCTTATTTTCTGGAGGACAGAAGCGGCACATGCGGAGAGCCTATTCCGGTATACTATTACAAGCCTGCCACCTGGACTGAAGACCAGCCCGTGTTTATCGCTTTTCCGGGGTACACCAGGAAGGCGGAGCGGTTTGAGAAGCATCTGGAGGAGCTGGCGGTACGATACAATATGCTCATCGCCTGCCCGGAGTTTTCCACGAAGAAATATCCCGGCGCCCGGTGGTATCAGGAAGGAAATATTTCCGATGCAGAAGGTGAAAAAGGGACGATTCAGCCCCGGCAGCAGTGGACCTTTGATGCCATCGACCATGTGACAGGAGCGGTAAGACGGCGGACCCATGCCAAAGGCAAGGTCATCCTTTTCGGTCATTCCGCCGGCGGCCAGCTCATGCACCGTTATTCCCTCTTTGCCAGCCATCCGGCTGCTGACGCCATTGTGTGCGCCAATGCGGGCTGGTTCACCATGCCTGATGAAAGTGTATGCTATCCCTACGGTATCAAGAACGTGCCTCTTTCGGACAGGGACCTGGCCCGGGCCTTTGCCCGTCCCGTCATTATGCTGATGGGCGGAAATGATATTTCCCGGGAGAAGCCTTTCCGGGATACGCCGGAGGCCGATGCCCAGGGTATGAACCGCATGGAGCGGTGCAACAATTACTTCCATTTCTGCGAGGCAAAAGCTGCGGAATTGGGCGTCCCCTTCTGCTGGCAGCTGCATGTGGTGGAAGGCGCCGCCCATGAGGGCGGCAAAATGGCGGAAGGAGCCATGAAGCTTTTCTGCCAGGAACCGCTGGATGAAACGGTAGGCATGTGACCAGGCCCCTTCTAGGCCTGTAAGGGCCCATGGGCTTTCAGAAAGACGATTTCTCTATAACAAAAAACGACTGCCGAAGCAGTCGTTTTTTTATGTATGAAACAGATTTACCAGCCGTGGCGGTACTCGAAGACACCGTCAGGAATGTCTCCTTTTTCCAGCTCGGTGAGGGATTCGTCCAGAATGGTGAAGGCTTTGTGAAGGTTTTCTTTGGAAATGTTGAGGGGCGGCTGCACGCGGAGCAGGTTTTCGCCCAGGGTAATGATGATGAGTCCCTTTTCATAGGAGCGGAAGCAGACTTTGAAGGTGCCGTCTCCGTCGGGGATGGTATTTCCTTTTTCATCTTTCTTCACAATGCCGATGGCCCAGGACATGCCGCGGCCGCGATAGAAGGCCACTTTGTCCGGATGTTTTTCTTTCAGCGCTGCCAGTTCCTTCTGGATATCGGCGCAGTTCCTTTTATAAATAGTCTGGAATTCTTCGGACTGATAGTAGTCGAAGGCTGCATTGCCTGCGGCGCAGGCAATGGCGTTGCCGCCCAGGGTGAAGAGATGGGCCGGCGCAGGAAGGCAGTCCATGATTTCCGCTCTTCCCATGAAGGCCCCCAGGGTCAGGCCGGCGCCGATGGATTTGCCCATGATGATGCCGTCAGGAATGATGCCGGGGTAGTTTTCAATGGCAAAGAAGTGGCCTGCCCGCCAGAAGCCCTGCTGCACTTCTTCATCAATGAAGAGGATACCGTGCTTTTTGCAGAGGTCATAGAGTTTTTTCATGAAAATGGGATGGGCCGGAAGGATGCCTGCATCGCCCTGGATGGCTTCAATCACCACTGCTGCCACTTCATCGGCAGGCATGTAGGTTTTGAAGGCGGTTTCGATATCCTTCACTGCTTCCTTTTCCACAATGTCATCGGGCACATTGTCACCGTAAAAGGGGAAATGGTAAATTTCCGGAAGGAAAGGTCCCATTTTGGCATGCATACGGGTGGTGCAGGTGGTCATGGAAGAGGATCCGTAGGTATTTCCATGGTAGCCGTTGATAAAGGTAATAATTTTCGTCCGTCCTGTGTAGGCTCTGGCAAATTTCACAGCTGCATCGTTGCCGTCGGAGCCGCAGTTGCCAAAGGCAATCTTGGCCTTCACGCCGCCGGGATATACGGAGGTCAGCTTTTCCGCATAGGAAATCATGGGTTCATTGTAGGAGTAGGCAGCGGTGTACTGGGTGCATTTCTTCAGCTGCGCTTCAATGGCTTTGGTAAGAATGGGATTGGAGCTTCCCAGATTCAGGGAAGAGGCGCTGGTGAGGAAATCAATATATTCATTGCCGTCAGCGTCTTTCAGGATTTCTCCCTTCCCGCTTTCTACGGCAAAGGGATAATAGGAAAGGTGCTGGCAGGGAGCTACCACCTTTTCATCCCGGGCTACAAGGTCTAAACATTTATCAATCTTTTTCTGAATTTTATACATAGTTCCTCCTTGTACTTGAAATAGGGAAACAGCGTTTCCTCTTCTCTGAAATCGTCTTATTGACAAGTGTATAAAGAGAGGGCGGGATTGTCAAGGGCCGCAGGCGGCATCTGCCGCCTGCGGCCCGGGTTCAGAGGGTTCAGAAGGTTCGCCCATTGGGCGAACGGGGGCGCGGCTGACGCCGCAGGTTGGGACCGCCTGTCGGCGGCAGGTTGTGTAGAAGGGCCACGGAAAAAGGTTCTTAAGATTGACACCTGCTGCGCGGGCGAAGGTTCTTAGGTTTGACAGCCGCCTTTGGCGGCTGAGGGTTGTGGATTGCCGCCTTCGGCGGTGATAAATAAAAATGCCGCCTGACGGCGGTTCCATACCAACTTAGAATATCAATATCCCTCGCAGCCTCGTACACCCTTTCCCGCTTCGCGGGAATTCCCCTCAAGGGGAAACAAGACGTTACGGGATTACCCTCCCGTCTCACATGGTCATTCTGAACACAGGGAAGAATCCTGGTGCATGACGACAGTGTCTCATCTGCCTGTAAGTACCAGTCGGCGGGAAGGGCTCGCTCCGCTCGCCTCCCCCTTGCCCGCTGCGCGGGACTTCCCCCGCAAGCGGTGGCAGAACAACCCCTGCTTTGCTTAGAGCCACATATGAGATTACATCCTCGCAGAGTTTTGTTGTGCCTCCCTCCTGGGTAAAGGTGGTACCACCAGCCGACAAGGGGGGAAATGCATTTCCACGTGCGAAGTGAGGCTGCATGGTTTTATCATAATGGCGCCCAATGATTTTTAAAGGGCGCCCACCACCGCGGATAGCGGATAGCGGACAGCTGTCCCACTACCCCACCAGCCCACTAGTACACTAGTACACTATCATCAACATATTCTTGGCAGTCCTTCTCCTCTGAGGGGCAGGAGTTTTCTTTTTCCTCCGTAGGCGGTGATGAGGTGGACGCCTTCGCCTTTGGTAATACGGCCTGCCAGGGATGCCTGTCTGCCATAGGGATGGTTTCGTAAAATGGCAAGGGCCCGGTCTGCTTCTTTTTCGGGAAGGATGATCATCATTTTCCCTTCGTTTCCCATGGTCAGGGGATCCAGGCCCAGAATGCCGGAGAGCTCTCGGATTTCTTCAGACACTGGAATCTCATCTTCCATCAGTTCCATGGCTTTGCCGGAGGCTGCGGTCAGTTCGCTTGCCACCGTGGCCAGGCCGCCTCTGGTAATATCCCGGATGGTATGAATGGTGAGGCCTTCCTTAAGAAGACTTTCCACCAGTCCGTTTAAAGGGGCGCAGTCGCTTCTGAGGCTGCTCTTCATGTGTAGCCGGGCGGTGAGGATGGTGCCGTGGTGGTCGCCCATGGTGCCGGTGAGGATGACGGCATCTCCTTCTTCCATGGCGGAGGCAGAAATGGCAAGGCCCTTTGCCCTTTCACCGATGCCGGCAGTATTGATATAGAGACCCCCTTTGCCTTCAATAACCTTGGTGTCTCCTGCTACGATGGAAACGCCTGCTTCCCTGGCCGTTTCCGCCATGGAGGAAACTACCTTTTCCAGTATCTCCGTTTCCAGTCCTGTTTCCAGAATGAAGGAGGCCGTGAGATAGAGGGGTCTGGCTCCCATGGAGGACAGGTCATTCACCGTGCCGCAGATAGACAGTTTCCCTATATCACCGCCGGAAAAGAAGAGGGGTTCCACCACGAAGCTGTCGGAGGTAAGGACGGGATGGCCCTTCATCACCGGCAGGACGGCACCGTCTTCCATCCGGTCCAATATGGGATTTGTAAAATATTTTTCAAAGAGTTCATGGATGAGGCGGCCGGTTTCTTCGCCGCCGGAACCATGGCGTAATTCGATTTTCATATTAACCTCCCCGATAGGTAATGGAGCAGGCCCCTTCGCCGGATACCATGCAGGCCCCTACCGGATGGTCCGGGGTACAGGCTTTTCCGAAGCAGGGGCAGTTTTGAGGCACCATGCGGCCGGTGAGCACGGAGGCGCAGCAGCAGCCTTTGGGCATGACGTC
Organism: Dialister succinatiphilus; assembly: GCF_928721695.1. Taxonomy (NCBI): domain Bacteria; kingdom Bacillati; phylum Bacillota; class Negativicutes; order Veillonellales; family Veillonellaceae; genus Dialister; species Dialister succinatiphilus. The sequence continues at coordinate 1,137,390 of NZ_OV788641.1, read as the reverse complement.
TTCTGTAAGGCCCCGGCTGCCGGCGTCCAGGAATTCATATTTTCCGGAAATATAAAGGCCCGAGCCTCTGATGGTGCCGAGGCCCCGCCAGACGGCGTCTCCTGCTTCAAAGATTTCATGCATCAGGGAAAGGGCCTTTGGATTGCCTTCTTCCCGTACCACCGAGGGGTATTCGTTCCAAAGGCCCCCTTTTTTTCTGGATGCTTCCAGCACCAGCCGAGAAAGGGCACGAAGAAGAAGAGGCGGTGTAAATCCGCCGATAACCATGGGTTTCCCCGATGTTTCCGCCAGATGAAAGAAGGGACGGCTTCCTGTAATCACCGCCACGTGGCCGGGACAGAGAAAACCGTCAATGTGAAGGTCCCTGGCCAGAATGTTCATGGCCTGAGGCATGGTTTTTAAAGCGGTGAGGAAGCGGATATTCCCTATGTTTTCGTCATAGGCCCGTTTCACCAGATCCGCCCATACCGGCGCCGTAGTTTCAAAGCCCACTGCCGCCAGAACGTAGGTGGTCTGCCGGTCTTTTGCCGCCATGGCCAGCCCTTCTTCGGGATTATAGAAGAAATCCACCCTGCCGCCCCGATCCCGGGCGCCGGAAAGGGACAGGCGGCTTCCCGGCACCGCCAGAAGGTCCCCAAAGGCCAGGACCTTGTATCCTTCGGTCATGGCATAGGACACCAGCTTGTCGATGTAGGCCGTAGGCGTCACGCACACAGGGCAGCCGGGGCCGGAGAGAAGGGTGATTTTCGGCGACAGGATCTGCCGGATACCGCTCCTGTACAGGGAAGAGGTGTGGGTGCCGCAGACCTCCATGAGACGAAGGGGCGGCCCGTCATAGGTGGAAAGGAAGCGGGCCAGTTCTTTTTCTCTCATTCCTTTGCCAGCTCCTCGATTTCTTTAAACAGGTCAATCCAGTCATGGGCTTCCTTTTTTTCCACAATCTGGATGGCCATGCCTGCATGAACCAGCACATAATCACCGATTTTCGCAGGTACCATGGAAAGGTTCACCGGCACTTCGGTACCGGAAAAATCCACCATGCCATGGGTGCCGATGATGCTTACCACTCTGCCCGGATAGGCTACACACATAGGTCCTCCTTATCCCTGCATGAGGCCGTAGAAGGCCTGGCCCAGGGAAATACCCCCGTCGCCGCAGGGAACTTTTTCATTACCATATACTTTGAAATGCTCTTTTGTCAGAGCCTCTTTCGTTTCTGTCCATAAAATGCCGTTATGGAAGCAGCCGCCGGTGAGGATGACCTGCTCCACGCCCAGAAGGCGGGCGCTTTCCACCACCATGTCTACAATGGCCCGGTGAAATCCCAGGGCTGCTTCCTCTATTGTATCATCTGCTTCCACAAGGGATGCGATGAGATCTTCCCTGTGCCAAATGAGCTGTCCCTTTTCTTCCTTCAGGGACAGATGGAGGGGAAGGGCCGCCTTTCCCTTCCTTTTGGCCTGCTCTGCCGCCTGCTCCAGGGCCATGGCGCATTCCCCTTTGAAACGGTTTTCTTCTTTCAGGTGAAGAAGGGCGGCAGCGCTGTCAAAGAGCCGTCCCATAGCGGAATCCCTGATGGTATTCACCCCGGCCGCCAGGGCTGCCTTCACCAGCCCATAGCGGTGATCCTCTGCCTGAAGGCCTGCATAAACAAGACTGGCCAGTCCTGTCTTCCAGGCCTGTTTCATGGAAATATCGCCGCCCAGAAGAGGCATGGCATCCAGGTGGCCGGCCCGCACCATCTGATTTCCTTCCAGAAGAAGAATCTCTCCGCCCCAGATGGTGCCGTCAGTGCCATAGCCGGTGCCGTCGAAAACGAAGGCCGCCGCCTTTCCCGAGAGTCCATGCTCCGCCATAACGGAAAGGCCGTGGGCGTGATGATGCTGCACCTTCCAGAGGGGAATCCCCCGGTCCGCAGAAAGACGCTCTCCCAGGGCTGAAGAAATATAGCGGGGATGAAGGTCCGTCACAATCTGCTCGGGCCGGATGCCCAGCATATTTTCCCAGTCCTCTATCATATGAAGGAACGCTTCCTCAGAAGATTCATTTTCCAAATCGCAGGGCATTTCCCCGGGATACAAACGCCCCCGGGCGGTAAGACAGAAGGAAGGCTCCATGTCCGCTCCCATAGCCAAAAGGGCCCCCTCTTTCGCCCCCTGCACCGCAGGCTCCGGCAGAAATCCCCGAGTGCGGCGGATCATGTCCCTATGGCTTTCTTCCGCCTTCACCACGCTGTCATCGGCAGGACGGAGGATGTCCCGGTTATTGGTGAAGAGGCCGTCCACCGGATGGTCATGAAACCAGGCCAGCGCCTCTTCATCTTTATAAAGGATAGGCTCTCCGCTCATATTGGCACTGGTCACCACCAGCGGCGCCTTGACGCCGTCGGTCAAAAGATCATAAAACGCAGAAGGCTGCAGGAATATCCCCAGCCGCGGCACCCCTTCCGCCACCGCTTTGATTTCCTTCTTCGGCCTGCAGAGCACAATGGGACAGGCCGGAGAAGTGAGGAGCTTCCTGTCCCGGTCTGTGAGGAAACAGAGCTTTTCTGCTTCCTTTAACGAATGGACCATGAGGGCAAAGGGCTTCCCTTCCCGGTGTTTCAGGCGGCGCAGGCGAAGCACCGTCTCCTCCCTGTCTCCCCGGCACACCAGCTGAAAGCCGCCGATGGATTTCACCATCACCACCTTTCCCGCCTTCACCAGAGCGATGGCCCTTTCCATGGCCTTTTCCCCCTGAGCCTCTTCTCCGCCCTGGGTCACCATGGAAAGCGCCGGCCCACAGGCAGCGCAGCAGATGGTCTCCCCATGGCAGCGGCGGTCCTTCAGATCCTCATACTCCCTTTGGCACTCCGGGCACAGGGGAAATGAATCCATCGTCGTACGGGGGCGGTCATAGGGAAGACTCCGGATGATGGTATACCGGGGCCCGCAGGCGGTGCAGGAAAGGAAGGGATACTGGAAATGGCGGTCCTTCCTGTCATGAAGCTCCTTCCGGCAGGAAGGGCAGATGGCAATATCCGCCGGAAAAAGGGGAGCCAAAGGCTCCCCGCTGCTTTCTATGGCAGAGAAAGTAGAAAAGTTTTCCAGAGGGACCTCCTCTTTCGTCACTTTCTCCACAGCCACAGGATAAGGCGCTTCCTCAAGTTCCTTCTCCAGCGCCAAAAGGGCCTCCCTGTCCCCGGAAGCCCTGATTTCCACCACACCGCCCAGATTCTTCACCCAGCCCGTAAGGCCCAGCGAAAGAGCCGTCCGGCAGACAAAAGGACGGAATCCCACCCCCTGTACTCTGCCTTCCAGCAGCAAACGGATGGTATGGATATGAGACATGGTGTGGCCTCCTTTTTTTAAGGGCCGCTTTGGCGGCCCGGGTGCATATTGGACGCGCCTTTAGCGCGAGGGTTCAGAGGGTTCAGAAGGTTCAGAGGGTTCAGAGGGTTCAGGAGGAAGGTTCTTAGGATTGACCGACCCTATGGGCCGGAGGGTTCTTAAGTTTGACAGGCCTTTGGCCCGAGGGTTGTGGTGGCGCCCTGCGGGCGATGAGTTTTATAAGCCGCCTGCGGCGGTCACGTTCACATCGAGTATCATAATCATTAATACCCTCGTACATCCCTTCGCCACTTCGTGGCCCTCTTCCCCTAAGGGGGACGCAAGGAGCGTTACGGGATTTGCTTTTCTGTGTCATAGGGCTTGATTGGCATCCTGGTGATTAGCCGCTGCGCGGCTCCCCCTTATCCGGCTACGCCGGACTTTCCCCCATCCGGGGGACAGAATAAATCGCTCTATGCTTTCCTGCAGAGACATGGCTCCATGGCTAAGCATCCATAGTGCCCCCGCTTGCGGGGGAAAGGTGGTGGCGCCAGCCACCAAAGGGGGGACACACCGGAATGGTACATGAAGTATATGACGCCCTGTTTTTCTCTCCATATCTCTCGTTTCCCCTTGAGGGGAAGTCCCGCGAAGCGGGAAAGGGTGTACAAGGCTGAGCAGAGATATGACACTCTATCATTTTCCTGACCGCCAATCGGCGGCCCCCTGAGCGGAGCGACGCGCAAAATGTAGTGGGTCGTTTCCCCTTTAGGGGGCAATGAGTATTATAATGCCGCCTTTCGGCGGTCACGTCCATATCGAGTGTCATAATCATTCATACCCTCGTCCACCCCTTCGCCACTTCGTGGCCCTCTTCCCCTAAAGGGGACGCAAGAGCGTTACGGCATTGGCTTCCGGTGTCATATAGCATGAAAAGCATTCTGCTGACTGGCTCGCTGCGCTCGCCACCCCCTATCCGGCCGTGCCATTGGACACACCTACGGTGTGAGGGTTCACAGGGTTCAGAAGGTTCAAAAGGTTCAAAAGGTTCAGAGGGTGGTGGTAGCGCCCTTCGGGCGCAGATTACAAAAAAGCCAGCCCGCGCCCTCCCGTCATTTCGACCGAAGCGAAGCGGAGTGGAGAAATCTCCTCCTCTGATGGTACGGGCGGCATTACGGTGGGAGATCTCTCGACTCAGAGCATCATGGGAGCGGTTCTTGTCTGTCTCCCATAGCGGCACGTACCTCCGCTCGAGATGACGAAAGAGCCGTGTCACCCCACCGTCATGTTAAAAAAGGGGCGCGGCTCCGCCGCGGTAAGCAGATAGCAGCCGCAGGTCTATCTTCCCTTCCCGGCGGCTTCTTCAATCCACTCTGCCGCTTCTTTGTATCCTTCTCCTGTTTTTCCGCTGACCTTGAATACCGGCGCCTGTTTGTTCAGGTGGCGGAGGCCCTTCATGAAGAAGTCTTCGTCGAAGTCCAGATATGGCATAAGGTCTGTCTTGTTGAGAAGGATGATATCCGCCTTTTCAAAGGCCAGGGGGTATTTGTAGGGCTTGTCGCTGCCGTCGGCCACGCTGACGATGAGCATTTTGATATTTTCTCCTATGTTCAGTTCCGCGGGGCAGACGAGATTTCCTACATTTTCTATGAAAAGGATGCCTCCTTCTCTGAAATCCATGGTGTGCACCGCATTGTGCACCAGGGGGGCGTCCAGGTGGCAGGCACCGAAGGTGTTGATCTGGGCGGCGGTAACATTTTCTTTTCTAAGCCGTTCCGTGTCGATGTCGGATTCAATGTCTCCTTCAATGACGTATATTTTGGATTTCATATGTTTCATGAGCTGTTCCAGGGATGTGGTCTTGCCGGTTCCCGGAGCCCCCATGACGTTGATGGTATATACATTCCTCTTCATGAGGTATTCTCTTACGTGTTCGGCAATGTGATTGTTGTGGGCGTAAATGTCTTCCATGACGCCGGCTTTTACCATATGCATTCAATCAACCTCCAGGTCTACAGATTCTATATAAAATTCCTTGCCTATGTCCGTGGGGGAGCCGTCGCCTCCGCAGCGGGGACAGGTGAAGGAGAATTTCTTTCTTTCAAAGAGACAGCCGCAGCGGTCGCATTTCATTTTGGGCTTTACATCCTGAATGGTGAGAAGGGCGCCCTCACAGAGGGTGCCCTCGGAAATGACATCAAAATACATTTGGATGGATTCTCCGATGAAACCGGAGTCCTCTCCTACCACCAGATGGATGGCCTTTACAATGCCCCCCTTTTCACGGGCCGTTTTTTCCGCCATGCGGACGATTTCCAAAGTCACCGGATATTCATGCATGGGGCTCATCCTTTGGCGCTTCTTTCCTGGCCGGCGCCGGACGGGAAGGGCGGCGGAGGACTTTCCCCTGATAGGTGGATTTCATCTCTTTCTTCTCCCCTGCGTCCCAGGCATCTGCCAAAGTGAGGCAGCGGGCAGGGCAGCCGTCGGCGCAGACGCCGCAGGTGATGCATTTCTCCCGGTCAATAGTCCAGGTGCGGTTCCTCCGGTCTATGGAAATAGCTCCTGCCGGGCAGTTATGCTCGCACTTGCCGCAGAATAAACATTTCTCCGCTTCTATCCGGATATGGGTATCCGGCACTGCTTTTGGTGCTGTTTCTTTGACAGGAGAAGGCTTCGGCGTGGGAGCTTCTGCTGCTTTGTCTTCCTTTATGGGGGAAGGCGCCGGCGCAGGAGCCTGTTTTCTTCCTGCCGGCGGGCGGCGGAGGACTTTCCCCTGATAGGTGGATTTCATTTCTTTCTTCTCCCCTGCTTCCCAGGCATCTGCCAAAGTGAGGCAGTGGGCGGGGCAGCCATCGGCGCAGACGCCGCAGGTGATGCATTTCTCCCGGTCAATGGTCCAGGTGCGGTTTCTCCGGTCTATAGAAATGGCATCAGCCGGGCAGTTATGCTCGCATTTGCCGCAGAATAAACATTTCTCCGCTTCTATCCGGATATGGGTATCCGGCACAGATGCTTCCGGTGCCGCTTCTTTGACAGGAGCCGGCTTCGGGGCGGGAGATTCTGCTGCTTTTTCTTCCTTTATGGGGGAAGGCGCCGGCGCTGGAGCCGGTTTTCTTCCTGCCGGCGGGCGGCGGAGGACTTTCCCCTGATAGGTGGATTTCATTTCCTTCTTCTCCCCTGCTTCCCAGGCATCTGCCAAAGTGAGGCAGCGGGCGGGGCAGCCGTCAGCGCAGACGCCGCAGGTGATGCATTTCTCCCGGTCGATGGTCCAGGTACGGTTCCTCCGGTCTATGGAAATGGCATCAGCCGGACAGTTATGCTCGCATTTGCCGCAGAATAAACATTTTTCCGCTTCTATCCGGATATGGGTATCCGGCACAGTGGCTTCTTCCGTTTTCACTGCAGGCATCGGGTTCTCTGCCGGAGCTTCCGGCTTTGCCGCCTGGACAGGAGATGTAAGGGGCCCTTCTTTCTCCGCAGGAGCGAACGTTGAAGGTCTTCGCCTTACAGGGGGGCGGGAGCCTTTCATGGTGATTTCGCTTGGATTGCCCAGGTAGCAGCCCAGGGACAGGCATTTCCTTGGACAGTTGTCGATGCAGGTGCCGCAGTTCACGCAGGCTTCCAGGTTAATGCGCCAGGTACGGGAGCGGCGGTCCACGGTAATGGCGCCGGAGGGGCAGTTCCGCATGCACTGGCCGCAGAAGATACATTTCATAATATTGTTTACAATATGGCTCCGGTCGTCCATGGCGGCCTCTGCCATATTGATGGCTGCCACCTTGCGCTGCACTCTGGACACGCCGTCTTCTTTCTTCACCTGGAGGATGATTTCTGATTTCTTCACATCCGGCGCTGCCGCTTCCGGGTCCATGTGGAGACATTTCTTGGGGCATACCTCCACGCAGCCGGCGCACTGGACGCAGGCGAAGGGGTTGATTTTCCATATGCCTGTGGTGCGGTCCACGGTAATGGCACCGGCCGGGCAGGTGCGCATGCACTGGCCGCAGAGGATGCAGCGGCTGATGTCGTTGATCACCCGGCCCCGGTCATGGGGCTTAAAGGTTTTGGGCTTTAAGGGATAGGAGGTGGTAACCGGCGGTTTGAACAGGTTGGAAAGGGCCTGTTTCATATAAATGAGAAAACTCATGGGACGCCTCCTTATCTTTCACAGCAGCTGATGCAGGGATCGATGGTGAGGATAATGTTGGGCACATCGGCCAGTTCGCAGCCTTTCAGCATTTTCACCAGGGCTGCCAGATTGACGTTGGTGGGAGTGCGGAGGCGGAACCGTTCCAGGTTCTTTGTGCCGTTGCCTTTCACGTAGTAAAGGGCTTCGCCCCGGGGCTGTTCCACCCTGGTGAAATATTCGCCTGCCGGGGGAAGGCCTCTGACCGGTGCTTCGATGGCTCCTTCCGGAAGAAGTTCCAGACAGCCGCAGATGAGGTCGATGGACTGGGTCAGTTCTCCCAGCCTCACCTTCACCCTGGCCAGGCAGTCGCCGGCGGTTTCAGTGACAGGATGGAAATGGAGCTTTTTGTAGAAGCCTTCATCCTCAGCCATGCGGTAGTCTACAGGAAGGCCGCTGGCCCGGGCCATGGGGCCTACACAGCCCATGTCCATGGCATCGTTCATGGAAAGGACCCCTACCCCTTCCAGACGGCTCTGGATGGTATTGTCATAGAGGAATACCATGGCCATCTGGCTGATTTCTTTTTTGAGTTCCTTCATTTTTTCCAGAATCATTTTCCGCTGGCTGTCGGTGATATCTCTTCTTACGCCGCCGATTTTGCAGACCGAGAAAATGACCCGGCCCCCTGTGGTTTCTTCAAAAATATCCAGCACCATTTCCCTGATGCGCCAGGCATGCATGAAAAGGCTTTCAAATCCCATGGCGTCGGCGGCCAGGCCGAACCAGAGAAGGTGGCTGTGGAGCCGGGAGAGCTCATGCCACAGGGTGCGCAGGCAGCTGGCCCGCTCCGGTATCTCGATGTTCATGAGGCCTTCCACCGCTTTGGCATAGCCCCAGCCATGGCCGAAGGAACAGATGCCGCATACCCTTTCCGCCACATAGATGAACTGTTTGAAATCCCTCTTTTCCACCAGTTTTTCCAGTCCGCGATGGACATAGCCGATGGAGGGCACGGCCCGGACGACTTTTTCATCCTTCAGTTCCAGGTCCAGATGAATCGGTTCCGGCAGTACCGGATGCTGGGGGCCAAAGGGGACTGTGGTTATTTCTGCCATTTGAAATCAATCCTCCTTTGTATCTTTATGTACAGAAGCATCAATGCCAAGGCCGCTCCGAAGATTGACCTTCACCGCCCGTTTGGCATGGACGGCGCCGGACAGGTCGTGCCAGGGGGTCTTTTGGGCCAGATGGTAGAAATGGCCGCCGTAGTCCACCTCCGGCGCAATGAACCGGATGTCCAGACCGAAGAGGTCATGGATTTCATTTTCCCAGACGAAGGCATACCAGTAAAGGCTGGTGACACTCATGACAGAGCCGGAAAGAGGCACAATCAGGCGCAGATGATAGAGGAAATAGTTCTTGTCAAAGGTATAGGTAAGCTCATAGCCCTCTTCCACCCGGGTGCAGAGGATCTGCACCAGACGGCAGCCTTCCTTCTTGAAACGGGCCGTCCTTTCCAGAAGGTCTTCACTCCTGATTTCAATGACCTGCTGTTTCATGTTTGTCCTCCTCTCCATAGGCGCCAAAGGCTTTTGGTTTTTCCATAGGTACGCCGTGATTTCCGGTGGCTTTCAGTTTCCTGTGCTTTTCTTCCAGCACCGAAAGGCCCTTCACCACGCCGGCAATAATGGACTCCGGCCGGGCGGCGCAGCCCGGCACATACACGTCCACCGGAATGGCCTTGTCCATACCGCCAAGCATGTTGTAGCATTCCCGGAAAACGCCGCCGGTGCAGGCGCAGGTGCCTACGGCAATCACAACTTTAGGCTCCGGCATCTGGTCATAAATCTGCCGCACCACCGGCAGATTCTGGGCATTCACTCCGCCGGTGACGAGGAAAATGTCCGCATGCTTGGGATCCCCGGTATTCACAATGCCGAACCGCTCCACGTCGTACAAAGGCGTAAGGCAGGCCAGCACTTCGATATCGCAGCCATTGCAGGAAGAGCCGTCGTAATGGATGAGCCAGGGCGATTTCTTTTCAAATCCCATAACGATTCCTCCTTATTTGAAATACATGAGAAAGGCCACATTAATAAATCCGGCCAGGAAAGAGAAAAGCCAGGTGGAAGCCAGCATTTTCTCCCATTTCATGCGGGCGCAGGAATTATCCACCAGAATGCCCGTGAAGAACACCAGACCGCATACGACAAGGCCCGGTATCAAAGTCCAGGGGGAAGAGGTGACGAAGAAGAGAAGCACCAGTCCCAGGAGGAACACATCTTCATACCACTCCGCGATTTCCACCATACCCAGAGTGCGGCCGGAAATTTCCGTCTTCACACCGCCGATGAGTTCCTGATGAGCTTCATGGGACATGGAAATATCGAAGGGCGATTTTCTGAATTTAATGAGAAGAATGTAGCAGAGGCCCAGGAAAATGCCGGGCATGCGCAGAATATTCATGGTATCGGAAGCCATGATTTCCCGAATATTGAAACTGCCGCCGGACAGATAGAAACCCAGAGCTGCCATGAGAAGCATGGGCTCATAGGCCATGGTCTGCACCAGCTCCCTTTCCGCCCCCACCTGGCTGTAGGGAGAGTCAGTGGCATAGGCGGCAATGATGAGGCACACGCTGGCCATGGTCAGGGTGAAGACCACCAGCAGAATGTCGCCCCTTGCAAAGAAGAAAGCGCCGGACAGAAGGACGAAGAGAAGGAAACCAAATACATAGAATCCCTCCGCCTTATTGACGGCTATGGGCTGCTTGTCCCAGAGCTTTCCGAAGTCATAGAAAGGCTGCAGCAGAGGCGGCCCCACCCGCCGCTGCATGCGGGCGGAAATCTTGCGGTCCAGACCGGAAAGGAGGCCCCCCAGAAGCGGCGCCAGCAGCAGATACAGCAGGGCGCCGATGACATTGATCATATAATCAGACATGGAACACACCTCCTGCTGCCAGTGACAGCTCCATGAGCACGCAGGCCAGGCAGGCCGTGTACCCCCAGAGAGTCATCCGCCTTTCACCAAACCAGGACTCCAGGTACCAGTTCCGAAGCTGCACCGGCACGATCCGCCCGGCAGCGCCGCGGTAAGCCACGTCGCTCCCCAGGTTCTCGCCGGACAGGTTCGTGATAACCTGTTTCTTCCTCCTGCTCTTGCCGAAGCGCAGCGGCAGGATAATGATAAGGAAGACCATCACCGACATAATCCACAGGTTGGACTGGGCAATGACATCATTAATATTTCTATACATTAAAGCCAGATAAGGAATGACCATGTACTGGGAAATCAGCGGGAAGAGAACGCACACCACCAGGGTCAGGGCCGCCAGAGTCTTCAGCGCCGTCCACTCCACTCCCAAAATGCCCTTCTCCCGGTTTTCATTGGTCGGTATATAGGTGGTAATCTTGCCCAGCCATTTCGTCCAATAAAACAGGGTGGTGGCAGAACCATAGACCAGCGCCAGAAGCAGCAGGGGCTGCCCTGCGTCTACGAAGGCCTTCATGGCCGCCCATTTGGAAATCAGCATGCCGAAGGGGGCCAGGAACATGCCGCAGATGCCGATCACCATGCAGAGAGAAAGGCGGGGCATGGAATTGAAAATACCGTCGAAGCTTTCCAGATTCCGGCTGCCCAGCTGCTGCTCTGCCGTTCCCACGGTGAGGAAAAGAAGACTCTTGGCCACGGCATGGAAAATGACGATCATAATCGCCGTCCAGGCTGCTTCATAGGAACCGGTGCCGGCGCAGCACACGATGAGGCCCAGATTGGAAATGGTGGAATAAGCCAGCACCTTCTTGCCGTCGGACTGGGAAATGGCGGCGCAGGAAGCAAAGAAGAAAGTAATGCCCCCGACCAGCATGGCCATAATGCCGGCATGATTATTTCCCAGAATAGGCGCCAGCTTGATAATGAGGAACACCCCAGCCTTCACCATGGTAGAAGAATGGAGCAGGGCCGACGTAGGCGTAGGCGCCACCATGGCCCCCAGAAGCCAGCCGGAGAAAGGCATCATGGCAGACTTCGTAAAGCCGCAGAACACCAGAAGCGCCACCACCGGCTCCACAGGCATCCCCTGCATACCCATGGAAAGAAGCTGGGAAATTTCAAGGGTATAGAAATGCTCTCCCAGATAGGCAATGGCCATGGCAAAGGCCAATCCTCCCAGAAGATTCATCCACAGGGCCTTGAAGGAATTGTGGATAGCCTCATTGGTACCGGAATAGCCGATGAGAAGGAAAGAACAGAGCGATGTGATTTCCCAGAAAGTGTACATGTACAGGAGATTGTTGGACATGACCAGGCCAAACATGGCTGACAGGAAAAGGAACACCACGAAGAAAAAGAAAGAGCGGCGGTCCTTCACATCCGCATGCTTCCTGTGATACACCGCCATGTACCCCAGAGAATACACCGCAATCAGACCGCCGATGATGCCGGCAATGAGAATCATGATAATGGACAGATTGTCGATATTGAAATCCCACACCGACCGGGCATAGCTGCCTGCATGAAACTCAAAGGCCACGATCAGGAAAAACTGGGCAAGCCCCAGCAGGGCGGTGAGATAGCGCTTGTATTTCACACAGAAATAAAGCACCGTCAGTGCAGCCAGACCGTCCACAGCCATCATCAGAAGCCGCACCAGCGGAGAATCCACACCGATTTTGAAAGGATGTCCGAAATACATGACCCCTACAGCCACAGAAAGGACCCCCATCAGAAGCGCCGACACACGGACCAGCGTATTCCTCACCGCTGGATTCCGGTTCACCAGAAGAATCAGTGCCGTCACCAGAGGCAGCGCAAAAAGCAATGCCGGTAAAGCCATACCCATCTCCCCTTATCCCTGAATTTACATTCGTTCTATAAGTGTACCCTTTATGCCAGGTTACTGGTTTATTAATATATACTCTATATCAAAACCCCTATTCCCGCAAGGTATAAATTGTGTTAGATTGCTGATATCGAAATTTTCTATGAGTACCTAAAGAAGTTATGCATAAAATAGGGAGCATGGGACACACCTTCGGTGTGAGGGTTGACGGGACTTCGTCCCGAAGGTTCTTAAGGTTCAGAAGGGGAAGGTTCTTAGGATTGACCGGCCCTATGGGCCAGAGGGTTCTTAAGTTTGACGGGGCCTTTGGCCCCGAGGGTTGTGGATTGCCCTTCGGGCAATGAATTTTATAATGCCGCCTTCGGCGGTCACGTCCACATCGAGTATCATAATCATTCTTACCCTCGTATATCCCTTCGCCACTTCGTGGCCCTCTTCCCCTAAAGGGGACGCAAGAACGTTACGGGATTTACTTTCAGTGTCATAGGGCATGAAAACAATTCTGCTGACTGGCTCGCTGTGCTCGCCTCCCCCTATCCGGCTGCGCCGGACTTCCCCCGCAAGCGGGGGCAGAATAGGTTTCTATGCTTTCCTGCAGAGACATGTCCACATTGCTAAGCACCCATAGTCCCACCGCTTGCGGGGGAAAGGTGGTGCCGTAAGGCACCAAAGGGGGGAAAACACCGAAATGGTACGTGAAGTATATGACTCGCTGTTTTTCCTCTCCATACTTCTCGTTTCCCCTTGAGGGGAACGCCTCGAAGAGGCAAAGGGTGTACGGGGCAGAGCGCCGATTTGACACCCCATCGCTATCCTGACCGCCAATCGGCGGCCTGTGTCATTTTTGCTTCTTACCCTCGTCCACCCCTTCGCCACTTCGTGGCCCTCTTCCCCTAAAGGGGACGCAAGAACGTTACGGGATTGGCTTTCTGTATCATATGGCATGAAAAACATTCTGGTGATTGGCTCACTGCGTTCACCACCAAAAGGGGGAAACTGCGGAATGGTACATGAAATATATGACTCTCTGTTTTTCCTCTCCATACTTCTCGTTTCCCCTTGAGGTGGCAAGGGAACTGGATTCATAGGGGAGAGAAGCGACCCGCGAATCCAGTGACACGCTTCCCTGTGGGTGAAACGCCTCGAAGAGGCAAAGGGTGTACGGGGCAGAGCACCGATTTGACACCCCATCGCAGTCCTGACCGCCAATCGGCGGCCTGTGTCATTTTTGCTTCTTACCCTTGTGCCCGCCCAGAAGCGCCGATACTAAAAAAACGGCGCCCTTTCAAAGGCGCCGTTTTGCTGCCGTTATTTGGCTATTTCTGCAGGAATTACTTTTGTCTCTTCTTTACCGGAAGATTTCTTCACAATCTTGTAAACACCGACGGTGAGAAGGGGCACCAGGTAGAGAAGGATGAAGGCATAGGCCAGGGCATTGTAGCCTTTGGCAATGAGGTCGATAATACCGATTTTGGCGAAGGCCACTGAAATCACCAGGATAATGACAGTGAGCGCGCCGCGATGCTGACGGGTGAGGGGATTTCTTCCCGTATCCGCAAGACCCCTGTCCACACGTTCCAGCATGGCATGGATAATACCGGTGGCCGTTTCAATCAGAGTCCAGCCCATGACGATGCTGAAGAGGAAAAGCAGCCAGCCCGGCGCATTGTCTGCCTGCATCATAGCCACCCAGGGCACCGGCGATGCCAGCACTGCTTTGTCGGGGTAGAAGGCCATGACTGCATAGTAGGTCATGAACCAGGGGATAATCATGAGCAGGCCTGCAATGATGCCGCTGATAATGGTGTCCTTGCGGCTCTTCTGGGCCTTGATGGTGAAGAAGGATGCCGGAAAAACCACCAGGTTATAGGCCATGTAGAGAATGCCTGTCCAAAGGGCAGCCCCCACAGTGGCATCGGGCACAAAGGAATGATCGCCGGATGCCATGACCTCGGAAATATGGGCTCCCCCATGGCTGATGACCAGCACAGAGAAGGAAATATAACCGATGTAAAGAAGCACGGTACCAATGGTTTCAAAATAGGAAATAATCTTTTCCCCATAGTAGTTGAGCACGCCTACAATCACCGTAATGGCACCGACGCCGTACCAGTAATTGAGCCCCGTCATCTGCTCCACCACCGCGCCGGTAGCAGAAGACATGACCGCAATGATGATGACCATGAAAAGCAGGTACACCAGATCAAAGACATGGTACAGGGGCCCGATTAATTCCTTCAGGAACGATTTAAAATCATACACTTTATAAAGGCGGATGAGTTCAAAAGACAGAATAGCCACCAGGGCGAATCCTACAAATGTAGCCAGCCCGGAAAGCCAGCCCATGGCGCCGAACTTGGCGCCGTACTCCACGATTTCACGGCCTGTGGCATACCCACCGCCGATGAGCACGGACTGCAGGATAATGCCGGGAAGAATCATCCTCCCCAGGGCCCCTCCAAAAATACCTTTTTTCTCTTCCATACTGCTTCACTCCTTCATTTGTACCATCCCTGCAGGAAATCAAAAAGCGCCCATCAGAAATCAATTCTGAAGGGCGCATCCTTGCGCGGTACCACCTTGTACTTATCACTCTGCCTCATCAATGAACGGTTTTCATTGCGTCGGGCCTATCCATAACGGGGACATCCGCCAGGCCTACTCCGTTCGGCCGGGAAGCTCGCGAGTGAGTAAAACGACAGCGCCTTCCGGTTTGCACCATCCACCGGATCTCTGAAAGGGATTCCGTCATTTCTGTCTCGTTCCATGCAGGTACTTTTTAGTTAGAAAGTAGTATACACGCCTTGGGCGGCCATGTCAATGGGGAAATTGTAAAAGAGGGACATTTTGCGTCCTGGGTTCTGAGGGTTCCCAGAAAAAGGTTCTTAAGATTGACCGGCCGTTGGCCGGAGGGTTCTTAAGTTTGACGGGCCTTTGGCCCGAGGGTTGTGGATCGCCCTATCGGGCGATGAGTTTTATAATGCCGCCTTCGGCGGTCATGTCCATATCGAGTGTCATAATCATTCTTACCCTCGTACATCCCTTCGCCACTTCGTGGCCCTCTTCCCCTAAAGGGGACGCAAGAACGTTACGGGATTGGCTGTCTGTGTCATATGTGACACAATATCCAGTGCCACCTATTTTCTCGTTTCCCCTTGAGGGGAACGCCTCGAAGAGGCAAAGGGTGTACGGGGCAGAGTACCGATTTGACACCCCATCGCTATCCTGACCGCCAATCGGCGGCCTGTGTCATTTTTGCTTCTTACCATTGGACACACTTTCGGTGTGAGGGTTCAGAGGGGAAGGTTCTTAAGATTGACCGGCCGTTGGCCGGAGGGTTCTTAAGTTTGACGGGCCTTTGGCCCGAGGGTTGTGGATTGCCGCTTTGCGGCAATGAGTTTATAATGCCGCCTGTCGGCGGCAAAACCGTAAAACCGCGCCTGCGGCATCGGTCGGGCGCTTTATTGGAAAGTCCTTTTATGTGCAGGCCAGGGACCAACTTCGCCCGACTTGGAGACCCTCTGCAGGGTCTCCACATGGGAAATGCACCCCTTCTGTCGCCTGCGGCGACGTCTCCCCCGGAGGGGGAGATTTTAGCAGCATGATACTTTGTGGTGCTCATGAGGCCAAGAGCTAAGCGGCAAGAAAAGTTCCCCCTCCGGGGGAAAGGTGGTGCGTCAGCACCAAAAGGGGTGCATTTCCATCGGGCGCCAGCCCGGTTGTGAAGGTTTTCGCTGCCATAGGCAGTGCTTCCCTAGAAACCAGCCCGCTCTGCGGGCGGAACCCATCGTTCGGTGCGCAGCACACGAACGATAGAACCCGGGCGCCGAAGGCGCCTGAACCCTCTTGCTGTCGGGAATAAAGTATGTCTGATGTCTGATGTCTGACAGTCTGACGTCTCCCGCGTTCGGGAATACCGCCCAGCCGACAGCCGACAGCCGATAGCCGATAGCCGACAGCGGATAGCGGTCACACTGTCTCACTAGTCCACCGTCCCACTAGTACACTAGCTCACTAGTTCACTAGCTCACTAGTTCACTATCTCCCTTTTCATTTTCACATACTCTTCCCCTATTTCCTCTATTACCGCCTTTCCGCCGGTGAGGTCGGTGAAGAAGCGGATATGCTTTTCCCCGTTTTCCGGAAGGCAGAGGAATTCCAGCACCACCTTGTCGGTGAAATCCCGTTTCCTGACGATAATGTCCTTATCCTTTATATAATTTTCAAAGCCTCCTACGGCGCCGTAGGGTATGGTCAGGCGATACCGTACATGGGGCGTGTAGAGGACGATGGGCGCTTCCTTCACTGCATCGGCCAGGGTGGAGCTGTAGGCACGGGTAAGTCCCCCGGCTCCCAGCTTGATGCCGCCGAAGTACCTTGTCACCACGGCCAGCAGGTTGGTGAGCTTCTGCATCTGCAGCACATGAAGCATGGGATGGCCGGCGGTACCTGACGGTTCGCCGTCATCCCCCGATTTTTCCATCACTCTTTCCGTACCGATGCGCCAGGCATAGCAGTTATGGGTGGCATCTTTATACTGCTTCCGGAAGCCTTCCAGCGTCTTTTGGGCTTCTTCTTCCGAATTCACCGGCACCAGGTGGGCAATAAAAATGGATTTTTTAATTTCCGTTTCTTTATGAAATGGCTCCGCCGGAGCCGCGTAGGGAATAAGCATGATGACCTCCTTTTTCTTCATTGTAACACGAAAAAACAGCGCCGGTCGGTGCTGTTTTTTGAGTCATATGTTTTTGAGTCATATGTTATGGGTAGCTGTATTCCCGGAAGCAAGAGGGTTCAGTCGCCGGCAGCGCCCGGGTTCAAGCCGCCATCGGGCTAACGCCCTGGGCGGCTAAGGTTCGGGCCGGGATCGGCTTCGCCTTCCGGCCTGGTTCAGAGGGGAGTTTGAATGCCGCTGGCGGCAGCGCTGCCGCCAGCGGCGCCCTTTTTATATTTGCGGCGCGAGCCGCCACCACACCCTTTGAACCCGCCTGCCAAAGGCAGGCAGAACCCTCTGACCCCTCTGAACCCGAGCCACCCAGTGGCCCCCATGGGCGATACCAAAACCCTCCGGCCCAAAGGGCCGGTCAAACCTCAGGCCGAAGGCCTGTCAACCCTTGGACCCTCCGGCCCATTAGAATGCCGGAATCAGTCCGTCGCTGAAGTTATCATTAATGTATTTCTTCACGGCATCGCTCTGGAAAATCTTCACGAATTTCTGATAGGTGGGGTTATCCTTATCCTGTTCTCTGGCAGCGATGATGTTCACATAGGGAGATGTATTATCTTCGGTGGCCAGGGCTTTCTTGGAGTCCAGGCCGGCGGATTTCGCATAGCCTGCGTTAATGACGGAAATGGACACATCATCCAGGGAGCGGGGCAGCTGGGCTGCTTCCAGTTCCACAATCTGCAGGTTCTTCGGATTTTCGGCAATATCGCCTACCACTGCTTTGGTGGGGTCTGTTCCTTCCTTCAGTTTCAGCAGGCCCTGATGGTCCAGGAGAAGCAGGGCGCGGCCGCCGTTGGAGGGGTCATTGGGGATGGACACCTTGGCGCCGTCGGGAACGTCTTTGATGTCGGTGATTTTATTGGAATAAATGCGGAGCGGTGCCAGGTAGGTATTTCCGATGGAAACCAGCTTGGTGCCATTCTTTTCATTGAAGGCTTCCAGGAAGGGACCATGCTGGAAGGAGTTCAGATCGATATCACCGGCAGCCAGGGCCTGGTCCGGGGTCACGTAGTCGGAGAAGGACTTGATATTCACTTTGAGGCCCTGCTTTTCTGCTTCCTGGGCCACAAATTCCATAACCTTTTCAGAATAACCCGGTGTAATGCCTACGGTGATTTCCTTCTTTTCCGCCGGAGCCTTGGCATCCTTCTTGTCACCGCCGCAGCCGGAAATGGCGCCGGCCACTGCCAGGGCTGCCAGAGAAAGGGCTAATGTTTTCTTCCAGTTCATAATAAAACCTCCTGCATATAATATGTTAAAAATATACAAAACAAAAATCCCCCGTCCCGAAAGGGACGGAGGACCGTGTTACCACCCAATTTCACCAATGAATCACTTCATCAGTCTCATAAGGTACGCCGGCCAAAGCCTTGATACCCTGTCTCTGTAACGGGAGCTCCCGGGCCGCTTCATCATTCAGCGCACCAGGCTCAGAGGCCATCTTCCATCAAACCGTCCGCACTCCCTTTCACCCAACGGAGCTCTCTTGGCCGGACCATTTCATGTACTCTTCTCTTCACTGCCTTTATGAAGTTGCATTAAATATACCATCGGGAAATCATGAAGTCAAGAGAAATTTTACTACCAGTCAATCCAGGTCAGTGCCTTTTCCAGCTCGTAGAAGGTCTTCCCGTCCCAGAGAATATCTTCCGTCACATGGTTCAGCACATCATCACCATCATCGGATTCATAATAGTAGACCAGCTCCATGAACTCCTCAAAGGGCTCTTTGGAAAACCGGTACTTCTCCACACTGATACTGTAGGTATTTCTTCCGGGATGAAATTTCAGCCCCGAGAACCGGTACACATACCCCCGGTGCCTCACGGAAGCCTCCCCGTCATTCAGATAATCAATAAACTCGTCTGCGTCGCCGCCCTGCATATGATTCACTGCTCCTTTATACTAAGACCTCGCTATGATGGCTTTATTATACATGATGAAGGGAAAAGGTTCAAAAGGTTCCGCATGATGGGAAAAGGTTCTTAGGATTGACCGGCCCTATGGGCCGGAGGGTTCTTAGGTTTGACGGGGCTCTTGGCCCCGAGGGTTGTGGTGGCGGCTTCGCCGCAGATTATAAAAAAAGGGGGCGCGGCTTACGCCGCAGGTTGTGTAGAAGGGTTGTGTTCGCTTACGCTCAGGGGGCGACAGCGGCTCTGCCGCTGAGGGTTGCGGATTGCCGCTCTGCGGCAATGCTTATAAAGTCAGCGTTACGGGATTTACTTTTCTGTGTCATATGGCAAAATAACCATTCTGCTGACTGGCTCGCTGCGCTCGCCACCCCCTATCCGGGCTGCGCCGGACTTCTCCACGGGAAAGCGTGTCACACGATTCTCAGGTCGCTTCGCTTCCTTACGAATCGTGTTCCCTTGCCACCCCTGTTCAGGGGGCCGAATAAAACACCGCGAAGCATTCCATTCATAAGTCGCTCACAGCATAACGGAGCTTTATAGTGCCCTCTCGAAGAGGGGGAAAGGTGGTGGCGCCAGCCACCAAAGGGGGACACACCGGAATGGTACATGAAGTATATGACTCTCTGTTTTTCCTCTCCATACTTCTCGTTTCCCCTTGAGGGGAACGCCTCGAAGAGGCAAAGGGTGTACGGGGCAGAGCACCAATAGGATGCTCCATCGCGGTCCTGACCGCCAATCGGCGGCCCCCTGAGCGAAGCGACGCGCAAAATGTAGTGAGTCGTTTCCCCTTTAGGGGGCGATAAGTCTTATAATGCCGCCTTTGGCGGCCTTCCTCTTTCGGGCATACAGTCAGCCGACAGCCGATAGCCGACAGCCGTAAGCGGACAGCGGACAGCCGACAGCCGTAAGCCGACAGCCGATAGCCGATAGCCGACAGCGGTCATCCGGTCATCAGTCCCGCTGCTGTCCCATCAGTTCCTGCCGGAAAGCTGCCACTTTCTTTATATCTTCCGGCGTGGTGCGGCAGCAGCCGCCGATGAGGCGGGCGCCGGCTTTCTGCCAGATTTTCACAAAGTCTGCATAATCCGCTGCCGCCCCTCCCCAGGTCTTGCCGGAGGGGTCGTAATGTTCACCGGAATTGGGATAGACCACCACGGGCTTTGAAGTATATTTCCTGATTTCCAGAATCAGGGATTCCACATACTCCGGCGCTGTGCAGTTCACCCCGATCGCCTTTACGCAGGGGATGGGGTCAAGGGCTTTAGCGCAGTCGCCGATATAATCGTCGCCGCAGGTATGGAGGCCGTCTTTGCAGGAAAAGGAAACCCAGGCGGAAGCGTTCTTGATTTCCGACAGCACGTCTGTCTCTGCCAGGGCTTCCAGAAGGCAGGGAATGGTTTCACAGGCAAAGATATCGGGACCTGCTTCCGCCAGGATATGCAGGCGTTCCCGGTGGAAATCGGCCAGTTCTTCCCTTGTCTTGCCGTAATGGCCCTTGTATTCGCTGCCGTCGGCCAGGAAAGCGCCATAGGGTCCCACGGAAGCCGCTGCCAGCGGCACCGGCCTTCTTTCCGGCGATGACTCTGCCAGGAACTCATCCCTGGCCTCCTGCACCAGCTGCACAGAGCGAATCAGGAGCTCCCTTCCCTCTTTGCGGGAGAAGCCTTTCTTCTCAAAGCCCTCCAGAGTGGCCTGGTAGCTGGCGCTGGTGACAATGTCGCTGCCTGCATCGAAATAGGAACGATGCACCGCCTTCACCAGATCCGGTCTTTCATAGAGGGCGATGGCGCTCCAGAGCTCATCATGAATAGAAAAGCCCTGCCTTTCCAGTTCTGTGGAAAATGCGCCGTCCAGCACGATGAATGGATATTTTTTTAAGATGTCTTCTATCATAATAGCTCCTTTATCAAAGGCCGCTTCGCGGCCGGGTTCAGAGGGTTTTTCTGCCCTTGGGGCACAAAGGGACGCGGCGGATGCCGCGGGTTGTGTAGAAGGGTTGTGAAGGGAAAGGTTGACGGCCCTCCGGGCCGAAGGTTGTGGCCGCCTGTCGGCGGTGGGTTGTGTTCGCTTCGCTCAGGGGGCGACGGCCCTTCGGGCCCGAGAGCTGTGGTATCGCCCTTACGGGCGATAAGTTTTGTATGCCGCCAAAGGCGGCGGGATTGTCCCTCTTGCGTTCGAGAATACTGTTTTCTGATGTCTGTCGTCTGATAGTCTGATGTCTTCCCGCCGACTGGTATTCTTTAGTGAACTAGTGGACTAGTGGACTAGTGAGCTAGCAGGAGCCATTAGCGGTACTCACCAAGATTCTTCACTGCGTTCAGAATGACGGTGCTCGGCGGAAAGCCGACAGCCCACAGCGGGAAGCCGAAAGCCTTCCCGCCGACTGGTATTTACCGGCATTAGTATCACTAACGGCATGCACCGAGATTCTTCACTGCGTTCAGAATGACGGTGCTCGGCGGAAAGCCGACAGCCCACAGCGGGAAGCCGAAAGCCTTCCCGCCGACCGGTATTTACAGGCTTTGGTCTCACTTACGCCATGCACCGAGATCCTTCGCTGGCGCTCAGGATTCTGGTCATAGGTCAAGTCTTTTTTTTGAAGAAATTTATTATTTTTTCTTAAAAAAGTGTAACCTTAACACACCACCGGGTAAATTGATTTTTTCGAATATATTCCGGCGTTCGATCTTTCTATTCCAACGTTACCATTACTTTGTTATCGGAATACAGCTGATGTTTATCCAGTAATGTAAAGATCAGCCGGACGATCTTTCGAGCAACGAGATTGAGTGCGGCCCTGTATGGAAATAGGGTCTTACGACTGCGAATACGTTCATATGCCTCGCGATATTTAGCGCTGTAGTTTATGATCTGTCCTGTAGCTAAGAGCACATAATAGCGGAGATACACATCACCGGCTTTTGACAGATGCTTAACCGGGCTTTCTGATTGACCGGATTGCTTTCCTCTCCAGGTTAATCCTATGTATTTAGCTAGGGCATCATCGGTTTTGAACCGCTTGATATCGCCAATTTCCGCTAGGAGCCCTCCGGCTATGACTGGTCCGACGCCGTCGATTGACAGCAGGATCTGATATGAGTCGCTTGAAAAACTTTTGGCCATTGTCTCAATGGACTTGTCCAATTTCTTTATTGCAGCCTCAAGAGAGTGTATAATGAAAAAGGACACGGATAATCCCGAAGTCAGTGGCTCATAAACCCTTTTGTCCAACCGATAGGAATTGCGGGCTGCCTTCTTCACTTTTTCGACGACATCTAAAGGATGGGAAAATCTTCCGTGTCCTTTTTCTGTGATGAAATTGAGCAGTTCCTCATCGGACAGACTGAGGATTTCATCAGGGCCCTGAAAGGTTGTCAGCAGCTCCTGGCAGGTGGTGGTCCATACATTACAAAAGGGATTCTCTCCTGTCATAAGTCCGCTGCATTCAAGGTAGATGCTGTTTCCGGTCGAGTTCTTCACTATTCCCATGAGTTTGGCGATGCGGAATCTCAAACGTGTAAGTACCCGCAAGCCAAGCAGTTCTGGCCCTTTCCAAGGGCGTGACCGGATTTTGTTGGAACGCGCATAATCGGCAATAACCATGGCATCGACATAGTCGTCTTTCCCTACATCCGTAAAAGTTTTCTTGTAAGCATGAATCTCTTTGGGATTAACGGAATAGACGATGGCTGGGATGTGTCCGTTAAAATGTGCAACGGACAGAAATGTTGCCAGGTGAAAAGAATAAACCGAAGTAGCCTCTAACGCAATGACAACCTGTATGACATCAGGATAGAATTTCAAGAAGTCACTGACTTTTTCGACAATTCCTACAGATCCAGCAGGAGTGTTAGGAGCGGAAAAACGCAGATGCGCGTGCCCAGGATGGTCCTCAGGGGAAAAAGGCATCGCATGCACAACGTTCTCTTTCATCGAAACGTCTATACCAACAAACAAAGAATGGAGTAATTCATATTGTTTCATAATCGCACCTCCTTCCTGGCAACATTCATGAAATAGGAGAAGGAATCCTGATCTCAAACTCCCTCTAAAATCTCGTTAATAGGCAATCACCCGTGGAGGTAAATCGTTTACTGGAAGAAGCTCCGCCCGGGGCCGCAAATTCTGAAGTAGGCAGAATGGGAGAAAGAGCCAGGCGAGAATACTGAGCTGGCGGTAGAACCGCAGGATGACTTGGTCGTCTTCTGAGCTATTCCATGTTACTTTCATCGTAGCACCAGGATTCCCTACCCATCAAGATGGGCAATGGAAGTATTTGACTTCATGCCCTACACATACTATACGAGGATGACAAGTGGACGGCAGGAAGAGTCCTGCAGTCAGCGGAAAGCCGATGGCCGATAGCTGACAGCTGTCCCACCAGCTCACTAGCTCACTAGCTCACTAAGTACACTATTTCACAATTTCTTCCGGCGGTTCTTTACCAAACCACTTTTTATAGATTTTCGCAAATTCTCCGTTCTTCTTGATTTTAGCCAGGCCATCGTCGATTTTAGTCAGAAGGTCCTTATTTCCTTTCTTCACCGCAATGGCCAGGTACTCGGTAGACAGGGCCACCGGTGCGGTTTTGACGGAATGGTCTTCCGTTTTCGCCACGTAGTATTCATTGGTGGGAATATCATTGACCACGGCATCCACGGCGCCCTGTTTCAAGTCAAGGAATGCATCGCTCAGGGTGCTGTAGGTGCGGACATTAGCCCCTTCGATTTTCCGGGCCGCCTCTTCACCGGTGGAGCCGATGGTGACGCCCAGGGTTTTACCGGAGAGGTCAGCCTTTGACCGGACATCCTGATTGTCGCTCCTTACCACTACGCCCAGGCCGGCAATGTAGTAGGGTTTGGAGAAATCGACGGACTGCTTCCTGTCTTCGGTGACCGTAATGTCATTGATAGCCACATCCAGGTCGCCGGACTTCAGGGCCGGAATGAGACCGTCGAAATTCACATTTCTGATTTCCGTGGAGAGTCCCTCTTCCTTCGCAATGGCATTGATAATGTCCACATCAAAACCTTCATAGGCCTTGGTGTCCATATTCTGGAAACCAAAGGGCGGATAGGCTGCATCCATGCCCACCCGAAGAACGGACGATGTCTGTTTCTCCTGTCCGCAGCCTGTCACGGCCGCCGTAATACCGAGAAGCAGAGCTAAGAAAAGAAATAGTTTTTTCATAGGGATCCTCCTATCTAAAAAAAGGCTCAGAGGGTTTGGCACCCTTCGGGTGCAAAGGGGCACGGCTTCGCCGCAGGTTGTGTAGAAGGGTTGTGCAAAAAGGTTGTGAAAAAGGTTCTTAAGATGGACCGGCCCTATGGGCCGGAGGGTTCTTAAGTTTGACGGGCCTTTGGCCCGAGGGTTGTGGTTGCTCATGAGGCTGAGCTAAGCGGCAAGAAAAGTTCCCCCTCCGGGGGAAAGGTGGTGCGTCAGCACCAAAAGGGGTGCATTTCCATCGGGCGCCAGCCCGGTTGTGAAGGTTTTCACTGCCATAGGCAGTGCTTCCCTAGAAACCAGCTTTGGCTGACTTGTAAGTCCTATGCAGGACTTACACAGCATTTATAACTCCCCTCTGAACCAGCCCGCTCTGCTGGCGGAACCCATCGTTCGGTGCGAAGCACACGAACGATAGAACCCGGGCGCCGCAGGCACCACCCTGCTTTCGGGAATACAGCCAGCCGACAGTGGACAGCCGAAAGCCGGGAGCCAGCAGCCGGAAGCCGAAAGCCGACAGCCGACAGCCGATAGCGGATAGCTGTCTCACTGTCTCACTGCCCCACCAGTACACTAGCTCACTAGATCACCAGCCCATTAATTCCCGTGGAGCGGATTATGTACATTGAAAGGCATGAGATTGTCCAGACTGTAGGGCGTTTCCTGGTATACGAAATTCAGCCAGTTATGGTAAAACAGATGGGCATAGCTGCACCATACGAAACGGGGCTTTTCCTGGGGATCATCGTAGGGATAGTAATTTTCCGGCAGACGGATGGGAAGTCCCTTTTCCCTATCCCGCTTGTACTCCCATTCCAGGGTGCGCAGGTCGTATTCAAAATGGCCCAGCACGAAAATGCGGCGGGATTCCTTGTCGGAAATGATGTTGATGCCGTTTTCCTCGGACCGGGAAAGAACGGTGAGTTCCGGCGTGGCATCCACTTTTTTATCGTCAATGGAAGTATGACGGGACTGGGGGATGAAATAGCGGTCATCGAAGCCCCGGAGAAGCGGATGGTAGGCCAGGGTGAGATTGTACTGGTAAATACCGAAGAGTTTCCTTGGAAGGATTCTCTTTTCTACCCCATAGTCCCGATACAGCCCTGCCTGGGCGGCCCAGCAGAAATGGAGGGTGGAGAACACATGGCTGTCAGCCCAGTTGAAATATTTCAGCATTTCCGGCCAGTAATCCACTTCCTCATAAGGCATTTTTTCCACCGGCGCCCCGGTAATGATAAAGCCGTCATATTTCCTGTCCTTAATATCATCAAAGGTAAGGTAATTTTCATCCAGATAGGACCGGTCCGTATGGGTGGTTTCCCGGGAAGCAATACGGGCAAAATCCACATCCAGCTGCAGCGGCGTATCCCCCAGCAGGCGGAGAAGCTGTACTTCTGTCGGTTTCTTGATGGGCATGAGGTTCAGAATCAGTATATGAAGGGGACGGATATCCTGGGTCCGGGCCCTTTTTTCTCCAATGGTTACGATTCCTTCCTTCTTCAGTTCTGAAACAGCGTCCAAACCGTCGGCAATTTTAATCGGCAAAATGAAAACCTCCTTGTAAAAGCATACATGCAATAAAAAAATCCCGTCCCCTAAGGGACGAGATCCTCGTGTTACCACCCAATTTCATCTTTCCGTCACCGGAAAGACCTCACAGGTACGCCGGCCATGCCTTGATACCCTGTCTCTGTAACGGGAGACTCCCGGACTGCTTCACCATTCAGCATATCAAGCTCAGAGGCCATCTTCTCCATGCTTTCCTGTGCTCCTTCTCACCAGTGGGAGCTCTCTTTGCCATTCCTGCACGGGTACTCTTCTCTTCCCTGCTTCTTTGAAATTATAGCTATTTTAAACTGTCCGTGAATAAATGTCAATAGGACGCGCCTACGGCGCGAAGGTTGACGTAAGTGTCAAGTTTTCCTCGGTAATTCATTTGACTGTCGATAATTACTATCTCCGTGGCTTCGGCTTTATCAGTATTTCTGTATAGCTCTGGCCAGTCTCCCCATTGGTGAAGAAGAAGCTCCATAAACGCCTATACGTCCCTCCAGGCATCCCGGCCTATAGTTTCTCATTTTACGCTTCTGCGCCTCATTCCGGACATTCTGGGCGATTTTACGCTCTGCCTGCACCGCAGCCTTGTGCATGGCTCTATCCATCTTTTTGTAGCTTTTCCCATTAGCATGGTACAGGAGAGCTGCTGTAAGTGTTTTATTCTTCCGGGCGGTTAATACCCAAACCATACACTCCATTCCCTCGCTGGACCAGCTACGTCCCTGCCGCTTCATGCGATAGCTGTAAAACCGGTGGTTTGTTTCTGCAGTCCCCAGGTGAATCTCTGTATGGATGCCGCGCTGACTCAGGCTGGGGATATAGGGAGCATTTCTCTCCAGATAGCTCTGCAGCTTGTCTACCTCCTCCAAATCCGCCTCTGTTCGGGCGCAGCTCCGGGCAGTATCCATCCATACGGGAATCTGTTTCATAATATCGTCGCTCTGGTGAAGTTCTCGGATAATACGGTCTATCAGTTTCCTGTTGCAGAAGCTGAGCCGGGTCCGGATCTTTTCATGCACATGATAGCAGTCGCGGAAGTGCTGGTGATCCAGGCAGCCTTCTACCATTTGCTCAAAGTCCTGAAACTGGTATCCGGACCCTCCATCCCCATTCGACAGCACTGTGGTCTTAGACAGGTCATAGTGCCCAAGCAGATAGCTTCTTACCATTGCAAAAAGTTCTTTTCTGCTGGTAGATGCAAAGCAGCGAAGTCCTACCAGTTCTGTCCTGTTGCCATTTTTCCTGACTCCCTCATATACCTGGAGGCGGTGCACTTCCGAAACGCCGCCTTTCTCCTTGTTCTTGAGTACAATTCCATCTCCTTCAATCGCTATAATTTCCGGTTGTGTCGGCTTTTCAACCTTTTCCTCTTCTGCCAATGCTTTTTCATAAGTCTTCGCCTTCTTACCGGCATAGTTCTTGAGTGAGATAACAGACTGATGGGAGATGGTAATTCCCGCCAGGCTTTGCAGGAGTTCGCTGGCACTGCGAGATGTGGTAATTGCGACAGCCTCGACAATCCGCTCAATCATTCCCAAGCTGTAGTGTTTTCTAGGCTCAAAGCCCATTTTACGGTCCAAAGGATAGAAGGTCTTCCCTTTTTTCTGCAGAAGTCGTCGGGTATAGGTCAGCTCTCCATAGCGGCAGCAAATCGTCCTAGAGTCCCGGCGCGCCACACGCCACCCCTGTACCTTGTAAATCTGATACAGCTCAGCGTCAATACGCGCCAGGGCCATAGCTATAAGCTGACAGTTCATTTCAGTGAGCCAATGAGTTAGCTTCCTTTCAGCCTCGATAGAGTCATCAGATTCCTTAATGAGAGAAATGACTGCACCAATTGCATTTTCACTCCAAATTTCTCCAGTTTTTGTTATAATATCCATGAGGAAAGCCCTTTCTTTGTTTTATTTGTGCACGGAAATTATAACATTTCCACTCAAGGGGAGGCTTTCCTCTTTTATTGTTTCTGGAAAAATTCCCCTACCGAGTAAAATTTTACACTAAGAAGGTTGACGGGACTTCGTCCCGAAGGTTCTTAAGGTTCTTAAGTTTGACGGCCTTGCAGGCCGAGGGTAGTGGTGGCGGCTTCGCCGCAAGTTTTATAATGCCCCCTTTGGCGGCCTTCCTCTTTCGGGCATACAGCCAGCGGACAGCGGATAGCGGATAGCGGATAGCCGCCAGCGGACAGCCGACAGCCGACAGCCGATAGCCGATAGCCGTCAAGCCGCCAGCCAGAAGTCTGCACTACGCCCTTGCCTACCCCTGTCCAGGGGTGGGTGGCGAGCGCCTATATACTCTCTTGCGCCCCACTGCTTGTCAGGGGGGAGAGGGCCACGCAGTGGCGAGGGGGGGATTGCCGAAGGCACGCCGGAAGCCGATAGCCGTCAGCCAGCAGCCAGAAGCCGACAGCCGGGAGCCAGGAGCCAGAAGCCGGAAGTCTGCACTACGCCCTTGCCCACCCCTGTCCAAGGGTGGGTGGCGAGCGCCTATATACTCTCTTGCGCCCCACTGCTTGTCAGGGGGGAGAGGGCCACGCAGTGGCGAGGGGGGGATTGCCGAAGGCACGCCGGAAGTCGACAGCCGAGAGCCGGGACTGAGGATTCGAAAGCCGGAAGCCGGAAGCCGGGAGCCGTCAGCCGGCAGCCGGAAGTCTGCACTACGCCCTTGCCCACCCCTGTCCAAGGGTGGGTGGCGAGCGCCTATATACTCTCTTGCGCCCCACTGCTTGTCAGGGGGGAGAGGGCCACGCAGTGGCGAGGGGGGGATTGCCGAAGGCACGCCGGAAGCCGATAGCCGTCAGCCAGAAGCCGATAGCCGTCAGCCGGAAGCCAACAGCCAGCAACTCGTCGGTGAACACTTGACCCACTATTCCTCTATCTTGCCATTCATTACACAGTCAAATGATTGGAATCCCTGATGTATCTTTTCATAGCTTGCCCAATCAACTGCATTCAAGAAATCTTCAAACCTTTTAAATGTACCTTCCGGATTGGTTACACCGAAGAACACAGCCAATGGTGCTTTGATACGCAGGCGCCGAGAGGAAAGTACCCCTTGGGGAAAAGCCTCTTCTTTATCCTCATGGGCACGGTTCAAAGAATCCACAAATTTTACCGATTCCTGCGCAATATATTGGTTTTCTTTCTTCTTCGATAATGAATCAAGCAAAAAAGTTTCCAGAGCCCCAGGATGATCAAGAGGAATAAAGATAGTAAGAAATCTAACCTTTTTCTTTTCCTGAAATCCCTTTGTCTCCATGTTCAATGTATACCAGTCTGAAGATTGCTCATTCTCCATAGAGCCATAATTTTTCAGAACCTTCTGCAATTCTTCTGTTAAGTCAGCCGCTTCTTTATCACTGTCACGATCCGTGATGACAGCAATGTAGTCAAAAAATAAACCCGCATCCAATCGATTCATTTCTAAGATATCGGCAAGCGCCCGGGACAGATTGGATTTCCCTCCTGTTTGAGAAACATAAAGAAATTCCGCTCTTTTTCTGCTATAGACACTGCTTTCCTCGACAGCATCTAATTTTATTGCTTTTTGAGTACTTTTCAAATCAAAAGCAAAGCCGAATCGTCCGCAGAAGTATTTACTCAGCAGCACCTGGTCTGTCAAACCTTCGCAAAGTATGATTCCTGTCATATTCTGAGCTCCAATCCGCTTTCTACCGCTTTCCATGCCTCTTTGCCATCAAGCACACGCAGCTTCGTTTCTTCTCCCATATTGCGCATCGTAAAGACACGTACATCTTTTTCCAATGATGCATCACCTTCTACAGAATCATTTCTTATAGCGGTAAGGAAAGACTGTAGATATTCGCTGTTATGAGTCGTAATAAACAGCTGATTATTATATTTTTTAGCATACTTTAACAGTTCACATGACAATTCCTGCTGCGCTTTATGGTGGAAGGTAGCATCGATTTCTTCTATGCAATGCACCGCGTCATGATATACCAGCATACTGCCGATAAGATGAAACCAGCGGCGCAGTCCATCGCCCAACGTATACAAAGGATATGTTCCCTTACCATCCAGTCTTACGCTGATAGGAGCAGCGGTACCATCGGGATAAGGTATATTTTCAATAGAAGTAAGCTGTAGTTCCGGGAAACACTGATTTATTTCTTTTGTAATCTGTGGAAGAAGTCCCGCACGGGAAAGAAAGGAATAAATCTTTCTATCTTCATTTTCATTTCTATGAGATAAGATGTCATCTATTTTCGCCAAAATAAGCGGCTCTGCCGGCAGAGCCGGCGAAAGGAGCGGGTATGTAATCTCTACCGGATTTCCCTCTTTCCCGTTAATCGTCGTCTGCCATCTTCCCAGAATCTGTAAAACCGGAGCCCCCAGATTCTGCTGCGTGTTCTTTATCTCATCCGTGGTTACACGCATAAATGCAGTATCACCAAACGATCCCATTTCATTAGGCAGGAAGTCCGCAAAAATACTGCTTGGAGTAAAGTGATGATTAACCTGCATCTCTTTTCCATCGATATGCCCTTCAAAAGAGAAATTGAAATTTCTGACATTTCTTTTATCATGAAAAGTATTCCAAATCATCTCCATCCAGGGATAGGGACTTCGGATTTGGTCCCGGTCTCCTACAGATAATCTATGTAGAACCGTATTCGAAAGGAGTGGAAACAAATTCCTGCCGCATGCATACGCAAAAACCGCTTCAAGCACAGATGTCTTGCCTACATTATTAATTCCTGCAAATATATTGACTCGAGCAAGATTTTTCAATTCAATATGTTCAAATTTTTTGAAATTATTGATGGCAAGACTTTCAATCATTATAAACACCTACCCCGTTAACTTTTTCTATCATCTGGTATATAAGTATATTATTAGTTTAGTCTGTAATAAGGGTGCAAGTCAATCTGCATTTTGTGCAATGTAGAGCTATAAGCCGCCGGCCCAGTATACTCTCTTGCGCCCCACTGCTTGTCAGGGGGGAGAGGGCCACGCAGTGGCGAGGGGGGGATTGCCGAAGGCACGCCGGCAGCCGGAAGCCGACAGCCGGAAGCCGGAAGCCAGCAGCCAGAAGCCGATAGCCGGGAGCCGAAAGCCGCCAGCCGCCAGCCGATAGCCGTCAGCCGATAGCCGGAAGCCGGCACTACTCTCTTGCGCCCCACTGCTTGTCAGGGGGGAGAGGGCCACGCAGTGGCGAGGGGGGATTGCCGAAGGCACGCCGGAAGCCGAGAGCCAGGAGCCAAGAGCCGGAAGTCTGCACTACGCCCTTGCCCACCCCTGTCCAAGGGTGGGTAGCGAGCGCCTATATACTCTCTTGCGCCCCACTGCTTGTCAGGGGGGAGAGGGCCACGCAGTGGCAAGGGGGGATTATCGAAAGCCGACAGCCGGAAGCCGACAGCCAGCAGCCGGAAGCTGGAAGCCGACAGCCGGAAGTCTGCACTACGCCCTTGCCCACCCTTGTCCAGGGGTAGGTGGCGAGCGCCTATATACTCTCTTGCGCCCCACTGCTTGTCAGGGGGGAGAGGGCCACGCAGTGGCGAGGGGGGATTGCCGAAGGCACGCCGGGAGCCGACAGCCGAAAGCCGGAAGCCAGGAACCGAAAGCCGACAGCCGACAGCCGATAGCCGACAGCGGATCACTCATACATCTTCTTATAGTAATTCTGATACTCTCCGCTTACGATTTCCTGCCACCATTCCTTATTCTCCAGGTACCAGCGGATGGTCTTCTTAATGCCATCTGCAAATTTCGTTTCCGGAAGCCATCCCAGTTCTTTATGGATCTTGGCCGGGTCGATGGCATATCTCCGGTCATGGCCTTTTCTATCCTTCACATAGGTGATAAGACTTTCCGGTTTTCCCAGTTCCTTGAGGATAAGCCGCACAATGTCGATATTTGCCATTTCGTTATGGCCGCCAATATTGTAGACTTCCCCTACGGTGCCTTTATGGATGATGAGGTCGATGGCCTTGCAGTGATCCTCCACATAGAGCCAGTCTCTTACGTTTTTCCCATCCCCATACACCGGAAGGGGCTTATCTTCCAGGGCGTTCATCATCATGAGGGGTATCAGCTTTTCCGGAAACTGGTATGGTCCGTAGTTATTGCTGCAGCGGGAAATGGTAGCCGGCAGGCCATAGGTACGATGGTATGCGCCCACCAGGTGATCAGCTCCTGCCTTGGAGCTGCTGTAGGGAGAGCTGGTATGAAGGGGTGTCTTTTCCGTAAAGAAAAGGTCCGGCCTGTCCAAGGGCAGATCTCCATATACCTCATCGGTGGATACCTGATGGTACCGGCCGATGCCATACTTCCTGCAGGCATCCATAAGGACAGAAGTGCCGATGATATTCGTCTCCAGGAAAATTCCCGGATTCAGAATGGACCGGTCCACATGGGATTCTGCCGCAAAATTCACCACCACATCGGGATGCTCCTCTTCAAAGAGGCCATACACCGCCTCCCTGTCGCAGATATCCATCTTCACAAAGCGGAAATTCGGCTTATCCATGACTGGTGCCAGAGTAGACAGATTTCCTGCGTAGGTCAGCTTGTCCAGACAGATGATGCGATAGTCCGGATACTTCTTCATCATGTAGAAAATGAAATTGGAGCCGATAAATCCGGCGCCGCCGGTGATGATGATAGTCAATATATCTACCTGCAATCCAGTTAAGGGGATGTCAAGAATTTTGTGTTTTTAGATTAACCAATCGTATTTAGCGATTAGTTTGCTCATACGTTCGTCAATCAATAATTGGTTCATAACAGCCTGCCAGTTAAAGACCTTTCCTTTGCCCTTCCATTTGGTGTTCTTGAGCTCAAGGACACGGAGGTAGAGAAGCTTCAGGATGGCCTCGTCATTGGCAAAAGAGCCCTTACGGGTTACCTTTCTGAAACTGGAATTGATGCTTTCTATGGCATTGGTAGTGTACATGACTCTCCGTACATTAGAGCCGTAGTTAAACAGCTGTTCCACGTGCTGGAAGTTGTTTTCCCAGACCGCTATAGCCCCAGGATAGGCTGCCCATTTTCCCTTGAACTTTTCAAACAATCTGCGAGCTTCTGCTACATTGGTAGCCTTGTAGATTTCTTTCAGTTCTTTCAAGAACTCTCTGGATTTGTTCCAGGGAATATACCGCATGGAATTACGGATCAGATGGACAATGCAGCGTTGCACCACTGTGCCAGGGAAGATGGCAGCAGCGCCTTCTTCAAGGCCGCTGACACCATCCATGGAGATGAAACCAATGTCCTGTACTCCCCGGTTCTTGATTTCATCGAAAATCTGCATCCAGGTATGCTTACCTTCCGTTTCGTTGATCCAGATACCAAGGATATCCTTCTCACCATTGATGTCATACCCAAGGATGACGTAGACAGCCTTTTGTTTCAGGGCTCTGTCAGTCTTCATGGGAACATACAGACAGTCGATGAAGAGAAAGGTATAAAAAGGAAACAGTGGGCGATTCTGCCACGCATATACTTCGTCCAGGATCCGGTCCGTAATATGGGCAATCTGTTCATGGGAGATGGAGAAACCGTAGATTTCTTCAATGGTCGAAGAGATGTCTCTCTGGCTCATTCCACGGCCATACATGGCAAGAACTTTCCCTTCGATAGAGGAAACATCACGCTGGTATTTTTGGATTAACTGGGGTTCAAAAGTACCTTCCCGATCACGAGGGACTTGGATGGGTACCGTTCCCATGGAGGTCTTCAGGTTCTTCCTGGAATACCCATTTCTCGTATTCTTGGAATCCTCAGGGGTGCTGCCGTTCTTGGGATAGCCTAAGTGGTTATCCAATTCACCCTTAAGAGCTGCTTCAAACAATGGTCCAAAGACACTCTTTAAGGCGGACTGCATCTCTTCGACAGTGGTCGGTTTGTAGGTTTCGTAGATTTCCTGCGCAATTTTTTCGCCAGGGGTAGGGGTACGCTTTGCCATGGTAGTAACTCCTTTTCCTCTTTCTCCCCTTAAGTATGAGGTATGAAAATATTTTGAGCAAGATTCATTTACACAAAATATTTTACACTACCCCAGTTAAAATTCAAACCTCTATTCTCCCCATTCCTAAAACTTCAAATCCCCCTCCTTCTCCCCCACAATGCTGCCCCTCCAACCATGACAAGCCACCTGATGTTGCACCTCTCAAATCTCTTTCCTCAAACCTCAGCCCCCCTGTCATTTTGAGCGAAGCCCCAAAATCTCCCTGCGCCATGCTGCTCACCGCAAGTGGAGCACACTCCGCAAGGCACACTGCCAGCCTGAAGTCTGGCCATCCGACGTCTCTCCTCTCCCCCCTCAAATCTCAAATCTCTATTCTCAAATCAATCACCTGGCAAAACCTGCAGTCTCTGCGGATAACTTTCCACCACATAAAACAAACTGCAGCTCACCACATCCCCCAGCATTCGAGATTTCACAGATTCAATTTCTACGTTTAATAACTCTATTGCCAGCTCATCACTATAGCTGGAAATAACATCCTGCTCATTGCAGCAGATCAACTGCTCTGC
Organism: Dialister succinatiphilus; assembly: GCF_928721695.1. Classification (NCBI taxonomy): domain Bacteria; kingdom Bacillati; phylum Bacillota; class Negativicutes; order Veillonellales; family Veillonellaceae; genus Dialister; species Dialister succinatiphilus. Next base: position 1,103,190 of record NZ_OV788641.1, on the reverse strand, counting down.
CTTTGCCAGATGTGCCCGTATAAGGCGAATCATTGACTCCCGATTATAGCTTGTAATGGAAGATTCACCTTCATTGCTGACACGCTGTTTATACCTGCTATTACGCAGTTCTCCCACAGAAAACTGTCGTTCAAAAAATGCGTTGAAATATCCATGACTGATTTCAGCAGCACTGACATGTAAAAATGCCTCAATCATGGGATAACTGAGATACAGCTTACCGTGGTCCGTGGATTCAGAGAAAAATTCCATCAGCTTCTGAAAACGACGACAAGCCTCATCCCTATGATTTCGAAAGAAAGAATCCTGCGGATCAAAGTCAAAAATAAGCAATTTATCCGTATAGCTGTCCATGAGCACAGACTTTTCATCTTCTGTTCTGACCGAGTGTATCATAGAAAGCTGAATATCAAGAGAATCCTAACCATCCGGATATCCCTGACTTTCTTTTTCCAAAGCATTGTAGAGTTTATAAATATTGGTCCCATAGGATACGATTTGCAAATTTTCAGGCAGCAGGTCCAGCTTCTGAGCATACTGAATAATTTCAGGTTCTTTCTTCGTGCCCTCACAGATGACCAATATTTTCTTACTCACCGAACTCACCACCCACATACAGACGCTCCAGATTATTTCCCTGCCGGATTTCCCTGGATGTAGAATCCGCAAAAGACGCAATTTGACCATTTCTAACCACAAAGCAGCAGTCCGGCCGCGTAATCCGGTTCGTCAGCAGATCAATATTGTGGGACGTCACCATAGCCTGCCCGGCAAAATCAGAAATCAGATATTGGAAAACTTTTTTTGCCAATTTGAAATGATAAAAAGCGTCAAACTCATCAATAAACAGGAATGTAATCCCCTTTTTATGCTTCAGCCAATAATAAAACAAACTCAGTGCACGGGTACCGCTGGAAGCGGCCTTAGAAAAAGGAATCTTCTGTCCGTAATCAAAATACAACTCCGAATTGCCGTCCGGATTTTGTATAGCAGCCAGTTTAACCGCTATTTCCCCAAGCTCATGCAGGAACTTTTCAAAATCCCCGATATACCCCTCCCGGACAATATAATCATATATATCCTCATGAGTATTTAAATAGCCAATATATCGATTATTTAAATCATTTCTCTGGAACCACAACATTCCGTTCACAAAAGTACGGAACTGAGACAGCAAAGAAGAGGAATCCGACAGCATATTATTAAAGACATATTTTACCGCTGATAAATCAGAACTTTTGAAATCCCACTTCATGTCACCAAACTTGTACATTTCCTGAAACTCCGGATCTATAAAAATGCCGCCTGCATCAGGCCACCTCAGCACCAGCCCGCCATCAATGGTCAGCTCTTCCCCCAAAAGCAGGCGGTGGCTGCTCTTTCGGTAGCTATAAGAAATAAAATGATGACCGGGAAACTGAAAGTCATAGCGGAAATCCGCATATTTTACATCTGCATCAGCATTCAAATAATACCTGTATAAATCTTCAGCAGAATTTTTATCCGACAAATGGGCGGTGATATCAAACAAAGCAAGACCTAAATTCGTCTTTCCGGAGGCATTAGCCCCATAAATCAAGCCATCCCTGACCAGCCCATCTTTAACACAGTTTTGATTAAAAGCATACTCCCGGGTGCGGGAAAAATCCCAAACCAGGTGTCCAAACTGCTTAAACCCGCTCACTTCAAACCTCTTCAGCATAGAACTGCCTCCTTACCACCACTTTTCTGATTAAAATATAGCATAAAAAAACATGCCGTAAAGTTTTTACGGCATGTTTTCCACCACTTCCTGATCCACCCCATCATAGACGATACAGGCAGGTTTTTCGGAAAAATTCCAAAATTGCCCACCACCATGCAGCACCACCTTCCTGCCGGCACCGTCATTCTGAACGAAGAGAAGAATCTTGGTAAGCACCGCTAATGACTCTTACTAGCTCACTAACCCACTAGTCCACCAGCTCACCAAGGAATCCCAGTCAGCAGGAAGGGAACACACTGGTACGTACCGAACTGTCAGGCTCCATCCTTGTGTCCTGCGACCGTCAGAAGCTGGGCGGAGCCCTGAGGATAGGTCCGAGGCTAAACCTCAAATCTCACCCCCCCACGCCATCCTCCCCGTCGTAAGTAGGGAAAATATCCCTATATCTTCATCCGGACATCACGCATGTAAGAGTACAAATCTTTACAGTGAACTCCGAAATTTCGACCAACATCGGGGATTTTAGGATTTCTTGATGGTGAGTCTACCGTGGGGATGGCAGATCTTTCAAACGTAATAACAGAGCAGTTATATACTTTAGCTGCTGCAATGAGCCACGGATCAGCTATACGATTATCCGACCAGTTTCTAACTGCCGCCGGCTGATAACACTGATTATCCGCGATACTCTGTATAACCTGACCATATACTTCTATAATTCGCAAATCATCCGTCGATACAACCTGGAATTGATTTATATTCGATTTTAGCCACCTGGCCAACTCATCTCTACCACGATATATTTCATCCCGGACTTTATCTAAAACCATAATATCAGGGGAACTCACCAGGAGCTGCTTCCAATAGGACGGTACGATATCAGGAGCATAGTACTGATTGAACGGTGCTATAAAAGAATTGGTATCAAACAAGACTTTATCTCCCATTATTTTCCCTCCAAAGTACCGACAAGGTGAGTAAAGGTCTTATTATTCGTATCTGTTAATCTGAAAGCTTCCGGATAAGAAGTTCTTCCAGCCAGGACGGAATCTGCCAAAGCCTTTAAAAAGGATCTATCCAATCGACTTTGCATCGTATTGTAATAATTACCTCCACGTCCCTGTGCTTTATTATTGATATATGCCTGAGAAAACGACTTAACATAGCCGGCGAACTCAGTTCCGGATATCCGGTGGAAATCAAAAGCTCTGCGCGCAGCCGCCGTTAAGCTGCAATGGAATACCCGCCCCGCCTCCTTAATACATATCATTGTATCTTCATGCTCATTCTTACATGTATCCCAAAATGCAAGAAAATCTCCTTTAGGCATCAGCACTTCAGCAGCCACTTTATTGCACAAAGTCTCCGTACTTTTAGAAAAATGCTCATCTCCATCATCTGCATTGAAAAGATTATCGGTCCCCACGAATACATGGACAATTTCATGTAGCAAAGAAAACAGTCGTCCATTGACTGTATCTCGTGCATTTATAAAAATTAAAGGCGCATAAGCATCTACTAAAACAAAAGCACGAAATTCTGCCAAGCTTAATGGCCTGTGAGTATTGGCTCCGACAACACCATTCATCATAACCAATATACCAACAGCCTCACATTTTTCACGGATAAACTTAAAAGCATGATTAGCATCCCTGCATTGCTTAAACCACGCAATATCAATATCCAGCTTTTCCCTAACAGCCGCACTTACGGCATCCACGTCTTTTTCATTTTTTAAACTACCCACATAAGAAAGCACCTCATAACCTTGATGTAAGCGATACTGCTTCATCCAGTCCTGGATATTTAACATATCAAAAATAGTGTCTCTCAATGCCTGGCTGGCTTCCCCATGATAGGCGCTGTCCATAGTCCTGAATTCCAAAACGCTATATTTCTCAGCCGGTTTTTCTTTTAAGAAAAAATAGCCAAAGGGAATATGTGTCTCATGAGACAATTTTTGAACCTGACTAAGCGTTGGCTTTTTCGTACCTAATTCCCAATCATTTAAAAGTTTGATAACAGAAGCATCTGCCATATCTGCCTGTGCTTCTTCTCTTATCCATCGCAATGTTTCTGGATGTAACTGCAAAATCACGCTTTTGTTTCCCATACGACTACCTCCTTTCCTATCCATATCTTACAGAAATTAAAAGTACGTTGCAAGGAGATAATTCCCACCGCTGACATCCTTGAAAAATTTAAAATTTCTCCAAAAACTACTTCTCATTTTTCCATCTCACGGTATGTGTATAGTAGAGGGACGCGAAAGGCCCGCGGCTTTGAAAGAAAGCATTCCATATATTTCCAAGATGGCCATAGGAAATGCAGGAATGGAATGCCGGAATTCCAAAAGGGTACCGCCTTTCTCCCTCCACCTTTTCCGGAAAGGTAACAAATTCAGCAAACACTGAAAAACATAGAGAGACTCAGGACTCCAGAAATCCCTTATAGGGCAGAAATGACGGGAGACTCATGCCTGGCGCGCGCCGTCGTAGAGGGGAAGCTGTGATTTCATTGCTTTCTGATTTTATTCTAGAATTTTTACGACATACAAGGAGTAGCATGACGAAAATAGTAACCTATTTAAGGAATGCTATGACGCAGTATGACATGAAAATTCGTATGAAATCAGAATCTGCAAAGAAAGCATTGCTCCCCAAGTACAGCAGCGGCCGTAGACCATGCAGACACCGAATTCATTGGGCATGATGGGAAGTTGGAGACACCGGGTTTCTTTGTAGTGGCGGCGCCTACGGCGCCCCACTGTCATTTCAAGTCTAGCAATTCCTTCCCCGTTATTGCTAGCGAAGCAAAGTGGAATAGAGAAATTATACAGCGCTACGTCCTCCTGACAAAATTAGAAAAAATTCTCCTCTTCACCATCAGAGTAGTTCTTATGGTGCATAATATTAATTACAGTCATGCGAAAAGTTTATTTACAATTGACGGTTTTAATAAAGCTAAAGCCGAATAAAGTGCAAGCAAAACAAAGTCATAGTAGCGACATATGCAAAGAGTAATAGCGTTTCATTTTATACAACGATGTGACTGGAATTATCAACAAGTGAATAGATATTATCCAAAAGGCCAAAAGCTATACAATCCGCAACAGAAACGACAGAAATACTTGTCCTATCAAACTACAACATCGTATCTATTCCCCACGTTATGCAGCATGCAAAAGTTTACTTGAACTATATATAACGAGGGCAAAATGAATTCCAATATTTTTAAAAATACGTCAAGTTAATCCAAGAATATCAAATAAATCAAAAATATCTTTGTGAACCACAATGAGTCCTTGGATTCCTATCCCGCTAAATCAGCCTGAGCCCCCTGCATTTATTTGCCTTATCACTGAAATTCATGCGAAACCAGCATTCTGTAATCAGGTCAGCACCATCAAAACTATATGTTAAAAAAATAAATATCAACATGCCAAGAAATGAAATGGATAGCGATAGCATTACGATACAACGAAGTATAAAAATATACATGTAAGCAACATTTATAGAGGATATTACTCCTGTTAACAATATAAGACAATTGATAATTTATAATATTTAATTTGTTAGGCAAACTCGACTTTATTCTGAATTCAATGAATCACTTTGCAAAATCGTCAAGACTTAAAAAATCCTATTTTTATAGAGATGAAATAATTTCAATCTGTTTGTCATGATATTACATTAAAATACACTCATAACCCAAAAATTTTATTTTCAGCGCTTTCGGTATTTCGTAGAATCATTTTATTGACAAATTGTATTTTCGCTTCTTTATCCTTCTTAATGGCGTTGCTGATTTAGCTCGTCTCGATTTTGTCATTCCGTGTCTCTATTAAATTATTTTTCTACCTTCTATATCGTTTTTATATTTTATTTTTCTTTTGTTTTTCGTCGTGTGTTGATTTTTACTATTCGTCGTATTATAATAGATTGCAAGAAAGGAGGTAATGAAAATGAACTACAATTTTGACTGGAATTATATTGCATCAGGAGCTCCGTACGTCACAATCAGCAATTATGCGTTATCCTTTAATGCTGCTGCCTCATCGTTGTTAGGCAACCCCGAAAAGGTTCTCTTAGGATTTGACTCTACCCAAAAAGTAATCGGCGTAACTCCATATCGTGGTGATTCCGCAACAAAAAGCTTTATCTTCTACAGCCGAATGAAAAATGGATGGATTCGTATCGGATGCAAAGATTTCATAAGACAACTGTCATCATTAACAGGATTATCTTTCAACCCTGCAAAAAAGTATGTTGCCAATTATGATAGTAAAATGGAAATTTTGTATTTTTCTGTTACAAATAGTTCTGTGGAGAAGGAAAATGAACTCCTTCAAAAATGTGAATCGAGTTAAGGGCATGACAAAAGCATTCCAAAACCATGCCAGTGGTTTCAGAATGCCTTGGCCAAATGTGTATAAATATCACAACACTCAATTATTATATCACACATTTGGCTCATTTTACACTACTATTATTAACCAATGAGGTGATATGATGACTAAACAAAAACTTTTTGTGTCTGATTTTATCAATAACGGAATCAAGGGACATCAGAATTATGAATTTGTAGATGTTGCGATCAATGATGATAATAGACTCTTTCTGGATCCCATATTAATTGAATTCTCAACGTCGACCTGGTGTCAATCTGCTAATAAAAGTATTCAATCTTTTTTCGACAAATTTTATCAAGCTTATTCGTTGCATGATAAAACTCAAGAGCGGGAGTTGCTTTCTCATGCACGCGAACAAAATGGCACGCGTTTTGGTTACGGAAAAGGGAATAACGGAAAGGGACATACCGCTGAAGGATTAATGCAGACATTCAATCCACTGGAAGGACTAATACAAAAGATCAAGAGCATAAACCGACCGGTTGATTTAGCTATACTTCTTCCTAAATTTGCCGAAGATGGTCTTTCTGACCTCTTAACCAATATTTTACACAAGAATCTGAATGAATATACAACACAGCAGTTGCGGAAATATGGAATACGTCCTAATTCTACAACTCAATTCTGGTACTGGGAGCCATCACTTTTAAAGTGGAAAATCAAAAGCGCTCCATCTTACACAATAAATAATCAGGAGTTACTGCTCGTTCCAAAAGAAATTGTCCGAGTTCGTTACTTATTTTCTATAAGGCAATATTTTACAAGAATCATTTTAACTCGCTATCAAAAACAGAGCTACCGCAATGGTATGAAAAAGCTTTCTAAGCAAGATATTCTGGCTTCGTTACGTTCAAATACTCCAAACTGGATATATGAAACAGTAAAAAAACATACAGAAAAAAGTCCCAGCTTCTTAGCCGAATATCACATTATGCTCCCTCAATTTTACCGAGACCGGCAAATGTCAAGTCAGGAGTTGAATTCTCTTCTGGATACCAAAATTTACGGAAATTAGGGGAAAAATAAATAATCTAGAAGAAAATCCTCATCAAAAAAATCTGATATTTATTTCATTCAAGTCTTATAATCCACGAGAATCACCTAATGCGCTAATGGTAGCCACCAATTTTTAGCTCAATACACAGCAAAGAGCCAGTCTTCTATTTCCAGAGAATAAATATTAAACAGGAGGGAAGCCGTCTACCTTGAGTAGATGGCTCCCTCCTGCGTATTTGCTGGCTCTCAAATCGCGTATCGTATGGCTCTCACGCGCGTATTGGGTGGCTCTGAAACGCCGTAATATTCATTCCTCAAAAAGATTATAATGATATATTTTCGAAGCATTAAAAAGGTCAAAATAATCAAGTCTTCTTCCTATCAAAGTAATTCCTTATATTAAGTGGTTAGAAATAACAAATAAAATACCGCATAAGAATACTACTGCAAATAGTCAATATCAAATTTACCAACAAAAAAATCCCATTGAACATAGGTATCAAGTTCATATTGGGATTTTTATTTTTAGAATAAATAAGAAATTCAATTGTTTTCAGAATTAAAAATGTAAAACCCTTGGGAATAGCAATTTTACTTGGGCTCAATAATCATGCATCAGTTGAAATAATTTTTAAGCTCATCAATGCTCGAAATAATTGTATGTGCTTGTTTAATTCCATATTCACCATCTGCATTTTTAAAGGTATAGCCGTCCTTATAATCAGCTTGCATACGCCGTGTTTTCAAGCGGTCTAAATAAAGCCCAATACGCTTACATTTTCGTTGAAAATCCGGCGTCTTCCTTTTCATTTCTTTAAAATGGCGAATAACACGTTGGTGTTCTCCTCCATATATAGTAGAATTCTCCAAATGAAAATCTTTCAAAAATTTCTTTGCATAATGAAATGCTGCATAGTATGAACGGCTCACAACAATCCGATATTTTGTTTCAGAATCATTATTCCCAAAGGGATCATTATATAATTGTTCCGAAAAAGATAAAAACTGATTCCAGTCGTAAGTCGTATTTTTCATATAAACATCACATCGATTAAAATATCATGTAACTCTTCCGCGTGATCAAGTATCCACTCATCCAATTGATCTAACTTTGCACATGCTTTCTCAACTGGTAAGCTTGTTTTGATATACAATAATAGACGACCGTCACCTTGCTCGACGAAGGGTGCAAGTGTCAAAAATAGCACTTCATTCGGAAAGTATTGCCTGATATGATTTTTCGCCTCAAAAAGAACATTTATTAAATCGTAATTTTTTAAGAATTCCTCAGCATCTTCTGAAATCTGGAAATCATACCTCAATAAATCCATCCAAGTAAAGCCAAGTGATGAATTTGACTGTTCTTGATAAAGTGCAGCATTATAGACGCCATAAGGCGAGTCAAAAGCTGGGGCATCTGTCAAAAAGCCAGGATATGCTTCGTTGAACGCAACATTCCCATTCTCGCTGTTCGTCACGGGATAAGGAAGAGTTGTTACCGATGAACTAACTGCAATAGCTGTCGTACTTAAAGCAACAGCAACAGTCGATGCAACATCCCTCCCTAAAAATGACTTAGAGGTTATCATATCGACAACTTCCCTTCTATCAGTTCTGTCAAATGATTTTGGACGATTTCACTATACAATGCCAGCGTCCCATCAATGAGTGTTTGATCTACATATCTATGATCTTCATTGAAATTCGAGAAATAACGATTATTAACATCCAATTGTATGCCAAAACTTTCCCTTGTCTTATCTTTTCGAATATTACTGATTGTGGAATTAATATAATATTGGTCCGAATACACATAGGTAAATTTAGTAAGAACATCAAATAAATTATCACGCTTTATATCTTTCTTATACTGATGATTCATGATGTAATCCGTAGGATTAGAAATATCCGGATCAATGAATTGTGAGATAACGCCATTAAAGAAGATCCTATGATTCAAAACATCCTCTGCAATTTCATTAATGGCCTTAATACGCCCCTCCATATACTCCTGACATTTATTTAGATCACCTTCATAGGCAGAATCAAACTTCGTATTCAGGCGAATCTGCGAAAGGCTAACTTCCATACTGGAATGTCCCTTTGAAGAAATAGCAATAATTCTAGCCGCATCCGGGGGTACAGGAATGTTATCTGGTATACCAATGATTGTATACGCTTTCCTATCAAAAAACGGCTGTAACTTCTCCTGAAATAAGGCTAAACTATCCATGATATCATCATTCTTCTCAAAATTAATGATGTATTGCGTATAGATTTGATTTAACATAATGTCCACCTTGATAATCCACACAACGGTTGAATGCTGCTACGTATTCTCTATGTTTTCATTATAGCATACTAAGGAATCGCTGACTAAGTAGTCTTTTGCACTCTTGGATGATTAAATCAAAATTTTCTAAAATTCTCTTAAATAGTGGCTGTTAAAAAACCACCCTTTGCAAAAATACCCTAAAATGCTCTCAAAACGTGAAAATTCATTTTTCAGGAGACATTTTGACCCTGAGGGCGCCTCGGAATCTCAGTCTACCAACTCCATATAGTGCTGAGACTCTGATTCTGCCCCTAAATCCACAAAATAGAGCCAAAAAAGGGACCCAGTGGGGATTCTGAACAGATTCCCCACAAGAACAGACATGGCGATAGAAGACAACGTCGTCTCCGGCAGTTTAGTCATGATAAGCCCGGCACCATAGCAGTGCTTATCCAAGCTGAAGAAGCGCTCAACCTCGATTCTATCGACATTGTCCTGGTATTCTTCCTTTTGCGAATTCCATGCTGCTTGCAGAACTCTCGGTTTGTGCGAGTGCGATAAATCTGATCGACCAGCACCCTCATAGGATAATGGCCGGTACGGTTTTTATACCATTCCACTGCATCAGTCAGAATGCCGCCTTCATTGTAAGGGTCGAATGACAGCTTTTCCATTCGGGCATGTCCCTTTTCATCAATGCTCACATCGTACTTGGCACCAAATTCTACCGGTGCCTTGACCTTGCCGCGTACAATGGGCCTCAGATGGGGCTGACGCAGGCTGACAATCCTATGATCGATTCGGTGTGTCTTGTGGTCATACATGTACTTCTGCTGCTCATACAGCTTCTGAATGGTCTGGTACAACTGCCGATACTTGTCCGGAAGCTCATAGCCTGCCGCAAGGTACTGTTCGATATAGCGCATATCACGGGCAAGATTGAATAACTCCCGCCGAATCTGCATTCTGACAGCTTTTGCAGACCTTTTCTTGGACTTTGCCAGCTTCAGGTAGTCCTTTCTGGCGATTTCCCGGTAAGTCCTTGGCTTAGCCCAGGGATGATAGGTATCATTGAAATAGTCAATCATCCCCTCCAGATGCTCCCTGGCTTCATTGAGAAGCGAGAAATCCTGAGGATACCGGATATTCGAAGGAGAACAGGTCGCATCCAGAATCAAGGTCTCCATATTGTCGGGGAGAGCAGTGCCATCGGGCACCTCCAACTTATCCTCCCTGTGTTCCGGCGTTACATCAGACGCTGCTAGAATCATTTCATTGACTTCCATAAGGAACTCAGGTGTGAATCTCTTTCTAAAATACACCATAGCAGAGTAGGTGAACGGGCACTCAGACTGAAAAGATGGGAGCCCAAGGAAATACTGATAATATGGTTTTTCTGCAATGAGCTCACATAATTTCCTGTCAGAAGCTCCGGTTACCTTCTAGATAATGTATGCGCCAAAGGCAATACGAAAAGAAATTCCCGGACGTCCTGTTTTAGAAGGGAACTGCTCAGCATAGCGCTCTACATACTTGTTCCACTCAAGGGAATCCGCCAGCTGAACCCATCTATTGTCGGAGGAAAGCTGGAGCCCACCCGGCTGATTGAAGTCAAAAATAGAAATTTGCTGGTACTGGGGAGTGAGTTTATACATGAATAGAGCTCCTATGTGCAAAGAAAATCCGGGGATGCTAAAGTTATCTATGCATATATTATGCCATATTACGTGTAAAATCTCAGTAATTATCTAATGCATCCGACCATAAATAGTTATTCAACATTCACTAAATACACTGAGAGCCATCTAATACGCTGATGAGAGTCCCACTAATACACCAAACGAGAGCCCTTTTTTAGTATGATACCCACCGGAGAGCCAACTTATTTCCCCTATGCTATAAGGATAGATCCCTTGAAGAAACGGCAAAATAGGAGAAAACCACCCACCTTGAGTGGATGGCTCCCTCCTGCGTATTCACTGGCTCTCACTATCATATCGTATGGTTCTCACACGCGTATTGTGTAGCATTGAACCGCCATTTCACTTACCTATGGGAACAGATTTTAAACTACCCCTGATTGGCACCTTTCGACGACTGCTGCCAAAATTTCATCTTATCTATCATTATCTCTATTTAACAGGATTATGCAACGCTGCTCAGCAAATAGTGGATTTAAGTCAGCATTTCCCTAGGAGCGAATTACCTTATACAAAACATTGAGAATAAAACGTATTGATTAGCGATTACAATATTTCCCTATGTCTTTCATAAATTCATCTGCAGTTAGAAACTGAATATCATCAAAATATTTTAATAGAATACTCATTTCATTTATCCTCCGTAACTTAGATTTTACAATTTCCCCCTTACTTTCCTTAGGAATTTTGTTATTTGCTAAAGCTTCAATTGTACCATTAATATCTCGATATCCTTTGTCACCATTAGCAATCTTTTCTGGATTATAAACGAAAATAAATCTTTTCTTTATGTCTATTGCATCAAGCCAATGAGACTCAAGAAATACTTTTTCAAACCAGCGATACGATTCATCGATTTTTAGGTAAATTTGATATTTCTTTTCATCACTTAACTTAGCATTTTTGAACTCAATAAAATTCAAAAAATCAGACTTGAAAGATACCGCATCAACAGTAAAGAATGGGTTAAGCTGCTGTTTTATGGACCATGATTTAATTATTTTATCGAAATTATAGGCATGCCAATTCGTATCGCATAGGATATATTTGTTCGTTGTATCATAAGATATTTTAGAAATCTCCTGATAATATTCACGATATTTTTTGCTGAATATATTTTCAAAATCATTATACTTATGAATTGGTGAAGCAGATAATAAGTTCATGTCAAAATCTCCCATGTCTCGCTCCATTAAACGCATTATAAGCGACCAATCAATTTTCTAAATTATCATCAATATGGTTTAACACTTCAAAAGGCTCTGCCATTTCCCGATAGATACGATTCAATTGGTCATTGACATGAAAGAATTCTGCCTCATTGTTCCCAGTCAAGCTTGCCAGGTAATAATCGCAATCATTTGTAATTCCATATTTGCGGGAATACATCTCAATTGCTCGTAAAAAATAAGGGCTATGTGTTGTAAGAAGGACTGTTAAATTAAAGGCCCTCTCCAAGAGCACAATAAGCTCTGCATATTTAAGTTGCCATCCGGGATGAAGATTTACCTCTGGTTCATCTAAAATCAACACATCTTTATCTCCAAGCGCTGAGTTATCGAGTAAAAGCTGAAGAAGTGCAAATGATTTCAATCCGGTAGAGAGATTTATAACAGAAAGAGGTTCCTCAAATTCTTTCTCGTTATAAACAACATTTCCGCTTGATTTTTTATCAAATTCTCCTGGAATCACTTCATTTAAAAGAGCTGTAATATTGGTCATTTTTTCTCTAAATTGCGTTTCCGCAATAGCATTTTTCCGAGTCCTTTTAATTAGCGAGAGAATTAATTGCTCATTTAACCCATTCATCAATTCAGCTACAAAGCCATGGGCAAAACTATTCTTTTCCCCTAATGCATCAATAATATCTGGGGATTGAATAAATATTGCTCTATTCCTAATGTCAAAAGGAATATTCTGACTGGTGACCTTGTTATGCTTAAATTCTAATATAAATTCTTTACTTTGAATATCCAATCTCACTTTCCCTGCTGCATCCACAAAAAGGGAATTAATCTGATTATGAAAGACATCCTTATAATACCGTTCGACCAAAACAGATATAATATCCTTATCGTCAATCTTGTCGATATTCTCAAATTGCTTCCAAAGTTTCGAAAAACCTGCGCTTCTATCTGATAATTTAATCCCGCGCTTTTTTAGCGCAGAAGCCACCCATTTTTTTACCTCTGACTTATCTCTAAGATCAAGATCTTCGGGAATTTTGAACTTTAACGCACTAAAAATTCTTCTTATCCGATTTGATTCATCCGATGGTTCAAAGGATGAGTATATCTCATTAGTCATATAGGCTTGTAATGCATCACATCTTTCCTCATATCGCTGATTTTCGACCTTTTCACTTACATTTTGAAGTGAATTGAAAAAAGAATACAAAACTTTACCAACAGTACTTTTACCTGTATTGTTATTTCCGGCAATAACCGTAATTCCTCTAAAATCAAACTCCGCTTTTTTTATTTTCCCTATATTTTCTATTACCAGTTTCATATTATGACCTCACATAGAAATGATATTAAAATTTTATGGTGTTAAGCCATTGTTTCAGATGACTCTCTTTTTTATTATACAAGTAAATACCTCTTTATTAAATACAAAAGTATGTTTTTCCGATGAAATATTTATTATACAACTATGGGAATCAATTTGTAACCTAACTACTATAGCGTTTCAATGACTTTTTACTTAAAATTGGCAAAAGCTCTGAGCATTTCTTATGATAAATAGTTGTCAAATGCGTCCAAGCTTAAGTAAAAAAATGAATGAAATGCTATACTACATTCCTCTTTTCTTTTTCCAGTGATTATTGCATGTTAACCTGAAGTCCCGTGAAATTATATCTATTTCGGAAATGGGACTCCCATCGCGTCATACAGAGCCATCTGCTTCTTTGTTATCTCTGAAAGATGATGGGCTTTGCCTGGCTGTTGGTAAAGCTCAATTATATCCAAATCATCCAGCAGTGTTTGCATCGTATACTTCTTGTACAATCCATTCTCGTCCATTTGCTTTTTGATGTAGGAAAGGTAAATCAGTGCCAGGAACTGTACAAATAGCTTTCCTTCGAAATTCTCGGAGGAGGAGACGGACATACGCCTCATATCCAGCCTTTCTTTCAGATTTGCAAAAGCCTTTTCTATCAGGTCTCTGACTCGGTAAAGCTTTATGGCTTCCTCCGGGTCCTTAACCCCGTTGGAAAGCAGAACAAAATAGCCGAAATCACGCTGATGTTCACGAATTGCATCTCCATTGGGAACAATATGCAGTCCCTTCTTGGAGGGTCTCGCTGACTACGAAGTACTTATCGTAGTCCCTCAAGTGTCCTTACGCTTTCTTGCCGCTTTTCAGCTCATCCTGCAGACGTATCAGGTACTTTGCAAAGCTTAGCCGTTCATCGGTACAGCGCCGGTCGTTGAAGTATATATGGACATAGACTCTCCGCTTGTCACATACACAATTCCCCGTCCTTGGCTGCTCTTCCCTGTAGTTCCATTCATCGGTAAAGCTCGTGGCGTACAGGCCTACATCATCGTTGTAATTTTCCCAGCTGATCAGCTTTTCCCCACGGACCTCATCAAGATGTTTCCTGGCAATTTTCAGTCCGCATCTAATACCTATGAGGAACTTATGGTGATGCTTCATCAGGTCATTAATATTCTTCTCACTGTAGAAACCTCTGTCCATAACGAAGCTCAGTTTCTTCATATCCAGGAAATCAATGTCCAGCATCAGATTTCGTATCAGACTGACGTGTGCCGTATTTCCTGTAAGCTTGCGGAAATAAACCGGAAGCCGTGACACTTCTCCATACAGCAGAGCTAGATTAATCTGTGGCAGATGGTCTCCTTCCTTGTTCTTCCCATACTTGGCAAATTTGATCAGCTCAGAATAAGAAGAAATCGACGTGGTGTCAAAAGCAAGAAACTCCTTCTCTGCTCTGCGCCGAGCCTGCCGACGGAAAAAGTTCATCTTTGAGGCTTCATCAATGGAGCCCATAAGCTCACTAATCCGCTGGGAGGGGATGTCCCTACCATAGGGATGCTTATGAGTCAACGCCCACTTGCGGAGACGATAAGCAGACATGCCTTCCTCCAAGACAAAGAAATAGGCAAGTGACAAGAGCTGCTTATACTTGTCGGGGAAGGACGCTTTCAAATCATCCACAATTCCGAGCTTATCACCAATTTGGTCAAGAAGATAGGTCGCGCCATAAAACTGCCGCTTGCATTCTGTGGCGGGAATCGGCCCAGGCTTTATTGTCCCGGACTTCTCCAGTGACAGCAGATACTTCCCATTCGGAACAAACTGACCTTCAACTATTTTACCAATATAGCGGCGCTTATGCTCCCCGCGATGCTTCTCTGCATTCCAATAGGGAGTATCAATAAAGATATACTTTTTCCCGAGATAGTCTGCGTCTTGGCGTTAGCTGGCATATCCATAGAAATCTCCGCCTTGCTAGATATAAATTATATTATATGCACATGAAGGAATGAGAATTTAATCCATTTGTCACTAAAAATTGCTTGAAAATATTAATAATAGAATTTCAAGTGAAAGCCCCGGTGATCCTGAATATAAAACTACAGAACTAGAAATTAATTTTCAAATTTATCAAGATGATAAAGATTCAACCATTTTGTCACCTACAAGTTTAGCCATCAGCTTCTTTCGTCTGTGAAAAGCCCCATTAATTTGATCTTTATATTTATAAATCAGTAGCTTAATAAAGATAGATGTAACAGTTATTACATTATTAAAATTTTTCCCCATAACTGTATACCTCCCACCAGCGCCACATCTATACTCCAAGCAATCCCTTATCCCCTTTGCCAAATCATTTCCTTCGAATAAAGGATTATGAATAGCCACACAAGATTCTTGATAAACACTTTTGATAATAGAAAAATCATCAGCATTAAGAATATCATTCTTATATACCAATCGAAATTTCTCAAATGCCTTTCTAGTTATTTGCCCATTTTCTATTTCCTCATTAAGCAATAATCTCATGAATGATTCAATAAACGAACGTAAATTTAGATACATATACCGTTTTTGATTCAAAATAATGCTCGCTGAAAAGAAAAACATATCCGAAATGATTCCGCTAATCCGACAATGCCATTTGATATAATCATATTCCTTTAAATAATTCATAAAAATAATATGCTTAGCCCAAAATCTTAAAAAGGAATTCGTTGCCTGTGACAATGTGATATTCTGATCCTTACAGTAGGAATTGATGTATCGTTGAAAGCTATCCATATTGTTATTTAACTCATCAATTTCACCACGAGTCAAATCATTTACTACCATTTTATATCCACCCGTTCAACTTATTATTTTCTTTGATGTTATCTCGTCTTTTTAAGACTTCAATTTGCGTCTCTAAAAATTTATACAATTTTAGTTTGTAATCATTGACAACTTTTTCATTAATCAAATCTCTTGTAACTCGGGCGCATAGCAGCGTTCTTGAGCGGAAGACATATTCTTTATAGCTTAGTCCCAAAATCTCCATGAGAAACCCTTTTATCATCTCATTATGAGGAAAGATCTCTTTTGATAAAAGCAAAACAGAAAGAATTCCCACTATCTTGTAAAGTGGAATTTTGTTGTTTTTTAATTCATTGCGAAAAAGTAAAAGTGATGTATACATTTTTCTTTTTCCCTCCTCCTAAGCATCGTGAATTTTGCAAATAAGTTCTTCACCGATAGCCTCAATATCCTGCCTTGGCAATTTATATTTTGTTGGAATAGGTCCTTTTGCACCTGCTGAT
The DNA here is from genome assembly GCF_928721695.1 of Dialister succinatiphilus. NCBI lineage: Bacteria > Bacillati > Bacillota > Negativicutes > Veillonellales > Veillonellaceae > Dialister > Dialister succinatiphilus. Next base: position 1,086,299 of record NZ_OV788641.1, on the reverse strand, counting down.
ATATTATTTGAAAGATTTAAACTCGATGCAAAAATATCAATATCATCAACAGCCTTTTTACTTTCAAAGTCTATTTTTAGCTTACTCTCTTTTGATAATTTATTATTAACCATAGTATAAACTAGACCAATACACTTCAAAGAAATTCCCTCTTCTTCAATCAAATTTGAAACAGCCCTTTGAAGGGACTGAATCCCCACAATGGAATATCTGTCTATCCTATTAGGAATAAGATAAAAATCAGAAGCCATTAGCGCACTATCCGTATAAATGGTCAATGTAGGAGGGCAATCAATAATAATAAAGTCGTATTTGTCTTTAAGATTGTTTTTATCTATAAACACCTTTAGCTTACGCACAAATGTATGCTCTGCACTATTATTAGCAAGCACCAAATTTAGATCTCCGCAAAGAATATCTAAATTTTCCTTTGCATTAACAATTAAATGGCTTGCTTTCGGCATCTCTTTTGGCTTAGTTAAATCCACTTGCGGTTTAAATAACTCATATATTGTTTTGCTTCGGCCTAGAATATCTTTTATATAATAATCATTTTCTACACTATTATCGCCTTTATAGCAATCTATAATCGCTTGCGTTGCATTGAACTGAGGATCTGCATCAATTAAAAGTATCTTAAGTCCCTTGTCGGAAAAATAATCTGCAAGGCCAGTGCTCAGTGTCGTTTTTCCCACTCCGCCCTTCATATTGATAATGGAAATAACCTTACCCATGATATACCTCTTTTCAAATGCAAATAACGAGAAATTTTATTGGAATCTCTAAACTCAAATCAATAACTAATAATAGCAACTAATGGTCATAATACATTTTAGACAAAAGCTAAATATGCTAATAAATAATCAGTCAGATCCGTATTGATAAAAAAATGTTGCTGTAAATATTTTTTATGTTTTAGTATCTCCATTCATTGTACTAATAATAACTTTGCACGTTATTGATACCACTTACATTGTACATCATCTTTTTACTTATTTCCTAAGAATTATAAGCACCTTCTGTCTTCCACTCAACTAAATTCTAGCCTCTATAAGCAGAAAGTATTCTCAAATTTGTCAATTGCTTTTTCAATCATAATGGTGGATACCTTGGTTGCCTGTTTCTGCAAACCGGATTAATTTTTCAGAATAGCCGAACAGATGTAATACATATGCTATCATCCCCCAACACCCCCAGAAGCTAAAAAGGTACCTCCCTCTAATCTCTGCATTTTCATGAACCTCAACATAATCGCTGAATATAAAAGCAACGCCATATCATAATTTCTAAACTTGTTAACCTGAAGTCCCGTGAAATTATATCTATTTCGGGATTGCGACTCCCATTGCATCATGCAGAGCCATCTGCTTCTTTGTTATCTCTGAAAGATGATGGGCTTTGCCTGACTGTTGGTAAAGCTCAATTATATCCAAATCATCCAGCAGTGTCTGCATCGTATACTTCTTGTACAGTCCATTCTCGTCCATTTGCTTTTTGATGTAGGAAAGGTAAATCAGTGCCAAAAACTGTACAAAGAGCTTTCCTTCGAAATTCTCGGAGAGAGAAGAGTTCAAGCTAATCAGGAGCTAAAATATCAGTAAAATGTAAGTATCTACCGAATATTTCAGGAAGACATCAGATGAATTCTAGACATAAAATTACGGGACTACAGGTTGTAAAGTGCTGTTATTCTTTTTGCTTCCAAATTATTCTCCAATAGGTACATCTATCCTATCTTTTGCTACGCATACACCATTTTTTATCAAATAGCATTCTACGTAATGTGGACCTGCAAAATCTGTATGCTCATAACGATGTTCAGAATTGCTTTCCATGATATTACCACGTATCATATTTCTCCTTATTGCTTCAGGTCCTACGTTTCTTACTTTCCACCAAATATTATATGGTTTAGGACAATCAGTTTCCTTTATGTAAAAATCCAACCGCTTATTATGAGCCAGTAACGCATAGCGATTATGCAACATGTCACGCAGAGAGAATGGTCTCCACCCATCTTGAGTGACTTTGCAGTCGATATGGAGATAGTAGCGTATATCTACGGGAACTAATTGCTCTATAAAATCTTCTCGATTGAAGCCTTTGTTATGATTTTCATCAACCGTTGAATAACGTGCAGATTTATTTACTGTTTCTTCTGCTTTCGGAAAGTCTGACCCCAACAAATCAATTAACGCATCGTTTATTCCAAAAGATGAATCATCCATATCTGACAAGGTTTCATATGCTTTTTCTGCTTTCTTTACAAATTCCCCCTTATTTGAATTAAGTACATGTTGATTACTCCCGACCGCCAGCCAATAATTTTGATTTGGATTTTCATTTTTAAAAGACTTATATAGAGATTTTAGGATATCTAAATAATTATCACTACTCGAATCCTTAAAATCATCATTATCTTTGAAAAAATTATATACTAAAGTGTCAATAAGGAGTCCACCAAATTTAAATCCTATGGTATTCTTCCAGCTTCTTACGATATGACAAAAATCATAATAAATCCCGAATGATTTTGAATTGCAATCAGAGCATTCAGACTGTTCACTCAATGGATCCGTTATTTTCCAACTTCCTCCATCATGTGTGTCTGGATATTTAAATCTATTGTCTGATTGCTTAAATCCAGGAACCAGTTCGACAGTATATTTGTTAAACTCAATAACAACAACCTGACCATCGCCACTGATATTTGTATTAGAATATCTCTCCAAAAGAACAGATTTTACATCTTGAAGTAAAGCAGATTGCCCATTGCTCTTATAATTATCATACTGTTTAAATATACATGAAGGCATATCAAACAGCAAATCTAAATCACTACTACCAGATATAGCGGTTTTTCGTCCCACAGAGCCGACAATATACATATGCGATTCCGATTCTTTATCAAGTCCATAATAGTGACTATTCAATTTTTTCGCTATAGATTCAGTTGTTTTCTGCATATCGGCTAGATCATCTAACTGAATCCTATTACAGAAAATTTTAAAGTCATCAGATAAAGCCATGTTTAATGAATCCCCCCTTTTAAATTATTTGGAAGAAAATGATCTATTTCTTCATCTGTATAAGTATACTCATTTTTTATATTTAGCGCTTCACTTGCCTTACTCACAGCTGAATCAGTTGTTGATGGTGCTTCTAAGTAAAGCTTATTTAAGTCAGAAAGTATCTGTTGATATTCTGCTTTTATTTGTTCTAAGTTAGATTCCATATGTAATTCTGCTATAATATGTAGAAGTTGATTCCTTACAATAATAAATTTATTCGCAGCTATCCTATGTTGTCGTTCTAGATTTTTTAAATCAAAGCCCTTTAAGTAAGCACTCAAAAAGAAAGAGCCAAAGGATACAACTGTCGTAAGGACTTTTGTAATATAGTCATCACATAAAAAGATAGCTACAACCCCACAAGAGGTAAAACCTGCAAAAATAATATTACAGGTTTCAAATATTTTATATCGATTTGCATAAATATCTGCCTGCTTCTCTTGTATTTTATGAGTCCATACCACACTTGCAAAATTCTGACGCACCTCATCTAGTAAGACTTGTGCCATTTCTTTCGCATTATCCATATAGTATCCTCCAATCGCGCATATCGGGGGGGAGAGGATAAAACACCCCAGATCATTTAGTGTCTATATCTCATCATAACATTTTACAACTTTTTGAACAAATAAATACCTCACACCTGAATCGTCTGGCTCCCTACCGCGTGTTCTATGGCTTTCACCCATGTATTAGGTGGTTCTTGAAGCAGCGTCATATTCATAGGCCTTGTTCTTCGTCCAGCATTGGCTGAACTCCCCCGCCTCCGGGTGGCAATTTGGCCCCGAGGTTACTTAGCGAATTCCGCTCGCCGCTAACAGCCGTAAGCAGAAAGCCAATGGCCCCTCACTTTATTTATTATCCAGCCAAGGTCAAGTAAATAAAAACAGAGATAGTGCAAAATCCAATCCTGAAAATTTTTAAGGTTTCAGAATCTTGGTAACTACAAGAGGAGAACGAATCGTGTCCATATTGAATTTATAGCAGACAATTTCTTCTCCTTTATGCAGCCGGCAGTCAAACGTTGAGCATTGCTTTCCTTGGGCCAGCTGACTGCATATTTCAGGCGTTGGGTTTGTGCAAATACGGCTTCCTGCATGAATACATTGACCGTTAGACCAACGCCTCATAAATGAAGTAGGTGGATCCCAATAAGGGCAATAATAACGCAAATGAAAATGATTCCGTATAAGACACCACCTGATAGTATTGATATCAGGACAACTGCCATTAGTATTTTGTGCTCTCCTCTGGCTATTGGAGATTTTTAACTTACTGGTCAAAATGCAGGGCTGAATATATTCAGGAGCTATTTTCCCATAATTTCCAAAATGGCCATTCGAAATGATGAAATGCCAGGCGTTGGGCAGCTGCGTGCTGTAGTGTCTCTTTTTCGTACCATGATGCGGACACTGGATAAAATTATAAATCTGCCCTGATTCATCGGGATCTTTAAAGATATGTTCTTCCAGTATATCCTTAGTAATATCACCAGTCATAAGAAATTTATGGTGATATCCAACATCTTCTTCTTCTTGCTCTACATTGGGGACCCTGTCTCTAAATACGATAGATACAGCATTATTGTCAGACTTAAAATTGTGAGCCAGCTCTTTACTGAACTTAGCAAAAGAATCTGACACATCTCGCTGAAGTGACTTTTTTAAATCAGAAGACAATAGCGTCAGCTGTCCCAAGTCTTTTCTTTGCTGTTTCACCATCTCCCGAATTTCGTCTAAATCAATCAGACGATTAATCTGATCTATATTTCTGCCGCGTCTGCCTCCTCTTTCTCCATTCGTATCATTATCGTTATATTCAATTCCAGAACACAATTCATAAAAGTGATAAAGGCGGTCTATAACAACCTGGTATAGTTCACTCCACATTGCATAGACTTCATTCCACTCTGGATTATCTTCCCTATACTTAGATAGGTAACTTTTAAATCGATCAATAAGTTTTCTCCTCCCTTTAACTTCAAATTCGTTCTCAATATCAAAGGAAGGCCAAAGCACTTCGCAGACAGTATGCCCCAGCGTGAAATAATCCCCCTTCATCAGTACGGCAATCCGTCCATTCTTCTTCAACAAATCAAATACCATCTGCATCTGATCTTGAAGATACACTTTTGTATCACTCTTATTGCCTTTCAGGAAAAGATGGGTAAGCAGCGCTTCTTCCGTCAGAATGCTCCCTTTGGATTTAGACTGGAACCCGACATAAGGCAGATAAAAGTCATCAAAAGAATGTGGCTTCATCTCTTTAAAATACCGGTAATGATCTACATGATAATGGGTAAGCAGGGCAGTGCGCCTTCTTTTAGTTCCTGCTAAACTGTTCTTCATGTAGGAAATCGAATGATTCCATCTTGACCTCGAATTTTTGCTCCCACAGTCCACCAGTAGCTGGTCTCCATCCTCTTCCATGAGTATGGATTGTCCAAACCCCACATTGAAAACAGTCATGTCCATAATGAACCCCTCCGAAGAAAAGAGAAAATTCACAGCCCCAACATTGAGGATAATCATACGAACTTATTATTAGCTCTCACGCACCGTGAGAACCATCTAATACGCCACTGAAAGTCATACAATACGCGATCCGAATCCACCTATTCTTTCCAGATCAATACGTGCAGGAGAGCCAATCTTTTGCCAAAGTACAATATGCGGAAAATACCGCTACTCTTGCATGTAAATCAGGAGAAAGGCATTCACCTGTAACAGTTAGTACTCTCCTGCGTACCCACTGGCTTCCTGTCACATATCGAGTGGCTCTCACGTACGTATTTGGTGATGTCAAAGCTCCGTAATATATAAGGTCTGAACATCCGTATCTTTTACTTGAGCAACCGTCAAAATACCCTAAAGTTCAATCATCATTGGCCTTTCCTACTATCCGACTATTTTTAATTATGTGTTTCATTCTATTCTCTCTATAAATTTTAATTCCTTTTTCAACCAATTTAATAAATTCATATTGATATTTAACCTGTTTCATATTTTTCTCTATAATAGAAGATGCTTGGGCATATAATCCATCATCTGAAAACATTTTTTCATGTTTTATTTGAAGGATGATTGAATCTACCTGGTCTATGCTGTCATTAAAAGCACTTTTTGCTGGTTCCAAAAGCTGAGTGCAGGTAGTTTTTATGTTGTATTCTATATCACTTTTACTATTTTCTACAACACAAGGCGCTTCTTTATTTTGATTACTCAAATTCCCTACTGCCTCACAAGCATAAAAAGGCCAAAGAATCTGCTTTACCTCTTTTGCCTTGGATGCATCTTTTATTTCTACATCTGTAATGACCACAGCTTCTTCGCCAAGCTTTTGGCTTAGCAGTGTAGCCAACTCTTGTGAGCAGATTAAAGAGGGGCCTATTCCTTCCTCTTCCAATCCATATGCCTCAACATATGCAGGTCCCCCTACATAGGCATTGCAAAAAGTTCCACCATTCGTTGCTATATTTTTATTCCAAATATCAAAAGCTACGCCATAAAGAACTTTGGCATCACCAATTGCCAAACCTCCACGATAAAACAGGGGAAGTATCTGAGAGTTAGATTTACGCAATTCGTGCATCACTTGTTTGTAAACATGACTAATAAACTTAGATAATTGTTTTACAAAAAGTGAAGCGTCTTTTTCATCCGCCAATATGATTAGTGAATCACTAAAAGGGATAAAAGCCTTAAATGTACTAATTGTGTTTGAATTGATTAGTTCTACTGCTTCTTGGCTCATTGGTACACCATTAGCAGTGCTTCGTTCTCCCGCTTTATAAGGCGGTCTTCCGGCAGAATTCTTATATTCCTTACTCAGAATCTCATTATACTTTTTAAGCAATTCATTTGCCTGATTTTTATCCTTATTTAATAAGTTTTTAAACCCCATCAAATCCAAAAAAGCAACAATCCGTCTTGTCCCTTCATTTTTATCCTCATTTTCTTTACTTATTTGTTCACCTACTGTATCGCTCATAATGCAATCCTCCTAAAAATTTCAAATCGCAATAAAAAAAATCATGTCTATATTATGATACAAACAATAGTTTTATTCAATATAGAATATTTTATTATCATATTATAAGATAAATATTCCCATCACAATTGATTAGCAAACCACCTAATAAGGGAAAATCCGTGCAAACTATTAAAAGACATCTTTTCAGTACTTCATTAGTTCACCTTTATTGGTTCACCTTTCTATACAGTATAAGGGTTGTACGCATATTGTTTAGCTATGAAGCGGCCTAAGATTGCCTGGCACTGCTTAGTATAAAATTTTACTCGGTAGGGGAATTTTTCCAGAAACAATAAAAAAGGAAAGCCTCCCTTTGAGTGGAAATGTTATAATTTCCGTGCACAAATAAAACAAAGAAAGGGCTTTCCTCATGGATATTATAACAAAAACTGGAGAAATTTGGGGTGAAAATGCAATTGGTGCAGTCATTTCTCTCATTAAGGAATCTGATGACTCTATCGAGGCTGAAAGAAAGCTAACTCATTGGCTCACTGAAATGAACTGTCAGCTTATAGCTATGACCCTGGAGCGTATTGACACTGAGCTGTATCAGATTTACAAGGTACAGGGGTGGCGTGTGGCGCGCCGGGACTCTAGGATGATTTGCTGCCGCTATGGAGAGCTGACCTATACCCGAAGACTTCTGCAGAAAGATGGGAAGAGCTTCTATCCCCTGGACTGCAAAATGGGCTTTGAGTCCAGAAAGTACTACAGCCTGGGAATGATTGAGCGGATTGTCGAGGCTGTCGCAATTACCACATCTCGCAGTGCCAGCGAACTCCTGCATAGTCTGGCAGGGATTACCATCTCCCATCAGTCCGTTATCTCACTCAAGAACTATGCCGGCGAGAAGGCGAAGACTTATGAAAAAGCATTGGCAGAAGAGGAAAAGGTTGAAAAGCCGACACAGCCGGAAATTATAGCGATTGAAGGAGATGGAATTGTACTCAAGAGCAAGGAGAAAGGCGGCGTTTCGGAAGTGCACCGCCTCCAGGTATATGAGGGAGTCAGGAAAAATGGCAACAGGACAGAACTGGTAGGACTTCGCTGCTTTGCATCTACCAGTAGGAAAGAACTTTTTGCAATGGTAAGAAGCTATCTGCTTGGGCACTATGACCTGTCTAAGACCACGGTGCTGTCGAATGGGGATGGAGGTTCCGGGTACCAATTTCAGGACTTTGATCGAATAGTAGAAGGCTGCCTGAATCACCAGCACTTACGCGACTGCTATCATGTGCACGAAAAGATCCGGACCCGGCTCAGCTTCTGCAACAAGGAACTGGTAGACCACATTATACGAGAGCTTCACCAGACCGACGATATTATGAAACAGATTCCCGTATGGATGGATACTGCCCGGAGCTGCGCCCGAACAGAGGCGGATTTGGAGGAGGTAGACAAGCTGCAGAGCTATCTGGAGAGAAATGCTCCCTATATCCCCAGCCTGAGTCAGCGCGGCATCCATACAGAGATTCATCTGGGGACTGCAGAAACAAATCACCGGTTTTACAACTATCACATGAAGCGGCAGGGACGGAGCTGGTCCAGCGAGGGAATGGAGTGTATGGTTTGGGTATTAACCGCCCGGAAGAATAAAACACTTACAGCAGCTCTCCTGTACCATGCTAATGGGAAGAGCTACAAAAAGATGGATAGAGCCATGTACAAAGCCGCGGTGCAGGCAGAGCGCAGAATCGCTAAGAATGTCCGTAGCGAGGCGCAGAAGCGCAAAATGAGAAACTATAGGCGGGATGTTTGGAGGGACGTATAGGCGTTTATGGAGCTCCCTCTTCGCCAACAGGGAAACTGGCAAGAGATATGCAGAAATACTGATAAAACCGAATCCACGGAGGCGGTAATTATTGGCGGCCAAATGAAGTACCGAGGAAAACTTGACACTTTTTGAAGATTTTTTTGTGCAATGTGCAGTTGTAATCCGGCTACCAAAATGCTATAATTACCATTAGATAGAAAGCGAGGTGAAAGCCATGGATCTTTCCAACTTCAAGCCCTTCAATTTTCAAGAAGGAGTCCCATATCTTTCCGTCACAGAAAACGGAGTCACATTCAACAAGGCTGTCACACTAAAGATGCAAAAGCCTGAATACGTACTTTTCCTGATAGACCGGCAGGAGAAGATGGTGGCTTTGAAGGCATGTGATGAGAAAACGCCAAACGCGGTGAAGTTCTTTAACACAAACCGCAACAATACCATCTTATCCGTTCGCTGGAACAGCAGGGACCTACTGAACACATTGTCCCAGCTAATGGATTGGGATTTATCCAAAGGCGGCTACCGGATTTCCGGCACTTTCTATCAGGAAGATAATGTAATCCTCTTTGATTTGAAGGAATCCATTATCATCAAGTAGTTATTTCGCGGTACACCCGCTAAATAAAAAAAGGATCAATGAAGTGCCAGCTTCATTGATCCCTTTGAAATAGAGAGCGAGTGTAACCTACCCTTTACTTCAGCTATCATTGTTAGTATAGGACACAAAGCCCCCTGTTTCAAGTTTTGCCAAGAATTATCTGTTTTACGATGTCGATTCGTAGGTAGTTTTTGAGTTGAAAGCAGGAGGTTTTTATTATGACTTACAAGCGAAATACTCGTCGAAACAAAAGATGCCGTATCATCTACCGTGCCTCTATGAAAACCAAAAGCGGCAAAGTTATTTTCGCTGCCGATTACGGTCTCAAGGCCTTCATCATCAAAGTTTATTACTGATATCAATCGGTAGTTTTTATCAGGATTGGCGCGGAGGTTGTAGGTTCCTTCCCTTCTTATTTTCTTTATCGAAAGGATCACATATATGGGCAAAAATATTCATGTCACGAATCACTCCCAAGGTGGATATCAGGTAAAATCTTCTGGTAGTTCAAAAGCCTACCGTAGAACAGAGACCCAGCGCAAAGCCATTGAAATCGGTAGAGAGCTGGCACGTAATCAGCATAGCGAACTTGTCATTCATGGCAGAGATGGAAAAATCCGTCAGAAGGACTCCTATGGCAATGACCCCTTCCCACCTAAGGGATAATGAGAAAAGCAGGCAGTACATCCTATGCGTGTACTGCCTGCTTTTTATTTGGCTATATTGGTAATAATTCCCCATCATTTTTTCATGACTACATCCAGTATTTTCTGCTTTAAACGCCTGTCTTTTGTTAGTATATCATCATCTTTCAATTACATCGTGAATATTCCGCAACAGGTGTACCGCCTATCCGAAAAAGCGGTACCGCCTTTCCGCGGAAAGTGTACCGCTTATCCGCCAAGGTGTACCGCTTATTCTTTAGGTTATGATGTTAAAATAATTTAGTCATTTTTCGCATCGGTGCTATTCAAATATTCTCTCATATTCATTGATCCGCAATTGATGTGGTAGGCATTGTGAATGATTCTGTCCATAATCGCATCGGCCAGAACCCCATCACCGAGGCGCGGATACCATTCTGAGCTTTTGTACTGGGAACAGAAAATAGTAGAATGGGCATCGTACCTGTTTTCCAAGATTTCAAGAAGATACTGCTGCTCCACTTCCGTCGGCATCTCGAGAAGCCATTCGTCGATGATGAGGAGATCGTAGCCGGAGAACTTCTTTACAATGCTGGCCACGCTCCGTCCGACTTCGGTTCCATAATTGAACTGTTCCATAAGCTCCGGCATGCGGAAATACTTGACCCTGTACAGATGGCGGCAGGCCTCTTTCCCTAAAGCACAGGCGAGGTGGGTCTTTCCTACTCCGGTAAATCCGTTGATGATCAGATTCTTATGGCGTTCAATGTAACCGCAGCTGGCATAGCCCAGGATTTCTTCGCGGCTGAAACCTCTTCCCTGCAGGATAAGGGTGTGAACATCGGCATCAGGATAGCGAAACTTAGCAATATGCGTCAGCCTCCGGATGCGATCATCCAATTTTACTGAATAGCATTCATCGATGGCCAGTGTCAGCCTCGAATCGAAGTCCAAAGGGGCATAAGATTCCAGATCACTCTGCTGGTTCTGCAGGGCTTCTACCAGAGGTTCCATTTTCATGTTGCGGAGTTTCCGCTGTGTTTCTTCATTGATCATTTTGTCTTTCCTCCATAATAGTCTGCGCCGCGGATGTAAGCGCCTTTTTCGGAAATACTGTGTTTTCCGGTATTTTCATAACGGGCGGAATGTACGCCGTCCAGGATTTTGTCTTGATTGTTCCCCAATACAGCTTTAAGATAGTTGTAGCGGGGCGATGTTGTGTGGGCTAAAGCATACTGGCAGGCATTCTCGAAGCGGTCCTTCGGATATTTCTGACTGAGATGCAGAACGGCCAATGAAGCATTATAGCCCTGCTCTTTTATGGTTACACTGTCAAAGATCCTCCTGATGACTTCCGACGTACACGGTCCGATTTTCCCGGCCCAGGCACAGATGCGATCTTTGTCCATTTCCGGCTGGTTGAATTCATCCGGCATATCTCCCGGGCGTGTGGAATAGTGGTTGGTCATGTAGTCAGGAAATCTGATGTGGGAGGCAATACGCCGGTTTCCGCAGTAGATTTCCACAAGTTTGTCGGTGTAACGGATGTCCACGGACTGCCCGCGGTATACGTAGGGAACGGAGTACCAGTTTTTCTTAAAGGAAACGTGGAAATTGGGATATACTTTCCTTCCCAGAATAACCGCGGCGATTTCATAAGGAGCTCGTGGAAGAGCCCGGAGATATTTCTTCTCGTCCAGCCATACTTCATAGCGGCTTCCCTGCCTTTTCTGGAAGGGCTGCCGGTTGTACTTATCTGTAGCAGTTACTACATCCTTCTGCAGCTCGCCAAGAGTAAAGTAAACCTTATTGCGAAGACGGGCGATGATAGCGGTGGCAATATTTCCAACCGTATTCTCCACGGATGCTTTCTGCTTGGGCTTCCGCACACCGGCAGGCATAATAGCAGTTGAATAATGAAGCCCAAGTGCCTCATAGGCGTCGGTGAGAACCACTTCACCCTCTTTGGGATGCTTCACAACGCCGGTTTTGAGATTGTCACAGACTGTCCGCACAGGAACGCCGCCAAATGCCTCGTACATGTGGACATGGCACCGGAGCCATGTATCCATCTTCATATCCAGCGTGGCCTCCACGTAGGCATACCTGCTGTATGTGAGGCAGGAAACAAAGAGATGCACGGAAATGGTCGCGCCGGTATCACGGTCGATGATCTGCATGGTCGGCCCGCTCCAATCGACCTCGCACTGGGCTCCGGGCTTATGCTCCAGATGATTGGTCAGGTCATGGGTTGTGCAGTACCGGCCGTAATCCTCACAGAACTTGGTATGCCCTACAGCAATGTTTCCATTCTGGTGACACCTGTCACGATACTCCGTCCAGAGCAATGAAAGAGTCACACCCGGCTTCTTGAGCTCTTTATGGATGGATTCGTAATCCGGCAGCTCGTACATGTCTGAACCTTCCGGTCGGTCAGGGAAGAAGAGCTTTTGTAGTGCTGCATCATCCAGCTTGCGGATGCCCGCATAAGTGATGCCCTTCTTCCGCGCTGTTCGCAGTACGGTAGTAATCGTACTCCTCGACATGTGACGGGAGCGGGAAATCTCATCTTGAGACATTCCGCGGTCATGGAGCTCCAGGATGAGCCGGATCCTGGCAAAATTGGCCATATTAAAAGGCCTCCTTTCATAGAACAAAGGGAAATACTACGTCCCTGTTTTCATTCTATGGCAGGAAGCCATATATTAATATATTTATTAAAAGAATTTAGGAGTATTTCAGCTGGCATGTACACCAATAGTTCAAGAAGTTACCTAAAAATGGCAAGCGGTACACCTCGGCGGACAAACGGTACACCTTGGCGGACAGGCGGTACACCTACTGCGGAATACTCATACATCGTAAGCAGTAAATAATCGTTGCATGTTAAAATCTTATCGGGTCTGAGGCACTATCCATATCCGATGAGATTTCTCATTTAAATCCTTTTAGTATTCCTTGAGACCTGGGAAGAGATTTCTCCAATGTAGTATCATGCTGTTGAGTACTATGTGCCATGAGAGCCTCCCGATACACCACCGTGAGCCATACGAATGGAAATGACTGCACCAATTGCATTTTCACTCCAAATTTCTCCAGTTTTTGTTATAATATCCATGAGGAAAGCCCTTTCTTTGTTTTATTTGTGCACGGAAATTATAACATTTCCACTCAAGGGGAGGCTTCCCTCTTTTATTGTGTCTGGGAAATTCCCCTACCGAGTAAAATTTTACACTAAGGCCTGCGTAAGTGTCAAGTTTTCCTCGGTAATTCATTTGACTGTCGATGATTACTATCTCCGTGGCTTCGGTTTAATCAGTATTTCTGTATAGCTCTGGCCAGTCTCCCCATTGGTGAAGAAGAAGCTCCATAAACGCCTATACGCCCCTCCAGGCATCCTGGCCTATAGTTTCTCATTTTACGCTTCTGCGCCTCACTCCGGACATTCTGGGCGATTTTACGCTCTGCCTGCACCGCAGCCTTGTGCATGGCTCTATCCATCTTTTTGTAGCTTTTCCCATTAGCATGGTACAGGAGAGCTGCTGTAAGTGTTTTATTCTTCCGGGCGGTCAATACCCAAACCATACACTCCATTCCCTCGCTGGACCAGCTCCGTCCCTGCCGCTTCATGCGATAGCTATAGAACCGGTGGTTTGTTTCTGCAGTCCCCAGGTGAATCTCTGTATGGATGCCGCGCTGACTCAGGCTGGGGATATAGGGGGCATTTCTCTCCAGATAGCTCTGCAGCTTGTCTACCTCCTCCAAATCCTCCTCTGTCCGGGCACAGCTCCGGGCAGTGTCCATCCATACGGGAATCTGTTTCATAATATTGTCGGTCCGGTGAAGTTCTCGGATAATACGGTCTATCAGTTTCCTGTTGCAGAAGCTGAGCCGGGTCCGGATCTTTTCATGCACATGATAGCAGTCGCGGAAGTGCTGGTGATCCAGGCAGCCTTCTACCATTCGCTCAAAGTCCTGAAACTGGTATCCGGACCCTCCATCCCCATTCGACAGCACTGTGGTCTTAGACAGGTCATAGTGCCCAAGCAGATAGCTTCTTACCATTGCAAAAAGTTCTTTTCTGCTGGTAGATGCAAAGCAGCGAAGTCCTACCAGTTCTGTCCTGTTGCCATTTTTCCTGACTCCCTCATATATCTGGAGGCGGTGCACTTCCGAAACGCTGCCTTTCTCCTTGTTCTTGAGTACAATTCCATCTCCTTCAATCGCTATAATTTCCGGCTGTGTCGGCTTTTCAACCTTTTCCTCTTCTGCCAATGCTTTTTCATAAGTCTTCGCCTTCTCGCCGGCATAGTTCTTGAGTGAGATAACGGACTGATGGGAGATGGTAATCCCGGCCAGGCTTTGCAGGAGTTCGCTGGCACTGCGAGATGTGGTAATTGCAACAGCCTCGACAATCCGCTCAATCATTCCCAAGCTGTAGTGCTTTCTGGACTCAAAGCCCATTTTGCAGTCCAGGGGATAGAAGCTCTTCCCTTCTTTCTGCAGAAGTCTTCGTGTATAGGTCAGCTCTCCATAGCGGCAGCAAATCGTCCTAGAGTCCCGGCGCGCCACACGCCACCCCTGTGCCTTGTAAATCTGATACAGCTCAGTGTCAATACGCGCCAGGGCCATAGCTATAAGCTGACAGTTCATTTCAGTGAGCCAATGAGTTAGCTTCCTTTCAGCCTCGATAGAGTCATCAGATTCCTTAATGAGAGAAATGACTGCACCAATTGCATTTTCACTCCAAATTTCTCCAGTTTTTGTTATAATATCCATGAGGAAAGCCCTTTCTTTGTTTTATTCTTTGCCACGGAAATTATAACATTTCCACTCAAGGGGAGGCTTTCCTCTTTTATTGTTTCTGGAAAAATTCCCTTACCGAGTAAAATTTTACACTAAGGTTCTTGTCATAGTGGCCTACGGCCACCCCTTCCACCACTTCGTGGTCCCCCTCCCCCTGCAAGCAGGGGGAGGCAAGGTTTGGAATTATCGCTCCTCGCCTCCATGTTTCTTGCCCACCCCCACTTAGGGGGTGGGTGGCGAGCGGAGCGAGACGGAAGGGGGCGTCAGTGCAATGGTAAATGATGGTGGGTGCCCCTTTATGTTTGATGGCACCCTTTCCTTTGACAGAGTTCTTATGCCCGCTCTGCGGGCATCGACCGCTTGGAGCAACCCCCTTCCACCACTTCGTGGTCCCCCTCCCCCCGCAAGCGGGGGGAGGCAAGATTTGAGGTAGAGACGCGGTCCCCCTCCCCCTGCAAGCGGGAGAGGTGAAGTGGTAAACTAAAATTGGACACAGAGGGGGTAATCTTTAGACATACAAGTGTACACTGCATAGGCAGTGCAAAATAAGCACTGGACAGAGTATCCCCTTTACTGGACAGGAGGTTTGCCATGAAGTACACGAAAGAACAAAGATTGGACATCGGTCGACGAATTTACTACAGCGAAATAAGCCGGTATGAAGCCGCAGAAGAATATGGCATCAGTGAGCAGACCGCACGGAATTACATGAGAATGTATCGGGATGCCAATCGGCTGCCGCCCAAACGCGGACAGAGATCCATCAGCGCACTTTCTTTCAAGAAAGAGCCGGCAGAGCTGGATGAACTGAAATCTATGACAAAGGAGGAATTGATCCAGGAGCTGATTAAAGCCAGGATCACAGAAGCAAGGCTAAAAAAAGGATACGAGGTGAAGGGAGATGGTACGGTCATTCTATACGCCAGCAAGACTACCAAGTGATTATGGAACTGTCAGGAGAAATCCCAGTGAAGATTCTATGTAAAGCAATGGGCATCCAGCGGAGCAGTTTCTACGCATGGAAGAAGCATCTTTCTCATCCTTCGGAAAGAGAGAAGAACCTTGCAAGCAATGTCAGGCTGTTTCAAGAATACCACTTGAAGTATCCATCGCATGGTTACCGCTGGCTGAATGCCAAGATACGCCTGGACAAAAACATTGTCCTGTCTGACCCCTATGCTCATAAGTGTTGCAAGATTGCGGGAATCAAGAGCAAGTCCAAGCATTACCGCTACAAGAAGGCTGGAGATCCGGCGCGAATATTCCCCAATCTGCTCCTGTCAGAGATGCAGATTGACGGGCCAATGCAGTGCATCGTGAGCGATATGACAGCGTTTTATGTGAAGGGCACCTACTACGAACTGACTCTTTACATGGATCTCTGGAACGATGAGATTGTCAGCCATTCCCTTTCGGCAAAGCGTGGCGACCGCATGACCTATATCAGTGGGCTGAAAGATCTGATTGCATGGAAGGAGCAACATCCGGAGCACCAAATGATTCTGCACACGGACCAGGGATCTGTCTACGCATCTAAGGCCTACAACGACCTGTTGCCCATGTACGGCATTACCCGGTCGATGTCACGTGCCGGAACGCCGACAGATAACGCTGCAATGGAATCTGTCAATGGATGGATTAAGGCCGAGATGTTCATGGACTTACACGTGACCGGGGAGAAGTCCGTCGCGGAAGAGGTGGATAATTACATCCATTTCTTTAACGAATATAGGCCGGCCTATACATTGGGCTACCTGACGCCGAAGCAGTACCGAGAACGCCATATTTTTAACTGCTGAACTTATTCAAGTTATAGTTGGCATGAAGTGTCTGTCGGTTCCCGAGGCAATGTTGGAAGATTCACTGCGCCTTGTACAAGTATTCAATTTTTATGCCTAATTTTTTTAGTTTCGTGTCCAATTTTTGTTGACAAGTGCAGAGGCAAGATTTGAGGTTAATCGCCCCTCTCCTCCATGTTTTTCTTGCCCACCCCCACTTAGGGGGTGGGTGGCGAGCGGAGCGAGACGGAAGGGGGCGTCAGAAAGTAGAACTTCTCAAAAGTTCCACTCCACTTTGACTCCGCCGAAGTAGTCATGGTCAGTGCCGTGGTTTTTAACTCCGGCATAGCCCAGGGTGCCGTCAAGGTACATATTGCCATGAAGTTTCATGCGGCCTGTGATTCCGGCTTCATTCACGGTGGCACCGTCCCGGTTTTTCTGACGTTCTGTGCGAAGGCCGTAGAAAGAGAGTGTTTTTTCTCCAGGCAGGTAATGGTTAATGCGGGCGTAGTACTTTCTTGCATCATTTCCCATATCATCGCCCATAATGTCTCCGCTGTAGGTCCATCCATTCTGGAATACCCAGTGGCTGTACCATACGTCTGTGGTTTTAGCGGTTTCCAGGATCATGTCCCAGGAACCATCCGCATTCAATTTCGGGATATAGGTGCCCAGACGCCAGCCCCATTTGCTTGGGAGGCCTCCGGCCTGGTCTTCGCCCATGAATTCACCATAGAACTGAAAGGCGGGGAAGCGGAGTTTGAAATCGAAGCCGCCGATGTCATCCCATTTGTCGTTATTGTCTTCATTAGAGCCAAATGTCCATTTCCGCCAGTCTGACCGGTCCATACTGTGGTGTTTCCCGCCCATCATGGATACGCGGGAAGCGCCAAGGGTGACCCAGTCTGCCGGTGTCAGGTCGACGCGAAGGCCCAGGATACCGGGATGATCATAATCGGTGACGCCTCTGCCCTGCGCATCGGACGCTCTGTCTTTATCCAGCTGCCCGTAGAAGGCATGGAAATCGAAGTCTCCCAGAAAATGGAAGAAACCGCCGATTTTGACCGGATTGGCAAGGTGGGCCTGCAGTGTGGTAAGAGGTTTCATCTGATTTCCCAGGAGGAGATGTCCGCTGTACCCTTCACCCCAGGTGAGAGCCTGTCGGCCTGCTTCGAAGGCAAAAGAACCTGCCCTGGTCTTGATGTAGGCTTCTTCCAGGGAAGCAGTGCCGTCGTTATCCTTATCCCAGGATGTGCGCCCTTTGATGGAAATAGCCGTTTCATGCCCAATGTTACCGGATACTTCAGCCGAAAGGGCCAGATTTCCATTTCTTCCATACTTGTGACCATTCCTGTTTGCTCCAAAGGGAGCCCAGCTGCCGGAATCGGTGGCATCGCTGTAGCTGAACCGGTCAGCTTTCAGGTAGTCCCCTTCGACTGCCACGCTTCTAAGGCGCAGGGTGTCTTCCGTGGGATTGCCTTTAAGGGAGGCCATTTCCGGGGCCAGGTAGTTTTCCAGTGCTTTCAGCTCATCAGCCAGATAGGCCGGCATAGGTTTTTCTGCTGATTTTTCTTCAGCTTCCAGGCACCAGCGGGCCATCTGCATACGGCTGTAGGGGCGGGCGCCATTCGGAAGTGTCTTCAGGTATCCCATGCCGGATAATTTATCAATATAGGAATAGTAAACACTGTCTACGGATACGTTGGCAGTGGTTCTGTCTGCGGCCATAACAAAAGCCGGGCCGGTTAATGCCAGTATAACCGCCGCAGCAAGGGTTTTCTTTACGATTTGCATATTCTATCTTTTCCTCCTTAGGCAAGTGATGATTCATTCATGTCGAGCCCCATGACGCAGCAGTGCATGAGAATTCTTAAAAAGGCAGACTCTATATCTGAATCGGTGTTTCCTCAGAACAGGCGGTAAAGACGTGAAACGCCCTTCCTGTCAAAGGGTGTTTTATGTGTTGAAATAGCTGTATCGGACAGGAAGCCGCAGGCTGTCTTCCCGCAAGATGAGTGATCTGATTCACCTGCCCCTTTATGTTTGATGGCACCCTTTCCTTTGACAGAGTTCTTATGCCCGCTTCGCAGGCATCGACCGCTTTAAGGCACCCCCCTTCCACCACTTCGTGGTCCCCCTCCCCCCCGCGAGCGGGGGGAGGCAAGGTTTGAGGTAGAGACGCGGTCCCCCTCCCCCTGCAAGCAGGGGGAGGCAAGGGTTTGGGTTAATCGCCCCTCTCCTCCATCTTTTTCTTGCCCACCCCCACTTAGGGGGGTGGGTGGCGAGCGGAGCGAGACGGAAGGGGGCATCCATGTTTTTCTTGCCCACCCCCACTTGGGGGGGGGTGGGTGGCGAGCGGAGCGAGACGGAAGGGGGCATCCATGTTTTCTTGCCCACCCCCACTTAGGGGGTGGGTGGCGAGCGGAGCGAGACGGAAGGGGGCATCCATCTTTTTCTTGCCCACCCCCACTTAGGGGGGTGGGTGGCGAGCGGAGTGAGACGGAAGGGGGCGTCCATCTTTTTCTTGCCCACCCCCACTTGGGGGGTGGGTGGCGAGCGGAGCGAGACGGAAGGGGGCATCCATCTTTTTCTTGCCCACCCCCACTCAGGGGGTGGGTGGTGCACTTGTCAACAAAAATTGGACACGAAACTAAAAAAATTAGGCATAAAAATTGAATACTTGTACAAGGCGCAGTGAATCTTCCAACATTGCCTCGGGAACCGACAGACACTTCATGCCAACTATAACTTGAATAAGTTCAGCAGTTAAAAATATGGCGTTCTCGGTACTGCTTCGGCGTCAGGTAGCCCAATGTATAGGCCGGCCTATATTCGTTAAAGAAATGGATGTAATTATCCACCTCTTCCGCGACGGACTTCTCCCCGGTCACGTGTAAGTCCATGAACATCTCGGCCTTAATCCATCCATTGACAGATTCCATTGCAGCGTTATCTGTCGGCGTTCCGGCACGTGACATCGACCGGGTAATGCCGTACATGGGCAACAGGTCGTTGTAGGCCTTAGATGCGTAGACAGATCCCTGGTCCGTGTGCAGAATCATTTGGTGCTCCGGATGTTGCTCCTTCCATGCAATCAGATCTTTCAGCCCACTGATATAGGTCATGCGGTCGCCACGCTTTGCCGAAAGGGAATGGCTGACAATCTCATCGTTCCAGAGATCCATGTAAAGAGTCAGTTCGTAGTAGGTGCCCTTCACATAAAACGCTGTCATATCGCTCACGATGCACTGCATTGGCCCGTCAATCTGCATCTCTGACAGGAGCAGATTGGGGAATATTCGCGCCGGATCTCCAGCCTTCTTGTAGCGGTAATGCTTGGACTTGCTCTTGATTCCCGCAATCTTGCAACACTTATGAGCATAGGGGTCAGACAGGACAATGTTTTTGTCCAGGCGTATCTTGGCATTCAGCCAGCGGTAACCATGCGATGGATACTTCAAGTGGTATTCTTGAAACAGCCTGACATTGCTTGCAAGGTTCTTCTCTCTTTCCGAAGGATGAGAAAGATGCTTCTTCCATGCGTAGAAACTGCTCCGCTGGATGCCCATTGCTTTACATAGAATCTTCACTGGGATTTCTCCTGACAGTTCCATAATCACTTGGTAGTCTTGCTGGCGTATAGAATGACCGTACCATCTCCCTTCACCTCGTATCCTTTTTTTAGCCTTGCTTCTGTGATCCTGGCTTTAATCAGCTCCTGGATCAATTCCTCCTTTGTCATAGATTTCAGTTCATCCAGCTCTGCCGGCTCTTTCTTGAAAGAAAGTGCGCTGATGGATCTCTGTCCGCGTTTGGGCGGCAGCCGATTGGCATCCCGATACATTCTCATGTAATTCCGTGCGGTCTGCTCACTGATGCCATATTCTTCTGCGGCTTCATACCGGCTTATTTCGCTGTAG
This sequence comes from Dialister succinatiphilus, assembly GCF_928721695.1. Taxonomy (NCBI): domain Bacteria; kingdom Bacillati; phylum Bacillota; class Negativicutes; order Veillonellales; family Veillonellaceae; genus Dialister; species Dialister succinatiphilus. Next base: position 1,065,676 of record NZ_OV788641.1, on the reverse strand, counting down.
TAAATTCGTCGACCGATGTCCAATCTTTGTTCTTTCGTGTACTTCATGGCAAACCTCCTGTCCAGTAAAGGGGATACTCTGTCCAGTGCTTATTTTGCACTGCCTATGCAGTGTACACTTGTATGTCTAAAGATTACCCCCTCTGTGTCCAATTTTAGTTTACCACTTCAGTGGCGAGCGCAGCGAGACGGAAGGGGGCATCCATGTTTTCTTGCCCCCCACTCAGGGGGTGGGTGGCGAGCTGAGCGAGACGGAAGGGGGCATCAGTGCAATGGTGCCCCTTTCTATTCGGGATGCCCTTTCTTTACTCGCTGTGATTGAAGTTTTTTATGTTCATCATATTATAGCACCCTATAGCTTAGGTTAAAGCACAGATTTAACATTATGCCAAAAATATATAGATACCATCCGTTTTATAAAAGCATTGCCTGTTTTCTATACTCCGGATTCTGATTTTTCATGATTGGGGATGTAAAGGATAGATGGCATGAAATAAAGATTACATAAAAAGGACTGTGAAAAAATGGTCATCATTTCTTCATAGCCCTTTTTCTATGTTTTTCCTGACGGAAAGCTGAAGCCCCCGGGTCATCTCGAATGGGGGTACGTGCCGATATGAATCATAAAGGCTTTGGGCTCTATGGAAATGCTGAGCCGGAAATCTCCTGCCACCCTGCTCACTGTACCATGGAGAGGTGGGATTTCAGTACTCCGCAGCGCTGGCGCCGAAATGATAGTGGTCACTGTGTCATTCATGCATTTTTCACAGCCCCCATTCCAAGCTCGTCCTTTATTCCAATTATTTTCCAAAAAGGCGGGCAAAGAATCCCTTCTTTTTCATTTCATAGGCATCGGGAATTTTCGGATAAAAAACGCGATTTTTTAAAATCATTTCAGCATTCCTGCTGCAGGTTTCCCAAAATTCTCCGCTTCCGGTGAATCGGTCAATCGCCTCATGGGCCTTGCGAGTATCAGGATTTCTCCAATCTGTCCTGTGCCCATCACTTCCCAGAAAGCAGATCATATGATGGCGATATAGATTCTCTACATTTTTCTGCGCATCTTCGCCAAAAAGTCCGTCAAAGCTTCCTACATTGCTCTGCGTGAGAAGTCCATCCTGCATCCAGCGAAAAACCGTTTCCGGATGACGCATAATACGGTGGTACCTCTCCGGATGAGCCAGTATTAGTATATATCCCCGAAGCTGGAGCTCATAAAAAAGCTTAGACACCATTTCCGGTTCGCTCTGTGGCGTGAGTTCTACCAGCAGATAATGGGTACCACCCAGGCAGTAATCTGTATTCTCTCCGCCAGGCAAGTACTGCAGCGTGTCGTAATCGAGACTGACTTCTGCCCCGGTATGAATGGTGATGGGAATCCCCTCTGCATCAGCCTTCTGCTGCAGCTCCGCCACTCTCTCCTCAATGGAAGACCAGGAAGGCACCACCTCATGGCGATGCATATGGGGAGTAGCAAAAATATGGGTGGTGCCGGATGCAGCTGCCTGCCTGAGCATGCCCAGGGACATGGTCTCGGATCGGGAGCCGTCATCCCCCTCTATATCATAAAGTATGTGAGAATGTATATCGATCATAGGCGATTCTCCTTTTCAAGGTTATGTTTTATGGTTCTAAGCTCTTTGTTCTGATTTTTTTCCTGTCTTCCCTTACGGGCACAGGAAAGGGGGACAAGAGCAGCGAAACAGAAAGGATCTTCGCATTTTACCTGCTCAAAACAAATCGATTCCATATCCCTGTCAAAACAGCCACGAAAAGGATTCCAAGACCTGCACCGGTGGTATCAATCAGTACATCTTTAAACTCCGCACTTCTTCCAGGAGAAAAGAGCTGGATACATTCGTCTACAGATGCGACAAGAAAAGAAATCACCAGCGTACACTTTCCCCCATGGGAAATACGAAACACTCTGAAAGCGCTGTATAAAGCGATTCCCAGCCAGGCGTATTCTGTAAGATGTGCCAGTTTCCGCAAAACGCCATTGGTCAAATGCCCTACGTCAGGAAGCATATACAGATAATGCTGAATCAGATGAAGAACATATATGCTTTCCCTGCTGGAATGGGGCGCATCTGCCATGGAATTATGCCATATAAAACAAATAATAAAAAGAGAAAGAACTGTAAGTAAGTATTTTTTCATGTGTATGAGTAAGGACAAAGGAAGGCTATGGTGAGTACTGATGAGCTCATAGTGTGTCCGCTTTGCGGCCACCGGTCTTTCTGGGAAGTCTCCTCCTGATTTTACCTGCCCATTCCCGCTTCGGGGGATGGGTGGCGAGCAGTGCGAGATGGAAAGGGGCCTCCATGTTTTTCTTGCCCACCCCACTTAGGGGGTGGGTGGCGAGCGGAGCGAGACGGAAGGGGCATCCATCTTTTTCTTGCCCACCCCCACTTGGGGGTGGGTGGCGAGCGGAGCGAGACGGAAGGGGGCATCCATCTTTTTCTTGCCCACCCCCACTTGGGGGTGGGTGGCGAGCGAAGCGAGACGGAAGGGGGCGTCAGTGCAATGGTAAATGATGGTGGGTGCCCCTTTATGTTTGATGGCACCCTTTCCTTTGACAGAGTTCTTATGCCCGCTTCGCAGGCATCGACCGCTTTAAGGCCCCCCTTCCACCACTTCGTGGTCCCCCTCCCCCCGCGAGCGGGGGGAGGCAAGATTTGAGGTAGAGACGCGGTCCCTTGCCCCCGCAAGCTTAAGGAAAGCAAGGGTTTGAGTTAACTGTTCCTCTCCTCCATGTTTTTCTTGCCCACCCCCACTTAGGGGGTGGGTGGCGAGCGGAGCGTGAAGTGGTAAACTAAAATTGGACACAGAGGGGGTAATCTTTAGACATACAAGTGTACACTGCATAGGCAGTGCAAAATAAGCACTGGACAGAGTATCCCCTTTACTGGACAGGAGGTTTGCCATGAAGTACACGAAAGAACAAAGATTGGACATCGGTCGACGAATTTACTACAGCGAAATAAGCCGGTATGAAGCCGCAGAAGAATATGGCATCAGTGAGCAGACCGCACGGAATTACATGAGAATGTATCGGGATGCCAATCGGCTGCCGCCCAAACGCGGACAGAGATCCATCAGCGCACTTTCTTTCAAGAAAGAGCCGGCAGAGCTGGATGAACTGAAATCTATGACAAAGGAGGAATTGATCCAGGAGCTGATTAAAGCCAGGATCACAGAAGCAAGGCTAAAAAAAGGATACGAGGTGAAGGGAGATGGTACGGTCATTCTATACGCCAGCAAGACTACCAAGTGATTATGGAACTGTCAGGAGAAATCCCAGTGAAGATTCTATGTAAAGCAATGGGCATCCAGCGGAGCAGTTTCTACGCATGGAAGAAGCATCTTTCTCATCCTTCGGAAAGAGAGAAGAACCTTGCAAGCAATGTCAGGCTGTTTCAAGAATACCACTTGAAGTATCCATCGCATGGTTACCGCTGGCTGAATGCCAAGATACGCCTGGACAAAAACATTGTCCTGTCTGACCCCTATGCTCATAAGTGTTGCAAGATTGCGGGAATCAAGAGCAAGTCCAAGCATTACCGCTACAAGAAGGCTGGAGATCCGGCGCGAATATTCCCCAATCTGCTCCTGTCAGAGATGCAGATTGACGGGCCAATGCAGTGCATCGTGAGCGATATGACAGCGTTTTATGTGAAGGGCACCTACTACGAACTGACTCTTTACATGGATCTCTGGAACGATGAGATTGTCAGCCATTCCCTTTCGGCAAAGCGTGGCGACCGCATGACCTATATCAGTGGGCTGAAAGATCTGATTGCATGGAAGGAGCAACATCCGGAGCACCAAATGATTCTGCACACGGACCAGGGATCTGTCTACGCATCTAAGGCCTACAACGACCTGTTGCCCATGTACGGCATTACCCGGTCGATGTCACGTGCCGGAACGCCGACAGATAACGCTGCAATGGAATCTGTCAATGGATGGATTAAGGCCGAGATGTTCATGGACTTACACGTGACCGGGGAGAAGTCCGTCGCGGAAGAGGTGGATAATTACATCCATTTCTTTAACGAATATAGGCCGGCCTATACATTGGGCTACCTGACGCCGAAGCAGTACCGAGAACGCCATATTTTTAACTGCTGAACTTATTCAAGTTATAGTTGGCATGAAGTGTCTGTCGGTTCCCGAGGCAATGTTGGAAGATTCACTGCGCCTTGTACAAGTATTCAATTTTTATGCCTAATTTTTTTAGTTTCGTGTCCAATTTTTGTTGACAAGTGCAAGCGAGACGGAAGGGGGCCTCCATCTTTTTCTTGCCCACCCCCACTTAGGGGGTGGGTGGCGAGCGGAGCGAGACGGAAGGGGGCGGCTGGATTTTAGGGGAAACGGCAAATGTCCGTCCCCTGAAGCGCAGCGACAGTTCATTATCCGCGTTTCTACAGCATCACCAAACTTTGCAAATCTATTTTTTAACAAAATACTGGTAGGTCCGTTTCAGTCCTTCTTCCAGGGATACTTCCGGGGTCCAGTGAAGGTTTTTCACGGCTTTTTCGTTGGAAAGAGAGGATCGATAGATGTCTCCTTCTCTGGCAGGGCCGTAGGATGGGGTAATTTCTTTTCCGGTAATACGGGAAAGGATGGTGACCAGTTCGTTCAGGCTGATTTCTGTCTGGGTGCTGAGGTTGTAGCAGGTATCGGCATTTGGTGTGGTCAGTGCCAGGCGGATGCCCCGAGCAATGTCGCCGGCGTAGACGAAGTCTCTGGTCTGTTTGCCGTTTCCGAAGATGGTAATATCCTGTCCTTTAGCGAGGCGTTTGGCAAAGATACTGATGACGCCGCCTTCTCCCCCATCGCCCTGACGTTCGCCGTATACGTTGGCGAAACGGAGTACCACGTAGTGAATGCCGAAGGCCATATGGTAGAGAGCCAGGTATTTTTCTACGGTCATTTTGGTCAGACCATAGAAGGAAAGGGGAATCTGAGGGAGCGTTTCCTGCACAGGCAGGGCTTTTTCGTCCACGTCACCATAGGTGGCAGCGGAGGAGGAGAAGATTACCCGCTTTACGCCGTATTTCCTGCAGCATTCCATGATATGAACGGTACCTGCAATATTCTGGTACATATCGTTTTCAGGATCCACCATGGAGTCGCTCACCAGGGTCTGGGCAGCCAGATGAACTACAGCATCAAAATGTTCCTGGCGGAAGAGGTCTTCCACTTTGTCGTCATGGGTATCCATCACTTCCAGCCGGGCTCCTTCCGGCAGGTTTTCCCGAAGGCCTGTGGAAAGATTATCCAGGGAAACGACCTCATCCCCTGCTTCCATGAGCTGACGAACCAGATGGGAACCAATAAAGCCGGCACCGCCGGTCACAAGAATCTTCATAACTTCACCTTTTTCTATAAAAATACCTGAGATAAGTCTATTTTAGTTATTTATTACTAATATAATATCACATGATAGTACAGTATAACACATGATGATACAGTGTGAGGTAAAAGAATCATAAATTTGTAAAGGATGCGGAGACAATTCGGCGGGAGACGTCAGACGCGCCTTTGGCGCGAGGGTTCAAAGGGTTCAGAAGGGAAGGTTGACGGCCCTTCGGGCCGAGGGTTGTGGCCGCCTGTCGGCGGCGGGTTGTATAGAAAGGTTGCGGAAAAAAGGTTCTTAAGATGGATGGGCCCTTGGGGCCCAAGGGTTCGTAAGTTTGACGGGGCCTTTAGCCCCGAGGGTTGTGGATTGCCCGTTGGGCAATGCTTATAAAGTCAGCGTTACGGATTCACCTTTCTGTGTCATATGGCATGATACGCATTCTGCGGATTGGCTCACTGCGTTCGCCACCCCCTATCCGGCTGTGCCGGACTTCCCCCTATGCAGGGGGCAGAATAAAACACCGCGAAGCCTCACTTCATCAGCGGCTCTACAGTAAGCACGGGTTATAGTGCCACCGCTTGCGGGGGAAAGGTGGTGGCGACAGCCACCAAAGGGGGAATGTCGGAGTGGTACATGAAATATATGACTCTCTGTTTTTCCTCTCCATACTTCTCGTTTCCCCTTGAGGGGAACGCCGCGAAGAGGCAAAGGGTGTACAAGGCCGAGCGCCGATTTGACACCCCATCGCTATCCTGACCGCCAATCGGCGGCCCCCTGAGCGAAGCGACGCGCAAAATGTAGTGAGTCGTTTCCCCTTTAGGGGGCCATGCTTATAAAGTCAGGGTTACGGGATTAACCGGTTTCCCTCAGTTTTCTTTAAACAGCATGAGGTTTAATTTGTAATAGTTTGTTTTTCCTGCTTTGGTTACGATTAAATGATTTCCAGGTATCTCATCGATTCGTTTTTGAATCGTTCCCCTGTTTTTGCCGGTCACTTTCATAAGGTCTGCCATGGAGATGCCTTCTCCATAAAAGAGGGCCGCCTGCAGGAGGGTGATATATATTTCTTTAAGCAGTTTATCTTGAAGCTGAAAGGCATCAATTCTGGATTCATACTTACGCATCTGCTCATTTTTTCTTGACAAAACGCCTATGGTGTCTTCTGTAGAACCGATCAGGATTTCCAGAAAGCCCATGACAAAGGGGGTCATATCTCCGCGATTTCTTTCACTGTCTGCTTCTTCTAACATATGATAGTACCTGCTTTGGTTTCTCTTTATGTAAATAGACAGCCTCACCGCCAAAAGGCGATGGAATTGGCGGCTCAGAAAGTAGGAGGTAATGAATCTGTCGGTTCTGCCATTTCCATCATAAAAAGGATGAATGTACACAAAGAAATAATGGAAGAGCGCCAGCCTGATGAGAAGAGGATATTCTTCCGAATGAAGGATGCGGAGTGCCTGGTCCAGGGCCTCAATAATCCGGCTTTCAGGATACAGTCCCTGGTGAATTATTTTCCCTGTAGCTGCTTCTATCTGCACCGGTTCTTTTCTAAACAGGCTCCCATCCAGTCTGTTTTGCGGATTTTCCCGAGTAATTTCCTGATGGGTAAAATCATCATAGAAATTTCTAATATCCTGGCAGGTGTCAAATTTGATTTCTTCTTCGCCAAGCAGTTCCAGATACTGATGGACTACACTTTGCAGCCGGTGATAGTGCGTCCCCTTTTTTTCTATAATTTCTCTGATTTCTTTTTTTGTGCTGCGTACTCCTTCTATATCATTGGTCGATTTGACTTCTTCCACTATGCTGAGCCGGGTAAACTGATAGAGAACAACAGGGGGCACGGTGTTCACTGTATAAAGAAATTGCTCATAGGTTTTATAAAACTTCTCAACAAGCCTGAGGATTTCCCCCGTATAGCAGAGAAATGCAGGGTATGCGCTTTTTCTATTGTATTGGTGTATGGGAATGTTGAAATGAACAGTAAAGGGAGCTTCCAGTCTTCTGATATACTCTGTTTCATATTCTTCCTGTGTGTGTTGGTAGAAATATTTGGTCAGGGAAATAAATTTCACAGGCCTGCACCTCCTTCATGGTCTTTATTTATAAAATCGGTATTTTTTTGATCGGCTGCGCTGTTCATTTATAAAAACAGGCATTTTTGTAAATGAAAGCAGCTTCGTTTATAAAAATAGCATTTTTTATAAATAAGAGCAAGAGAGCTTTGAGGTTTGAGTTTTGTTGTGCCACCACTTGCGGGCGGAAAGGTGGTATGCAGTACCAAAGGAGGCCGAGACCGCAGGTCTCGGAGGGTTCTTAGGATTGACCGGCCCTATGGGCCGGAGGGTTCTTAAGTTTGACGGGGCCTTTGGCCCAGAGGGTTGTGATGGCAACTTCGCCGCAGATTTTATAAAAAAGGGGCGCGGCTGGCGCCGCAGGTTGTGTAGAAGGGTTGCATCGCTTCGCTCAGGGGGCGACAGCGGCTGCGGCGCTGAAGGTGGTGGATTGCCCTTACGAGCAATGCTTATAAAGTCAGCGTTACGGATTTACCTTTCTGTGTCATATGGCATGATAGGCATTCTGCGAATTGGCTCGCTACGCTCGCCACCCCCTATCCGGTTGCGCCGGACTTCTCCACGGGAAAGCGTGTCACACGATTCTCAGGTCGCTTCGCTTCCTTACGAATCGTGTTCCCTTGCCACCCCTATGTAGGGGGCAGAATAAAACACCGCGAGACAATCTTCTCATAAATCCTCCGCTCGAGATGACGGTGACAGCGGATAGCCGACAACTTCCACTGGCAAGCTGTGAAATTGTGAAAAAATATATAGGGTACTTCTTTTTCCCCTTCTCCCCCAGGCGGAAAAAAGGCTTTCATTCTTATATTGATTTTCTTCTTTCCATTGGACATGGACAGGAGGAAGGGCATGATTTTCTATGGTATCCTCCCTTTTACTCGTTCTTTTTACGAAATTCATCAGCCTTGACCTTTTCTTGACAGAACCTTTTACTCCTTTTTTCTTCCCGTCTCTTTGTCTGTGAAAAGTGAATTCACAGTTTTTCTTCCTGTGGACAAGTGAAATATCCCTGAATGCCCCTTGCTTCCCCCTGTCATTTTCCACTTTTTCCCATTTCATCCGGACTTGTTCACAGTTATTCACAGATTTTTGTGTATATCTCCAGTAGACACCTTTCTCTTTGCCGCTGATTGTCTACATTTGGAATTCTCATTTTAAAGTTATCAACAGCCTGTGAATAAGTCTGTGGAAAAGTGAGTTTTCCTGCTTTTGTGAAATAAGTATACACTTTATTTCCTCTGTCCTCTTTCCCACGCAAAAAGAGCTGCGGAAAACCACAGCTCTTTTTGTGTATACCATTATTTATCGTCTTCAATAGGATAGTCCTGGAGGGCATCGTAGCCTTCTTCGCCGGTACGGATTTTCACTGCATTGTCCACGGTGGTGACGAAAATCTTGCCGTCGCCGTACTTGCCGGTGTAGAGTGCTTTCTTAGCCACTTCGATAATCGTTCTGGGCGGAATCTTGGATACCACCATATCCACCCGCACTTTCGGAAGGAGTTTGGCGGAAACAGCAGCGCCGCGGTACATCTGGGTCTGTCCTTTTTCAAGGCCGAAGCCCAGGGCCTGGGTAACGGTCATGCCTGTAATGCCGATGGCTTCCAGGGAGGCTTTCAGAATTTCAAAACGCTTGTCCGAAGTAATGATGGTGACGCAGTAAAGGTGATGGCCGTCTGCCGGCATTTCTTTGGGAACCACAGTGTCCGGCACTTCCTTGTCCATGGGAATTTCCACCGCATTCTTCGGAGCTCTGCCGGCTTCGATTTTTTCTTCCGTGGTTTCCGGAATCATCATGAAGTCTGCATAGGCGGAAGCCAGGCCGTGCTCTTCGAAGTCCAGACCGTTGATTTCTTCCGACGGGCTTACGCGGAGGCCGATGGTGGCGCGGATGATGCGGAATACAATGTTAATGGCAATGAATACGTAAACTGCCACTGCCACCACCCCCAGAATCTGGATGAAGAGGTAATGGGGATCTCCTGTATAGAGGAGACCGTCAGATTCGGAGAAGAAGCCGGTCAGAATGGTGCCCAGGGCGCCGCATCCGCCATGGGCGGCAATGGCACCTACGGGATCATCGATTTTCAGTTTCTGATCCACAAATTCGACGGCGTAAACGATGAAGATACCGGAAATAATGCCGATAACGAAGGAGCCGGGAACGGTGACGGTATCGCAGCCGGCGGTAATGGCTACCAGTCCTGCCAGGCCGCCGTTCAGTGTCATGGATACATCAGGCTTTCCGTATTTCACCCAGGTGACGATCATGGTGGTGCAGGCAGCTGCGGCTGCAGCCAGGTTGGTGGTAATCATGATATGGCCCACAGACTCAATGGTCTTGTCGCCGGTCATGGAAACGGTGGAGCCGCCGTTGAATCCGAACCAGCCCATCCACAGGATGAACATGCCCAGGCAGGCCAGGGTAATGCTGTGGCCGGGGATGGCGTTTACGGTGCCGTCCTTATTGTACTTGCCGATTCTGGGTCCCAGAAGCCACGCCCCTACGAAGGCACACACGCCGCCTACCAGATGAACGCAGGTGGAACCGGCGAAATCATGGAATCCCAGTTCGGAAAGCCAGCCGCCGCCCCAGATCCAGTGACCGGAAATGGGATAAATCAGAAGGGAAATGAGTACGGAATATACGCAGTAGGCAGAGAACTTCGTCCGTTCTGCCATAGCCCCGGAAACGATGGTAGCCGAAGTAGCGCAGAACACAGTCTGGAAGAACAGGTAGGCCAGCGGTGTATAACCGGCATCATCAGGCACTTGGAAATGGGTGACAAAGAGATCCGGCGTGCCGATGATACCGCCTATATCCGTACCGAACATGAGACCGAAGCCCAGGAACCAGAACACCACGGTGCCCAGAGCAAAGTCCATGAAATTCTTCATTACAATGTTGCCGGCATTCTTGGCACGGGTGAGCCCCGTTTCCACCATGGCGAACCCGGGCTGCATGAAGTACACCAGAATAGCTCCTAAAAGCACCCAGATGGTGTCCACCGATGAATACCTTCCCTCCGGCTCCGCCGCCATGGCCACCGCCGGTGTGGCCAAAGCTGCCAGAAGCAGCGGCCACTTTCGAATGACTGCTTCCATTTTTTTCATAAAATCCACTCCCTCTCCTTAACAAAAAAGGTCTGAGAGAATGGCGGCTTTTTCTTGAAAGCAGAAAGGGCCCGGATATATTTCCGGGCCCCCTTGTCCAAAAGAAAAAGCCTGATGTGAACCATTCATCATCAGACATCTTTGTCAAAAATATGTAATTGCGGCCTTTCGGCCTTCTGTATGTTAATAGGATACAATAGCATTTGGTCCGCGTCAAGGGGGAAAATGAAATTGGGCTGCGAAGGGCATATTCAAAAGGTTCTAAGGGTTGTGAAGGGAAAGGTTCTTAAGATTGACCGGCCTGCGGCCGGAGGGTTCTTAAGTTTGACGGCCTTTCAGGCCGAGGGTGGTGGTGGCGGCTTCGCCGCAATTTTAAAAAAGGGGGCGCGGCTAGCGCCGCAGGTTGTGTAGAAGGGTTGCATCGCTTCGCTCAGGGGGCGACAGCGGCTCTGCCGCTGAGGGTGATGGTGGCGCCCTTCGGTGCACAGCGAACACAGTTTGCACTATGCGAACTGGATTTGTAAGGGAGCATCAGCGACCTGAAAATCCAGTGAGTCAGTGACAGCAGTAGTTGAAGGAGCGCTAGCGACGCGCAAAATGTAGTGAGTTGTTTCCCCTTTAGGGGGCAATGAGTATTATAATGCCGCCTTTCGGCGGTCACGTCCACATCGAGTATCATAATCATTCTTACCCTCGTACATCCCTTCGCCACTTCGTGGCCCTCTTCCCCTAAAGGGGACGCAAGATCGTTACGGGATTGGTTTCTATGTCATATGGCATGATATGCATTCTGGTGATTAGCTGCTGCGCTCGCCCCCCCTTATCCGGCTGTGCCATTGGACACGCCTTCGGCGCGAGGGTTCAGAGGGTTCAGAAGGTTCAAAGGGTTCAAAGGGTGGTGGTGGCGCCCTTCGGGCGCAATCATCATACATGGCGCCGAACCTCGCCGGTGGTCAGCGGTCAGCGGATAGCGGACAGCCGACAGCCGACAGCCGACAGCGGAATAGTAGTCACCCGCCAGCCAATGCCTGCTATCCCGCCAAGGGCACACTGAAAGGCATATCTATACAGAATACTCATGCTTCCATGACTTGGTTTTCAAAATCAGCGGCCGGTGTTATAGTAGAAGGAGCGGGCAGGAAAGACGTTTCCTTCCCAATCATTTCATTCGAGGAGGCATACTATGGCGAATTACAATCCTTATGAAAACATGCTTGATGTGCTGGACAAAGCAGCCCAGGTGCTGGGTTACCAGAAAGAGGATTATGAATTTGTACGGTACCCGGAAAGGGAACTGACCGTGAGCATTCCGATCCGCATGGATGACGGCCATGTGGAGGTTTTCTCCGGCTACCGGGTACAGCATTCCACAGCCCGGGGCGCGGCCAAAGGGGGCATTCGTTTCCATCCCCAGTCTGATGAAAACGAAGTGAAGGCGCTGGCTGCGTGGATGACCATTAAGAACGCCATCGGAAATATTCCCTACGGCGGTGCCAAAGGCGGCATCCGGGTGGACCCCCACAAGCTGTCGAAGCGGGAACTGGAACGGCTTACCCGAGGCTATGTGCGGAAGATTTACCCCATCATCGGGCCCGATAAGGACGTACCGGCACCGGATGTGAATACCAACGGCCAGATTATGGCATGGATAGCCGACGAATACGCCGCTCTCTCCGGCAGCTGGCAGCCCGGCGTGGTCACCGGCAAGCCCCTTGCCACCGGCGGTTCCCTGGGAAGAAATGAAGCCACCGGCCGAGGTCTTCTCTTCACCCTTCAGACCTGGTGTGAAAAGAACCACAAAGATATCCGAAACCTTACCATGGCAGTCCAGGGCTTTGGCAATGTAGGCTCCGTAGGTGCCCTCCTCATGCACCAGGAAGGCGTGAAAATCACTACCATCGGCGATATCAACGGCACCTGGCACAACCCCAGGGGTCTGGACATTGAAGCCATGTATGTATACGCCAACTCCCACGGCCGCTCCCTGAAAGGTTACACCGAAGAAGGGGCTGAAATCATTCCGGACAGCGAACTCTTCAGCCAGGACGTGGACGTGCTCTTCATGGCAGCTCTGGAAAACCAGCTTAACGGAAGCACCATGGAAAAGGTCAAAGCACCCCTCATTCTGGAAGGTGCTAACGGTCCCACCACGGAAGAAGCAGATGCTTACTTTGAAAAGAAGGGCATCGAAGTGCTGCCGGACGTGATGAGCAATGTGGGCGGCGTCGTAGGCTCCTACTTCGAATGGGTACAGAACCGCACCGGCTACTACTGGACTGAGGCGGAATACAATGAGCGTCTCCAGAAGAAAATGAGAGAAGCCTATGAAGATGTATATGCATTGAAGGAAAAATATCATGTCACCTACCGTCTGGCCGCTTACATGCTGGCTCTGCAGCGGGTGGTGGAAGCCCAGAATACCAGAGGATTTTTAGGATAACAGGAATACGGGAATCAAGGGAGGCCTCCTGCCTTTACATAAGCAGGAGGCCTCTTTGCGTGCCGGCAAGCGTGATATAATCAGAAGAGAAATGTATTTCAGGGTTCTCCGGGAAATCATTGTCAAACCCGGAAGCCTTTTGCGCCCTCTGATTTTCGGGCCGCGAAGGACCCCTATTCACCAGGAGAAAACCATGTTCATTATCGGATGTCATTTATCTGTTTCCAAAGGCTTTCTGTCCATGGCACAGACTGCCACCGCCCTTGGCGGCAATACATTCCAGTTCTTTCCCAGAAATCCCCGGGGCGGAAAGTCCAAGCCCCTCATAGAAGAAGACGTGGAAGGGCTGGCCCGGTGGATGGAAGTGCACCACTTCGGCCCTATCCTCTGTCATGGCGCCTACACCATGAACGGCGCCTCCACAAAGGAGGGCGTGCGTGACTTTGCGCGGACTGCCATGAGGGAAGACCTGGCCAAGACGGCCCATCTGCCTCGCTGCATGTACAATTTCCACCCCGGCGCCCATTTGAAGCAGGGCGTAGAAAAAGCCACGGTTCTGATTTCCGACATGCTGAACTACGCAATGGACCAGGAAGAACTGCCAAAGTATGTACTGCTGGAAACCATGGCCGGGAAAGGCACGGAAGTGGGCCGCACCTTCGAGGAACTGGCGTCCATTATAGACAGAACGGAAAGGAAGGACCGGCTGGGAGTATGCCTGGACACCTGCCATGTATATGACGGCGGCTACGACATAGTGAACGATCTGGATGGCGTGCTCCGCCACTTTGACGAAGTCATCGGTCTTTCCCGGCTTCACGCCATCCATTTGAACGACGACAAGAACCCCCTGGGGAGCCATAAGGACCGGCACGAAAAAATCGGAGAGGGCACCCTGGGCCTTGACGCCATTGCCCGCATCATCAACCATCCCCTTCTGAAGAACCTTCCCTTCTACCTGGAAACACCGAACGAACTTCCGGGATATAAAAAGGAAATCGCCTTGCTGAAAGGGCTGCGGGAACCATGATATAATACAGAAAGAAAGGGGGAGTGCCTATGTGCAGTGTATCGGATGTACAGAAAATCATCCAATCGGTGGCAGGGGCCTACCGCTCTGTTTTCGGAAATGACGTGGTACAGATTATCCTGTACGGTTCCTACGCCCGTGGCGATTTCACCGATGATTCAGACCTGGATCTGGCAGCTATTGTAGTGGGCCCCCGGAGGGAGCTGCAGCAGAAGCTGAAACAGGTCTGGGATATATCTTCCGATTTAGAGCTGGAGTACGGCATCATCATTTCCCCCGTTGTCATCCCCTATGACGAGTATATGAAATACAAGGATGATGTGCCCTATTACCGTAATATCAGCAGGGAAGGGGTGAATATTGTTGCTTGAAAAACGGCTGGAACTCATGAATTATCGAATGGAAATGGCAAAAGAAAGGCTTGACTCCGCCCATATCCTTTTGGAACACCATAATTTTAAAGATTCTATAGGCCGTTCTTACTATGCCATGTTTACAGCTGTTCGTGCCATTCTGGCATTGGATGGGGTAGACTTTAAAAAACATGCCGGCGTCATTTCCTACTTCCAAAAGGAATACATCAAAACCGGTGTATTTGAGGTCCGATACTCCAAGTATCTAAGCCAGGCCTTTCAAATTCGGAATAATACAGATTATGCCGATTTCTTTATTGTTTCAAAAGAGGATGCCGATGAACAGTATGCAAGGGCAAAGGACTTTTATGAGATGATTAAAAATTACCTGCCCGGCAGAGTGAATAGGAAAGTGTAAGAAGAGGAATTTGCAGAAAGGCAGATTCCTCTTTTCAATCAGACAAAGGAGGCAGCCATGAAATTTATCCATACAGCAGACTGGCATCTGGGGAAGCTTCTGAAGGAGCACAGCATGACAGAGGACCAGGAATGGCTTTTAAACAACCGGTTTCTTCCCCTGGTGGACGAAGAGAAGCCCGATGTGATCCTTCTCTCCGGCGATGTGTACGACCGCTCCTATCCGCCGGAAGAGGCAGTGGAGCTTTTTGACCGGATGACCGAGGAAATCGTGGGGAAGCGGAAAATCCCCTTTATCATCATCAGCGGCAACCATGACAGCGCCGAACGGCTGGCTGTGGCCAGCCGCCTTTTGAAGTGGCAGGGCCTTTATATTTTCGGTCCCCTCACCCGCCTTTTTCCGGTGATTCTGGAAGATGCCGATGGAAAGGTGGCCTTCTGTCCCCTTCCCTACGCCGAACCGGCCCGGGTGCGGGTCATGATGAATACCCTGGGCCTTAAGGGAGCAGACCAGGTGCATTCCTATGAAGAAGCGGAAACGGTGCTGTCCCGCTATCTTCTTTCCCTTCTCCCGGCAGAGCCCCTGCGGAAGGTGGCTCTGGCCCACGCCTTTGCTGCCGGCGGCACACCGTCGGAGTCAGAACGTCCCCTTTCCATCGGCGGCTATGACCGCATCAGCGATGCTGTTTTTGAGGACTATGACTACACCGCCCTGGGCCATCTCCACAGGCCCCAGAAAACGCAGAAGGGGTCGGAGAAAATCCAGTACAGCGGCAGCCTCATGCGCTATTCCTTCGACGAGGTGAACCAGAAGAAAGGTGTCATCGTCGGCGAACTGGACAAAGAAGGGAAGGTGCATACCACTTTCCATGAAATGGTGCCCCGCTATCAGGTGCGCTGCATGGAAGGCGCCTTCGACACCCTTATGGGAGAGGAAACAGAGCCCTCCGACGATTACCTGCAGATCCGCCTCAATGATGAAACGCCGGTGATTGACGCCATGCCCAAGCTGCGGACGAAGTTTCCCCACGCCCTGGGAGTGGAGCAGGATATGGGCTACCGGGAAGATGAAGGAAGCCGGAATATCCGTCTGGAGCAGATGAGCGATGAAGACATACTGAAACGGTTCGTCCACCAGTTCCGGGACCGGGACCTCACAGAAGAAGAGGAAAAACTGGCCCTTCAGACCTGGGATACCGTGTACAGAAAGGAGAATGCACAATGACACCGCTGAAGCTGACCATGCGGGCCTTTGGCCCCTACGCGGGAGAAACTGTGATTGACTTTGAGAAACTGGACGGGCGGCACCTCTTCCTGATCTGCGGCCCCACCGGCGCCGGAAAGACCACTATTCTGGATGCCATGTGCTATGCCCTCTACGGCAAAACAAGCGGCGACCGCACCGGCAGCCACATGCGGAGCGACTACGCCTCCACCGCCCAGAAGACAGAAGTCATTTTTGATTTCAGAATCGGCGATAAAACCTACCGGGCCACCCGGAGCCCGGAGCAGACCATCGACAAGAAGCGGGGCAAAGGACAGACCAGGGCTGCCATGCAGGCCTCCCTGTCGGAACTGGAAGAGGGCCGGGAAGTGCGTACCATCCGCACCGGCGTGGAAGAAGCGGCAGGAAAGCTCATCGGCCTCAACGCCAGCCAGTTCTGCCAGGTCATCCTCCTGCCCCAGGGGGATTTCCGAAAACTTCTGGTAGCCAAAGCAGACGAAAGAGAAGCCATCTTAAAGCAGCTCTTCAAAACCCAGCGGTTCTCCGATTTCCAGAACGAGCTGCGCCTTTCCCTGAATGACCTGCTGAAGCGAAAGGCTGCGGAAGACACGGAACTGTCCGCCACCCTTTCCATGGCCTCCGTATCCGGAGAAGAAGAGCTTCGAAAGGAAATGGAACAGACCGCTTCTTTCCTTCAGGAAATGGGAAAGAAAAGAGAAGAAGAAGAAAAGACCTACGCCCGCTTCCAGAAAGACTACCAGAAAGCAGCCGTGCTCTCCACCCATTTTGAAACCCTGGCCCGGGCAGAGGCCCAGCTGAAGGACCTTCTGGGTCGGGAAGAGGAAATGAAAAAGGCGGAGGAAAGTATAAAGTACATCCGCTCCGCCCGGGAACTGGCCCCTTATTTTGAAAATCTAGAAAAAATTTCCAAAGACGGGTTGCTGGTCAGAAAAGAAATGGACCGCTGCCAGACAGCAAGAGATGAGGCCGCCAAAGAGAAGGAAAAGCTGGCTGAAAAATCGAAAGAACTGGAAGCCCGGAAGACAGAAGTGGAAAAGGCCCGCCAGAAATCGGCGGAAATGGTGCAGTGGATGCCCAAGGCCAAAGCCTACGGCGCCACCCTGCGGGAAGTGAACCGGCTCACCGAAAAGGTCATGGAAGCGCAGGCAGAACTGCAGAAACTGAATGACAAAGCGGAAGCAGATAAGAAAATCAAGGAAAAGGCGGAAGCCGAAGCAGAGAGCCTCCGGCGGGACTACATCTTCGGCCAGGCGGCCATTCTGGCCAGCCAGCTGAAAGAGGGAGAGCCCTGCCCGGTGTGCGGCTCTATCCACCATCCTCGCCCTGCCGTTTCAGACAAAAAGCTCCCCACAGAAGAAGAAGTGAGGAAAGCCCAGGAAAAGGCGGCCAAAGCGGCAGAAACCTGGAGCGACAGCACCCAGCTGGCCCAGCAGTACCAGGTCTCCGCCTACGTATCTGCCATTTCTGAACAGGGCTATGCCCAGGCCAAAATGAAAACCCTGGAAGACGTGCCGGAATCCTTCAGAAAACCCATAGCCCTCCGGAATGCCATCCACCGGCTCCATGAATCCATCCAGCTCTGGGAAAAGGAAACAGAAGACACTGCCAAAGCCCGGGAAACCGCCTCTTCCGCCTATGCTGCCGCCGATGCCGGATATAAGGCAGCCTCTGCCCAGCGGGAAAAGCTGGCAAAGGACTACGGGGAATGGAAAAAAGCACTGGAAGAAAAATCCAAAGAAGCAGGTTTTGAGAGCCTGGCCGACTGCCGCAGCTGGTACGTAAAGCGGGACTTTGAAAAAACGCTGACCCGGGATCTGGAAACCTACCGCCGCCTGCGCCAGGGCGCTGAAAAAGTAGCAGCCGACGAAAAAGATTTCCTCAAGGACAGCCAGAAGCCCGACATGGCCCATCTGGGGCAGGAAGACCAGGACCGCCAGAACGCCATCCACCGCATGGTGAAAATGATTTCCGACGGGGAAAACAGGAAAAAACTGCTGGAAGACACGGCGGCCAAGGTGAAAGACATTGCAGAGCGCCACGAAAAGACCCTTCAGGACGCCAGCCTGGTATCGGGACTTTACAACCTCACCAGAGGCGAAAAATCCCGCATCACCCTGGAGCGATATGTGCTGGGCGCCCTTCTGGACGAAGTGACCAGGGCGGCGAACCTGCGCCTTTTGGACATGAGCCACCACCGCTACAGCCTTCACCGCATGGCCGGCGACAGTGCCGACGGCAGAGGCGGCCTCACTCTGGAAGTATCCGACAGCTACACCGGCCGCTCCCGTCCTGCCAACACCCTCTCCGGCGGTGAGACCTTCCTGGCCTCCCTCTCCCTGGCCCTGGGCCTGGCGGACGTGGTACAGGCCAAACAGGGCGGCGTGAGACTGGATACCATGTTCATCGACGAAGGCTTCGGCACCCTGGACCCCGAGGCATTGAACAGCGCCATGAACACCTTGATCGACCTGCAGAACACCGGCCGCCTGGTAGGCATCATCTCCCACGTGCCGGAACTGGAAGAACGGATCGACGCCCGGCTGAAAGTGACGCCGGCAGAAAAAGGCAGCAAGGCGGAGTTTGAAATACTGGAATAAGAGTGTGTCATTCGCGGTGTTTTCCTCTATGTCCGAAAATCGATAAAAGGGGCGCCGCTGGCGCGGCAGGTTGTGTAGAAGGGGTTTCAGAAAAAGGTGCTTAAGATTGACCGGCCCTATGGGCCGGAGGGTTCTTAAGTTTGACGGCCCTTCGGGCCGAGGGTTGTGGATTGCCCTTCGGGCAATACTTATAAAGTCAGCGTTACGGGATTGGCTTTATGAGTCATATACTATGAGAAGCATTCTAGTGATTAGCCGCCACGCGGCTCCCCCTTATCCGGCTGCGCCGGACTTTCCCCCATCCGGGGGACAGAATAAATCGCTCTATGCTTTCCTGTAGAGACATGGCCTCATGGCTAAGCATCCATAGTGCCCCCGCTTGCGGGGGAAAGGTGGTGGCGCCAGCCACCAAAGGGGGAAACTGCGGAATAGTACATGAAATATATGCCTCTCTGTTTTTCCTCTCCATACTTCTCGTTTCCCCTTGAGGGGAACGCCTCGAAGAGGCAAAGGGTGTACAAGGCAGAGCGTCGATTTGACACCCCATCGCTATCCTGACCGCCAATCGGCGGCCTGTGTCATTTTGCTTCTTACCCTTGGACACACCTTCGGTGTGAGGGTTTAAAGGGTTCAAAGGGTTCAAAGGATTCAGAGGGTTCAGAGGGTTGTATAGAAAGGTTCTTACGATGGACCGGCCTGGCGGCCGGAGGGTTCTTAGGTTTGACGGGCCTTTGGCCCGAGGGTGGTGGTGGCGCCCTTCGGTGCACAGCGAACACATTTTGCACTATGCGAACTGGATTTGTAAGGGAGCATCAGCGACCTGAAAATCCAGTGAGTCAGTGACAGCAGAGGATGAAGGAGCGCTAGCGACGCGCAAAATGTAGTGAGTCGTTTCCCCTTTAGGGGGCGCAGATTATAAAAAAAGGGGCACCGCTGACGCCGCAGGCGGCCACCCCTCCGAAGGCCCGGCCCCTTTTCATCTCCTATTTCCCAAAAATATGATAGAATAATAAAAATATATGTCCTACGAAAGGAGGCATTTTTTTGGCTGATACCTTTGACGGTAAGAACTTCCAGAAAAAGGAATGGAAGAAAAAATCGAATACTGATACCATGATCGTATCCCGGGTGCCTCCGCAGAATATTGATGCGGAAAAATCGGTGCTGGGCGCCATGATGCTGGACAAGGATGCCATTCTGACAGCCGAGGACCTCCTCACGCCGGCCGATTTCTACCGGGAAGCCAATGCCATTATTTTCCAGGCCATTCTGAACCTGTCCCACCGGGGCGAACCAGCGGATATTCTGACGGTGACGGAAGAATTGAAGCGCATGGGGCGGCTGGACGATGTAGGCGGCGTGCTCTATGTGAATGAGCTGCCTGCCAACGTGGTGACCACCAAGTCCGTGGACCGCCATGCAGAAATCGTAGCGGGCAAGGCCAAGCTGCGCCGGCTCATTGACGCCGCCGGCACCATTGCCGACGAAGCCTATTCAGAGCGGCAGGACGTGGCGGATATTACGGATGACGCGGAGAAATCCATTCTGGAGGTGACCCGGGACGAAAGGCGTTCCGATTTCACCCCCATCGGCGAAGCCGTGCAGTCAGAGCTCCAGGAAATCACCCGGAAATTCAGGAACAAGGAATCCATCACCGGCCTGGCCAGCGGCTTCCCCTCCCTGGACGCCCTCACCAGCGGCTTCCAGAAAGGCGATTTCATCATCGTCGCCGCCCGCCCGTCCATGGGTAAAACGGCCTTCGTGCTGAACATTGCCAAGAACATGAGTATTTCCTCCGCCCATCGGAGCGTAGCCTTCTTCTCCCTGGAAATGTCCCGGGAACAGCTGGTACAGCGTCTTCTCTGCTCCACCGCCCTGGTGGACAGCTCGCGCCTGCGCACCGGCCGCATTTCCACCCAGAAAGAATGGGACCAGCTGGCCAACGCCGCCAGCGTGCTCATGGACGCGCCCCTCTATATCGACGACACGCCGGGCATTTCCGTTTCGGAAATCCGGTCCAAGTGCCGCCGCCTGAAAGCGGAGCACGGCTTGGACATTATTATGATCGACTACCTCCAGCTCATGCAGGCCAAGAACGTTTCCCGGAACGGAGACAACAGGCAGCAGGAAATCTCGGAAATTTCCCGCTCCCTGAAGAGTCTGGCCCGAGAGCTCAATGTACCGGTCATCGCCCTGTCCCAGCTCTCTCGAAGCGTGGAATCCAGGCAGGACCATCGTCCCTTCCTTTCGGACCTCCGTGAATCGGGCTCCCTGGAACAGGATGCGGACATGGTGAGCTTCCTGTACCGGGAGGCTTACTACAACAGGGAAATCGAAGACGATGACCCCCGGAAAAATGAAACAGAAGTGATTCTGGCAAAGAACAGAAACGGCCCGGTGGATACAGTGAAACTCCACTTCGCCGGCCAGTTCACCCTGTTCTATGAAATCACCAACCAGGAACCGCCGCCAGATATGCAGTAGTTTGAGACATGGGTGGTGAGATGCTGTATTCCCGAGCGGTGTGTAAAGGGGGGGCGCCGCTGACGCGGCAGGTTGTGAAAAAAGGTTGCGTCGCTCCGCTCAGGGGGCGGCTGACCGCTATCGGCTATCCACTATCCGTTGGCTGATTCGCCAGAATGCTTATCATACCATATGATACAGCAATGTCATCCCGTAACGCTGACTTTATGTTCATCGCCCCCTAAAGGGGAAACGACTCACTACATTTTGCGCGTCGCTAGCGCTCCTCCATCCACTGCTGTCACTGACTCACTGGATTTTCAGGTCGCTGATGCTCCCTTACAAATCCAGTTCGCATAGTGCAAAATGTGTTCGCTGTGCACCGTAAGGGCGATACCACCACCCTCGGCCTGAAAGGCCGTCAAACTTACGAACCTTAAGAACCTTCGGGACGAAGTCCCGTCAACCCTCACACCGAAGGTGTGTCCCAGGGCGATACCTTAACCCTCAGGCCGCAGGCCTGTCAAACCTGAGAACCCTCGGGGCGAAGCCCCGTCAATCTTTAGAACCCTTCGCGCCCAAAGGGCGCGGGGCCGCCAAAGGCGGCCCATTATAAAGAATCGGGTGATACCATTGGATTTATTTGGACATGAAGACCCCGAAGAATATGCGGCACGCCGCCATCGGGAACTTTATGAAGAGACGGAGAAGATAACCTATCCTTCCCATGAAGCCCTGGCAGAGGCCATCCGAAGCTGCAGCCGCTGCCCTCTCCGGAAAGAGGGAGGTCTGGGCCCCGTGCTTTCCACAGGACCGTCCGACTCGCCTCTCATGATCGTAGGGGAGGGCCCCGGCGGGGTGGAAGATGATTACGGAGGACCCCTGGTGGGCCCCTCCGGACAGCTTCTGGACAAAGCCCTCCTTTCCGTAGGCATTACCCGGGACCATGTGTATGTGACAAACATCGTCAAATGCCGTCCCCGGGGAAACAGGACCCCCACCATGGAAGAAGGGCGGTTCTGCGGCTCCATCTGGCTGGCAGCGGAAATCGCCCTGGTAAAGCCCAAAGTCATCGTCGGCCTTGGCAAAGTGGCCCTCCGCTTCTTTTTGGGCCACGAAGCCGGCATAATCCGCTCCCGGGGCCACTGGATCGACTATCACGGCATACCGGTGATGCCCACCTTCCATCCCGCCTACCTCCTCCGGCAGAGCGGAAGAAGCCTGGTGGACGCCAAATGGCAGGTATACTACGACCTGCTGGCAGCTAAAGAAAAAGCAGCCGCCCTCTCGCCACAGTGGGTATGGAAAAGCGAAACCATGCCGAACCTTCTGGAAAACCTCACAGAAGAGAGGAAACGGCGGCATGAAGGAAATCATATATCATCATTACAATAAAAAAGGGGATTAAATCAGTGAAACACATCATTCTGGCAGCGGCCCTCTGCGCTGCCCTGGGGACCTGCGGCCTGGCAGAAGTCAATGCCGCCGAAGAAGTATGGAACGGCCACGAAGAAGTGACTGTAATCAAAGGGAAAATCCTGAGGACCGAAACCGTAAAGAAAGCAGACCATCACAAGAAAATCCAAAAAACAGAGAAAAAAGAAAAAGCAGAAGGAGAAAAAGGAGCTACCTCAAAGGAAGCGCCGGTCCTTGCTGTAAAAAAAGAAGCCAAAGCCTCTGCTGCTGAAACAGCCGTAAAAGAGGCCAAACAGGCACCAGCTGTGGAAAAAGCAGCAGAAACGGCACCAAAAGACGCAGAAGCCCTGAAAAAAGCACCGGAAAAACCTCGTTTTGAAGACAAGCGCATTGAAATCAACCTGGCCAGCCGCCTCCTCACCCTCTACCAGGGAGACGTGGGCATCCGCATGTATCCCATTGCCCCCGGCAAGCCCTCCTCTCCCACCCCCACCGGCAGAAGAACAGTGGTGGACATGGAAATCAACCCCACCTGGATTGACCCCGACAGCGGCACCTCCATCCCGTCAGGCCCTGACTGCCCCATCGGCTACCGCTGGATCGGCATCGGAGGCAACTACGGCATCCACGGCACCAACGTGCCCTCTGCCATCGGCACCTACGCCTCCCACGGCTGCGTCCGCATGAACGAAGCAGACGTGGAAGACCTCTACGCCCATATCGTGAAAGGCATCCCTGTGGATATCCTCTATGAGCGGGTCGTAGTGCAGCGGGAAGCAGACCACACCGTAGTTTACTACATCTACCCCGACGGCTACGGCAAAGAGCCCCTGGACGTGAGCAAAGTCAAGGCCAAACTAGCCCCCTTCGGCGTGGCCTCCTGCGTATCGGACGATGACATCAAGCAGGCCATTGAAGCCTCCGATGGAAATCCCAGATACGTGGCCAAGGTTTACGACATCTACCTGGACGGCAGGAAACTGGATGCCAGAGCCTTCGGCAAAGACGGCCATATCTACCTCCCCGTCATGCCCCTGGCCCGGGCCGCCGGCATCAAAGCCGACTGGTCCTCAAACTGGAACCAGATCCGCACCCCCTATGGCAGCGCCAAAGCGATTCTGAAAAACCGCTCCCTCTTAATCGACGCCGCCGACGCCCCTGCCCTCCTCCACCTCACAGGAAGCCTGGATGAGAACTATAACTATCAGATGAAATAAAAAAATCCCCCCGTGCATTGGCGCCGGGGATTTTTTTATGGGAAAAGTTTCCTGCTTTGTGTAACGCCACTGGTGTTTCTTTCCGACAGGAAACTTTGGGCATAAGGTTTCCTGCCCGGCATGACACCACTGGTGCTTCTTTCCAACAGGAAACTAGGGGCAAAGAGTTTCCTGCTCTGCTGAAATGCCGCTGCTTTACGGCGGACCTTACAAAAACAACAGAACATCTTGACTTTTTTGAAAATGTAGAGTGCAATAATATCAGAGGCGTGAAAATACGCCTCTGAATTAAGGGGGCTTACAGATGAAAGCAACGTATTCTGGCTTTATTACGGACAACAAAAACTGTTCCGGCTTTGAGTTCAATACGGATGCGAACAGAATATTTGATTTTCTGAGCCAAGATGAGATCATCATTAAAATGGCTGAATATGCAGATCAAGGCAAACCAGCTCTTGCCGGCTGTGTCTTGGAGCTAGAACAATTTTATGAGGAAATGGATAATCCGACGATCGACTTCAGCGATGGGTTCACTCGGACTGTTGTCGGTCGCATGATCAAGAGCATCTTAAAGCCATTCGGGTATCAGGTTGAAAAGCAAAAGGATTTCCCGAAAAACCGGAAGGGAAAATATTTTGTTTCAGCATCTTGTTACAAGCTCGACACAAGTGAAGCAACCATGCGCATTGTGAAAAGAATTGAAGAAATAGAAATATAGTATTCCATAGTCGGTTGTCATTTTTTGACCTGAATCGTATTTATATAGAGAAATGAAAGGGGAATATGAATCATGGGACGAAAATATACCAGGACTGAGACGATTGCACAAATAGAAGAAGCCGCAAAGGATATGTCAACTTTTTACACGGCTGCCTGCATAAATCATGCCGGAACGACTTATAAAGCCGATGGTGCCAGGTACTACACAGAAATCATTTCTGAGTATTTGTTGAAACACTACAATTTATTTGATCAGATTCAAAAAATCAAACATGGGAACTACAAAATTGGCTCGCATAACGGAACAACGCCTCGCGAAACTTCTAACCGAAAGGAAGAACGAATCGCACTGGCTTTAGCCCAGAAAAAGGTACTGAACCCACTCGGCGAGGTCATCGATTATCAAGTTCCGCTGAAAAGCAAGCAAAGCGATCGAGCCGGTAAAATTGATTTGATGACTTTCGACGAATCCACAGGGATTTTGAGACTGATTGAGTTAAAAGCACCTAAGAGCAAGGAAACATTGCTTCGCTGCGTTTTGGAGATTTACACTTATTACAAGACGGTGGATATGGACGAGCTGTTAAGAAGTTACGGTTTAGATGGTAAGTACAAGGAAGTTCGGATTTGCCCGCTATTTTTCAAGGGAAGCACCCAAAACAACGAATATAATACATTAGGCAATCGCGGAAACCTTGTTGGACTGATGGACAAAATGAGTAATGATGGCGTCAAGGTCGAGTTACTCCGGTTTCCTTTTGAAAATATCGAAACGGTATCACCAAGCACTTCTTATGCAAATGGTGTCACTGGTTGTGATGCTCTTTGCACCCCAGGGGCGATCATTATCATTCCTACCGTAAAGAGCCCCAATGCCGCTCCGCTTGATTTAGAAGAAGTTCCTGACTGTGACACGGGAACGCCATCAAAATGGGAAATCGAAATTTTGGATTATTAACTTTTCAACTCTACCACCCTGTTGTCGCGGCGGTTAGCTATACTGCCATCAAGAAAGACAGTAGGAGGACAATTTTTTATGGATGAGCAGCAAATAAACGAAAACAAAACCCTGTCCGGCGACGACATTGCCTGTCCCAACTGCGGCAGTCACAATGTGCGCTGCGTACCGTACCCCAAGGTGGAGTTCGGCGCATGGTTTATCCTGTGGCTGGTTGTTGCGTTCGGCGGATATATGATCTCGGTGTTTATTACGATCGCGGGCATCTTGTTCTGGAGCATTGCACTGGTTATCCGGCTCAAACAGAACAAGCTGGCGAAACAGTACATTCGGATGCAGTGCATCACCTGCAAAGAGAGCTTCGATGTGGCGCGAGGTTCGCTTACGAAAGGGGGGCGGCGGTCAATGACGCAGGACTATCGCATCAACACATTCGGCTTGACGCAAAAACAGAATCAATTTGTAAGCGCAAATCTTCCCGTGCGGTACTGCGAGCTTTACATTGCCGATACCCCCACAGATTTGATTGCCATAAACTGCGAGGCGATGATCGTAAACGCATCTGCGATGGAGCAGGACGACGCGGATATGATCTTCGGCTACTATCAGGAGGTCAACGGCTGCACCGATGAGACGATCCTCTGGCTTGGCGAGCCGATGCCGCCCAAGGCAGCGCAAAAGTTCTTCAAATGCTGCCCGGACTTTGACGCCATCACGGACAAGCTCAAGTATCTGCTGCTTTCTGCCCACAGCCGCAGCAGAAAATCGTATGAATACAGCGAGAAGCTGGTAAACGGTCTGAAAATTCTGTCCCTGATCCGCAAGCGCCCCGGCATTTCCACTCAAACGCTGACAGAACTGACAGAGCTGCCGCTTCGCAACGTGCAGCGGTATATTTCCGCGCTGCAAGCCACTGGGGAATGGACCGAGTATGACCGCTCGCTACGCGGGTGGAAGCTGTTTCACGGCTTTTCCATCCTGTATGGTGACGTTTGGGAGGAGGATTCGGAATGAAGCTCTGCATCCATCGCGGCACACACCAGATCGGCGGAATCGCTGCCGAAATTGCCACAGAAACAACGCGCATTCTCATCGACATGGGTGATGAGCTATCCCTTGACCCGGGCTTTGTGTCCGCGCCGCTGCACATTCCGGGTGTGACCGACGCGAACGGACGCTGCGACGCGGTGCTGTTTACCCATTACCACGGCGACCACACAGGGCAGATGCTTCGCATCCGTCCAGATATCCCGCTATATGCCGGTGCGCTGGCGAAGGATATTATGCGCCTGTCCAGCGCGCATAGTTGGAAGAAGGATGAAGTGCTCTGCAAGCGAATCGAGACCATCCGCACTTTTTCCGCAGGGATGCCGTTTCTGATTGGCGACATTCAGATCACGCCGTTTGGCATTGACCATTCCGCTGTGGACAGCTATCTGTTCCTCATCGAAGCGGACGGCAAGTGCATTTTGTATACCGGCGATTTCCGGCTGCACGGGGTGCGGGGCAAGACAATGGACAAAATTCTGGACCGTCGGATTGGAAAGGTCGATGCCATCATCACCGAGGGGACGACGGTATCCCGCACGGACGTCAAAACCGTCACAGAATGGGAACTGCAAGCGCGGGTAAGGAACTATTTGCAGCAGTACAAATATGTATTCGTGCTGTGTGCGACCACCAATCTGGACCGCATTTTTGCGCTGGCGCGCGCCGTGCCGCGTGGAAAATACTGCATCTGCGACGACTATCAGAAAATGCTGGTTGAAACCGTGTCAAAACATTGGAGCGGGATCTCGTCCTTTTATGAGATGCCGAAACTTCTATCCTTCAAACACCACCCACCGGCGCGTTTTGCGGAGCTGGGCGGACTGATGTTCGTCCGCGCCAATTCAAAGTTTGGAGCGATCATCTGCCAATATGATCCGGCACAGAGCATCCTTCTCTATTCCATGTGGGACGGCTACCGTACAAAACCCGGCAGCACCATCCCCGATTTTCTGGCGCTGACCGACACATGGGAAACGCTGCACACCAGCGGTCACGCCTCGCCGGAGGATCTGCGCCATGTCATTGAAAAGGCGGACCCGCAGCTTGTGATTCCGATGCACACGGATGCGCCGCAGAAAATGCAGGCGCTTTGCCCTGACCGAACGGTTGTCCTCCTAAAGGACGAAGAGGAGCTTTCCCTATGACGAATGATGTTTTCTGTATCGGACTGACGAGGACGGAGCTACAAACGCTGCGCGTGCTGCTCCCGACCACCTTCCCGATTCTGACCACAGAGCCGGATGCACTGGATGAGGCGATGATCGAGCATATTGCAGAGCAGGCACGGTGCATGGTGCTGAACCAGAAGTGGCTCACAGCGGCGCAGTTGGAGGAATTTTTGTATGCGCAGCGCAGGCTTAACGGCATGACCGAAACCATGCCGTTCCTGAGAAATACGATATTACTTTCTTATGACACCCGCTCTTTGGCGCCGGGGATTTTTTTAGGGGAAAAGTTTCCTGCTTTGTGTAACGCCACTGGTGTTTCTTTCCGACAGGAAACTATAGGCATAAGGTTTCCTGTCCGGCATGACACCACTGGTGTTCCTTTCCGACAGGAAACTATAGGCAAAGAGTTTCCTGCTCTGCTGAAACGCTGTCATCTCCTGCCAGACAGGAAACTTTTCGCGAAGGGGTTCCTGCCCTGCTGAAACGCCGTTGCTTTACGGCGGACCTCCTTCCACGATTTCCAACACTAAAGCCTCAAAACGGTGTATAATGAAAAAAGCATAATCACAAGGATCAAATATCAGGAAAGGTGGAAATACTATGTACAATCTGATTTTCAAAAGACGAAGCGTCCGTTTCTTCAAGGACACCGACATTTCCAAGGTAGACATGCGCGAAATCCTCCGCGCCGGCATGTGGGCCCCCTCTGCCAAGAACCGTCAGCCCTGGAAATTCATCGTAGTGAAGGGAGAAAGCAAGAAAACGGCACTGGCCCTCATGGAAAAGGGCATTGAAAGATCAGAAAAAGGTGAAGGCGTCTTGGCCGGAGCACCGGAACTCTTTACCAACGCCCGCTTCACCCTGCAGTGCATGAAACAGGCACCGGTACTGGTATTCATCGTCAATCCCCAGGGCCGCCCCCTCACCGACAACTGGACTGCCGCTGAAAAAATCCACGAACTTTCCGACGTACAGGCCATCGGCGCCGCTGCCGAAAACATGGCCCTCCAGGCTACCTCCATGGGCATCGGAAGCCTGTGGATCGGCAACATCTTCTTCGCCTACGACGAACTCCATGACTGGCTGGGTGAAGGGGAAATGGTCATGGCCATGTCCTTCGGCTACCCCAACCACAACCCCTGTCCCCTGGCAAGAAAGAGCGAAGACGACGTCATCGAAGTCCGGCTCTGAGAATAGCAAAAAGCACGGCCCCCGGCCGTGCTTTTTTAGTTGCCCATCCGATATGACGCTGTTAGATTTTACTGTATAAAAGCTAATTATTATCCTCATGATTTTTAATCCAGGTCAATAAGTCAGACCGGCTTTTGTCCCCAGAGGCTATCTGAAGAACAATCGTGTAAAGCTCCTCTTGGGTATATGTCAGCATAATGCCATTCAGCGCAAGAAACACAAGCATAACATGAACTCCCAGTCTTTTATTTCCATCTACCATTGCATGATTTTCAATAAGACCATATCCCAGGCAAGCCGCCTTTTCCTCTATCTCCGGATATAATTCAAATCCGTCATAAGTCTGAAAAGGCGCGGAAAGTGCTGAGTCTAAAAGCCCTTCATCCCTCATTCCCCTGGTTCCACCAAATTGATTGACCATATCGTTGTACATTCGAAGTACTTGTGCTTTGGTCAGTTTCTTCATTTAGCCAATACCTCATAAGCAGTCCGATTCTGTTGCATCAGTTTTTTAGAAATGGCTTCCACCTCTTCATCGCCGGCAGTTCCATCCTCTAAGGTATCAAAATTCAGAATCAGATAGCGGGGCCGGTTATTTTTCATAATCACAGCCGCCCCTTTTTCATCCACCATGCGTGCTACTTTAGAAAAATTACGATTTGCTTCGGTCATGGGAATTATGGTATTCGTATCAATGCGCATAAAAATCACCTCTCCTTCATTATATCAGAAAGGAGGCAGTTTTGTAGGATAAATTTATCCTACAAAACTGCCTCCTTAAAAATTTCCTATTTCATGGCGCCGCTGTCATTTCGAGGGTCAAAAGCGGAGCCCCAAAATCTCCCTCCACACATGACGTGGCTGCAGCTCGCACCAGCTCACCAGCTCACTGTATCACTCATTTCTCCTTAAATTCCTCTATATTTCCCTGCAGACTTTTTGCCGTATCCATGAGGCGGCCGGCCTTTTCCATGAGCTCATCCATGCGGTCATTCTTATACTCCTGCACCGTCATGCCGTCGGACAGATTCCTGCTTCCCGGACGGCCGCCGGAAATCTTCACATAGAGATCTCCCACCACGCCGGAACTGTCGATGGTAAACCTGGCATCCTCCGGAATCACCGTGCCCTCCCGGATATCCAGATCCAGCACCGCCTTCCCATCCTTCACATGAATCCTGTGCACCCGGCCCACAGAGACCCCGGCATAAAGCACCTGGGCATGATCCCGGATGCCCTGGGCATTGTCAAAAACGGCATGAATCTCATAAAAATCCTTGTGGAACCAGCGGGAAGGCTCAAGAAATAAGCCGGCTGCGCCGATGAAGAACAGCAGGATAAATGCCACGATGCCTATTTTCGTTTCCCGGCTCATTTCTACGCCTCCTTACTTTAGAAAAGGTTCTTAAGATTGACCGGCCCGATGGCCGGAAGGTTCTTAGGTTTGACGAGGCTGATGCCCCGAGGGTTAAGGAGGCCGCTTCGCGGCAGCTTGTAAGCCGCTTTGAGACCCCGCGCCCTCTGGGTGCGGAAGGTTCTAAAGATTGACGGGGCTTCACCCCAAGGGTTCTCAGGTTTGACAGGCCTGCGGCCTGAGGGTTGTGGTATCGCCCTATCGGGCGATGAGTATATGCTGTGGAGGTCCTGCATAGGACCTCCAAGTCAGCCGAAGTTGGCCCTTAGCCTGCCCATTAAAGGGCCTTCCTTTTAATCGGCTGACCGTTTTCGGCGGCAACGCTGCCTCTGGCAGCGAAAACTATACAACCACGCCTTCGGTGCAACCCGACGGCGGCTTGAACCCGGGCGCCTAAGGCGCCTGAACCCTCCTGCCTTCGGAAATATTGTCCAGCAGACAATAGCAGCAGTAAGCGGCCAGCTGCCAGCGGTCTTACTTAATCAGCAGTACCGGGCACTTCACGTGATGCACAGTGTAGTAGCTCACACTGCCAAGGAACATGGAAGAGAAAGAATTTCTTCCGCTGCTGCCCATGATGATAAGGTCTGCGCCGTCATTCTCGGCAGTGAGGGCGATCATCACCTCCGGCGAACCCAGGAGGATTTCCTGATGCACCTTCACCCCCTCCGGCACCCGTTTCATGAGACGGGCCAGCACGGAGGCTCCCTTTTCCTTCAGCGGACTGGTATCATCATTCTTTTCATTGAAATGGACCGTGAAATCCGGGGTACTCATGCCCTCCCCGTTGGCCACATAAATGACATGCACCTCTGCTTCAAAAAGCTTTGCCATGTCCATGCCGTAATCGAAAGCCCGGTCTGACATTTTCGAATCGTCCACCGGAATCAGAATCTTATGTATCTCTCTATCTATCATAAAAATCCCTTCTTTCTGCCTGGGGAAATCGTACCTGCCAGGCCGCGATTTCAAAAAAGACAGACTATTTCACAATCAGTACCGGGCATTTGGCATGATGCACGGTGTAATGGCTCACACTGCCCATGACGAAAGAAGAAACGGAACCCTTGCCGCTGTTGCCCATGACAATGAGGTCCACTCCCTCCGCCTCAGCCGTGCGGATGATAGAAGACCCCGGCACACCGATGGTCACCATACGGCTTACCTTCACATCTTCCGGTGCGTCCTGGGCGTAAAGTGCCAGAATATCCTCGCCCTTCTTCTTCACCGAAGCCGTATCCGTCTCTGCCAGGCTCACCCGGTACACCGGATACATGAGGACGTCCGCATCCACCACATAAAGAAGAATCAACTCCGCCGCCGTTTTCTTCGCAAAAGCCACGGCGTAAGAAAAGGCTCTCTCCGAAGCATCGGAGCCATCAATGGGAACGAGTATTTTTTTGATGTCCATAATAAGACCTCCTTTGAACTGACACTTTCCCATAATTCCTTACCTATATTATAGCAGATTTCCTCCCTTCCAGGCCCCTGCTCCCCCGCCCCCTGATATGACCCTTAGTCTAAAAAAACTTGCTTTATCGCTCAAAATTGCATATAATTTCTTTTATGCAGTCTTATCTATAACTGAAACTTATACATTGAAAGGATTACCACCGTGTTAGAAGCTATTTACAAAAGAAGAAGTATCCGTCATTTTCTCCAGAAACCGATTCCCCAGGAAGACCTGAACCAGATCCTGGAAGCCGGCATGTGGGCCCCCTCCGAAAAGAACGCCCAGCCCTGGAAATTCATCGTCATCCGCGGCGCCGAAAGGAAAGCCATGGTGAAATGCCTGAAGGAAGGCATCATGAAAAACAGAAAAGGCGAACAAAACGCCATTTTCGGGAAGAAATACGAAAAATTCATTCCCTCCGCCATCTACACCGCCCGGGTGCTGGAACAGGCGCCGGTGATCGTATTCGTCATGAACACCAAAGGCCTGAACTACCGCGAAGACCATCCCAAGGACGAATACCTCATGGAACTGGCCGACATCCAGTCCATCAGCGCTGCCATCCAGAACATGTGCCTTGAAGCCACCAACCGCAACATCGGAAGCCTCTGGACCTGCAACGTCTTCTTTGCCTACGACGAACTGAAAGAATGGCTCCACGAAGACGGAGAAATGGCAGCTGCCATCGCCTTCGGCTACACCGACAAAGAAGTTCGCCCCCTGCCCAGAAAACCTATGGACCAGGTGGTCGAATACCGCGGCGACTACCCCGACGAATGGAAAGACATGCTGAAATAAGAAAAAACAGTGGACTTTCTCCACTGTTTTTTTCATGCCCTCCTGCCAGGCAGGAGAAAAAGCCAAAAGCCGGCAGCGGCCCTCCATCCTCCACTCTTTTTCCCATGGAAAAACGCCTTCGTCTGCGGGGAACGAAGGCGTTTTCAGGAACCAAGAGCGTGGCTCCTTTAAAATACTGCCAGAGGAAAGGAGGGGATTCATTGCCCTGCCGCCATCACTAACGAGCTCAATTCCGGATCCACATTTCATCTGACTATGAAAAAAACGAATCGCTGAGGTTGTGATGCTAATACAAATCTACAAACGGGGTTTATATGCAGACAGCAGCAGGATTTCCTCTGACAATGTGGTGGAGATAAGACCTTTCTTACCTCTGGCCTTAGTATAGCAGAAATAGCAAAAGAGTCAAATATCAAATAGTAAAGTTTCAATGTTTGCGGTTGCAATAAAGTCATACTTGCGCGGCGAACGGATCAGAGTCTCAAATGTAAGAAGGGAAATGACAGATACAGGATTATGCATGATTATGATAAAATGAAATTAAAACAAGGAGGCACAAATGACAAAGAATGAACTTACAAACATTTTGAAGGAAATCTGGGACGAAAAAGATTTTATCACAGGAGTGCAGCTATGCCTTTCCAATGATGAGGAGCGGCAGATGTTAGCGGATGCTATTACAGCCGGAATCATCAGAAACGGCGGAGATATTGCCCAATACGCCTTTTGTATCAGGAAAAAGATTCCATTCGAACCGCTGGATAAAGAAGATGATGACGATGATAATGAGGAGGAGCAAAAATAGATGATATTCGGATAATTTATAAAATTTATAGAAGTTTGGATAAATCAATGAACTACAAGGCACATCCCATTCACTTTGATTTCTAAACTGCCTATGCGGCAGTGAACTGACCATTTCCCGAAAAGAAAGCTGCACTTATCGAGAATCTGCGATTTCTTCCTTATTTTATCAAAATATTTTTACTTCTGGCATATTTTCGTTAACATGGTAAATGTCTGCTACAGTCCTATTTCCTGACCTGGGAGGGCCAAGGTTTGTCCGGATTCATTGATTACACACTTCGCTAATAAGGATGTTTCCATTTGATATATTTCTGTTAAAAAACTACTCATGATTTCGTCCGGAAGGGAGGGATGGACCTCCTCGAACAGAGGGAATGGGCCGTTTTCTTTATATGCATTTTGAGATTGTATACGACTACTATAGTGAACTAAAGCAGGCCATCCTCTGAAGCGCCGCCCTGGGCGGAGAGAGGATGGCCTGTTTTTTTGTTCCTTTTATTTTTGTGCTTACCGGACAAAGCCAAAGTTACGTTAATCCAGTTCACCGCTGGCGATACGCCTGCCTTCCTCGTCATGACGGAAAAGGTGGTTTTTCCGTGAGCGGAAGCGGATTTTGACTTTATCATTGATATGAAATTCACGATCTCCAAAGACTACGGCCGTAAGAATCAGCCCCAGCACGTCCAGCTTAACCACTGTTTCCATTCCACTGGGAAGGGCTGAGTAAACTTTGGCTTCAATGGTACCTTCATCAGAAATTTCAATATTTTCCGGTCTTATGCCTAAAAGCAGGGATTCCCCTTTCTCCGCTTCCATGGAATCTAAAGCATGGAAATGGATTGAGGCTGATCCCATATGCAGAAGCACTTCCTGCTCCTGCCTGCTTTCTACTTTCACAGGAATCAGGTTAATGCTTGGATTACCTATAAAATCCGCAGTAAATGCATTAGACGGGCAGTTATATACAGTCAATGGTGCGTCAAATTGCTGGAGTTTACCTTTTTTCATAAGGGAAATCCGGGTAGCCAGTGTCATAGCTTCCAACTGGTCATGAGTTACATATACAAAGGTGGAATCTGTTTCCATATGGAGACGTTTCAGTTCCGAACGCATTTCCATGCGAAGCTTTGCATCTAGATTGGATAAGGGTTCATCCATGAGAAGAATGCGGGGACCTGTTGCCAAAGTGCGGGCTATGGCAACACGCTGCTGTTGGCCGCCGGAAAGTTCTGCCGGATAGCGGTCTTTATATTCTTCAATCTGCAGCATTTTCATAAGCTTGGAAGAACGCTCCCTGATTTTTTCCTTTTCCCAGTTCAAATTTTCAAGGCCAAAGGTAATATTCTGGAGCACTGTCATATGTGGCCAAAGGGCATAATTCTGAAACAGAAAGCCAACGTTCCGCTTCTGCGGCGGTACATCAATCCCTTTTTCAGAAGAAAAGACGGTCTGTCCATCAATAATGATTTCTCCTGAAGTCGGCGTTTCCAGGCCTGCAATCATACGCAGGGTCGTTGTTTTACCACAGCCTGACGGCCCCAGAAGGGTAATGAAATCGCGGTCTTTTATAACCAGATTCAAATGGTCTACGGCGTTGGTATGATCAAATGTTTTCGTGACGTTTTTTAAGATAATTTCAGGCATCTTCAACCAATCCCCTTATCAATAGACGCTCCGGTGAGCTTATTAATAATCCAGTTCACAAATAATACGACAAATACGATCAGCAGGTTAATGGCATTGGCATACTGATTCCAGCCTTTTTCGTTGTACTGGAAAAGCATGGTTGTCAATACAGCCGTAGACGGTGTAACAAGCAGGATAAAGAGAGATAACTCTCTCATGCAGGAAATAAACGGCAGCAGATACCCTGAAAGGATGCTGGTCTTCTGAATAGGAATAATAATACGGACCATACGCTTCCACCAGGGAATCCCCATAATAATGGCTGACTCTTCTATTTCATTTCCCAGCTGCAGCATACAGTTGATGCCGGATTTGGAGGCAAAGGGCAGATATTTTACTGTTCCAATAAGGGCCAGAATGGCAAATGTACCATAAAGAGCAGGAATCGGTCCACGTGGAACACTGAACATAGAAAGGTAAATAGCCCCGAAAGCCATACTTGGAATCAGGTAGGGGAAAAAGGTCAGATGGCTGACTGCATTAGACAGGAAAGTCCCCTTTTTGCGAACAATGGAATATCCGGCCAGAATGCCAATGGTACCAGCAAAGAATGCACAAATCACTGAAAGCACAAGGCTGTTTATCAGTCCGCGATACACGCTGTGATTTCTAAGAATTCCAGGTTCTCCATTAGCAATATCTGTCGAACCGGCACCGGTCCAGAAAACGGTACTGAAGTTGCTGAGTGAATAATTTCCCGGTTCCACAATGAAGGATTCCACCGCGAAAGTAATAAGCGGTACTACCGTTACACAGATAAGAAGGATAGAAAGAATAACGGAAAGAGGGTTCCTGAGTGAACGCAGCTTCACCAGAGAAATCTGGGAACTTTTCCCGGTAATCGTTGTATAGGATTTACGGCTGTCCAGTACTTTCTGGTTCACCAGCATAATCCCTACGCCAATCAGGATAAGCACCAGAGCCATGAGATATCCATAACCCGGGTTTAACCCCTGCAGTGTTCTATAGAGCTGGGTCGTAAGCACCTGATATCGCACCGGCGCCCCAAGGAAAGCCGGCACTGCAAAAGCACTCATGGAACTTGAAAACGCGAGAAGGAAAGTAGAAAGAATCGCCGGTTTCACCATAGGCAGAGTGATTCTCTTTAAAATCTGCATCCGCGATGCATGGAGAA
Organism: Dialister succinatiphilus; assembly: GCF_928721695.1. Classification (NCBI taxonomy): domain Bacteria; kingdom Bacillati; phylum Bacillota; class Negativicutes; order Veillonellales; family Veillonellaceae; genus Dialister; species Dialister succinatiphilus. The sequence goes on along the minus strand of NZ_OV788641.1, from coordinate 1,029,555 downwards.
GCTGTGCAGCTTCTTCCAGATTAGCATCCATATGCTTCAGAATCCCGCCTATCAGAATATAGGCAAAGGGTGCATAATGCAGTCCCTGAACCACAGAAATCGGGAAAAAGCCATAGGCGAACCAGTTGGGCGTAACAATTCCGGTAAGTGCCGTGAATATGCCGGGCACCCCGCCTACCAGTGGATTTCTAAAAAAGTCCAGCCATGCCAATGCCAATGTCCAGGAAGGCATGATATAGGGAACCACAAACAGTGCTGAAAGCAATGGTTTAAACCGGATGTCACTTCTCGTAATAAGCCATGCCATCCCGCCCCCGCAGCCAATTGCAATGACACAGGTAGCAATGGAAATCATAATAGTATTCCAAAGCGGTTTATAAAAAATATTAATACTGTTCTGACCATCCATCAGTACCTTGCGCCAATGATAATCCGTAAAATCTCCTGCATGCGTTCCATGAATACGCATAACCTCAGAAGAATGAACCGTCACTGTATCCATAACGATGGAAAGCAGCGGCAGAAGTGTAAGAAGTACCAGGGCCACAAAAAGCACCACCAGTATCACATTATAAGGCTTTCGGAAAAACATCTTCAGCCTGACAGCTGCATTCATAATTAAGACCTCATTCATTATATAGAAAACCGGGAATGAGGGAGAACCGCGCTGATCGCTTCACAGATTCCCGCATCATGTCCCGGTGTTCCAATACTTACATAGATTTCTTTCAGATAAACTGACTGATAAATTCTTCGACTTCCGCACGATGTTCAAAAATATACTGCGGATCATCGCCTACAAGTACCTTTTCCCATTCAGCCAGCGGTTTATCTCCTTTAGCTACAGCAATGGTCGTATTACCGGAATAGGTACCCATATCGGAAGACCAGCTCTTGAATCCTTCCTGTGTCATCAGGTACTGGATAAAGAGTTTTGCTGCTGCCGGATGTTTTGCGCCTTTCACCATCAGCACATACTCCGGATAATAGAAGCCGGAATATGGATTAATGTTATCCGCAGCTGCCAGGGCCAGGTTCTTTTTATCTTTATAACGAATCTTGGAATAGTTCAAAAGTCCTACGGCCGTGTTATCCTGACCCTTCACACCGATGGATTCAGTCATAGATGTATCACTGGATCCCATAACAAGACCATTGGTAAAAGCCAGCTTAATCCATTCATACCCTGCATTAGGCGTAGTCAGTTCCAGTTTCTTGTGATAATAATCTTCATAGGCTTTGGCCAGTTTGTCTGATATCTCAGGCTTTGTAAGCATAGTCAGGAAATTGGCATTAATACCTTCCTGCATCGGACTCTTAAAGAAGAATTTTCCCTTCATGGATGGATCTGTAAGCTGCCAGATATTGGAAATCGGACAGGGCTTCCCGTTTTCATCGTTATACATAAATACCTTATTCATGTAGGCAAATACAAGAGGCGTCTGATTCTTCTCAGGAATATCACCTTTCAGGTCTGCCGGGATGTAATTTTCAAGATAGCCGCTTGCCAGAAGTTCTCCATACACACGGCCTGAATCCTGACAGATAACCATATCCGCACCGTCTGCATTTCCCTTCACTTCAGTAGTCACCTTATCAATCAGTTCAAAATCCTTCATGTCGCTGGCTTCCACTTTGATGCCATATTTCTTTTCAAATCCGGCACCGGCCTTAGCAACACGGCTGGTAATAGAATAGACCTTAACGACCCCTTCCTTTTTAGCCTGATCAACCAGGTCAGCCTCTTTTTCACTTTTTACCTGAACAATATTTATAGAAGCCTTACCGGAAGCAGCACTGCTATCAGCCTTACCGGAACCGCCTCCACAACCTGCCACCAGCATAACCGCAAAACCTGCTGCCGCTGCAGCAATGAGACAACGCTTGAACCGATTCATTTTGTCCTCCCTTGGAATTTCTGAAGTTAAATCGCATGACTAAAATGAAATGCAGGCTTTTTACAAAGTCTTTACAATATTATATGCCCTATCCCTATAAATAACAATTTGAAAGCATATGAAAGTAATTTATAAATCGCTATAAAGTGTACTCAACCACCTGAACCGGCCAAAGCTGTGCACTCTTCATCAGTTGGTTCCTTTTCCATTTACATATTTCTCCCTTCGCCGGCCTGTCATTTCCTAAAAGACTCACGCTGCCCTCTCCTGCTCCATAGATATCGAAAGCCACGCAAAAAAACTCCCTGAAATCACCCAGGCGGGCACCGAAAGCGCTTTGGGAATTCCAGGAAGTTTTTCTATGAAGTTTTCAGCCGGCTGACAGGGAAGCGATCATAGGGAAGGGCGGCCATCCTGCTTTCCATGGATGTGCGCAGGCAGGATGTGGAGGCCGCTCTTCCGGGCTCCTCGCTTCTCTGTCTATAGAGTCATCCCGGCCGCATCGGTGTCTCACGGGCTGTCGCCAAGGGGGCGGGGAAAGAGTATAATAAGGTAAATAATCTTTTAAAGAAGCGAGGAAATATTATGAAAATTGCCATTGCCGGTACTGGCTATGTGGGACTGTCCAACGCCATTCTTCTTGCCCAGCATCATGAGGTGACTGCGGTGGATGTGATTCCGGAGAAGGTGGATATGGTGAACCGCCGGGAGTCTCCCATTGCGGATGCCTATATTGAGGACTACCTGAAGCATAAAAATCTTTCTCTCACTGCCACTCTGGACGGGGACAGTGCTTACCGGGAGGCGGAGCTCATCATCATTGCGGCGCCTACGAATTATGATGATGTCACCGGCCATTTCGATACGAGAGCGGTGGAGTCCATCCTGTCCCAGATCCAGCGGGTGAAATCGAAGGCGCTGGTAATCATCAAGTCTACCATCCCCATCGGCTACACCCAGAAGATTTCCGAGAGGTACCCCACCCTTTCCATCCTCTTTGCGCCGGAATTTCTCCGGGAAGGAAAGGCACTCTATGACAATCTCTATCCTTCCCGCATTATTGTAGGCGTTCCGAAGGGAAAGGAATCCCTTCTTCCGGGGGCCCACCTTTTTGCGTCCCTCATGCAGGAAGGGGCTATAAAGGAAGAGATTCCTGTGCTCATTACAGGGTCTTCGGAAGCGGAGTCCATCAAGCTCTTTTCCAATACGTTTCTGGCCATCCGGGTGGCTTATTTCAATGAAATCGACACCTACGCCGAAGAAAAAGGACTGCGCACCGCCGATATCATCAAGGGCATGGGCTATGATCCCCGCATCGGTGATTTCTACAATAATCCTTCCTTCGGCTACGGCGGCTACTGCCTGCCCAAGGATACGAAGCAGCTTCTGGCCAATTACAGGGATGTGCCGGAAACCATGATCCGCGCGGTGGTGGAGGCCAATGAAACAAGGAAGCAGTACATTGCAGACCATATCGCTTCTCTTTCGCCAAAACGAGTGGGCATTTACCGCCTCACCATGAAGAGCGGCAGTGATAATTTCCGTTCTTCCGCCATCCAGGGTATCATCGAAAGGCTGAAGGAAAAGGGCATGGACCTTATCATTTATGAACCCACCCTGGACAGAGATACCTTTGAAGGTGTGCCCGTCACCCATGACCTGGAATCTTTCCGGGAGACATCGGACATCATCCTGGCCAACCGGGTGAGCGAAGATCTGCTGCCGGTGAAGGATAAGGTGTATACCAGGGATCTGTTTTCAAGGGACTGAGATTTTTACCTTTGGAAGGGGTCCTTTCGGGGCCTGTGCTTTGAGGCTCTCGGGATGACTTCCCTGCCGGTTAGGGGCAGGCCATGTGCGCCTCCCGGCTCAGGGATACAGCTCTTACGCCTCTGACAGTTATGGCATGGTTCACTATTTCCAAGGCATAAAAAAAGCAGGAAACCGATTTGGTTTCCTGCTTTTTTATTTGCCCTGCCACACAGGGTCGTCTTTGATTTTCTTCTTTCTTTCGAAGGTAGTGGCGTTATCCATGTTGATGGCGTAGTCCTTCGAGGAGAAGTCGTATTTGGACTGGTAGAAGTTGGTCTTTGCCTGCCAGATGCCAGTGACGGTGTCGAAGGCCAGGTCGTTGGTGAAGACCTGCTGCTCATGGGATTTCAGAGCAGGCATGAGGTCCGGATGGGCGGCCTGGTAGTCCGGAGAAAGGTAGACGAAGAAGGGAATGTGTACCATGTCGTAGTAGAAGGGGGAGGTGGTGTGGTAGTGCTTCATATTTTCGCCATGGTCGGAGAAGTAAATCATGGATTTCAGGTTCAGGTTTGCCTTGGCGTATTCGAAGATGTCCTTCATCACCTGGTCATCATAGGCGATGGTGAGGTCGTAGTCATGGTAGGGATCTTCTTTGGAAATGCCCAGTTTGTCCCGCAGGTTCACAGGCACCCGGGCAATGTAGGTGTAGTGGCTGCCGTCGATGTTGATGAAGATGATCCGCTTTTTGGCAGGCGGCAGTTTCTTCAGCACTTCCAGGGTGTAGCCGTCATAGTTCTTTTCCCAGTAGGAATCGTCGCAGCGTTCTGCAATCATGGTGACGCCGGCACTGGACATGGAGCTCCGGTTATGGAAGGAAATCCAGTCGGTACGGTAGCCGGCGGCTTTGGCCACATCCACCATGCTCACCACGTCTTCAAAGGACATGTCGCTGTACTGGTTGGCGCTGGTCATGGCGTAGGACAGGGAGAAAAGGGTATTGGGGAAATTGGAGTAGGCCTTGTATCCCAGGGCAAAGTCCTTTGACTTGGCCATTTCCGAAAGCCAGGGGGTGGTATTTTCCGGATAGTCCGGCGTGAAGGCTTTCATGTGGTCCCTATTGGCGCTTTCGCCGATAATGACGATGTGGGTGCCTTCGTCAATGCCGTTTTCCGGATTCGGCGCAAGGAAGGTCATGGTTTTGACATTCTTGTCCAGGTTGTCGTTCAGTTTCTGGAGAAGCTGGAATTCGCTGCCTGAGGAGTTCAGCGCTTTAATGATGGAGGCAGGAAATACATGGGTAATCTGACGGTAGAAGCCGCCGAAGAAGAGGAGGGAAATCACTGCCAGACCGATGGGGAAAGCTTTCCCGCTGCCCCGGAGGATGTTTCCTTCAAAGGTCCTGGCTTTTCTCATGAGGCTTCGGGAGAGGGTGACGGCGCAGGCAATGACAATGGCAAGAGCTGCCGCTGCCATGACTGCATGGGCCGGGGAGCCCATGGTACGCAGAAAGTCCTTGATTTCTTTCAAATGGGTGGAGCGTACGGCCATCATGGCAAACATATCCATTTCGCCGCCGAAGAGGACGTAGTAGCCGATGTAGATGAAAGGTATGATGACCATGAAGAAGGTATACACCCCGGCAATGACTGTCCAAAGGGAGGAGAACCGTTTCCTGCGGGCCGTGAGGGCGGTATACACATAGGGCAGCGCCATGAGGAGGCCCCCCAGCACGTAGTAGTCGCCCAGATGTTTTTTCTCCGGCAGGGAAGCAAAGCCGTAGGCCCAGGTGAAGGTGCCCATCCAGAGAAGGGGAAGAATCACCGCCCAGGGAAGGAGGGCCTTCAGATATTTCCTGTTCATCACGGTAAAGAGACCGAAGGATACGATCAGGAAGACCAGAAGCGCCGCCCCCAGCCGGGGCTGTACGTAGCTGTGGATGTCGGGAAAGTCCCCGCCAAAATGGAGCAGCGCCATAATCACCAGAGACGTGGATACCACCCAGGAAAGGGCGGATAGAATCACTTGTTTCACCATGCACCTCGCGTAAGAAATCTGTAAAAAAGATATGAAATATCTATAAATTATACCACAAATTGACCGGCAGTTCACATGATTTGGTGAGTCCTTTTGTACCAAGCCAGCAGGAAATGATTCGCAAAAGGTTTCCTTGGGTGGTGGCACACATGGGCCAGCCATACGGGCAGGAAATCTTCCGCAAGGAGGCACAATCAAAAGGGGCTGCAGAGAGATGATTTCCATGTCTCTGCAGCCCCTTTTTTCACGGGATATGACAGAATTTTATTTTTCCAGGTTCAGGTCCATGGACGGAGCCGGTGCTGCCGGTTTTTCTTCCGGCACCCCATGTTCCAGAATCTGCATGAACTGTTCTCCTGTAATGGTTTCTTTCTCGTAGAGGTACTTGGCCAGGGCATCCAGCTTGGGCCGGTTTTCTTCCAGCAGTTTCACAGCCTTGGCGTGCTGGGTCTTGATGAGGTCCGATACGGCCCGGTCGATGCGGGCTGCCGTTTCCGGCGAGCAGGCCAGGGTGGTATCGCCGCCCAGGTACTGGTTGGTCACTGTCTCCATGGCCACCATGCCGAATTCATCACTCATGCCGAAGCGGGTAATCATGGCCCGGGCCAGCTTGGTGGCTTTTTCGATATCGTTGGAGGCGCCGGAGGAGGAGGTGTGGAATACCACTTCTTCTGCGGCCCTGCCGCCGGTCAAAGTGGCAATCTGGTCCAGCAGTTCTTCCTTAGTCATGAGGTAATGGTTTCCTTTGTCCACCTGCATGGTGTAGCCCAGGGCGCCGCTGGTACGGGGGATAATGGTAATCTTCTGTACCGGGGCGGAATGGGACTGGAGGGCAGCCACCAGGGCATGGCCGATTTCATGGTAGGAAACCACGCATTTTTCCTTATCCGACAGAATGGCATGTTTCTTCTCGTAGCCTGCAATAACCACTTCGATGGAGGCTTCCATGTCTTCTTCCGTAGCATAGCTGCGGTGGTCGCGGACGGCCCGAAGGGCTGCTTCGTTCACGATATTGGCCAGTTCGGCGCCGGAAGCACCGGAAGCCATACGGGCCACTTTGTTGTAGTCGATATTGGGGGCATGCTTGATTTTGCTGGCATGCACCTTGAGGATGGCTTCACGGCCCTGGAGGTCCGGCAGGCCCACCGGCACCTGCCGGTCGAAACGGCCCGGTCTGGTGAGGGCGGGATCCAGGGATTCGGAACGGTTGGTGGCTGCCAGAATGATGACGCCTGTATTGTCTTCGAATCCGTCCATTTCCGTGAGCAGCTGGTTCAAGGTCTGTTCTCTTTCGTCGTTTCCGCCGATAGCGGTGCCGCCGCGCTTCTTGCCGATGGCATCGATTTCATCGATAAACACGATGCAGGGTGCCTTTTCCTTGGCCTGCTTGAAGAGGTCTCTCACCTTGGCGGCGCCCATGCCTACGAACATTTCCACAAATTCAGAACCGGAAATGGAAAAGAAGGGAACTTCTGATTCGCCGGCTACTGCTTTGGCCAGCATGGTTTTGCCGGTGCCTGGCGGTCCCACCAGCAGGATGCCCTTCGGCATTTTGGCGCCGATTTCCTTATACCGGCTGGGGTTATGGAGGTAGGACACCACTTCCTTCAGGCTGTCCTTGGCTTCATCTTCCCCTGCCACATCGGAGAATTTGATGCCGTCCGTGGGCTTCACAAAGATTTTGGCATTCGATTTCCCCAGGCCGAACTGCATGGCTCCGGGACCGCCCATGTTCTTCATGATTTTCTTGTTCATATAATGGCCGATGCCGAAGAAAATGAGGATCGGCAGAATCCAGGTCAGGGCCAGGTCAAGAATCGGATTCATGGGGGTTACAATTTTGCCGGTGAAATCGGCTCCCGATTGATGGAGCCTGTCCACCAGCTGGGGATCATTCATAGGCGCTGTTTTATAGGTCTCTTTATCCCCTTTCTTGGTGAAAAGAATCTGGTCCTGCTCCACCTGCACCTTGTCGATTTCCTTGTTCTCCGTCATGGTGATGAAGCTGGAATAATCCACGCTCTTCACTTCATTGCTCTTGAACATGGGCATGATGAGGGAGTTAAAGAAGATGATCACCAGGAATATGATGACGTAGTAGGCCAGTATAGGCCGCTTGGACGGTTTGACTTCTTTCAATGTTCTTCCTCTCTTTCTGACTGATTTTCAATTCCCTTCAGGAAAAAGGCTTCCCAGTAGTCCGGCAGGCTGGCAGATGCCACCCGGCCATGACACTCTCCTTCAAAGAGAGACCACATGGCTCCTGCAAAAAGCTCCGTCATCACGGAGGCGGGAATATCTACCCGAAAGGTGCCGGATTTCTGTCCCCGGAGGAAGAAATCGGTCATCTGCCGAGTATAGGTATCCTGGCACCAGCTGTCGATACTGCCGGTGGCATAGCCGTAGCAGAGGAGCATAAGAAACTCCTTGTTATCGCAGCAGCAGCGAATGATTTTCCGAAGATAGCTTTTCGTATCGCCCTTTTCCTCATTCACCAGTTCCATGAGGAAGGACACTTTTTCCCGTGCCTTTTCGCTGAGCAGACGGGACAAGTTTTCCCGAGAGCCGTAAACCCGGTAGAAGGTGGCTTTGCTGATACCTGCCGCTGCCGCCAGCTCGCCGGCGGTCCTGCGGGGATTCGTGCAGAAGGCAAGGGCCAGTTTCTTCAATTCTTCTTCCCTGCTTTCCAGATGCATGGCACACTCCTTTCCTGTCAAAAACTTTACTATGTCTTTTGAGACTTTATTGTCTCTTATGATATGAATCATACCATTTTTATGGAAACTGGTCAATAGAAAAGGAGCTGTGAAGAAATGATGGACCCTCTATCAGATAGTAAGCAAAGAGAAGGAGCGGATGCAAGCTCCTGCAATCACATGCCATGAATGACACCGATCCCTTCCCTCCGTCATTTCGACCGCAGCCGGTCAGCCGCCAATAGGAAAGCCTCTTATTGTGCAGGCTAGAGGCCAACTTCGGCTGACTTGGAGACTCTATGCAGAGTCTCCACAGAGTGGAGAAATCTCCCGGCTCAGAGTTTCCATAGAGCCCACGCCCTTCCCACCCATACCGGCACGAGGCCCTGCTCGAACGGGCGGGAATCTTACCATCAAAAAAAGTAATAGAAAAAGCTGTGAAGAAATGATGACCATTTTTTCACAGCCTCTTTTTATTCCCCTATCATGTAGGGCTTGAAAAGGTTTTTTATGTCGATTTCCATATATTTCACAGACTGCTCTGACAGATTCCAGGAACCATTCATCATGCACCAGATAGTTAAAGCACCGAAGACATGGCTCATCAGCAGTTTGGCCAGCGTATCCAGGGGGGCATCTTCCGTCAGTTCCCCCGGGCCCCGGCCCTGGCGCACGGCGCAGATTTTCACAATGGCATTGTAGATATCGTAAAGGCAGGCCTTGGCTTCCGAATCCTCTTCCTCCGACTCCATGGCCTCCCGAATCCACTGGCGCCCCAGCCGCACCCCCGCCCAGTCCGCATCACGGCACAGGGCTGTCACATAGTGAAAGCACCGTTCATCCGCCGTCCCGTCAAAATGGACGGACTCTTCCAGAATCGTCTGGCTGGACTGGAACGAAAGCTCCGCCACCACATCTTCCTTGCATTTGAAATAATGATAGAAAGTTCCTTTGGCTACGCCGCTGTCCCTTGTAATATCTTCCACGGAGACCTGGTCAAACCCTCTTTCCCCAATCAGCTTTCTTGCTGATGCCAGGAGTTTGGCCTTCGTTCTTTCCGCTTTTTTCGTTAATGCCATGCGAACCTCCCATGCCTGCTGGCTCATTCCTGTTTTTAACCGCCAGTCACTTTTTCATTTCTATAGTATACAAGAAATAGACAATGTTCGCAATATGAAATATGGCGTGACGCTGCGGGGTCAAAAAAGGGAGCATGGCTTTGCCGCCGGTTGTAGCCGCCTGCGGCGGCGGGCTGTGCAGAAGGGCTGCGGAAGGAAATGTCCAGAATGCGAAGGGTGCAGCAGAAAAGGTTCACGTCCCCTCCGCAGGCGGAGGTTCTTAAGGTTCTAAGGCTGACGGCCCTTTGGGCTGGGGTCTGCGGTGGCGGCTGGCGCCGCAATTTTACAGCTCCCTTTCGGTGATCTCCGCCACATAGAGTATCATGGGAGCTTGCAGCCTCGTACCCCCCCACTCCGCGGCCCTCTCCCCTTAAAGGGGGGCGCAAGACGTTTACGTGTTTATCCTTCTTATGAGAAATGAGCATAATGTCCAGCATACAGCATAATGTCCAGCATACATAGTGTCTCTGCAGGCGGAGAGCGGAGAGCAGGTTTCACCAGCCCCTATTCTCCCAATACCGGTTTTTTCTCTGCAATACCCACTTTCCGGGGATAGGTTTTCGGGCAGGGCGCTGTTTTCCGGATGTAAAGGATGGTGCGGCGGTCTCCTCCCGGCAGGGTAAGTTCTTTCTTTTCTTCCAGTGTGCCGTGAAGCTCCCGAAGGATCCGGCCTGCCGTCTTCATTTCCTCATCGGCGCCGGGGCCTTTCATGGCAGCAAAGACACCGCCTACGGCTACGAAGGGAAGGGACCATTCCGCTATGATAGGCATGGCCTTCACCGCTCTGGCAGTGACCACGTCGAAGGCTTCCCTGGTCTTTCTTCTCCGTCCTCCCTCTTCTGCCCGGATATGGAGGCATTTCACGTTTTTGATTCCCAGATCGGCGCAGGCGTCTTCAATGAAGGTCAGTTTTTTCTGGATGGAATCCACCAGAAGGAACTGCATATCAGGCCGCAGGATGGCCAGGGGCACACCGGGGAATCCGGCGCCGGTGCCAAGGTCAAGGACCCGTCCCTTTGCAGGAAAATATTTGGGATCGTATACGGTAAGGGAATCATAGACATTCTTGATGAGGCTTTCGTCCACATCCTTAATGCCCGTAAGGTTCACTTTTTTGCTCATGGCAATGACCATGGCATTGTACTCAGTCAGCTTTCTTGCGGCCTCCTCATTGGCCGGAAGGCCCAGGGCCTCCATCATTTCGCAGGCTGTCATCTTTTTTCTTTTCTCCTTCCAAAAAGAAATATGTGATGAAATGGTCCTTCTTCTCTTCATTTCCCTGTGAGAAGAAAGGACTGTCGTATAAAAAGGTTCTCAGGTTTGACAGGCCTTTCGGCCTGAGGGTTCTCAGGTTTGACAGCGCCTCTGGCGCTGAGGGTTGTGGTATCGCTCCTTCGGAGCGATGAGCATATATGCCGCCTTTGGCGGCATTAAAATGGCGCCTTTGGCGCCCACCTCGCCAACGCAGTGGTACTATATAACTCCCTGGGCGGAGCCCTCAAACAGTCCGGGAGGCAAAGCCGGTCCCGGACAGAACCCTTGGACCAGCGCGTTAGCGCATGGTCCATCAACCCTCGCGGCGAAGCCGCGTCAACCTTCGGGAATACAGTTTCCCGCCGCCGGTGACACTGTCTCCCCCTATTTCGCCGCTTTCATTCTCTTCACGTACACCATGAGCACCGACATGTCCGCCGGAGATACGCCGGAAATGCGGGAGGCCTGTCCCAGGGAGAGGGGCCGGATTTTATCCAGTTTCTGCCGGGCTTCGATGGAAATGCCGTCCAGATGGAGGTAGTCCATGTCTTTGGGCATTTTTTCGTTTTCCATGCGGGCTGCTTTCTTTACGGCTGCTTCCTGACGGGCAATATAGCCTTCGTATTTCACAGTGATTTCCATTTCCTCCACCGCTTCGGGGTCGAAGGAAGGGCAGCCTAGAACGTCCACCATTTTCTGGTAGGTCATTTCCGGACGCTTCAGAATCTTATCGGCTCCCATGCCGGTGGTGAGGGGCGCAGAGCCTATGCTTTCCAGGGCGGCGTTCACGTCCGCCTTGGGGGTGAAGCGCTTGGTGCGGATGTAGTGCATGGCTTCTTCAAATTTTCTCTTCCTGTCCAGGAACCGGCGGTACCGTTCTTCTGTAACCAGACCGATGTCGTAGCCTTTCTGGGTGAGGCGCAGGTCCGCATTGTCCTGGCGGAGGATGAGCCGGTATTCGCTGCGGCTGGTCATCATGCGGTAGGGTTCGTTGGTGCCCTTAGTCACCAGGTCGTCGATTAAGGCGCCGGTATAGGCTTCGTGGCGGCCCAGGATGAAGGGTTCCTTCCCTTTGATTTTAAGGGCCGCATTGATGCCGGCCATGAGGCCCTGGGCAGCGGCTTCTTCGTAGCCGGAGGTGCCGTTTGACTGGCCCGCGGAGTAGAGGCCCGGCAGTTTCTTCACTTCCAGGGTGGGATAGAGCTGCAGGGGATCCAGCAGGTCGTATTCAATGGCATAGGCCGGGCGCATGACCTTTACATCTTCCAGTCCCGGAATGGTGCGGAGGAAGGCGTACTGCACGTCAATGGGCATGGATGTGGACATGCCCTGGACATACATTTCATTGGTATCAAGGCCTTCCGGTTCGATGAAGAGCTGATGCCGTTTCTTGTCGGGGAAACGGACCACCTTGTCTTCGATGGAGGGGCAGTAGCGGGCACCGACGCCATGGATGAGGCCGGCATACTTGGGGGCTCTCATGAGGTTTTCCCGGATAATGGCATGGGTGGTCTCATTGGTGTAGGTGAGCCAGCAGTTCCGCTGGTTCCGGTCTGCCCGTTCGTCCATGAAGGAGAAGGCATGGTTCTTGGGATCTCCCTGTTCCAGCTGCATATGGTCCAGATGGAGGCTCCGGATGTCCACGCGGCTGGGGGTGCCGGTTTTGAAACGGAGAATGTCCAGACCGTGTTTCTTCAGATTTTCTGAAAGGCCTACGGAGGGACGCATGCCGTTGGGGCCGCCGGAATACATGGTGTCGCCGATAATGATTTCACTATCCAGGTAGGTGCCGGTGCAGAGAATGACTGCTTTGGCCCGGTATTCTTCGTGAAGCTCCGTGGTAATGCCTACGCATTTCCCATCTTCCACAATGATATCCATGACCTGCACCTGTTTCAGGTCCAGGTTGTCCGTGTTTTCCACCACCTGCTTCATGTAGCGATGGTAAGCATTCTTGTCGGACTGGGCGCGGAGAGCATAGACAGCCGGTCCCTTTCCCAGATTCAGCATGCGCATCTGGATGGCGGTCTTATCTGCAGCAATGCCCATTTCTCCGCCCAGGGCATCAATTTCCTTCACCAGATGGCTCTTGCCCGGTCCCCCGATGGCCGGATTGCAGGGCATCATAGCCACGTTTTCCAGGGAAATGGTGGTAAGGAGTGTCTTGCAGCCAAGGCGGGCAGCGGCCAGGGCCGCCTCGCAGCCTGCATGACCGGCTCCTACCACGATAACATCATACGTATCAATAAGATACATGGTTTCCTTCTTTCTTCAATGAAAGAAGCAGCAGATCGCTGCTTCTCTTCCTATAATAAGCCGATACTTTATTATATAAAATCTAGAGATAGTTTAAAAGGGGAAAATGCAGAGGCTCTTTGGGGCTTGAGGGTTCAGGCGCCTTCAGCGCCCGGGTTCAAAAGGTTCAGAGGGTTCAAAGGGTGGTGGTATTGCCCTTCGGGCGATGAGTATAGGCTGTGGAGGTCCTGCATAGGACCTCCACGTCAGCCAAAGTTGGCCCTTAGCCCGCCCATAAAAGGGCCTTCCTTTTGTCGGCTGACCGTTTTCGGCGGCATACATAAATCTCTCTGAACCGGCCCGTTCTGTGGGGAAAGCCCATCGTTCGGCGCAAAGCCCACGAACGATAGAACCCGGCCGCCAAAGGCGCCTCTCCCCTCTTGGGGCTGGGAATACTGTTCAGCAGGCAGCAGCAGCGGTAAGCGGACAGCGGAAATCTGATGTCTAAACATCTGACTGTCTGGCGTCTTCCCAGCATTTCCTCACTTGCTGTTCTTACCGAGATCCTTCGCTTCGCTCAGGATTCTGGTCATAGGTCAAGTCTTTTTTTTGAAGAAATTTATTATTTTTTCTTAAAAAAGTGTAACCTTAACACACCACCGGGTAAATTGATTTTTTCGAATATATTCCGGCGTTCGATCTTTCTATTCCAACGTTACCATTACTTTGTTATCGGAATACAGCTGATGTTTATCCAGTAATGTAAAGATCAGCCGGACGATCTTTCGAGCAACGAGATTGAGTGCGGCCCTGTATGGAAATAGGGTCTTACGACTGCGAATACGTTCATATGCCTCGCGATATTTAGCGCTGTAGTTTATGATCTGTCCTGTAGCTAAGAGCACATAATAGCGGAGATACACATCACCGGCTTTTGACAGATGCTTAACCGGGCTTTCTGATTGACCGGATTGCTTTCCTCTCCAGGTTAATCCTATGTATTTAGCTAGGGCATCATCGGTTTTGAACCGCTTGATATCGCCAATTTCCGCTAGGAGCCCTCCGGCTATGACTGGTCCGACGCCGTCGATTGACAGCAGGATCTGATATGAGTCGCTTGAAAAACTTTTGGCCATTGTCTCAATGGACTTGTCCAATTTCTTTATTGCAGCCTCAAGAGAGTGTATAATGAAAAAGGACACGGATAATCCCGAAGTCAGTGGCTCATAAACCCTTTTGTCCAACCGATAGGAATTGCGGGCTGCCTTCTTCACTTTTTCGACGACATCTAAAGGATGGGAAAATCTTCCGTGTCCTTTTTCTGTGATGAAATTGAGCAGTTCCTCATCGGACAGACTGAGGATTTCATCAGGGCCCTGAAAGGTTGTCAGCAGCTCCTGGCAGGTGGTGGTCCATACATTACAAAAGGGATTCTCTCCTGTCATAAGTCCGCTGCATTCAAGGTAGATGCTGTTTCCGGTCGAGTTCTTCACTATTCCCATGAGTTTGGCGATGCGGAATCTCAAACGTGTAAGTACCCGCAAGCCAAGCAGTTCTGGCCCTTTCCAAGGGCGTGACCGGATTTTGTTGGAACGCGCATAATCGGCAATAACCATGGCATCGACATAGTCGTCTTTCCCTACATCCGTAAAAGTTTTCTTGTAAGCATGAATCTCTTTGGGATTAACGGAATAGACGATGGCTGGGATGTGTCCGTTAAAATGTGCAACGGACAGAAATGTTGCCAGGTGAAAAGAATAAACCGAAGTAGCCTCTAACGCAATGACAACCTGTATGACATCAGGATAGAATTTCAAGAAGTCACTGACTTTTTCGACAATTCCTACAGATCCAGCAGGAGTGTTAGGAGCGGAAAAACGCAGATGCGCGTGCCCAGGATGGTCCTCAGGGGAAAAAGGCATCGCATGCACAACGTTCTCTTTCATCGAAACGTCTATACCAACAAACAAAGAATGGAGTAATTCATATTGTTTCATAATCGCACCTCCTTCCTGGCAACATTCATGAAATAGGAGAAGGAATCCTGATCTCAAACTCCCTCTAAAATCTCGTTAATAGGCAATCACCCGTGGAGGTAAATCGTTTACTGGAAGAAGCTCCGCCCGGGGCCGCAAATTCTGAAGTAGGCAGAATGGGAGAAAGAGCCAGGCGAGAATACTGAGCTGGCGGTAGAACCGCAGGATGACTTGGTCGTCTTCTGAGCTATTCCATGTTACTTTCATCGTAGCACCAGGATTCCCTACCCATCAAGATGGGCAATGGAAGTATTTGACTTCATGCCCTACACATACTATACGAGGATGACCGGTGGGAGGCGGGAAGCGGGCAGCGGGCAGCGGACACCAGCTCACCAGCTCACTAGTACACTAGCTCACCAGTACACTATCCCGCTATTTCCCCACGCAGAACCGTTCGAAAATCTTGTTAATCAGTTCGTTATCCACCGTTTCTCCCGTGATTTCACCCATGCGGTTCCAGGCTTCCACCAGGTCCACGGTAATGCAGTCGGCCGGCATGCCGTCTTTGAGTGACTGCTGGGCGCGGCGGACAGCTTCCAGCGCTTTTTTCACCAGGTCCACGTGACGGAGGTTGGTGAGGAAGAGCCGTCTTCCGGCATCTCTGTCCTGGGTTTCGGTAAGGCGGCGCAGGGCTTCTTCCAGTTCTTCCATGCCGCTTCCGTAGCGGGCGGAGAGGGACACCACCGGCGCATCTCCTGCCAGAGCTTTGATTTCTTCTTCATCCACTTCCTGGGGCAGGTCGTATTTATTAAGGATGACCATGGATTTTCTTCCTTTCAGGGAAGAAAGGAGCTCCTTGTCTTCCTTTTCCAGGGGATGGGAGCCGTCGATGACGGCCAGTACCAGATCTGCCTGTTCCATGGATTTTTTGGCCCTTTCAATGCCGATTTTTTCTACTTTATTATCGGTTTCCCGAAGGCCGGCGGTATCCATGAGCACCAGGGGGACGCCGCCGATTTTGATGGATTCTTCGATGGTGTCTCTGGTGGTGCCGGGGATGTCGGTGACAATGGCCCGGTCTTCCTGGAGAAGGGCATTGAGGAGGCTGGATTTGCCTGCGTTGGGGCGGCCCACAATGGCGGTGCGGAGGCCGTCCTTGATGATTCTTCCTTCTTCCGACCGTTTCAGCAGGGAGGAAAGGCTCTTTTCGATACCATCCAGTCCTTCCCCAATCTGCTCATTGGTCAAATCTTCCAGGTCTTCTTCGGGATAGTCGATGGTTACTTCCAGCTTGGTAATGAGGTCTGTCAGCTCGTCCCGGCTCATTTTCACAAAGCGGGACAGGGCGCCGGAAAGGTGGCTTTCCGCCTGGGACAGGGCGGCGGAGCCCCGGGCTTCGATAATGTCCATCACCGCTTCTGCCTGGGTGAGGTCCAGCCGGCCGTTGAGAAAGGCTCTTTTGGTAAATTCGCCGCGGCTGGCAGGGAGGGCGCCGTTTTCCAAAGCCAGCTCCAATGTCTCCCGGAGAGCTTCGGTGGAGCCGTGAATCTGGATTTCCACCACGTCTTCGCCGGTATAGGAATGGGGTGCTTTCATGTACACCGCCAGCCCTTCATCCACCCTCTGGTCCTTCCTGACTACATGGCCGAAGTAGAGCCGGTAAGGCTCGGCCTCATGAAAGGATGCGATTTTTTTCGTATGAAACAGGGCATCCGCCACATCGGCAGCCTGACTGCCGCTGATGCGGACAATGCCTATGCCCCCTTCACCGGGGGCGGTGGCTATGGCTGCAATGGTTGTTTCTTCGTACATATGAAACTCCTTAAGGAAAATAGATTGAAATTTATATATTTATTGTAACAGAGTAGGGCAACATTTTCACGAAGGAAATGGAATCATCCCAAAAGGGCTGTGGGAAATGATGGACACCGATCCCCCTCCGCCCCACCGTCATTTCAACGAAAGCAGAGCAGCAAAATCTCACGCCTCAAATGACAGAAACGCCGCCTTGCCCTGTCGTCATTTCGACCGCAGCGCAGCGAAGCAGAAAATCCCACTCTCCCATGGTATGCAGCATAGCGACCGGAGATCTCTCGACTCAGCGTTTCAATAGCCCCGAGGTCTTTATCCCCATACCGCCATGTCCCTCCGCTCGAGATGACGGTGGCAGCAGGCAGCATACGATCATTTCAAAGGGGGACACAAATGACAGAAACGCCGCCTTGCCCTGTCGTCATTTCGACCGAAGCGAAGTGGAGAAATCCCACTCTCCCATGGTATGCAGCATAGCGACCGGAGATTTCTCGACTCAGCGTTTCAATAGCCCCGAGGTCTTTATCCCCATACCGCCATGTCCCTCCGCTCGAGATGACGGTGGCAGCAGGTAGCATACGATCATTTCAAAGGGGGACACAAATGACAGAAACGCCGCCTTGCCCACTCGTCATTTCGACCGAAGCGAAGTGGAGAAATCCCACTCTCCCATGGCAGGCAGCATAGCGACCGGAGATCTCTCGACTCAGCGTTTCAACAGCCCCGAGGTCTTTATCTCCATACCGCCATGTCCCTCCGCTCGAGATGACGGTGGCGGCAGGCAGCATACGGTCATTTCAAAGGGGGACACAAATGACAGAAACGCCGATCCGCCACTTCGTCATTTCGACCGAAGCGGAGCGGAGTGGAGAAATCTCACGCCTCAAATGGCAGAAACGCTGCCTCCCACTCATCATTTCGACGAAAGCAGAGCAGCTAAATCTCACTTCCCCATGGTACACGCGCATGACGGCAGGCAGCCTGTCATCACAGGGCCATAATAAAAGGGCTGTGAGAAATGATGTACATTTCCCACAGCCCCTTGTCAGTCAGCGGATATTCTTATTTCAGTACCTGACGCAGCATCCAGATTTCCTTGTAGAAGCTTTCGATGTAATCGTCCATGAGAGCGCTGGTGAGGTAGTCGCCGCTTTCGTCAGCTGCCTTCTTCACAGCCAGCACGTCGTCACGAAGGAGTTCGAAGTCCTTCAGTGTGGAAGCGAAGGCTTCTTCCGAGGTGACTTCTTTGTTTTCCGCTTCTTCAACAGAAGTGAGGGCCAGGAATCCTTTCATGGTGGATTCCGGTTTCAGGGACAGCTTCAGCATATCCTCTGCCACGCCGTCTACCATGCCGGCAATCATGTCATAGTAGCTTTCCAGCTTCGGATGATCGTCGAAGAAATGGTAGCCCTTCAGGTACCAATGATAGCTCTGCAGTTTGTGGTATTCTACCACCAGGTCAGCCAGTAATTTGTTCAGTAATTTTTCCATGATAGTTCCTCCTTATAATAAGATGAATTTTGAATACTTTTCTTTGGAAATCATATCTATTTACCTCGATTTCTGATATAATTATATCGTCAGAAATGAAATAAAAATAGCATAATTGTCTTTATTTTTATAAGGATTTTACAAATCGAGGTGTACCATGAAATCTTACTCCCTCATTCCCGGCACCCCTTCTGTCATAGGTGCGGAAACGAAGACCCTCTACGCCGAACGGGAGGGAAAGAGCCGGAAAGGCACCCTCCTCACCCACTGGCATGAGGAAGCAGAGTGTCTCACCCTTCTTTCAGGGGCCCTGGAATTTCAAATCAATGAGGCCGTCATCACCCTTCATGCCGGAGACACGCTTCTTCTCTTCCCCAATGTAATCCACCGGAACGGCAGGGAAGCGGAAGGGACCACCCTGATCCGGGTGCTGGTGAACCAGGAGGTGATGACGGCGGACCAGGAAATTCGAAGCCGCCTTATTCATCCCTTTTTAGACAGCCGCCGGTCCGATTTTCTGTACATTTCCGCCTCTCAAAAAGGGGCCGGTGAGATTTCCTCCCTCATGGAGGACATTGAAAAGGCAGGCCAGCACAGGGATCCGCTGGGCCGCCTGCAGGTCATCGCCTTCCTCCACCTTCTCCTCTACCGTCTCTGCACCCTGTTCCCGGTGGAGGAAAAGGCCATCCCTCTGCCCTCTCCTTCCGACCGGGCCGTGCTGAAGGACATGGCCGACTTTATCCGCCGCCATTACGGAGAAAAAATCACCCTGGATGAAATCGCCGCCGCCGGAAAAGTATCCCGCAGTAAATGTTCCTCCATATTCAAGACCTACATGGGTTCCTCACCTATGGATTACGTCAATGAGTACCGCCTTTCTGTAAGCCGCACTCTTCTGGAATACCAGGACACGCCCATTGCGGACATTGCCTATGCCTGCGGCTTTTCCAGCCAGAGCTACTTTGCCAAACTGTTCAGCCGCAGCTTCCACATGACGCCCAGGGACTTCCGCGCCGCCTGCCGAAAGGCCGGATAAGGCAGTTCCTGCTATCAAAAAGGGTTCATAGGGGAAGGTTCTCAGGATTGACCGACCCTATGGGCCGGAGGGTTCTTAGGTTTGACGGGCCTTTGGCCCGAGGGTTGTGGTGGCAGCTTCGCCGCAGATTATAAAAAAGCCGGCCCGCGCCCTCCGTCATTTCGACCGAAGCCGGTCAGCCGCCAATAGGAAAGCCTCTTATTGTGCAGGCTAGAGGCCAACTTCGGCTGACTTGGAGACTCTATGCAGAGTCTCCACAGAGTGGAGAAATCTCCCCCCTCTCATGGTACGGGCGGCATTACGGTAGGAGATCTTCAGGCCCAGAGTATCATCAGAGCGGTTTGCATCTACCCCCTGCGGTGGCAGGGGTGGCTGCGGTTTCCCGTTTTTACCACATAAAAAGGGCTGCGATGAAATGATTTTCATTTCTTCACAGCCCTTTTATTTATTCTTTTTTCAGCCCGCCATGAAGTTTCATCTTCCTGGCGCGGCAGGCAGGACATTCCCCGTCCCCGCCGCCGCAGCAGCTGCCGCCGCCCAGGGTGACCCGGTAAATATGACGGCAGGCCAGAACGAAGCCGATGGCAATGACAGCCAGTACTGCGTAAGTGCCAATACTCATGGATATCCTTCCTTTCTTCGGGAATAGGGATTCCCGCAGCATTTTTATGATTTTACGCCTTGGCGCCGGCGCCTTCTACTCCTTCATCTTTGACCTTTGGTGCCGGTCGAAGGATGAAGTAAAGGCCCACAAGGCAGAGGGCGATGGCCAGAATCTGGGCAAAGCCGAAGGCAAATCCGTAGAAGAGCCAGCCGCCCAGGTTGTAGGCAATGAAGGCCAGGGAGTAGCCCAGGATGACCTGGAAGCCGATGGCCAGGGCTGCCCATTTCCTGTCTCCCATTTCCCTGGCAATGGTGGCCATGGCCACGATGCAGGGCGGGTCGAAAAGGTTCAGAATCATGTAGGAGAAGGCGGCAATGGGTGTAAACATACCGGCAATGCCGGCCATCACAGCTTCATCTTCTGCATCCTTGGCTACACCGTTCAGCACAGCCAGGGTGCCGATGGCGTCTTCCTTTGCCATTTCTGCAGAGATGACGGCCACAGCGCCTTTCCAGTCGCCCAGGCCCAGAGGAGCGAAGATCCAGGAAATCAGATGGCCGAAGCCTGCCAGCATGGAGTCTTCAATATCATCCACCATATCCATGGTGATATTGAAAGAGGAGAAGAACCAGATGATGACGCATACAGCGAAAATGATGGTGCCTGCTTTAATGATGAAACCCCGGGCTCTTTCCCACATATGAATCAGTACGCCCTTCATGGACGGAATGTGGTAAGCCGGCAGTTCCATGACGAAGGGAGCCGGGTCGCCGGCAAAGATGGATGTTTTCTTCAATGCAATGCCTGCCAGCACGATGACGGCAATGCCCAGGAAGTACATGGACGGTGCCATGAGCACGGAGTCCGGGAAGAAGGTGGAGGTAATCATGGCAATGATGACAGCCTTGGCGGAGCAGGGGATGAAGGTGCAGAGCATGATGGTCATGCGGCGGTCCCGCTGGTCCTCAATGGTCCTTGTAGCCATGACTGCCGGCACGCCGCAGCCGCTGCCCACCAGGATAGGAATGAAGGATTTGCCGGAAAGCCCGAATTTCCTGAAAATCCTGTCCATAATGAAGGCTACCCGGGCCATGTAACCGGAATCTTCCAGAAGGGAGAGGAAGAAGAAAATGCTTAAAATCTGGGGCACGAAGCCAAGCACCGTGCCTACGCCGCCGATGATGCCATCTACCAGAAGGCTTTCCAGCCAGTCCGGCGCTTCAATGGCTTCCAGCAGGTCCGATGCGGCGTCGGTAACGATGCCGCCGAAGAAATCATCATTCACCCAGTCTGTCACCGGTCCGCCGATGAGGGAGCAGGAAATGAAATAGACTGCCGTCATAATGAGGAAGAAAATCGGCAGGGCCAGGATACGGTTTGTCACCACCCGGTCGATCTTATCGGAAACGGTCATGGTGTGGGCCGCGGTCTTTCTCTTCAGTACGCCGTCAATAATTTTGGCAATATAGGCATACCGCTGGTTGATGATAATGGATTCGGAATCATCATCCAGTTCATCTTCGCAGTCCTTGATATGGCCTTCCAAATGGCTCATGGTTTTGGGGTCCAGCTGCAGGGCGCCGGTGGCATCTTCGTCCCGTTCGAATACTTTGATGGCATACCAGCGCAGGAAACGGTCCTCCACCTTCGGCGCAATGGTTTCTTCGATATGGGCGATGGCATGCTCCACGCTGCCGGTGAATACGGAAGGCAGGTGAACTGTTCTTTTGGCTTTCACCGCGGCTATTGCCTTTTCTGCCGCTTCCATGCAGCCCTTTCCCTGGAGGGCGGAAATTTCCACCACTTCACAGCCCAGTTCTTCCGCCATCTTTTTCACGTCAATGGCATCCCCATTCTTTTTCACCAGGTCCATCATGTTCACTGCCATCACCACAGGCAGTCCGATTTCGATAAGCTGGGTGGAAAGATACAGGTTTCTTTCCAGGTTCGTGCCATCGATGATGTTCAGAATGGCATCAGGCTGTTCATTGACCAGGTAGTTTCTGGCCACCTTTTCTTCCATGGTGTAGGGAGAAAGGGAATAAATACCGGGCAGGTCCTGGATAATCACATCTTTGTGTCCCTTCAGGATGCCGTCCTTCTTTTCTACTGTAACGCCGGGCCAGTTTCCCACATACTGGGAACTGCCGGTGAGTTCATTAAATAAGGTCGTTTTACCGCAGTTCGGGTTGCCCGCCAGGGCAATTCTGATAGCCATACCAGCTTCTCCTCTCATTTTTGATTATGGTTCTACTTCTACAGCTTCCGCTTCATTTTTACGAATGGAAAGTTCATAGCCTCTGACCGTAAGCTCCACCGGATCTCCCAGCGGCGCCACCTTGCGTACATACACTTCCGTACCCTTGGTGATGCCCATATCCATAATGCGGCGGCGGAGAGGTCCTTCGCCGTGAATCCGCTTCACCAGGGCTTTGGCGCCTACCGGTACATCTCTTAATGTTTTCATCTGTTATCCCTCTTTCAGTAAAATATCTTCTGTGCCATGGATCGATCCAGAGCCACCCGGCTGCCTTTCACCTGGACAATCAGGTTGCCTGCCATATGACTCACAATCAGAACCGGTGAATCTACTACGAACCCCAGTTCCGCCAGATGCTGACGCACATCATCCCGCCCGCCTATGCGGCGGATGGTGACGGTTTCCCCTTCTTTGGCAAAAACAAGAGGCATCATACCCTTCACCCCATTTCTTTCAGGAAAGCAGGCGCTCTGATACAGGCCGCACCGCCTTCCGCTATTTGATAATTCTTTTCGTTATCGCAGACATATAATAAGCCGCCCATAACCTATTAGTCAATATGCCAAAATATTTTTACATGGTATACCGTATTTATATTTTTTAAGTTACTTTTGATAATTAGGGAATTATTAATTGTAGAATTTACTAAAATTTAAATACTCTATATTTAATTTAATAAATTCGATATGCAGAATGTATAGTTAAGATATGCCAGCAAAATTTCCTCCCTGCCTGCCACGTAATCTTGGAATTTCTCCAATAAAAAAAGCGCCCCTCCAGGGAGCGCGCTTTCTTTTTCTTATTTCCTTATGATTTTCTTGGCGAAGATTTCCGCATCCAGAAGGTCCTTCCGGTCCGGATGGCCTCTATGGAAGAAGAGGAACTGTCCGTGACAGTGGAAGGTCCTAGTATCCATGGGAATCCCCTTCCTTTCCAGGAGCTTTCTCACCTCTTCATCGCTCTTTCCGCCGCCCATCATGGCAGTGCTGAAGAAAACGGCCTTGCCCACCTTGTCCGGCGAAAGGCTTTCGATGAAATCCTTCACATGGCTGTCAATATGGCCTTTGTAAATGCCGCTGCCGATGAAAAGGAGGTCCACCCTCCTGTCCAGGGGCTTATCTGTGGTTTCCGCCCTTTCTCCTGCTTCCCGAGCAATGGCTCTGGCTGCCTTTTCCGTGGAACCGCCGCGGCTGTAATAACGAACTGCAATTCTCATAGTATCCCTTCTTACTTTTTGATTCTTTTATAGGTGCAGAAATCATGGGGAATGTCCCCCGATGCTGCTTCTTTTTCCACAAGCTCCCAATCTTTCCCGTCAAAGTCGGGGAAAAAGGCATCGCCCTCATAGGATTTCCGGATTTCCGTAATATAGAGGGTATCGGCATAGGGAAGCATTTCCCTGTACATATGCTCGCCGCCGATGACGAAATTTTCATCCTCCGGCAGGGCGGAGAGGAGCTCCTCCACGCTGTGGAAAAGGCGCACCCCCTCCGGCGCTTCATAGTCCCTGCTGCCTGTGAGCACATAGTGCACCCGTCCCGGCAGCACTTTGGGCAGGCTTTCAAAGGTCTTCCGGCCCATGATGATGGCATGACCCATGGTGAGGGATTTGAACCGCTTCAAATCATCGGACAGATGCCAGATCAGGCGGTTGTCCTTCCCGATGACTCCGTTTTCCGCCCGGGCCACAATGATGGAAAGGCTCATACCGATACCTCCATGGCGATTTTGTCGTGATGTTTATAATTTTCCAGCACAATGTCCTCTGGCTGGAAATCATAGAAATCGTGAATTTCCGGATTCAGCACCAGCTTCGGCGCTTCATAGGCCTCAGGCAGGCGCTTCAGCTGCATCTGCAGAGCCTCCGCATGGTTTTCATAAATATGGGCGTTATTGATGACATGGGTGAAAAGGCCGGGCTTAAGGCCGCTCACCTGGGCAATCATACAGATCAGGGCTGCATACTGGGCCATGTTGAAAGGCACGCCCAGGCCCATATCGCCGCTCCGCTGCACCAGCATGCAGTTCAGCTTCCCTTCATCGGACACATCCCACATGGTGAGGAAGGCGCAGGGATAGAGAGCCATGTCCGGCAGGTCACCGGCGTTCCAGAGATCCACCACCATGCGGCGGCTCTGGGGGTCCTCCTTCAGTGTCTTCAGCAGGGTGTCCACCTGGTGATACTTGGCCAGCTGGTAGCCGTAGGCCTTGCCGATGGTGCCGTCTTCCCTCATCCATTCGTCCCAGATATGGCAGTTCCATTTCTGGAGAAGCCGCACATCGTTGGACTGCTTCTGCCATATCCAGAGGATTTCCTTCACCGCCGTCTTAAAAGCCACGAATTTGGTGGTGAGGATAGGAAATTCCTTTTCCAGGTCAAACTGCATGATCTGGTGGGGCAGCTTGTAGGCCGGCATACCGGTGCGGTTCTGTCCCAGCTTTCCCTTTTCCAGGATATTCTTTACAATTCCCAGGTATTCTTTATCTGCAAGGCTCATAGGTCCTCCTTTGTGATGGTTTCGTTTGAGAAAAAATGCAGTGCGTCAAAAGTGAAAAGGTTGACGGGCTGCGCCCTGAAGGTTCTTGGGGTTCTAAAGTTTGACAGGCCTTCGGCCTGAGGGTTGTGGTATCGCCCATGGGGCCACTGCGTGGCCCAGGTTCAGAGGGTTCAAAGGGTTCAGAAGGTTCAGAAGGTGGTGGTATCGCCGCTCCGCGGCGATGAGTATATATGCCGCCTTTGGCGGCTTTATAAAATGGTGCCGGCAGGCACCCACCTCGCCAACGCAGTGGTACTATATAACTCCCTGGGCCGAAGGCCCTGAACCCGTCCGGGAGGCGTCAGCCGGTCCCGGACAGAACCTTTGGCGCTGAGGGCCGCAGGCCCAATAGCGCCATCAACCCTCACGCCCGTAAGGGGCGGAGAGCCTTCGGGAATACCGCTGCCCGCCGCATTATCTTCCCTTAATTTTCTTATAGTTCTCCAGGGCTTTCCTGAATTCAGCCGCATCCCTTTCGGAAAGGGATGAAAGCACGGAGCTGTCGCCGGAAGCGAGGCGGTGAAGGCTTTCGTCGGAGAAGAAGGCATCCCCCTTCCTCCCGCCTGCCAGCCGGTCCCTTACCTTTTTCAGGAAGAGGAAACAGGCGCTCTGCCTGATATCCGCTGGCACCGGCTGAGCCGTCGGCGCACTGTTTCCCAGCAGACGAAGGAAGGGCATGCCGTAGGCCGCCGCCTTTTTAGAACCGATGCCCCGGATGCGCTTTAATTCCTCCAAAGTCCCGGGACGCTGGAGCACCATGGAAGAAAGGATTTCATCGGAGAAAATAGACTTGGGCGCCTTGTGCACCTCGCCGGCCATACGGCGACGCAGATTTTTCAGTTCCTCCAGAAGGGCGCTGTCCTCATGACTGTCCGTTTCCTCTTCCTTTTCTTCCTCCTCATTCTGATCCAGCAGCACTTCCAGGAACCGGGCGCCGTACTTTTCCAGCTTGAAGGCGCCCACGCCATGCACCTTTCCCATGTCTTCCAGGTTCTTTGGCTTCACCGCTGCCATATCTTCCAGAGTGGCATCGGAAAATACCACAAAAGGCGGTACCTGTTCCTCCCTGGCAATAAGGGTGCGCAGCTTTCTGAGTTTTTCGAAAAGGCCGCCCCGCTGGACCGGATTCCGATCGATTTTCTTTTCCACCGCCGCGTCGGCCATGACGCTTTCAGCGCCGAAGGCAAGGCCGTATACCTTTTCCCTGCCTGCAAGCACCTGCCGGGCCTTGTCGGTGAGCGTCAGCACCGCATAGGGCTCCCCTTCCCGCCGGAGATAGCCGTCGGCGATGAAATTGTTCAAGGCGCTCTTGATATGGGCCGCCTTTTCAAAGGACAGCTTCCCATAGGTCGGCGTATCCTCCAGTTTCCTCTCCACAATCGCACGGGAATGGCTGCCATGAAGTACGTCGGCAATGAGGGAGGCGCCGAACCTTTCATGAAGGGATCGGATGGTTTTGAAAACGAGCACCGCCATGTCGGTGATATCCACCCTGCCTTTCCCGCTTTCGCAGTTGCCGCAGTGGCCGCAGGGCTCTGTCACCTTTTCGCCGAAATAGGCAAGGATGAAATTCCGAAGACAGGAGGTGGTCTGGCAGTAATCCACCATGGCGTTCAGCCGGTGATAGTCCATTTTTCGCTGGTCCTCATCCTGATTTCCCTGTTCGATGAGGTATCGCTGGATGCCGGCATCCTGTCCGCTGTAAAGGAGGATGCACTCGGACTTGGCCCCGTCTCTGCCGGCCCTGCCGGCTTCCTGATAGTAGGCTTCCAGACTTTTGGGCATCTGGTAATGAATCACATAGCGCACATTGCTCTTGTCGATGCCCATGCCGAAGGCATTGGTAGCCACCATGACCATCACATTATCAAAGGAAAAATCTTCCTGGGCCTGGCGGCGGTCTTCATCCTCCATGCCTGCGTGGTAGCGGCCTGCATTGATGCCCCGCCGGCGGAGCAGGTCATACACCGTATCCACCGCTTTCCTGGTGGCGCAGTAAATAATGCCGCTTTCCTTCTTGTGACTCTTCACATAGCGAAGGATGAAATCTTCCTTCGCTGCCCCCTGGATAACCCGGAAAGACAGGTTCGGCCTGTCCAGTCCCGTGCGGAACACCCGGGCCTTCTCCAGTCCCAGGCTCTCCTTCATGTCCGCCTCCACCAGCGGCGTGGCCGTGGCGGTAAAGGCGGTCACCACCGGACGGCGGGGAAGGGAATCGATGAAATCTTTGATTTTCCGATAGGAGGGACGGAAATCGTGGCCCCACTGGGACACGCAGTGGGCCTCGTCAATGACGATCATGGAAAGAGGCACCTGGGCCAGGCACTGGGTGAAATAGGAAGGCTCCAGCTTTTCCGGCGCCATGTAGAGGAGCTTGATCTTCCCCCGGTACAGATTCCGGAGGCGCTCGATGGACTCTTCATAGGGAATGGTGCTGTTCACAAAGGATGCCGGAATCCCCTGCTCCGTCAGCGTCTCCACCTGGTCCTTCATGAGGGAAATCAGGGGCGAAATGATGATGGTGCCGTGGGGAAAAAGGAGGGCGGGAATCTGGAAGCAGATGGATTTTCCTGCTCCCGTAGGCATGATGGCCATCACATCTTCTCCTTTGACAATGGCATCAATCACTTCCCGCTGCCGGGGACGGAAAGCGTCATAGCCGAAGTACCGCTTCAACACATCAGAAGGTCCCATGTTTTCCTCCTCTCCTTTGCTTTATGTATCGTTATAATTATATCATATGCGGCGCTCTTTCAAGGGCACTAAGTGACACTGGTAAGTGTCAAGTTTTCCTCGGTAATTCATTTGACTGTCGATGATTACTATCTCCGTGGCTTCGGTTTAATCAGTATTTCTGTATAGCTCTGGCCAGTCTCCCCATTGGTGAAGAAGAAGCTCCATAAACGCCTATACGCCCCTCCAGGCATCCTGGCCTATAGTTTCTCATTTTACGCTTCTGCGCCTCACTCCGGACATTCTGGGCGATTTTACGCTCTGCCTGCACCGCAGCCTTGTGCATGGCTCTATCCATCTTTTTGTAGCTTTTCCCATTAGCATGGTACAGGAGAGCTGCTGTAAGTGTTTTATTCTTCCGGGCGGTCAATACCCAAACCATACACTCCATTCCCTCGCTGGACCAGCTCCGTCCCTGCCGCTTCATGCGATAGCTATAGAACCGGTGGTTTGTTTCTGCAGTCCCCAGGTGAATCTCTGTATGGATGCCGCGCTGACTCAGGCTGGGGATATAGGGGGCATTTCTCTCCAGATAGCTCTGCAGCTTGTCTACCTCCTCCAAATCCTCCTCTGTCCGGGCACAGCTCCGGGCAGTGTCCATCCATACGGGAATCTGTTTCATAATATTGTCGGTCCGGTGAAGTTCTCGGATAATACGGTCTATCAGTTTCCTGTTGCAGAAGCTGAGCCGGGTCCGGATCTTTTCATGCACATGATAGCAGTCGCGGAAGTGCTGGTGATCCAGGCAGCCTTCTACCATTCGCTCAAAGTCCTGAAACTGGTATCCGGACCCTCCATCCCCATTCGACAGCACTGTGGTCTTAGACAGGTCATAGTGCCCAAGCAGATAGCTTCTTACCATTGCAAAAAGTTCTTTTCTGCTGGTAGATGCAAAGCAGCGAAGTCCTACCAGTTCTGTCCTGTTGCCATTTTTCCTGACTCCCTCATATATCTGGAGGCGGTGCACTTCCGAAACGCTGCCTTTCTCCTTGTTCTTGAGTACAATTCCATCTCCTTCAATCGCTATAATTTCCGGCTGTGTCGGCTTTTCAACCTTTTCCTCTTCTGCCAATGCTTTTTCATAAGTCTTCGCCTTCTCGCCGGCATAGTTCTTGAGTGAGATAACGGACTGATGGGAGATGGTAATCCCGGCCAGGCTTTGCAGGAGTTCGCTGGCACTGCGAGATGTGGTAATTGCAACAGCCTCGACAATCCGCTCAATCATTCCCAAGCTGTAGTGCTTTCTGGACTCAAAGCCCATTTTGCAGTCCAGGGGATAGAAGCTCTTCCCTTCTTTCTGCAGAAGTCTTCGTGTATAGGTCAGCTCTCCATAGCGGCAGCAAATCGTCCTAGAGTCCCGGCGCGCCACACGCCACCCCTGTGCCTTGTAAATCTGATACAGCTCAGTGTCAATACGCGCCAGGGCCATAGCTATAAGCTGACAGTTCATTTCAGTGAGCCAATGAGTTAGCTTCCTTTCAGCCTCGATAGAGTCATCAGATTCCTTAATGAGAGAAATGACTGCACCAATTGCATTTTCACTCCAAATTTCTCCAGTTTTTGTTATAATATCCATGAGGAAAGCCCTTTCTTTGTTTTATTCTTTGCCACGGAAATTATAACATTTCCACTCAAGGGGAGGCTTTCCTCTTTTATTGTTTCTGGAAAAATTCCCTTACCGAGTAAAATTTTACACTAAGGTGACACTGTTGAGGCACTACGGTGCTTACCTGTATTCCCGAAGGTTGACGCGCCTGCGGCGCGAGGGTTGAGCCAGCCGCCGGGCTGACGCCCTGGGCTGGCAGGGTTCTGCCTGTGATCGGCTTCGCCTTACAGGCGGGTGGAGGGCTCCGCCCTCGGGAGGTATATAGTACCGCTCCGCTGGGGAGGTGAGCGCCCTGCGGGCGCCATTTTGTAAGCCGCTTCGCGGCAGTGCGGCTTTCGCCGCCGACAGGCGGCATGTATACTGGCGCCGCAGGCGCCGTACCTCGCTAACGCAGTGGTACTATATAACTCCCTGGGCCGAAGGCCCTGAACCCATCCGGGAGGCGCCAGCCGGTCCCGGATAGAACCTTTGGGGCCCAGGGCGTCAGCCCGGCGGCCCCATCAACCCTCACGCCCGTAAGGGCGTGTCAACCTTCGGGAATACATCCCCCCCGCCGTAAGTGACGCATCAAAAAACTCCCCCAAAAAGGGGAGTTTTTTGATGCCACAAGAGTCAGTCGTTTCTCTTGATGACTACATAGCGATGCGGTGCTTCGCCTTCACTTTCCGTGGTGACAGCGCCGTCATCCTGCAGTGCCAGATGGATAATGCGGCGTTCGCCGGCTGCCATGGGTTCCAGCTTTACCGGTTCACCGGTGCGTTTCACCTTGGCTGCCAGTCTTCTTGCCAGGGCTTCCAGGGTATCCTTGCGGCGTTCCCTGTAGTTTTCCACGTCAAGAAGGACGAAGTAGTGATGGTGGAAGGCTTTGCCTGCTGCCAGGTTGGTGAGGTACTGGAGTGCATCCAGGGTCTGGCCGTGCTTTCCGATAAGGATGCCCAGGCCTTCGCCGTGGAGGTTCAGAAGAATCCGTTCTTCGTTCATCAGGCATTCCATGGTCACATCCAGGTGCATGCCCTTAAAGACAGAAGCCAGGAATTTCTTGGCTTCTTCTGCCGTTTTGTCCTGTTCTTCCTGTTTGAAGACGAAGTCTTCTCTGCCTTTCTTCTCCGTTTCCTCTGCCTTGGGAGCAGGAGCTTCTTTCGGTGCTTCTGCTTCTTCGGCCGTTTTCTCTTCCGCCGGTGTTTCTTCTGCAGAAGGTGCTTTCGCCTCTGTTTCTTCCTTCGGTGCTTCGGCAGGAGATGGTTCTTCCTGTTTCGGTTCTTCTGCCGGCACTTCTTCGTCAGGAGCGGAAATGTCCACGACGGCCATCTTCTTATGAATCAGGCCGAAAAGTCCGCTGGAGGGCTGTTCCACTACATGAACCACAGCTTCCTCCCGGCTGATGCCAAGCTGCTTTAAGCCTTCGGCTACGGCTGCTTCAATGGTTTTTGCGGTGATTCTCACTGTTTTCATTTTTTGTCTTCAGCCTCCCCGGAATCTTTGGACTCTTTTGTATCGGAAGGTCCTGTTTTCACAGTTTCTTCCCTGGAAGGAGTATCTGCAGCACTGGATTTCTTTTCTTCTTTCACTGAATCAGCAGAAGGAGCATCCTTTTCTGCAGAGGCTTCTTTATTTTCTTCTTTGTGCGCTTCTGGGCCATCGTCTTTCTTTCTGACCACTTTCCTGATGACTCTCTTGCGAATCACTTTTTTCTTCTTCGTTTCCTTCAGGTTTTCCTGCTGCACATCGCCATGAACGGTGACAACGCCTTTTTTGGGCTTGCTGCCTTTGAAGCGTTCCGCCATTTCTTCACGGAACATAATGGTCTGCTGTACCAGCTGGTACAGGTTCACCACGATCCAGTAAATGACGAGGCCGCTTGGGAAATTCAGGGACATCCAGCCAATCATAAGAGGCATGACGAGAAGCATGGTCTTCTGGTTTCCCGGTGCGTCTTTCGGCGTGGTCTGCCAGGAAATGACGAAGGTGGATGCGGCGGAAAGGATAGGCAGGATGTAGGTGCTGTCCGGTACGGCCAGACTTTCCAGCCAGAGGAAACTTTCATGGGCCGGGTCGTAGGGGAATCCCTGGAGGGCATAGTAAATGGAAACCAGGAATGGCATCTGGATCAGAAGAGGAAGGCATCCGGACATGGGGTTGGCGCCGTGTTCTTTATAGAGCTTTCCCATTTCTTCCCGAAGCTTCTTCGGGTCGTTTTTGTATTTCTTCTGTACCTGCTGCATCAGAGGCTGGATTTCCTGCATGGCCTTCATGGATTTGATCTGCTTAACGGCCAGGGGAAGGAGAGCGGTCTTGATGATAATGGTCAAAACGATGATGGCAATCCCGTAGCTGGGGAATCCCAGATCATCGGTCAGTTTGTAGGCATATTCCAGGCAGACACGCATGATATCGGCCAGAAATCCCACCAGACTGCTCAGAAGCGGAATCTGAAAATCACTCATTATAACTCCTTGTACGGTCTTCATTTCAACCGTGTAACGGCAGGTCTCTGCATTTCAAAACCTGCTCTGTATGTGGATATGAGCGGGAATCCGCTCTCATTGTTATGGGCATGGAAAAGGATGCCGGAAATTGGGACGCCCGGTGATGCCCTGCGTCCGTGGTACAATGGGTCCTCTGCGAAAGATGTCCGCAGGAAAATCCCTGTTCATTTCTTCTGCCGTGATATTTGTGGTACAAAAAAAGCAGCCATATCACGGCAAAGGATCATAACCGCCTTTGCAAAAAGGATTGCAGCGGATAATCCGTTTGACTGCGAGCCAGCTGCCTTTCAGGGCACCGTATTTTTCTATCGCCTGCAGCGCATATTCACTGCAGGTAGGTGTAAACCGGCAGCAGGGAGGTTTCAACGGAGAAATGAAAATTCTGTAAAAGCGTATGAGCGCCATGAGTACAGTTTTCATATCAATGCTCCAGAATCCCGGCTTTTCGCCATAATGCCAGTATCGCTTTTTCCGCTTCCCCATAGCTTGCGCCGGTAAGGAAGGGACTGGCCAGCAGGATGGCTTCATAGTGGGAAGCAAGCTCATGCCTGTGGAGGCGGTAAACCTCCTTCATCAGCCGTTTAGCCCGGTTCCGGGCAAAGGCATGGCCGATTTTCTTCGTAGCCACAAAGCCGATGCGGACATCGCTTCTCCTGGATTTCACCAGGTAGAGAAGCCCCGCCCGGTTGCTGAAACGCTTACCCTGGCGATAAATTCTTCGGTAATCCCTATTCTGTCGTATACGGGAAGAGCGGGGAAGACTGAAATCCGCCTTTCCCTTCTCATCTAGATTAGGCACTTAATACCTTTCTGCCCTTTGCTCTTCTTCTTTTCAGAACAATACGGCCTGCTTTTGTCTTCATACGAGCGCGGAAACCGTGAGTCTGTTTTCTCCAGTGGTTGTTCGGCTGGAATGTCATTTTTGCCATGAGTAACACCTCCTTACATGCTGGCAGTGCCATTTTTCGCACACCATAACAGAATAATTATATACAAGTCGGTGGTACCTGTCAATGAAATTTCCTTGACAAAATATGTGGCACTAAGTGACACTACGGTGCTTGGCTGTATTCCCGAAGGTTGACGCGCCTGCGGCGCGAGGGTTGAGCCAGCCGCCGGGCTGACGCCCTGGGCTGGCAGGGTTCTGCCTGTGATCGGCTGCGCCTTACAGGCGGGTTGAGGGCTCCCGCCCTCGGGAGTTATAAAGCATCGCTGCGCTGGCGATGTGGGCGCCCTGTCGGGCGCCATTTTGTATGCCGCTTCGCGGCAATTATTCCGCCGTCAGGCGGTATATAATGGCGCCGTAGGCGCCGTACCTCGCCAACGCAGTGGTACTATATAACTACCCTGGGCCGAAGGCCCTCAACCCATCCGGGAGGCGTCAGCCGGTCCCGGATAGAACCCTTGGGGCCCAGGGCGTCAGCCCGTCGGCCCCATCAACCCTCAGCCCCGAAGGGGCTGTCAACCTTCGGGAATACAGCCAAGCGCCGAAAGTGTCATCTCTGTCCTTAGCTCCTCCTTGTTTTCCACAGCAGCATGGCGCTTCCGAAAACGATGACCGCCCCGCCTGTCCAGGAAAACAGAGTCAGTCTCTCTCCCCAAAGGAACCAGCCTGCCAGAATGTGGAAAAGGATGCCGGTATACATGGCAAAGGTCACAATCACCGGCGGTATATGGGTGCATCCCCAGGTCAAAGCCACCTGGGCAAAAAGAGCAGACAGGGACATGAAGAAAATCCACACCCAGTCCACGCCGGAAGGCATTACCATATGGCCTGCCATGAGGAGGGCGCCGCCTATCATAGAATAGATTTGGAAATAAAAAACGATTTCTGCCCCCGAGTGGCCTCCCTTTTCTGTGAGCCTGCCGATACAGGTATAGGCCGATGCGGTACAGAAGGAAGAAATCACACCCAGCAGGGCATACCCGTTGAACGCCTGGAAATTCCACACTTGCAGCACCACGGCGGCGCCGGCGGCAATGGTAATAAGCCAGGGCAGCACCTTTCCCGACGGGGTGGTGTGTAAGAAAACGGGAGACAGGATGCACATGAAGAAAGCGGAAAGCTGCACCAGAATTTCCGCGTCCCCCAGCTTGAGCCCCGGGAGGCTGTAGAAAAAGAGAAGGATTCCGAATCCACCAAAAAGGCCCCGAAGGTGAAGGAGGAGCCTGTCTTTGCCGGAAAAGACGGCTTTCCCTTCATGCATGGCAATGAGGGGAATGAAAAGAAGGCCCGCCAGCCCGCGGATAAAGGTAATTTCTCCCATTCCCAGAGGGGCGAGCACCTTGGCGCTCACGTCCATGACGGTAAATAAAAAGGCCGCCAATATGGAGGCGGTAATGCCCAGTGTCATTTGTCCTTTCATGTGGTTCCTATCTTTCTTAGCTAATGTCTCTTATCGGTGCTTACCTGTATTCCCGAAGGTTGACACGCCCTTACGGGCGTGAGGGTTGATGGCGCTATCGGGCCTGCAGCCCTCAGCACCAAGGGTTCTGTCCGGGACCGGCTGGCGCCTCCCGGACGGGTTGAGGGCTCCGCCCTCGGGAGGTATATAGTACCGCTCCGCTGGGAAGGTGGGCGCCCTATGGGGCGCCATTTTTTATGCCGCCTTTGGCGGCGAAAACCGGACAACCGGGCTTCGCCCGAGGAAAACAGGCCAACCTCGCTGCGCTCGAGTTGAGGCAGCCGCCGGGCCTGACGGCCCTGGGCTGGCAAGGGTTCTATCCGGGACCGGCTGGCGCCTCCCGGATGGGTTCAGGGCCTTCGGCCCAGAAAGTTATATAGTACCACTGCGTTAGCGAGGTACGGCGCCTGCGGTGTCAGTATATACCGCCTGACGGCGGAAGAATTGCCGCGAAGCGGCTTACAAAATGGCGCCCGCAGGGCGCCCACATCGCCAGCGCAGCGATGCTTTATAACTCCCGAGGGCGCAAGCCCTCAACCCGCCTGTAAGGCGAAGCCGATCACAGGCAGAACCCTGCCAGCCCAGGGCGTCAGCCCGGCGGCTGGCTCAACCCTCGCGCCGCAGGCGCGTCAACCTTCGGGAATACAGTTTAGCGCCGCTCATGTAGCACTACCTCCTCAGCATCCCGCCTTTTCCACCATTTCCAGGGCCCAGGCGGCAGCCTTCTGGAAATCTTCCTCATTGGGATGCTTTTCCGCTTCCCTGAGACGGGCCAGTCTTTCCGGCGTCATGGGATGCACTTTTTCCGCATGTTCGCTCCGTTTCCCGATATGGAAGGAATGAACCCGTCCCTGGCAGATGAAGGTGCCAAGGCAGGTGCTGTCCTTTGGAAGAAGGGCGGCGGCATTAGCCAGATAGTCCCTGGCCGCCGGTGAATCGGGATAGGTGCCGGCGGTGCCATAGATGGCCACTTTGTGATTGTGAAGGGAAGAGAGGGTCCTCCTTGCCGCCATGTCGGCACCCCGGCGGAATCCCCAGAAGCCCACGAAGATGAGATCATAGCCGGCCGTATCTTTTTCCCGGCCTTCTTCAATCATATCTTTGTCTCCCGGAAGGGCATCATAAATAGCCTGTGCCACAGCCTTCGTATTTCCTGTGCGAGATGACCATAAAACTAAAGATTTCATAGCAGTTCCTCCTCTGCTTTTAAAAAAAATATAATATTTCCCTTTCCTTATCATACTCAATGCAGAGGATTCCTGTCAAAGACCCAGGGGCTATGGATACGTGGGTTCGTGAGCCAGTGGGCTGGGAAATGGCTGGCAGACGGAAGCGGATAGCGGACAGCGGTCATTTCTTTTCTTCCAGCCAGAAGCCTTTCTGCAGGGCCTTCCTGCCGAAGCGGGCCTGGATTTCGTCCATGGCAGCAGCGGCCCGGTTTCTTTTATCCCGGTCTTCGGAAAAGAGGGAGGCCATGGACAGCGGCGGCCCCAGGCGGGAGGCGGTGACGCCGATGAGCCGCACCCCTTCGGTGAGAGGGATTTTTTGGAGGAGTGTCATGGCATGATGGTAGATTTCCTCCTGCAGGCTGGTACCTTCTTCAAAGGAAAGGGCCCTTGTCACCGTGCGGAAGGAGGCAAACCGTATTTTCAAAGTCACCGTCCTGGCCATGAGTCCCTGCTTTCTGAGCCTCTGGGCCACAATGTCGCTGTGGATGGCGATCTCCCTGTCTATGACAGAGGGATCGGTAATATCCTTTTCATAGGTCGATTCATCGCCTATGGATTTGATTTCCCGCTCCGCTTCCACCGGACGGTCGTCTACGCCGAAGGAAAGACGCTTCAGAAGGCCTCCCTGATTCCCCAGAACAGCTGCCAGCGCTTCCACGGAGGCATCCTGGATATCCCCTATGGTCCGAAAACCTGCCTTCACCAGGCGGCCTTCCGTCACCTTTCCCACGCCCCAGAGCCGGCGCACCGGCAGGGGCCGGAGGACTTCCTTTTCCTTCCCGTAGGGAATGATGAAAAGGCCGTCAGGCTTATCCATGTCGCTGGCCATTTTAGCCAGGAATTTGTTGGGCGCAATGCCTACAGAAGCCACCAGTTCCGTTTCCTTCAGGATTTCCTTCTTGATAGCCCGCCCTATGGCACCCAGGGTGGGATACTGGCTTCCCATGGCCGAAATGTCCAGGAAGGCTTCGTCCAGGGAAATGGGCTCGTAGGCCTCGGCGTAATGGAGCATGATTTCATGGATGCGATGAGACGTTTCCTTGTACACCTGAAACCTGGGCTCTGCGAAAATGCCAAAGGGGCAGAGCTCCCGGGCTTTGGAAACAGGCATGGCCGAATGGACGCCGTACTTTCTGGCCTCGTAGGAAGCCGTAGCCACCACGCCCCGCCGGCTTCTGCCGCCCACAATCACCGGCTGCCCCTTCCATTCAGGATGGTCCCGCTGCTCCACCGACGCAAAAAAGGCGTCCATATCCACATGCATGATCCATCTTCTCATGATACCGCCTCCTTTCTCATCCTTTCCTTCATCATAGGAGAGCTGCATCCATCCGTCAAGATGGACTCTTTTCCCCCTCTTCATTATAATAGGAAACAGGGCATGGCCCTTTCTATATGAAATTGTAAGCAAAGAGGTGCTTTCTATGGTCAATGAAGAACGAATGAGAAAAACATTTACAGACCTGGTGAAAATATACGCCCCCAGCAAGGGGGAGCGGGAGGTCTGCGACTACCTGAAAAAGGAGCTGAAGAAACTGGGCGCTTCCCGTATCGTGGAAGATAATGACGGTTCCATTAACGGAGGAAACTCCGGCAACCTCATCGCCACTTTCAACGGAAACGCGGAAGGTCTTCCTTCCATTGCCCTCACCGGCCACATGGACTGCGTGGAGTGCTGCCGAAACATTGAGCCGGTCCTGAAAGACGGCGTTTTCCGCTCCAAAGGAAATACCATCTTAGGCGGCGATGACAAAGCCGGCGTCACCGCCATCCTGGAAGGTCTCCACCTGATGAAGGAAACCTATATCCCCCACGGAAAGATTACGGTCATTTTCACGGTGCAGGAAGAAATCGGTCTCTTCGGTTCCCGGAACATTGAAAAAGAATACATCCAGGATATCGACTTCGGCTACACCCTGGACGCCGACGGCCCTGCAGGCTCCGTCTTCAACGCTGGCCCTTCCGAATACACACTGGACTTCATCTGCCACGGCGTAGCTGCCCACGCCGGCATGTGCCCTGAAAAGGGAACCAGTGCCATCGCCATGGCAGGTCTGGCCATCGCCGCCTGCCCCAATGGACGGATTGATGAAGAAACCACCTGCAACCTGGGCACCATCGAAGGCGGCACAGCTGTCAACATCGTCCCCGACCGCTGCGCTGTTCACGGAGAAGCCAGAAGCCGCAGCATGGAAAAGCTGGAAAAGGTGGTTTCCCAGATGGAAAACGCCTTCCGTAAGGCGGCTGACAAATTCCCCGAAGGCTCTCTGGAAATCAAGAAGGAAAAGGCCTACGATGCCTTTCTGGTCAAAGAATCGGACCCGGCCCTGCGCCTCTTCAAAGGCGCCTGCAGCGCTGCCGGCTTCCCGGTGAAGGTGGCTCCCAGCGGCGGCGGCAGCGATGCCAACTGGTTCGGCACCAAAGGCTTCCCCTCTGTGCTGGTAGGGGTAGGCATGACAGACTTCCATACCAATAAGGAAAACCTGAAGGAAAAGGATCTCTATGATGCCGGAGAACTGGTATACCGTATTATTGAAGCGGAAAGCCACTTCGGAAAATAGAGAGCTAGTGAGGCAATACGGCGCTTGGCTGTATTCCCGAAGGTTGATGTGCACATCCTGCATAGGATGTGCAAGTCGGCCGAAGTTGGCCCTTAGCCTGCCCATAAAAGGGCCTTCCATTTAGTCGGCCGACCGTGGTCTTTCGCGGGCGAGGGTTGATGGCGCTATCGGGCCTTCGGCCCTCAGCGCCAAGGGTTCTGCCTGTGATCGGCTTCGCCTTACAGGCGG
This sequence comes from Dialister succinatiphilus, assembly GCF_928721695.1. Classification (NCBI taxonomy): domain Bacteria; kingdom Bacillati; phylum Bacillota; class Negativicutes; order Veillonellales; family Veillonellaceae; genus Dialister; species Dialister succinatiphilus. The sequence continues at coordinate 991,601 of NZ_OV788641.1, read as the reverse complement.
GTGGAGGGCTCCCGCCCTCGGGAGTCATGTAGTATCGCTCCGCTGGGGAGGTAAGCGCCCTGCGGGCGCCATTTTGTATGCCGCTTTGCGGCAGTGCGGCTTTCGCCGCCGGCAGGCAGCATGTATACTGGCGCCGTAGGCGCCGTACCTCGCTAACGCAGTGGTACTATATAACTTCCTGGGCCGAAGGCCCTGAACCCATCCGGGAGGCGTCAGCCGGTCCCGGATAGAACCCTTGGGGCCCAGGGCCAAAGGCCCGGCGGCCCCATCAACCCTCACGCCCGTAAGGGCGTGTCAACCTTCGGGAATACAGCCGCCCGCCGAAATCGCATAAAAAAAGCAGTCCTTTGAGGACTGCTTTTTTATGCGGTACACAATATCATTAGTTGCCGAATTCATCTTTGCCGCCTACCTGCTGAGGCTGCACCTTCACATACTTAATCTGTTCGCACACACACTTATCCTTCATTTTGTACAGTTCCGGAATAAATTCCATCATCTTATTGAAGGTATCATCGTTAATGGAATACTTGGTCCACAGGCCCTCTCTCCTGGCATTCACCACCTTGGCTTCAATCAGGATCTTCATATGATAGGACAGGGTGGACTGGGACAGCGTGAAATTTGACAGAATGTCACAGGCAGACATTTCACGACAGGACAGCATATCCACAACCCGGAGACGAGTCTCATCGGAAAGCGCCTTGAAAATAGTGGCAAATTCTTTATAACTCGGTTGGAAATCCATAATAAACTCCTTTTCTACAGCTGATTCTTTATACATGTTATTATTATTTATAGACTTAATGGCGCCACGACCATGACGAATCGACACATTTAAATCTATTTTTGTCTATTTTATAATATCATCCTGTTCTTGTCAATCCAATTTCATCGATTTAGTGCAAATTATTTCTATTTATTTCCTCCAGCCCTTTTTACCCACGAAAAAGGACCTGCCGCAGCAGGCCCTTTCAGGTGGATTATATAAGGGTAAGCCCTCTTACACAAATTACATACCAGCCAGCATGAAGTAACGGACTTCGATGTACACGCTGGTTACGATCAGGGACATAATCATCAGCGGGAAGCACCATTTCATGAAGGTGCCGAAGGAAATATTATGTCCTTCCTTCGCTGCAATAGCCACCATGATAACGTTCGGGGAAGCGCCGATCATGGTACCGTTGCCACCGAAGCAGGCGCCGGTAGCCAGAGCCCACCACATGTAGTCCGCATGGGGCAGGTTCATGAGAGCCTGCATATCCTTAATCAGCGGAATCATGGTTGCGGTGAAGGGGATGTTATCAATGAAGGCAGAAGCCACACCGGAGAGCCAGAGAATCATGTAGGTAATGAGGTGGTTGTCCCCGTTGGCCAGAGCAACGCCCCAGGAAGCGATGGCTGTAATGACGCCGGCATTTTCCATGCCGCCTACCAGAATGAAGAGGCCCATGAAGAAGAACAGGGTATCCAGGTCTACTTCCTTCATCGCTTCTTCCGGATTGATATGGCAGGCCAGCATAGCAACTACGCCGCCGGTCATGGCGATGGTGGCAGACTGCAGTCCGAAACGGGAATGAAGAACGAAGCCTACGATGGTGAGGCCCAGGACGATGAGGGACCGTTTGAAAATCATCTTGTCTTCCACAGCGGACATGACATCGATGGCATCAATCTGTTCCTGAGGAAGGTGTCCATGGGGCAGCTCTTTTCTGAAGATAAAGAGGATGCCGATGAGGGTTGCTATAATGGTAATAACAACCACCGGAGCCAGATTGATAAGGAAATCATTGAAATCCAGATGGGTGGCAGAACCGATCATAACGTTCGGCGGGTTGCCGATCATAAGAGCCGTACCGCCTACGTTGCACATGAGGATTTCTGAAACCAGAACCGGCACCGGAGAAATCTTCAGCATACGGCAGAGGGAAATGGTCATCGGTGCAATCAGAAGGGCTGCAGTCACAGAATCGATGAGGGAAGCACCTACGGCTGTCACACAGGACAGGAGTACCAGAAGTTCCCTCGGGGACCCCTTGGACCTCTTCATAGCCCATAGAGCCAGCACCCGGAAGAAACCGGACTTCTTCACCACAGAAATCAGAATCATCATGCCTGCCAGAAGGCCGAGGGTATTCCAGTCGATATATTTTCCGAAGGCTTCCGACTGGGTCACATACCCGGCATAAATCATTGCGCCGCCGCCGACCAATGCGCAGATAGTTCGCGGGAACTTTTCAGACATGATACCCACATAGGTGAGACAGAAGATGATGACGGCTAGGTAGAATTGAAATGTAGTCATGAAATACCTGAACTCCTCTCACTGCCCTGAAAAGGGTCGTAGATTTTCATTGGGAATGAGGGACCGCGTTCCTCCGGACCCTTCCTTTTCCGGAACTGCGGAATGTGAAATCACGACGTCCCCGATGAAGAAACACCACATCGCTTGATAGTTTTATTCTAACACAATGCATGGAAGAAATAAATAATACACAGCGAGGAAGATGAAAATTAATATATAAAATTTAGTTTATGATTATCATAAATCATTTTTATTACTTATATGTCTATGGATTTATGGGCACGCCTGCAGTGTGGAGGTTCATTGGACACGCCTTCGGCGTGAGGGTTGACGGGACTTCGTCCCGAGGGTTCTAAAGGTTCATAAGTTTGACGGCCTTTCAGGCCGAGGGTTGCGGATTGCCCTTACGGGCAATACTTATAAAGTCAGCGTTACGGATTTACCTTTCTGTGTCATACGTTATGATAGGCATTCTGCGGATTGACTCGCTGTTTTTTCCCTCATATCTCTCGTTTCCCCTTGAGGGGAAGTCCCGCGAAGCGGGAAAGGGTGTACGGGGCAGAGCACCGATAGGATGCTCCATCGCGGTTCTGACCGCCAATCGGCGGCCCCCTGAACGAAGCGATGCACAAAATGTAGTGAGTCGTTTCCCCTTTAGGGCAATAAGACATAGAATAAGAATATCATAATCATTCTTACCACCGTCCACACCGACTTCGCTGGATGGCGTCTCACTGGATTCGCGGGTCGCTTCTCTCCCCTATGAATCCAGTTCGCTTGCAATCGAGTAGAGATTATTCATCCCTCTCACACCACCGTACATACCGTTCGGTATACGGCGGTTCAATTCCTTGGGCAGATTATATTCTCATAGCATTGTTTTAGACCGATGAATCCAGCTTTCTCCAGTATCCTGTTTGTCACTGAAGTCATCATTATCTGGCTATGAGCTATGCGCCAGTATCCTTTCTGACTCTTTCCCCACTTGAATGCAAGTTTTCCTGGGACATGCAGTCGGAGCAGTGCATCTATCCGTGTGGATATGTTCTTCCACTGCTTCCATATGCACATTCGTATACGAGACCTTACCCATCCATCAAGACCTACTATCCGTGTCAGGTCTGCTATTCCATAATAACCAACCCATCCACGATTATATTCAGTCGTTTTGCGGATAATCTCTCTTGCGCCCCTGCCTTTGCTACGGCCTGTCAGACTTTTCAATTTCCTCTTCAATTTGGCTACCGAGTTCGCATGAGGCATTAGTTTAACCTCTTTCCCTCTTTTGGTCACCGAGAATCCAAGAAATTTAAAGTCCGGCGTTTTATAGACGCTGATTGCTTTGCTCTTTTCTCTGTTTACCTTAAGCTTCCGCCGGGTTTCCAGATACTTAGTACTGCTTTTCAGCAGTCTTTCTGCCGCTCTTTGGCTTTTGGCCAGTATGAGGATGTCGTCGGCGTATCTGACGATACACACGCCTCTCCCCTCAAACTCTTTGTCGAATGGAGTCAGATAGATATTTGCCAGCAGTGGGGACAGGTTCCCACCTTGCGGTGAGCCTTCTTCTGTGCGTTGTTTCAATCCCTTGACCATGACTCCGCTTTTCAGAAATTTCTTGATGAGTTCGATGACTCTTTTATCCGAAATGTCCTGTCTCAGCATATTCATCAGCAGTTCATGGTTGATGGTGTCGAAGTATTTAGAAAGGTCGAGTACGCATGCGTATTCATATCCTTCCTCTACACTCCGCTTTACCACTTCCATTGCCTGCCGGGCTCCTCTGTGGGGCCGGTATGCAAAACTGCACTCCGCAAATTTGCACTCATAAAAGGGCATGAGGATTTGTGCGGTCGCCTGTTGTAATACTCTGTCTTTGACAACGGGTATTCCAAGCTTCCGCTTTCCTCCTTTGTTGTCCTTCGGGATTTCTACTCGCCGCACAGGGAGTGGCTTGTAGGTTCCGTTCAGGATACTTGCAATCCACTCCTCTCCATGCTCTGCGTACCATTCGGGGTATTCCTTCACAGTCATATTGTCTATGCCGGGTGCCCCGTTATTGGCTTTTACTCGCTGGTAGGCATCGTAGAGATTACCTCTGTTCACAATGCGCTCCAGTGTGATTCTGCTTGCCATTTCTTTCATTTCCCGAGGACCGTGCTCAACGCTCCTTGTTGTATCTCCGTCAGTTCCACTATTTTCCAACCGGTAGCCATTTTGTAAACTGTATTCTGTTTTCACCGCGCGTTCCTCCTTTCATGATTTACTTTGGCCGAAATTGTTCGGCCCTTCCCGCTTTTGCGGTACTATGACCTCTGCTGACTTCTCATGACAAATCTTTTCCAACCGTCTCCGCCCGGTCCATATATACGACCTATCACTGCTTTGACGTCCATGAGACCTCCCCGGGTAAGAGTGTAATCTTTCACCTCATCTATCCGCTTTATTTACAAAGCCTGGCCAAGACCATCGTTGGACTTCAGCATAGGTGGCTGCCTCATCCTGCCAGACTCTGCCTTCGTATAAAGTTTCTATTCGTCGGACCAAGGTTTTGCCTCCGGCTTCCTTCAGACCCCACCTCACGATGGACCCCTTGCCATTGGCTGTGTGCTTGTTATGGTCATGCCGCACTAGGGACTTTCACCCATTAGATTACACCCATGCCGGGCGCACCACCCTTCGCCACTTCGTGGCCCTCTTCCCCTAAAGGGGACGCAAGAGGCATTACGGGATTAACTTTCAGTGTCATAGGGCAAAATAAGCATTCTTGTGATTGGCTCGCTGCGCTCGCCACCCCCTATCCGGGCTGCGCCGGACTTCCCCCTATTCAGGGAGCAGAATAGGTTTCTATGCTTTCCTGCAGAGACATGGCCACATGGCTAAGCATCCATAGTGCCCCCGCTTGCGGTGGCAAGGGAACTGGATTCGCAAGGAGCCGCAGGCGACTGAGAATCAAGTGACACGCTTCCCAACGGGGCGGGACGGTGGTAGCGAAAGCCACCAAAGGGGGCCGACGCCGCAGGTCTCGAAAGGCTCTTATTTCCACGCAAAAAATCCTGCAGCGGGAAACTGCAGGATTTGATGACTGGCAGGGGTAGGTGGAGTCGGACCACCGATAACGGAGTCAAAGTCCGTTGCCTTACCGCTTGGCGATACCCCCATATAAAGGAATCGGCGGGTCATGAGACCCTCATTCCCTGTTTTCAGGTAAAAAAAAATGGGGCGAGTGGTGGGGCTCGAACCCACGCATAACGGAGCCACAATCCGCCGTGTTAGCCGCTTCACCACACCCGCCACATATGGAGTCATATGACAGGCGTCATATGACGTTGTTTATTGTACCATAAGCCGGTAACTGAGTCAAGAAATTATTTTAAGCCGGAAAATGACAGCCGCCCCTCTGCCCTGGCAGCGCTGTCTGCCTTCGCAATAGGAAACTTTCTCCATTCCGTGTATAATAATAAACAAACCATGACCCTGCCGGGTCCTGGGAAATCTGACAATCGAGGTGCATGTGTATGGAAAAGAAAGCTTTCCATGAAAGAACAATTGATGAATTTCTGGATGATTTGGGAAGCGGCTCTCCAGCCCCCGGCGGCGGAGCCGCTGCAGGACTTCTTGGCGCCCAGGCCTGCGCCCTGGCAGAAATGGTATGCCATCTCACCGAGTCCAATAAGAATTACGCAGAGTTTCATGAAAAGGCCAAAGAATACGCTTCCCTGTTCAACATGGCCCGTTCCATATTTCTGGATCTCATGGACGAAGATGCCGCCAATTTCCTTGACCTCATGAAAACCCTCCGCTCCATCCGCAGCCTTCCCCTGGAAAAGCGGCAGGAGGAACAGCTGAAGGCCTTCAAAAAAGCCATCGCCGTACCCCAGCAGATGGCCCAGACCATGAGTGAACTTCTCCCCAGCTTCACCAACCTGCTGCTGAAGGGCAACCAGAATGCCCTGAGCGACTCCATCATGGCCGCCCAGAGCGCCATTGCCTGCATTCAGGCTTCCATTATCAATGTAAAAATCAATATGAAATATATTGATGATGAATTCTATGAACATGAAATGAAAGATACCATCACCAGCTGGGAAAATGCTGTATCCGCCATCGATGCGGTGCTGACTTACCAGGTGGATTTGTAAGAAGGGCCTTATGGACAAGCCCTGCGGGCTTGAGGGTTCAAGCGCCTTTCGGCGCTCGGGTTCAAAAGGTTCAGAAGGTTCAAAGGGTTCAGAGGGGAAGGTTGACGGCCCTTCGGGCCGAGGGTTGTGGCCGCCTGTCGGCGGCGGGTTGTGTATCGCTTCGCTCAGGGGGCGACAGCGCCTGCGGCGCTGAAGGTGGTGGTATCGCCCTTACGGGCGATGAGTATGAAATCAGCGTTACGGGATTGGCTCTCTGTGTCATATGGCATGAAAAATAATTCTGCGGATTGGCTCGCTGCGCTCGCCTCCCCCTATCCGGCTTCGCCGGACTTCTCCACGGGAAAGCGTGTCACACGATTCTCAGGTCGCTTTGCTCCCTTACGAATCGTGTTCCCTTGCCACCCCTGTTCAGGGGGGCAGAACAACCTGTGCTTAAAGTAGAGTCACTTATTAAAAGATAGCGTCACGGAGCTTTATTGTCCCCCCTGCCGCAGGCGGCATAGGCATATATATAATGGCGCCGAAGGCGCCGTACCTCGCCAGCGCAGCGATACTATATAACTCCCGAGGGCGAGAGCCCTCAACCCGCCTGTAAGGCGTCAGCCGATCACAGGCAGAACCCTTGGCGCCCAGGGCCAAAGGCCCGGCGGCGCCATCAACCCTCACGCCCGTAAGGGCGTGTCAACCTTCGGGAATACTGGAAAGCACCGCCCAAGTCCCGGTCCCGATCCCCCCCCTCTGAACCCTCAAGCCCCAAAGGGGCTTGTCCATAAGCTATCCCAAAGGAGGCTATCATGAAAGAAGACTCTTCTTCCCAGTCCATGAGCCGGCAGCTTTTTGAAACCTATGTGGCTCTGGACAACTGGCATACATTCCGCCTCCGTCTGTTTATAGAAGGCATATTTGTGGGTATTTTCGGCGGTCTCTGTATCAGCCTTTTCCGCTTTCTGCTGGGAGAGGCCGAGGCCCTGCGCATCTATGCATACAATGCCTTTCTCATCCCGGCGGTGGCGAAGGAAAATTTCATTCCCCTCTGCCTGTGGGCAGCAGCCCTGGTGGTAACCGGATTTTTCCTCTACCGTATGTGTCTTTACGCTCCCATGGCGGGAGGCTCCGGCATTCCCCAGGTGAAGGGTGTCATTCTGGGTCTTTATAAAATGAAATGGTTCCGCATTCTCTGGGTGAAGATCATCGCCGGTGCTCTGGGCATCGGCGCCGGTCTTTCCCTGGGAAGGGAAGGGCCTTCCATCCAGATCGGCGCTGTAGCGGGCCAGGGGCTTTCCCGCCTGCTGGGCCGCACCCGCATGGAGGAACGATACCTGATTACCAGCGGTGCCAGTGCCGGCCTGGCGGCTGCCTTCAATGCGCCCCTGGCAGGCATGATGTTTGCTCTGGAAGAGCTGCACCGTAATTTCTCCGGCGCCGTGCTTCTTCCCACCATGACCAGCGCCATTACCGCCACCATTGTGACCCATTTCTTTTTCGGGCGGAGCACCAGTTTCCATTTCCTCAATCTGGTCCCCATGCCCGCCGAGCACCTGGGGCTGGTGGTGCTCATTGCCATTTCCGCCGGCTTTGCAGGGATTGTTTTCAACTATGGTCTTCTTCACACCGGCTCTTTTTACAATCTGCCCTTCTTTAAGAATCAGTATGTAAAAATCCTGTTTGCCCTTTTCTCCGCCTGCCTTCTGGGCTTCTTCCTGCCCCAGGTGCTGGGCGGCGGCAATACCCTGGTGGACCAGCTGGCAGCCGGTCGTTTCAGCAGCCTTTCTTTTCTGGTCCTCCTTCTGATAGGGAAATATGTTTTTACCCTCATCAGCTACGGCTGCGGCGTGCCCGGCGGTTTCTTCCTGCCCCTTCTGGTGGTGGGCGCCCTGCTGGGGAGCGTGGAGGCCAATGTGCTGGTGTCTCTGGAGCTCATCAATGAGGTGTACACGCCCAATATCATCATCATCGGCATGGTATCCCTCTTTGCCGCCAGCGTCCGTTCTCCCATTACCGGCACCCTTCTCATTCTGGAAATGACCGGCGACTTCGGCCACTTGATGGCCCTGGCCCTGGGAAGCGCGGTGGCCTACATTACCGCCGAGCTTCTGAAGGGTGAGCCGATTTATGACGCCCTCCTGAAGAAATCCCTCTCCGCCAAGCCGGATAAGGCCTGCGAGGAGGAAAGGAATATTGTGGAGGTACCCATAGGCAGCGGATCTCTTCTGGAAGGAAAGAAAATCCGGGACGTGCCCCGCATGAAGCAGACCATCATTATTGATTTGAAGCGTCACGGCGAGAGCGTGATTCCTGACCCGGACATCCGCCTTCAGGCAGACGATTTCCTCTACATCCTCACGGCCAGCAAAAATGCAGCGGCCCTGAAGCAGCTGGGCGAGGAACCGGCGCCGGTGAAACGAAGCAGAAAATCATAAAAAAAGGCTGTGAAAAAATGTGCCGTCATTTTTTCACAGCCTTTTTTTATCTTCTGCCTCTCCGTCTCTGGAGGGTCCGTCCGGGGCTTCCTCTCCGGATAGCCCGGGATGGTCTGACTTCTTCTCCCGAAGCGGCGGCCTTACTGCCGGTGCCCAGCTTACCGGTACGGATGGCCGTTCTCTTGGCAATGAGGAACCAGCCTGCCAGCTTGTCTGCTGTCTTTCCTTCGCTGCTGTTTTTCGCAGAACTATCTTCGGGGTAGGATTTCTTATAGTACTCTACAGCATTCCGGCTGTTTGTCTTGTCATCGGAGGCCACACTCCGAAAGTCCAAGAGATTCTTTCCCAGAAAGAGGATGAGAAGCACCGGATAGGCAGAGAGGGGATACACCTTTTGCACAATGGAAAGGGCGATGATCACCACTGCCACCACAATGGCAGCCATGGCGGTATATTTCTGCATGGACAGCATTTTTTTGAACTTGTCATCCATGGCAGAGAGCCAGATATTTCCGCCGGCTTTGAAATAATGAACAAATTCCTTATCCCGAAAGCTCCTGTCCCCTTTATGGTGTTCAATAATCTGGTCCGTGATTTTGTCCACATTTTTCCGGAGCCGAATCATCTGGTATCCGATAAGGAAGCCGATGGAGGTAATAATCACTGCAATAATGATGAAAGTTAAAGATTCCATATCCCTGTCTCCTGTCAAACGATTTTCTGCTTTGCATTTCTTTATTATACTCGCCGCCGGAATCCATGAAAAGACGGGGGCGGAAATTTCCGTCCCCTTTAAATCATCACTTCAGCCACAGATGCATGGCGGACTTGGCCGCCTCTTCCGGTGTAATATAGCCTTCCTGGGCCATGAGGGCCAGCACGGTGGTCATCCGTTTGACCCCTTCCTGGGGATGGCTGATGGGGTCATAGGCCGACGGTGCCTGGGGCAGCCCTGCCAGCATGGCACACTGGGACAGGTCCAGATCCTTAGGCTCTTTTCCGAAGTACACCCGGCTGGCCTCGCCTACGCCATAGGCGCCATGGCCGAAATAAATGGTATTGAGATAGAGCTCCAGGATTTCCTCTTTCGAATAATTCCGCTCCAGCTGCACCGCCAGTGCCAGCTCCTCCAGCTTTCTGGTCATGGTGCGGTCATTGGAAAGGAAAATGTTCTTCACCGTCTGCTGAGCAATGGTGCTTCCCCCTTCCAGGGTTTCTCCAGCCATGGAATTGGTGATAAAAGCCCGGGCCACACCGATGATATCCACGGCTCCATGGTCGTAATACCGCCGATCCTCTGTGGCAATAATGCCCTTCTTCAGAAGATCCGGTATTTTGTCATAGGGCACAAACTTCTCCCGATGCACCCTGGATTCCAGAGACTCTTTGAAATGGGACACATCGTCCCATTTCTCCCGGAGCGTACCGGCCTCCGCCTTTTCCTTCACCACCGTCGAAGAAGAGGCGGGAGATGGTTTCGCCTGCTTCTCCACCACCCCCTGGGCCGTGGGAGAAGAAGACATACCGGAAATCAGGGTGGCCACCGTATCCTTCACTTCCGCTATGATCCCCTTTTCCTCCTTTTCTGGCTTCACCGGCTGGGCGGACACGGCGCCGCCATGAGAAGCCTTTGCCTGGCGGCTCAGGTCGTCTCCCTGGGACATGCCCCAGTATACGGCGCAGCCCAGTATGATCAGAAGAAATAGAAATTTTTTCATAGGGTTTCCTCTTGCTTGAAAAAATGAAATCTGTTGATTTACCTATTGTATCATATTTTACCAATCACCATGGCAGCCTTCGGGCACAGGCCCTTTCCTGCAGAAATCCCTCATTTATGCTATAATGTATATAAATGATTGTAATAAAATGGCAGCGGACCATTTGAGGCAGTACGGATTCAATGGCCCCTGCGTTTTTTTGTCAAGGAGTGTTTTATGTCTGAAGAAATTCATGAAATCCAGGCCCGCCATGCAGAAGAAAATGGCAAGAGCGATTACGGCGCGAAGGATATACGAGTACTGGAAGGGCTGGAAGCCGTACGCCTCCGCCCGGGCATGTACATCGGTTCCACCTCCGCCCGGGGCCTGCACCATCTGGTGTATGAAGTCGTGGATAACAGTATCGATGAAGCGCTGGCAGGCTACTGCACTCACATCGAAGTCACCCTGAATGACGACGGCAGCTGCACCGTCACCGATAACGGCCGCGGCATTCCTACAGGAATGCACGAAACCGGCAAGCCCGCCATGGAAGTAGTGCTTACCGTCCTTCATGCCGGCGGCAAATTCGGCGGCGACGGCTACCCCATTTCCGGCGGCCTCCACGGCGTAGGTATTTCCGTAGTCAACGCCCTGTCCGAATGGATGAAGGTAGTGGTCAGAAGAGAAGGCCACTTCCATGAAATGAAACTGTCCCGGGGCGACGTGACAGAACATATGAGAACCTACGGAGAAACCGATGAAACCGGCACCTCCGTCACCTTCAAACCGGACATCCAGATTTTCAAGGAAGGCATCGATTTCGACTACGAAACCCTGAAAATCCGTATGCGTGAACTGGCCTTCCTGAACAAGGGCCTCACCATCACCTTAACCGACAACCGCGACGGCGCCACCCATCAGGACGTTTTCCACTACGCCGGCGGCATCACCGAATTCGTCCAGTTCCTGAACGAGGGCAAAGACCTGGTAGACCCGGCAGTCATTGCCTTTGAAGGGGAAAAAGACAAAGTCATCGTAGACATTGCCATGCAGTACCAGACCGGCTACAGCGAAAACATGTACACCTTCGTCAATGACATCAACACTGTGGAAGGGGGCATGCACCTGGCCGGCTTCCGCACCGCCCTCACCCGGGTGCTCAATGACTATGCCAGAAAGAGCGGCATCCTGAAGCAGAACGAAGACAACCTCTCCGGCGACGACGTCAGAGAAGGCCTGACCTGCGTCATTTCCGTCAAAGTCCCCAACCCCCAGTTCGAAGGCCAGACGAAGACCAAGCTGGGAAATCTGGAAGTCAAGAGCATTGTAGACAACATCGTTTCCGAAGGCCTGAAAACCTACCTGGAAGAACATCCCCAGGAAGCCAGAGCCATCGTGGAAAAAGGCATCACCGCCAGCCGGGCCAGAGAAGCTGCCCGCCGGGCCCGGGAACTGACCCGCCGCAAGAACGCCCTGGAAGTATCCAGCCTCCCCGGCAAACTGGCAGACTGCACAGAAAAAGATCCGAAATTTACAGAAATCTACATCGTCGAAGGGGACTCCGCCGGCGGCTCCGCCAAATCCGGCCGTGACCGCCGCTACCAGGCCATCCTGCCCCTCCGCGGCAAAATCCTGAACGTAGAAAAAGCAAGACTGGACCGGGTGCTGAACTCCGATGCCATCCGCACCATGATTACTGCCTTCGGCACCGGCGTAGGCGAAGACTTCGATATCACCAAGCTCCGCTACTACAAAATCATCATCATGACCGATGCCGACGTGGACGGCGCCCATATCCGCACCCTCCTTCTCACCTTCTTCTACCGCTACATGAAACCCCTCATCACCGAAGGCCACGTATACATTGCCCAGCCGCCGCTCTACCAGATCCGCAAGGGACGGCAGAAATACTACACCTATGATGATGACGAACAGAATAAAATGCTTGACGAAATCGGCCGCGACGGCTGCACCATCCAGCGCTACAAAGGGCTGGGTGAAATGGACCCGGAGCAGCTGTGGGACACCACCATGAATCCGGAACAGCGGGTCATGCTGAAAGTAGAACTCACCGATGCCATCGAAGCAGACCGCCTCTTCACCATCCTCATGGGAGACAAAGTCGAACCCCGCCGCCGGTTCATTGAAGAACACGCCAAAGAAGTAACCAACCTGGACCTGTAAGGGGCGCCCGGGTTCCACCGGAAAGCAGTACCCCCCCCTAGCCGGCAGCAGTCTTTATCAACTCGCCAGCCCACCCTTACATCCACAAAATAAAAAGAAAACTCTCCTTCCACCGGGAGGAGAGTTTTTTCTTATGTCCAAAAGTCATCCTGCCATATTTCCCGCCCCTCGAGCGTCAGCGAGCATAACCTTGCTGCACAACCTGCGGCGCAGCCGCGCCCCTTCTCTCACGGAAGAATCCAGTCTCCCGCCTCATTGAGAGGAGACCGGTTTCGCCTCCTCCATCCACTTCTCTATCATCTGCCAGCGGTGGGCTCCGGTCTGCCAGCCGAAGGAAAGCTCATAGACCCCTTCCTCAAAATGCATGACATGAAGCTTTTTCCAATCCTCCTCCGAGAGCAGGGCTCTTGCCAGATTTTCCGGACAGAAATAGGCGCCCCTCCCCAGAAGACAGAGCCGGAGCATGGTCCCCATATTTTCCGACTCCACCGCCACAGGGGGCGCAAAGCTGCCGCGCCGGAAAAGCTGACGCGCCAGAGCGCCGGCAATATCATTTTCACTGTTCAAAAGAAAAGGACAGTCTTCGAAGAAAAGAGGCAGTCCCTTCTTCCTTTCCTTTTCCGAAAAAAGAGAATTTCCCTCTTTCCCCCAGAGCCTTTCCGTAAGGGATTTCTCCACAAGAAGCACGATTTCCTCCTTCATCCAGGGCCTGTGGGAAATGCCGGGCATCTCCCCGGGAAGCCTCGCCATGGCTATGTCGATTTCATCCCGCTTCAGCCCCTTCCATATATCCTCATTGGCCATTTCAAAAAGGCGGATGCCGCAGCGGGGATACCGCTCCTGGAAACGGGCAATGACAGAAGGCAGCATCACCTGCCCCCGGGAAGGGGCGATACCGATGCGGAGAATCCCCTCAAAGCGCCCCGACACATCAGACAGCTCCCGCTTCAGAGCCAGCTCATTTCTGACAAACAGGCGGGCGTAGCGAAGAAATACGGAGCCGCTGTCCGTCAGCTCCAGCGGCACATGGCGCACAAAAAGCTTCGCCCCCGTCTCCCTCTCCAGCGCCGCCACATGGGCGGACAAAGTCTGCTGGGTAATATGCAGCCTCTCCGCCGCCTTCGTAAAACTTCTCTCCTCTGCCAGCATGAGGAAATATTTCATAGACAGAAAATTCATGGCCCCTCCTATTACTGTATTTTATCTGTATTGTATACAAGAAATAACAGTTTTTCAACGTAACTTCTCATGCATATAATGGATATAAAAGGGCCGCTCCGCGGCCCGGGTTCAGAGGGTTCAGAAGGTTCAAAGGGTTCAGTGGGTGGTGGTGGCGGCTTCGCCGCGGGTTGTGTAGAAGGGTTGTGGAAAAAGGTTCTTAAGATGGATGGGTCTTCGACCCAAGGGTTCTTAAGTTTGACGGTCCTTTGGGCCGAGGGTTTTGGTATCGCCCTTACGGGCGATGAGCATTATAATGCCGCCTTTCGGCGGTCACGTCCACATCGAGTATCATAATCATTCTTACCCTCGTACATCCCTTCGCCACTTCGTGGCCCTCTTCCCCTAAAGGGGACGCAAGATCGTTACGGGATTTGCTTTTCTTTGTCATATGACATGATAAACATTACGGCAATCGCCACCAAAAGGGGGAAACTGCGGAATGGTACATGAAATATATGACTCTCTGTTTTCACTCTCCATACTTCTCGTTTCCCCTTGAGGGGAACGCCTCGAAGAGGCAAAGGGTGTACAAGGCAGAGCGCCGATTTGACACCCCATCGCTATCCTGACCGCCAATCGGCGGCACGGGTTATAGTGCCACTGTGCACATCCTGCATAGGACCTCCACAATACTATATAACTCCCGAGGGCGGAGCCCTCAACCCGTCCGGGAGGCGTCAGCCGGTCCCGGACAGAACCCTTGGCGCCCAGGGCCAAAGGCCCGGCGGCGCCATCAACCCTCACGCCCGTAAGGGCGTGTCAACCTTCGGGAATACTGGAAAGCACCGTCCAAGTCCCGGTCCCGATCCCGACCGCGCCGAAAGACGCCTGAACCCTCACGCACCAAAAGGGCGTGTTAATGTCCATAAAAGAGGTGTTTCCATGAAACAGAATCTTGCACTATTAAGCGGCCCCATCGCCTTTGGCGCTGCTGCCTTTCTTCTTACCGGCACCTTCCAGCAGTCTTCTGCCCTGGCCCTTTCCTGCACCCTCTGGATGGCGCTGTGGTGGATATTCCGGCCCGTTTCCATTTACGTCACCGCCTTTATCCCTATTATCGTGAATTCCCTTTTCAATCTCATTCCCATGAATCACGTGATCAGCCAGTACTTCTCGGAGATAGCAGTGCTCCTTCTGGGCAGCGACCTCATCTGCCTGACCTGGACCACCACGGGACTGGACAAACGAATTTCCGTAAGAGCCCTCTGCTCCATAGGCACCTCCATGAAGAGCCAGATTTTTGTATGGTTCCTGGCTTCCACAGCTCTTTCCGTTTTCCTTCCCAACGTGGTGGTAGCCGCCATCTTCTGTCCCATTGCGGTGGCCATGCTCCATTTCACCGGAGAAAAGGACATCAGCACCAGCCAAACCGCCATTCCCATCCTCCTTGCCATCGGCTGGGGCAGCGGCATCGGCGGCTTCGGCTCACCCATCGGCTCCTCCGCCAACCTGGTGGCCGTTTCCTATCTGGAAAAACTGACAGGCCATGAATTCATGTATTTCGACTGGGTCATCCGTTTCCTGCCTGTGCTCATCCTCATTTTCCTCATGAACCTCCTTTTCCTTCTTTTCCTGCCCTGTTCGGTCAAATCCCTCCCCGGCACGAAAGACTATTTCCGCTCCATGTATAAATCCTTCGGTCCCATGAAACGGGGCGAGCGCATAGGCCTCATTCTCTTCACCGCCGCCACCCTGCTCTCCTTCCTCCGTCCCCTCTTTGCGCCATACCTCCCTGCCATGAAGCCGGCCTACGTATTTCTCTTCCTGGGCATGCTCATGTTCTTCCTGAAAGATGAAAAAGGAAATCCCATGCTCACCTGGAAATACGCTGAAAGCCACGCCATGTGGGGCATGATCGCCCTTTTTGCCAGCGGCCTGGCTCTGGGGAAACTGGTCATTGAAACCGGCGCCATCAAGGAGCTCTCCCTCCTCATCGCCGCCCTTCACCTCTCCCCGGGCCTTCCGGTAATGGCCATGGCCTGCCTCTTCGCCTGCTTCATGTCGGAAATCTCCAGCAACACCGCCTCCGCCTCCATTTCCATTCCCGTGGTCATCGGTATAACCTCCTCCCTCTCCCTGAATCCCATCCCCTACATCCTGGGCACCATCGCCGCCGCCAACTGCGCCTACATCCTCCCCATTTCCACCAGGGCCATCCCCATAGGCTACGGCCTCTCCGCCTCCGCCCAGATCCGATACGGTACAGTGCTATCCCTTCTTACAGTGATCCTTATCACCCTCCTATGCACCGCCTTCATGGATTTCGTGCCCCTTTTCAGCGAACTGTAAATTAAAAAGGGCTGTGAAAAAATGGAAATCATCTCTTCACAGCCCTTTGGGTATGTCTTTATGGGTTCAATGACAGTAAGCCCCTCGCCTCATCGTCATCTCGAGCGGAGCTACCTGTCGGTCGTAGAGCAAAGAGTTTTGAGCGCCAGAGAGACTCTGAGCCCGGAGATCTCCTGCTGCTATGCTGCATGTACCATGGGGCCTGAAATTTCTCCACTCCCCTCCCACCATCAAAATGACAGGAGAGAAGAATGGTATCCATGTCATTCAATCATTTCTTCACAGCCCTTTTTTGACTTATGAAATGCCATGCTTCTTCTCCAGCATAAGGAGTGCCTTCTTCATGGGAAGTCCGCCGCCGTAGCCGGTGAGGGACCCGTCGGCGCCGATGACACGGTGACAGGGGATGATAATGAAAATGGGATTGGCATGGCTGGCCATGCCTACGGCGCGGTAAGCCTTCGGATGGCCGATGGCCTCAGCGATGTCCCTGTAACTCCTCGTTTCCCCATAGGGAATCTCCCGGAGCGCCGCCCACACCTTCTCCTGAAAAGCGGTGCCCTGGGTACGGCAGGGAATGTCAAAAGTCTTCCTTCGGCCCTGGAAATACTCATCCAGCTCCCGGAACACAGTCAGCGCCAGCCCGAAG
Source organism: Dialister succinatiphilus (assembly GCF_928721695.1). Classification (NCBI taxonomy): domain Bacteria; kingdom Bacillati; phylum Bacillota; class Negativicutes; order Veillonellales; family Veillonellaceae; genus Dialister; species Dialister succinatiphilus. The sequence continues at coordinate 974,691 of NZ_OV788641.1, read as the reverse complement.
GGCGCCTCCCCCTTCGTCCCCTCCTCTGCCATTCGAAGAGAAATCACCCCGCCTTCCTCATAGAAAAGCTCCATATTTCCAAAAGGAGAATGATAAATGGCTGTCTTCACGGCTCTCTTCCTTTCTTTCATTTTTACATAGAGTATCATCATTTCTTTTGCTGAATCCAGTATACCATGGAAAAACAAAAGAAAGAGCCGTTGGCAATGGAGTGATTTAACAAAAAGAAAGCCGCTTCAAGGAAAAATGTGGCAAACCGGCATCATGATTCTCTAAAAAATGTGAAAATTCATCCATTCAAACCGGCAAAAGCGTGCTCATTAAATTTTAATAAAATATATTTTTATCCTATACAATACAAAAAGAGTCCTGTCATTGAATCGACAATGCATAATGTAGTATAATTTTACTCAAAAGGGTTTTAGTAAAATCCATATGACTAAAATGAAAAGCAGGAGGTGGCTCCATGTTTATTGGAAGAGAAGTGGAAATGGAACGGCTTCGCCGGATGTATGACTCCCCGAATCAGGAAGTTGTGCTGATTTACGGACGGCGGCGAATCGGTAAAAGTGAGCTGATTAAGCAGTTTCTGAAAACCGCAAAGATCCAGGGGCTGTATTATCAATGCAAGCGGACAACGGAGATGAATAACGTCCAAAGTCTGTCTGCCTTGATTTCTGAGGTTTATCAGTATCCGCCTCTGGCCTTTACGGGCATGGAAAAGCTGCTTGATTTTCTTTTTCAGCAGGCCTGCCGCACAAGGCAGGTTCTGGTTTTGGATGAATACCCCTATCTGCGTCAGACAGTGCCCGGTTTGGACAGCATTTTACAGTCTTTGATTGATTCCTATCGGGAGCGTTCCCAGTTGAAGCTGATTCTCTGCGGCTCCTTTGTGGATACCATGAAATCACTGATGCTGGAAGAAAATCCGTTATATGGCCGGGTCACCCTGAGCCTTCATATCCATCCCATGGATTACTTCGAATCGGCTGCCTTTTACCCGGACTTCTCTCCGGCAGACAAGGTGCGGCTTTACAGTGTTTTCGGCGGCGTGCCTTATTACAACCGTCTCATAGATTCCACCCGAAGCGTCCGCGAAAATGTGATGAACCTGCTGGTGGAGCCCGATGCCCGGCTGGAAAATGAAATCCAAATGTATCTTTTGGGAGAACTGTCCCGGTTCATCAATGCAAACGAAGCATTTGAAGCACTGGCACGGGGCTTTCACCGTTTTAAGGATATTCTGTCCCAATCCCATATCACCAGCAGTTCAGCGCTGGCCGAAGTGCTGAAACGGCTGATACTCATGGAACTGGTGAAAAAAGAAGCTCCCATTAATGACAGAAATAACAAAAAGAAAGCCAGCTATTTCATCAGCGACAATCTGTCCAGCTTCTATTACCGATATCTGTTTCCCTACAGTTCACAGCGGCAGATTATGGCGCCGGATACGTTTTGGGACCGGTACATTACCCATGACTTTTCTGAGACCTTCGTCCCGAAACAGTTTGAAACCCTGTGCCGCCAGTTCCTCATCCGCCAGAATCGAAAAGGCCGGCTTCCAGAAATTTTTGATGCCATCGGCACCTATTCCTATGATTTACCTGAAGAGCATAGAAATGGAGAATTTGATGTAGTCACCCACGACGACAAAGGATACATCTTCTATGAAGCCAAATTCCGGAAGACCCCTGTGACCGATGCCATGATTCAGACCGAAATCCGACAGGTCCAACAGACAGGAATGAACTGCCATAGATACGGCTTCTTTTCCCGCAGCGGCTATCAAGTGACCCCCAGACCCGGTGTCATTCTCTATACATTAGAAGACCTGTACAGCAATGGCTGATGAACTCTTTCTACCTCTTTTAAGAATACGCCAGGACATTAAAAAAACAGCTCTTATAAATTCTTTGAAGCAGAGCTTTTGTACAGCTGATGCAGCACAAGGATAAACCAATCAATGTCTTTTTCCAACGAGGCGTTGGCCCAGTGAGTAAAATAGCGCCATTTTGAAAACAGGCCGGATCCCAGAACTCCCCAATTATAAATGTGGCTGATCATATTCGCCGGGGAACACCCCTTATGTAAGGTTTTCTCTTTTTCCAAACGGTCTGCAAATTGATACCCGCAGTCCATTTGAAAGCCAAGGAAATCGCATTCCTTACCAAACCATTTGTCGAAATCCTCTATAAAGAAAAGAGAAGGATGCGCACGATGGCAGCGGAATTGGCTCTCCCAAATTTCAGCAAATAAATGAATTGTTTTCCTGCCGGCAGGCATAGGCCCCCTCCATGCAATAGGCATTATTTTTCGTTTATAATTTCCCAAACAACAGTCACCGTATCTTCCACTTCCATATCATCTGGTTCGATATCCATACTGATTCCTCCAGCAGGAGCCATGCCGCAGCTCTCAAAGCACACATCCTGTACCGGCCTAACTTCAAAATCAACTTTCCCCCAGGAATAATCAATATGAACTAGTTCGCCAATGTGAATTCCTGCTGCCTTCGCCAGCACCCCGGCTTTTATTTTTGCATCTTCCGCTGCTCTGTAGAAAACCGGATATCCGTTTTTTATCTGTTTTCACGGCCTCCTATGAAACTGCTATAATGATAAGTAAAGGCCCCATATACGGCATCTTTATTTTTAATTTCATTTTGACCTGTGCGGACATGTCATGGAGGATATTATAGAAATGTTTAATCAACTTCGCTTAAAAGAAGCTCTTAGGCAGTATAAGAAAGACTTCGTCACTACACACTGGAATGAAGAAAAATACAAATGGGAAGCAGTCAAATGCTTTCAGGATAACTGGGATATTCACGCAGCGGATTTTGAAAACATGCTCAGTCAATCTCTTTCTAAGACTTCCAATCTTCTGGCCTCAACAAATAATTTTCCAGCGGGAATGATTATAGAATTTGCCCACGCCGCGCCGGAAAAAGTACGTGCCATGTATATGGACTTATTTGATGAGAGTAAAGACGTATTTGGACGAATTGAGTCTTTCAAGAAGCAGTCGAACATTCTCCTTAAAAAGTATAAAAGCACCGCCAAACAGCATTACCAGCATGAAAATGCCATCACCACATATTTATGGCTCCGTTACCCGGATAAATACTATGTGTATAAATATAGTGAAGCAAGGTCTGTATCTAATAAATTAGACAGTAATTATAAATTTAAGAAAGGCTCCTATACCGATAATCTCAAAAGCTTCTACGATTTTTACAATGAAATCCGTGAGAGCCTAAAACGGGATTCCACACTTATTGACCTATTCAAGAGCCAGTTGACAGACGACTGCTATCCAGATTCGGAGCTAAGAACACTAACCTTCGATGTGGGTTTTTATATTTCTCGCAATATTTCTAAACCAGCTGATAAGGAATCGAATCAAGCAGATTCTGACGACATGGAGTTTACTGAAAAGCCGAAAAGCAGTGAAGAGCATAGATACTGGTGGCTCAATGCGAATCCGAAAATCTGGAGTTTTTCTAATTTGCAGACCAGCCATGTGCAGGAGTATACCCTTTTCAATGAGAATGGAAATAAACGCCGTGTATTCCAGAATTTTTTGGACGCCAGAGCCGGTGATTTAGTTATCGGTTATGAGTCCAACCCTGTAAAACAGGTGGTAGCACTGGCTAAGGTCAGCGCCGCAAATGATGGCATGAAAATCTGTTTTGAGAAAACCGAGTCTCTTGTCAATCCCATCGATTACCGAACTTTGAAGGAATGTCCGGAGCTTGAGCAGATGGAATTCTTCCAGAATCCAAACGGCACCTTCTTCAAATTGACCAAAGACGAATATGAGTTCATCATGGACATGATTCGTGAAGAAAACCCATTAACTTCCAAGGATATGAACACTTCCTATACAAAGAAGGATTTTCTGTCCGAAGTTTATATGAGTGAAAATCAATACGACAGGCTTTCCGGAGTACTTTTGAACAAGATGAATCTCATTCTGCAGGGGGCTCCCGGTGTAGGCAAAACATTTACCGCCAAACGACTGGCCTATTCACTGATGGGCGAAAAAGATGACAGCCGTATTGAATTCGTACAGTTCCACCAGAATTATTCCTATGAAGATTTCGTGATGGGCTACCGACCATCCGGCGATTCCTATGAGCTAAAATATGGGATATTCTACCAGTTCTGTAAGAAAGCGGAAAATCATCGGGATAAAAAGTTTTTCTTCATTATTGATGAAATCAACCGGGGAAATCTCAGTAAAATTTTCGGGGAACTTTTGATGCTGATTGAGAAAGACTATCGCGGCACAAAAGCGACGCTGGCCTATAATGGTATGCCCTTTTCCGTTCCGAAAAATCTTTACATCGTCGGCATGATGAATACGGCCGATCGAAGCCTCGCCATGATTGACTATGCTCTGCGCCGCCGGTTCAGTTTCTTTGAAATGGCTCCGGCATTTGAATCAAAGGGATTCAAAGAGTATCAGCATTCTCTTGACAACAGGACTTTTAACGAACTGATTTCTGAAATTGTAAAGCTGAACGGGGAAATCTCAAGAGACAAGTCCCTGGGAAAGGGTTTCTGCATAGGGCACAGCTATTTCTGTGGAAAGACAAAAGAAACCTGCACCAACGAATGGATGCAGTCTGTGGTAAACTATGATATTCTCCCCATGCTTTCTGAATACTGGTTCGACGATGATACCAAAGTGCAGCGTTGGGACCATATCCTGCACGGAGTATTTCAATGACAAAGGATAAGAGCATATTCATAAAAAACATCTATTACATGCTGTCGTATGCTTTCACCACACTGAGAAAATCGGTTTATGACAATATCCGGAAGGAACCTTTCGATAACATACATAATCTCTTTGCAGCAATTCTGTCTAAAGGCATCGGTCTGCAGTTGAAGCAGGGCCTCTATAAAGAATACATGGGCCATGCAGACAACTTAACCACACTCCGTGGAAAGATAAATATTCCTGAGACAATCCGTAACAAAATGCGGAATCAAATAGCCGTGACCTGTGATTATGATGAGCTGTCTGAGAACAATCTGATGAACCGGATTCTCAAATCGACAGTTCTTCTCCTGCTCAAGCAGAAGAACGTACAAGAAAAATATAAGTCCGAATTAAAGAAAGAAATGCTGTTCTTCTCCGGAATCGAGCCAATAGAGCTTGCACATATTCGATGGGCCGACATCCGTTTTCAAAGAAATAATCAAACCTATCAGCTCCTGTTCGCCATCTGCCAGTTGCTGATTGAAGGGGCCCTTCTGACCACAGAGTCCGGAGAATATCGACTGGCAGGTTTTATAGACAAGCAGAGGATGGAGCGGCTATACGAGAAGTTTATTCTGGAATACTACGCCCAGGAGTTTGGTACGCGCATAAAAGGATTTTCTTCCAAAGCCCTTCAAATCCCATGGCAGCTGGATGACGGATATGGCGCACTGCTTCCGGTCATGCAGACAGATATTACCCTTGTCTATGGAAAGCAGATGCTCATTATTGATGCCAAATATTATGAGCACACACTGCAGACACACTTTGATACGCAGACATTGCATTCAGAAAACTTATATCAGATTTTTACTTATGTAAAAAATAAGGAAGCCGCGCTAAAAGGTACAAACCATAAGGTAGCCGGCATGCTCCTTTACGCCAAAACCGATGAACCTCTTGTCCCGGATCATGTATATCAGATGAGCGGAAATCAAATTTCCATAAAAACCCTGGATTTGAACCGGGAATTTTCAGAAATAGCCGAACAGCTGAACCGGATTGTGAAAGATTTCTTCCATATAGAAATAGATAAGCAGACGGAAGACATAAAATGGCCAGATTGAAAAACTGCTTCTTTGGAAAACTCATTTCCGCAGTCAGTCAATACGACAAAAAGCCCTACGAAGACTGGCGCGCCGATTATACCGGGCAGGAAGGCCTGATCCTTCTGTTCCAATCCATGCACAGCGCGCCGGGAAAGATTTTCTTCTATATGATGATTCGCGAAGGGAAATGGATGCATTCCTCCTTAGGGGAATGGAAGCCTGGCGAAGCCACAGATATCCTCTATACGAGGCACAGTATCTATACTTTCTCCCGGCAGCATCATCTGAGCAAAGATGAAAAATGGGCCCTGCTGGAAAATACCGTTCTTGCCGGGATAATTTCCAGAGAAAGAATGAAACAGGAAATGAAACGATTATAAAAGCACCGAAAGGAGACATTCCATGACAATGCAGAACCATGAAGATAAACTCCACATTCTTTTCATCTGCCACGGCAATATCTGCCGTTCTCCCATGGCGGAAATGATAATGAAGGACATGGTGCGCCAAAGGGGCCTGGATGGGAAATATGAGATTTCTTCCATGGCCGCCACCACCGAGGAAGTGGGCCATGATATCTATCCCCCTGCCCGAAGGACTCTTGCCGCCCACCACATTCCCTTTACGAAAAGAAAAGCGGCTCTCATGACCAGGAAGGATTATGAAGAGGCGGACTATGTGATTGCCATGGATGAGGAAAATCTGGATGACCTGTCCCGTCTCACCCAGGGGGATCCGGAGAAAAAAATCTCCCGCCTTCTTGACTGGGCGGGAGAAGCAAGAGATGTGGCGGACCCCTGGTATACGGGAAATTTTGAGAAAACCTATGAGGATATTGCCAAAGGCTGCCGGGCGGTGCTGGAGAAGCTTTCCTGAAAATGGGTGCATAAAAAGAGGCCATGAGAAATGGGTATCATCTCTCACGGCCTCTTTTTCATGCCATGCAAAAAACTCCTGATTCGTCCCATGCTGATGCGCGGTAGGGCTCAGGCATTCAGCTTCGATGAATCGGCCAGGAGCAGCCGCCTAAGCGGAATATCTGTGTCGTCAAGGAAGAACTGGTATAGCCATAGTTGCCACCAGGATGTCTGGCAGGTCATCTTCAGGAGTTCTTTGTGAAGTTTTGACGCGTCGGAGAGTTCTGATTCATATGAGGAAGTTCTTCCTGTCTCCCGCCTGTCCCTTGATAAGGTGTGTGCACGTAACAGGCAGGGAGGCCGGCGCCTCTTCCGGGCCCCTCAGTTCTCTCTGTCTATATAATCTCTTTAAAATAAAAAAGTTCTCATGGAAAACAGTGTTTCCTGATGACCGGTCGTTGGCGGCGCCGGTTCCTTTTCTCCACGAGCCGGGATTCTACGCTATCGCCCAGAATGACGACGCCGAAGGAAGGCTGCCTGGTGTCTGTCATCTCCTCTGACTGTCTGATTATATCCTGCTCATCTTTCATGCTACAAACCTGTACTTTCGTACAGGTTTTTTTTCTGTCCATTTTTAGTAAAATAAAAGTAAGGCCGGGATCCTTGCGGAATACCCAGAAAACAGGAAAGATGCGTTTTCTATGAGACAGAATCATTCCGCCTTGACAAAGAAGGGCCTGCCCCTGCTTCTCTGTACCGCCATCCCGTCAGCAGGGGTGGGACTTTCGGCAGAAGCGGCGCAAACGCAGGGGAAGGGATGCTGTCACGATCGAGAAATGCTGGAACCGCAGCCCATGGGAAATCCGCATTCTCAACAGGATCGTGCCGGTGCATACGTCGAGCTGCGGCGGCATAATCAGTAAAGAGATTCCCAGAAACAGGAGGTGTCTGGTAATGAAAGAGCCTGGCAAAATCAAATGGATGAGGTTTATCAGGGGTATCTTTTTAGGGATCCTGCTGGTCCTGACGATGACTCCGGCGGCCCTGGGGGCCCAGAAAACAGTGTTGGTCCACAATGTAGACGAAATGATGGAATCACTGGCGGACAATACGGAAATCGTTCTGGCACCGGGCGAATACAATCTGTCAAACTGGCAGGAGAAAGAATTTTCAGAGCGGCTGCTTCACTACTCCGACTACTATGATTCGGCCCCTGCCGGTCTGTATCTGGGCGATGGTTGCACACTGGACATTGCCGGGTTCAAGGATCTCACCATCCGGGGATTTGATACGGAGACCATTACTGCAGAAATTGTTACAGAATTCCCCTATACGCCGGTACTGAAATTCGTCAACTGCCGAAACCTGAAACTGTCCCACCTCCGGATGGGCCATAAACTCAAAAAAGGATTCTGTGACGGCGCCGTGCTGAAACTGGATAGCGTCACTCATATGACCATGGATCATATGGACCTGTACGGATGCGGAACCTATGGGTATGAAGCCCGGTTCTGCAGCAGCATTCTCCTCAGGGACAGTGTAATCCGGGAATGCAGCTACGGTTTGGTGTCCGCCACAGACTGCCAGAACCTGAAATTCCTGCGGACCACCTTCAAAGATATGGAAACGGCTCTTCCCCTCTTTGCTCTGATCCGCTCCCGGCTGGAGCTGACCGACTGCACCTTCCGGGATGTACGGGGAATCATCGACAGCCTCACCATGACTGGCGGCCATATCAGTGAATCATGAAAAGACCTTCCGGTGCATCAGAACTTTTAAAACCTGCTGGCAGGTAAAAAACAGCCTGATGATGTAAGCGGGTCCCTGAAGACTATCATTTACATCATCAGGCTTTTCGGGTGGAGGGCCGGAAGGTGAAATACAGGAAAACAGCGGGTCCTCAGACAGTGGAGCAGCTGCATGAATGAGTACGGATTCCGCTATCGTCCGCAGAGGGCGATCATCAGGGTCACTGCCCCATCTACCAGCAGAGGAACGGCTCCGGTAATGTAGGCGGTGTCATCATCCATGCGATAGTACATCATGTAGGCTGTAAAGGCGATGAGAGAAGCAGCAGCCACGGCGGCCCAGGTGAGACCATAGGCAGTGCCGGCAAGGCCGCCTGCTTCATGGAGCACTCCCAGTACCATGATTTCCATGAGGGCCCAGAGAACGAGAAGGATGAGTTCTGTGGTAGGTTTCCGGCCGAAAAGCTTTACAGAACCGGCAAGAAGGATGAAATATACCAAAAGGGCCAAAGCCAGGAGCAGAGTCCCTCCGGGCCAGGAGGGCGGCAGGGGAAGTCCATGAATGCCGTGGACCGTCAAGGCGGTACCGGAAAGGCCAAAGACTGCGAGGAGCAGGAACAGCAGGGCCGAGAGGGCCCCTCCGCTTCTGGCATCGGGCCGGAAGGCCGTGAGCCACCAGCCTGTATAAAACAGGGCGCCAAGACTCAGAAGAAACTGCCCTGTAATGATTTCTGCATATGCTGTAAGTCCAAACATAGTATCCCTTCTTCTTATGAAAATCATTTCTTTTCCTATTGTAGTCTTTTTTCAGGAAGAAAGTGAGAAATGCATGTAAAAAGCCGTGAAAATAGCAATCCTTTTCACGGCTTTTTTATACAGGGTCTTTTATATGCTGTTTTTCGCTGCATTAAAAACGGTCTGGAAGGGCACCTGCTTTTCTTCTGCCCGCTTCTTCACCGATTCATATTCCGGATAGCGCCGTTTTTCGCTGCCCAGAGTGACTTCCTTTACCTGGACCCGGCCGTAGGCGGTGTCTACTTCCTTTTCTTCCCGATGAAGGATGGAGCGCATGAGAGGCGCCAGCTCGCGGATGCCGATGGTGGTGGTTTCGGAAAAGAGGATGTTTTCCATGGCTTCTTTTCTGTCTTCCCTGCAGATCACCGTGAGTTCATAGGCCGGTCTGTTCTTTTTCATGTAGATAGGGGTGAAATGGACGTCCAGGGCGCCGGCATCCATCAGTTTTTTCATGGTATAGCCCAGCACTTCGCCGGAAGCGTCGTCGATATCGCTTTCCAGCTTCACGACCTGGTCTTTTTCCCAGGGCCCTTCTGCTTCATCAATGAGAATGGCCCGGAGGATATTGGTCCGTTCCTTGTAGTCCCTTTTTCCTGCGCCCAGACCTGTTTTCAGAACGGTGAAGGAGGCAGGCAGCTCATGGGAGGTGGCCAGGGCCGCTGCGATGGCAGCGCCGGTGGGGGTCACGTATTCCCCTTTGGCGTCCATGATTTCCAGAGGCATGTGATAGGCAGTGACAATGTTCAGCGTAGCCGGCACAGGCACCGGAAGTACGCCGTGCTGGCAGCGGACAGTACCTCTGCCTTCTGAAAGCTTCGGTACAATCACGTTTTTGATATGGAGGCTGTCAAAGCACACGGCAGCGGAAATGATATCCACAATGGAGTCGATGGCTCCCACTTCATGGAAATGGACTTCCTCTATGGGAAGGTTGTGGGCTTTGGATTCCGCCTCTGCCACAATGCGGAAAATCTTCTTTGCCAGAGCCCTGGCAGATTCGGTCATGTCCGTGCCATCAATGACCGCTTCCACATCTTTCAGATGGCGGTGTTCATGATGATGGTGCCCTTCTCCATGGTCATGATGGTGATGGTCTTCATGACAGTGACAGTGGTGCTCTTCTTCCTCGTGATGGTGTCCATCTTCATGGCAGTGGCAGTGGTGCTCTTCCTCCTCATGATGATGGCCTTCTTCCTCATGATGGTGATGGTGTTCTTCATGAGCCGCTTCCCTTGCTTCCGGCAGGGGGCCGTAGAGATAGGCCATGTCGTGGTCATGGTTTTCATGTTCTTTGTCCAGAATCACATTGAAATCGCAGCAGTCAATACCTGCTTTCTGCACCCTCCCGATTTCCACCGTAAAGCCTTTGGCGGGAATGGAAGAAATCGCCTTGTCCAGCGCTTTCCGATCCGCTCCCAGGTCCAGCAGGGCTGCCACAAACATATCCCCCGCAATGCCGGAGGATGCTTCCAAATATAATGATTTTCCCATTTACACTTTTCCCCTTTCTGCCAGTCTGTTGATCTGGGTGGCCACATAACCGGCACCGAATCCATTGTCTATATTGACGGTCACTATGCCGTTGGCACAGGAATTTATCATGGTGAGGAGGGCAGAGAGGCCGTGGAAACTGGCACCATACCCCACTGACGTGGGCACTGCAATCACCGGATTTCTCACCAGGCCGCCGATGACCGAGGCCAGGGCCCCTTCCATACCGGCCACTGCAATGACGCAGCTGGCCTTGCGCACCCGTTCCTCCTGGGACAGGAGCCGGTGGATGCCGCTGACCCCTACGTCATAAATCCGCTCCACATGACTGCCGAAATATTCCGCCGTCTGGGCCGCTTCTTCCGCCACTGATATATCGGCAGTGCCGCCGGTGCATACAGCAATGCATCCGATATGGTCCTTCTCCTTTTCCTGCTTCAGAATATGGGAAATAGGATCATAGGAAATGGAAGGCAGCACTTTCTTCACCAGTTCATACTGGTGAGGAGAAGCCCGGGTGCCGAAGACTTCCCCTTCCGTTTCGTAAAGTTTCTTAAAAATCTGCCCGATAAAGGCATCAGACTTTCCCTGGCAGTATACCACTTCCGCAAAGCCGGACCGGGCTTTCCTGTCCGTATCCAGCTTGGCAAATCCCATTTCTTCATAGGGCCGGTCTGCCGGATTTTTCCGGAGAAGCGCCTCCGCTTCTTCCGGGCGCAGGGCGCCGGAGGCTACCTTCTGCAGTATATCTTTCATATCCATGATGAAATCCTTTATATGTACATCAATGACAATAATGGGTGGGGCTGGCGGGACGATAAAGACCGCTGTCGGCTATCCGCTGCCCCTATGACACAGAAAGGCCAATCCCGTAACGCTGACTTCATACTCATCGCCCCATAGGGCGATACCACAACCCTCGGCCCAAAGGGCCGTCAAACCTAAGAACCCTCCGGCTCGAAAGGGCCGGTCCATCTTAAGAACCTGGGCCGCCGAAGGCGACCCTTACAGCACTTCATCCATGCTGCCCATGCGGTAGCCCTGAAGGTCCATGGTGACATAGGCAAAGCCCAGGCTGTGGAAAGTGCGCACCACTTCCTCGTGGATGCGGAAAAGTTTCCACAAATCCTCAGGCAGTACTTCGATGCGGGCCAGATTTCCTTCATGAAGCCGCACCCGGAACTGCTTGAAGCCTTTGGAGAAAAGGAAATCTTCCGCTTTTTCCACCATGGAGAGCTTGTCCTCTGTAATGGTTTCTCCATAGGGGAAACGGGTAGCCATGCAGGCAAAGGAGGGTTTGCTCCAGGTGGAAAGACCCGCTTCTTTGGACAGGGCACGGATGTCTGCCTTGTAGAGGCCGGCATGACGGAGAGGGCTCCTGATGCCAAGTTCCTCAAGGGCCATGAGCCCCGGCCGGTACTGGGAGGCATCATTGAGGTTCGTGCCGTCGATGACATAGGCAAAGCCTTTCTTTTCCGCGATTTTCTTCAAGGAACTGAAAAGGAAATGTTTGCAGAGATAGCAGCGGTTCGAAGGATTTTCTGCAAATCCTTCAATGCCGAACTGGTCCATTTTCACCACTTCCTGCCGGATGCCTTCCCTGCGGCAGTATTCAATGGCGTCTGCCACTTCCCTTTCCGGCACGGAAGCCAGGTTCATGGTGACTGCCATGGCCCTGTCCCCCAGCACCTTCCTGGCTTCATGCATAAGGTAAGTGGAATCCACGCCGCCGGAAAAGGCCAGCACCACGCTGCCCAGCTGTTTCAGATATGCTTCCAGATGATCCTGTTTCTTCTGTAATTCTTCTGTTACCATAGGTTTCTCCATTCTTTAGAAATACTGATCCGCAAGACTTCCGGCGCCAGCCGGAAGGAACGAGGGCGGTTTCTATTCATTTCATTATTATACCATCCACCGCCCCTTTGATGACAGTCCATGAAGAAGGAGAGGAAGGCTCCTTCCCCGAACGCAGCCGGAAAGCTGTTCTTATTATAAAAGGCTGAAGCCTGCTTCAGGCAAGCCGCAAAGCTATCTTAGTTTCCCCCTTTCCCTTTTTATGGTATAATTTACTTGAGAAATATTATCATAAAAGGAGGACCATCATGGGTACCCTGTTAACTATACTGATTACAGCAGCCATTGCCGGCTGGTTTGGCTACAGCCTCTACCGCATGTGGCGGGGCGCCAGCGGCAGGGACTGCGCCAGCTGCGCTTTAGGCAGCGGTTTTGATTACGCCCTGTACAATGATAAAAAGGCGGCGCCTCCCAAAGCGGAATTCGTCACCGCCGCCGGCCACCACATTATTGTGGATGAAGCAGCCGCCAGGATGCGGAGAGAACGGATCCGGAAAATGATGGAAGGACGGTAAGTCAAAGAGGCAGCGGAGAAGTGTTCCTCATTTCTTCACTGCCTCTTTTTTCATGCCCAAAAGAGACTGTGGAGAAATCTCATGCCTCAAATGGCAGAAACGCCGCCCCGCCCCTCCGTCATTTCGGCGGTCGGAGCAGAGTGAAGAAATCTCTCTCCCAGGGTATGCAGCAGGCAGGAGATCTCTCGACTCAGCGTCTCAATAGCCCCCGAGGTCTTTATCCCCATACCGCCATGTCCCTCCGCTCGAGATGACGGTGGCGGCAGGCAGCATACGGTCATTTCAAAGGGAGCAAATGACAGAAACGCCGCCCCGCCCCTCCGTCATTTCGACCGAAGCCGGTCAGCCGCCAATAGGAAAGCCTCTTATTGTGCAGGCTAGGGAAGCACTGATTAATTCATAGAGTTTTCTTTTATAAGAATTTTTATGCACTGTTTCGTCATGGGCTTCCTTAAATAGCTCGCTATTCGCGTCAGCCCATTCCTCGCATTGCATAAAAATTCAAGAATAAAAGCAAACAATGATTTAATCAGCGCTTCCCTAGAGGCCAACTTCGGCTGACTTGGAAACTCTATGCAGAGTCTCCACAGAGCAGCAAAATCTCCCTCTCCCATGGTATGCCGCAGGCAGGAGATCTCTCGACTCAGCGTTTCAATAGCCCCCGAGGTTTTTACCCCCATACCGCCATGTCCCCCCGCTCGAGATGACGGTGGCGGCAGGCTGCCTACAGTCATAGGGTGGTCATAAAAAAGGGCTGTGAAGAAATGATGACCATTTTTTCACAGCCCTTTTTCAAAAGAGAGTATCAGATGAGGATCATGCTGCCTGCTGCCAAAAGGAGGCAGTAGGTGACGCGGTTGAACATTTTCTGGTTGATCATATCGTGAATTTTATTTCCCAGATAGATGGCAATGACCAGAGGAATCACGCCCAGGCCCAGAAGTTCAAAGAATTCCGTATTGTAAAGGCCTTTTTCATAATCATTGAACATGAGTACCAGGTTCAGGATGGTCCATACGGAAGCCACATTGGCGCGGAAGGAATCCTTATCCCGGAAGGTAGCTACCAGGTATACCACCAGCAGGGCACCGCCGGAAGCAAACATGCCATGAATGACGCCGGCCCCCAGAAGAACAGGGATAGCGATCCAGTTCGGCAGGGCGGAGGCGCTCTGTTTGAAAATGAGGCTCTTCAGCGCTGCCCCTACGATAATGGCGCCGTAAAGAGGTACCAGAATCTGGGGATTCACCACGTTGTAAAGGTGAATACCGATGGCCATGCCCACCAGCATGAATACCACAATGCGGAGCAGTTCCTTCGGGTTGATGTACTGACGGTTCTGATACATCAGGAGTGCGCACACCAGCCAGCAGATGGCATTAATGACTGCTTTGGCCATATCCGGTCCATAGAGAAGAATGGTTGGCGGAATGGAGAGCATGACTCCTGCAAAGCCGGTCAAAGCCTGCACGATATTGGAAATAAACACGGCCAACATAAAGAGGGCTAATTTAACAAATTCAGGAAGCATCATTAAGTCCATATAAATCACCACATTTCTTAAAACTTCTGTCATCCCGGGGAATGCTTCATCCGTGGAAACCCCGGCGTTTCTTTTGATGGCACCATTATAACCCCGGTTTTCACGGAAAAAGCCCCTTTTCTCAAACAGTATGAACCTATCTAATTATATCATTGATAATAGGATTACCCATCACTTAATTAGATTGACAATGATTCCGTCATTCTTTACATAAAATCATAATGATGCGTCTGTATGATTTATCGTCATAATAGATTTCATGGGCCTTCCCGAAACAGCCCCTTCACTTTTCATCATAAAAAAATTGACTCATCCTCTATTTTTCTTCTCCCTTTCCGCCCTGTTATAGAAATTGTTTATATAGAGTGCCAGCTTCTTTAGTACCTCTTGACAGGATTTCAAAATGCCCCGTTTTGTCCCTGCCCG
The DNA here is from genome assembly GCF_928721695.1 of Dialister succinatiphilus. Classification (NCBI taxonomy): domain Bacteria; kingdom Bacillati; phylum Bacillota; class Negativicutes; order Veillonellales; family Veillonellaceae; genus Dialister; species Dialister succinatiphilus. The sequence continues at coordinate 959,643 of NZ_OV788641.1, read as the reverse complement.
TTTCCTATTCGCCCTGTTTCCTGTATAATACAAATATCATCATTCCATTTCCCATGACCGGGAAAGCACCTATGCATTGATAGAGTCCGGTTTCATACCAATGAAATCCGGCAGTCCTTACCAGGCTGCTTCCCGAAAGCGCAGAAGCTGCGCAGAAAGGCGTCCTATGTCTGACAATACCATTCCGTTTCCCCAGGGAAACCGCACAAAAAATGTAAAAGCCGATATGTTTGAAAAATACATGAAAGACGAGGGACTGAATTTCTTCCGCCGCCAGGAAACCCATGATTCCTACGACACCATCGTTTTCATGACTGCTATTCCCGCCGGGAAACATCATAAGCTGGTGGCCGCTGTCATTACGGACAACAGCATGTACACCCTCCTCCGGATCCATCTGGGCACCGCCCCCAAGGGCCCCGCCAGAAAGACCTTCCTTGCCTTCCTGAACGACCTCAATGCCCACCACGCCATCGTGAAATATTCCATCGGCTCCGATGAAAATGTATTCCTGGACGTAACCTTCACCACCCGTCCTGAAAACTTCGACCCCGCCACCATCCGTACCACCATGGACATTGTGGTCTACCAGCTCTCCCAGACCTATGACGACATCGCCCGCCGGCTGGATAAGCCGGGAGACGAGACAAACGGATTCTCTCTGTAAAGGGCCGCGCAGCGGCCCCGCGCCCTTTGGGCGCGAAAGGTTCTTAAGATGGACCGGCCCTATGGGCCGGAGGGTTCGTAAGTTTGACGGGCCCTGCGGGCCCGAGGGTTGTGGTATCGCCCTTACGGTGCACAGCGAACACATTTTGCACTATGCGAACTGGATTTGTAAGGGAGCATCAGCGACCTGAAAATCCAGTGAGTCAGTGACAGCAGTGGATGAAGGAGCGCTAGCGACGCGCAAAATGTAGTGAGTCGTTTCCCCTTTAGGGGGCGATGAGTATGAAGTCAGCGTTACGGGATTTACTTTCAGTGCCATATGGCATGATAAACATTCTGCAGTGGAAAACCATACAACCACGCCTGCGGTGCGGGGTCGGTCTGTTTTCCCTCGGGCGAAAGCCCGGTTGTCAAGGTTTTATCATAAGAGGGCGCCTTCTATAAATGTAAGGCGCCCTCCACAACCCTCAGCGGCAGAGCCGCTGTCAAACTTAAGAACCCTCGGGGCGATAGCCCCGTCAAACTTTAAAACCCTCAAGCCCCAATGGGGCTTGTCCATAAAGCACCCGAACCTCTCTTGCTTTCGGGAATACCCATCACCACTGCAAGTATCACTCAATACAAAAGGAGACTTTTCATGATTCGTCCTATTGTCAAAGATATCCTCTTCCTCCAGCGGAAAGCCGAGAAGGCCAGCCGGCAGGACCGTGCGGCTGGCCGGGATCTTCTGGACACCCTGGCCGCCCACCGCGACACCTGCGTGGGTCTGGCAGCCAATATGATCGGCGCTTCCAAAGCCATCATCGCCATCCGGGATGAAAAACGTTTCCTTCTCCTCTACAATCCGGTCATCACCATGCATTCCCTCACATATTATGATACGGAAGAAGGGTGCCTCTCCCTTGCCGGAAAACGTCCCTGCCGGCGCTATGACGGGGTGGAAGTGAAATATGAGGATGAAGACTTCCACAAAAAGAGAAAACGGTTCCAGGGCTTCACTGCCGAAATCATCCAGCACGAAATGGACCATCTGGAAGGTATACTGATATAGAAAAAGCACGTCCCTGGAGACGTGTTTTTTTGATGAACCATTTCCAATTTTTTCAAAGCATGGCAGCCCTATTAATAGTATAATAAAAGGGACCATCCGGAGAATCAATGATCCGGATTTAGTAGGAGGAACCATGAATATTTCCATCATCGGCGCCGGAAGCACCGCACTGGCCGGAGCCGCTTATTTTAATCTGAAAAATGTGCCCTGTCAGGTGTATGTGCGAAACCGCATCAAAGCAGCCTGCTGGAACCAGTCTCCCCTCACAGTAAGAGGCAAAATCGACACATCCCTGTACGTTCCCTTTACCACAGATTTGAAAAAGGCCGTGGAGGAAGCGGACATCCTCATGGTATGCACCCACGCCACAGACCATGAGAGCGTCGTCGAAGAAATCGCCCCCTTCCTTCATGACGGGCAGTGCCTGCTTTTCATGAACGGCTGCTGGGGCGCCATCAAGGCCTGCCGCCTTCTGTCCAAACAGCAGGATGCCCCATCCATTTCCATTGCGGAAACTGCCAATATGCCCTTCATCGCCCGCCTCTCTTCCGATTATAAAACATTGGAATTCAAGGCCATGAAAGAAGAAATCGGCTATTCCTGCCTTGGTGAAGAAGGAGAACTGAGCACCCTTCTGCACCTGATGGCGCCCAAGGTGAGCCGGGTCGCTTCCCCTGCCTCCACTTCCCTATCCGCCACCAATCCCATCATCCACGTGACAGCCTGCCTCTTCAACATGACCCGCATTGAAAACGGAGAGAAATTCCATTTCTTCGGTGATTCCCTTACCCCAAAGGTGGCTGCCTACATGGAAGCCTGCGACCAGGAACGGATTGCCATAGGGAAAGCCCTGGGCCTTTCCCTCTCCTCCCTTCTGGACGTGCTCAACGCCTCCTGGGGAGAGAAAAAGGAAAATCTCTACGACGCCCTTACGGAAAATCAATCCTATAAAACCGTCATGGGACCTACGGACCTCAAGGGCCGCTACCTTTCCGAAGACCTTCCCTGCGGCATGGGAAGCCTTCGGGACCTGTCCGATATGATGCACGTAGAGGCCCCCCATATCAGAAGTCTGGTGGATACCCTGTCCCTCTACCTGGGAAAACCCTACACCCCCTTCCTGACGCCCCAGGATTTACGGGTCATTAAAAGTCTGAAATAAAAGAGGCGGACGGCTCCTTTGGAGCCGAGGGTTCTTAAGGTTCTTAAGGTTCTTAAGTTTGACAGCGGCAAAGCCGCTGAGGGTTGTGGTATCGCCCTGTCGGGCGATGGAGGTTTAAATGCCGCCTTCAGCGGCATACCATACGCCCTCTGCACCAGCCCGCTCTGCGACCAGAACCCGGTCTGCCGGTGGCTGCCCCATGGTGGCTTGACCCGGGCGCGACAGGCTCCTGCACCCCCTTGCTTTCGGGAATACAGCATACAGGCACATAGCTCACGGACAGCGGTCAGCGGATAGCGGACAGCGGTCCCATCAGCTCACCAAAGAGGAGGATATCTATGAAAAAACTATTAGCACCTATACTTGCTGCCTGCCTTATGGTGGGCGGGGAAACCGCATTGGCGGAAAACTGGATCCCCTTCCAGGACTCCGATACCACTCTGGTGGATACGGACTCCTACGTGGACAGCGGCCTTCGCTCTTCCCTGTCCATCAAATCCAAAGCCAAAGAGGGCGACACCATTTCCAATATTGAATTCGACAAAAACCACAGGACCTACCGGGTCACGGAAATGAAAACCCTGGATGCCAAAGGCGCCGTCACCAATGATTTCACCTACAGCGACGATCCCCAGAACTGGAGCGCCCTGGTGCCCCATTCCTTCGGCATGAACCTGTACAGCCACTACGTGGAAAATCCCCTTCCCCGTTTTACCAATCCCCAGTGGCTCGTCATTTATAAAGAAGAAGGCGTCCGTTTCCACGGAAGCACCTATGATGTAGAAAAAAATACCATTTCCTATAAAGACGGCTACGCCACCTTCTGGATCCGCATTTCCTACCCCTGGAAAGACCAGAACTTCTCCTCCGTCATTTACCAGGTCCGCATGGACGTCCCCCACAAACGGATCCAAACCCTTTCCATGACCCGCTACGACTACGACGGTAAAGTCCAGAGTCACGGCGCCGGCAGCAGAGACCGGGAAACCATTGCTGAAGGCTCCCCCATGGAAAAAGTGCATGCTTACATTAATAAAGAACTGCTGGCCGGACACATCCGAATGATGTCGTCGCTCTAAGGGGCCTTTATGGGGGAGGGTTCTTAAGATGGACCGGCCCTATGGGCCGGAGGGTTCGTAAGTTTGACGGCCCTTCGGGCCGAGGGTTGTGGTGGCGGCTTCGCCGCAGTTTAAAAAAAGGGGACCGCATTCCCTCGGGCGAAGCCCGGTTGTTAGGTTTTATCATAAGAGGGCGCCTTCTATAAATTTAGAGGCGCCCTCCACAACCCTCAGCGGCATAGCCGCTGTCAAACTTAAGAACCCTCGGGGCCACAGCCCCGTCAAACTTTAGAACCCTCAAGCCCCATAGGGGCTTGTCCATAAGGCGCCCTACAACAACCCTCGCCCCTAAAGGGGAAACGACTCACTATGATTTGTGCGTCGCTTTGCTCCTTCAAATCATGTTCGCTGTGCACGCCAAAGGCGCGTCAAACTTTAGCCCCTTAAGAACCTTCGGCCCAGCGGGCCGTCAACCCTCAAGCCCCAAAGGGGCTTGTCAATAGAGGTATTATGATTCGAATATACGCACATACAGAAAATGAAGAGCAGGCAGATGCCTGCTACGGTGCCTTTCTTACCGGCACCATTCCAAAAAGCGGATGGATCCTTACGGAAGGAGCCCATTTGTATCTTTTAGACAGAAAGCCGGCCATACCGGAAGGAGAGGGCCTTGCAGTCAGCGAAGGACCGGTGGATTTCATTTCCACCACCCTGCCTGCTGCAAAAGCCCGTGCCGCCTACGGAGCCTATCTCTCCGGCCGCCGCCTGCCGGCAGGATGCGCCCTGGCCGCCGGTGAAGGGGCCATTGGGATTATCTCCTCTTCCGCCTATGAACCGGACCTGGGGCATATGGATATGTACCGTCTTCCTTTCGATCCCCTGGAAGAAGTGGTGACCCCCAGGGAAGCGGCCAACCTGTACGGCGCCGACGCCAAAAGGGTGCAGGCCGACTGTGAAGGGGCAGGGGAAAACGGGATCTTTTCTCTTTCTGAAGTCCGCCATTCCGGAAATACCTGGCTTCTCCTGCGCCGCGCTGCAGAAAGAGTGTACCGGGGCAGCGCGGAGGAAAAGCCGCCTTTCGCCTTAAATCCCCTTCTCCTTGTGTTCTCCACTATCGAAGCCGCCCGCATCTGGAACCGGGACAGCGGCACCGTCAGAAGCGCTGCTGCCGGCGCCGGTCATGCCGCCGCCCGCATGGAAGAAGGAGAACGAAGGAAATCCGGCCGCACCTGGCTGGTCACCCGGGATGCCATGGACCGTCTCTTCGGCCAGGCCCTTCCGGCAGCCATGAAGGATGCCATGAAATGGCTCAGATAGGGGGGCGCTGGCGCCTTTGGACACACCTTCGGTGTGAGGGTTGACGGGACTTCGTCCCGAGGGTTGTGGCCGCCTGTCGGCGGCGGGTTGTGTTCGCTGGCGCTCAGGGGGCAAAAAAGGTTCTTAAGATGGACCGGCCCGCTGGGCCGGAGGGTTCTTAGGTTTGACGGCCTTGCAGGCCGAGGGTTGTGGTGGCGCCCTTCGGGCAATGCTTATAAAGTCAGCGTTACGGGATTTACTTTCAGTGCCATATGGCATGATAAGCATTCTGTATCGAAAACCTTTACAACCGCGCCTGCGGTGCGGGGTCGGTCTGTTTTCCCTCGGGCGAAGCCCGGTTTGCTTGTTTTTCCTCGGGCGAAAGCCCGATTGTTAGGTTTTATCATAAGAGGGCGCCTTCTATAATTTAGAGGCGCCCTACAACAACCCTCGCGCCAAAGGCGCGTCAAACTTAAGCCCCTTAAGAACCTTCGGCCCAGCGGGCCGTCAACCCTCAAGCCCCAATGGGGCTTGTCCATAAGGCGCCCTCCGCCATTCCTCTAACATCCGCTCCTCTTGCATTTCTTCCCCTATCTATGGTATATTGAAAGTGATATATTTAATTCTCTGCAAGGACGAGAGAAAGTACATGGATGGAACTGGCAAAGCGAGCCCGGATGGTGGAAGCGGGTACGGGAATTTCATGGAAGTGCCTCTCTGAGCTGACAGTCTGAAGGAAGTAGGGCTGTCCGGGAAGCCCGTTACAGCCTGCAGTCTACGACTGGCCAAGATTTCTTCGGCGACGAAGGAATGAATCTGGGTGGAACACGGAATTCTCCGTCCCATGGGGACGGGGTTTTTATATTGCCCATAAGGAAGCGCCGGGAAAATCACCGGATGCTTCCCTGATGATTAACCATAGAAAGAAGGCTCTGTATGTCCCTTGTACTTAAAGCTGAACATATCCGCAAATCCTTCGGAAATGTGGAGGTTTTAAAAGATATCAACCTGTCCGTGGAAAAAGGAAGCGTGGTGTCCATTCTGGGGCCCTCGGGCACCGGGAAGACCACTTTTCTCCGCTGCCTGAATTACCTGGAAAAGCCGGATGCCGGGAAGCTCACCATCAGCGACGTGTCTGTGGATTTCTCCCATATTTCCAAGAAGGACATCCAGCGGCTCCGCCGGAAATCCACCATGGTTTTCCAGCAGTTCAACCTGTTCCGCAACAAGACAGTGCTGGAAAATGTAACGGAAGGCCTGATTTACGGCTATGGAAAGCCGAAGAAAGAAGCTGTGGAAATCGCCATGAAGGAGCTGGAACGGGTACACATGGCTGATTATGCCAAAATGTATCCCTCCGAGCTCTCCGGCGGTATGCAGCAGCGGGTCGGCATTGCACGGGCCCTGGCTCCCCGGCCGGATGTGATTCTTTTCGACGAACCCACCTCTGCCCTGGATCCGGAGCTGGTGGGAGAAGTGCTTGATACCATTGCCTCTGTAGCTACCCTGGGCATTACCATGATTATTGTCACCCATGAAATGCATTTCGCCCAGGAAGTGTCTTCCAAGGTGGTCTTCATGTCCCATGGGGAAGTGGTGGAAGAAGGCAGCCCTGATGAAATCTTCGTCCATCCAAAGGAAGAAAAGACCCGGCAGTTTCTTCAGCGCATGCTGAAAAGAGAAGAGGGGTAATATGCTGACCTTTAATATGTCCTATTTCCTGGGCCTCTTCCCCCGGCTGTCCACGGCGCTTCCCTTCACCATGGAAGTGATTGCTGCCTCCATTCTGCTCTGCCTTTGTACCGGCACCCTGGTGGCAGTGATCCGCATTGCCAAAGTGCCCTTTCTCCATCAGCTCTGCGAGGTGTGGCTGTCCTACAACCGGTCCATGCCTTTCATTCTGGATCTGTACCTGGTGTACTTCGTGCTGCCGGTGATTGTACGGGCTTTTCATATCAGCCCCGACGGCTGGCCTCTGACAGCCTATGTACTCATTGCCCTTGGCTTCCACTATACGCCGGTGATATCGGAAATCATCCGTCCTGCCTATCTGTCCGTGGACCGGGGGCAGCATGAGGCAGCCATGGTTTTCGGCCTGTCTCCCTTTCACCGGGTGGTGCACATCATCGCGCCCCAGGCCCTGCCGGTGGCCCTTCCCAGTCTGGTCAGCGAAGCTATCAACATTTTAAAGGACACCTCTGTCATGTTCTTCATCGGCGTGGTGGACCTCATGGGCCGGGCAGGCCTAATTATCAATGCCAACTACGGCCAGGGAAAGCTGGAAACCTACTGCGCCGTGGCCCTTATCTACTGGGCTCTGGTGATTCTGGTGGAAACGGCGTTCCACCTCTTCCAGAAATACAATGGAAACCATGAAAGGAGGGCCTCCTGATGATTGATTTTGCTGTACTGCCCAGGGCCTTCCTCTTCATCGCCCAGGCCATTCCCAATACCCTTTTCATGGCTTTCATCAGCCTTTTCTTCGGCATTCTTTTCGGCTCCGTCATCGCCGTGATCCGGCAGAGCTCCGGACGCTTCGTGAACGGCATCTTTGCCGTCCTCGTTTCCTTCTTCCGGGGCGTTCCTTCCATTGTGCAGCTCTTCATCGTGTACAATTCCCTGCCCTTCCTGCTGGCACCGGTGATTTCCTCCTTCACAGGACAGACGGTAAAGCCTTTTGACGTGAGCCCCTACTGGACGGTGTACACCACCTTCATTCTGTACAATACGGCTTACCAGTCGGAAAATGTGCGGGGTGCCCTCCTTTCCGTAGACCGGGGCCAGTATGAAGCAGCTGTGGCCACAGGCATGACTCCCCTGGCCGCCTTCACCCGCATCATCTTTCCCCAGGCCTTCATTGTGGCCCTCCCTACGTTTTTCACCTACTACCTGAAGACCATTAAGCTGCTGGCTCTGGTATTTACGGTGAAAGTGGTGGATATGTTTGCCGAAGCGGACATTTTCTCCGCCCTCTACAACCGCCGCACGGAGCCTTACATTGCTGATGCCATCGCCTACTGGACTGTGGCCATCATCCTGACCTTCTTCTTTTCCTGGTGGGAAAAGAAACTGCGGACCAAAATCTGAGGGGACACTGTAAAGCCCGGAGTCTCATAACAATAAAGCCGTATTTAAAAAGTTTCCTGCCGGAGTGGAACCAACGGGTTTCACTCCGGCAGGAAACTTTTGGCGTATAAGGTTCCTTCCCGGTATGGCTCCAATGGGGTTTCATACCTATAGGAAACTATGAGTGAAAAGTTTCCTACCCGACGTGGCTCCAGTGGTGTTTCATACCTTCATACCCACAGGAAACTTTTCCGCAAAATATTGACTCTCCCTCCCCGGTCCCCTACAATGAAGGTATTCTTACCAATCCGCATTTCCCCGGGAAAGGAGCTTTCACCATGAATATACGAGAAGAAACGAAACAGATGAAACTGGCGGCCCCCCTGCTTGCCGCCATGCCCATAGAGCAGAGGAACCGGGCCCTGGCATTGATAAAGACCTGTCTTAATGAGCACAGGAAAGAAATTTTTGAAGCCAACCGGAAAGACCTTTCCCTGGCCCTGGAAAACCATGTGGCGCCGGCAGTGATGAAACGCCTCACCTTTGATGAAGCCAAACTGGCCGATGTGACGCAAGAACTGGAAAGCCTGCAGTCCCTGCCGGATCCCATCGGGAAAATTACCCTGCACCGCCAGCTGGATGAAGGGCTCACCCTCACCAGGGTGACCTGCCCCATCGGCGTCATCGGCGTTATTTTTGAAGCCCGCCCCGATGCACTGGTGCAGATTTCCTCCCTCTGCCTGAAGAGCGGCAACTGTGCCATTCTGAAAGGCGGAAAAGAAACCACCTATACCAACCGCATCCTCTTTTCCCTGATTCATGAAGCAGCCCTGGAGGCAGGACTGCCTGCCAAGTGCCTCCTGCAGGCGGAGCAGCACAATGAAATCGATGAACTGCTGGCATGCCATGAGTCCGTGGACCTCCTCATCCCGCGGGGCTCCAACGCCTTCGTGCAGTATATTATGAACCACACCTCCATCCCCGTCCTGGGCCACGCCGACGGCGTCTGCCACATGTATGTGGACAAAGACTATGACATAGCCAAAGCCATTCCTCTCATTATTGACGGGAAAACCCAGTACACCGCCGCCTGCAATGCGGTGGAAACGGTGCTGGTACACAGGAGCATTGCCGAAGATTTCCTGCCCAGACTGGCAGAAGCCCTGCACAAATCCGGCGTCACCATCCGGGGCACTAAAGAAGTGAATGCCATCATTCCAGTGGACGTGATTCCCGAAGGAGAAAGCTGGCATAAGGAATATCTGGACCTCATTCTGGCCATCAAACTGGTAGGCACCACCGACGAAGCCATCAGCCACATCAATACCTACGGCTCCCACCACACCGACTGTATTATTACGGAAAATGAAGAAACCGCCCGCCGCTTCATGACCCTGGTGGACTCCGCCGGTGTCTATCAGAACGCTTCCACCCGCTTCGCCGACGGCTTCCGCTACGGCTTCGGCGCCGAAGTAGGCATTTCCACCTCCAAAATCCACGCCCGGGGCCCTGTGGGACTGGAAGGCCTGGTGTCCTATAAATACAAGCTCCTGGGCCATGGCCAGATCGTAGGGGACTACGCATCGGGAAAGAAGAAATTCCACTTCAGAGATTTATGAGAGGGGCCGCTCCGCGGCCCGGGTTCAGTGGGAAAGGTTCTTAGGATTGACCGGCCTGATGGCCGGAGGGTTCTTAAGTTTGACGGCCCTTTGGGCCGAGGGTTGTGGTATCGCCCTTTGGGCGATGAGTATAAAGTCAGCGTTACGGGATTGGCTTTTTGTATCATATGGTATGATAAGCATTCTGGTAATTGGCTCGCTGCGCTCGCCTCCCCCTATCCGGCTTCGCCGGACTTCCCCCGCAAGCGGGGGCAGAATAAAGCTCTGAAAAGCAGTCCTTTCATAAGCAACTCACAGCATAACGGAGCTTTATAGTGCCCCCGCTTGCGGGGGTGGCAAAGGAACTGGATTCGTAAGGAGCCGTAGGCGACTGAGAATCCAGTGACATGCTTCCCACCGGGCAAGGTGGTGGCGCCAGCCACCAAAGGGGGAATGCATTTCCAACGCCCGCAGGGCGGTTGTAAAGGTTTTTATAAAAGGGCGCCTTCTATCAACTAGAGGCGCCAACCACAACCCTCGCCCCTAAAGGGGAAACGACTCACTTTGATTTGTGCGTCGCTTTGCTCCTTCAAATCATGTTCGCTGTGCACGCCAAAGGCGCGTCAAACTTAAGCCCCTTAAGAACCTTCGGCCCATCGGGCCGTCAACCCTCAAGCGCCATAGGGGCTTGCCCCTATGGCGCCCTCCACAACCCTCAGCGGCATAGCCGCTGTCAAACTTAAGATCCCTCGGGGCGATAGCCCCGTCAAACTTTAGAACCTTCACGCCCCAATCCCCAGTCCCCACTATCAAAACACGGTGAAATCGCCATCCGATTTTACCGTGTTTTTTATTCGTGATATGATACAAGTGAAATCTGTAGAAAAGGAGGCCCTCCATGTCCATTACCCCTGTGATTCTAGTTATCCTGACCTTTATCGTTAATTTTATTATGGATTTTTCCTTCTGGTCTGTGATGCTGTCTCTTTACTACCTGGGCGGCGCCCCGGCAGGTACCGATGACGGCACGCTTCTGGTGAAGCTGACCCTGGCTTCCGTGCTCATTCCTGCCGTTCTGGCGCGGCTGGGGGTGATGGAGCGGTTCTTTGTCTATTCCGAAGGCGGGAGGAAGGCCTATGGCGAAGACGCCCGCCTTCTGGAAGAAGGGCTTGCGGAGATCTGCCGGCGGGGAAATCTGGTTCCTTCGGACTACCGCCTCTATGTAGGTCTTCGGAATGAATACAATGCCTTTTCCCTTGGAAAAAGCATTGTGGTTATGGCGCCCCTGCTCCGCCAGTTTCCTGAAGAGGAGCTCCTTGGCATCATGGCCCATGAAATGGGCCATATCCAGAGGGGCCACACCGGCGCCAGCCTGCTCTGCGTAGGCATGTCCTGGTTCGGCCAGATTATCGTGCTGGTGTACAACACCATTTTCCTCATCTGCCGTCTCCTCGTATGGATTCCCTTCCTGGGTCTCCTCATCAACCTGATGGCCCTTTTCATCAGCCTCCAGTACAATATCCTGTCCTTCCTCCTCCAGACGCCTATGCTCTTTATTTCCTGTTTCGGAAGCAGGAAGGAGGAATATGAAGCCGACGCCTACGCCTGCCGTCTGGGGCTGGGACGGGGCCTGGCCCTGGGGCTCTGCCATATCGAATCCATTTACGGCAGCGGAAATGCGGGCTTCTTTAAAAGCCTGCTGAACGACCACCCTGATACCCCAAAACGGATAGAAAGGATCAGGAAATATCTGGAAACTCATTAAGGAGGATACCTATGAAGGAAAAGCTGACCAGACTTCGCAGAGAAAAGCAGTGGGGCTCCTATATCCTGGTCCTGGCAGCCATCCTTCTCACCCTTTTCTGCCTCATCCTCCTTCTGGCCAAAATAGCCAGCTTCGGCGCCGCCCGCATTTTCAACTATGCCGCCGCCCGGCAGGACATGCTCCGGGGCACCATCACTGTGGAGTCCATCACTGCCAATATCCACGGCGGCGTAACCTTCGAAAACCTTTCCTGGGATGACCCGGAGGGAAATCCCATTCTCCGCGTCCCCTCGGGCACCTTGAAAGTGAATCCCTGGGATATCCTCCGAAAGCACATGGTCTCTACCACCCTGGAAGAAATCACTCTGAATCGCCCGGTCTTCGCCGTCCGCTTTGACGAAGACATGAAGGTAGACTTTGTGAAACAGAACGATACAAAGGAAGGAGACCGGCAGGAGGAAAAAACACTGGAAGACAAAGTGTCCAATTTCAACAGGAACGGCAGGCCCCTTCATGTAAAGCTGACCATTCATAACGGCCGCATGGAAGCCTTTTACCGCCAGCGCCACTACATCGCAAAGCACGTAAACATGACGGGCACCATCAATACCAGAGGAACCACGAAGCTGAGCCTCACCACCGGCTCCTTCGGCGGAACCGCCATCGGTGACGGCGTGGAGCTTGCCTGTGAAATTGATTTCAAGGAAAAAGGACTTCCTTCCCTCATTACCTTTACGGCCAACGGCGTAGACCCCGCCTCCCTGGGCCTGGGCGATGACATTCACGACAAAATGACCCTTACCGCCCAGGGAAGCGGCCCCCTGACCCGCATGGAAGCAGACGGGACAGTGACCATGAAGGAGCTCCATATTCCGGCCCTGGACTTCAGAAATGTCAAAGGAGATGTCCATTACAGCAGCGGAGAGGTAACCTTCTCCGATGTAACCGCCCGGGTCTACGGCGGCACCGTAACCGCCCGGGGAAATTACAATATAGACAGCCGGGCCTATGACATCTACCTTCAGGGCGAAGACCTGGACAGCCGCATTCCTTCCAATGAGCCCCGATTCTACTGTCTGGTAAAACTGGATGGAGAAATCCACTGCGACGGTGACCAGAAACACCTCATTGCCTTCGGCCGCTTCTCCTCAGGCCCCGGCTTCTACATGCTGGTCCCCTTCAAAGGCATCACCGGCACCTTCAACAACCGCTGGCGGGCGGTGGATTTCTACGACGTATCCATTGACACCAGCTTCGGCATCATCCACACCGACGCCTTCCACATCATCGACGGCCGCCTCCACCTGGGTACCATCGAGCTGGTGGATAAGGAAACAGGAAAAGCCATGAACCTCCGGGAAGCCAGAAACAGCGAAGGCCCCATGAAGACCATCAAAGAGATTCAAAATAATATAGACAGCATCAAAGAACAGGTGGACGGACTGAAGCCATGAGCCCCCTGATGATAAGAAAGAGGCTGTGAAAAAATGGAAATCATTTCTTCACAGCCTCTTTTTGCTGCTCTGCCGCCATCAGCCATGGCCTACCCAGCGCAAATTCTGCCGGTGATGGAAAATCTTATCTTCAAGAGCCGGAAAGGCAGTCCTTCTCAGTGCATCAGGAGAGTCCCTTCTCCCTGGCTTTTGTAAAAGTGCATTCTCTCACAGATAGGATGATACATCCTTCCTTCCCAGAAGCAGGGCCGGAAGAAGTCCCGCCGCCGTGCCAAGGATGGTCACCAGGGGGATAATGAGGGCGCCCCGCCAGTCCGGCGAAGTAACCATGGTAATGGCCGCACTGCCTGCCACCATACGGGCCGCCCCGAGACTGGCGCCATAGCCTGCCAGCCAGCCGGCGCAGCTGCCTGCCAGAAGGAGCATCCCTTCTTCCGCCAGAAGGAACTGGCGGATTTTCCATTTCCCTGCCCCCAGCGCTTCCAGCAGGGCCAGCTCATTCATGCGGGACAAACCGCTCCAGTACATGACAAGGAGGGTAATCACAAGGGATACGGCCAGGAGGGAGGTAAGGAAAATTTCCCAGAAATGCTTCGTCTGCCCCACCATGGCATAAAGGGAAATAATGGACTGCGACGGGAAAACCATCTGCACATCCCTGTTTTTCTGATAAGAAGCCAGAAGGGCCATGGCTTCCTTATAGCCTTTCGGCACCACCAGAAGGGCCGTCACTTCACGATGGGCCTCATCCTTTTCTCCATGGGCTTCCCACACATCCTTCATATCGATGAAAATGGCCGTATCATAGGGACTGCCCACCGGTTTCGCAATGCCCGTCACTCGGAAAGGATGGTCATGGGCCCGGCCTTTGGGCGATGTGCCATGAACAGAGCGGAATGTATCTCCCACTTTGAGACCGGTGAGGCGGGCCGTTTCACTGCCAATCACCGCCTCCCCTTCCTTTTGGAAAATCTGTCCCTCCTGCAGGGAAAGCCAGGGGTCCCTGTTTTTGACAGGACGGTATAAAAAGAGATCCGCCCTGGTGCCAACGATGCGAAAGCCCCGGTAATTATCGCCAAATCCCAAAGGATACACGGCCTGGGTCTTTCCTGTATCCACCAGTTTCTCTATTTCCTCATAAGGAATATTTCCTACCGGCCGGTCCCGGAGAAAGACTGTATTCAGCACCAGCTGATAAGCGGACCCCTTTGCCCCTGCCAGAATAGGAAAGGGGCTCACTGCCCGGTTGATGCCGCCGTAAAGACCGCCGGCCATCTGCAGGATAAACACCGGCAGGGCGCAGGTCACCACAATAAGCAGGAACAGCAGAAACTGCCTGAGCGGCCGCCGTACCAGAGACAGAAATGCCAGACGAATCATAGAAATGCTCCTTTCTGCACATCATAACGCACCGGAAAACGGTCCATCACCCGTGTATCGTGGGTGGCACAGAGAAGGAAACAGCCTGCCTCCTTCTGATAGGCCAGCATCAGATCCATCAGCTTCCTGCCGTTTTCCTCATCCAGCGACGCCGTAGGTTCATCAGCCAGAAGAACTGCCGGACGGCGCACAATGGCCCGCAGGAAAGATACCCGCTGCTGCTGCCCGCCCGAGAGCCGGTCCGCCCGGCGCCCTGCCAGGCCCGAAAGACCCACCTTGGCAAGAAGGTCCTCGATTTCTCCCTCCTTCACCGTCCTTCCCGCCAAAGAAGCGGACAGGCCGATATTCTCCCCCACTGTGAGATAAGGAAGAAGGAGAGGCTTCTGGAACACATACCCCACCCTGGATGAGCGGAACTGACAGCGCTCATTGGGCGTAAGGGCAGTGACGCATATATCTCCTATGAAAACAGTGCCTCCTGTCGGTGTAAGGAGCCCCGACAGGCAGTGAAGAAGCGTGGTCTTTCCGCTGCCCGAAGGTCCTGTAATCACCGCCATGCCGCCATCAGCCAGGGTAAAAGAAGGCACCGAAAGAGCACGGAGCGTCCTGCCCCCGCCGTCAGGAAAATCGCAGATCAGTTGATTAATGGTTATCATGATTATCTCCTTTATATATTTCGGGGACGCGCCTTCGGCGCGAGGGTTCAGAGGGTTCAGAAGGTTCAAAAGGTTCAGAGGGGAAAGGTTCTTAGGATGGATGGGCCTTCGGCCCAAGGGTTCTTAGGTTTGACGGGGCCTTTGGCCCCGAGGGTTGCGGATTGCCGCTCTGCGGCAATGCTTATAAAGTCAGCGTTACGGATTAACCTATATGCATCATACGTCATGTAAAGTATTACGTCGATCAGCCACCTCCGGTGGCTTTCCCCCCTTTGGTGCCTTACGGCACCACCTTCCCCCCGCGGAGCGGTGGGACAATAAAGCTCTGAAAAGCAATCCTTTCATAAGCAGCTCACAGCATAACGGAGCTTTATAGTGCCCCCTCATAGAGGGGGAAAGGTGGTGGCGCCAGCCACCAAAGGGGGGATGCATTTCCGACGCCCGCAGGGCGGTTGTATGGTTTTCCGACGGGCGAAGCCCGGTTGTCCAGTTTTCGCCGCCAAAGGCGGCATAAAAAATGGCGCCGAAGGCGCCGTACCTCCCCAGTGGAACGGTACTTCATACCTCCCGAGGGCGGAGCCCTCAACCTGCCTGTAAGGCGAAGCCGATCACAGGCAGAACCCTTGGCGCCCAGGGCCAAAGGCCCGGCGGCGCCATCAACCCTCACGCCCGTAAGGGCGTGTCAACCTTCGGGAATACAGCTCCCGCCGATTCTTCACAAAAACCCATGGTTTCCCTGACGCCGCAGGCGGCATATCCCATGTACCTCTCTTCATCAAAAAAAGCACCATTACAGTGCTTTTTAAGTCAAACGATGGGCCGGCTGGAGAAATCAGCTGTCTATGGAATCCGCATGGACCCGAAGCTGGCTCACAAATCCGGTTTCTTCGTCGGTCTCGCTGCCTATTCCCAGAGTGCCTGTAACGGTGATGGGCGTGTCATAGGGGAGTGCGGTGATGGGATCATCAACTTTGACAACGATAATGTTATCAGGCCAGTCTGCGTCACTGGAACAGAAAGGGCAGACAGACATAGGGACTTCAGTGAGCACGAAGAAATGTATAGTCGGCGTCAGTGGCGGTGCCATATAACCTGACACGGTCACTGTGCCGCCTTCCAGGCTCAGTGTCTTGTCGGAGAAGGTGAGCCCGTCAGCAGAATAGCCGGAATAAATTTCGTCGAAGGATAACTCTTCCGCTTCTGCCGGCGCCGCTCCCAAAAGCAAGACAAAGGCCGTAAGGAAAATCAAAAGAATGCGTTTCATGGTAACATCCCGGGAAAAGGATTTCCCCTGTTATTTCTTATTCTTATTGGCATCAATGCCCAAAGCCCTCATCATGCCGAAGAAGACTTCCGTATTATCCGTGGTGCCATGTGAGTATTCCGCAGTAGGTGTACCGCCTGTCCGCCAAGGTGTACCGTTTGTCCGCCGAGGTGTACCGCTTGCCATTTTTAGGTAACTTCTTGAACTATTGGTGTACATGCCAGCTGAAATACTCCTAAATTCTTTTAATAAATATATTAATATATGGCTTCCTGCCATAGAATGAAAACAGGGACGTAGTATTTCCCTTTGTTCTATGAAAGGAGGCCTTTTAATATGGCCAATTTTGCCAGGATCCGGCTCATCCTGGAGCTCCATGACCGCGGAATGTCTCAAGATGAGATTTCCCGCTCCCGTCACATGTCGAGGAGTACGATTACTACCGTACTGCGAACAGCGCGGAAGAAGGGCATCACTTATGCGGGCATCCGCAAGCTGGATGATGCAGCACTACAAAAGCTCTTCTTCCCTGACCGACCGGAAGGTTCAGACATGTACGAGCTGCCGGATTACGAATCCATCCATAAAGAGCTCAAGAAGCCGGGTGTGACTCTTTCATTGCTCTGGACGGAGTATCGTGACAGGTGTCACCAGAATGGAAACATTGCTGTAGGGCATACCAAGTTCTGTGAGGATTACGGCCGGTACTGCACAACCCATGACCTGACCAATCATCTGGAGCATAAGCCCGGAGCCCAGTGCGAGGTCGATTGGAGCGGGCCGACCATGCAGATCATCGACCGTGATACCGGCGCGACCATTTCCGTGCATCTCTTTGTTTCCTGCCTCACATACAGCAGGTATGCCTACGTGGAGGCCACGCTGGATATGAAGATGGATACATGGCTCCGGTGCCATGTCCACATGTACGAGGCATTTGGCGGCGTTCCTGTGCGGACAGTCTGTGACAATCTCAAAACCGGCGTTGTGAAGCATCCCAAAGAGGGTGAAGTGGTTCTCACCGACGCCTATGAGGCACTTGGGCTTCATTATTCAACTGCTATTATGCCTGCCGGTGTGCGGAAGCCCAAGCAGAAAGCATCCGTGGAGAATACGGTTGGAAATATTGCCACCGCTATCATCGCCCGTCTTCGCAATAAGGTTTACTTTACTCTTGGCGAGCTGCAGAAGGATGTAGTAACTGCTACAGATAAGTACAACCGGCAGCCCTTCCAGAAAAGGCAGGGAAGCCGCTATGAAGTATGGCTGGACGAGAAGAAATATCTCCGGGCTCTTCCACGAGCTCCTTATGAAATCGCCGCGGTTATTCTGGGAAGGAAAGTATATCCCAATTTCCACGTTTCCTTTAAGAAAAACTGGTACTCCGTTCCCTACGTATACCGCGGGCAGTCCGTGGACATCCGTTACACCGACAAACTTGTGGAAATCTACTGCGGAAACCGGCGTATTGCCTCCCACATCAGATTTCCTGACTACATGACCAACCACTATTCCACACGCCCGGGAGATATGCCGGATGAATTCAACCAGCCGGAAATGGACAAAGATCGCATCTGTGCCTGGGCCGGGAAAATCGGACCGTGTACGTCGGAAGTCATCAGGAGGATCTTTGACAGTGTAACCATAAAAGAGCAGGGCTATAATGCTTCATTGGCCGTTCTGCATCTCAGTCAGAAATATCCGAAGGACCGCTTCGAGAATGCCTGCCAGTATGCTTTAGCCCACACAACATCGCCCCGCTACAACTATCTTAAAGCTGTATTGGGGAACAATCAAGACAAAATCCTGGACGGCGTACATTCCGCCCGTTATGAAAATACCGGAAAACACAGTATTTCCGAAAAAGGCGCTTACATCCGCGGCGCAGACTATTATGGAGGAAAGACAAAATGATCAATGAAGAAACACAGCGGAAACTCCGCAACATGAAAATGGAACCTCTGGTAGAAGCCCTGCAGAACCAGCAGAGTGATCTGGAATCTTATGCCCCTTTGGACTTCGATTCGAGGCTGACACTGGCCATCGATGAATGCTATTCAGTAAAATTGGATGATCGCATCCGGAGGCTGACGCATATTGCTAAGTTTCGCTATCCTGATGCCGATGTTCACACCCTTATCCTGCAGGGAAGAGGTTTCAGCCGCGAAGAAATCCTGGGCTATGCCAGCTGCGGTTACATTGAACGCCATAAGAATCTGATCATCAACGGATTTACCGGAGTAGGAAAGACCCACCTCGCCTGTGCTTTAGGGAAAGAGGCCTGCCGCCATCTGTACAGGGTCAAGTATTTCCGCATGCCGGAGCTTATGGAACAGTTCAATTATGGAACCGAAGTCGGACGGAGCGTGGCCAGCATTGTAAAGAAGTTCTCCGGCTACGATCTCCTCATCATCGACGAATGGCTTCTCGAGATGCCGACGGAAGTGGAGCAGCAGTATCTTCTTGAAATCTTGGAAAACAGGTACGATGCCCATTCTACTATTTTCTGTTCCCAGTACAAAAGCTCAGAATGGTATCCGCGCCTCGGTGATGGGGTTCTGGCCGATGCGATTATGGACAGAATCATTCACAATGCCTACCACATCAATTGCGGATCAATGAATATGAGAGAATATTTGAATAGCACCGATGCGAAAAATGACTAAATTATTTTAACATCATAACCTAAAGAATAAGCGGTACACCTTGGCGGATAAGCGGTACACTTTCCGCGGAAAGGCGGTACCGCTTTTTCGGATAGGCGGTACACCTGTTGCGGAATATTCAGCCATGGAAGTATTCGGAACCAGGGCCGCCGGCATTGAGGAGAATATCATCGGCGGAATGGCATTCCTGGGGATCATCCTTCGGGGTGTTGGCCGGCATCAGTTCAGCCGGGTCGCCCGGATGGATACGGGCCGGGTTTGCCTTGGAGGAAGCATGGGATACCTGGTGGTATTCTACGTTGTCCCCGTTCTTTACCGCTTCTTCCTTCGTTTCCGTTACAGCCAGGGCCGGCGGAGTCGGGGTCTTCATGAAGTGGTAGTTTTCATAGTATTCCGGATGGTTAGCATACTGGACAGCCAGGGTCACATCGGGATCCGGGTTATCCGGGAAGCCATCGTGGTCGGCATCCTTGAATGTCGGGAAAATAGAGTTCGCATAGACCCGAACGGCTTCGGTACCCTTTTCTTGCCATCCCGTTCATGGTAGGTGCCGCTGATGGAAATGCCGTGTGCATGGTCGGCGAGGACGATGATCAGGGTGTTATCACCGTGTTCCTTCGCCCACTTTTCAGCATATTCGATGGACTTATCGAATTCGATGGTATCGTAAGCCGCACGCTGCCAATCCATGACATGGAGCTGTTTATCGATGGAAGCCCCTTCAATCATGGCGAAGAAGCCGTTCGGGTTCTTGGAGAGGATGTCCAGGGACTTCTTAGTCATGTTCATGAGGTTCGGCTGGTCATCGAAGCCCTTCAGGACCTTCGGGTTCTTCAGCATTTCACGGTCAATGTACACATTCATGGTACCGGTATGGAAGAGGCCAAGCATAGGCTTGTCAGAAGGAGCTGCCATCATTTCCTTGGAATTGGTGACAAAGGTATATCCCAAATCCTTGAAATCCTGGATCACATTGTCATTATCCTTTCTCTTGGAGCCGGGAACCGACTTCGGCAGATAACGGGCAGAACCGCCGCCCATAATGACATCAGGACGATGGTAAGCATCCAGATAACTCTTAGCCAGGAAATCCTGGTTTGCTCTTCTTCTGGTATGACCGATCATGGCAGCCGGAGTCGCATCGGTGGATTCCGCCTGGGTAATGATACCCACAGACATACCGCGGGTCCGTTTCACGATTTCCGCAATATTTTCGACCTTTGGATCATCGAAAGGATCCTTGGTGGAATCTTCATAAACACCCATGGCGTTCACCACAGACTTATGACCGGTGGCATAGGCGGAAGCAGAGTTGGCACTGTCGGTGACCAGGGAATCATAACCGGAAGTGGTAATCACTGCATTGTGATCCAGCTTTTCCATAGCCAGAAGATCGTTGTACTTGCCGTTAGTCATGCCCTTGGAAAGGATGCGGGCCACTTCCCTGGCCTGAAGAGACATGCCGTCGCCTACGAAAAGAATGACATTCTTCGCCTTCTTAGCAGCCTTTTCCTGGACCACCTCATAACCGGCAGAAGCAGTGGAAAGACCCAGACCATCCTTTGCATTCACAGTGACTGCGATTTTACCGGTCTTGGAGAAATCCACATCATCAATGCGGTAAGAAGTCACTCCATTGCCCAGATCCTTCGTAACAGCCTGCTTGCCAAAGAACTTGTCCGCAGGAACACCGTTCACCTTCACATCTACCGACTGAAGATTCTTAGCATTAGACACTTCCACGTCAAAATCAAAACGGGCACCTGCCCAGAACTTGGCATTATCTACCGGAAGAATCCGGATATCCGCTGCCTCAGAAGGAAATATCCCCCCCAAAAGGGCACCTCCTGCCGGAAGACCGCAAACTGCTGCTTTCATCCAAGTTTTTTTCATTCCTTTGCTCCTTCCATTGATGCAATCATCACTTGTATATCTGCATTCCATCATAAAGATGGGTTGCAACGATACAGAAAGGATTCTGTACAGGAAAAGAAAAAAAGAAATTAGAAATGTCTGAATTTCACAAAAAAAAATTGACAAAACCCGGAATTCTGTAAAAGAGGAGAAAAGGGGATACTTTGGACACACCTGCGGTGTGAGGGTTGACAGGGCTACGCCCCGAGGGTTGTGGAAAAGGGTTCTTAGGATGGACCGGCCTGAGGGCCGGAGGGTTCGTAAGTTTGACGGCCCTTCGGGCCGAGGGTTGCGGATTGCCCTTCGGGCAATGCTTATAAAGTCAGCGTTATGAGGGAGGGTTCTTAAGATGGACCGGCCCTATGGGCCGGAGGGTTCGTAAGTTTGACGGCCCTTCGGGTCGAGGGCTGTGGATTGCCCTTCGGGCAATGCTTATAAAGTCAGCGTTACGAGTTTACCTTACTGTATCATATGGCGTAATAAGTATTCTGCTGATTGGCTCGCTGCGCTCGCCCCCCTATCCGGCTGCGCCGGACTTCCCCCGCAAGCGGGGCAGAATAAAGCTAACGCATAGCGAAGAATAAAGTCCCCCCGCCGGGGGGAAGGTGGTGACGCCAGCCACCAAAAGGGGTGCATTTCCGACGCCCGCAGGGCTGTTGTATGGTTTTCCGACGGGCGAAGCCCGGCTGTCCGGTTTTCGCCGCCAAAGGCGGCATAACAAATGGCGCCCTTGGGGGCGCCCACCTCGCCAGCGCAGCGATACTATATAACTACCCTGGGCGGAGCCTTCAAACTGCCTGTAAGGCGAAGCCGATCACAGCAGGATGTGCACACCAACCTTCGGGAATACCGGTAAGCGCCGTTTCATCCACAAAAGCCCATCATCTCAAATGATACACACAGCAAAAAAGCACTAACCATCACAGTTAGTGCTTCTTTCTTAATCAGCAGCTTCCTATCCTCCCGGGCCGCTTCCAGCCAAGTACTTTCGGCGTTTGTGAGCTTAACTACCGTGTTCGGCATGGGTACGGGTGTATCCTCACAGCTATCGCCACTGAATCTTTGAGAGTCTGTTCTCTCAAAACTGCATAGAAGAAGTCCCGAAGGCTCTCGCCTCTGGTCGTGCTTTTCGTGAAATCTAAGCTAAGACCTCGACCTATTAGTACTGCGTCGCTCCATGACTTGCGCCACTTCCACTCACAGCCTATCAACCTCATCGTCTTTAAGGGGTCTTACTCATTGCTGATGAGAAGTCTCATCTCGGGACGGGCTTCACGCTTAGATGCTTTCAGCGTTTATCCTTTCCGGATGCGGCTTTCCAGCCGTGCCACTGGCGTGACAACTGGTACACCGTTGATCCGTCCACTCCGGTCCTCTCGTACTAGGAGCAGCCTCCCTCAAACTTCTTGCGCCCGCGATGGATATGAACCAAACTGTCTCACGACGTTTTGAACCCAGCTCGCGTACCACTTTAATGGGCGAACAGCCCAACCCTTGGAACCTACTCCAGCTCCAGGATGTGATGAGCCGACATCGAGGTGCCAAACCTCCCCGTCGATATGAACTCTTGGGAGAGATTAGCCTGTTATCCCCAGGGTAGCTTTTATCCGTTGAGCGATGGCCTTTCCACTCAGTACCACCGGATCACTAAGCCCGACTTTCGTCTCTGCTCGACTTGTCTGTCTCGCAGTCAAGCTCCCTTCTGCCTTTGCACTCTTCGGCCGGTTTCTGTCCGGCCTGAGGGAACCTTTGGGCGCCTCCGTTACATTTTAGGAGGCGACCGCCCCAGTCAAACCGCCTGCCTGAGATGGTCCACGAGGTTGTTAGTCTCCGTGTTAGAATCTCAGCAACATAAGGGTGGTATCCCAACATCGGCTCTGTAACACCCAAAGGCATTACTTCTTAGCCTCCCACCTATCCTGTGCATATGTCACCGGGATTCAATCTCAAGCTGCAGTGAAGCTCCATGGGGTCTTTCTGTCCAGTCGCGGGTAACCTGCATCTTCACAGGTATTTCAATTTCACCGGGCCCCTCGTTGAGACAGTGCCCAAATCATTACGCCTTTCATGCGGGTCGGAACTTACCCGACAAGGAATTTCGCTACCTTAGGACCGTTATAGTTACGGCCGCCGTTCACTGGGGCTTCAGTTCAAAGCTTCGCTTTCGCTGACCTCTCTCCTTAACCTTCCAGCACCGGGCAGGCGTCAGCACCTATACTTCAGCTTTCGCTTTCGCAGGCACCTGTGTTTTTGGTAAACAGTTGCTTGGGCCTCTTTTCTGCCACCCTTTTCTGTTCCGGGGGTTTCTCCCTTTCGCCTACTCAGGGTCATCCTTCTCCCGAAGTTACGGATGCAATTTGCCGAGTTCCTTAACGAGGGTTTTCCCGCGCACCTTAGGATTCTCTCCCCGCCTACCTGTGTCGGTTTACGGTACGGGCGGATTTCGTCTCGCTAGAAGTTTTTCTTGGCAGTGTGGGATCCATGAGTTCGTCAAAGTCTCCTTTAACTCCCCATCATGTCTCTGCTTCTGTAAAGGGGGATTTGCCTCCCTCTACGCATACGCACTTGGACGCGCTCTTCCAGCCGCGCGATCATGTGCCCTCCTGCGTCGCTCCTTCGCTCAATTGACTCCATCCGGTACAGGAATTTCAACCTGTTGTCCATCGCCTATGCGTCTCCGCCTCGGCTTAGGTCCCGACTTACCCTGAGTCGACGATCGTTGCTCAGGAACCCTCGGGCTTTCGGTGGAAAGGATTCTCACCTTTCTTTTCGATACTCATACCGGCATTCTCACTTCTTATATGTCCACATCTCCTTACGGTAATGCTTCTTCCTTATAAGAACGCTCCCCTACCCATGACATTGCTGTCATGCCATAGCTTCGGTTCCGTGCTTGAGCCCCGGACATTTTCGGCGCAGCGTCTCTCGACCAGTGAGCTATTACGCACTCTTTAAATGGTGGCTGCTTCTGAGCCAACATCCTGGTTGTTTATGAAACGCCACATCCTTCGCCACTTAGCACGGCATTTGGGACCTTAGCTGATGATCTGGGCTGTTTCCCTTTTGACCACGGCCCTTATAAGTCGTAGTCTGACTCCCGAGTATAATTGCAGCCATTCGCAGTTTGACTGGGTTTGGTAACCGGGTAGGTCCCTCTCCTGATCAGTGCTCTACCGCCTGCAATCTCTACCTCGAGGCTAGCCCTAAAGCTATTTCGGGGAGAACCAGCTATCTCCACGTTCGATTGGAATTTCACCCCTACCCACACCTCATCCTAACCCTTTTCAACGGATATAGGTTCGGCCCTCCGCACATTTTTACCTGTGTTTCAGCCTGGACATGGGTAGATCACTGTGGTTTCGGGTCTATGCAATCCAACTTATCGCCCTATTAAGACTCGCTTTCGCTTCGGCTCCGCATTTCCTGCTTAACCTTGCTGGACCTCATAACTCGCCGGTTCATTCTTCAATAGGCACGCCGTCGACCTTATTATTAAGCGGTCTCCGACTGCTTGTAAACATACGGTTTCAGGTTCTGTTTCATTCCCCTCCCGGGGTGCTTTTCACCTTTCCCTCATGGTACTATGCGCTATCGGTCGATATCTGTGTTTTGCCTTGGAGGGTGGTCCCCCCGGCTTCCCACGGGGT